>NZ_CP047388.1:915000-1926885 GCF_013365515.1 Agrobacterium sp. CGMCC 11546
TTTGGGATAGTGGAAGATAGGAAACGGCGGACACATCAAGAGCGACAAAATCGGCGCTTTTTCCCTGTTCAACGCCATTTCGCGACGCCAATGCCCTGGCGCCGCCTTCGAGCGCCTGCAGGAAGAGTTTTTCACCCGTGGAGCAACCGGGATCGGCGACGACATTGCGCGCGCGAAGCGAGAGGCGCTGCGAATATTCGAGGGTTCGCAACTCTTCCGGCACGGAAATCAGGATATTGGAGTCCGATCCGACACCGTAATGGCCGCCTTCAGCGAGAAAGGCCGGGGCCGGGAAGATGCCGTCACCAAGATTGGCCTCGGTGATCGGGCAGAGCCCGGCAACAGCCCCGCTTTTCGCCATACATCTCGTTTCGGTGTCCGTCATATGCGTTGAATGGATCAGGCACCAGCGACCATCGACCGGCGCATTGTCCAGCAGCCATTCCACCGGCCGGGCGCCGGAAAAGGCGAGCGAATCCTCCACTTCCTTGGTCTGTTCCGCCACATGAATATGGATCGGTCCACCCTTTGCCAGCGGCTCGATGGCCGCAAGCTCGGCGCCGGTCACGGCGCGCAGGCTATGGGGCGCGATACCGAGGACGGCGCCCGGCAGCCTGTCAACCACCGCCTGCGCGCCCTGTATCAGCTTTCCGTAACTGTCGAGCGAATGAATGAAGCGTTTCTGCCCGTCGATCGGCGCCTGACCGCCGAAACCGGAATGGGCGTAAAAGACCGGCAGTAACGTGAGACCGATGCCCGTTTGTGAAGCGGCCGCGCCGATACGCTCGGCCATTTCGGCGATATTGCCGTAATGCGAGCCGTCCCTGTCATTATGCAGGTAGTGGAACTCACCGACCCGGCCGAAACCCGCCTCGAGCATTTCCATATATAGCTGAGCGGCAACCGCCTCGACATGGTCAGGCGTCATCGAGAGCGCGAATTTATACATGACCGTGCGCCAGCTCCAGAAACTGTCGTCACCGGGACCGCGAATTTCGGCAAGTCCGGCCATGGCGCGCTGAAAGGCGTGGCTGTGGAGATTGGGCATGGCCGGAACGATGACGGCGTGGCGCTCATCCTGCGGCTGCGGGGAAACGCCGGTTTCGACGGATGAAGTGACGCCGTCATCGCAGATGATGCGAACATCCTTCGCCCATCCACCAGCCAGAAGCGCCGCGCCCGCGTGAATTGCCGTCATGCCACCGTCTCCTTTGGTTCTTCCGGCAAGGCCATTTCAAACCCGAAATTGCAGCTTGCCAAGCCGATTATTATGTATATACATTTAACTCACAAAGGAAAGGCGAAAAGCAATGCCAGGGAACAATTCTGCGAAGGGAACGGCGACGGGGAACGCCACGGCTTTGTGGCGCAACGCCCGGCTGGCGACCCTCAATCCCGCCATGGATGGCATCGGCGCTGTCGAAAACGCCGTTATTGCCGTGCGTAACGGCCGCATTGCCTTTGCCGGCCCCGAAAGCGATTTGCCCGATGACCTCTCGACAGCCGATGAGACGACCGATTGCGGCGGCCGCTGGATCACACCCGCCTTGATTGACTGCCACACCCATCTCGTCTTTGGCGGCAATCGCGCCATGGAATTCGAAATGCGGCTGAATGGCGCCACCTATGAAGAGATCGCCAAAGCGGGCGGCGGGATCGTTTCTTCGGTGCGCGACACGCGCGCGCTCTCGGTCGAGGCTCTGGTGGCGCAGGCTCTGCCGCGTCTCGACACGCTTCTTTCCGAAGGTGTTTCCACCATCGAAATCAAATCCGGTTACGGTCTCGACATCGAAACCGAGCTGAAAATGCTGCGCGTCGCCCGTAGACTCGAGACGCTGCGGCCCGTGCGCATCGTCACCAGCTACCTCGCCGCACACGCGACACCCGCGGACTATAAGGGCCGCAACGCCGATTACATCACCGACGTCGTTCTCCCCGGGATGGAAAAAGCCCATGCTGAAGGCCTGGCGGATGCGGTGGACGGTTTTTGCGAAGGCATCGCCTTCTCCGTAGAAGAGATCGACCGGGTTTTTGCGGCAGCAAAGCAGCGGGGGCTCCCCGTCAAACTTCATGCCGAACAGCTTTCCAATCTCGGCGGCGCAGAGCTTGCGGCCTCCTACAACGCGCTTTCGGCCGATCATCTGGAATATCTCGACGAGACCGGTGCGAAGGCGCTGGCAAAAGCCGGAACCGTCGCCGTGCTTCTGCCCGGCGCCTTTTATGCGCTCAGGGAGAAGCAACTGCCGCCGGTTCAGGCATTGCGCGATGCCGGAGCCGAGATCGCGCTCGCAACGGATTGCAACCCCGGCACCTCGCCGCTCACCTCGCTGCTGCTGACCATGAATATGGGCGCCACGCTTTTCCGCATGACCGTGGAGGAGTGCCTGACGGCAACGACACGCAATGCGGCAAAGGCGCTCGGACTGCTTGCGGAAACCGGCACGCTGGAAGCCGGAAAATCCGCCGATTTCGCCATCTGGGATATCGAGCGCCCGGCCGAGCTTGTCTATCGCATCGGCTTCAACCCGCTCCATGCCCGTATTTTCAAGGGACAGAAGGTTTCTCCATGACCATGAAGACCATCACGCTTCATCCCGGCGCCGTGACGCTTGCCGATCTTGCCGCCATCTACTGGGAAAACGGCACGGCAAAGCTCGACCGTTCCTTCGATGCCGGCATTGAAAAGGCGGCTGGCCGCATCGCCGAAATCGCCGCCGGCAATGCGCCGGTCTACGGCATCAATACCGGTTTCGGCAAACTCGCTTCCATCAAAATCGACGCCGCCGATGTGGCGACATTGCAGCGCAATCTCATCCTGTCGCATTGCTGCGGGGTCGGCGTGCCGCTGCCTGAAAATGTCGTGCGGTTGATCATGGCGTTGAAGCTGGTTTCGCTCGGCCGCGGCGCATCCGGCGTGCGGCTGGAACTGGTTCGGCTGATCGAGGCCATGCTGGAAAAGGGTGTCATCCCCGTCATTCCCGAAAAGGGTTCGGTCGGCGCTTCCGGTGATCTCGCGCCGCTCGCCCATATGGCCGCCGTGATGATGGGGGAAGGCGAGGCCTTTTATGAGGGTGCGCCGCTGCCCGCCGGCGAGGCGCTCGCCAAAGCCGGGCTGACGCCGGTGGTGCTTGCGGCGAAAGAGGGGTTGGCGCTGATCAATGGCACGCAGACTTCGACAGCTCTGGCGCTGGCCGGGCTGTTCCGCGCCCATCGTGCCGCACAGGCGGCGCTCATTACCGGTGCACTTTCGACGGACGCCGCCATGGGCTCATCCGCGCCCTTCCATCCCGATATTCACAGCCTGCGCGGCCACAAGGGCCAGATCGATGCGGGAGCGGCGCTTCGTAACCTGCTGGAAGGTTCGGAAATCCGCGTCAGCCATATCGAGGGCGACGAGCGCGTGCAGGATCCCTATTGCATTCGCTGCCAGCCGCAGGTCGACGGCGCCTGCCTCGATCTTCTGCGCCAGGTGGCGCGCACGCTGGAAATCGAAGCCAACGCGGTGACCGACAATCCCTTGGTGCTCTCGGATAATTCCGTCGTTTCCGGCGGCAATTTCCATGCCGAGCCGGTCGCCTTCGCCGCCGATCAGACGGCGCTTGCCATTTGTGAGATCGGCGCGATCGCCCAGCGGCGTGTAGCGCTGCTGGTCGATCCGGCGCTTTCTTATGGCCTGCCGGCTTTCCTTTCGAAAAAACCGGGCCTGAACTCCGGCCTGATGATCGCCGAAGTCACCTCCGCCGCGCTGATGAGCGAGAACAAACAAATGGCGCATCCGGCCTCCGTCGATTCGACGCCGACCTCGGCCAATCAGGAAGACCATGTCTCCATGGCCTGCCATGGCGCGCGCCGCCTGTTGCCGATGACCGACAATCTCTTTGCCATCCTTGGGATCGAGGCGCTCTCGGCCGTTCAGGGTGTGGAACTGCGCGGACCGCTGAAAACCAGTCCTGAATTGCAAAAGGTGATTGCTGTGCTGCGTGTTGTAGTCCCGTCGCTGGAAGAGGACCGCTATATGGCGCCGGATTTGAAGGCTGCGGCGGAGCTGATTGCCTCCGGCGCGCTGGTCTCGACGATTTCGGGCGGCATTCTGCCGAAGCTGGAGGCTTGAGATGATGGGCATATTTTCCTCCTCCAACTCCGTCGGTGCCTTGGGGCTACCCCCCTCTGCCCTGCCGGGCATCTCCCCCTCAAGGGGGGAGATCAGATGCCGCGCCCGCTCGCTCCTTGGGCATGGTGCTATCCGCTTGCCGATCTCCCCCCTTGAGGGGGAGATGCCCGGCAGGGCAGAGGGGGGTAGCCCCACGACAGAGAGGCGCGATCGATGAACACGCCCTTCATGCTTCACCAGGGCACATCGCCGGTCATTCTGGCTTTTCCGCATACCGGAACCGAGGTTCCGCCCGCGATATGGGATCGCCTCGATGACAACGGGAGGATTCTCGCCGATACCGATTGGCATATCCATACGCTTTATGCCGGTCTGCTGGACAATGCGACAACCGTACGGGCTACATTCCACCGCTACGTGATCGATGCAAACCGCGATCCGGCAGGCGTCAGCCTTTATCCGGGACAGAACACGACCGGCCTTGTCCCGGAAACGGATTTCGACGGAAAGCCCATCTGGAAAGAGGGAGCGGAACCGAACGAAGCCGACATCGCCCATCGACTGGAGACCTTCCACGCGCCCTATCACGCAGCCCTTGCGGCGGAAATCGAACGGGTGAAATCCATCCATGGCATCGCCATTCTCTATGACTGCCATTCGATCCGCTCGCATATCCCCTTCCTGTTCGAGGGAAAGCTGCCGGATTTCAACATCGGCACGGATATGGGCAAGACCTGCGATCCGGCCATCGAGAAAATCGCCGTCGAGGTGACCGCCGCGGCGCAGGGCTATGACAGCATTCAGAACGGCCGCTTTAAAGGTGGCTGGACAACGCGGCATTACGGAAAACCGCAGACCGGCGTGCATGCCATTCAGATGGAGCTGGCGCAGTCCACCCATCTTCAAAACGAGCACCCGCCTTTTGCCTATGACACAGGCAAAGCCGAACGGCTTCGCACCCATCTCAAGACCATTCTCACGCGCATGGAAAAATTTGCGCTCGACACGAAATGATAAGGGGAAAGCACATGAACAATCCGCGCCACAATATTCGCGACGTCCGCGCACCGCAGGGCACTGAACTCAATGCCAAAAGCTGGATGACGGAAGCGCCGTTGCGCATGCTAATGAACAATCTCGATCCTGATGTCGCCGAACGGCCGCACGAACTGGTGGTTTATGGCGGCATTGGCCGCGCCGCGCGCACCTGGGACGATTTCGACCGCATCGTCGCGACGCTGAAAGACCTGAACGAGGATGAAACCCTCATCGTGCAGTCCGGCAAGCCGGTCGGCGTGTTCCGCACCCACAAGGATGCGCCGCGGGTCCTGATCGCCAATTCCAATCTCGTGCCGCATTGGGCGAACTGGGATCATTTCAACGAGCTGGATAAGAAAGGCCTTGCGATGTACGGCCAGATGACGGCCGGTTCGTGGATTTATATCGGCACGCAGGGCATCGTGCAGGGCACTTATGAGACCTTCGTCGAGGCCGGCCGCCAGCATTACGGCGGCAACCTCAAGGGCAAATGGATCCTCACCGGCGGTCTCGGCGGCATGGGCGGCGCGCAGCCGCTGGCCGCTGTCATGGCGGGCGCCTGCTGCCTTGCGGTCGAATGCGACGAGACCCGCGTCGATTTCCGCCTGCGTACCCGTTATGTCGATGCGAAGGCGCATACGCTGGATGAAGCTCTCGCCCTGATCGACCAATGGACCAAGGCGGGCGAGGCGAAGTCCGTCGGCCTGATCGGCAATGCCGCGGAGATCTTCCCGGAACTCTTCCGTCGCGGCGTCCGCCCCGATATCGTCACCGACCAGACCTCGGCGCACGATCCGGTCCATGGTTATCTGCCGGCCGGATGGACCGTTGCCGAATGGCGCGCCAAGCAGGAAAGCGGCCCCAAGGCCGTTGCCGCCGCCGCCCGTGCGTCGATGAAAGTGCATGTGCAGGCCATGGTCGATTTCTGGAACGCCGGCGTTCCGACGCTCGACTACGGCAATAACATCCGCCAGGTCGCCAAGGATGAGGGACTGGAAAACGCCTTCGCCTTTCCGGGCTTCGTGCCGGCCTATATCCGCCCGCTTTTTTGCCGGGGCATCGGCCCGTTCCGCTGGGCGGCACTGTCCGGCGATCCGGAAGACATCTACAAGACCGACGCCAAGGTGAAGGAGCTGCTGCCCGACAACAAGCACCTGCACAACTGGCTGGATATGGCGCGCGAGCGCATCGGGTTTCAGGGCCTGCCGGCACGTATTTGCTGGGTCGGCCTTGGTGATCGCCATCGTCTTGGGCTGGCCTTCAACGAAATGGTCAGGAACGGTGAACTGAAGGCGCCTGTTGTCATCGGCCGCGACCATCTCGACAGCGGCTCCGTCGCCTCGCCCAACCGCGAGACCGAGGCAATGAAAGACGGCTCGGATGCCGTTTCCGACTGGCCGCTCCTCAACGCGCTGCTCAACACCGCATCCGGGGCCACCTGGGTTTCCCTGCATCACGGCGGCGGTGTGGGCATGGGCTTCTCGCAGCATTCCGGCATGGTTATCTGCGCCGATGGCACCGACGATGCCGCTCGCCGGCTGGAGCGCGTGCTGTGGAATGACCCGGCAACCGGCGTCATGCGCCACGCCGATGCCGGTTACGACATCGCTGTTGAATGCGCCAAAGAGCAGGGCCTGCGCCTGCCCGGCATCCTCGGCAATTGATTATCGCGCCGCGCGGTCCGTCGCCGCGCGGCTTTCCACCCTTTCCGCAGCAGAGGCGGACGTCATTATCCAAGCCGCTCCTTCATCTGAAACTTCCGGCATCTGAAACTTCCGGCTCGATTTTCTCGTTGTTAGCTGTTGATCAGGCATACGGATCATTCTCGCGCCGATAATGACACGGCAAGCTTTGATGGAGTGTGGACGACAGCATGGCACCACGGCGTATTTCACTTGCCCTCAGCTTTTTGATCGGTGCAATTTCTCCCGCTTTTTCTTTGACCGTCCCTGCAGCCGCCCAAGGCCGAAACGCCGTGCCGGTGAGAATCGATGTCGGCGGATACAAGCTCAACAGCCTGTTGATCGAACCACAAAAACAAGCAGACCTGCCGCCGATCGTTTTCCTGCATGGCGCGAGCGCAAGTCTTTATGACCCGCTGTTTTCCTTTGAGGACAAACTCCGCGGCCGGGCAAGACTGCTATTCATCGACAGGCCGGGCCATGGCGGCTCCGATATTGGCGGCAAGGACAACATACTGCCAGATGGACAGGCCGATGCCGTGGCTCAGTTGATGAAAAAGCGCGGCGTCCGCAAGGCCATCATCGTCGGCCACTCCTTTGGCGGCGCCATCACCGCGGCATTTGCGCTTCGCCACCCGGAGATGGTGTCGGGCCTGGTGTTTCTCTCTCCTGCGGTTTACCCGTGGCCGGGAGGCATTGCCTGGTACTATACGGCAGCAAGCGCCCCGGTGACCGGCCCGCTTTTTTCGACCTTCGTCGCGCCCCCCTTAGGTCTTCTTGCGCTTGATCAGGCGACGCATGGGGTTTTTGCACCCAATAATCGTCCCCCTGGCTATGTGGAAACAACGCGCGCATGGGCGGCTTTGAGACCGCAGGCTTTTCGCCATAACGCGCGGGAAGTCGCCGCGCTGAACGCATGGGCGCGGAGCACCGCGCCGAATTACTCCAAAATCAAAGCGCCGACCGTCATTATAACCGGCGACACGGACACTGTTGTATCGCCAGAGATTCATTCTCTCCAGCTTGCACGCGATATCCACAGGTCGACCTTGATCGTTGTGAAGAATCTTGGACACAAGTCGGACTATATTGCGCGTGATCTGGTTGTCGAAGCGATCGAGAAACTTGCCGGGAAAAGAGCTGATCTCCGCGCTGCACAAAAAGAGCTCGAACATCGTATCGCCGACGACGGTGGCAAATAGCGCCATCCTATTCAGCCAGATGCCCAGGGAATGAAAAAATGAGATATCTACAGAAGAGCACCTACACATCAATGCCTTGGAAAAATGGCGGCGGCATAACGACTGAGATCATCGTCCATCCCGCAAACGCCTCGATGGCGGATTTCGACTGGCGCATGAGCATGGCTGACGTAGCGCAGGACGGCCCCTTTTCCATATTTCCCGGAATTGACCGCACCCTCTGCATCCTGGAAGGGGCCGGTATGAGCCTCAGTATCGACGAACGCGAACCGGTGGTGTTGGCGATGGATAGCGATCCCCTGCCCTTCGCTGCCGATGTTCCGGTCAACGCCGTTTTAACGGGTGGTCCCATCGTTGATCTCAATGTCATGTCCCGTCGCGGACACTACGCGCATCGCGTCGAGAGACATCGCGGCGCACTCACTGTTCGTTCAGCGGCGTCAACGATGACGATCATTTTTGCAACAGACCCTGTCACTGTCTCATCGGGCGGCGAAATCATGCATTTACAGCGACGCGACAGCCTCCTGCTTGAGCGCGGTGCCGGTTTTACCGCGCAGGCCATTGAAAAAGATGGTCGTTTCTTTGTCGTGACGTTCGATCAGGTCTAAGCCCGCCTCTTCTCAATCCAGACCCAGCGGATCGGCCACCCGGGGCCAGAGTTCAAGGCTCGCCTTGCGATAGGGCGTTTTAGCGGGATCGGTGGGATAGGACGTCGGAGCCGCGATATAAACGATCTCGGAGGCGACCGGCGCAAAACCCGCATGGAAGTGGTTGGTCGATTTGACCAGCAGCACATCTTTTTTCGCAAAATCGATGCCGAGATTGGAAAAGATATCCGGCTCATAAGTCTGCGTCCGGCTGGTAATGAGGATGATATCGATGTCAGTGCCGAGCGGCCGGACGACTGCCGCCCGACCCAGCGTCACCCTGCTATTGCGGAAACTCTGCCAGCCGGCCTCGGCCGTGCGCATCACCTTGATGCGAAAATCGAGCGGCTCCCCACCTTCCGGGCTGGACTTGCCGCCGATGCGCAGATCGATCTCGGCGCCCTCACCCGCGGCGTGACAGAAAGATACCGCAATCGGATCCCAGATCGTCGCGACGGCAAAATTGTCCATGCCGCGCACCACCATGCGCCGTAAAATATGAGTGGCGTCGCCGGCGACACCGCCGCCGGGATTATCCCATATATCTGATACAACGACCGGCTTTCCCGGATTGTTGCTCCGAATGGTGAGAACGAGGTCGAGACCCGATTCCGTATCCAGCATCGGCATCGCGGTCAGCTTGCGCATGGCATAAAGCTCATGGCCGAGTTTTTCGGCCAGCGCATCGCCCTTCGCCTTGTCATTGTCGGTGACGACGACGATCCGCGTTCCCATATCCGGCACGTCGCCAGCCATGAAACCGTGAATGACGGAAATCGACAGGATGCCGTCCTTGCCCTCCATCGCCTTCAATCGGTCGACATAAGAACGCATCGGCTCCCGACTGGTCGGATATATGGTAATCATGCGGCAATCGAAGGTGGAGATGACCGGGCTGATCTCGCCGCGAAGCGTGCGCAGCGCTATTTCCACGACATGCTCGCCGCGCTCTTCGAAATCCGTATGCGGAAATTCCAGAAACGTCGCCATGATATCGAGATTCTTGACCCGAAGCGCCGTCAGATGACTATGGGGATCAAATTCCGCCGCGACCAACACGTCCGGCCCGACCATGGCCCGGACGCGCGACAGGAAATCCCCTTCCGGGTCGTCATAACCCTGCGCCACCATGGCGCCGTGCAGCCCAAACACCACCGCATCCACCGGCAGGGCAGCAGCAAGCTCGGCAAGAATGGTATCCCGCAGCGTTTCATAGGTCTGGCGCTGGATCAGGCCCGCCGGTTCCGCCCAGCAGGACGTCCCTTCGATCACCGTAAACCCTTCCGCCTTGCCGCGGCGGCGCAGGATAGGTACCGGCGACGAGCAGAGCGTCGGCGTTTCCGGATGCTCGCCCGGGCCGGCATAAAAAGCGGCGCGAAATGCATCCATATCTGTTGGAACGGGCGAAAACGTATTGGTTTCGGTGGCGAGCGACGCCGTGAAGATGCGCATGTCTTTCGATTCTCGTTGTCGGTATCCGCATTCGCGCAGCTTCCGATTCATAATTTAATTAGCCGGGTAATTTTACCAGACTGTTCCCCGTGCCGCCACCTGCTCTACCCGGGTTACAACGCCGTCTCGATGGAACACCATGCGGTCGAAAAGATTGCTGACGACGCAAGTGTGGTTCGGTACGACCTGGACCACATCACCGATTTCGGGCGTGGCCCCGGTGCAGCCGGACAAATCAACAACCGCATGTTCTTCCGAAAGCGAGATGATTTTTGCGCCCTCGTAACCCTCGAGCAGCCCATAATCATTGAAACCCAGAAGATCCGAGGTCAGGGCCTTGGAGCCGCTATCCAGCACGGCCCGGTCGGCCGTCGGTTTTGAGACGACGGTCGCCAGAACATGCATGGCGAGATCGCCAGCGCTGCAATGCCCTGCACGCAGCATCGAACGGTCATTATAGACATAGGTGCCGGCCCGATGTTCGGTGGCGGAGGCTACAAGATGGGCGGAATAGAAATCCGGCGAGCCGCCGCTGGATCGCACCGGGCAATCTATGCCCTTTGTGGCGAGCAACGCCATGGTCTCGCGAATGAACTTCTCCACCGTCTCGGCGCCACCCGGTGCCGGATAGGTCAAAATGCCCCTGAATATGAGGCCCGATGCCGCGACGATCTGTTCCGCAAGCGCCAAGGCCGCTTCCGGCGTCTGCACACCGCAGCGCTTGCCGCCCGTGTCGCACTCAACCAGAACGGCGAGCGGCCTTGCCGCATCAAATGTATCGGCAAGGCCGGCAATCGTTACGGCGCTATCGGCCACGACGCTCAGCCTGCCGATGCGTGCATTTAGCGCCTTTAACCGCGAAAGCTTTGCCGCACCGAGAATATTGTAGGTGATCAGGATGTCCTCGAAACCGGCATCCGCGAAAACCTCCGCCTCGCTGACCTTCTGGCAGTTGATGCCGATCGCACCTGCCTGAAGCTGCTGTTTGGCAATGGCGGGTATCTTGTGCGTCTTGATATGCGGCCGGAAGGCTTTACCGTGCGCATCCAGATAGGATTGTGCCCTGAGGATATTGGCGGCGAGCCTGTCCTCATCAATGACGGGCATGGGCGTCGAAATCGCATTGAGGGCTGTGCCCGCATCAGGCCAGGGATAGCTCATTATCTACTCGCAGAGTTCAAAAAATCAGGGGCTTAAGCCAGTGGCTTATAAGCGATAACGTCCATTTCCACCTTGGCATCCACCATCAGCGGCGATTGCACGGTCGAACGCGCCGGTGGATGATCGATGAAATATTTCTGGAAAACGGCGTTGAAGCTCGAGAAATCACGGGCATCGTCCAGCCAGACATTGACCTTGACCACATCGGCCAGCGTACAGCCGGCGAGCGCCAGAACATCCCTGATATTCGCGACGACCTGCTCGGTCTGCGCCACGATACCGCCGGTTACGACCTCGCCATCGACGGTCGGCACCTGGCCCGAGACGTAAACGAAATCGCCGGCCCGCACGGCTTTGGCGAAGGGTCGACGCTGTCCACCAGCCTGATTATCCGCCGTCTCGTATCTTACCAGCGTTTGATTTTCCACGCGTCCTCGCAAATTATTTTCATAGAGATCCAATACAATGAACTTTATAGCCGGTTTTTCGACTTATTTCCACAGGAGATGTAAATTATTTAGCAAATGGGCGTTCTCATACGCTATCCTGCACCGACGCCGGGCTCTCATTTGCAGTCATGAAATTCGATGGTTTGCCTGCTACAGGCGGGCTCCATTTCAAGCGAATGCTACCTTCTACGGCAGCGCGCAGCCTGCCTGATGTCTTCGCGTGCCGCTCTCTATTCCATGACCGATATCTTGCAAGTATCCATAATCACGAAAAGTTTGCCGCGGCTAACATGGTGCGAGATACATTCGGCCGCCGCCGGCGCCTATATGTTTACGCTGACCCTTAAGCCACTCAACCCCGCGCGGAAATTCGATCAATTGTTGAGGCCGACTCTTTCGGTCACGATCTGCGCAATCTTTTGCGCTTGCACGCGAATATCCGGAACAGCAGTTATCTCCCAGAAGCGGCCCGCCGTCAGCGCACCGGCAGCGAAAAGACCGGGCCAGCCTTCCCCATCCTTGCGCAACAAACGGGACTGCTCATCCACCTCGACGCCCAATCCGAAGGAATCGAGCAAAAGGACCCCATCATCACGCATGGTTTCGAGAAGCCGCGAATGGCCGATACCTGCCCGCTCCATTCCCGTGCAGTTAACGACCCAATCGACGCGCAGCTCTTTCAGTATCTGCGTATGCCTGCGGCGATAACGCACCACCATGCCCTCTTCCTGTTCGTCGATGGAACGAAGATAGCCGGCATGGATTTCCAGAACGCCGTCCGAAAGCAGTTTTGCGAAAGCATCGGAAACCTCGGGCGCGATGCGGTGCCGGTGGATATTCCACCATGGCAAAGCATGTCGAAGAAAGCGACTACGCTGCGCAGGGGTAAGGCTCTGCCAAAGCATCTGCGTTTTTGGCCGCAAACCATCCATCACGGCGCGCCACGGCGTCCCTTCTCTCACCAGCCCGCGCAGGGTCTGCAATATTGCGCTGATTTCCATCGCACAGTGGGGCAGGTTCGGATCCGCCGGAGGCGTTGGTGGGCTGATATGTGGGTGCGGCACCAGTCCGCGACGGGACAGGACATGGATTGGCCCCAGATGCCCCTTCCCGCGCAGGGTCAGGACCTGATCGATCATCGTCAGGCCCGAACCCAGAATACAGATGCGATCACCGGCTTTCACTTTGGACAGCCATCCCGGCTGCCAGCAATGGCTGATGATACGGTGCGTCTCACCTTCATCTTTCGCGACAGTTTGCACCGGCAAACTTGCTGAGCCCAAGCCGAGACATAAAATTACATTCTTCGCATGCAGCTGCCCGTCATTTTCCAGAACAAAAGAAAAGCCACTAGCACCATCGGGCCGACAGGCCGAAGCCTTGGCTCTGATGAAATCCACCCTCGCCCGTTGCTCCCTGCTTCTCAACAAGTTTGCCAACCTGTCTCGGAGATAAAGGCCATAGTCACCGCGCGAGGCGAAAGCCAAGGGGTCTGTGGCGATGCCGTTCTCCGTCAGCCAGCCGACGAAGTCATCAGGCCGATCGGGAAAAACACTCATTCTTCCTGCCGGCACATTCAGCCGGTGATAGGGCAGTTCCGTGCGATAAGCGGTACCGCGCCCGAAATCTGATTCATCACCGACGATGGCAATCGAAGCCTCTGCCGGCAAGGACGATAAAAGATGGGCGGCGGTACAGATTGCCGAGAAACCCGATCCGACAAGAGCGACATCATAAGACATGCATTCCTCCAACCTGCGACAGCTTAAGACAGCCGGGCAGTGCCCGGCAGAACAATACCCTAGTCAACAAGTAGAGATTAAACGTCTGCCAATGTCCACCCCACACTTTCCGCCATTATGATTCTCGAGCCGGCAGCAAGTCGAACCCGAAGTTAGCCGCGGCAAACTTTAAAAAGGACACGTAGACACTTCCGGAATGGCTTCATTTTCGCTCCTCCATTTGCTCACAAAAGAGGAGTTAGCCGCGGCTAACCGTCAAACCGTCACAAAAAGCAAATGTGATTCTTCCACAATGCTTTAGCGGCGGTTCTGCACCTGAGAAAAAAGCCTATTGCGCCAAAAAGAGAATCGGCGCTTATATCTCAGTTGCGGAAAAAACCGCCTTTTTCGAAAAAAACCGCTACTGCAATTTCGAGCGAAAGAAGACCGATGACACAGAGTGCCGATTTAAGACGTGCCGCGGGAGCGCCCGACCTGACGAGTCTTATACAACAGCATTCGGCTGCGTTGTCAGCCCAATTGCAGGCTCATAATGCAAATACATTTTCCCCGCACACCGAAAAGAGCATGCGGCATTTTTCTCCTGCGGAAACCGCGCGGTTGATCGGCATTGGCGAGGCCTATCTTCGCCAGATCGCCGCCGAACGTCCGGAGCTTGATGCCGCCCAGGCTTCCGGCCGTCGTTCCTATTCGGTCGAGGATATGGACGAAATCAGGAAATTCCTGGATCAGGGCGCCCGTGGCACCCGCCGTTATCTGCCGCACCGCCGGGAAGGCGAAGAGTTGCAGGTCATCGCGGTCATGAACTTCAAGGGCGGCTCTGGGAAAACCACGACCTCGGCGCACCTGGCACAATATCTGGCGCTGCGCGGTTACCGCGTTCTCGCCATCGATCTCGATCCGCAGGCCAGTCTCTCCGCCCTCTTCGGCCACCAGCCTGAAATCGATGTCGGACCGAATGAAACGCTCTATGGTGCGATCCGTTACGACGACGAGCGTCGGCCGATCGCCGAGATCGTTCGCGGCACCTATATTCCCAATCTCCATATCGTTCCCGGTAATCTGGAACTGATGGAGTTTGAACATGATACGCCGCGCGCGCTGATGCGCCGCGCCCCGGGTGATACGCTGTTTTTCGCCCGCATCGGTCAAGCCATCGCCCAGGCGCAGAATTTCTACGATGTCGTCGTCATCGATTGCCCGCCGCAGCTCGGTTATTTGACGCTTTCGGCGCTGACCGCTGCCACATCTGTTCTCGTTACCGTTCACCCACAAATGCTGGATGTGATGTCGATGAATCAGTTTCTTGCCATGACCGGCGATCTTCTCGCCGAAATCGGCAGGGCCGGCGCGCGTTCGGATTACAACTGGATGCGGTACCTGATCACCCGCTTCGAACCCAGCGACGGGCCACAGAACCAGATGGTCGCCTTCCTGCGCTCCATCTTCGGCGAAAACGTCCTCATCCACCCCATGCTGAAAAGCACGGCGGTTTCGGATGCCGGATTGACCAACCAGACACTTTTCGAAGTGGAAAGAACCCAGTTCACCCGGTCCACCTATGACCGTGCGCTGGAAGCCATGAACAACGTAAACGCTGAAATCGAAGGACTGATTAAAAAAGCGTGGGGTAGGGCAGCATGAGCAGAAAACAGATCTTCGCCAACCTTGGCACTCCCGCCGCCGACAGCAATGAGACTGGCTCCGAGCGGTCGCGTCCGCGTATCAGGCCCATCCTCGGCTCTCCGGACCTTGTCACGGATGTTCTGAATTCCCCTGTTGGTATGATCGGCCAGTCGCTCAGCGAAGTATCGGAACGCGCCAAGCGGGCGGAAGAGATCGAAAGGCAGCTCGCGGAAGGTCTGACGATCGTTTCCCTGAACCCTGCCGATATCGATCCATCCTTCATACCGGATCGCATGCCAGCCTCCGAAGAAGCGGATGCGGGCCTTGTCGAGGCTATTCGCGAACAGGGCCAGCAGGTTCCCATTCTGGTGCGCCCGCATCCTGATTTTCAGGGCCGTTATCAGGTTGCTTTCGGCCATCGCCGTCTGCGTGCCGTGTCGAACCTTGGTATTCCAGTCAAGGCAGTCGTTCGTGACCTCAGTGACGAGCAGCTGGTTGTCGCCCAGGGTCAGGAAAACAACGAGCGCCGCGACCTCACCTATATTGAGAAGGCGCGGTTTGCCCAGAAACTGCAGATACGGTTCCCGCGCGATACGATCATGGCCGCCATGTCTCTCCACAAGGGCGATCTCTCCAATATGCTGTCGGTTGTCGGCCGCATTCCGGAAGATCTCGTCGATCTCATCGGTCCGGCTCCAGGCGTTGGCCGTCGCAACTGGATGGATCTTGCCGATCAGCTTTCCTCCTCTCAGGTGAAGGAAGCGGCTCGCGCCTATGTGAAGGATGCGTCCGTCGCTGCCCTGACATCGGAAGAGCGGTTCAAATCGCTGCTGGATTTCCTGAAGCCCAAGGCACAGGCCAAAAAAGCCGGCGTCTGGTCATCAGAAACCGGGGGACGACTGGCAAAGGTGGTCGAGAGCGACCGCAAGCTGGATATCTCTATCGACAAGAACGAAGCGCCGGAGTTTGCCGAATTCGTTCTCGAACATCTTCAAACGCTGTTTGCCGAATACCGGTCCAAGCAGTGAGTTTTAACGCGAACCACTAACAGGAGACGCATCACAAAAGAAAAAAGCCCCCGAACGTTGCCGCACGGAAGCCTTTCTTTGATCTAAGCAACCAAAGAATCTCATTTCCGCGAATCATAGTCAAGAGTCTTGGCATCGAATTTTTCGGTGAGCGATTTTCTTTTGCCTTGTGAAAGGTGAAAGACATGGACAGCACATGTGTAACGACGCCCTTTGGGCGGCGAGCGATGTCGTTTGGCGTCCTCGCAACTCAGTTTGCCGCGCAGAAGACCAGAAAGGTCGAAGCCGTCGACAAATGGAAACTTTATCGTTCGGTCTGTGAAGCCCGGCCCTTGCTCGGTGTGACCGATCGCTCCCTTGCGGTTTTGAACGCGCTTTTGAGTTTTTATCCAAAGAATGAGCTTTCCAGCGAAGCCAGTCTGGTGGTGTTCCCATCAAACACACAATTGTCTCTGCGCGCGCACGGCATGGCCGAACAGACATTGCGCCGGCATCTTTCGGCACTTGTCGAGGCCGGTCTCATCATTCGCAAGGATAGCCCGAACGGAAAACGTTACGCCCGCAAACATAGGGGAGGCGAGATCAGCGAAGCCTATGGCTTTTCACTGGCTCCGCTTCTTGCCCGCAGAACTGAAATCGAGGAACTGGCCGAGCGCATCATCAGCGAAAGGCTCGATCTTCAGCGCCTTCGAGAGAGCATCAGCCTTTGCCGCCGCGATATCCAGAAACTTTGCGAAATGATCGCAGCGCGTGGTGATGTCAAAACCTTCGACGGGTTTCAGACCCGATACAATGCCATTGCAAACTCTCTTGGTCGCAATTCTAAGGCCGCGGAACTCAAGGAAATCGCCGGATTCCTGGCCTCTTTGCGTGCAGAAGTGACCAACTATCTGGAAAATATTGAAAAATCGGAAAAATCGGGCGGCAATGACTGTCAAAATGAGCGCCTCATAAAGAATTCAGAATCCGAATCCATATCTGAACGGCAGGATTTGCGTGAGGCGGTTACCGTTGCACCTGCCAGCACCGCCATCGCTCAACCGGCATATGTGGCACCCATCAGTGCGAAACCTGTACCGCCATCACCAAAGGCTGTTCTTCATAAGCAATTTTTTGTTCCTGATATTGTTTTGGTTTTGAAGGCTTGCCCTGACATTTCGCTCTACGCACCGGGTGGAGCCATCACCGGCTGGCGCGATCTCGAAGTCGCGACCTCCGTGATCAAAACCATGTTCAACGTCAGCCAGTCCGCCTATCAGGAAGCGCTCACCACCTTCGGACGACAGGGAACAGCGGCCATCCTTGCCTGCCTGCTGCAGAAAGCGGACCAGATAAGCTCGCTCGGCGGATATCTGCGCAATCTGACGCGTAAGGCCCAGGAAGGTTGTTTCGATATGCAGACCATGCTTCTGGCGCAACTGCGTGGGCGTCAAGACAAGATGGAGGTGGGCATGGCGGGTTAGCTTGCGGAAAAACCGGTCCGACGGTACATTAACGCTGCTTCAGCAATTACCGCGAGATTCGCTTAAGGCGGCTAATATCTAGCGTCAAGCGGGCTTCCTATGGTTAATGCAAAGTAATGAAAGTTAAGTGCCAATTAGCTTTCGTTTACGTTTTTCAATGATTGGTTTCAATCGCTTGAGTCTGCGTTGTTTTTCCAGCAATTGAGCCGTCAACGGCTGAAAAAAGCAGTGTGCGTCTTAAACAGCCATCTGAAATTCGTATATGAAGCCGGTTGAAACGCGGATCCGGCGCCATCTGCAACAGGATTTGATCGTCGGAAAACAGCCCTTCAATAGGAAGGCAATCTATTCATCGTCCCAGCGGGCTGGTTGAACCTTCTGCAAGGTTTCGCGTTTGCCTCGACTGTTTCGAAGGATTGCTGAGGTGATGATTTTTCCGGATGATGTCGAACTGGCTATTGCTCTTTACATGGCGGACCACGCTTTGCCACGGCATAGGGCCATTGAAAAACTCGTGAGAGCTGAGCTTGAAAAAACTGGCCATCTGCCGGGTGGCGAGGGCCGGCCACCGGAAATCATCGACGGCCGACCGAGCGCTGACTATGTCCAATATAGATCCTATCTTGAGGGAGACGGCTGAGAGGCGGCGGAACCAAAGCAGCGGCCGGCTGTTTACGCGCAAATAAATGTGCCCGGATATTTGCCCATGCGTCTCAGATCATCTCTTCTCGTCCCTGCTTTCGCCCTTGCGACGGCTATGCCAGTAAAGGCCCAGCCAATTGAGGTCAGCACGCTCGAAGCGTCGAAAACTCAGAGCAGCCAGATCGTTGCCCCGGTAACTGCCCCGAACTACATCACCGATGTTTCGGGAAAGAAAATCCGTCTGGTGGGACCGCGTTTTTATCCCGACAGTGCGCGGGCGCTCGAATTTCCGGGACGAGGGGTGCAGTCCTTCTCACCAGCAAGCGAAGAAGCGCTGTCGCAACGATGAGGGATGGTGGTGAGGAAATGGTTCTCACCGACCGGTATCAGATGGTTGGGGCGGAATGAACACGGGAAACAAGACGTCCAGAGGCAAACCGGGGGCTGACAGCTGGATAAAGCAGGAGGGGGAGGATGCCGAAAAGGCGAGCTTTCCCGAACTATTCTTCGATCTCGTTTTTGTCTTTGCGCTCATCCAGCTTTCCCACGCACTTGCCAAGGATTTTGGGCCGACAGCGGCGCTTGAGGCCGGCATCCTGATCCTGTCGCTGTGGTGGTTATGGATACACACCACCTGGATCACCAATCTCCTGAATACGGAAAAGGAGCCGGTCCGGCTGCTTTTGTTCGTCCTGATGTTCGGCGGGGTTCTGCTGGCCATTGCCTTGCCGAAGGCCTTTGCGGAACAGGGTCTCGTCTTTGCGCTGATCTACAGCGCCATGCAGGTGGGCAGGAGCCTTTTTGCGCTCTACGCCTTCAAGGGTGAAGATCGGCAGTCCTTTCTGGTATTGGTGCGAGTGACGATCTGGCTCACCCTATCAAGCCTGTTCTGGCTGGCTGGCGGTCTGGTCGATCTGGCCGACCGTATTCTGCTCTGGGGCATCGCCCTTGCCATCGAATATGCCGGTCCCGCCTGCCGTTACGTCGTACCGGGCGTGGCCTCGAGCAGTGAGGACAGGCTTCATGTTTCCGGCGAACATCTGGCGGAACGCTGCGCGCTCTTTGTCATCATCTGCCTGGGGGAAACAATCCTCACCACGGGCCGCACGGCGACCGAATATATGAATTCGGCTTTGACCTTTCTCGTCTTCTGCTCGGCCTTCGTTAGCACCGTGGTGATGTGGTGGATCTATTTTCACCACGGGCAGGAAGAGGCTTCCCGAAAGGCCGAGAATGCCGAGGAAAAAACGAAGATCGCGCAGAATCTTTTCAACTATGGGCATCTGCCCATCGTCGCCGGCATCATCCTGACGGCAGTGGGAGAGGATTTCAGCCTTTCCCATGCCCGTGAGGGTGCAACGATGCGGGAGGCGATCGCTATTCTCGGCGGCCCGGTTCTGTTTTTGGCCGGCAATATTGGCGTCAAGATCGCCGCCGCCTATCAGCGACCCGTTTCGCATTTCGCCGGCGTTGCGGCGCTGTGCCTGCTTTTGCCGGTGCCGGGCATTCCGCTCTTCGTGCTGCAACTGGCCAGCACGGGAATTCTGCTCGCCGTTGCCCTATGGGAATATCTGGCGCTGAAAAGAGCGGTGGCCAATGCCTGATCAGATCAGGCGTGGGCCAGATTGCGCGCCCTGTCATTCCAGAGCTGCAGGCTACGGGCATAAGCCTCCTCGAAGGACAGGGCCATATCGTTGACCAGCATCAGCGCGATGGCGGCCGTGGAAATGATGATGGTTTCCGCCCGCTCGTCCCTGGCCGCACCTGTCCAGACGGCGCGCCAATATTCGAAGGTGGTGAACATGGTCGGCATTTCGGCAGGCGGGGTTTCGCGGGCGGGAATGAGCCATTCGACATCCCTGCCTTTTGAAAGGCCGAAAATCCGGGTGGTGCGGAACGGTGTGAATTGCGCAAAATCCCGGGTATTGCCGAGAATGGCGAGGTTCTCCACCGAAAGCAGCCGCGCGGTATCGCGGTGGAGTTCCTGATAGGAGGGGCGGGCCACGCCGATCATGGTGCTTTTGGCGCGAAGCGGATTGAGAAGATGGACGACCGTGTTGAGCGGCAGGCGCATTTCCAGAATGCCATGCAAGCCAAGCAAGCTCTGGAATTGCGGAGATAAGCCGCCGATTGGCAGATAGGCGATGCGCTGCGAGGATGTGGCCTCCATCGCGTCGGAAAGAGAATGGCAAAGGGGAATGCCGCAGGCCCGTGCGGCGAGTTCCAGCTTGCCGCCATTGTCTCCCTCACCGACATGGCCGTGCAACAGGACACTATGGCCCGCCATCGAAACCAGACGGGCGGAATGCAGGAACCACGGCGCATCGCGATGTTTTGGCGACATATAGGCCGGCCAATCGAGATCGACGGATGCGGGGCGCTGCCGGTCTCTCTCGATATGCTGCCACATGGCTTCGATGAAACCCGCAAGTTCCGCCGCGGTCACGCCGCGATAATGCATGGTGGCGAGCAGCGCGCCGACCTGTATGGGGTCGGCTTCGCCCTCAAGAATGATCGACAGCGCATCCATCGCCTCCCCCTGGGCGAGCGGACGGCTGTTGCCGATGCCCATTGCCGAGGTTGCGATATATTTTGCGAGCCGGTGCCGCGGATCGGCATTGTGGCCGATGCGGGCGAGACGGTCGGCAATGTGTTCCGGTGTCGGCTGGCCTTCCAGAACAACGCTGGGACGAAGCGAAAGCGGTGGCGCTTTCATCAGCAGCGGTTGTTCCCAACCGCTTTTATCCGGGGCGGCTGGTCTTTCCGGTTTCTGCTGCGAATAATCCATCAGATTTTCGGCTTCCGCCGCCAGCGAGCGAATGCGCAGCCGCATGTTTTCAGCAAAGGGGGTGGGGCGCAGGCCTTGGCCGGTGCGCAGGAAAAGCTGGTCGCCATATTTTTCCCTGAGCTGCTGCAATATCCGGCTCATGGACGAGGTCGGCAGTCCCATGCCGGCCGCAGCCCGGCTGACGCTGCCTTCCCGCAACAACGCATCGAAAGCGACAAGTAATTTCAGCTGTCCAAGCCTGTCGGGCTTTGCCGTTGAGACTGGTTCTGCTTTTCTCTTGCCGGTTGTCATCTTGGGTTTTTTTACTCCGCCGAAGCATCCGGGGAGCCCTCTTTGCAATTTCTGGAATTTAGAACTGTTCGAAAACAAACGCGTTGCGCCCGCTCCCCCTCCTAAATAAGTGGTGCTTAATTCTCAAGTTAAATGCGGGGGCGTAACATGGAATTGAAGTACCGCGGCCAGAACAGGACTGCGACAATAATAAAGGCCGGCGTTTCGGCAGCAATGGCGGGAACGGCGTTGGGTTTTGCCGTGCCGGCTTTCGCGCAGCAGGCCTCCGAGGGAAACACGGTTCTTCAGCAGATCGTTGTCACCGCATCCGGCTTCGAGCAGAATGTGAAGGACGCACCTGCCAGCATCACGGTTGTTACGCGCGAGGATCTGGAAAAGGGGTCTTATCGCGATCTGACTGATGCCCTGCGGGAAGTGCAGGGTGTGTCCGTCACCGGCATCGCCAATGAAAAGGATGTTTTTATTCGTGGCCTGCCCGGCGCTTACACGCTGATCCTCGTTGACGGCAAAAGGCAGAGCACGCGCGATGCACGCACCAATGGCAATTCCGGTTTCGAACAGAGTTTCGTGCCGCCGGTCTCGGCAATCGAACGCATCGAAGTGGTGCGCGGTCCAATGTCCTCGCTTTATGGTTCGGATGCCATGGGCGGCGTCATCAACATCATCACCCGCAAGGTCGGTGATGTCTGGTCCGGTTCCGTCACCACCGAGGGCACGGTCCAGCAGCATTCCAAGTTCGGCAACAGCGGTCAGGTCTCCTGGTATGCCAACGGGCCGATCCTGAAGGATCAGCTTGGTCTGCAGCTCTGGGGCAGGGGTTTTACGCGCGGCGAAGACCGTATTCTGAACGGCACCACGGGCGCCAAGGAATATGATTTCAACGGCCGCCTGACATTTACGCCGAATGAAGATCACGACATCTATCTAGAAGGCGGCAAGACCCGCCTGCGCCGCGACGCTGAACCCGGCGATACGCTGGCTGCGACGGATGCCAATGGCACCTACAACACCAATACCCGGGATCACTGGTCGCTTTCGCATACTGGCCGCTGGGGACCGACCACGTCCGAATTCTCGTTCCAGCAGGAATGGGCCGAGCGTACAAATTTCACCAGAAACACCCGTACCGGCAGGGTAACCGAAAATCCGCGCTCACCGGAAATCCGTAACACCGTTCTCGACGGCAAGTTCACCACGCCGTTCGAACTATTCGGCAACCACACGCTGGTGACCGGCGGGCAATATTTCGAGGCGCGGCTGACCGACCAGAATCCGGGCCGCCGCATCGACCGCGACGAAACCTTCTCCGCAACGCAGTGGGCGCTTTTCCTCGAAGATGAATGGCGCATCGTCGATAATTTTGCGCTGACGGGCGGCCTTCGTCTCGATAATCACGAGAAATACGGCAATCATTTCAGCCCGCGGCTTTATGGCGTCTGGAGCGCCACCGAAGAGCTGACCATCAAGGGTGGGGTTTCCACCGGTTTCCGTGCCCCGGAAATCCGCCAGATCGCGCCGGGTTACGCCTATACTACCGGTGGCGGCGGTTGCAGCTATGGCCCGAGCGGCACCTGCGGCGTGATCATCGGTGATCCCAATCTGGAAGCGGAAAAAAGCACGAGTTACGAAATAGCTGCCCTCTGGGACAATGGCGACATTGCCCTCGGCGCCACCTATTTCTACACCGATTTCAAGGACAAGATTTCCAATGCGCTGGTGCTCAATCCGGATGGAACGCCGGCCCGCTGGAGCGAGGACCGTAACTATCGTCTCTGGTACAACTACAACATCGACGATGCGATCATTCAGGGCGTGGAGCTGACTGCGACTTGGTATGCGACATCGGAACTGACGCTGCGGGGTAATTACACCTATACACATTCCGAACAGAAGACCGGCGATTATGAAGGTTTCCCGCTGGCGCGGACGCCCGAACATATGGCCAATCTGCGCGGCGACTGGGTAACCCCGATCGATGGGCTGGAAGCCTGGGTTTCACTGAATTACCGCGGATCGGAAATTAATGCCGGCCCGCGTATCGGCGCCAACGGCACGCCGGTGACGATCAACGGCCAGTCCGGCCGTAAATACGATGCCTACACCACGCTGGATATCGGCGCGAAATATGCGGTTGCCGAGAATGTCGACCTCAATGCCGCCGTCTATAATGTCTTCGACAAGGACGTCGGCACCGATGATTTCAACACGGTCATGGAAGGCCGTCGTTTCTGGATCAGCATGACGGCAAAATTCTGACTGAGCCTTAGTGACTGAGCCCCTTAGTAGCGGAATTTCAGCGCGCCCGCCGGGCGCCTCTTTTTTTGCCCATTCGCCTATTGACCTCAACTATAGTTGAGGAATTATACCGGCTGCTCTTCGACGCTTTTCCGCATTTTCCGAGCGGAAATCATTCCGGAAGCAGGAGCCAGAATGGAAAATACCATCTTCAAACACAGCCTGTCGGTGGGGGATGTTGCGCGCCGCAGCGGTATTGCTGTTTCCACCATCCATTTTTACGAGGCGAAGGGGCTTATCGAAGGCTGGCGCACCGCCGGCAACCAGCGTCGTTATCATCGCGCCGTCCTGCGGCGCATCGCCATCATCCGCATCGCGCAACGCGCCGGCATCCAGCTCAGCATCATCAGGGAGGCGATGGCTGATCTGCCGCAGGACCGCGTGGCGACGACGGCGGACTGGCGCAGGTTCTCCCAGTCCTGGCGGGAAATGCTCCAGACGCGTATCAACAATCTGGTCATGCTAAGGGATCAGTTGACCGGCTGCATCGGTTGCGGCTGCCTGTCGCTGGATGATTGTCCGCTGCGTAATCCGAATGATGTTCTGGCCGATGACGGCGCTGGCCCGCGCCGCCTCGTCTCCGCTGAATAAGCGGCTGAGCCGCCCCTTATTCGGAATCGGCGGGAACCCAGACGCTGACGCTGCCGCCATTTGTCGGGAAGGTGCCTTTGCCGCTCTCATCGAGGGTGATGTGTTCCTCCCGGTGACCGAGAAAATCGCGCCAGACCGATCCCGCACGCTCGGGGCCGAGGTCAGCCTGTTTTTCACCCGGTTCGCCATTCGACATCACCACCACGCAGCCCGGCGCATCGGCAGTGCCGTGGCGGATAAAGGCGATGCAGCTCGCATCGTCAAAAATATCCGTCTGGGGACCGTTGGCAAAGCGGCTGCGGGCCTCGATGAGCTTTGGCAAGCATTCGATGGCGGGTATATCGATCTTATACTCGTTGCCGTCATTGCCGGTGTCGGTGTAGCTCGTGCCGAACAGATCGGGATAAAAGACGCAGGGAACGCCCTCTTCGCGCAGCAGGATGATCGCGTAGGCGAGAGGTTTGAACCATGGCTCGACCGGCGCTTCCAGCGATTGCAGCGGCTGCGTGTCATGATTGTCGACCAGCGTGACGGCATGATCCGGAACGGCCGATACAAGCGAGCCGTCGAAGATGCTGCGCATGTCGAAATCGCCGCCCTGTTTTGAGGCGTCATGGAAACTGTGGTGGAGCGCGACGTCAAAGAGCATCAGCTGCTTGTCGACCAGCTCGAGATAACTTTTCAGCGCCTCCAGATCGGGGTGCCAATATTCCGCCACGACGAAAAGATCGGGATCGACGGTCTCGCGCATATGGCCCACCCAATCGCGGAAGAACCATGCCGGAATATGTTTGGCAGCATCCAGGCGGAAGCCGTCCACCTGCACCTGCTCGGAGAGCCAGCGGCCCCAATATTTGAGTTCCTCGTAAACCGCCCGGTTTCTGAACTCGACATCAGCACCCATCAGATAGTCGAAATTGCCGTTTTCCTGATCGACTTCCTCATTCCATTCACCATCGCCATATTCATTGACGAGGCGGAATATGCCGTCTTCGGTCGGCTCCTCAATGTGGTCGACGCCGCTGAAACACTTGAGGTCCCAGATGAATTTGGAATGTTTGCCGTTGCGGCCGGGAAAGGTGAAGCGCGTATAGGCGAGCGCCGGGAAATCCTCATCGTCGATATCGGTGCGATCGTCTGGATTGACGCGGCGAACCCGCACCTTTTCCTTCTCGTCGGCACCCATCTTGTGATTGAGAACCACGTCATGGATGACGCGGATCCCATTGTCTTTCAGCGTCTTGCCCGCATGTTCGAGCGCGCCACGATCACCATATTTGGTGGCGACGGTGCCCTTCTGGTCGAATTCGCCGAGATCAAAAAGGTCGTAAGTGTCGTATCCCACCGAATAACCGCCGGCGGCGCCCTTGTAGGCCGGCGGCAGCCAGACGTCGGTGATGCCCATTTTGGCAAGGCTTTCGGCCTTTTCGGCCACCTCGCTCCACAATTTCCCTCCGTCCGGATAATACCAATGGAAGAATTGAAGCAAGGTGCGTCCGGCCATATTTCCCTCACGATGGTTAGCAGGTCGCGCCATAAACGGCCCGGCGGCGAAAGGGTTCCGCCGCCGGTGCCGCGCGATCTGCGATTGTGAGGCCGGCGCGCCGGCTGTATATTAGCCGGCTATATCGATAAGGGTTGCTCCCGCCTGCAGATAATCGCCTTCCTTGACGATCAAGCGGACCTTTCCGGCCCTGGTGGCGACAATCTGCGTCTCCATCTTCATGGCTTCCATGACGGCCAGAAGATCACCTTCGGAAACCGTGTCTCCGTCCTTCACCTTGAAAGATTGCAGGGTGCCGGAAACGGGGGCGGTCATTTCGCCTTCCTTTTTCTCGACCGCAGCACTGGGAGCGGATGCATTGCCACCGCTGACAGTGCCGAGGCTGGAGAGCAGAATGCTGGGCAGGCCAACCGAAACACGCTTGCCGTCTATCTCGAGATAGGTGCGGGTGATAGAAGGGTCGTCGGCCGGTGCCGGTCGCTCCATCGCATCGGGCATGGCGGCGAAATCGGTTTCGATCCAGCGGGTGTGAACCTTGAACCCGTCAGTACCGATGAAATCATCCGTCTCGATCGCGGCGCGGTGGAATGGCAGAACGGTGGCAATGCCCTCGATGCGGAATTCCCTAAGCGCACGGCGGGCACGGCGCAGGACCTGATCGCGGTCGACGCCGGTGACGATGAGTTTTGCCATCAGCGAATCGAACACGCCGGGAACGCTGGAGCCGCTGACGACGCCGCTATCCATGCGAATGCCGGGGCCGGAAGGCGCATCGAAAACAGAGATCAAGCCTGGTGTCGGCAGGAAGCCGCGGCCCGGATCTTCGGCATTGATACGGAACTCCATCGAATGGCCACGCGGCTCCGGCGTTTCGAGCACACGAAGCTTGTGCCCTTCGGCAATACGAAACTGCTCGATGACGAGATCAATGCCGGTGGTTTCCTCGGTAACGGGATGTTCCACCTGCAGGCGGGTATTGACCTCAAGGAAGGAAATCGTGCCATCGACACCGAGCAGGAATTCGACGGTGCCGGCGCCGGAATAACCGGCTGCAGCGCAGATCGCCTTGGCGGCATCATGGATCTTCTGCCGTTGTTCATCCGACAGGAAGGGGGCGGGTGCTTCTTCGATCAGCTTCTGGTTCCGGCGTTGCAGCGAGCAATCGCGGGTGCCGAGCACCAGCACATTGCCGTGCTTGTCAGCAATAACCTGCGCCTCGATATGACGCGGCCGATCGAGGAAACGTTCCAGAAAACACTCGCCGCGGCCGAAGGCGACGGTCGCCTCGCGCACGGCGGATTCATAGAGCTCTGCGATCTCTTCCATCTTCCACGCGACTTTCAGGCCGCGTCCACCGCCGCCATGGGCCGCCTTGATGGCGACGGGCAGGCCGTGCTGTTCGGCAAAGGCGGTGACTTCGGCGGCGGAAGAAACGGGGCCATCGCTGCCGGCAACCAGCGGTGCGCCAACACCGGTGGCGATGCGCCGCGCCATGACCTTGTCGCCCAATGCCTCGATGACATCAGGGTCGGGACCGATCCAGATCAGTCCGGCATCGATGACAGCCTGGGCAAATTCGGCGCGTTCGGACAGGAAACCATAACCGGGATGCACGGCATCAGCACCGGCGCGTTTGGCAATCGCGATCAGCTTGCTGATATCGAGATAGGTCTCGGCGGGACGCACGCCCTCCAGCGCATAGGCTTCATCCGCCAGCCGGACGAAAAGCGCGTCCTGATCGGGGTCGGCATAAACGGCGACCGATTGCAGGCCGTAATCGCGACAGGCCCGGATGATGCGCACCGCGATCTCGCCGCGATTGGCAATCAGCACTTTTTTCATCGATCTTCTCCTCCGAATTCTGTGTTTTTGGCCGCGATTTCGGCAAAGGGGCCGATCGGGCGGAATTTGATTTTAGCGTTGACCGGGATTTGCCCGGCAAGATCGAGATGATATTCCGCTACCGCGCCGATGACGGGATAACCGCCGGTCAGCGGGTGATCGGCAAGGAAAAGAACCGGCTGACCGCTATGGGGAATCTGGATCGCGCCCGTTGCCGTGCCTTCGCTCGGCAACTCGGCGCTGTCCTTGCGTTCCACTGGCACGTCACCGGCAAGGCGGATGCCAACGCGGTTCGATTGCGGGGTGACCTGCCAGAGCTGGCCGGTCAGCGTCTCGATACCCTTTTGCGTAAACCAGTCAGCTCGGGGGCCGAGGACGACGTCCAGTGTCACGACCTCGCCGGTTGCCGGCGGCTCAAAAGCCGGAATCTCGCTGATCGAAACGCTGGAAAGACCGGCCTTTTCGCTCTTAAGCGGCAGAACGGCACCGGCACCCACGGGATCGGGGCCGACGACAGCCAGCGTATCCGTCGCAAAACTGCCGAGCACCGGCTCGATATCGAAGCCGCCACGGACGGCAAGATAACAGCGCATGCCCTTCGGCGGCTGGCCGAAAGTGACGACATCACCAGCCTCAAGGGAGACCGGTCCATCAGTCTTTGCGACGAAGCTGCGATCCACCGTCTTGATCGTGACGGGGCAGGGGGCGCCGGTTATGCCGATGACGGCGCGGCTTGTGCTTTTAAAAGAGAAGCCGCCGAGCGTCAGTTCAAGGCACGGCGTGTTGGCCGGATTGCCGACGATGCGGTTTGCGCCGTTGAACGCGCCGCGATCCAGCGCGCCGGAGGCGGAAACGCCTTGTCCGGTCTGGCCGAAACGGCCGAGATTCTGAAAGATGGCGGGCATCGGTGCGGCAAGCACCTCGAAATGCGGGCCGTCCTTTTTCGGTTCTTTTTTCGCCGGTGCCGGTGCCGGGATATCGACCGTTCTGCCGGCCTTGTCCATGTCGAAGAAACGCACCCGGTAGCCCGGCTGGAACAACGCGCCGGGATCGCGGTCAATATCCCACATCTTCACCGGCGTGGTGCCGATGATCTGCCAGCCGCCGGGGCTGTTTTGCGGATAGACACCGCTGAAGGCGCCGGCCAGCGCCACGGAGCCGGCTGGAATGCGGGTGCGCGGGCTTTGCCGGCGCGGCACATGCAATGCCGGATCGCCGCCGACCAGATAACCGAAACCGGGGGCGAAGCCGCAGAAGGCCACGGTAAATTCGCTTTCGGTATGGCGACGGATGACCTCTTCGACGCTCATGCCAGTTAATTCGGCGACGTCTGCAAGATCCTCGCCATCATAATGGACGGGGATCTCCACAAGGTTGTCCGAAGGCGCGATCTTTGCCGAGAGATCGCGGCTTGCCAGCCGCGCGGCCAGTGCTTGGACATTGATCTTCTCAGGGCGGAATCGGATCATCAGGGTACGGGCAGCCGGCACCGTTTCTTCGATGCCCTCGACGGGATCACTCTGAAGCGAGGCGAACAGCGCCAGCGTTTCATCGAGATCGGCGAGTTCGACAAGAATGGTGGTGAGGCTGACGGGAAGAAAACGCATTATATCCTCACGCGTGATAGGCGGTGTCGGGGATATCGGTGATGAACATGTGGCCCGGCGCATGGGTAATGGCAAAGGGTGCGCCGGATGCCATCACGGCGGCCTGTGGAGTGACGCCGCAGGCCCAGAACACCGGCACCTCGCCCGGCTCGATCCGGACCGCATCGCCAAAATCAGGCTTGGATAGATCGGAAATGCCGATCTGTTCCGGTGCGCCGACATGCACGGGCGCGCCATGCACTGCCGGAAAACGCCCGGAAATCGTGGCAGCATCGGCCACGCGCGATGCCGGGATAGGCCGCATGGAAACGACCATGTTGCCCTTCAACCGTCCGGCCGGGCGGCAAGGCCGGTTGGTCAGATACATCGGCACATTGCTCTTGTCGGTCATGTGGCGGATTTCGATGCCCGCCTCCACCATCGGCGTCTCGAAGGTAAAGCTGCAGCCGATGAGGAAGGCAACGAGATCGTCACGCTCCGCCCAGGCGGCCGTCGCATCCGCGGTTTCCTCGGCAAGCTTGCCGTCCCGCCAGATGCGGTAAAGCGGCAGATCGGTCCTCAGATCGGCACCGGGCGCCAGAAGCGTGGTGGGAGAGCCGGGATCGGAGACATCAAGCACCGGGCAGGGTTTTGGATTACGCTGCGCATAAAGCAGGAAATCGAAGGCCCAGTCACGCGGCAGCACGATCATGTTCGCCTGCGTGAAGCCGGGTGCAATGCCTGACGTGGGGGCGACAAGGCCATCGCGATATGTCGCACGGGCCTTTCGTGCGGCCTCGGCATCGGTGTGGTTGAGATAGGATGTTGGTATCGTCATCGGCTACCCTTTCAGCGATCGGATGCGAAGGAGCGGATTGCGATACCGTCAGCTTCGAAACGGCGGCGGATTTCCTGGGCGATGGCGACCGCACCGGGGCTGTCGCCATGCACGCAGATGGATTGCGCCTCGATTTTTATGATGCTGCCATCGATAGCCTCCAGCGTGCCTTCGCGGGCAAGCTGCACCATGCGCTCGGCGATTTTTGCTGCATCATGCAGCACGGCACCGGCTTCGCGGCGGGAGACGAGCTGGCCTTCACGCGTATAGGCGCGGTCGGCAAAGGCTTCGGCAACGACGGCAAGACCTGCCTTGCGGGCAAGATCGAGGATGGGCGCGTTGGCAAGGCCCATCAGTACCAATGATGAATCGATGGCCTTGATGCCGTCGATGACGGCCTGCCCCTGTTTCGCGTCATTGGCGATGCGATTGTAAAGTGCGCCATGTGGCTTCACGTAACGCACCGTGGTGCCGGCAGCGGCGGCAACGCCTTTCAGCGCGCCGATCTGGTAAATGACATCGGCGATCAGTTCTTCCGAGGTCGCGTCCAGATCGCGGCGACCGAAGCCGACGCGGTCCGGATAGGAAACATGGGCGCCGACGACCACGCCTTTTTCGGCAGCGGCCTTGACGGTGCGGTAAATGCCGGCCGGGTCGCCTGCGTGAAATCCGCAGGCGATGTTGGCGCTGGAGACGATGGCAAGCATTGCCTCGTCATCCCCCATGCGCCACGCGCCGTAACTTTCGCCAAGATCACTGTTGAGATCGATAGCGGCCATGTTTGCCTCCCTTTAGAGCATTTCCAGCAAAAGTGCGTAGCGGTTCTGCGTCCGGAAAATGCGTAATAACAGATATGTAGAGCGTTTCCGCTTTTCTGCGAAATGCGGAAACGCTGTAGTTTATTACAGGCCGAGCAGGCCGAAGATGGTGCCGGCGGACTTGTAGCCCATGTACCATGTCAGTGCGCAGGTCAGAACGCCAAGCCCGAGCAGAATGCGCGAGTAGCGATGGCCCCCCATCAGGTCTTCGCGTTTCCACGCGGCAAACAGGAAAATGCTGAGGCCGATGGGCAGGATAAGACCGTTCAGACCGCCGACGAAGACCAGCATGGCCGCGGGCGGGGTGGTGATCAACAGGTAGCAGACGAGCGAGACGGCGATGAAAACGACGGTCGCCATATTGCGGGCGCGCTCGCTCATGTCCTGCTTGAAGACGGGCAGGAACGAGACGGAGGTATAGGCCGCGCCGATGACGCTGGTGATGGCCGCAGCCCAGAAGATGATGCCGAAGAGGCGGAAGCCGAGATCGCCCGCGGCCGACCGGAAAGCCTGTGCGGCGGGATTGGCGGCCTGGCCCGATGTATCGATGACGACGCCGCTGGCGACGACACCGAGAATGGCGAGGAACAGCACATAGCGCATGATGCCGGTGACGGCGATGCCGGTCAGCGCGGCGCGGTTGACGGCGGGCAGGTTTTCAATGCCGACCATTCCACGGTCAAGCAGGCGGTGCGCACCGGAATAGGTGATGTAGCCGCCAACGGTGCCGCCGACGATGGTGGTGATGGTCGCGAAATTGATCGTATCCGGCAGGAAGGTCTGGCGGAAGGCATCACCCACCGGCGGTGCCGAAACGAATGCCACATAGAGCGTCAGCACGATCATCAGGATGCCGGCGAAGATAATGAACCGGTCGACTGCCAGCCCTGCGCGCTTCGAAACGAAGATGGCGATGGAGAATATCGCGCTGATGGCGCCGCCTATTTTCGGGTCCAGCCCGAAAATGGCGTTCAGGCCAAGCCCGGTGCCGCCGATATTGCCGATGTTGAAGAACAGGCCGCCGATGATGACGAGAATGGCCAGGAAATAACCGGCCCCGGGAATGGCGGCATTGGCGATATCGGATGCGCGCATACGCGTCAGCGTTACAATGCGCCAGATATTCAGCTGCACGACGAAGTCGATGAGGATGGAGGCGAGAATGCCAAAGGCAAAGGCTGCGCCAAGCTGGGTGGTGAATGTCGCCGTCTGAGTTATGAAGCCGGGACCGATGGCGGATGTCGCCATCAGGAAGATCGCTCCCAGAAGAGATGCGCGTTTTGACATTTTGAGATCGGCAGTCGGGGTGAGCTTTTTCTGCTCCATGGATTTTCTCCGCTTCACTCGCTATCCGCCCCTCGCGGATGCTTTATGCGAAGAAGTTTGTCCTGTTCCGTGAAATTGTCAATATTGTTCAACAATAAATAATAATCGTTCTCTTATTTTGTTCATTTGTTGGACGTTATGCGCATGAATTCATCACGTTTTTTTCGTGCTTTGCTAATGCTTTGTGCTATGGGCAGAACATGCCGTGTCCGAACATGCCTGTCACGGAATTCCCGATGCTGCATTGCTCTTCAGAAAGGAGCGCCATGACGGAAACGATAGAGGGTCTGCCGCTTGCGGATCGATTGGCCAAGGGTATTCGCACCCTGCTGATATCAGGTGAGCTGGCGCCGGGGCAGCGCCTTTCCGAGGCAGCCTTCAGCGAACGTTTCGACGTCTCCCGCAACTCCCTGCGCGAAGCCTTCCGGCTTCTGACCAAGGATGGGTTGCTGCGCCATGAAGCCAATCGCGGCGTGTTCGTCGCCGTGCCCACCATGTCTTCGGTCATCGATATCTATCGCGTGCGGCGCATGGTGGAATGTGGTGCGCTGCGTCAGGCCTGGCACAAGCATCCCGCCATCAAGGCGATGCGCGCAGCCGTCGAGGATGCCAAGATCAGGCGTGAAGAGGCCGACTGGCTGGGCGTGGGCAGCGCCAACATGAAATTTCATGCAGCGGTTGTCGATCTTCAGGACAGCGCCAGGATCAGCGATTTTTACGAACGTATCGCCGCGGAACTCAGGCTTTGTTTCGGCCTCCTAAAAGACCCCGAACAGCTTCATTCCCCTTTTGTCGACATGAACAGCAAGATCCTGTCGTTGATGGAGGAGGGCAAGGCGCAGGAAGCGGGCAACGAGATGGAACTCTATCTCAATCTTTCCGAGCGCACCGTCCTGAAGGCGCTTGAACGCGCCGTCGAACACACATCCTGACATGACAGTCGGCAGGCGGGAAAACACCCCTTGCCGCTCCGCGCCATTTTTGCCGGGTCAGGCAATTGCCAAGTTTGCTGCGCTGCGTCATCAATGCTGACATGACGCTTCGCGACCTCACCATTCTTGTCATAGACGAAAACGCAATCCGCGCCTCCATCATCGAGGAAGGGCTGCGCGAGGCCGGCTACCAGCGCGTCACCGTCATCCATGAAGTGAACGGGGTGGCGCGCACCATCGAGACGCTGCAGCCCGACGTTATCTTCATCGACCTTGAAAATCCCAACCGTGACATGATGGAGCATCTGTTCCAGCTCACCCGCACGGTGGGACGACCCATCGCGATGTTTGTCGATCGTTCCGATACGGCCTCCATCGAGGCGGCCGTCGAGGCAGGCGTTTCCGCCTATGTTGTCGACGGGCTGAAGAAAGAGCGGGTGAAACCCATTCTCGATATGGCGGTCAGCCGCTTCAACGCCTTCAGCCGCCTGCAGCGGGAACTCGCCGATGCCAAATCGGCGCTGGAGGAGCGCAAGGTCATCGAGCGGGCCAAGGGCATTCTGATGAAGATGCGCGGTCTTTCCGAAGAGGAGGCCTTTGCGCTTCTGCGGCAGACGGCGATGAACGAGAAAAAGAAGATTTCCGAGATCGCGCAAAGCGTGGTCACCGCGGCGGGTCTGTTGATGTAACGACACCGCCGGCCGGACAGTGTGGAGTGTAAGATATGGCGGCACCGGAAAAAACCGCAGGATCGAAGGGCGAAGCAACGCAAATGCGCGACGCACCCGCACTGGTGGGCAGCGACCGGCAGAAGATTCTGCGTGCGGGCTTCATTCCGCTTGTCGATGCATCCGTGCTGATTGCCGCTGCCGAATTTGGTTTTGCCGACCGCGAAGGGCTGGTGCTCGATCTCGTGAAGGACGTCTCCTGGGCGAATGTGCGTGACCGGCTGGCCTTCCGGCAATTCGATATCGCCCATATGCTGTCGCCGATGCCGGTTGCCTCCATGCTCGGACTGGGTTCCAATCCGTCACCGACGATAACACCCTTCTCGCTCGGACGCGGCGGCAATGCGATTACGCTTTCGACCCGGCTTTTTGCGCGGATGAAGGCATTGACAGGGCTTTCGGAGACGGCGGGTGCACTCGAAAATGCCAGGGCCCTGAAGCTTGTGCTTGACGATATGCGGGCGCGCGGCGAAGCGCCGCCGACGCTCGGCATGACCTATCCGTTTTCCTCGCACAACTACGAATTTCGCTATTGGCTCGCCGCCGGCGGTATTCATCCCGATCATGACGTCAAGCTGGTGGTGGTGCCGCCGCCCATGACCTCGGATGCCCTGGCCGCAGGCGCCATCGATGGCTTCTGCGTCGGTGCGCCATGGAACATCGTCGCCGCCGAGCGCGGTGTCGGCAGGATCGTCGCCGCCAAGCAGGATTTGTGGCCTTCCGCACCCGAAAAAGTGATCGGCATGCGGCCCGAATGGGCGGAAAGCCAGCAGGAAACGGTCGGGCGCCTGCTGACGGCACTCGATGCCGCCGCAAGCTGGTGTGATCTCGCGGATAATCACGACGCGCTGAGTGGCGCACTGGCGGATCCACGTTATATCGGCGCGCCGCAAAGCATCATCCGCCGCGTGCTTGCGGGAGAATTCAGCATCGACAGCCAGGGCAACCGCCGGGTCATCGACAAATATTTCACCTTCCATGGCGACCACGCCAATTATCCGCGTCAGAGCCAGGCCTTGTGGATTTACAGCCAGATGATCCGCTGGGGGCAGGCGGAATTGTCTGAGACCGGCGTGAACGCCGCTCTCTCCGCCTATCGGCCGGATATTTATCGGGCGGCCTTAGGCGACGGGAAAGCGCCTGGTGGTGCCGATATCCGCATCGAGGGGCGGGACGAGGGAGACCGTTTCGTGGATGGCGTCGTGTTCGACCCTGCCGATATCGCCGGTTATGTGAACAGCTTTGCCGTGCGCACATCTGTACCCATTTCCGCTCCTTCGGGTGAGGCATGATTGGCCTTGCGCCTTTCAGACTGCGCAAAATTCAAGCGCGAATTTTTCCGCTCTGCACAAAAGAAAGACGAAGAAACGGCTGATTAAAATTTAATCGGGCGCTTTATTTTTGTGAATTAGTTTTTATTTTCAATAGTTTATATTTGTTTTTGTTAACTGGCACGCCTCTTGCGTCCTATTTTTTGCACCGGTCAACGGCGATCGGAGCAAGCAAGGCGCGGCATAGGCGCTTTCAGAGACATAGACGTCGCAAGGTTTTGCTGCCCGGAACAACTCCTGTTCCGAAGGCGCAAACACCGAGCGGCGTTTTTTTTATTTTCAGGTTTTTTCGCAAGCGAAGACGTCATCCAAAGCGGTGGCTCAATAAGGGGAACATGCGAATGAAGAAGATATTTTCCGGCACCGTCAGCCGCCGCACGATACTGAAGACGACAGCCACCGCAGCTCTCGTCACTGCCGTTCGCACCGCGTTTCCGTCAGGCGCTTTCGCGGCCACCGCAGAGCCGGAAGTGAAGGGTGCAAAACTCGGTTTCATCGCGCTCACCGACGCCGCGCCGCTCATCATTGCGGCCGAGAAGGGACTTTTCGCCAAGCACGGCATGCCTGAGGTCGAGGTTCTGAAACAGGCCTCCTGGGGGGCGACGCGCGACAATCTCGTGCTCGGCGGCGCCTCGAACGGCATCGATGGCGCGCATATCCTGACGCCGATGCCCTATCTCATGCATACCGGCAAGGTGACGCAGAACAACGTGCCGGTGCCGATGACGATCCTCGCACGCCTTAATCTCGACAGCCAAGGCATTTCCGTCGCCAAGGAATATGCAGAGACCGGCGTCCAGCTCGATGCCTCCAAGCTGAAGGCGGCTTTCGAGAAAAAGAAGGCCGAAGGCAAGGAAATCAAGGCCGCCATGACCTTCCCCGGCGGCACGCATGATCTCTGGATCCGCTACTGGTTGGCTGCCGGCGGCATCGATCCGGACAAGGACGTCTCCACCATCGTCGTTCCGCCGCCGCAAATGGTCGCAAACATGAAGGTCGGCAATATGGACGTCTTCTGCGTGGGCGAGCCGTGGAACGAGCAGCTCGTTAATCAGGGCATCGGCTTTACTGCCTGTACCACCGGGGAACTCTGGAAAGGGCATCCGGAAAAGGCGCTCGGCATGCGCGCCGACTGGGTGGAAAAGAACCCCAACGCCACCAAGGCCTTGCTGATGGCCGTGATGGAAGCGCAGCAATGGTGCGACGAGATGGCGAACAAGGAGGAGATGTCCACCATTCTCGGTAAACGCCAGTGGTTCAACGTGCCGCCGAAGGATGTTCTCGGTCGCCTCAAGGGCAATATCAATTACGGCAACGGCCGGGTGCTGGAAAACACCGGCCTGCAGATGAAGTTCTGGCAGGAGCACGCCTCCTATCCCTTCCACAGCCACGACAGCTGGTTCATCACTGAAAACATCCGCTGGGGCAAATTTGCGCCGGATACTGACGTGAAGGCGCTGGTTGCGAAGGTGAACCGCGAGGATATCTGGCGCGCAGCGGCGAAGGATCTCGGCGTTGCCGATCTTCCCGCCTCCACCTCGCGCGGCAAGGAAACCTTCTTCGACGGCAAGGTCTTCGATCCCGAAAACCCGTCCGCCTATCTCGAAAGCCTTTCCATCAAGGCGGCCTCCTGAGGAGGAGACCGGGTGTCGCCCCTCATCCGCCAGTGCCCGCCTTTCGGCGGCCGAGACTGAAGACCGGATGAGGGGTGAGCCCAGACCGCAACCGACATCAAGAGGAAATGCCCATGTCCGCATTGGCCCGAAAATTCAACGAAGAGCCGCAGCAGCCGGCGGTGCAGAAGGCAAACGTCGTGGCACTTTCGCCCAAACATCTGCCGCGGATCGATCTGCGCAAATGGGGTGCTGCGGTGGCCCTCTACACCATACCACCGCTTGTCGTCCTTGCCGTCCTGCTCGGCGTCTGGCAGCTGCTCTGTTCCGCCCCCGGCTCATCGCTGCCGCCGCCTAGCCAGGTCTTTGAGGAAAGCTACGATCTTATCGTATCGCCGTTTTTCCATAATGGTTCGCAGGATATCGGCCTTGGCCTGCGTGTGCTGGTCTCGCTGGAACGGGTGGCTTACGGTTTCGGTCTTGCCGCTATCGCGGGCATCATCCTTGGCGCTGTGATCGGCCAATCGGTCTGGGCGATGCGCGGTCTCGACCCGATCTTTCAGGTACTGCGCACCGTGCCGCCGCTGGCCTGGCTGCCGCTGTCGCTCGCTGCCTTTCAGGACAGCAATCCGTCGGCCATTTTCGTGATCTTCATTACTTCGATCTGGCCGGTCATCATCAATACGGCGGTCGGCGTGCGCAACATCCCGCAGGATTATCGCAATGTCGCGAAGGTGCTGCGGCTGAACCAGATCGAATTCTTCTTCAAGATCATGCTGCCATCGGCAGCGCCCTATATCTTCACCGGCCTGCGCATCGGCATCGGCCTCTCCTGGCTCGCCATTGTGGCTGCCGAAATGCTGACCGGTGGCGTCGGCATCGGCTTCTTCATCTGGGATGCGTGGAATTCCTCGCGCCTGCCCGACATCATCGTAGCGCTCGCTTACATCGGCGTTGTCGGCTTCATGCTCGACAAGCTGGTAGCGGCGCTCGGCAAGGTCATCACCCGCGGCGCTGCGGCCAACTAAAAGGGCGACCATCATGAACGCTTATCTGAAGCTCGATCATATCGACAAATATTTCGACAAGGGCGGTTCGCGCGCCGAGGTGCTTAAAGGCATCAACCTGACCATCGAGAAAGGCGAATTCGTCTCCGTCATCGGCCATTCCGGCTGTGGCAAGTCCACCATGCTCAACCTCATCGCCGGGCTGACGAAGGTTTCGGCCGGTGCCGTTCTGCTCGAAAACCGTGAGGTTAACGAGCCGGGTCCGGAGCGCGCCGTCGTGTTCCAGAACCACAGCCTGCTGCCGTGGCTTTCGGTTTACGAAAACGTCAATCTTGCCGTCGACAAAGTCTTCCGCAACACCAAGACGCGGAGTGAGCGGCACGACTGGGTCATGCGCAATCTCGACCTCGTGCAGATGGCCCACGCCAAGGACAAGAAACCGTCCGAAATTTCCGGCGGCATGAAGCAGCGTGTCGGCATTGCCCGCGCGCTCGCTATGGAGCCGAAAATCTTGCTGCTGGACGAGCCTTTCGGGGCGCTCGACGCCCTGACCCGCGCCCATCTTCAGGATGCGGTGATGGAAATCCACGCCCGGCTTGGCAATACCATGGTGATGATCACCCATGATGTGGACGAGGCGGTGCTGCTTTCCGACCGCATCGTGATGATGACCAACGGTCCCGCCGCCCACATTGGCGAAGTGCTTGACGTGCCGCTGCCGCGCCCGCGCAACCGCATCGAGCTTGCATCCGACAAGATCTACCTCAAATGCCGCGAGGCCGTGCTGAAGTTCCTTTACGAACGTCACCGCTTCGTCGAAGCCGCGGAGTAATCACCATGACGCAAAAACTCGTCATCATCGGTAATGGCATGGCGCCGGGGCGCATGCTGGAAAACCTGTTCGAAACCGCACCCGGCCTCTACGACGTCACCATTTTCAACGCCGAACCGCGCGTCAATTACGACCGCATCATGCTCTCGCCGGTGCTCTCGGGCGAAAAGAGCTATGAAGACATCGTTATCCATAATGACGAATGGTATGCCGCTAACAATGTGACGCTGCACAAGGGCGCGAAAGTTACCGGCATCGACCGGGACAACAAGACCGTCACCAGCGAAAACGGCATCACGGCTTCCTACGACAGACTGGTGATCGCCACCGGCTCTCTTCCCTTCATCATCCCCGTTCCTGGCCATCAGTTGCCGGGCGTGCTTGCCTATCGCGATCTCGATGACGTGACAAAGATGCTCGAAATCGCAGAGGGGAAAGGCCGCGCCATCGTCATCGGCGCGGGCCTTCTTGGGCTGGAAGCGGCTTATGGCCTCAAGCGTCAGGGCATGGAGGTCACCGTCATCCACCTGATGCCGACGATCATGGAGCGCCAGCTCGATCCGGCAGCCGCCTATCTTCTCGAAAAGGCTCTGAACGAGCGCGGCATCGACATCATCACCAAGGCCAATACCAAATGCATTCTTGGTGAGGAGAAGGTCGAGGGCATCGAGCTGGAAGACGGCCGCGTTATCAAGGGCGATATGGTGGTGATGGCGGTCGGCATTCGCCCCGCCTCCGGCCTCGCAAAGGAAGCCGGCATCGCCGTCAATCGCGGCATCGTCGTGGATGACGGCATGATGACCTCGGACGCCTCGATCTACGCGCTTGGCGAATGCGCCGAGCATCGTGGCATGTGCTACGGGCTGGTTGCGCCGCTCTATGAATCGGCGCGGGTGCTGGCTGACCGGCTGTGCGGTGGTTCGGCGGAATATCACGGCTCCGTCACCAACACGAAGCTGAAGGTCACCGGCATCAATCTGTTTTCCGCCGGTGATTTCGCGGAGGGCGACGACCGCGAGGAAATCGTGCTGCGCGACGCCACCGCTGGCGTCTACAAGCGCCTGATCCTCAAGGAAAACCGCATCATCGGCGCGGTTCTCTACGGTGAGACGGCTGATGGCTCGTGGTTCTTCGACCTGATGAAGAAATCGACCGATATTTCCGCCATGCGCGAAACCCTGATTTTCGGCCAGGCCTATCAGGGAGGGTCTCCGCTGGACCCTATGGCGGCCGTTGCAGCCTTGCCGGATGATGCGGAAATCTGCGGCTGCAACGGCGTTTGCAAGGGTAAGATCACCTCGGCCATCACCTCCAAGGGGCTGACCTCGCTGGATGATGTGCGCGCCCACACCAAGGCGTCCGCCTCCTGCGGCAATTGCACCGGCCTTGTCGAGCAGTTGATGACGCTGACGCTCGGCGATACCTACAACCCCGCCGCCGTGCAGCCCATGTGCAAATGCACCGATCTCGGCCACGACGATGTGCGTCGTCTCATCAAGGCCAAGGGCTTAAAGACCATTCCCGCCGTGATGCAGGAACTGGAATGGAAAACCTCCTGCGGCTGCGCCAAGTGCCGTCCGGCACTCAATTATTACCTCGTCTGCGATTTCCCGGACGAATATGCCGACGACTACCAGTCCCGTTACATCAACGAGCGCGTTCACGCCAATATCCAGAAGGACGGCACCTATTCGGTCGTTCCGCGCATGTGGGGCGGCGTCACGAACGCCGACGAGCTTCGCGCCATCGCCGATGTCGTCGACAAGTTCGAGATTCCCCTGGTGAAAGTCACCGGCGGCCAGCGCATCGACCTTCTCGGCATCGAAAAGGAGGATCTGCCAGCTGTCTGGGCTGATCTGGGCAAGGCCGGCTTCATCTCCGGTCAGGCTTATGCCAAGGGGTTGCGTACAGTGAAGACCTGCGTCGGCGAACAATGGTGCCGGTTCGGCACGCAGGATTCCACCGGGCTTGGCATCCGCATCGAAAAATTCATGTGGGGCTCGTGGACGCCGGCCAAGCTGAAGCTCGCGGTTTCCGGCTGTCCGCGCAACTGCGCCGAGGCCACCTGTAAGGATATTGGTGTCATCTGCGTCGATTCCGGTTTTGAGATCCACTTCGCCGGTGCCGCCGGTCTCGATATCAAGGGCACGGAAGTGCTGGGGCTCGTCCACACCGAGGATGAGGCGCTGGAGCATATCGTCGCGTTGACCCAGATGTACCGTGAGCAGGCGCGGTATCTTGAGCGCATCTACAAATGGGCCAAGCGCATCGGTTACGACGAGGTTCGCCGCCAGATCATGGGCGATACTGACAAGCGCAGGGCCTATTTCGAGCGCTTCGTCTTCAGCCAGAAATTCGCGCAGGTCGATCCCTGGTCGGAACGTGTGTCCGGCCACGACAAGCACGAGTTCAGGCCCATGGCGGCAATCGGTTTCAGCGAGGCAGCGGAATGAGAACGATGGACAGCAACTGGATCGATATTGGCGATATTTCCGACATCCCGCTGCGCGGTGCGCGCTGCGTAAAAACGCCGATGGGCAAGATTGCGGTGTTCCGCACGGCAGAAAATCAGGTCTTCGCGATTGAGGATCATTGCCCGCACAAGGGCGGGCCGCTCTCCCAGGGCATCGTGCATGGGGCGTCGGTGACGTGTCCGCTGCACAATTGGGTCATCTCGCTGGAAACCGGCAAGGCGCTGGGGGCGGATGAGGGGGAGGTGCGGACGATTCCCGTGCGTAATCTGGATGGGCGGCTGTCCATCGCGCTTGAAACTCTGATGATTGCGGCGGAGTGAATTGTAATGGCGGCGAAGATACCCCCCTCTGTCCTGCCGGACATCTCCCCCACAAGGGGGGAGATCGACAAGCGGAAGTCTCCTCGTTTCCCGTCCACCGGCGACGACGCCAGTTGTGAAGGGAAGTTTGTGCCGCGATTGATCTCCCTCCTTGTGGGGGAGATGCCCGGCAGGGCAGAGGGGGGTAAGCGTCATACGCCGAGAGGGCAACTCGATGCCCGCTGAAACCAAAACCACCTGTCCCTATTGCGGCGTCGGCTGCGGCGTCATCGCAACTGTTGCCGATGCCGGCATCATTTCCGTCAAAGGCGATCCGGACCATCCCGCCAATTTTGGCCGACTATGCTCCAAAGGCTCGGCTCTCGCCGAAACCATCGATCTCGACGGCCGCCTCCTCTACCCGGAAATTGCCGGCAAACGGGCGGCATGGGACGAGGCGCTCGATCTCGTCGCTTCCCGGTTTTCCGAGGCCATCGCAAAGCACGGCCCGGACTCGGTCGCCTTTTACGTTTCCGGCCAGTTACTGACGGAAGATTATTACCTCGCGAACAAGCTGATGAAAGGTTTCATCGGCTCGGCCAATATCGACACCAATTCAAGGCTCTGCATGTCGTCCTCCGTCGCCGGCCACCGCCGCGCCTTCGGCGCGGATACGGTGCCGGGAACCTACGAGGATATGGAGCTTGCCGATCTGGTGATCCTCACCGGTTCCAACCTCGCCTGGTGCCATCCCGTTCTTTATCAAAGGCTGGCGGCGGCGAAGGCGGCGCGGCCGGGGATGAAGGTCGTCGTCATCGATCCGCGCCGGACGATGAGCGCTGATATTGCCGATATGCACCTTGCAATCCGCCCGGATGGCGATGTGGCGCTGTTTACCGGCCTGCTGGCGCATCTTTTCGCCAGCAGCGCAATAGACCGCGGCTACGTTGAAAACCACACGGCCGGTTTCGAGGCCGCCACGCAGGCCGCAAGTGAGCATAGCCTGCCGGAAATTGCCGAGGCCACCGGCCTGACCATCGCCGAACTGATTCCCTTTTATGAATTGTTCGAGCGCACGGAAAAAACCGTCACCTGTTACAGCCAGGGCGTCAACCAGTCGGAGAGCGGCACCGACAAGGTCAACGCCATCATCAATTGCCACCTCGCCACCGGTCGTATCGGCAGGCCGGGCATGGGGCCGTTTTCGCTGACTGGTCAGCCGAACGCCATGGGCGGGCGCGAGGTTGGCGGGCTGGCAAACATGCTGGCCGCCCATATGTCCATCGAAAGTGCTGAAGATCGCGACCGCGTGCAGCGCTTCTGGGCCTCGCCCGCCATCGCGCAGAAACCCGGTCTCAAGGCGGTGGATATGTTCCGGGCGGTGGCTGATGGCCGCATCAAGGCGCTGTGGATCATGGCCACAAACCCAGTCGTATCCATGCCGGATGCCGGTGCCGTCGAGGCGGCGATCAAGGCCTGTCCTTTCGTCGTCGTCTCCGATGTCATGGCCAATACAGACACGGCCCGCCATGCTCATGTTCTTCTGCCCTCGCTCGGTTGGGGCGAAAAGGACGGTACCGTTACCAATTCCGAACGACGCATTTCCCGTCAGCGCAGCTTTCTCGATGCACCCGGCGAAGCGAAAGCCGACTGGTGGCAGATGGCGGAAGTGGCCCGACGCATGGGCTTCGACGCTGCTTTTGCTTACCAGCAGCCCTCGGAGATTTTTGCAGAACATGCGGCCCTTTCGGGTTTCGAGAATGCGGGGCGTCGTGATTTTGATATCGGCGGAAGCGAACGCGATTCCTACGAGACGATGACACCCTTCCAGTGGCCGAAAGCCGGGGCCGGCGAGGCCGAGGTGACCCGCTTTTTCGCGAATGGCCGGTTTTATCATGCCGATGGCAAGGCACGCTTCATCGCCACCGCCCTGCCGGAGACGGACAGAACATCGGCGCACTATCCGCTGACGCTAAATACCGGCCGCATTCGCGATCAATGGCACACGATGACGCGCACCGGCAAAAGCGCGCGTCTCACCGCCCATATTGCCGAACCTTTTGCAGAAATTCACCCGCGCGACGCAAAGGCACTAGGAATAAAAAGCGCCGATCTGGTGGAGTTGGAAAGCCCGCACGGCAAGGTGCTGTTGCGGGCCCTGATCAGTGAAAGGCAGGCGCGCGGGTCGGTTTTCGCGCCGATGCACTGGAACGATCAGTTCGCCCCGCGGGCGCGGATCGACGTCATTGTCGCGCCGGTCACGGACCCGCATTCCGGCCAGCCCGCTTCGAAAAACGTGGGCGTGAGGGCAAGGCGTTTCGAGGCGAGCGCCTACGGTTTTGCCATCTCCAATACCCGGCCGGCTGCACCGGACTGCTCCTACTGGGCGATCGCCAAGGCCGAGGGAGGCTATCGCATGGAGCTTGCCTTCGCGGAAGCGCCTGAAGACTGGACGCTCTGGGCGCGGCGGGTCTTCGGCATCGATGTCCGGATCGAGCCGCTGGGGTATAGCGACCGGCAGACGGGGGATCTGCGCCTTGCCTTTTTCGACGGCGATACGCTGCTTGCAGCGCTGTTCATCGCGCGGGAGCCGGTGGCGGTCGCCCGCAACTGGGCGATATCGCAGCTTTCCGAACGGCATGAGGATTTGCGCATGCGTTTTGCGCTGGTCGCCGGTCGTCCGGGGGCCGGGCGGGCCGATCCGGGCGCCACGGTCTGCTCTTGCTTTAATGTCGGGGTGAACCAGATCACCGCTGCCATTCGTGATGGTTGCCACAGCGTCGAAGCCATCGGCAAGACGCTGAATGCCGGAACCAATTGCGGCTCCTGCCGCGCCGAAATCAGGGGAATCATCGATGGATGCCTTAAAACCGCAGCGGAATGAACCGGCCCGTATGGAGAGGCTCGCCAAATTGCCGGTCTTCTGGAGGCTCGAGGGTAAGCGCGTCGTTCTGGCAGGCGGATCGGACGGAGCAGCTTGGAAGGCGGAACTGTTGTTGGCCTGCGGGGCGCAGCTTGATCTTTATTGCGAGGAAAGCGGGCTTTCGGAAAGCCTCGCGACGCTCGTCGCAAAAAGCCCGATGCTGACATGGCATGACCGTTGCTGGGATGCAGATATTTTCAAAGGGGCGGAACTGGCGCTGGCAGATTGCGAAACTGAAGAGGAAGCCGGAAGATTTTATCATGCCGCGCGGGCAGCAGGCGTGCCGGTCAATGTCATCGACAAGCCGGAATTCTGCCAGTTCCAGTTCGGCTCCATCGTCAATCGCTCACCGGTGGTGGTGTCGATCTCCACCGATGGTGCCGCGCCCATTCTGGCGCAGGCCATCCGCCGGCGCATTGAGACATTGCTGCCGCTTTCGCTCAAGGATTGGGGTGCGCTTGCCCAGACAATTCGAGAGCGTGTTAATCTGCGGCTTGCGCCTGGTGCGGCACGGCGCTCCTTCTGGGAAAAATTCGTCGACCGGGCTTTTACCGAAAAACTGGACGAGGATAGCGAAGAACGGCTGCTCACGGATATCGGCGCGCAGCCCGTCCGGGCAGAATCGGGACGTGGTTTTGTGACGCTGGTGGGCGCGGGACCGGGCGATGCTGAGCTTTTGACCCTGAAAGCGGTGCGTGCCCTGCAGGCGGCCGATGTCATCCTGTTCGACGATCTCGTCTCGGCGGAGGTGCTGGAACTGGCGCGGCGGGAGGCCAAGCGCATGCTGGTCGGCAAGCGCGGCGGTCGCGAAAGCTGCAAACAGGAAGACATCAACGACATGATGATCCGCTTCGCCAAGGCCGGTAAACGGGTGGTGCGGCTGAAATCCGGCGATCCGATGATTTTCGGACGTGCCGGCGAGGAGATCGCGGCGCTGGAAACCGAAAATATCCCGGTCGAGGTTGTGCCTGGCATCACCGCCGCAAGCGCCATGGCCTCACGTCTCGGCGTTTCCCTGACCCATCGTGACCATGCCCAATCCGTTCGGTTCGTCACCGGACATTCGCGGCAGGGAAAGCTGCCGGAAAATATCGACTGGCAGTCCCTGTCGAACCCTTCGGTGACCACGGTGTTTTACATGGGCGGGCGAACCGCCGCGGACATCCAGTCTTGCCTGCTCGCCCACGGCATGCCCGCCTCGACCCCCGTGGTTGTGATGATTTCCGTCAGCCGGGTGAATGAACAACCCTGGTGCGGTTCGCTCGCGCAACTGGCTGCTGCAGTCGAGAGGCTGGGCGTGAAAGAACCCGTGCTGATCGGTGTCGGGGATGCGTTCCGTTCCGCTTCTGTCAACCGCGGAGAACAGACCCCTGCTGCGCCTTTTCAAAAAGCCGGCTAATAAACTTTTTGATCAGGCCCCTGCATTCTTCAGGAAAATCCGCAAAGTGGTGGCTAACGCCGCTATAAAACCCTCCCTTGACATTGGTTTTTCGTTCGCTCTTCAATAAAACGAAAAAATTGGAAGAGGAGGGAAGCTGAAATGCTGCTCACACCGCGTCAGGATGAAATCGTTGCGCTGGCGAAAGCGAACGGCCGGGTGCTGGTCGACGAACTGGCGGCGCGGTTTTCGGTGACCCCCCAGACGATCCGCAAAGACCTCAACGATCTCTGCGATACACGGGTGCTGACCCGCATTCATGGCGGCGCGCTTTTTCCGAGCGGCAATGAAAACGTCAAATACGAGGCGCGGCGGGCGATTGCTTCTGTCGAAAAACAGGCGATCGGGGCCGCTGCCGCGGCCCTCATTCCCAACAATTCTTCGCTTTTCATCAATATCGGCACGACTACCGAAGCGGTGGGTGAAGCGCTGGCGGATCATCATGAATTGATGGTGATCACCAATAATATAAACGTCGCCAACAGGTTAAGGGTGTTCCCGGGCATTGAGGTGGTGATTGCCGGCGGCGTGGTGCGTGGCTCCGATGGCGGTATCGTCGGTGAGGCGGCAGTGGATTTTATCCGTCAGTTCAAGGTCGATTTCGCCGTAATCGGTGTTTCGGCCATCGATGAGGACGGGGCTCTGCTGGACTTCGACTTCCGGGAGGTCAAGGTGGCGCAGGCGATCATCTCCAATGCCCGCCATGTCATTCTGGTTTCGGATTCACTGAAATTCGAACGCACGGCCCCGGTGCGCATCGGCCATCTTTCGCAGGTTCATACCTTCATCACCGATCATTGTCCGATTGATTCCATCCGCAGCATCTGTGCCGATCATGATGTCCGGCTAATCGAAACCGAGGCCCGTGACGCCTGATCGAGCGGCGTCGGAATTTCGTTTGACATTCGTTTTGTCTTCGAATTAGATAGCTGTGCTTTCAATATATCGATGGGGAGAGCGTCGATGAAAGCGCGGGAGGGTGCATGTCTGACGAGGCAATTCACGATATTTTCGTGATCGGCGGCGGTATCAATGGCTGCGGCATTGCGCGCGACGCCGTCGGCAGAGGCTATTCCGTCGCACTTGCGGAAATGAACGATTTCGCCTCCGGCACGTCATCGGCTGCCACGAAGCTCATCCACGGCGGTTTGCGGTATCTCGAACATTATGAATTCCGCCTCGTGCGAGAGGCCTTGATGGAACGCGAGGTGCTGTGGGCCATGGCGCCGCATATCATCTGGCCCATGCGTTTCGTGCTGCCGTTTCAGAAGGGCGGGGTGCGCCCGGCCTGGCTCGTGCGTCTCGGGCTTTTCCTTTACGATCATCTCGGCGGCCGCAAGCTTTTGCCGGCCACCCGTTCGCTCGACCTGCGCCGCGATCCCGCCGGAAAACCGCTAAAGCCGATTTTTGCCCGCGCCTTCGAATATTCCGATGGCTGGGTGGATGATGCCCGTCTGGTGGTGTTGAACGCCCGCGATGCGGCCGATCGTGGCGCCGTGATCCTTAACCGCACGCAGGTGGTTTCCGCGCGGCGCGAAGGTGCCTTCTGGCGGGTTGAAACGAAAAATGCCGCCGGCGAAAGCAAGACCTACCGGGCGCGCATGCTGGTAAATGCCGCAGGCCCGTGGGTAGACAAGGTTCTGGCTGCGACATTTGGCAAGAACAATGTTCATAATGTCCGCCTCGTGCAGGGCAGCCACATCATCGTGCGCAAGAAGTTTGCCGATCCGCGCGCCTATTTTTTCCAGAATCCGGACGGCCGCATCATCTTCGCCATCCCCTATGAGCAGGATTTTACCCTGATCGGCACGACGGATCGCGACTATACCGCCGATCCCCGGGCTGTTAAGATCAGCGATGAGGAAATCAGCTATCTCTGCAATGCCGCGAGTGAATATTTCGCTGAACCGGTAAAGCCCGCCGATATCGTCTGGACCTATTCCGGTGTGCGGCCGCTTTTTGATGACGGCGCATCGAAGGCACAGGAAGCGACCCGCGATTATGTGCTGAAAACCGAAGGGGCGGAAGGTGAAGCGCCGCTCCTCAATATCTTCGGCGGCAAGCTCACCACCTATCGGCGGCTTGCCGAACATGCTCTTGAAAAAATCGGCGATGCGCTGGGTGAAAAGGGCACGCCCTGGACAGCGGATTCGCATTTGCCGGGCGGAAATTTCGGTGCCGAGGCCTATGCGGAAGAGGTCAAGGCCTTACGGTCGCGCTATCCCTTCCTCGATAGGCGTCATGCCGAGCGGCTGGTTCGTTGTTATGGAACGGATGCGGTGGCCATAATTGGCGCAGCTGCGGATATGGCGGCGTTGGGTCGGCATTTCGGCGGCACGCTTTACGAGGCCGAGGTTCGTTGGCTGATGGCGCGGGAGTGGGCGCTGACGGCGGAAGATATTCTCTGGCGCCGCACCAAGCAGGGGCTTTTCCTGACGCCTGAAGAGGCGCGCGGGCTGGAGGGTTATATCGAAGGCATTGCAGGTGGACGCTTGAAGGCAATCTGACGATCCGATCGAAAAGCGGAGGAGGCTTTGGATCACCATGCTTGAATTGCGAAACGTCTCGAAGATGGTGGGTGGTGACTATCATATTCACCCGACCGATCTGACGTTGCAGCGCGGAAGCCTGAACGTCCTGCTTGGACCGACGCTTTCGGGCAAGACGACGCTGATGCGGCTGATGGCCGGGCTGGACAAGCCGAGCGGCGGCTCGATCCTCTTTAATGGCGAGGATGTGACCGGCTGGCCGGTACAGAAGCGCAACGTCGCCATGGTCTACCAGCAGTTCATCAATTATCCGGCGCTCTCCGTTTATGAAAACATCGCTTCGCCGATGCGGGTTGCCGGCAAGGACCAGTCGACCATCGACCGGGAGGTGAGAAAGGCCGCCGAGCTTCTGAGGCTGACGCCCTATCTCGACCGGACGCCGCTCAATCTTTCCGGCGGCCAGCAGCAGCGCACGGCGCTTGCCCGCGCCATCGTCAAGAACGCCAATCTGGTGCTGCTCGATGAGCCGCTGGCCAATCTCGACTACAAGCTGCGCGAGGAACTGCGCGAGGAGTTGCCGCGCATCTTTGCCGAGTCCGGTGCGATCTTTGTTTATGCCACGACGGAACCTTCGGAGGCGCTGCTTCTGGGTGGCAATACGGCGACGCTCAACGAAGGAAGGGTGACGCAGTTCAACCGCACGATCGAGGTTTACCGGCAGCCGGTGGATATCGTGACCGCGGAAATCTTTGCCGATCCGCCGCTCAACACCATCGAGGTCATCAAGACGGGTAACGCTTTCACGCGCGCCGACAAGGCGGTGGTTGCGGTGCCGGCGCATCTTGCCGCCGTGCCGGATGGACCTCTGACCATTGCCTTCCAGCCGCATCATCTTTTCCCGTATGCGAAGGGTGAGGCGCGGCAATCCATCCGGGCGCGGACGCTGATTTCGGAAATCGCGGGCTCGGAGAGTTTCGTGCATGTGGAATTTTCCGGCCGGCGCTGGGTCATGCTGGCACATGGTATCCACGACATCGAACCCGACAGGGATATCGAGCTGTTTCTCGATACAAAACACCTGATGGCCTTTGACGCGAATGGTCGCGCCATCGGCAAAGCGGCCTGAGGGGGAGATCGGTCATGGCACGCATCACGCTCGATCATATCCGCCACGCCTATAATGCCAAGGCGCAGGCTGCCGGCGATTATGCGCTGAAAGAGGTGCATCACGAATGGGAGGATGGCGGCGCCTATGCGCTGCTCGGACCTTCCGGCTGCGGCAAGACCACGCTGCTCAACATTATTTCCGGCCTGCTGCGCCCCTCCGAAGGCCGCATCGCCTTTGATGGAACCGACGTGACCGATTTTGCGACTGAAGATCGCAACATCGCTCAGGTCTTCCAGTTCCCAGTCGTTTACGACACGATGACGGTCTACGACAATCTCGCCTTTCCGCTGCGTAACCGGCAGGTGCCGGAAGCCGAAGTGGATCGTCGGGTGCGAGAAATTCTCGAAATGACCGACCTCTCCGGCATGGCCAAACGCCATGCGCGCGGATTGACGGCAGACCAGAAGCAGAAGATTTCGCTGGCGCGCGGTCTCGTGCGCTCCGACGTCAACGCCATACTTTTCGACGAGCCGCTGACGGTCATCGATCCGCACATGAAATGGGTTCTGCGCTCGCAGCTAAAGCGCCTGCACCGTCAGTCCGGTTTCACCATGGTTTATGTCACGCATGACCAGACCGAGGCACTGACCTTCGCCGACAAGGTGGTGGTCATGTATGACGGGCAGATCGTTCAGATCGGCACGCCCGCCGAGCTTTTCGAGCGGCCGGGACACACATTCGTCGGTTATTTCATCGGCTCGCCGGGCATGAATGTATTGCCCGCCAACATCGAGGGGACGACGGCTGTGGTCGGCGGTCTTGGTGTGCCGCTGGCAGGCGCGCCGAAGGTCGATGGAGCGCAACGCATCGAGATCGGCATCCGCCCGGAATTCATCCGGCTGGAGCGCGGCGGCATGCCGATCAGCATCGACAAGATCGAGGATATCGGCCGGCAGAAGATCGTCCGCGCCCGGTTTGCGGGCCAGAAGCTGGCAATCGTTGTCGCCGAAGACGAGGAGATTCCGGCGGAAGCGGGTGTGCGTTTCGACCCGGCTGCGGTCGGCGTTTTCGCCGATTCCTGGCGCGTGAAGATGGGAGCCTGACGATGGAAAAAAGCTGGAACAATAAGGCGTGGTTCATGGTGCTGCCGGTGCTGGTGCTGGTCGCCTTTTCCGCCGTCATTCCGCTGATGACCGTCGTGAATTATTCTGTGCAGGATACCTTCGGCAACAACCAGTTCTTTTGGGCGGGAACACAATGGTTTCAGGAAATTCTCAGCTCCGACCGCTTCTGGAACGCGCTCGGACGCAATCTGGTCTTTTCCGGCGTCATCCTGGCAATCGAAATTCCGCTCGGCATCTTCATCGCACTCAAAATGCCGAAATCCGGCATCGGCGTGCCGATCTGCCTCGTCACCATGGCGTTACCGCTGCTGGTGCCGTGGAATGTGGTGGGCACGATCTGGCAGGTCTTCGGCCGCAGCGATATCGGGCTGCTCGGCTATTATGCCAATCAGCTCGCGCTTGACTATAACTATGTCAATGATCCCGTCGATGCCTGGATTACGGTCGTTATCATGGATGTCTGGCACTGGACGAGCCTTGTCGTGCTCCTGTGCTACGCCAGCCTCGTTTCCATTCCGGATGCCTATTATCAGGCGGCACGGATCGACGGCGCATCACGTTTCGCGGTGTTCCGGTTCATTCAGTTGCCGAAGATGAAGCGGGTGCTGCTGATCGCCTTCCTGCTGCGCTTCATGGACAGTTTCATGATCTATACCGAGCCCTTCGTCGTCACCGGCGGCGGCCCGGGTAACTCCACCACCTTCCTGTCCATCGATCTCGTGAAGATGGCGCTCGGCCAGTTCGACCTCGGCCCGGCGGCGGCCATGTCGCTGATCTACTTCCTCATCATCCTGCTGTTGTCCTGGGTGTTCTACACCGTGATGACCAGCCACGACGCGGAGACTTGAGACATGAGCGCCTCCAATGTCACCACCGGCGTGGAACGAAATGGCTTCGGCACTGGCTCAGCGGTGTCGGTAAGGCCCAGCTTTGCCGGAACAGCACGATCACGCCGCCACCATGGGCCGTCCAGGTTTTCTTGGCTGGTGCCGACGATCTACATCATCCTTCTGCTGGTTCCGATCTATTGGCTTATCAATATGAGCTTCAAGACGAACGCGGAAATCGTCTCGTCGATGACGCTTTATCCGCACCAGCCGACGTTGCAGAACTATCGCACGATCTTCACCGATTCATCCTGGTATTCGGGTTACATCAACTCGATCATCTACGTCGTCATGAACATGGTGATTTCCGTCGCGGCGGCGCTTCCGGCAGCCTATGCCTTCTCGCGTTACCGTTTCCTGGGCGACAAACACCTGTTCTTCTGGCTTTTGACCAACCGCATGGCGCCGCCCGCCGTCTTCGCGCTGCCGTTCTTCCAGCTCTATTCGGCTTTCGGGCTGATCGACACGCATATCGCGGTCGCGCTGGCGCATTGCCTATTCAACGTGCCCTTGGCGGTGTGGATCCTCGAGGGTTTCATGTCCGGCGTGCCGAAGGAAATCGACGAAACCGCCTATATTGACGGCTATTCCTTCCCGAAATTTTTCGTGAAGATCTTCATGCCGCTCATCGCCTCCGGCATCGGTGTTGCCTGCTTCTTCAGCTTCATGTTCTCATGGGTCGAACTTCTGATCGCCCGCACGCTGACGACGACGGACGCCAAGCCGATTGCTGCGACGATGACACGCACCGTCTCCGCCGCCGGCATGGACTGGGGCCTGCTTGCCGCTGCCGGTGTGCTGACGCTGATACCGGGTGCGCTGGTGATCTGGTTCGTGCGCAATTACATCGCCAAGGGCTTTGCGCTGGGGAGGGTTTGACCATGATGAAGATGCCCGATTTTACCTGGATGGCGTGGACCTGGCAGACGGCGGCTTTTTTCGCTGCCATCGCTGTGCTGCTGGTTGGCATGTGGGTCTGGGAACGTCTCTCGCCCGGCGGCAATCCCCGCTTCGGCCTGTTGCGGTTCGAAACGACGCGCGGCGACAGGCTGTTCATTTCGCTGCTCGGCAGTGCCTTCATTCATCTCGCATGGCTCGGGCTGGTCGGCCCGAACCTGTGGTGGGCTCTCGCTCTATCCTTGGTCTACGCCATCGGCGTTTTCCGTTTTGTCTAGAGCGGGATGGCGAAAAGTGTGAGCGGTTTTCGCCTGAAATCCCGCTCTAACTTTATGATGTAGATCAGGATTCAGATTTTAGGTCGATCTGACCTAAAATCATCCTGATCTAGAGCAGAAAAAAGGTGCGGCGGAGGAAAACCGCACCCGCAGACTTCATGCAATCGCAACCCTTGGGAGGACTGATATGCGACGGCATCTGATGACGACGACGGCAGCCATGCTGCTGGCAATGACGGGTTCCGCTTTCGCCGGAATGGAGGAGGCAAAACAGTTTCTGGACAAGGAAATCGGCGACATGTCGTCGCTTTCCCGTGCGGAGCAGGAAAAGGAACTGCAATGGTTTGTCGATGCGGCGAAACCCTTTTCGGGCATGGAAATCAAGGTGGTTTCCGAATCCCTGACAACGCATGAATATGAATCCAAGGTTCTGGCTCCGGCCTTTACCGCCATTACCGGCATCAAGGTCACGCATGACATCATCCAGGAAGGTGACGTCGTCGAAAAAATCCAGACCCAGATGCAGACCGGCCAGAACCTTTATGACGGCTGGGTCAACGACAGCGACCTTATCGGCACCCATTGGCGTTACCAGCAGGTGCGCAACCTGACGGACTTCATGGCCAATGAGGGCAAGGACGTCACCAATCCCGGTCTCGACCTCAAGGATTTCATCGGCAGCGCCTTTACGACGGCACCGGACAAAAAGCTCTACCAGCTTCCCGACCAGCAATTCGCAAACCTCTACTGGTTTCGTTACGACTGGTTCAACGACGACAAGAACAAGGCCGATTTCAAAGCCAAATACGGCTACGACCTCGGTGTGCCCGTCAACTGGTCTGCCTATGAGGATATCGCGGAATTCTTCACCGGCCGTGATGTCGGCGGCAAGAAGGTCTTCGGCCATATGGACTACGGCAAGAAGGACCCGTCGCTCGGCTGGCGCTTCACCGATGCCTGGCTTTCCATGGCCGGCAACGGCGACAAGGGTCTGCCAAACGGCCTGCCTGTTGATGAATGGGGCATCAAGGTCAATGACAAGTCGCAGCCGGTCGGCTCGTGCGTCGCACGCGGCGGCGATACCAACGGTCCCGCTTCGGTCTATTCCATCGAGAAATATCTCGAATGGCTGAAGAAATACGCGCCGCCGGAAGCACAGGGCATGACCTTCTCCGAGTCAGGTCCGGTGCCGGCGCAGGGCAACGTCGCCCAGCAGATATTCTGGTACACGGCCTTCACTGCCGATATGGCCAAGCCCGGCTTGCCTGTCGTGAACGAGGACGGTTCGCCGAAATGGCGCGTCGCACCTTCCCCGCATGGCGTCTACTGGAAGGACGGCATGAAGCTCGGTTATCAGGATGTGGGTTCGTGGACACTGATGAAATCCACCCCCGACGACCGCGCCAAGGCCGCATGGCTTTATGCGCAGTTCGTGACCTCCAAGACAGTGGATGTGAAGAAGAGCCACGTCGGTCTCACCTTCATTCGTGACACCACCATCCATCACAAGAGCTTCACGGACCGGGCTTCCAAGCTCGGTGGTTTGATCGAGTTCTACCGTTCGCCGGCTCGCGTGCAGTGGTCACCGACCGGCACCAACGTTCCTGATTATCCGAAGCTGGCACAGCTATGGTGGCAGGCAATCGGCGATGCGTCGTCGGGTGCCAAAACCGCTCAGGCTGCAATGGACTCACTCTGCGCCGAGCAGGAAAAGGTCATGGCCCGTATCGAGCGCGCCGGTGTGCAGGGCGATATCGGCCCGAAACTGGCGGAAGAACATGATATCGACTACTGGAACAAGGACGCCGTTTCGAAGGGCAATCTGGCGCCACAGCTGAAGATTGCCAACGAAAAGGAAAAGCCGGTCACCGTCAATTACGACGAACTGGTCAAAAGCTGGCAGAAGTAATTTCTGCATCAAATCTGAACAAACCGGGGCGGCTTTGCCGCCCCGTCATTGCGTCTGAAAGGGAGTGACATAATGGGCGGTTATATTCTGGCGATCGATCAGGGAACTACATCGACGAGGTCGATGGTCTTTGATCGCGACATGCGGGTCATCGGTGTCGGCCAGCGAGAATTTCCGCAGCATTTCCCGGCCTCCGGCTGGGTCGAACACGATGCCGAAGATATCTGGAAAAGCGTGCTCGAAACCATCCGGCTGGCGCCTGCCGATGCCGGCATCGCCGCATCCGATATTGCAGCAATCGGCATCACAAACCAGCGTGAAACAACCGTGCTGTGGGACCGCAACACCGGCGAGGCCGTGCATCGCGCCGTGGTCTGGCAGGATCGTCGCGCCGCGCCGGTCTGCGAGGACCTGAAGCGCCGAGGGCTGGAGCCGCTGTTTTCGAAAAAGACCGGACTGCTGCTCGATCCCTATTTTTCCGGCACCAAGCTGAAATGGCTTCTCGATAGCGTCAGCGGCCTTCGCGAAAAAGCCGTGAAGGGAGAAATCTGCTTCGGCACCGTCGACAGTTTCCTGATCTATCGCCTGACTGGCGGCCGGCGTCATGTGACTGACGCCACTAATGCCTCCCGTACCTTGATCTACAACATCGAAGACAACGCCTGGGATGACGAATTGCTGTCTATCCTCGACATTCCCCGCGCCATGCTGCCGGAGGTGCTGGACTGCGCTGCCGATTTCGGCGTGACGGATAAGGCGCTTCTCGGTGCGGAAATTCCAATCCTCGGTGTGGCCGGCGATCAGCAGGCCGCCGTTATCGGCAATGCCTGCTTCGAGCCGGGCATGATGAAATCTACCTATGGCACGGGCTGCTTTGCCCTTCTCAATACCGGCACAGACCGGGTGGCATCCACCAACCGGTTGCTGACAACGATTGCTTACCGCCTCGATGGCGTGACGACCTATGCGCTTGAAGGTTCGATTTTCATCGCCGGTGCCGCCGTGCAATGGCTGCGTGACGAGCTTGGTTTCATTTCGGTCGCGTCGGAAGTCAGCGCGCTCGCCGAAAAGGCCGATCCCAAGCAGCGGGTTTATCTCGTGCCGGCCTTTACCGGCCTTGGCGCGCCGTATTGGGATGCCGAGGCTCGCGGGGCGATTTTCGGCCTGACGCGCGGTACGGGACCTGCGGAATTTGCCCGCGCGGCGCTCGAAAGCGTTGCCTACCAGACTTTCGATCTTCTGGACGCCATGCGCAAGGACTGGGCGGGTGACAATGGCAAGACGGTGCTGAGGGTCGATGGCGGCATGGTCGCTTCCGATTGGACCATGCAGCGGCTGGCGGATATTCTTGCCGCCCCGGTCGATCGTCCGGTCTTTCTGGAAACGACCATTCTCGGCGCAGCCTGGCTTGCGGCCTCCCGCGCCGGCATCTGGCCGGACCGCAAGGCCTTTGCCGACCACTGGCGCCGTGACCGCCGCTTCAGCCCCGACATGGAAGAAAGCGAGCGGAAGAACGCGATCGCGGGCTGGCGTGACAGCGTTGGCCGTTGCCTCTCGAAACGGGACAATTGAGACGCGTTAGACGAAGCTGCCGGGTGCGATGCTCTTGCTGGACACGAGATCGGAAAGGGCGCGCACCAGCTTCGTATCCGTACCCTTGCTCGGCTGAAGCACGAATTCCACATCCTCAAGCGCCGGCAGCACGCCGGCGGCAATTTCCTTGAGGCCGGCCGGCGCCATGCTGCGGGGCTGCACCAGAATGCCCATGCCCGCTCTTGCCGCTGCGGTCAGTCCACTCAGACTGCCGCAGGTGCAGACGATCCGCCAGGCGAGACCGGCCCGGTCGAGCGCTTCCTGCGCCGCCTTTCTGGTAATGCTCGGCGGTGGAAAGGCGATGAGCGGCAGGGCATCCGGCTGGTTCAGCATGCGTTCCGGGTCGCGCGCCAGCCACACCAGCGGTTCGCGGTAGAGAAAATGGCCGAGCTTATCGCCGAGACGGCGTTTGGCCAGCACCACATCCAGCTCGCCATTATCCTGCATCTGGTAAAGCACGCCGCTCAGCGAAACCGTCAGCTCCAGATCCACCAGCGGATAAAGGCGGATGAATTCCTCCAGAATGGCTGTCAGCCTGCTGGCGACGAAATCTTCAGACACACCAAGCCTCAGCCGTCCGCGCAGGCGGTTTTCGCTGAACAGCGATGAAACCTTGCTGTCGATATCAAGCATGTTGCGGGCGTAACCCAAAAGGGCCTCACCCTCGCCGGTCAGTTTCACCTGATGGGTGCTGCGCGCGATCAGCCGGCGGCCAAGCGCGGCCTCAAGCCTTTGGATATGCTGGCTGACGGTGGATTGGCCAATGCCGAGCCGCTCGGCAGCAAGCGTGAAACTGCCGGTTTGCTGAAGCATGACGAAGCTGGCAAGATGTTGAAGGTTCAGCATTATCTCAAATCATGATAACTGTTAATCTTTGCATCGGAAATCATGATGAGCGATAGTAACGCGCGTTTCAAGCAAAACCGATGCCGGAAAGACCTCTTATGACCCGCTTTTTGCCCGACCGTTTTACCATGATGCTGGTGGCCACCGTGATTTTGGCTTCCATCCTGCCGATCAGTGGTGAGCCGGCGGTGTATTTCGGACTTGCGACAAAACTCGCGATCGCTTTGCTGTTTTTCCTGCACGGCGCGCGGCTTTCGCGGGATGTGGTGATTGCGGGCATCCTGCACTGGCGGCTGCATCTGGTGATCCTTCTCGTCACCTTTGGCCTTTTTCCGCTTCTCGGTGTGGCGATCGGCTTTATTCCCGAAAGCATCCTGCCGGCCCCGCTTTATATGGGTGTGCTGTTTCTCTGTGTGCTGCCGTCAACAGTGCAGTCCTCCATCGCCTTTACCTCCATGGCAGGCGGGAATGTTCCGGCGGCGATCTGTTCGGCCTCGGCTTCAAATATTTTCGGCATGTTCCTGACACCATTGCTCGTCGGCCTGCTGTTTACGGTCGGCGGCCATGGCGGCGGATTTTCGCTGGATGCATTCCTGCAAATCTTCCTGCAGCTGCTTTTGCCCTTCATTATTGGCCAGGCGCTGCAGCCGTGGATCGGCGAGTGGATCCGGGCGCGCAAGAAGCTTTTGTCGCCCGTCGATCGCGGTTCGATCCTGATGGTTGTCTACCTGGCGTTTTCCGATGCCGTCATCGAGGGTATCTGGCACACGTTTTCTCTCCGGGATATCGGCGTGGTCATCCTCATCAACATCGTGCTGCTGGCGATTGTTCTCTGCGTGACGATGTTCGGCAGCCGTCTGCTCGGTTTCGACAAGGCGGATGAAATCACCATCACGTTCTGCGGCTCGAAGAAGAGCCTTGCCAGCGGTGTGCCCATGGCAGGTGCCATTTTCGCCGGCCAGAGCATTGGCGCGATCGTTCTGCCGATCATGCTCTTCCACCAGATCCAGCTGATGGTCTGCGCGGTGCTGGCCCAACGTTATGCCCGCAAGGCGCATGAAAAGGCAGCAATCGCGGAAACGGCGGCTGCGGAAGGCGCGGCGGCATCTGCTCGCTGATATCAGCTCCGCAAACAAAACGGCCCCGTAAAGGGGCCGTTCGTTTTACATGTCAGAAAGCTTAGTTGACCTGAGCCGGGGTAATCTGGGCTTCGATCGTCTTCGGCGCCTCGGCGCTGTCGGACGAGATCGCGATGCGGCGCGGTTTCATGGCTTCCGGAATATTGCGGACGAGGTCGATGTGAAGCAGGCCGTTCTTCAAGGAAGCGGTCTGGACTTCGACGTGATCAGCAAGCTGGAAGCGGCGCTCGAAAGCGCGGGTAGCGATACCGCGATACAGGAATTCGCCTTCGGTCGTTTTTTCGTCCGTGGCCTTCTCGGCCTTCACCGTCAGTGCATTGGCGCGGGATTCGATGCTGAGTTCGGTTTCATCGAAACCGGCAACCGCCATGGTGATCCGATAGGTGTTTTCACCTGTTCGTTCGATATTATAGGGCGGATAGGACTGGGCCTGTTCAGGCTGGCCGAGGCCGTCGAGCATCGAGAAAAGACGGTCGAAGCCGACGGTGGAACGATAGAGGGGGGAAAAATCAACGTGACGCATGGTGTCCTCCTTGAGAAGCGACTGTTTGCGGTTAAGTCCGGCATCCCATTCTGGCGATGGCAGGACATTTGGCGCGGTCCCGTTCTGGCGACCGCATGAAGAAAATGGGAATGGTCATGCGCGGCTTCAAGGGGGCACGAAAAGACGAAGGCAACATGAACCATGGCTGAACATCCGGTTCCGGCATCGTTCAGTTTGAGAGCCATAAAACTGCGGTCATCGGAGACATTCTCCGTCGGCAGAAGCAATAACGTCCCTTCTTCTTCTGTCTTATTCGCCGGAACCGCGACTGCTTTAACCGACGGTTCCGGCAATTTTTTCTTTGACCTTCCCGCGCCGCCGACCTATCCCGAAAGGGCAGAAAAGCCGGAAAAGACCGATGATCGAAGCCACATTGCGCGCCAGCGAAGACAACCCGGTTCCTGGCAACCACACCGTCGGATATTTTACCGGCCATGGCGGCAAACAGCTTCGTTATGCGATCTTTCGCGCCACCCGCTCCATTGCCCGCGGAACAGTGGTTCTGCTTCACGGCAGGAACGAATGTATCGAGAAATATTTCGAAACGGTCGCCGATCTGACGGCCATGGGCTTCTGGGTCGCGACATTCGACACGCGCGGGCAGGGCGGTTCCGAAAGGCTCCTGAAAAAGCCGGGCGTCGGACATGTGCGGCGCTTTTCCGATTATCAGCGCGATATCAGTCTGTTTCTCGAGCAGATGGTATTACCAGATACGCGGCTGCCCTTCTTCATGATCGCCCATTCCACCGGCGCGCTTGCGGCCCTTGCGGCGGCGCCCGGCCTGTCGAACCGGATCGACCGTCTGGCGCTGTGTTCGCCCTTCATCGAGCTGGATAGTCAGCAATCGGTTCCACGCTCCGTCATCCGGCTGGTTGCGACGGCCTTGAGTCTTGTCGGCCTGGGCAGAATTCAGTTGGGCAGAGACCAGCGCGAGCGGGATTTCGATGGCAATCCATTGACCTCGGACGCGAGGCGTTTTGCCAGGAATCTCGCTTTGCACCGGCAGTTTCCAGAACTGTTCATCGGCGCGCCGACGGCGCGCTGGGTCTATGAAGCGCTGAGGACCATGGGCCGCGTAACCCGTCAGGATCACCTGACGAACATCACCGTTCCGACCCTCATTCTGGCGCCGATGCTGGATACGATCACGCCCTATAAGGCGCAGGAAGAGCTTTCGCGCAATTTCCGGGCAGCACAGCTTCTTCCGATAACCGGCGCGCGCCACGAATTGCTGCATGAGCGCGACGTTTTCCGCAAACAGGCGCTGGCGGCCATCGACGCGTTTTTCGCGCCGGAGTGATGGCCGCTTGAGCCAAGCTGCCTAGAGTTTTGAGAGAATGGCAAGGGCTTCTTCGTGCACGGCCCTGGAGCCAGCTGCCACAATCCGACCGCCATTTTCCGGGCGCCCACCATCCCAGGTAGTCATGATGCCGCCGGCCTGTTCGATCACCGGGATCAACGCACCGACATCATAGGGCTTCAGTCCGGATTCGATCACCAGATCGACATGGCCAGCCGCGAGCAGGCAATAGGCGTAACAATCCACGCCGTAACGGAAAAGGCGGACCTGATCCTGCACCTTTTCATAAAGGGGCTTTTCTTCCGCGGTGAAGATATGCGGGGTGGTGGTGAACAGCACCGCATCCGAGAGAGACGCGCAATCACGCGTGCGGATTTTCTTTTCACCGTCGGGTCCGAAATACCAGGCGGCTTTGCCATCGGCGAAATAACGCTCTTTCGTAAAGGGCTGGTCCATGATGCCCATCGTGGCGCGGCCGGACGACTGGAAGCCGATCAGCGTGCCCCAGACCGGTACGCCGGAAATGAAGGCGCGGGTACCGTCGATCGGGTCGATGACCCAGATATGGTCGCGGTCAAGACCGACATTGCCGTGTTCTTCGCCAAGAATGCCGTGCTGCGGAAACCGTTCTTCGATGAGCGCGCGGATCGCGGTTTCCGCTGCCTGATCGCCTTCCGTCACCGGATCATAACCACCATCCTGCTTATTGGTGACGGCAATGCCCGTGCGGAAGCGGGGAAGCGTCTCGGCGCTGGCGGCATCGGCAAGTTTGAAGAAGAAATCCCGGTCGGGCAGCATGCGAAACCTCATCGCTTGGAACGTGGTCTGAATTCTGTGGGCAATGCATAGACTGGAATCGCATCAGCCGTCCACTCATACGGATACCGGAGCCCGCGTTTCCATATTTTCGGCATAAGCCTAAAAAATATGCAAAAAATAAAATGATTGACAATTGTGCAGTTAATGCGTAGCGTGACCCTGCAGTCTTTGACTGTAAATACCCTCCTTGGGTGTTTCCTCCCTAGACTTGACCGCGCTCAGGCGCGGTTTTTTTTGCCCGGCGCGCGGCCAGACAATCCAGGGAAGGTATTGAAATCGCGGATAATTCGGGGTGCTATTCGGCGGCGAGCGAGGTTTCGATCGCGTATTCTGAAACGAAGGCGCCGAGCTGGCGCATGAAGATTTCAAGCGATGCCTGAATGGCGGGAAAATCGGCTTTTTTCAAAAGCGTCTTTTCATCCACGTAAAGCGCCCGGTTGACCTCGATCTGCAACGCATGCAGCGAACGGATCGGCCGACCATAATGTTCGGTTATGAAGCCGCCGGCATAGGGTTTGTTGCAGACGGCGACGAAACCCAGTTCCTCCAGAAAATGCAGGGCGGCGCGGGATACTTCCTGGGAAGCGCTGGTGCCGTAGCGATCGCCGATGATCACATCGGGCTTCAGGTTCGATCCGGCGACGCGGATATTGCCGGGCATGGAATGGCAGTCGATCAGCACCGCCATGCCGAAATGCGCGTGGGTGCGCGAAAGCAGCCGGCGCAGGCAGGCGTGATACGGCTTGTAGATCGTCTCGATCCGCGCCAACGCCTCGTCCACCGGCAGGCGGTGTGCATAGATATCCATATTCTCCGCAACGATACGCGGCACGGTTCCAAGACCGCCGGCAACACGCATGGAGCCGATATTGGCATAAGGCGGCAACGTGCCCTCGAACATGCGGGGATCGAGCTCATAAGGCTCGCGATTGACGTCGAGATAAGCCCGTGGAAAATTCGCTTTCAGGAGCGGCGCACCGATCTCGGGGGCTGCGGCGAACAGCTCGTCGACGAAATGATCTTCGGAGCGGCGAATCTCATGCGAATCGAGCCGTGCCGATTCCAGGAAGGAGATGGGATAGCACCGGCCGCTATGCGGGGAATTATAGACAAATGGCAGGGTCTGAACGGCAGGTTCCGTTACTTCGAACAGCTCGTATTCACCCGTGACCCAGTCCATTCAGTACCATTTACCATGTCGCAAACTATCAGGGTGTTCATGTTGCCAGTTACGGTGCGGCAAGTCCATACTATCGCCCAAGCAGCGCTATACCGATTCACGCGTTCACAGGATATTTACCGTGAAAATCCTATAATCGGGCTAGGATATTCCAAACATTGAGCAGTTACGGTCACTTATGATGAATCAGAAAATTCTTCTTGCTGAAGACGACAATGATATGCGCCGCTTTCTCGTGAAAGCGCTGGAAAAAGCCGGTTACAAGGTTTCTTCCTTCGACAATGGCGCCAGCGCCTATGACCGGCTTCGCGAAGAGCCTTTTTCGCTGCTGCTGACCGATATCGTCATGCCTGAAATGGATGGCATCGAGCTTGCGCGGCGCGCCACCGAACTCGACCCGGACCTGAAGGTGATGTTCATCACCGGCTTCGCAGCCGTTGCGCTCAACGCCGATTCGAAGGCTCCAAAGGATGCCAAGGTGCTTTCCAAGCCGTTCCATCTGCGCGATCTCGTGGATGAAGTGAACAAACTCCTTGTGGCATAAGGCCTCTCAAAAAACCTTCACAAAACCGAAAAAAAGCAGTTGACGCATGAACCGGTTTTGTGGTCTATCCGCCGCCACGGAGGGCGTGTAGCTCAGCGGGAGAGCACTACGTTGACATCGTAGGGGTCACAGGTTCAATCCCTGTCACGCCCACCATCCGAATTCAAGAAAAGGGTTTCTGAGCAATCAGAAACCCTTTCTTCGTTTCTGGTTCAGCCATAACCCAGACTTTCATATCCCCCCTGAGCTATTCAAGTCACCGATTGCGCATATCGTCATTTCCCCCGGCCAGTGTTGTGGCGGGTAGCTGGTTGCGTTCCGTGTTGTGCCGCAATAAATTTCATAAATCAAAATAAAATTCAAAGCTGTTGACGCGGCCGGTTTTTCAGGCTACCTCAAGTGACATGCAATAAATTACAAACGTCAAAATTTATTGCGATTAAGTCTTTATCCTTGGGAGGGGATTATGTTGGCTTTTCTGAAATCGACTGCTGCTGCGGGAGTTCTGGCCGTGGCGATGAGCGCTGCTGCAACAGCGCCGGCCACCGCTGCAGGTAAATTCGCCTGCGAGCCGGGTGAGACCTATGTGATGAATGTCATGGTTTCCAGCCACCCCTATTGGGTGCCGGTTTTCGAGGGGTTCAAGCAGGCCGCCAAGGCGCTGGGCTGCGAGGCCGTCTTCACCGGTACGCCGGAATATGACATCACCAAGCAGATCGCGTCCTTCGAGCAGGAACTGGTGAAGAAACCGAAAGGCATTCTGCTGCACCCGATGCAGGCCGATCCCTTCATCGAGCCCATCAACAAGGCCATTGCATCAGGTGTTTCCGTGACGACTTTCGCGGCGGATTCTCCGAAGTCGAAGCGCACTGCCTATATCACTTCTGATAATGTTGCCGAGGCGAAATTTGCGGCCGATGAAATCGTCAAGAAGCTCGGCGAAAAGGGTGAATATGCCGTTCTGGAAAATCCGGGCCAGAGCAATCACGATCTGCGCGTCACCGCCCTCGTCGATTATATGGGGCGCACCTATCCTCAGATGAAGTTGGTCGGCCGGCAGGCGACGAACCAGGACGCCAACGTCGCCTATCAGGCGGTCGGCGCTCTCCTGCAGGCAAACCCTAATCTGGGCGCGCTCTGGATTCCCGAGGCCGGCTCCGCCGAAGGTGCGACGACTGCGGTTCTGGAAGCGAAAAAGAAGGTCCTGATCCTGCACGCGGATATTACGCCGGCAACGCTGGAACACATCAAGCAGGGCAATATCTATATGTCCATCAATCCCAACCAGGGGGTTCAGGGCTTCATGGGTTTCATGAACACGTTTCTGGGCGCCCATTCGGACCTGATCGATCCGTTCAACGACTATAAGGTCTCCGGCTTCAACCCGATGCAGGTACCGTCGATGGATAATGGTTTCGCCGTCATCACCAAGGCGAACGCCGCTTCCTTCGATCTCAATGAGTATATGAAAGGACGCTGAGGCGTCGCTCTTAAAAAACCGGCGAGGTTTTGGCTTCGCCGGTCACGAGGGAAGCAGGTTCGGGAGGGCGTTATGGGTGAGGTCATTCTCAGCATGACGAATATTCACAAGGCGTTCGGCCCTGTGCGGGCATTGCGGAGTGCCGCACTCGAACTGCGGCGCGGCGAAATCCACGCGCTTGCCGGTGAAAACGGTGCGGGTAAGTCGACGCTGATGCACATTATCGACGGCATTCTGCAGCCGGATGGCGGTGAAATCCTGCTGGATGGCAAACCGGTTCGCATATCTTCGCCGAATGCGGCGAACAGGCTGGGCATCGGTTTCGTGCATCAGGAGATCGCGCTCTGCCCGGAGATTTCGGTCGCTGAAAATATGTACATGTCGGAGACCGGCCAGAGCCGTTCCTGGTTCATGAATTATCGCGATCTGGAAAAACGGGCGGCAACGGTGCTGCGGGAGATCGGCGATATCGATCCCACCCACCGCGCCGGCGACCTGTCGATTTCGCAGCAGCAGATCGTCGAGATCGCCAAGGCGCTGACGCTCGATTGCCGTATCCTGATCCTCGATGAGCCGACGGCGGCGCTGACCGAGACCGAGGCCCAGACACTTTTCAAGATCATGCGTCGGCTGGCGGCGCGCGGCATCGCCATCATCTATATCTCCCACCGTATGGCGGAGATTTTCGAACATTGCGACCGCATCACGGTCATGCGCGACGGTTGCCATATCAGGACGGAAAATATTGCCGACATTTCCCCGGAAGAGGTCGTCAACAGCATGGTGGGCCGGGTGCTCGACAAGCTCTATCCACCGAAACTGGCGGATGATGAAAAATCCAATGAGGTCATTCTTTCGGTTCGGGGACTGAACGAAGGAAAGCGTGTTTTCGACGTCGGTTTCGATCTGCGTCGCGGCGAAATCCTAGGGTTTGCCGGGCTGATCGGCGCGGGCCGCAGCGAGATTGCGCGGGCCGTCTGCCGGCTGGAAGGAAAACCGAAAGGCGAGGTTGTGCTGCGCGGCCGGTTGCTGAAGCTCAGGGATTATCGCGACAGCATCCGCGAGGGGATCGTTTATCTCTCCGAGGATCGCAAGGGCGACGGATTGTTCCTCAACATGTCCATCGCTGCCAATGTCTCGGCGCTCGATATTGGCAGGATATCAAACGGCATGGGTTTCATCGAGCGGCGCAAGGAAATGAAGCGTGCCGATGAGCTGGGACGCCGGCTGAAACTGCGGGCGAACAGCGTCGGTGACGCGGTGTCAACCTTGAGCGGCGGTAACCAGCAGAAGGTAGCGCTGGCCAAGATGCTGTCGGTGGAACCCCAGATCATCTTTCTGGATGAGCCAACCCGCGGGGTGGATGTGGGCGCCAAGGCGGAAATTCACCGCCAGATCCGGGAGCTGGCGCGGGAAGGGGTTGGCGTGGTCGTCATCTCCTCGGAGCTGCCGGAACTCATCGGTGTCAGCGATCGTGTGCTTGTCGTGCGCGAGGGTCGCATCACCGGCGAGGTCGAGAGGGACGACATGACGGAGGAAAAGATCATGCAGCTCGCATCGATCACCATCATGCAGAATGTGGCGGAAGCCTGAAGGAGCGGGAAAATGGCAACATCGGAAACACCTTCAAGCCTTGCCGAGACGGCGGTTCGCCGCACGGCATGGTGGGAGCCGGCGATCAAGGCGCGCGAAACCGGGCTGATCGTCATCATTCTCGCCCTTTTTGTGGTGATGTCGTTCATATCGCCCTACTTCCTGACGGTGGACAATCTGCGGGCCATGGCCATGGTCTTCGCCATCGAAAGCATCGTCGTGGTGGGCATGACGATCCTGCTGATCTCGGGTGGTATCGATCTTTCCGTTGGTTCCGTTACGGCACTTGCGATGGTGGCGGCCGGCTGGCTGTTCCTCAACGGTGTCGATCCCTGGGTCGCGGCAGGTCTTGCAATCTGCCTCACGACATTGGTCGGCATGGCAATGGGATTTTTGACCACCGTCGTCGGCCTGCATCATTTCATCGTTTCACTTGGCGTCATGGTGATTGCGCGCGGTGTTTGCCTCCTGGCAACCGGCGGCCGGCCGCTGGGGCTCTATTCCCTGCCGCCGGAATTCAAGTTCATCGGCCAGGGTGCGCTTGGCGGCATTCCGCTGGTGCTCATCATCTTCTTGGTTGTGGTTGTTGTCTTCGACCTGCTGCTGCGGCGCACGACCGCCTTCCGCAAGGTGTTCTATACCGGCAGCAATCCCAAGGCAGCGGCCTATTCCGGCATTCGCGTCGGCCGGGTGGTGTTTGCCACGACCACGCTTTGCTCGATGTTGTGCGGCGTTGCCGGCGTCATCTACATGGCCCGCTTCGGGTCCGCCCAGCCGAGCTTCGGCGTCGGCATGGAGCTGAATGTCATTGCAGCGGCAGTTATCGGCGGCGCGAGCCTTTCCGGTGGCTCTGGCACCATTCTGGGTGCCATCCTCGGGGCGATCCTTTTGTCCGTCGTTTCCAGTTCGCTTGCCTTGCTCAACGTGTCTGTCTACTGGCAGGACATCATCAGGGGAAGCATACTGCTGGCTGCGGTCCTGTTCGACCACTATCTGGTCAGGCGCCGCCGTTGAGCGCCCTTCGTGCACCCGAGGGTAACTGGAGAAAGACGATCATGCTGGATATCAAGGACGACTTCGACCAACAGCGGCAGATGTATTCCGTCCTGGTGCTGCATTTCATCGAGGGGGTGAAGCAGTCGGAGATCGCCGAGCGGATGAATCTTTCCCATACCAAGGTGAACCGCATGATCGCGGCGGGCCGCAAGGCGGGCATGGTGAAGATCACCATCGCCAGTCCCTATCAGCGGCTGGTGGACCTCGAAAACGAGATCAGCCGCCGTTTTGGCCTCACGCAGTCGGTGGTGACGCCAACGGTCTCCGACAATCCGGAAACCGTCTTGCAGATGGTTGGCCGGGTGGCCGCGAACCATTTACTGGAGACAATCCGGGATGGCGACGTGATCGCGATTACCGGCGGCAAGGCGGTCAGCGCCGTCGTTGATAATCTGGAGGCGGAGCGGCGCTTCGACGTGCGGGTGGTGCCGCTGACCGGCGGCGTGCAGGGCAAGCATTATACCGATGTCAATCATCTCGCCACGCAGCTTGCGGAAAAGCTCGGCGGTAGCGCCTCGCTCCTGCATGCGCCGCTGTTTGCCGAGGATGAAGAGCAGCGCGATCTGCTGATGAATGTCGCGTCGATCCGCGAGGTTTTCGACTTAGCGCGGCAGGCGCAGGTCGCACTGGTCGGTATTGGTTCGGTGGAGGCGCCTGGCTCTGGGTATTACGATCTTCTGCCGGATGCGGCCCGTGGCGGGCAGGCGCTGATGGATGTGGGCATTGCCGGTGAATTCCTCGCCCATCTCACCATGGCGGACGGGCAACTGGCGCGGATCGATCTCAACTCACGCGTGGTGGCGCTGGACCCCAGGCAACTTGCCCGGTGCCCAAACATCATTGGCGTGGCGGCTGGCGCCATCAAGGCCGGACCGGTGGCGGCCACGCTTGCCGGCCGTTATCTGACCTCGCTCGTCGTGGATGAGGCGATTGCCAGTTATTTATTGAATCAAGGGGAAGGGGAAACGTCGTGACGGAGAACGCAATATTGACCCGGACGATCGGCGGCAGCGGCATCAGCGCATCCGCCGTGGGGTTGGGCACCTGGGCCATCGGCGGATGGATGTGGGGCGGCACCGATGAGCGGCAATCCATCGCCGCCATCCAGGCCTCCATTGATGCCGGCATTTCCCTGATCGATACCGCCCCGGCCTATGGCATGGGGCTTGCGGAAACCATCGTTGGCAAGGCGATTGCCGGCCGGCGCGACAAGGTGGTGCTGGTCACCAAATGTGGTCTCGTCTGGCATGTGAACGAGGGCGCCTATTTCTTCCATCAGGACGGCAAGCCCGTTCACCGTTATCTCGGCGCTGCGTCGATCCGTTACGAGGTCGAAGAAAGCCTGAAGCGGCTCGGAACCGATTACATCGACCATTACGTCACCCATTGGCAGGACGCCACGACGCCCGTTGCCGAGACGGTCGAGGCTTTGGTGCGGCTGAAGGAAGAGGGGAAAATCCGTTCCATTGGCGCCAGCAATGTCTCGCCTGATGATCTGGAGGCCTATATTGCCACCGGCGCGCTGGATGCCATTCAGGAAGAATATTCCATGGTGAAGCGTGATATCGAGAAGACGCTTCTGCCGCTTTGCCGGAAGAATTCTGTCTCCGTCCTCAGCTATTCGTCGTTGGCACTCGGCCTTCTCTCGGGCAAGGTCGGGCCAGAACGGGTGTTTGCAGAGGATGATCAGCGCCATGGCAATCCCCGTTTCAGCCAGGCGAACCGTCAGAAGATCGCGCGGTTGATGGCAGTGCTGGAACAGCTGGCGGCGGCGCATGGAGCTTCGGTCGCGCAGGTGGTGATTGCCTGGACGGTTGCCCAGCCGGGCATAACATTCTCGCTTTGCGGCGCGCGCGATCCGGCGCAGGCGGTGGAAAATGCCGCCGCCGCTCGCCTGCGGCTTACGGAAAGTGAACTGGCCCTCATCAGTGCTGGCGTTACCGAATATCTTGTCGGGCTCGATGGCTAAAACATCCCGGTAAGGCGGGGCTCCTGGCGAACAGCACACAATTTTCGCCTCCCGTCTTTCCCGTCGCATTAAACGATCAACACCATTGGGACGCTGGTCATTAGCCGGCGAACGGTATTGCTATGCCCAGTTTTCGCGAGGACGCTCTTCGCAGTATCCGGCACGACGGTGATTTCGACGCCGTCGTCATCGGTGGCGGTATCAACGGCATTGCCGCCTATCGCGATCTCGCCCTGCAGGGGTTGCGGGTGCTGCTGGTCGAGCGCAATGATTTTTCCTCCGGCTGCAGCGCAGCGCCGTCGCGCATGATCCATGGCGGCCTGCGTTATCTCGAAAATGGTGAATTCGGCCTCGTGGCGGAATCCTTACGCGAGCGCGATGCGCTTTTGACGCTTGCGCCGCATATGGTGCAGCCGCTGCCGACGACGATCCCGATTTTTTCGATGTTCAGCGGCCTGTCCAACGCGGCGGTGACGTTTTTCGGCTCCGGCGGCAAACCCGCTAGCCGGGGAGCACTCGCCATCAAGGCGGGCCTTACCCTCTATGACTTCGTTACCCGCAAGAACCGCATCCTGCCCCGCCACGAGTTTCGCGGCGCGGGCAAGACGCTGAAACGCTGGCCGTGCCTGACGCCCGACATCAGATATTCGGCCACCTATTACGATGCGTGGATAAGCCAGCCGGAGCGGCTGGCCCTGGAACTACTGATCGATACCTCGGCCGACGCGCCGCAAAGTATCGCGCTCAACTATGCGGAGCTTATCCGCAACGGCGACGACTATCATCTCCGGGCAGAGGAAACGGACGAAACACTGCCCATCCGGCCGCGCATCATCGTGAATGCCACGGGCGCATGGATCGACGAAACGATCGGCACGCTTTCCGCCGGCCCGGCCGCGGAAAAGCAGAAACCAACGGTCTCCGGCACCAAGGGGTCACATCTCATCATTGCCAATGACACGCTCCTCAAAGCGTTGAACGGCCACATGATTTTCTTTGAGAACGCGGATAACCGCGTCTGCATTCTCTTTCCTTATCTCGGCCGGGTTCTCGCGGGGTCGACCGACATCAAGGTGGATCGCCCCGAGCGGGTGCGATGCGAGCCCGATGAGCGGGATTACATTCTGGACGCGATCAGGCAGGTCTTTCCGGACATCACCGTCGATCATTCAGACATTGTCTTTAGTTTCAGCGGCATACGCCCGCTGCCGCGCAGCGATGCCGCTTTTACCGGGAGAATTTCCCGCAGCCATTTTATCCACCGTGTCGCCGGCGATCCGCCGCAGCTTTGCATGATCGGCGGCAAGTGGACGACCTTCAGGGCCTTCGGCGAACAGGTGAGCGATGAGGTTCTGGCCTTTCTAGGGCGCAAGCGACTGACCGGCACGATGAACCGCCCGATCGGCGGCGGCAGGAATTTTCCCACTGGTGCAGGACGCCTGTCCGCTTTGCTGTCGGAACAGTTTTCAATCGACCGGCGCCGGGCGGAGCATCTGGCCCTGGCTTATGGCTCCCGTGCCTTCGAATTGATGGGCTTTTGCCGGGGACGACCGGATGACGCGCCGCTTTCGCAAAAGTCGCCGATAACGGCCGCTGAAATCCTCTGGCTGATCCGCTGCGAACATGTGCGGCACCTGACGGACCTCATTCTGCGGCGCACGACACTCGCCATCGCCGGTCTCATCGATGCCGATCTTATAGACGCCATCCTCGGCGTCGCCGCGCGCGAATTGGGCTGGACACCCACCCGGGCCGCCGTGGAACGGCAGCAGCTCACCCAGGAGCTGGAAACTTTTTACGGGGTCACCCCGGCAATGCTTCAAAACAGATGCAAGGAGAATGCATGATGATGCGGATTTCGAAAAAGGCACGCATGAACCGGCTATTCCGCAATGGCGGCTGCCTTGATGTGGCGATCGATCACGGAGTTTGCAACGAGCCGAGCTTCCTTGTCGGGCTGGAGGATATGGCGCAGACGGTCGAGAAGCTAGTGGAGGCTGGTCCCGATGCGATCCAGATGACCTACGGGCAGGCAGATCTGCTGCAGCAGAGATCGGAGCGCGACAAGCCGGCTCTCGTCATGCGGATTGACATGGGAAATCCCTATAATTCCACCCGTCACAGAACCATGTGGTCGCAGCTCCAGAATTATCATGATCCGATCATCGGCGCGCTGGAAATGGATGCGGCCTGCGTCGTCGTCAATCTGTTCATGCTGCCCGACGAGCCGGAACTGTTTCGCCAATGCGTCGAGAATATCAGCCGGGTGCGGGCCGACTGTCATCGTTTCGGCATGCCGCTGATGATCGAACCGCTGGTGATGTTGCCCAACGATGTGCGCGGTGGTTACCAGGTGGATGGCGACGCAGAGAAGATCGTCACGCTGGTACGCCTTGCCTCGGAAATGGGAGCCGATATCATCAAGGCTGACCCGACCAGCAACCCGCAGGATTTTCACAGGGTGATCGAGGCGGCGCGCTGCCCGGTGCTGGTGCGGGGCGGGGGACGTGAGGACTTGCGCAATGTGCTGGCAAAATCGGCGGCCTTGATGGCCGAAGGTGCAAACGGCATGGTCTATGGCCGCAACATCTACCAGCATGACAATCCCAAGGCCGTGGTGGCGGCCTTGATGGCCATCATCCATCAGGGTGCGAGCGGCGAAGAGGCATGGGATATCTATAATCGTGGCTGAGAAAAATCTTATATTGGGTCTCGATGTCGGCAACACGGTCATCAAGGCCGTCTTGTTCGACACGACGGGACGACAGATCGCCGAGCACGCCATAGACGGGCATTCGACATACCCACAGCCCGGCTATGTGGAGCGCGATCTCGAGGAGTTGTGGCGCAACGGCTGTGAGGCGATCCGCCAGCTTCTGGTCAAATCGGCGGTCGATCCCCACAGCATTGCGGGTGTGGGCTGTGCCGGCCATGGCAATGGTCTCTATCTTCTGGATAAAGAACAGCAGCCGCTGCTCGGCATCCAGTCGCTCGATAGCCGCGCCGCCGATATTGCGGCCGAGCTTGACCGGAAAAGCGGAGACCTGCTGCAGGCGCGTTGCCTGCAGCGCCCTTGGCCCGCGCAGACGCCCACGCTTCTCGCCTGGGTGAAACGGCATGCGCCCGATCTCTATGCGCAGACTGGCACCGTGCTGTTCTGCAAGGACTTCGTCAATTTCCGCCTGACAGGCTGCCTTGCCAACGATATTTCCGACCTCAGCGGCGCGGGGCTGCTTGCCCTGCCGGAAGTGCTGCTCGACCGCGAGCTTCTGTCACTCTATGGCCTTGAGGATGCCTTCGCGTTCTTCCCCCGTTGCGTGGAATCGGCTGACATTGTCGGCCAGGTGACGCGGGAGGCTGCCGGCCTGACCGGGCTTTCGGAAGGCACGCCGGTCATTGGCGGCTTCTTCGATGTCGTTTCGAGTGCCATGGGTTCGGGAGTCATCAATGCGGGTGAAGCCTCCGTCATTGCCGGTACCTGGAGCATCAATCAGGTGTTTGCGGACAAACCGGTCGTCAGCCCCGATGTCTTCATGGTCACGACCTTCGGCCGCGACCGCTATGTCAATATCGAGTCCAGCGCCACCTCCGCCGCCAATCTGGAATGGTACGTGCATCGTGTCCGCGCCGACCATGGCGACCATGCCTTTGAGCGCTGCAACGAACTGGTCGGTTCCGTGACGCCGCGCGCAGACGATCCATTTTTTCACCCGTTCATCTTTGGCTCACGGCTCGGAGCGGAGTTTCGTGGCGGGTTTTATGGTCTCGCCGGCTGGCATGGTGAAGGCCACATGGTGCGCGCCCTGTTCGAGGGCGTGTGTTTCGAGCACCGCCGCCACATCGGCGTCCTGAGAGAGGCGGGGCTGCCGGTCGAAAGCGCGGTCATGTCCGGCGGCGGTTCCCGCAGTCAGCACTGGCCGCAGATCATGGCGGATGTTCTGGAGATTCCCCTTCGCGTCGCCGAGGCCCGGGAAACGGGCGCGCTCGGTGCGGCGATCGGTGCAGCCGTGGCGACGGGGCTCTACCCGAACTACGAGGAGGCCGTTGCTGCGATGACGCGGGTTCAGAATTCCTATCAGCCGGATACGGCGCGGGTCTCGCACTACAGGCGGCGTTACGGACTCTATCAGGAATTGACCGGACAGTTGCGGAGCTTCTGGAGCGCGTTGCGGTTACCGCAATAACGAGATTCGGCATCATCGGGACGATCGGCGTGATACCCTTCCAGAGGAATTTGCTGGCGCTCAACGCTGGGGTAGAAACGGCGCGGGCCGACGAGGCCGGCAACGGTTTTGCCGCCGGGGCGCAGGGGGCGTGATTGCGGATACATATCACCGCTTGAGGGAGAAATCTCGCGAGAGTGCCCTATATGCTGCATGCTGCCCGGCCGCCTCCGAGCCAATGACTGGTCCATTCGGGCGGCTATCACCTCTGGAGGGTCATTCGGGGCGTGGCCGGATAAAGCGCTGTTCCAAAACCTCGCTTCCCCATTGGCTGCCCGGATATTCCTCGGTGCATGTGAATCCATGGGTTTCGTAAAGATGCCGTGCGGCCAAAAGGCCGTTGAATGTCCACAGATGGGTTTCGGCAAAGCCCGCCTGGTCGGCGAAGGCGAGGGCGGTTGCGAGTAGCCTGCGTCCGACACCGCCGCCACGGATGCCGTCGTCGACGATGAACCAGCGCAGATGGGCAATATCCGCTCCAAGATCTTCACCGTCGATGGCGACGGAACCGATGATTTCCTGTCCGCGCATGGCGACCCAAATCGCATTTCTCGGGTTTTCAAGCCGGTTGCAGAAAGCTGCGAGGCCTTCGGCCACGACGGATTCAAAACGCTGGCCGAAGCCGGATGTCCGCGCATAATAAAGCGCGTGCATCTGCGTGATACGGGCAATAATGCCAGGCCTGTATCCCTGTTTGATGTCGACGGTGGAAGCAGGCGTGCCGGTCCTCGCTCCCAGCGCACCGGCATAAAGACGAAGCCCTTCGAGAATGGTGTGAGCATCCGTCGCCGTCAGTTGCGCCAGAGCGCCCGATACTTGACGGTTCGCAAAGCCATTGATGGCACTGACCTTCTCCCGGCCCTGTCCCGTGAGACGCAGCCGCTTGATGCGGCTATCCACATCGTCCGTTTGTTCGACAATATCGCCGGACAGGATGAGCTTGCGCAACATGCGGCTGACGCTCGATTTCTCAAGCCGCAACAGCTTTCCAAGATCCTTTGCCGTGATGCCGGGGCATACCTCGATCTCGATCAGCGCATGCACCGACGAGGGTGGCAAATCGGTACCGGCAAAATCACCCCCCATGAAACCAAGCTCGCGGACAAGCTGGCGTGAGGTGGAGCGAATATCGTTTATGGGGGGAAATTGTTCGGTCAAGTTCGATCCATTATGGTTGCATCTTGCAACTATAACCATATTGCACCTGGCTTGCCAAGATTGCGGCCGGCGTAAAAAGCTGGCCTTCTGCGCAAAAGCGGGCAATCTGCTCGCCAGGAGACTGACAATGGGGGCGAAACCGTCCTTGTTAGTAAGGTGGGTATTCTCCGAGGTCGTGCGTGGAGCTCTCCCGCGGTATTCGCGAGTGTTTATTATCCGGTTATGGAGAAGACATGCCCGATACGCCTCGATTTTTCCGCTACGCGGTTTTGGCCGCCATGTTTCCCATCGCGGTTCTGGGCCAGGTGGGAACACCGAATGAATATCGGGCGATCGGTATCGATGCCGTCGATTGCGACGGGCCGATATCCGTCCTGATTGCCGCCGCGCCGGCATTTGTCGCCTATGCGATCATCGGCTGGATGTTCATTTCCGGGGCCAAGCACCACCGCTCGCATGTCGCAGCGGTTTTCTGCGGCCTTGTCTGCCTGGCCCTCGCTTGGAATATCAGCATGGCGCTTCGGGAGAATCAAAGGAACGCGGCGGAGACGGTGTGCGGTTCCAGCAGTCGATTATGACCGAACGCCGCCCTTTGCCGTTCGGTGTACTTAGTGGAAGCGCAGATTTCGCCGCGTGAGCTGATCGACTGTGGTGCAGCCCATGAGTTTCATGCCGCGCTCGATTTCGATCCGCATTGTTTCCAGCGCCCGTTCCACACCCGGCTGCCCGGCGGCGGCAAGCGGGAAAAGGTAATAACGGCCAAGGCCCACGGCTTTTGCGCCGAGGGATAGTGCTTTCAGAACGTGGGTGCCACGCTGAACGCCGCCGTCCATCATCACGTCGATCCGGTCGCCGACCGCATCGACAATTTCGGCCAACTGGTCGAAGGCGCTGCGGGAGCCATCGAGCTGACGGCCACCGTGATTGGAAAGCACGATACCGCTGCAGCCAATCTCGACCGCGCGGCGGGCGTCGTCCACGGACATGATCCCCTTCAGGCAGAAAGGCCCACCCCATTCGCGCACCATCAGCGCCACATCGTCCCAATTCATCGAAGGGTCGAGCATCTCGGTGAAATAACGGCTGATGGAAAGGGCGCCGCCGTCCATTTTAATATGGTCGTCGAGCTGCGGCAGGCTGAAGCGCTCATGCGTGAGGTAATTGATACCCCAGGCGGGCTTCATGGCAAATTGCGCGATACCGGAAAGATTGAGCTTGAAGGGAATGGCAAAGCCGGTGCGCTTGTCACGTTCACGGTTCCCGCCGGTGATGCTGTCCACCGTTAGCATCATGGTCTCGACCCCGGCGCTTTTCGCCCGGGCCATCATATCGCGGTTGAGGCCGCGATCTTTGTGGAAATAGAATTGATAGACCTGCGGGCCACCGCTGATCCGGCGTGCTTCCTCGAGGCTGGTGGTGCCGAGTGAGGAGACGCCGAACATGGTGCCGAATTTCCCCGCGGCGGCCGCGACCGCCTTCTCACCCTGATGGTGAAAGAGGCGTTGCAGCGCTGTTGGGGAACAATAGACCGGCATCGCGAGCTTCTGCCCCATGACCGTGACCGACATATCCACATTGGCCACACCCTGCAGCACATCGGGAACGAGATCGCAGTTTTCGAAGGCGGCCGTGTTTCGACGATAGGTCACCTCGTCATCGGCCGCCCCATCTATGTAATTGAAGATCGGTCCGGGAAGGCGCTGTTTGGCCATGCGTCGGAAATCGTGGAAATTATAGCAGTCTTTGAGTTGCATCTGTCGCTCGGCCGGTCCGCTTTGAAAGCTCGAAAAAGATGGATTGAAACCTATACCGGGGATTGCGGCCGGGCAATTCTATCACCGGCGATTTTCTCCGTTCTCAGCTACGAAACTGCACCGGCAAGCTGCTCCGTGGAGACGGCGTGCAGGGCTTTGCCGGTATCGACAAAACTCTCGATATTGCCGATCGTCGTGTCCGCAATGTTCTTCAGCGCTTCCTGCGTGAAGAAACCCTGATGGCCGGTGACAAGAACATTGGGGAAAGTCAGCAGTCGCGCGAAGACATCGTCGCGCAGCACGTCATTGGAAAGATCTTCAAAAAAGAGATCGGCTTCCTCTTCATAGACATCGATGCCGAGAGAGCCGATCGTGCCGTCCTTCAGACCCGTGATCGCGGCCGGAGTGTCGATGATGGCGCCGCGGCTGGTATTGATGAGCATCACGCCCTTTTTCAAAAGCGGCAACGTCTCCCTGCGAATGAGGTGCCGGGTCGCGCGCGTGAGCGGACACATCAGCGCGACAATATCCGATGTACGGAACAGCTCTTCCCGCGTCCCATAGGTCATGCCCAGCGCCTCGCAATCGGGATTGGGATGAAGATCGTGACCGATGAGACGGCAGCCGAAGCCGGCCGCAATGCGTGCAAAAATCGCGCCGATCTTGCCCGTACCGACGATGCCCATCGTCTTGCCATGCAGATCGAAGCCGAGCAGGCCATCAAGGGCGAAATTTCCTTCGCGGACGCGGTTATAGGCGCGGTGAATCCTGCGGTTGAGCGACAGGATGAGCGCCATCGTATGTTCGGCGACCGCATAAGGCGAATAGGCCGGCACGCGGGCAATGGTGAGACCAAGCTTTTCGGCAGCAGCGAGATCGACCTGATTGAACCCGGCGCAGCGAAGAGCAACGAGCTTCACGCCCATCCCAGCCAGTTTCTCGAGCACTGGCCGCGACAGATCGTCATTAACGAAGGCGCAGATCGCCACCGCTCCATCCGCCAAAGCGACCGTTTCAGGTGACAGGCGGGCTTCGCAATATTGCAGGTCCGTGCCCGGCCTGGCGGCCTCGTCAAGAAACTGCCTGTCATAGGGTTTGGCGCTATAGACCACGATCCGCATCTGTCTCTCCAGTTTCGAAACGAAAGCTGCCGTTACAGGGCGATGTGTCCTGCATGCACCTTAGCTGCGAAGGCCCGGTGCTTCCTGTCCGGTGCTTTCGACATATTCGGTATATCCGCCACCAAACTGATGGATACCATCAGGCGTCAGTTCGAGCACTCGGTTCGAGAGCGCGGCCAGGAAATGGCGATCGTGCGAAACGAACAGCATCGTGCCTTCATAATCGGACAGGGCCTTGATCAGCATTTCCTTGGTGTCGAGATCAAGATGGTTCGTCGGTTCGTCCAGCACCAGGAAATTCGGCGGATCGAACAGCATGGCCGCCATGACGAGGCGGGCTTTTTCACCACCGGAAAGAACACGGCAGCGTTTTTCCACGTCATCGCCCGAGAAACCGAAACAGCCGGAAAGGGCGCGCAGCGGTGCCTGCCCCGCCTTCGGAAAACGCTCCTCCAGCCATTCCAGAATGGTGCTGTCACCGTCAAGAACATCCATGGCGTGCTGGGCGAAATAACCAAGCTTGACGCTGGCGCCGAGGGTGACATTTCCGGAATCCGGCGCGGTCGTGCCGGTCACCAGTTTCAGCAAGGTCGATTTTCCGGCGCCGTTGACGCCCATGATGCACCAGCGTTCCTTGCGGCGTACCATGAAGTCCAGTTCGCCATAAATCGTGCGGCTGCCATAGGCCTTGTTGACTTTCTTCAGCGCGACGACGTCTTCCCCCGATCGGGGTGCCGGGGCGAACTCGAAAGCCACCGTCTGGCGCCGTTTCGGCGGCTCGACACGGTCGATCTTTTCAAGTTTCTTGACGCGGCTCTGCACCTGCGAGGCATGCGAGGCGCGCGCCTTGAAACGTTCGATGAACTTGATTTCCTTGGCGAGCATGGCCTGCTGGCGCTCGAATTGCGCCTGCTGCTGCTTTTCGTTCTGTGCCCGCTGCTGTTCGTAAAAACCGTAGTCGCCGGAATAGGTGGTGAGGCTGCCGGCATCGATCTCGATGATCTTGGTAACGATGCGGTTCATGAATTCGCGGTCATGCGAGGTCATGAGCAATGCGCCGTCATAATTCTTCAGGAAGTCTTCGAGCCAGATCAGGCTTTCGAGATCGAGATGGTTCGACGGTTCGTCGAGCAGCATCAAATCCGGGCGCATCAACAGGATGCGGGCGAGCGCCACGCGCATCTTCCAGCCGCCGGACAGTTTCGAAACATCGCCGTCCATCATTTCCTGGCTGAAGCTCAGCCCGTCCAGCACCTCACGGGCGCGGCCTTCCAGCGCGTAACCGTCCAGCTCTTCGTATCGCGCCTGCACTTCGCCGTAACGTTCGATGATGGCGTCCATCTCGTCCATCCGGTCGGGATCGGACATGGCGGCTTCCAACTCGCGAAGTTCCGCTGCCACTTCGCTGACCGGGCCTGCACCCTCCATGACTTCGGCCACGGCGGAGTGGCCGGACATTTCACCGACATCCTGATCGAAATAACCGACCGTCATGCCCTTTTCGACGACGACCTGTCCTTCATCGGGCTGGTCTTCCCCAGTTATCATCCGGAACAGCGTGGTCTTGCCGGCGCCGTTCGGGCCGACAAGGCCAATCTTTTCCCCACGATTGAGCGCGGCGGAGGCCTCGATATAGAGAATGCGGTGACTGTTCGACTTGCTGATATTTTCGATGCGGATCATGACAGGGCCTGTGAATGGAGCGGCCCTCCTATGCCACGGGCCGCTGCCGCTGTCACCTGCCGTGCTTGTCCTGCCAGCCATGCAGGGAGGACAAGCTTCGCTCCGAAGCCAGACAATCAGGGGAAAGGACGGTTCAGGCCTTTGCCGTCAGTTGGTGAGCGTGGCTATGCTGCCGGCGGCCTTGCGCGCGATTTCACCAAAGGCGGTGACGATCTGCTCCATATTCTCGGGCGCGTAATAATTATCGGCGCTGGAAGCGCAATATTGCAGCAGTGACTTGCCCTTGTCCGGGGCCATGAAGGCGACGCTGAAAATCTTGATGCCGTCTTTCTTGGCAGTCTCGCAGGTGGTGCGCACCGACTGGTCGATGCTGGAATTCCACGCGGCGCTATTTCCCGTCATTTCACCGTCGGTCATGAGGACGATATAGCGTTCGAAGGATTCACTGCCTTTCTCTTTGTGGTATTTCGCTTCGTCAGGATTGGCTTTTTTAAGGGCGTTGTAAGCGGCATTAAGGCTGCTGCGGGCATCCGTACCACCAGAGGGAAACTCCGGGATCTGTTTGTCGACATAGCTGGCAACGCCGCTCGTACCCCAGCCAATCGACTGAGCCGCATAGGTCTCGTGCGTATAGACCGAGGCACCCGTGCGAACGAGGTCGGAACCGCCGTTTGCGGTATAGGTCGGATCTGCCTTGTTCAACGTTGCGACGAGGAACCCGACGGCGGTCTTGAGCGATGCGGCCTTGTTGACATAGCAGGGCGATGTCTTGGCCAGGTTGGGATATTTGATCCAATTATCAGTCGTATAGTTCTGGCAAGAGGTCTTGGTCGTATCGACCGTATCCGTCTTGAAGGACATCGATCCCGAGCGGTCGAGCGCGAGATACATGGAGATAGGTGCGCCCTTGTTAATGGTGCTTTTTGCGGTGCCGGTCACCGAAAGGTCGAGTGTTTTTGCCCCGATAAAACCGAGCATCGGATTCAGCTGTATCTGGTGTTTGATCGTGGTTTCAACGGCGTAGGTCTTGCCGCGTGCATTTTCCGTAGCCGTGACACGGGTTGGAGAATTCTTCTCCAGTTCGATTTTCTCTTCCGCGGTCAGGTTCTTTTCCATCTGGGCCGCGATGAAGTTCTTGGCAATTTCCTTGATCTGTTCGTCGCTGAGCTTGCCCTCTCTCAGACGCGCTTCGGTGGCTGCCGCGAGTGCTGCAGAATCCGCAGTATTCTGCATATCCGCTTTTACCTGCATGACATTCGCAAGCTCCATGCCGGCACCGGCGACACCCAGCAACACAGGCAGCAATATGGCCGTCATCATGCCGAAATTACCGCTGGTATCGGCAAGGAAACGACGCTTGGATTTGTGAGGTGCGGGCACGGTCATTGGAGGCTCACCGATTAGAATATTCTATTGAGCGCAGGAAACCCGCAAACGATGTAAAATCCGCTAACGCGATCGGTTCAATTTTACGCAGCGTTCAAATTGACGCAGTTTTCGAAGTATTTTCAAGAATTGTTTGGCGCGGGGGTCGCAATAATACACATCGTGTCATTATTGGACAGGAATGACGTCGACGGCCTGTTTTATCTGCTGGTTGCCGTAACTCTTCAAGACGCCGATAACAGGCGCGACATCGGAATAGTCCCGCCCATAACCAACGACGATGTGGTCACTTCCGGCGACGATATTGTTTGTTGGGTCGAGTTCCAGATAACCGGTTGCCTCGCCGCACCAGATACGGACCCAGGCATGCATGGCATCGGCCCCTTCCAGCCGCTCCTTGCCTGGCGGGGGAATGGTGCGCAGGAAGCCGCTGACGTAACCGGCGGGAATGCCGAGGCTGCGCAGCGCCATGATCATGATATGTGAAAAATCCTGGCACACGCCGCTCTTCAGCTTGAAAGCTTCCGAGGGTGTCGTATCCACTGTCGTCGCCTCGCCATCATAGGTGAAATCCCCATGGATGCGTTTGCACGTCGCCAATGCGATTTCGCGAATGGTCATTCCCGGCTTCAGCAACTCCCGGGCATAGGCCGATATCGCCGCGTCCGAGCCTATTCTGGGACTGGTACCGACGAAATGGTGCGGCGACTGGAAATCGAGCGACCAGACCTCGGCAAGTTCCTGCGGCAGGCGGGAAAGCTCGGGCGAAAAATCGGCCGTCAGCGCCGGTGCCTCCACCATCACGCGTGCCTGCATGCGGATGTCGAGTTTCTCATGCGGCGCGCGCAGATGCACCGAGGTGGCCGACTGATGAAAGAAGTCCTCGAAACCGACCCGTTCTTCGGGCGTGGGTGAAACGTCGATGGAACCGGCAACAAGCCGCTGCCGGCCGGGAATGGAGAGCGGCAGAACGCGGATGATGTGGCGCGCGCCGTGGGCCGGCGTGTCGTAGGTGTAACCCATATGCAGGGAAAGATCGTAAAGCATAGGATTATCCAAGATAGGTGCGGGCCAGAACATCGGAAAGATGTTCCATGTCGGTTTCCAGCTGGCGATAGATTGCGCCGTTCATGTTTTCCGGCGTCATCACGGCGAGCCCGGAATGCAGACGCATCGCCTCGCGATAGAAGGGCGACATCTGGCCGTTGACGAAGGCATTCGGAAGCTGCTCCACTTCGGTGCGGATTTCGTTCAGCTGAAACAGGATCGAGCGGGGATTGAGCGGATCGAGTGCCAGGAGATCGGTTACGGTCAGACCCGCTGTATTGACGTTGTAGCGGCGGCGATGGGTCATGACGCTGTCGCCGATTTCAAGCAGCATGTCATAGGAACCATCGGGCGCATCCGGCCCGGTCATATGGCCGAGAAGCCGCGTCATATGCAGGCCGCGTTCGAGATAACGGCCGATCGACAGGAAACGCCAACCGGTGAAGCGATACATGTTTTCGTGCACAAGACCGGCAAAACCGGCAAGCTTGCGCAACAGGATCGTCATGGCATGGGTGGCGTCATCACCCGGCGCCACCTTGGCATGGAAACGGCGGGCGGTCTTGGCAAGATCGTTCAGCGCCAGCCATCCGTCCGGCGAAAAGCGGTCGCGAATGTTGCTGGCGGAATAGAGCGCGCTGTTGATGTTGTTGAGCAGGCTTTCCGGCACGGCATCGTTCATCTCAACGTCGAGCGCTTCGAGATAACCCGTCACATGGGCGAGCAGCGGCTGGCGCGGATCGGCGGATTCCGCATAACGTCCGTGCCAGGCACGCAGGATGCGCAGCGCGCCTTCCGAACGTTCGATATAACGCCCGAGCCAGAAGAGATTGTCTGCAGCCCTGCTGGGCAGGCTGCCCGGCATGTTGCGGATAAAGCTTTCTTCCGCCGGCAGAAGCGTGGTGCGTTCCACGGGTTTGTCGCTGACGATCCAGACATCCGCCGCGCTGCCGCCAGATTGCATGGCGATGGCGGACACATCGTCACCGCTGCCGATGCGGGCAAAACCGCCCGGCATGATCTGCCAGCCATCCTGGGTACGGGCGGCAAATACACGAAGGCTCATCGGCCGTGGCACGAGCTTGTTGTCGATATAGGCCGGGGTGGTTGAAAGCTTCACCACTTCCTGGCCCACCAGCCTGTGGCCGTCGGAGGCAAGCCAGTCGCTGATCGATTCCTTTGCCGTTTCGCGCAACGAGGAGCCGAGCACGGATTGGCCGTTATCATCAAAGAAAGGCAGCCGCGAATAGGCCGGGCCGATGACCATGCCTTCAATATTGCCGGCAACGTGGCGGCGTTCGGATTCCTGTCCGCACCACCAGGTGGCGATGGAGGGCAGTTTCAGTTCCTCGCCCAAAATGTGGCGGCAGACGCGTGGCATGAAGGCGAGCAGCGCCCGCGTTTCGAGAATGCCGCTGCCAAGCGCGTTGACGACGGTGAGCGCCTCATTGCGCAGCGCCTGCACCATGCCGGGCGTGCCGATATGGGAGTGCTGGTTGAGTTCCAGCGGATCGGAATAGGAGGCGTCGAGACGTCGCCACAACACGCCGATCGGTTTCAGTCCGGCCACGGTTCTGACCATGACGCGGCCGTTGACGACGGTCAGGTCCTCGCCTTCCAGCAACATGAAACCGAGATAACGGGCGATATAGGCGTGTTCGAAATAGGTCTCGTTGGCGGGTCCGGGCGTCAGAACGGCGATCCGTTCGTCGGGATGCTTCCTGTGCGCCTGCAGTGCATCGCGGAAAGCGCCGAAAAACGAGGCGAGACGATGGACATGGGTTTCCGCGTAGATATCGGACAGCGCACGGGTGGTGGCTACCCGGTTTTCAAGCGCAAAACCCGCGCCGGAAGGTGCCTGGGTGCGGTCGGCCAGCACCCACCAGTTGCCGTCGGGTCCGCGGCCGATTTCAAACGAACAGAAATGCAGATAATGCCCACTTGCCGGCTTCACGCCGACCATTGGTCGCAGATATTCCGGATTGGAGGCGATCAGCGCCGGCGGCACGTAACCTTCCTTCACCAGCCGGTTCTCGCCGTAAAAATCGGCAACCATGGCTTCGAGAAGATTGGCGCGCTGTTTCAGCCCTTCGGAAAGAACCGTCCATTCCCGGTCGTCGATCAGGACAGGAATATGTGAGATCGGCCAGTTTCTTTCGCTGCTGCCCTTGCCGTAGTCGCGGTAGAACACGCCGGCATCGCGCAGATAACGGTCGGTGCGGGCAAAACGCTCGTGCAGTTCCCGCTCCGACATGCGTGACAGGGCGGCTAGCAGGGTCTTCCAGACCGGCCTCACCTCACCGTTGGTATCGAGCATTTCGTCGGCAACGCCAGGCAAGGTAGAGTAATCCAGCCCGCGCGGTCGCGCGGTCGTTTCCGTCTTGCGTTCCGTTGCCGGGGCTTTGGACAATTTACACTCCGTATGGCCGGCGCAGATCGAGCGTCAGCGGAAATTCTGGCGACACGGTTTCCGCCATCAGCGGATATTGCCCGGCCGTATGTCCCCATGGTTCGAAACGGGCAAGGCGGCGAGCCTCGGCCTCGTTGCCGTTGACAGGAAACGTCTCGTAATTGCGCCCGCCCGGATGAGCAACATGATAGATGCATCCGCCGATCGATCGCCTCGACCATGTATCATAAATGTCAAAGGTCAAGGGTGAATTGACGGGCAGGACGGGATGCAGACCGGAAGAGGGCTGCCACGCCTTGAAGCGCACGCCGGCGACCGCGACACTGCGGTTTTCCGTTGGCGTCAGCGGCACGGCACGGCCGTTGCAGGCGACGTTGTAACGAGAAGGGTTGGAGGTTTCCAGCCGCACCTGCAGGCGCTCCACGGAGGAATCGACAAAACGCACGGTGCCGCCGATTGCGCCCTGTTCACCCATCACATGCCAAGGTTCCAGCGCCTGACGCAGCTCAAGCTTCGCACCCTCATATTCCACTTCGCCGAAGAAGGGGAAACGGAATTCCTGCTGGGCTGTGAACCATTCCGGTTTCACGTCGAAGCCGTTTTCCCTGAGGTCGGCGAGCACATCCTGGAAATCCGTCCAGATATAATGCGGCAGCATGAAACGGTCCGCGAGCGCGGTGCCCCAGCGCACGAATTTGCCGGCGGCCGGATTTTTCCAGAAGCGGGCGATCAGCGCGCGCACCAGCAATTGCTGGGCGAGCGACATGCGCGCATTCGGCGGCATTTCGAAACCACGGAACTCAACCAGGCCGAGACGACCGGTCGGCCCATCAGGCGAAAACAGCTTGTCGATGCAAATCTCGGCGCGGTGCGTATTGCCCGTTACATCCGTCAGCAGATTGCGGAACAGCCGGTCGACCAGCCATGGCAAAGGCGGAACGCCGTCGCCGGGGGCGGGCACCTGCGCCAGCGCAATTTCCAGCTCGTAGAGACTGTCGTGGCGGGCTTCGTCGATGCGCGGCGCCTGGCTTGTCGGGCCGATGAACAGACCGGAGAAGAGGTAGGAGAGCGACGGATGCCGCTGCCAGTGCAGCACGAGGCTTTTGAGAAGATCGGGCCGGCGCAGGAAGGGGCTGTCATTCGGGTTCGCGCCGCCCACCACCACATGGTTACCGCCGCCGGTGCCGGTGTGGCGGCCGTCGATCATGAATTTGTCGGCGCCGAGACGCGTCTGGCGCGCCTCCTCATAAACTGCCGTGGTGATATCGACGCAATCCTTCCAGCTTGCGGCGGGGTGGATGTTGACCTCGATCACACCGGGATCGGGCGCGACGCGGATGACATTGATACGTTCGTCATGCGGCGGCGCATAACCCTCGATATGGACTGGCAGTCCAAGTTCGGTTGCAGCCGCTTCCGCTGCCGCGATCAGTTCGAGATAATCCTCGATGCGCTCCACCGGCGGCATGAAAACGCAAAGTCTTCCGTCACGCGGTTCCACCGACAGGGCGGTGCGCACCGCGCCGCCGATTTCACCCAGCGTCTGCTCGATGCGTTCCTGCCCGGCTCCTTCGTTCGCATGGAACGAGGCTTCGGGCATGGCGCGGCCGGAGGGCGTTAAGACATCTGGAAGCGGCCCTCTGGGGATCGAAGGGTCGGCCTCATGGATATAGGGGTAGGCCGATGGTGGCACATAGGGCAGGGTGCCGAGCGGCAGGCGGTAACCGACCGGGCTGTCGCCCGGAACGAGGAAAATCTTGCCGCGCCGCGTATTCCATTTTTCGCTGATCCAGCGTTCGCCGGCGGCGCGCGCATTCCATGCCTGTACCGGCAGGATGTAGCCGGTAGGCGTCGTCAAACCGCGTTCGAAGACGCGGGCGATGCGGTTGCGCTCTTCCGGGTCTTTCAGTCTGGAATTGGACGGGTCGACATTATCGGGCAAGCTGCCTTCCTTGATGATCCATTCTGCAGGATCCTCATAGGCTGGCAGCACCAGATCAGGCTCAATGCCAAGCTGTGTGGCGATACCGCCCAACAGCTTCTGCGCATCCTCGGCCTTGACGCCGGTATCTGCGCCTTCCTCGGCTATCAGCGCCGGGTTCTGCCAGATCGGCAGGCCGTCCTTTCGCCAGTAGAGCGAAAAGGTCCAGCGCGGCAGGGTTTCACCTGGATACCATTTGCCCTGACCGTAATGCAGAAAGCCGCCGGGGGCGAAACGCTCGCGCAGACGGCGGATCAATTTGTCCGCCTTCTCTCGTTTCGTCGGCCCGACCGCGCCGGTGTTCCATTCATCGGCCTCGAAATCGTCGATGGAAACGAAAGTCGGCTCGCCGCCCATGGTCAGGCGGACGTCCTGCGCGTTCAGAACCCCGTCGACCTTTTCACCGAGTGCGTTGAGGTTCTCCCAGCTTTCATCCGAAAAGGGTTTGGTGATACGCGGTGTCTCGGCAACACGCCGGACCTGCATGTCGAAGGCGAATTCCGTATTGGCATGGCCGAAATAACCGCCCGAAATCGGTGCGGCATTGCGATAATGCGGTGTCGCCGCCAGCGGAATATGGCTTTCACCCGTCAGGAGCCCGGAGGTCGGGTCAAGACCGATCCAGCCGGCGCCGGGCATGTAAAACTCGGCCCAGGCATGCAGATCGGTAAAATCCACCTCGGTACCCGAGGGGCCGTCGAGCGCCTTGAGGTCGGGTGTCAGCTGGATGAGGTATCCCGACACGAAACGGGCAGCAAGGCCGAGATGCCGCAGCACCTGCACCAGCAGCCAGCTGGTGTCGCGGCACGATCCCTTGCCGGAAGCGAGCGTCTCCTCTGGCGTCTGGACGCCCGGCTCCATGCGGATGACGTAACCGATTTCCTGCTGCAGGCGGGCATTGAGACCAACGACCATGTCCACCGTCGGCTGCTCCGGGGTTCGGTCGACGGTGGCCATGAAGGCGGCGAGCAGAGGGCCGGTCGGCTCCGGCTTCGTGTAGATGGAGAGATCATCGCGCAATTCCTGCGGATAATCGAAGGGCCATTTTGTCGCCTCTTCCTCCACGAAGAAGTCGAATGGATTGTAAACGGTCATATCGGCGACAAGATCGACCTCGATCTTGAACTCCGTTGCCGGCTCGGGAAAAACGAAGCGGGCGAGGTAATTGCCGTAGGGATCCTGCTGAAGGTTCACGAAGTGATTGGAGGGTGAAACCTTGAGCGAATGGCTGATGACGTGGGTTCTGGAGTGCGAGGCGGGCTTTAATCTGATGATTTGTGGTCCAAGGCGAACCGGATTGTCATATTTATAATGCGTCAGATGATAGATGCTCGCTTTGATCGCCATTAATCTGCCTTGCCCGGTTTTCCGGTTTATGCGGTTGTCCGCCCCTCTGAAATTAACGGGATTTTGTGCAATGCAGGAAAAGAAAGCAAGGATCATTTCCGGGGGTAGAACATTGTTGGTTGAGGCCGCGCTGTCTGCCGCAGAAAGAATGGTCCGGGCTTATCAATCATCGCCGCTGAGATTTCGCCGGGATTGTGGACAAGGTCGAACGGCGTGTTATTGCTTGGCATCGCAAGGCGCAGAATCGCGACCCGCTTTCTTTGCCGATTGACGTTTCGGAATGGAATGAATGGCAACAACGGTGACCGACGACCAGCGCAAGAGCGCGGCGAACCTTTCGGGTTTCGATCTCGATTTTCCGGCGCAGCTGCGGATGATGGGGAGTGCCTTCTGGACATCGCCGGTGCGCAACCGGCTGATCTTGCTGTCGATTGCGCTGCTCACGGTGATATTGCTCACCGCCTACGGGCAGATCAGGCTCAATGAATGGAATGCGCCGTTTTACAACGCGCTTGAGCGGCGCGATCTCGATGCCTTCATTCATCAGCTCGAAGTTTTCGCAATCATCGCCGGGCTGCTGCTTCTCCTCAACGTCATCCAGACATGGCTCAACCAGATGACGGCGCTGAACATGCGCGAGGGTCTGGCCAAGGATATGGTCGATCAATGGCTGAAACCGGGTCGCGCCGCGCGTCTGGCCGGTTTCGGCACGATTTCGATCAATCCGGATCAGCGCCTGCATGACGATGTCCGCAATCTTGCGGAAAGCAGCACGGCGCTTTCGATCGGTCTGGTGAATGCGACTATTATTCTCGTCAGCTTTATTGGCGTCCTCTGGTCGCTCTCGGCCGGTTTTGCCATCACCATCAGCGGCGATACCTATGCGATCCCAGGCTATATGGTCTGGGCGGCGATCTTCTACGCCGGGTCCGCCTCGCTGCTCAGCAACCTCGTTGGTTACCGGTTGGTGGGGCTGAATGCCGAGCGTTATTCCAAAGAGGCGGAATTGCGCTTTTCCCTGATGCGGGCCAGCGAAAATCTTGCCGCCATTGCGCTTGCTCGCGGCGAAAAGAATGAACGGCGGCGGATCGGCATCGATATCGATGCGGTGCTCGGCGTCATTCGCGGGCTTGCCATGGCGCTGACGCATCTCACATGGGTATCGGCGGGTTACGGTTGGCTAGCGGTGGTGGCGCCGATCCTGATTGCCGCGCCGGTCTATTTTTCCGGCAACCTCACCTTCGGCGGGCTTATGATGGCCGTTGGCGCTTTCAACCAGGTCAATACGGCGCTGCGCTGGTATATTGACAATTTCGGCCCTATCGCCAGCTGGAAGGCGACCTTGCAGCGCGTTTCGGTGTTTCGCAATGCGCTTATCCAGATGGACAGCGTGGAGCAGCACGGCCTAGCGATCGACCTGCAGCGCAGCGTGGAGAATGAAAAAATCCGCCTGCAATCGGTGATCATCTGCCGTGATGCGGGCGGGCAGGATGTGGAACGCGGCTTCCGGCTGCGGGAGAACGAGGTCGGGATCGGGCCTGGCGAACGGCTGATGATCAACGGCGAACAGGGTGTGAACCGGCGGCTGCTGTTTGCCGCCATGGCGGGCCTGTGGCCCTGGGGGCAGGGCAGGATCGAGATGCCCGAACAATCCGACACGCTGTTCATTGCCCAGCACGGTTATCTGCCGGCGGGTTCGCTGCGCGAAATCCTGGCCTATCCGCGTGCGCCCCAGCGTTTCACCGATGCGGATTACGTCGCGGCACTGACCGCATGCGGGCTCGGGGAAATGACTTCCCGTCTCGACGAAAACATCCGCTGGGACAAGAAACTCGATTCGGATGAGCAGGCCAGCATCCGCATTGCCAATGCCCTGCTTTTGAAGCCGAAATTCGTTGTGATCGACGATTTGCTGGAAGGTCTGGAAAAACAGACGCAGGATACGTTGGCGCAGGTTCTGAACGGGATGGAAGGCGCGGCGATCATCTATATCGGCCGGTCGGAGACTTTTCTTTCAGTCCTTGCTCCGGCTGTGGCCCATCTTGACCACGCCTCCCAGAAGGAAACCAGCCCGAAACAAGACGGCACGTCGCAATAAGTCGCGAGGCCACGGGTCGGCTCATGGCTGCTGATCAGAGCCGCAAATGCCATTTTTCTGAGTTAAGCCGCGGCTGTTTGTCGAGGCTTACCGTGGTTGTCGGCTCCGTCTGCGGTCGTAGCGCAAGGGTGCCTGTCGCCAGGCTGATGGCGAGGATGCCGGCGACCGCCAGGACAATCTGGTCGTAGCGCCGCTGTATCGTGTTATTTCCACTCCAGTCATAGGCCATTTGCACGCCCCCGCGTTTTTTGGAATCGTGCCCCATCATGGTTAACCGAAGCTTACGATGGCTCTGTTATTCCTTGCTGTTTTGGAGGGGCTGCCGCGACAAATCGGCTATTGGCTGAAAGGACGGGGTTGTTTAAGTCCGGCAGCGGGAGGTTTGTGAAAGGAATTCAAGACATGGATCAGCAACCGCCCGCCGATATGGAACTCACGCTCAGAACGCTTGCCATGCCCGCCGATGCCAATCCGGCCGGCGATATTTTCGGCGGCTGGGTCATGTCGCAGATGGACCTTGCCGCTTTCGTCCGCGCCAATGATGTGGCCGGTGGCCGCACCGTGACCGTGGCAGTCCATGAAATAGTCTTCAAGAAGCCGGTCAAGATCGGCGATACGCTGTGTGTCTACACGCGGATCGAAAAGATCGGCCGCACGTCCGTCACGCTGAAGATTGAGGCATGGACCCGCAGGCACTATCAGGATTCACGCGACAAGGTCACGGAAGCCGTCTTCATCATGGTTGCCGTGGATGAGAATGGCGAGCCACGCCCGGTGCGCAAGGAGGCGTGAAGCCCCCGTTCTTTTCAAAGCAAATTCTCAAGCGCCGGCTAAAACACCGAAGAGCATGGCGCTTTTGCCTTCTCGCGAACGGATAATCATTCACTCAATACTTTAGAAATATCCAATTTATTTATCAATTTTTGCGATCAAGATGTGGAATAGGACGGGGATCAGGCTTTGACCATTCCAGGTGTTGTTATTATCGGCGGCGCTCACGGCACGCTTGCCCTTGCCCGCAGCCTCGGTGTCCTGAATGTGCCCGTCTATTATCTCACCCATGATTCACCGCTGCCGGGCTGGTCGCGCTTCGTGCGGGAAACAATCCGCTGGGCCGGTCCGCATGATGACGGGGCGATGGCATTTCTGCGTGAAATGGCTGAAAAACCGGGCCTGAAGGGCTGTCTGCTGGTGCCATCGGGCGATGGTGAGGTTCAGCTTGTTTCGCAGCATCGCGAGGAGCTTTCGGCGCTTTACAAAATCATTCTGCCGGAGTGGACGAACCTGCAGTGGCTGTGTGAAAAACCGCTGCTCTATAAACGTGCGGCGGAACTCGGCGTCAGCATCCCCCGAACCTATGCGCTGACATCGGCTGCCGATATCGACGGGCTGGATGTGATGTTTCCCGTCATTCTCAAGCCGCATATGGGGGGCGGCAACACTTCGATCGCCCGGGCGAAAGTTATCCGCGCCGATGACCGAGAGGAGTTGAAAGCGGCTTTCGTCGATGCGAGTGAAGAGATCGGTCCTGACAATGTCGTCGTTCAGGAACTCATTCCGGGTGGAGGCGAAAGCCAGTTTTCCTATGCGGCCCTGTGGCTGAACGGTGAACCTATCGCCGAATTTACCGCGCGGCGCGCAAGGCAATATCCCGTTGATTTCGGTTATACCAGCACCCGTGTCGAGGTCGTTGATAACCGCCAAGCGATCGAGGCGGCCCGGAAAATATTGAAATCGGCGGGCCACAGCGGGCTGGTCGAAGTGGAATTCAAACTTGACGGCAGGGATGGGGCGCTGAAACTCCTCGATGTCAATCCACGCCCTTGGTCGTGGTTCGGCCTTTGTTCGGCTGCCGGCATCGATCTTGGCGGCCTATTGTGGCGGGTGGCCAATGACATGCCCACCGGGCAGGCGGTCATCGCGCGGCAAGGTACGTCCTGGTCCTATCTTGTCCGCGATGCCGTTGCCGCTTTCACGTTAACACGAAGAGGGCAGGCGAGACTTGGCGATTATCTCGCCTCCCTTGGCAGGATCCGCAGCTGGGCCGCTTTTGCACCGAACGATCCCTTGCCGGGCATGATCGATCTGCCGCTGACGGCCTTGCGGGTGTTGAAAAAACGCATCCTTCCCGCCCTGGCGTCAGGACAATCGGCAAGGGCCATGTTGCCGCCGGTCAAACGCTTTGTGAAATATGGGGCCATAAGGGCGGGGCTGGAGGTGAGTTCTCTTCCTCCTGTCCGCTCGGCATTTCCATCACTTGCCGGGCGTGGCGTGATCTTCACGCTTCACCATGTGCGCCCGGGGCAGGCGGTTTCGGCTTTTGCGCCGAATGTGCAATTGTCCGTCACGCCGCAATTTCTGGAAGAGGCCATAAAGGCCGCGCTCGAATCCGGTCTCGTGCCCGTTCATCTGCATGATCTGCCGGCTCTGCTTGCCGACACCAGCGAAGTCAGGTCGTTTTGTGCTTTTACGCTCGATGACGGCTATCGCAACAATGCCGAACATGCTGCGCCGATCTTCCGCAAATACGCCGTTCCCTACACAATTTTCATCACGCCGGGTTTTATCGAGCGGAGCCGCAGTGTGTGGTGGGAAACGGCGGCGGCTCTGACGAAGAAGGTCACATCGTTCGAATTTGATTTTGGTGCAGGGCCGGAGCAGGTGGAATGTGCCACGCCGTCACAGAAGGTGGAGGCGTTCGCCCGGCTTGAAAACTTCGTCCAGGAATCCCCGGAAGATGAAGCGGTGGAAAGGATCGATCGCGTCGCGAGGCAGTATGGCATCGACCCCATCGCGATCGTGGATGACCTCGTCATGGATGCGGCCGAACTCACGACGCTGTCGAACGATCCGCTCGTGCATTTTGGCGCGCATACTATGACGCATGTGAATATGCGCAAGATCGATGCAACACGCCTCGTCCATGAGATCGAGGAATCGACACGCCGGGTAGAGGCTTATGTCGGCCAGCGGCCGCAATCCTTCTCTTATCCCTATGGCTGGGTCAGGGCCGTGGGTGAGCGCGAAGCGAAAGCGGTGTCGGAGGCGGGCTTTTCCGTGGCGGTCACCACGCAGGCCGGTGTTCTCGGTCCACATAGCCTCGAAAAGCCGGCGCAGCTGCCGCGCGTTTCGTTGAACGGGCGCTTTCAGAAAAAGCGTTTCGTCAAGGCGCTCATCTCGGGCCTGCCTTTCCGGTTTATCTAGCGGCTATATCTCCCTTTCTTCTATTGCCGGCCCTGAGGCGATGAGTGGCTTTGGCAGGACTTCGCCATGCGTATGGTATTTTTTATTCACATTCTTTTATCTATTGATTCCTGCGGCGCTTTAAGCGGCATGTGAACATGCCGTAAGAACGCGGCGTGCAACGTGTAATGCCAATGCGCGTCACCCGAAAAATACTCACTCAACAACCAGACTCCCAAGCCGTCTTCCTGACCTCGTGCATGACGAATAATTTGTGACATAAACACCAAATTCCGCTTGTCAGTCTGGCCATTGATGTTTATGAGGAGCGCGCAACGCAAGCGTTCGCGCATGCGGAGAGGTGGCAGAGTGGTCGAATGCACCGCACTCGAAATGCGGCATACCTGCAAGGGTATCGTGGGTTCGAATCCCACCCTCTCCGCCATTCTGAACCGTTGAATTTCTCCTTTAAAATGGGCTCGTGACTGGGTTTTGTACCTCACGTTGTACCAGGAAATTCGATGTATTTGACGAGATCGGGCAGTCGCTTCCGCTTTCAGATACGCGTTCCCTCTGATTTGACAGACAAGCTGGGTAAGACACCAATTCGCCTTGCGTTGGGTTGCGTCGGTGTCAGTCGAGCACAAAAGATCGCGCGTTTACTCGCTGGTCAGGCGGAACAGTTATTCATCGCCGTTCGAAGCAATGAATTGAGCGGGATGAAAATGGTGGACTTGCGCGGTCTCATAATCGAGCAGCTCGTGGAAATGCTTACCGCTACCGTTGATGAAGCGGTGGAAACGCTCGCTCTCCAGGAAAATGTTCGTCAAAAGGAACTGAAAGCCTTCAGGCTGAGGCATCAGAAGGAGTCGTTCCAGCGCGAAAAGGAAATCGAAGCCAAATTGAAAATAGTCGGCGAGCAAATCCGAGAGGTCCAGGAGCGGGCTCGGACGATTGAGGCTGGCGGCATAAAGGACGTGAGAGCTGAGCTTGATGGCCTTGCAAAGATGGTTGCTCTATCGCTCGATGGGGGACCTGCGCGGCCCCTACTCTCGGATGCATTGGAAGAATGGACGAACGACATTCGATACCACGAGGGTATCGATGCCAAGAAGGTTCGAACAGACCAGAATCGAATAACTGACTTCAAGGATTTTGCCGGAGACAGGCCGGTCAATAAGTATGAATTTTTCGATTTTCAGAAATTTGCGAACCTCCTTTCGCGCGTTCCATCAAATTATTCCAAGATTCCTGAGTTGCGCGGTAAGACTAGGCAAGAAGCGGCAGATTATAATGCGCAGCTTGATCCAGACAAACGATTAGACACGCTGGTTGGAAAAAGTATCGAAGATAATTACCTGTCTCCGCTTAGGATGTTCTTCCGGGATATGGCAGCACAGCATCAGTTTCGTTCGCCTTTAACCGATGTAATTATTCGTATACCGCGCGATGCAAAGGAATCTACAGATCGACTTCCTTTCGAGGTGGATGATTTGAACAAGTGGTTCGTACATGCGGTCAAGCAAAAACGCGCGGACGAGAAATGGCTGCCACTCCTGGGCGCGATTACCGGTGCCCGCGTAGGCGAACTCATTTTCCTTCAAGGGAAGGATTTGTATCCGATGATGGGGCCGAGTGGGGAGCGGTACTGGGTCGTCGATCTCAGGACCGACTTGACGGGGGAGAATGGGGCTAAGGAAAAGCGCCAGATAAAGAACAAGCCGAGCCGTCGACTCATCGCGTTGCACGAAATATTTGAGCAGACCGGGTTCATCGACTATGTCCGCAGCCGAGACGCCTCAGACTATGTTTTTCCAGCCGCATTCTATCATGGGAAAGACCGCGTAGAGGACCCCGCTGATGCAGCTAGCAAGCGTATGAATCGCATGCTGAAGAAGGTGGGAATTCACAAGACGCTCGAAAATACGTTCCACAGCACTCGACACAACGCGAAAGATGCCATGCGTCTCGCTCACGTTGATGAGCGCACCCATGACCTGCAAAGTGGTCACAGGCTTAAAACGGTGTCGCGTAGATATGGCAAGAAGCACCTGAAGACAGAGGAAATCGAAGTCCTTCGGGCAATGCCATTGCCGACCGGTCTTGACTTGAGTCCGTATCTTAAGGCTTTCCAAAAGGCTTGACTGTGGCCACACCTGCGGTGACGCTATTCCATCGCGTTACAAAAACCACAGTACATGAGCCAGAAAAAACGACATTCGAAGCAGGCGGAAGGAAGACGTCCGGCAAACCACATCCTTGTCCGACAGCTTGCAGATCGCCTCGAAGGCTTGGGCTTCAAGCCGTTCAGGTCGGAAGCGGAACGGTATCTGATCACAGTACCCCAAGACGGTGCCAGGCCGGAACTCCTGGAGATCGGTAGAGCGTCTAAAGGGGGGCGCATCTTTCGAAACAACGCCGTTGGCCGGGACATCGAACTGGTCAGCCAGTTCGGCGAATTTGCCAAAGAAGATGGGCTTCGAGATTGCCACTTCTGGAACATCTCCCTGACAGGCTGCAAAGCCAGAGTGTCCGAGCTTGTCACTGATGTCGAACGCTTCAATGCCGATATCAATCAGCACTTCAGTGAGCTGCGCAAAAAGCACCATTTTGAGTTATTGGCGCTAGCTTTGCATTTTCGATATGACGAAAATCAAAAAGCCATCGACTTGCATGCACATTTCGTCTGCCGATTGCCTCCTGGTGATCTGAGCGCAGCGCAGGCGTATTTGAGACGAAAGTTTTCTTTGCCCTACGTCGAAACGGACCCGATTGAAAACGCGGAAGCGGTTCTAAACTACATGTTGTGTGGAATATTCGACAATCACGAAATGGTTGATTGGCCGGATGAAGCGCTGGCTGCGGTCTGGGAGATGACGCAACAAAAACGCTACCGTTATCTTCGCGTTGGCGGAAGCTTTGCACGCTGGCGCAAGGAAAGGGCTGCCGGGAATGACAATGTTTCAGGCTATCAGAGACCCCGGAAGCCTAGCTACGTCCTCGCGCCTGGGCAGAGCCGCTTCTTAGCGCGTGTCACGGCAAAGATAAGAGGCAAGCGGGTTTCAGCCCTCCTGTACGAACGTCCTATCGACGATCAATACTGCCCTGCCGCCGATAGGGTGTATTCTACAGCGAGTCGCCGCGTAACTCAGGACCCGGGACAAGTTTCGATTGTGAGCGTCCGGCGGACGCATTTTCGGCTGTGGAGAGATGGATGCTATAGGCCGCGTTTCATCTCATCGACCATGATGCGGTCGATTATCTCAGGATCGCATTGTGTCTCGATGAGGAACTCGCGGATACCGCCGTCCCACGTCCTGATGTCGGCGAGCAGGCTTTGAAGCTCTTCGATGCCGTTCGGGGTCAGACCCTTCGTGCCATCCTCACTGCCATCACTGACGTAAACCAGTTCGCCTTCGGAGATGTTGTCGAAGTTTGCGGTGATTTCCTCGATCAGTTCGAGGTTCTCGCTGATCATGCCGGCGACTTGGCTGAGTGTGTAGATAAACCTTGAGCGAGCCATCAGACAGCCTCGTGTCGAGCTTTTGCCGACGCCCAGTTCCAGGGCAGCAGGTCTTCAAGTCGATCCTTGGGGTGATCCCGGATCCGGGTCAGGACGTCTGTCAGGTAGACCTCCGGATTATGGCCGTGCAGTTTGCCCGTCTCGATGATGGTCAGAATGTTGGCGATGCGCTCACCGCCCTTATCCGAGCCGGCAAACATCCAGTTCTTCCGGCCAATTCCAAGCGGTCTCATGGCTCTTTCGGCGATGTTGTTGTCGATTTCGACCCGGCCATCGTCGATGTAGACGCTCAAGGCTGCCCATCGCGACAGGGCGTATCGCATCGCCTCGGCAAGCTTCTGCTTCTGCGGCAAAGTTGAGAGTGTCGCCTCGATCCAGGCCTTGAGTTCGTCCAGAACGGGTCTCGCGTGGTGTTGGCGCAGGGTACGACGCTCATCAGCCGACATGCCGCGGATCCGGTTCTCGATATCGTAGAGCGCTCCAATGCGCGACAGCGCTTCCTCCGCGATCGGTGACGACTTCAGCTTGATCACATCATGGAACTTGCGGCGCACATGCGCCATGCAGGCGGCCTCAACGATCTGGTTGCCGTAGAGTTTTTTGTAGCCCCCATAGCCGTCGGCATGCATGACGCCGCTGAAGCTTGCCAGGTGGTCAGCCGGATGCGCCCCCTTGCGGTCAGGGCTATAGTAATAGGCGATGGCTGCGGGAGTGGCGGATTGATAGCCACTGCCGTCGAAGACGTAGACCCAGACCCTGCCGGTTTTTGTCTTGCCCCGTCCGGGGTCGAGAACATCGACCGGGGTATCGTCCGTATGTATTCGGTCGAGTGCTGCGATATGGGCCCTGATCAACAAGATGATGGGTGTCAGCAAAGCGGATACGCGGCCGACCCAGTCGGCCATCACGGAGCGCGATATGTCTATTCCCAGCCGATCATACATCTCTGAGAGACGGTAAAGCGGAATGTGATCATCGAACTTGGAGACCATGATATGGGCGAGCAGTCCCGGCCCGGGCTTGCCGCGCTCGATCGGCAAGGTCGGCATCTCGCCAGCCACCGTCGTATCGCATTCCCGGCAGATCATGCGCTTTTCCACATGCCGGACAATCTTGACCGACGCCGGCACGTGTTCCAGCACCTGAACCACCCTGTCGGGCGCCTTCAGGAACGAGGTGCCACCGCAGGTCGGGCAATTACAGGGAGCCTCATAGATCAGCTCTTCGGTGGCGAGACCATCGGGCAATGGTTTGCGCTTCGGCTTGTCCGGCGCGTCGTCCAAATCCGGCAAGGGTGTTTTCCCGGCGCGCAGTTCAGCCTCGGCACGGGAAGCCTCAATCTCCTCCAGCATCAGTTCGAACTGCTCTATCTTCCGGTCGATCTTTTCCGAAGAGGCGCCATGCTGCCGATGTCGGAGAAGCTCCAGTTGCGCGCGAAGAAGCCCTATGATGGAGTCTCGCTTGATGACCTCGGCTTCCTGGCTCTCAAGCTTTGCCGCCTGTTCGGCGACCAGTGCGCGCAAAGCAGTGAGTTCGTCCTGACTGTCCAGCGGCGCTGTTTCCATATCCGCGAATCTAGCCGATTTGCCTCTGACGCGCCAGCGTTAAGCCTCGGATGCCCTTGCAAAATATAGCTTTTATCCCGTTCGGCCAGGAGCGGACGTCCATGCCGGGCGGCGCCAATCAATCCCCTCGATGAGCATGGAAAGCTGCGCCTGCGTCAGGTGCGCGACACCTTCTTTCGCTGTCGGCCAGGGAAAGTATCCACGCTCCAAAATCTTGTAGAACAGGCAGAACCCCTGGCCGTCCCACCAGAGAAGCTTGATCCGGTCAGCGCGCTTTCCGCGGAAGCCGAAGATCGCGCCCGAGCCCGGCGCCTCCTTCACCACCGTCTCGACCAGCGCGGACAGACCATCAATGCCACGCCGCATATCGGTCACTCCGCAGGCCAGATAGACCCTTACATTGCCCGATGGCCCGATCATGCCGCCTCCACGCAAGCGACCAGCGGACCGAGCAGCTTCAACTCAACGTCAGCAGGAACCTTCAGGCACCGACCGTTCCGCAGCAATATCTCAACGATCGCCGGCCTCGCTACCGTGGTAGACGCCTGACTTACGCCAGCCTCCTCCATGATTTCCACTGGAAGGAACACCGTCGGTCGATCAACATAGTTGAACGACTTCCGCCACAAGCGAATCTGGCCTGGATGAATGTCGTGCCGACGCGCCACATCGCCAATGCGAGCACCGGGTTCATCAGCTTGCGCCAGTATCCTCAGCTTCGCCTCGTCCGACCAGCGCCGCCTGCGCTCGGTACCGGACATGATCTCCATGCGAGCCATGAAACCTCTTTGTTCTGGTATTAATGTCAGCACTAATGCTGGTTCGAATGCCAGAACATCGCCTGATTTGCCCGATCAGCAAAAACAGCTCACCGGACGCTTACTTTCGATTTCGCCTTCGCTGACTACAGTTGTGCACCATCCGGATGAGAGGACACCTCTGCAAGCGTTAGACGACGTTCTCAGGCGCGTTACCGAAAGAATTAGATCGAAATTAAACCGGCTCAAGAACGCTGCTGTCTCCCGGATACGGACATGGCTGCACTAGGTCGCGGTCACCTTCAAGGAATTTTCAGTACACGATTGCCATCCGGGCGAAGCTCCCCCGATGGGGATACATGTCGGTAGAGGGTTTGCCTGGTAATCTGAAGCTCGTCGCAGAGATCACCTACAACCGTTCCAGGCTTGCCCATAGCGGCTTGAGCCAGGCGGAGCTTTGCAGGCGTCATCTTCGGCTTCCGCCCCCCAATACGACCGCGAGCCCTGGCGGACTTCAGACCGGCAATGGTCCGTTCCCGAATTAGCTCCCTTTCGAATTCCGCCAGTCCACCAAATATGGCAAAAAGCAACTTCCCTTGTGCCGATGAGGTGTCGATGGGTGTTTCGCCGGACAAGACACGGAAACCAACGCCGCGTTTCGACAAGTCATCGACAGTGTCCACGAGATGGCGAAGATCGCGCCCCAGACGGTCGAGCTTCCAAATCACAAGCGTATCGCCAGGACGGAGCGATTTGAGGCAGGAATTTAATCCTGGACGATCATCCCGTTTTCCCGATGCAAAATCCTCATAAACCATCGATGGATTGACACCAGCACTGAGCAATGCGTCCTTCTGCAGGTCGAGCACCTGAGTGCCGTCCGCTTTCGAAACCCGAACGTATCCAATCAGTTCACCCATATCATTTCCTGTCACTAAAACGGTCGTTTAAGTAACAATGATGATGCAGCGTTTTACGGGCGGCAACCTTGTAACCTTTCGCGTCACTTTTTTAATGTCACTATTACGCAAAGAAATAACATACGTTACGACGATGTCATGTATCAAATTGGTTTCAACCCGGTAACAAACTCAAGCCTAGTTCGTTGAGAAATCCGTTGTGTTTGCTCCGTGCGGCACTGATTTCCATTTCAATGGCTTCCAGCTTTTCGTGAACTTCCTCAAGAGCGATTTGCTCCTCAGCCGCTGTCATGCTGACATATCGCGATATATTGAGGTTGTAGCCGTGGTCCTCTCGGATCGTTTCGATTGGCACTCGCTTTGAATAACGATCCTCTTCTTTCCGGAACTTATATGTCTCTACGATCTTTTCGATATGCTTCGGTAAGAGCTGGTTCTGCCGTTTGCCCTTTTCGAAATTCTCGTCGCTGGTTGCGTTGATAAACAGCACGTCATCTGGCTTTTTGCACTTCTTTAGAACGAGAATGCAAACGGGAATGCCAGTGGAATAAAACAGGTTGGCGGGTAGGCCGATGACAGTGTCGATGTGGCCGTCATCCAGGAGCTTTTTGCGGATGTTCGCTTCTGCACCTCCTCGGAACAAAACACCGTGCGGAAGTATGATGGCCATTGTTCCCTGATCGCTCAGATAATGGAAACCATGCAGGAGGAAGGCAAAGTCTGCAGCCGATTTTGGCGCGAGCCCATGGGACTTAAAGCGGACATCGTCCGCGACCGCGTCAGAAGGCTCCCAGCGATAACTGAATGGAGGATTGGCAACTATAGCGTCAAAGTAGGGTTTCTTTGCGGGGTTTGCCTCTCGCAGTTTGTCCCAATCATTGAGTAGCGTGTCCCCATGGAAAATTTCGAACTCGGAATCCTTTACCCCGTGAAGCAGCATGTTCATGCGGGCGAGGTTATAGGTGGTAATGTTCTTTTCCTGGCCGAAAATCCGTCCGATGGTGCCGCCATCTTTGGTTATCCGATTCCGCACATTCAGCAACAACGATCCTGAACCGCAAGCGAAGTCGAAAACACTGTCCAGGTGCTTCTTTTTGCCAAGGGCGGGGTCCTGGCCGTCTAGCGTCACAATTGCCGAAAGGATGTCAGAGACCTGCTGCGGCGTGTAAAACTCTCCAGCCTTTTTGCCCGAACCCGCAGCAAACTGGCCGATCAGGTATTCATATGCATCGCCAAGGGTGTCTTGTTGCGACGAAAATCTTGAAAGGCCATCCGCTATTTTGGAAATGATCTCGTGGAGCTTCTTGTTGCGGTCGGTGTAAACTTTGCCGAGCTTGTCCGACGCGAGATTGATCTCCGAAAACAATCCCTGAAAGTTCTGACCGAACGACTCTTCTTCGATGTGGGTGAACGCCTTTTGGAGCGTATGCAGCAGCTCATCGTCCTGCCGACGCGCCATGTCAGCTATGTTGCCCCAGAGGTAATCAGGTTCGATTACATAATGCACCCGGCGACGCATGAGGTTCTCAAACTCATCGACATCGTCAGGATTTTCCTCGTACCAGCGTTGCAGCGGCGTTATGTGACCGTTCGGCCCAGGATACTCTTTTCCCAATTCCTTCTTGGCTGCGGCCTCGTAATTGTCGGAGAGATAGCGCAAGAAGAGGAAGGAAAGCATATAATCGCGAAAATCGTCGGCATTCATTGCGCCGCGCAACTTGTCAGCAATAGCCCAAAGAATTTTGCCAAGTTCTTTTTGTTGTTCTTCGGTCACTTCGCGGCCTCCTGCTGTCCTGTTATCTCTGGCAGTTCAAACCGATAGCGGTCGATGAATTCAGAGTAGATTTTTTTGAACAATTCTTTCGTATCAGCCACCATCTCACGCGGCTCATAAATAGAATATTTTCCGTGGCTCAAAAGGTTCAGTGCACGCGCGTAAAGCACTTCGTCGTCCAGCCCATGAATGCAGCTTGAAAAATCCTTCGAGCCGAAGAAAAGGGCTGTTTTCTCCATGATGCTCCGCAGCATATTGAAATGGTACGTGTATATCTGGTCGGCTTCGACGGCATTTTTCAATTCCCCCAGTGTTGCAACGTGGTGGAAGAACGGAGTCTCGTCGGTTCCCCTCAGCGTGTATGTGTCAACGCCAGTTGGACGATGGTAAAAGTGAACCTTCGTGCTTTGATGCTTTAGCTCGTTCACCATCACATTGAAAAATAGGCCATGATGGGTGGAGACGACTGCCTTAATCTTACCTTTGCCGCTCTTCAAGAGCTGCGCCAGATCGTTAGCTACTGCAATAGCGTTGTTGTCGTCCAATGAGGAAATTGGATCGTCAATATAGAGGTTCTTCACCCAGGAATAGGAAACATGCCCATCGATCACCAGCTCACAAATGGCAAGGAACATGCACCAAATGAAAAGATTTTGCTCACCGCGAGAAACCTTGATGTTATCTTCTCGGTCTCGCGAAAATCGGACCTGCCATTTTTCATAATCAATCCTGAAGTCAAAGTCGGCGTATCGTTCCAGGTATGCAAAAATCTTCTCCTCCAGGGCAAGTTCCTTGAATCCTGAAAAGAACGCTGACCCTGAGTTGATTATCAAGTGCCGATCAGCATCGCCCTGAAGGTCATTATGCCAGTAAAACAAATCTTCAGTGAAAGCGTTGAAATAAAGAGTATCCTTTCCTGTGGCCATCTTTTTTGCGGTCTCTTTAAACTCCATCGAGAGCCGCGTTTTTCCTGTGCCATTGTAAGCAAAAAGCAGAACGTAATCGAAATCTTTCAAATCGCTTCGAATCCGGGTCACGACGTGGCTAAGTGCCGCGTAATCGTAGACTTTGGGCTTGTTAGCCATGATCCACCTCAGAGACCGCAGGGAACAGACGTTGTATCAACCCCTTTTTGTGCATACGCAGATTTTTAAGCTTTTGTCTCTGTTGTAAAATCAGTTCGTCAGCGAGAGAAAGACAATCCGCAATGCATCGTTGCTCCTCGTAAGAGGGCAAACCAATTGGCATGTCCGTGATCATCGCCATCCTCACGGAGTCGACCGAGTTTTTTGCGCTTAATTGGCTTACTCTGGAATAGAAATAATTGGAGAAGTATAAGTATACATACTTCGGTAATACGTTTTTATTGAAATCGCAGATACAGTATACTCTTTGATGGAAGTCGAATTTCCCGTTGATATAATGGAAATTCTTCCCGACTCCTACTCCGTCTCCTGAAGTCAGGATTGCCTCTCCGTCATACGAAAAGGTATCAATACGCTCTACAGTTTGCGACCTTACAAAGAATGGATATGCGCCGCCCTCTTTTTTGTTTTGTGTATCCTTCCCCCCTGTTGTCACTCGCGCCACTTTGCCAATCGTTGAGGTAACCCAGCTGTCTGCGAAACCAGGAAAACGTCGCCCAGGCACAGTTTCGCCTTCAACGGGGAAAAGCTCCTGCATCAGCCCTTTTTTGTGGCGTTGCAGGACCTTTAGCTTCTGCCCTTCCGCTTCTATCAGCTGATCGAGCGACGACAAACAATCTGCGATTTTTCGCTGTTCATCTTTATCTGATGGGTAGCTGACTCTGACGGAGGCCAGTCTACTCGCCGAGATGCCGAGCACCTTAGCTCCTTGAGCCTCGTTCTTGATCTGAGTTCGGGGTGAACTGGATTGAAATAGATGTCCGGCGAAGCCAACCAGCAGCTTCTTGCTCTTCTGCCGTGCTGGAGTTGCCCCTTAAAAACCGGACAGGATCAGGTTTCGGTTTGACGGTTTAAGAACTCACGAGGCGAGCAATAACCCAATGCCTTATGCGGGTGAAGGGTGTTGTAGTGTTCGAACCATGAGGGCAGTTGCGCGATGACGGTCATGGCGTCCGGCAAGGGGTTCACCGAGACGTAATCGCGCTTGAAGGTTTTGACGAAGGCTTCGGCCATTCCGTTGGATTGGGGGCTTCGAACGGGCGTTGAACACGGCTCCATGCCGATATCGATGAGCAGCGATCTGGTGTCCTTTGCGATGAAGCAGGAGCCGTTGTCCGTCAGCCATTCGATTGGCTTTGGAAGGGTGTTGATGAGACCGAAACGGTTCTCAACAGCCGTGATGACAAGGTCCTGGACGTCCTCGCTCTTGATGCCCCCGGTTGTCGCGACATGGGCGATGGCCTCGCGATCACAGCAATCGAGAGCGAAAGCAACGCGCACCTTCTCCTTGTTTTCGCAGCCGATTTCAAACCCGTCTGAACACCAGCGCAGATTGGATTGCTCGACGGCGACACGGCCATCGTGGCGACGAGTGTCACTTGCACCGGTGTGGCGCTGAAGAAGCATGCCGTGGACCTTCATCACCCGGTAGACGCGTTTGGCATTTGGCCATGGACGGTTTTCGCTGCGGGCTTTACGGCGCAGGATCGCGTGAACCCGGCGGTATCCGTAGGTCGGCATGTCATCGATGATCGACTTGATCTCTTCCAACAGTTTCTGATCAGCGAGCGGCGGCCGCCCTCTGGCTCGAGAAGGACGTTGCCTCACACGTTCCGCTATGTTGGATCGGGCGACACCCAGGGTCTCGCACACCGCCGTCATCGCGAACCGTCCTTCGGCAACGAGAGCGAGCGCAACAGGTGTTTTTTTGACCCTGATGCTATCTCAAGCGCTTCCTTGAGGATTTCGCCTTCCATCGTCTTTTTGCCGAGGAGGCGCTGCAGTTCTTTTACCTGGTTCTGAAGCGCTCTGTATTCGGATGCCGGGACGACCTCTTCCTGCGATGCCGTCGCCGTCAGCGCACCTTGCGCCGCCAATTTACGCCAGGCGAACAACTGGTTCGGCTGAATGCCATGCCGTCGAGCAACGATGCTAACCGTGACGTCAGGCTCGTAGGTCTCCTGGACTATCGCGAGCTTCTCCGCTGTCGACCAGCGACGGCGGCGCTCAGGGCCGGACAGCACTTCTATCTTAGGTATGTGACTGGTCATAATGGGCACATTACTCCTAACACTTAACAAGTGGGAGATCGTGTCCGGAGATTTAGGGGGCCACTACACGTGCGTGGAGCGTATGCAGTCCCGCAACGAGCTTTTGGCCGTCGACATTTACAATCTCGATGCTTTTACCGACATCGTCTAAGTCCTCAGAGGCGTCGGCAAATATGACATCGCCTTCAACGCAGAGTTTGCCCTCCTTCTGCACGTTTTCAGGTTCGCTGATGAATGGGACATTCTCATTCCTAATGTCGAAAAGGGCCCTGAACTTCGTGTGTATGTCGCCATAATGGATATTTTTGACTGTTCCATACTCATAGTTGAGCTTGTCTCTAGACAGAGAATTAGTCGTGACAAAACCGTACAGCTCACCAAAGATATTTTCAGCCCAGTTTCCTGAATTACGAAATTCTGGAAAACGCAGCTGCGGTTGCAAACTGATCTGCTTGGAATTATTGCTCATAGGCATTCAGTCCCGCTATTTCGCGCCCACCGCTCAATTTGTTGAGCAAGGGAGACAAGTCCTCCACCAGCTCCAGCTCTTTTCTATTCTTCGCTTTCCAGCTCAATTCCAACGGTTCAAGAAGCTCGCTCAGCTGCTCGCCATCAAAAATCATCCGGCGCAAAATCCCGTCCACAAAGGCTTGCAAGGGAGCAGTTGCAAGCCCATGCTTTTCAGCAAGTGCAGCAAGTTCCCTGGTCTTCTTTGCTTCCTTGAATCTCCCGTAACCCTCGCGAATTTCCTTCTCACTCAGGCCTTCGCCTTCTGTCAGGGTAAAGATATAATCTTTGATATCCTCACGCTCGTCCATGAACTTGGCGTCGGACGCAATGAGGCCAATGAGCTGCTCTCGGCTCATGCTGGTTCGACTCGGTTCCTGGGCCGAATACTTTGCGATGAGTGCAATAATGTAGTCGTAGTCGATTATTGCTGACGCAAAGAGAACAAATTCAAAATCCAACTGCTGGACGTCTGGCGTGGCATTCCCACCAGCCTTGTCCTGCACAGCTTTGAGTTGTTGCGCAGTGGTGATATAAACTCCCTTGAACCCCTGTAACCTTTCCTTCGTAATCACATTCTCAACTTTTTGCTTCTGATCCTCGTTCAGGTCGGTATATTGATCAAGCTGGGTTTTGAGGCGCTGCACTTCTTTGAACAGGTTGACGAACTGACCACGCGCGGCATCACCCTTCAGGTTTGCGACCTGTTCGGGCTTGGCGTCTAGTCCCTGCGATTTCATGAAATTGCCGAGTTCTTCAACGGCCCTACTAAGCTTCCCGATCACAACGGGCGCTTGATCCACCAACCATATTTCCTTGGCTCGGTCAGACTGATCCCCCGAGAACAGGGCAATGGCATCATTCACCGCGTCCTGCTGTTGCCGGAAATCGAGAATGTTGCCGTAAGGTTTTGTGTCATTAAGAACGCGATTGGTGCGTGAGAACGCCTGAATCAAGCCGTGATACTTGAGGTTCTTATCAACATACAGGGTATTCAGGAATTTAGAATCGAAGCCAGTCAGCAACATGTCAACGACGATGACGATGTCAATTTTTTCCGCATGCTTCAAATCCTGGTTAGGGTATTGCTGATCCTTAATGCGCTTCTGAACATCCTGATAATAAAGATCGAATTCGCCAATGCGGTGGTTGGTGTTGTAGTGTCTGTTGTAATCGGTGAGGATGTCGCTAAGTGCCGCCTTCTTCTCATCCGGCGCAACCGAGTTGTCCTCCTTTTCCTGTGGCAAATCTTCTTGAATCTGCTTTATGTCCGGGCTGCCTTCAGCGGGCGGGGAGAAGACGCAGGCGATATTGAGCGGCTGAAAAGCCGGGTTTGCCGAAGACTTGTCTTTCTGAATGCTTTTGAACAGCTTGTGATATTCGATTGCGTCATTGATCGAAGCGGTAGCCAGAATGGCATTGAACTTGCGCCCGTTGGTGGCGGCATCGTGCTTGTTCAAGATGGCTTCTACGATTGCCTTTTTCGCCAAGGCTTCCCCCGGCTTTGGCTTGCCCTTTCCATCCGGCTTGTAATAGTCGATATGAAATTTCAAGACGTTGCGATCATCAATCGCGTCTGTGATCGTGTAGGCGTGGAGCTGGCTCTGAAAGATATCAGCCGTGGTCTTATAGGTGGCCTGACCGCCTTCGATTTGCTGATAGCTGGCATTTTGCTCGAAGATCGGTGTTCCAGTGAAGCCGAATAGCTGTGCGTTCGGAAAGAATTCCTTGATGGCTCTATGGTTTTCGCCAAATTGTGAGCGGTGGCACTCGTCGAAAATAAAGGCGATGCGCTTGTCGCGGAGCGGCTCAAGACGTTCTTTATAGTTCTGCCTGTTGGTTCCATCCAGAGCCAGGCCGAGTTTTTGGATCGTGGTGACAATCACCTTGTCGGCATAGTCGCTGGAAAGGAGGCGCGTCACCAGCGTCGACGTATCTGTGTTCTCCTCAACGCAACCTTGTTGGAAACGGTTAAACTCTTCGCGGGTTTGCCGGTCAAGGTCTTTACGGTCCACGACAAAAAGACATTTCTCAATGTCCGGATTGTCTTTGAGCAAGGTCGACGCCTTGAACGAAGTCAGCGTTTTACCGCTGCCCGTGGTATGCCAGACATAACCATTTCCTGTCTGCTGGTGAATGCACTCCACAATCGCCTTCACCGCGTAAATCTGGTAAGGACGCATCATTAATAGCTTCTGCTCGCTGGCGACCAGAACCATGTAGCGGCTTATCATCTCTCCCAGGGTGCACTTCGCAAGGAATTTCTCGGCGAAATCGTCGAGCTGTCCGATTTTTTTATTTCTCTCGTCGGCGAATTGATAGACTGGCAGGAAACGCTCGTCCGCATCAAAGCTGAAGTGACGATTATTGTTGTTTGCGAAATACCAGGTTTCAGAGCGGTTGCTGACGATGAACAACTGGATGAAGCACATCAGCGTCTTACCGTACCCGTTCCCGGGAACGTTTTTATAATCGACGATCTGCTGCATTGCCTTCCGAGGAGTGATTTGCAGAGATTTAAGCTCAACCTGAACGACAGGGACGCCGTTGATCAACAGGAGGACGTCATATCGATGATGGCTGTTCTCAGTGTTGATACGGAGCTGGTTGACGACTTCATAGGTGTTTTTGCACCAGTCCTTGATATTCACCAGGGTGTAATTAAGCGGTGTGCCGTCGTCCCGTTCAAGGCTGTTCCGTTCTCGGAGTGTCCGAGCAGCTGTATAAACGTCAGGCGTGATAATGGTTTCAAGGAGTCTAGAAAATTCGCTCTCGGACAGCTTAACCTTGTTCAGCGCCTCAAATTGTTGCCGGAAATTGGTTTTTAGCGCGTCGAGATCGCGGATGTCTGCCCGGTATGCGTATTTAAGGTCGGCGAGTTTGCCGATCAAAATTTGTTCGATCTGTTGCTCGTTCATGAACGACTTGCCTCATTTCCTTCCCGCTGAACGATCCACTTTTCCAGTGCGCTCTTGCGAAAACGCCATGAGCCACCGACTTTGAAGCCAGGAAGTTCACCCTTGGCCGCCAACGCATAAGTGGTTTTCTCCCTGAGCCTCAGATACTCAGCGACTTCCCTGATCGTGATTATGTCATCGTCCATGACTTAAGCCTCAACTTTGAGTCGCGAACGTAACATGAAGGATGTCGGAAAAAACAGGAAAAAGCAGGAAATGAAATTGGCTATTGCCAGCGAGGAAAATCTGCCGAACACTTCTATGTGGCCACCTAATTTCGAGTGACCTGCGGTTGCCAGCCATGCCGTCGTGTGCACGACGGCAGTAGGCCAGGGGGCTTCGCCCCCGTGGACCCCCAGAAGTTTTAGGCAGTGTAAAATGAAAGAAGCGTTCGTAAAAATCCGGATTTCCAATACCGACAAATTGCGGCTGGAGCATTTTGCGGACGTTGCCGGTAAATCTATCTCCCAAATTGTCCGTTCCGCCATAGAAGAAACGATACAAGGCCGCGTTGCCGGTCATCAGCGCCGCGAGGCAATTGCCAAACTTCGCCGTTCAATAAATCAGATGCTTCAGGCGTTCGCCGGTAAACCAATCGACGTCGCAGCGCTTAAAGAGATCGCAGCGCAGGTACGGTTGGACGCGAACAGGGTCCTGACATGATCTGTGCCATGATTATCAAAATCTGTGCCATGATTATCAAAGCCGTCCGTTTTCGGACAACGTCGAGTTTGAACAAGCTGATCAGCCATCTCCAAAACGGGGATGACAACGACGCAGTTGAATTTCTGCGCGGCACTGCAACGGATATCGCCGACATGCATCGAGACGCTCTGACGAAGCGCTCCAAATACTCTATCCGACACTGGATCATCGCCCCGCGTGAAGCGACGTCTCGGATACAGATGCGCGAGGTCTTGACGATGATTGCCGAAGAATTTGGCTTCAACCCTGAGCGAGCGGTGATCATCGAGCATAGGAAACCGCGTGCGACAGCGGAGGCGCATTCTGCACACTGGCATGTACTTGTCGGTGAGATTGATCCTGCTTCCGGAAAGGTTCTGAAGTGCTCGTTTGATCGTATTATCCACGAGCTTATTGCCCGATGGTCCGAATATAAATTCGGGCACCGGTTCATTTCTGGAGCGCATACGAAAGCGGTTGTCGCGGGTCTGCGAGAGCGCGGCGCTATTGAGGTAGCAGAGAGTATTGACGCCCAACTTGGTGGAGTGGAACGCCCTCCAAGAGAAGCCTTTACAAATGCGCAACATCAGGCTGCGAAGCGAGTTGGAAACGATGTTCCAGCTATTAGGCAGGCTGTGCAGCACGCCTTGGCTACAGCGTCCAAAAGAACCGAGCTGGAGGCCACCTTGGCCGCGTCAGAGCTGAAGGTCATGCCTGGAGAGAAGCCTTCCACATGGATCGTGACCGACATGGGCGGACAGTTCATCGGCTCCCTTGCACGATTGGCTGGAAGGAAAAAAACTGAAATCAACAACATAATGAAAGTGGTGGACGATGAGCCAGCCAACGACAAACCCGACAATCGAACAAGCGATTCTCGCCGAAGCGAGAGCCATCCGCAGCCTGCTTCAACCGTCAAGCAATCAGCAGATGCCCGGTCCAGACATGCTGATCCAGATACAGGTGAAAATCCTGGAAGCTCTCGAAAACGTGTCGAACCAGATCGAACTGCTAAACCAGAGACTGAATTGCCCGACGCTGTCATCTCCAGCCCCATAGGCTGGCTCACTCGCCTCAATAGCTACAAGGGTCAGCTTTCTCTGCTGATGGGCAAGGTCAACGTTTTGGCCATGACACCGGAGGAACGCATTGCTGTGTCCCTTTGGGAGATTGAGGAACAGGCGAGAGCTGATCTCAATCGCCGAATTCCCGACCTCAAAGCTTCCGAAAAGACGACGCGCATGCGTGGCGAAGTTGCTGACCTGGAGACGAGCGTCGGAAAAAAATGGGACATACTTTTCGATGCCGAGCGACGACTTGCGAAGGCCCCTCGTCCGCGATGGTGGCACTACCTATTAGGAATTTCTTTTATCTTTGAGCGGCAGCAGCGGCAATGCATGTCAGCGGTTCAGCAAGCCTCCGAGGTGTTGCAAACTTGTAACCGCGACCTTGAGGCGTTGAAAACAAAGCTGGTTCGTCAGGAATTTCAGGACAAACAGAAGCATGCCAATCTTGTGCGCGACATAGCTCAGCGAAAGCAGGCTGCTGGCCCACTACTTGAACAAGTTGCTGCTGCAACTGGGATTATCCGCGTGCATCCAGCCATGGCATTTTGTGGTCTCAAATTCATCCTCACCCATGCGCGTTTAAGGGTCGATGAACTGAAGCGGATCAAAGCGAAGGCCGAGAATGACCTGGACAATGGCGGCTTCGGGTATGGCCTATAGTCGGAAATCGACTGCTGCATCAGTGGCATAAAAAGTCTTGTGCTGCTACCAGAACGGCCTGAAAGCGAAAACCTAGCTGGGGCTACTGGCGTTGGGACATGTTGTTTACAGGGTGTCAACTCCGTAGTTGTTCAACCGTATGGGACGGGGCGGACTTTCCCGACTAATCCGAGGCCTTCCTCCGTAACGTTCAACATCGATAGAAGCATGACGCAGAGCGGATCATACCCAGTATGTTGACATTGGGTTCGAAAATGTGTACCCAAAACCGTACCAGGCGTACCCCTTGTTTCAAGGTTTATCAATAGGTTATGGCCAACTTGGTAGAGGGTCCCACCCTCTCCGCCATTCGGCCGAAACTCCTTTAATGCCACTAGCATCGAAATTAGCTAAGGCCCCATGATCGGGTCGGCAGTAACAAGACCGACGCCACCTGTGATAGAGGGAATGCTGCGGACGCTGGCCTGAATACGGTCGCGTTCCTCGGCGCCTGGATTTCAAGATCCTATCTCACGGCGAACCGGTTTGAGCTTTCGGCAGGCGTGGGGACGAGATGGCGAGCGGTATCGCGGTCGCAACTACCGGCACGATCAGTGCTGACCAGGCTGCCCCATAACCAAAACTATCGACCAGGAGCCCGAACAGGTAGGGCCCAATAGCCATGACAGCCAGACAGATCGTGGATGCGAAGGCGATTGTCGATGCTATCGAGCCTTTCGGCGCGCTCTCGGCGATCTGCAGAAGGTAAAGCGGAAACCAGCCGATCCCGAATATCCCCAATATGATAAGCACGAGCAGGATAACCGGTGACGGCGTGCCGATGGGAAGAAGCGCGAGCAGTGCTGCGGCGCTGGCAGCAATCACGGATACCAGTCCAAACGATTGGCCGCGAAGACCGGGCCGAAAGCGATCGCTGAGCCAGGGCAGGAGAATGCGGCCGGGAATGCCCGCAAGCTGTGTTGCGGCAAACATCGAAGAGGCGACGAAGAGGCCAAGCCCCAGGCCGTCCGCCATGAAGCCGATGACGTGTGCGGTCAGGGTGAATTGAAACGCCGACATGGCAATACCAAGCCGCAAAACGGGCCAGAAGCTGCGATCCTGCCCGACGATGCGGGCGAGTTTTGCCAAGGGGAGCGGACGCTCTGTTTTGGCCGCAACGTCGCCTGCCTCGCGGTATAGCCCCCAGAAAAGTGCTGCGCCGACGATGGAAACACCGGCGCACAGCCATGCAGCCGCATGCCACCCGTAACGAACTGCCATGAACGGCAGGAGGGCCGCTGCGATCATCGTTCCGAAGGGAACCGCGGCCTGCCGAAACCCTGTGGCTATTCCACGTTTGGCGGGCGGGAACCAGCGCATGATTGCCCGCGTGCCGCCCGGTTGGACAGCTGCATAGGTGCCGCCCAGAAATGCGATGCAAACAAGCAGCGCGGGCAGACTGTTTGCGAATGTTGCCGCGCAGGCCATGGCGATCGCCATACCGAGCATGGCAATGCCGACGATACGGCGCTCGCCGTGAATGTCGATGGCACGGCCGAGCGTGAACATCGTTGCGATCTGGACACCGTTCATGACGGTTACGGCAAGTGACGCGGATGCGAGCGACACGCCGAATGCTTCCCGCCAGAAGGGTACGAGAATGTAAATTCCCTGCGATACGAACGAGCCTGCGGTCTGCGTTCCGACCGCCACGGCAAGCACTGCCCATATGCGGGGATCGGCGGCGGGGGCAGGGCCAGGCGACGATGAAGAAATCTGTGACGACACGAAAAACTCCTATCAAGATTTTCGTGCAATAGCCGTCTTGAAGGGTCGATAGAATTAGGGGCTTGCAAGTTTCAGCGATAACAGTTTGTTATGAGTGCCATGCGCTCATTGGATCCCGAGGCCGTCGAGGCTTTTCTTCTCGTTGCCGAACTGCAGTCGTTCACGCAGGTTGCAGGCGTGATGAATACATCGCAGGCGGCAATATCCCTCCGTTTGCGCCGGCTTGAGGACATGCTGAGACATCGCCTGGTCGAACGGACTCCGCGCCGCGTGCGTTTGACGGCAGCAGGCGAACGCTTTCTGGAACCCGCGCGCGCCTATGTCGCTGCCGGCCGCCGTGCGCTTGATGTCTTTGGTCAGGAGCCGACGCGGCTGGCGATCGGTGTCACGCATCATCTGATCGGTGCCGACCTACCGCGGATACTTCGAGTGGTCAGCGAGCGCGTGACGAGCGTTACGCTTCATCTTCGCACCGCCGGCACCAGAACGCTGCTTGAACTCTATGATGCCGGAGAACTCGATGCGATCGTCGTGTTGCGGCACGATGATATCCGCCGGGATGGAGAGCCGTTGTTTCAGGAAAGCTTTGGTTGGTATGGCAGTGCGGATTTCGATCTGCGTTCAGACGTTCCCGTGCCTCTTGTGCTTCAGCCGGAACCTTGCAATTTGCGAGCCACGGCCCTTCGGGCGCTGGAGAGCGCTGATATCGCCTGGCGCGAGGTGTTCGTCGGCACCGGGGCAACGGCGGTGGGAGCTGCAGTCGAAGCCGGAATTGGTGTCGGGCTTCTGGCACAAAGTGCTGCTCCCGCCGGTGTGCGGCAAGTCAGGAGCCGCTCGCTCCCCGAACTTCCGAAACTGGATGTCGTGATGATTTCCACGGTCACCGGCGACCACGCGAATGCCGTGCTTCGACGGATCACAGGGGCATTTCGTCCCTCGTGAAGCGGTGGGTGTTTTGCGGCCCGAGGCGAAAAGTCTTCGATTGAAACACAAGGACATCCTTGTCGTTCATTCAGCATCCTCTTGGAGAGACTTCTCGAAGTCCACGCTGCTATCCGTTCCTCTTGGTGACGGATAGGAGAACCGGCCGAACTCGCTGTATCCCTGGCTTCTCCAGAAGCGAAGGGTGTCAGGTGTTTCTGCATCGGCATGAAGATAGGACGTGATGTAGCCCAGTTCGCGTGCTCTAGTCTCAAGAGCTGCCACGACCGACGACCCCATTCCTTTCCGCCGAGCGCCTGGCTCCAGATAGACCCGGGCGATCTGACACACCCCGTCCGCGTCGCGGTAGCGATCTCGCAACCGGTCTCTCGTGGACGGCTTTTTTTCCAGACCGTAGAGACCTCCAGAGGCGATGATGTGTCCTGCGTCGTCCCGGACGATAAGAAAACCTCCTCGCTCCCCGTTCGAAAACCAGTTTTCGGGAGCTGCTTTCAACAGTGAGTCCAGATCCGAGTGCCAGGCTGGCGTGTAACCGATCCCGTAGAATTCATTGATCATCCGTAGACAGAAAGCGCGCGCTTCCGCTTTTATCTCACTTGCAGTGTCATCTGCCAGCCATGCCGACGATGAGTTCTCAACATGCATATAGGTGCTTCCTCCTGCCAGGGCTGGCGAACTGATCGAAAATCGGCGCGTCAGGCTAATGTTTGACGCGACGTCTCGAGAAACCCGGCGATGAAATCGACAGTATCGTCACCATCTCTTAAACCGAGATGGATGCTTTTCTGGATACCGCTCTGACCGATGCGGACGGCGCGGACACCGAGTGTCGCCGCTTCCCGTCGCACCAGCCAATCGGGAATGGCGCTAACCCCGCGGCCTGCCGCCACGAGCTGGAGCATCATTTCCGTCGTTTCGATATTTCGGTGATGACGCGGGCGGCAATTGGCAGGCACCAGGAATTGCGTGAACACATCCAGCCGCTCAGGCGGTACCGGATAGGTGAATAGCGTCTCATCCAGCAGATCCGCAGGTTCGGCATGGCGTTTCAACGCCAGCGGATGATCGACTGGCACCGCGAGCACCAGTTCGTAGTCGAACACCGGCAAATAGTGGACCCCGGCCATCTCAATCGGATCCGGTGTGATCAGGATATCGATTTCATATCCAGCCAGTGCCGCCACGCCGCCGAAAGCGAACGAGGTCGTAAGTTCCAAGCCCACATCCGGCCATTCCATGAGGTAGGGTTTTGTAACACTCATCAGCCACTGGTAGCATGGATGGCACTCCATGCCGATCTTGAGCGAGCCTCGCTGCCCGTGGCGATAATCCGACAGAACATTCTCAGCCCTCTCGATCTGGGGCAGAACGCGCTGTGCCAGCGTCAGGATGTAGCGGCCTGCGTCGGTGAGACGAAGGTTGCGGCCATCCTTTTCCCACATCGCCACGCCGTACCGATCTTCCAACTTGCGGATGGTGTGGCTGAGAGCAGACTGGGAGACATTCAGCCGCTCGGCCGCGGCCGTGAGGCTGCCCATGCGATCAACTTCACGCAGTATAGAAAGATGTTGCCTGTCCAGCATGGCTATGCTCCTCCCTTGTCTAGGGAAACGACTTCGGCCGGGTCGCGAATGGGAGCCGGCCGGTGGTCCTTGTCGACCGCCACCATAGTGAAGTGTCCAGTGGCCGTGATGTGTCTCTCGCCTGTCAGAAGATTTTCGGACCAGAGTTTTGTCTGGATCGACATGGAGCTGCGGCCCACGCGTTCGACGTGTGCCTGCGCCTCGACAATTTCGCCGATCTCGATTGCCCTTGCAAAATCGATGCGCTCAGATGAGGCCAGCACCACCAGCTTGCCGCAGTAGCGCGACGCTGCAACAAAAGCGGCTTTGGTCATATAGGCAATAGCTTCGCCCCCGAACATCCGGCCGACGCTGTTTGCCTGATCCGGAAAGACGATCTCGACCATGGTGACGGCATCGCTTGGATCAGGTGTCTCTTCAGTGAGGAGTTCGGGCAGGACATAGCTCGCGGCGTCCTCACCTTCCGGTATGGCCACCATATGGAAGATGCCCCGCGTACAGGTGTGTCGCTGGCGGCCGATAATGGTTTCCGCCACCATTTCCACCTCGACCGTCAGGGAACGGCGTCCAGCCTTCACGGGTCTCGCCGTGAATTCGACGATATGCCCGATGCGTGCGGGTTGTCTGAAGTCGATACGTTCGCAGGAAGCGGTCACGAAGGGTGTCCGTCCGAAGCGGGTCGCCGCGATGAAGGCGACGCGATCCATAAGGGCAAGGCCGGTCCCCGCGAAGAGAGTGCCGTGATGGTTGGTATCTCCGGGAAAGACGATATCGATGAGACGGGTTGTCGCGCCGTGCTGAGCAGGCTTTTCTATCGTTGCGATCTCTGTCATCGGCTCTGCCTCAGGTTGCGGCAGGGCGGGACATGACGCAGAGGCAAAGGCACGGGAATACCTATCGCGAAAGCGGCACTCCGGGACACCCCGCCCGCGGACGTTATCTATCGCGGCAGGTCTCCTGGCTTGCGGGTCATAGCTTTGGTCCGTCTTCCCGAGGCCGGCCTCAGTGACATGATGGACTTTCGCTCGTCGCTTACAGTTGCGGGGGCAGCTTCGGATTCAGGCTGTGATTAAAGCCCTCACCGAATTCCCTCTTAGCTCCGGACCTTCGTCCGCAGAACCACGATGGCTAACCAATGTCGCATGTCGTTGAACTGGTCAAGGCATCTATCACCGGAATGTCATGGAAGCGTTGAGGGGTTCGCAGCAGAGGATCTTTAGTCCGGCGCTACGCCAAATCATGAACGTGGCTCATGCTTCAATGAGATAAAACCATTTTTACTCGATCAATGTCTCAGGCATATATCACGCACAGTCTCAAGTATGAGCAGCAGGAATGTTGCAGGCTGGAGATAATTGAAAATAATGTTTCATATATCCTGAAGCATAAGTCAAAAACTTCAGGTTTATATCGGGAGACAAGGACGTCGGATCGCGATGAGTAGAGATTTTAATTTTGATATTAAGAGAGTTACTTTTAATGAGGATTATTATCCTTCAGAAAACACGCGTGTTACGACCAACTTCGCCAATCTGGCTAGGGGAGAGAACCGTCAGGAGAACCTGCGCAATGCCCTGAGGATGATTGACAATCGTTTCAACACACTGGCGCATTGGGATAACCCTGAAGGCGACCGCTATTCTGTCGAGCTCGAAATCATATCCGTCGAAATGAATATTGGTGCTGAAGGCAGGAATGATGCTTTTCCGCTGATTGAAATCCTGAAAACGAACATCGTTGATCGAAAAACCAACGAGCGCATTGATGGCATTGTCGGCAATAATTTTTCTTCCTATGTCCGCGATTACGACTTCAGCGTCTTGCTGCCGGAGCACAACAGGGACCGGCCCCAATTCAGCACGCCAGACAAATTTGGCGATCTGCACGGAAACCTGTTCAAGTGTTTCCTGAACTCGGCTGCTTACAAAGAGAATTTCAACAAGCCGCCAGTCATATGCCTGAGTGCATCAAGCAGCAAAACCTATCACCGAACTGACAATCAGCATCCTGTACTGGGTGTCGAATACCGGCAGAATGAGTTCTCTTCGACCGACCAGTATTTCAAAAAAATGGGGCTGCAGGTCCGCTATTTCATGCCTCCGAATGGCGTTGCGCCATTGGCTTTTTATTTTGTCAGTGACTTGCTTGGCGACTACACCAATCTCGAGCTCACCAGCACCGTCAGCACGATGGAGACTTTTCAAAAGATCTATCGGCCCGAGATTTATAACGCCAATTCTGCGGCGGGCGCACGCTATCGGCCGGACCTGAACCACCAGGATTATTCACTCACTCGAATTGTCTATGATCGGGAAGAACGTAGCCGGCTAGCCATCGAGCAGGGCAGGTTTGCGGAGCAACATTTCATCACACCATACAGGACCATTCTCCAGCGATGGTCTACCGATTGCGCTCGTTGACGACCAAAACACAAGGTAACCTATCATGAAAACACTGTTGCCCACGTCAACCGCCGGCAGCCTGCCAAAACCCTCTTGGCTTGCACAACCTGAAAAACTCTGGTCACCCTGGAAATTGCAGGATGAGGAATTGATTGAGGGCAAACGAGATGCCCTGCGTTTGTCCCTGAACGACCAGCAACAGGCAGGCATCGATATTGTCAGTGACGGCGAGCAGACGCGCCAACATTTTGTCACGACGTTTATCGAGCACCTCAGCGGCGTTGATTTTGAAAAACGTGAGACCGTCAGAATTCGTAATCGCTACGATGCCAGCGTGCCGACGGTCGTTGGCGCAGTGTCTCGCGAAAAGCCGGTTTTTGTTGAAGACGCCAAATTCTTGCGTCAGCAAACCAGGCAGCCCATCAAATGGGCCCTGCCAGGTCCCATGACCATGATCGATACGCTTTATGATAGCCACTATAAAAGTCGCGAAAAACTGGCCTGGGAATTTGCCAAGATCCTCAATCAGGAAGCCAGGGAACTGGAGGCTGCTGGTGTCGACATCATTCAGTTCGACGAGCCCGCATTCAATGTCTTTTTTAACGAAGTGAATGATTGGGGCGTTGCCACGCTCGAGAAGGCAATCGAAGGGCTCAAGTGCGAGACTGCCGTGCATATTTGCTATGGTTACGGCATCAAGGCCAATACGGACTGGAAAAAGACTCTCGGGTCGGAGTGGCGGCAATATGAGGAAGCTTTCCCCAAACTGCAGAAGTCCAATATCGATCTGATCTCGCTGGAATGCCACAACTCCCGTGTTCCGATGGATCTCATCGAGCTCATTCGGGGTAAGAAAGTGATGGTTGGTGCCATTGACGTGGCAACCAGTGCAATCGAGACTCCCGAGGAAGTCGCGGATACACTGCGAAAAGCGCTTCGGTTTGTAGATGCCGACAAGCTTTATCCCTGCACCAATTGCGGCATGGCCCCCCTGTCGCGTCAGGTCGCAAGAGGCAAGCTGAATGCTTTGGTTGCAGGAGCGGACATCATCCGCAGGGAGCTTTCGGCCTAGTGCTCACGGATGCATGCTGTCTCACCCCTTAGGGCGAAGACCAAATTGGAGCACGGGGCGAATGCCGGCGGGTGCGGGGTCATATCCGCCATTGCCTCTCACGGCAGAGGCGCTATCATGGTCATGCTGTAAGATGGTAAGCTTTGGGAGGAGCGATACGTGAGACGGATGTGGCCAGACGAATTTGCCTTTCTGCTTGATGATGCGGAAGAGGTAGACCTTCATATTCCACCGGTAGCACATGACGATGGTTCGCCCGGCAAAGCGATATCCAGAAGGGCCCTGAAAGCCCGTATCAGCCAGCAGGATTTTGAGAAAATCTGGCCTCTCGCAGAGGTTCGCTATCGGTTGAACGGAAGGTTTACGGGTAAGGCGATTACGCTGATCGCCAACAACCCTCATTACCAGAAATGGCACCCCTCCGATGGTGGCAGTGTCGAGAACGTGTCCGATAGCGGCCAGAAACACACGACGTCCTATGTGATGGTGCACTTTCTTCTGGATGATGTTCGCGAACATGCTGAAGCCTGAAGGCCGCGGAGCCGTTTTCTGCCGATGACGATGGAATAAGCCGCGCAACCCAGATAGTTGCGCGGCCTGCTTTACATGCTGGCGCGTGACGCCCGCTTTTGTCCGTGTTGCATCATTCAGAAGGCGGGTTTTTCCTTTTCCACATTCGCCTTCGTCACAACCGTCAGCGGAATGGGCAGACGGGCGTCGATTTTCTTGCCGTTCAGGACATCTGCCATGGCGTTGATTGCCAGGAGGCCGTCCTCGATCGGGGATTGTACGATTGTGGCGTACATTTCACCGTTCCTGATCGATTCGAAGGCGTCTTTCTGGCCGTTGATGCCGACGATCGGCGGTGTCGCCTTGCCGGATTTTGCTTCTTTCCACGCGTCGATGAAGCCGCGTGCCATGGTGTCGTCATTGGCGTAGACGCCGGCGATCTTGTCGCCGAAACGGGTGATTAGGTCGCGGCTGGCGACTAGCGCCTTCTGCTGGTCGAAATCCGCATTGACCGTATCGAGAACTTCGATCTTGCTGCCGAGCGCCTTCAGCTTGGCGTTGAAGCCGTCGACGCGGCCGATGGTGGTGCCGTTACCGGCTTGGCCGGCGATGATGACGATGGAACCCTTGCCATCCAGCGCCTTCTGAAGCGCCTCGGCCGCCATTTCACCTTCGGAATAGACATCCGGGCCGGTGAAGGAGGTAACAAAGGGTTTGGCCGCATCATTCATCGGCGAATTGATGAGATTGACGGGAATGCCGGCCGCCTTGGCCTTGGCTAGGCCGGGAATATAGGCTTGCGGATCAAGCGGCCATAAAATGATGCCGGCCGCCTTGCGGGCAATGCAGGTGTTGATCTGCTGCACGCCGGTCTGGACATCGAAATTCTGGCTGAGGCTGAGAACCTCAACGCCGAGTTCCTTGGCCCGCACATCGATGGCCTTGTTGGCCGGCGTGACATAGGCGTGGGAATCGGCGGCCGTGACGTAACATACCGTCTTGGCCTCGGCGAAGCCGGCCGAGGCGATAAGCGCCGCCACACCAGCAAACAGGGTCTTTTTATTCATGATCACAAACTCCTCCTTAAGTGACATGTCTGGTTAAAGGGATTTCAGTATCGGTATTGCCGGACGCGGTCTTGCGCGCACGGTACGGTCAAGCACGACCAGCAGGATCAGGATCAGTCCGTTGACGATCTGCTGGACGTAGGCCGGCACGGACTGGAACTCCATCGCCGTGGTCAGTGCCGCAATCGTGAGAACACCGCCGAGCGTGCCCAGTGCCGACCCGCGGCCGCCTTCCAGCCGGGTGCCTCCCACTACGACGGCGGCAATGATGACGACGGTGATTTCCGCACCGAAGACGGGCGAACCCGTATTGGTCGTCAGGCTTTCGAAAACGCCTGCCAGGCCGGAGAGCGCGCCCGCGAAAACGAAACCGAGGAACAGGGTTCTGCCCGATGATATGCCGCTCGCCTCGGCGGCGACGGGGTTCGATCCGACTGCGAAGAGGTTGCGGCCTGAAACGGTGCGCCGCAGCCAGAAATCGAGCATCACGATGCCGGCCATAAACAGGGCGCTGCGGGCCGTGAAAATTTCCGCATAGACCTGCGACAGGGTGACGGCGAAGGTAATGTCGGTGCCGGACACCGGCTGGCTGCCGGTGATCCAATGCGCCAGCGACCGGAAGATCAGCATGCTGGCAAGCGTCGCTACCAGCGCATTGATCTTGAAGACAACGGTAAGAATGCCGTTGAAGACACCTGCGGCGATACCGGTCAGCACCCCGAGCGCTGCCGCCGGCCATATGCCGAGCTCAGCCTGCAGCGAAATAGCCACGATGCCGGAGAGCGCAAAGACCGCGCCGACGGAAAGATCGATCTGCCCGGCGATGAGCAGCACCGTCAGGCCGATGGCGACGATGCCGATCGACGCGCCGCGATCGAGACCGAGGCTTGCGGTGGTGAGACTGACAAAGCCGGGCACGGTCAGCGCGGCAATGACCAGCGTCGCTCCCAATATGATCGTCACGCGATAGCGCGACAGTGCAGACAATAATTCATTCATGCCACGGCCCTCCGGCGAAGCGCGACGTCGAGGGCGACCGCAAAGGCGATGAGCAGCCCGAGGACGAAACCCTGGATCGGGGTGGGAACACCCTGCAGCACCATGACATTGGTCAAGAGCTGGACGAGGACGAGGCCGGCGATGGCGCGCGGCACCGAGCCGAAGCCGCCCATGATCGAGATGCCACCAACCACGACGGCGGTGATGGCGCTGAATTCATACCCCGTTCCGACCAGTGGACGTGCGCTTTGCAGGGTGAGGCCGAGCAGGCCACCGCTGAGGCCGGATGCCAGCCCGGTGATGACGAAAGCGCCGGCCTTGACTGCCCGGACCGGCACGGTGCTGGCCCGCGCCGCCCGGTAATTGCCGCCGGTGGCGAGTGTCCATCGGCCCCAGACGGTACTCGACAGGACGAAATGGCCTGCCACCGCGACGGCGAGAAACACCAGCACGACCAGCGGAATGCCGAGAATGCGGCTTTTGACGAAGGCGGCGATGGCCGGATCAGTCCCATAAACGATCACGCCGCCGACCGCCGCCTGCACGATGCCGAGAATGATGGTGCCGAGGCCAAGGGTGGCGATGATCGGATTGACGCCGATATAACCAATCAGCAATCCATTGATGAGACCGCAGGCGCCGGCGAGTGCGATAGCGACCAGAAAGGCCGGAACCGCGCCGATCTCCGGCTGCAACGCCAGAGACAGGATCGCGCCGCAGGCGATGGTTGCCGGCACCGACAGGTCGGCGAGCCCGCCGGTGACGAGGACGAAGGTCATGCCGACGACCACGATGCCGACAATGGCCATGGATGTCAGGATATTGATGAAATTGCCTGTCGTGAAGAAGACCGGGCTTGAAAACGAGCCGTATAGGATCACGAGAAGAATGGCCAGCAGAAGGCCGCCTTTGGCGAACAGGCCCGCCAGCCGCCCGCCGCGATGAAAGCGCGGGGCGACATTGTGCTTTTCGGTGGTTGCGGTGATGTCGCTCACGCTGGTTCTTCCCCTGTTGCAAGCGCCATGATGCGCTCTTCCGTCAAGTCTCCGCGTGCAATCGGAGAGGAGGCGCGTCCATCGCGCATGACCACCACCCGGTCGCAGACCCCCATCACCTCAGGCAGTTCCGACGAGATCATCACCACCGCCATGCCACCGGCCACGAGTTCGCCGATGATGCGGTGGATTTCCGCCTTCGCGCCGACATCGACGCCGCGTGTCGGTTCATCGAGGATCAACACCTTCGGTCCCGCCGCCAGCCAGCGCGAAATGATAGCCTTCTGCTGATTGCCACCCGAAAGCAGGTTGATGCGCCGCTCCGGATCGGGCGGGACGATGGAAAAATCGCGCGTATATTTCGCCGCCAGTTCCCGATCCCCGCTCATGCCGATGCGCCCGAGACGGCTCAGACGTCGCAGCACCGGCAGGCTGATGTTTTCGCGCACGCTCATGGACGGCACGATGCCATCGCCTTTCCGATCTTCGGGAACATAGGCGACCCCCGCCTTGACGGCCGCTGCCGGTGAACCAATCGTAACGGCCTTGCCGTTTATCTCGATCCTGCCCGCAGCCAGCGGCGCAAGGCCGAAAATCGCCTGGGCGACCTCGGTGCGGCCGGCGCCCACCAGACCAGTTAGCCCAAGGATTTCGCCCGATCGGACATCGAAACCGATGTCATGGAATTTTTCGCCGTCGCTCAGTCCCGTGACCTTGAACGCCACCAGGCCGATCTTCGATGGTGTTTTGGGAAAGACATTGGCAACTTCGCGGCCGACCATGAGGCGGATCATTTCGGCGGCGGTGATGCCGGCGGCCGGTCGGGTGTCGATCATGCTGCCATCGCGCAGGATGGTCACGTCATCAGCGATATCAAGCACTTCTTTCAACCGATGGCTGATATAGATGATGGCGATGCCCTGGCTTTTCATCTTGCGAAGGATGGAAAACAGCGCCGCGGTCTCATGCTCGCTCAGGCTGGACGTCGGCTCGTCAAGGACGATGATACGCGGATCGGCGGAATAGGATTTGGCAATCTCGACGAGCTGCTGCTGGCTGATCGGCAGATCACCGAGCCGCGCCTTCGGGTCGATCGCCGCTTCCAGTTCTTTCAAAACCGCAGCCGCCTTGCGCAGCATGGCCTGCCTGTCGACCAGGAAGCGGCGGCGCGGCATGCGGCCGAGATAGATATTTTCCGCAACGGTAAGGTCCGGAACGAGGTTCAGCTCCTGATGCACCATGCGGATGCCGAGTTTCTGGGCGTCGGCCGGCCGGCGCATCTGCACCTCCACGCCCGCGATTTCCGTCGTACCGGTGGTGGGAGCATAGCTGCCGCTCAGGATTTTCATCAGCGTCGATTTACCAGCGCCGTTTTCACCGACGACGGCGTGGATGCGACCGTATTCGACTGTGAAATTGACGTTGGACAGCGCTTTTACACCGGGAAATATCTTGCTGATCCCCCGCATGCGCAGCGCACTCGCCGTTGCCGTCATATTCTCCTCCCAGAGCATTCAAAGTTTTGTTACATTAATATAATAGTTGTGGCAAGCGAATGCCCCTTGCGTCTTTCCTTGTTGCCAGGCCTTTGGCTCAGGCGTTTTCCGAAACCTCGGGCCGGTCGCTTACATCGTCGCGCCGATGGACCATGGGACGAATTCATTGTCGCCATACCCCAGAAGCTCGGATTTTGTGCGCTCGCCGGAGGCGACGGCTAGGATTCTCGTGAAGATTTCTTCGCCCTTCTGCTGCAGCGTCGTGCCGTCAAGTACGTCACCACAATTGATGTCCATATCTTCTCCCATTTTCTCAAAGATGTAGGAATTGGAAGCGAGCTTGATTGAAGGGGTGGGCTTGCAACCAAACGCCGAGCCCCGCCCGGTGGTGAAACAGAGAATATTGGCGCCACCCGCCACCTGGCCCGTGGCTGAAACGGGGTCGTAACCGGGCGTATCCATGAAGACCAGCCCCCTGGCGTCCACCGGTTCGGCGTAGTTGAATACTGCCGTCAGATTGGTCGAGCCGCCCTTCATCGCCGCTCCCAGCGATTTTTCGAGAATGGTCGTCAGGCCGCCCGCCTTGTTGCCGGGGGAAGGGTTGTTGTTCATCTCCATGTCGTGCCGCCGGGTATAGTTCTCCCACCAGCGGATGCGTTCGGCCAGCTTCTCGCCGACCTCCGGTCGTTCCGCCCGGCGGATCAAAAGATGCTCCGCGCCGTATATTTCCGGGGTTTCCGAGAGGATCGCGGTTCCGCCTTCGGCGATCAATATATCGGCGGCAATACCGAGCGCCGGATTGGCCGTGATGCCGGAATAACCGTCCGAGCCGCCGCATTGCAATGCCAGCATCAGTTCCGAAGCGGGGGCGGGGACACGAATGGCCTTATTGACCACCGGCAGCATCTCGCGGATGGCCACGACGCCGGCCTCCACCGTTTTGCGCGTGCCACCAAGTTCCTGAATGGTAAGCGTGCGAAAGGTCTCGCTTTCCCTTAATCCGTAAGCATCCATCCAGCGCGGGATCTGAAACGCCTCGCAACCCAGCCCCACCATCAGCACGCCGCCGACGTTGGGGTTCTGTGCCACGCCCCATTGGGTGCGCTTCAGCAATTCGTAGGCCTCGCCATGGATATCCAATCCGCATCCGGTGCCGTGGACGAGCGATATGACACCGTCCACATTCGGGAACTGGTCGAGAATGCCGGAGCGGTTGATCTCATCGGCGATAAAGCGCGAGGCGGTGGCGGAACAGTTCACCGAGGTGAGAACGGCGATGTAATTACGGGTGCCGAAGCGTCCGCTGGGGCGTCTGAAACCGTTGAAGCTGCGGCGTTTCTCCGGCTCGACATAGCGCGTCGGCCTTGCTTCCTCGCCACTCGCATAACCGCGTTCGAAGCTCTGCATCGTCACGTTATGTTCGTGGACCCATTGCCCCGGCTCGATGTCCTGCGTGGAAAAGCCGATAATCTGGCCATATTTGACGATCGGCGTCCCGTTTGCGATCGCCTGCAGGGCCATTTTGTGACCGCGCGGAATACGCTCGCGCGCAGCAACCTCTGCCACGCTCTCACCCGGCGCGATCGGTTCGACGGCGACGATGATGTTATCGGTTTCAGTCAGTTTGATGTAGCGAGCCATGATTTCTCTGCGTGAAACAGGCGGAAGCCAGAAATTCGTTGTTTGCTGTATATTGGAATACTAGTATAATGCATCGTGGTCAAGGGACTTGAAGAGGGTTTGATTGCGAGCACTTCAGGCAAATGGAAGTTGGGCTCCGCATCTCAAAATGTGCGAAACCATGAGAGCGAAATTTGCGCCTGAGGACGGCTCAATCCGTCCGGGGGCTTGCTGGAACCGTTCTTAATGAAGTACCACCCAACAATCTTGATCGATCATTATATTAGTGTAATTGTCGGCGAATGCACGGGAGATTGCGATGCGGGCAGGAGATAAAAGACGTCTGGGAACTACAAATCTGTCGGTAACGGCGCTCAGCATGGGCTGCGCGTCGCTTGGCGGGCTTTATACGCCGGTGAGCGCCGCCGATGCGCTGGCGACGCTTCAGGCGGCATGGGATAGCGGCATCCGTTATTTCGACGTGGCGCCGATGTACGGTCTTACCCGGGCGGAGCATCTGCTCGGGCAGTTTTTGCGCGAAGAACCGCAGTGCCATGAAGCCGTCGTCAGCACCAAGGTCGGCAGGCTTTTCAGCAATGACCGTCCGGGTCACCGCCTGCCGCCGGAGCCGCCGAAAAACCCGTTGGATCCGGGCTGGCAAAACGGGCTACCGTTTCGCGAGACCTTTAATTACAGCTATGACGGCATCATGCGCAGCTTCGACGACAGCCAGCAGCGCATGGGCACCAACAGGCTGGATATTCTCTTCATACATGACATCGGCGTCCTCATTCATGGTGAAAGAAATGCCGCGCTCTGGCGGCAATTGACGTCGGGCGGCTTCAGGGCACTCGGCGAGTTGCGTGAGGCCGGCCTGATCGGCGGTTTCGGGCTGGGGGTCAACGAGGCAGAGGCGATCGCCGCCGCCATGGATGAGGTTCATCTCGATTGCTGCCTGCTGGCCGGCCGGCACAGCCTGCTGGAACAGGATGCGGTGCCGTTGCTGGACCGCGCCCATCGGCAGGGCACGGCCATCGTCATTGGTGGCGTATTCAATTCCGGCATTCTTGCCACGGGCACGGCTTCTAACGCCAAGTTCAATTACAAGGATGCGCCCGCCGAGATCGTACGGCGCACGGAGGAGCTGGCGCGGATCTGCGCCGCCTTTGACATGCCGCTGGGAGCTGCGGCGGTGCAGTTCCCGCTGTTTCATCCCGCGGTCGCTTCGGTCCTGGTGGGAGCCAAACGTCCCGATAAGCTGCTGCAATCGGTCGGATGGTTCGAGACGAACATACCGGAAGAATTGTGGCAGGCCTTACAGGAAAAGGGCCTGCTGGCGCCGATGCCGGTTTTGATGGAGACGTGAGGATCATCAACGCCAGCAATCGTAACCGAACTGCGCGGGACCGAGGGTAGTGGCGAAAATCGACGGCCCCCATTATTTGCCTCTTTCATGAACGACCTGCTTGGAAATCATGGGAGAGGTTGGTTGCGGGCGTGAAACCGGCTAAAGAATTTTTTACCGGTGAGTCCGGTTTTTGATGGGAGACGACGGACGTGTCAAAACAAGAGGCGAATGCGGGCCATTCCTTGCAGGACAAATCCGATTTGACCGGGTTTCTCAATGGCGTGACCATCACGCGGAACATGCCGCTTCGCGACCAGATCTATCAGCTCGTTCGCCGCGCCATCGTAACCGGCAGGCTCGCGCCCGGTTCGCCGGTCAATGAAATAGAGATCGCCGAGCGTCTCGGGACGTCGCGGACGCCGGTGCGCGAGGCCGTCAAACGTGTTGAAGATGAAGGGCTGATCGATGTCCGCGCCCAGGCTGGAACCTTCGTGACCCGCATCAGCCGCAGGCAGGTGCAGGAAGCCTATATCATCCGCATCGCGCTGGAGCGGGAAAGCGTTCGCCATGCGGCGCAAACCATCACGGCGGATGGAGTGCAGCGCCTGCGCGACATTATCGATCTCCACGCCCTTGCGGTCAAAAGAAGCCGCTTCGAGGATGCGATCGATCACGATGACGCTTTTCACAGGGTCATTGCCGAGGTCAATGGTTATTCCATGCTGTGGCGTGTGGTGGACATTACCAAGGCACAGATGGATCGCTGCCGCCTTCTGTCGCTGCCTTCGCCGGGAGCCGGTGAAACGACGATCGAGCAGCACGGCGCCATTGTTGACGCTTTGGAGGCGCATGACTTGGAAGCGGCCGAAAGGGCGATCAAGGAGCATCTGGAGACGTCGCTCAGCAATACGCTGAAACTGCTCGGCAGTATCGAAGCCAGCGGATTGGCCGGCATTTGAAACGCGTTTGAAGAGGACGACAGGCGCAGTCACTGCATGTGGAAGACTTCGGTCATCTGCGCCCACCATTCTTCCGGCCGGCGCGTCGGGAAGGGCAATTGCAGGGGTTCGCAGATTGCCCACCATTGCCGCATCCGCTCGCCCTTGGCCATCTCCGCCATATCGGCGGAGAAATCATCTCCCGTATATTCCCAGTAGCCGAAGAGCAGGTTTTCCGGCTCTTTCAGAAAAATCGAATAATTGGTGATATTGGCGCGGGCGATGGCGTCGAGCACCTCCGGCCACACATTGGCGTGCAACCTTTTATATTCCTCGACCGTACCGGGCCTGAGGTTAAGGCAAAATCCCATGCGCGGCATCGAACGCTCCTCAATAGGTCGTCCGGCCACCGGAAAGGTCGAAAACCGAGGCGGTAGTGAAGCTGTTTTCACGGCTCACCAGCCATGCGACCATTGCCGCAGCCTCTTCGACTTCCAGAAAACGGCCACGCGGAATACGTGTCAGCATGTAATCGATAAATTCCGGTGTCAGAGTTTCGAGGATCCGTGTGCGCGCCGTCGCCGGCGTGATCGCGTTAACGGCAATATCGTGTGCCGCGAGTTCCTTGCCGAGTGATTTGGTCAAGCCGATCACGCCCGCCTTGGCTGCGGAATAGGCTGAGAGCTTGGGATTGCCCTCTTTGCCGGCAACCGAGGAGATATTGACGATCCTGCCATAATTCCTGGCCTTCATGGAGGGGATCACGGTCTTGTTGACATAAAAGGTGCCGTTCAGATTAATCTCGACGACGCGCCGCCATTCCTCGATGTCATAATCCTCAAGGGTCGCATTGCTGCCCGCAATTCCGGCGGAATTGACGAGGATCGACACCGGTCCGGTCTCGGCTTCGACCTCGGCGTGAACGCGGGCGAGGCCGGCAAAATCGGTGACATCAACAACCTTGCCGCTGGCGCCCTCTCCAAGCACGCCGCAGGCCTGCTCAATCGCCGTCTCGCTCATATCCCAAAGGCTGACTTTCGCGCCGGATTCAATAAGCCGCCTTGCGATGGCAAGGCCAATTCCCTGTGCACCGCCGGTCACCACCGCCGCCTGTCCGTCGAGATCAATCCTGTTCATGTCATTCCTCCGTCTGACTTTTGGATAACTATTATACTAGTATTTTGATTCCAGAAAGAGGAAATCGCAGTCCCACGCACACAGGTGATCGGAGAGGGTTTTGTCTGGCATGATGTGGAAATGGCTGAGGTATCTGTCTGGAGCAACGTGGGTGTCTCCGACGCAGCATAAGGTCCATTCGGAACCATCATTCTTTTTCTTTGTTAGTGCATTAGCGTTCTAAAAAAGCTTTTGATCGGTATCCGGGCTGAGGGGATACGGTGTGTCATGAACAAGGTCTTCACTCGCTTCGCAACCGGCATAGCGTCCTTTTCCGGCTCTCCGACTGCTTTCGTCGTGGCGCTTGGCACTGTCCTCGTCTGGGGGATCAGCGGACCGTTATTCGGGTTTTCGGAGGTCTGGCAACTGGTCATCAATACCGGTACGACCATCGTTACCTTTCTCATGATTTTTCTCGTGCAGAACTCACAGAACCGGGATTCTGCGGCGATGGAAGCAAAGCTGGACGAATTGTTGCGGGCGGTGGAGGAAGCGCGGAGTGATTTCATCGGGATCGAGCATCTCACCGAAGAGGAAATCGAGGACATCCGCGCACGGCTGGAAAGAGATAGCGGACCGGAAAGTGGCAAGCCTTCCCCGCATCACGCGATGGCTCGATTGCTTTCCCGGCGTTAAGCCGCGGCAGTAACCTGGGTTAGGCTATAAGGGTATCCGGGGGACCGGGTTGATTTAGGCGGCTGCTTTCATGATTGCCTTGGTCCATCACCCCTTGCCTGGGGGCGTGCGGCATGAAGGCGGTAAGGGCCGATAATGACGGTTCCGGTCCTCACCGAAATTTTTGCCATACTGGCTGGGATCAGCCAGCCACTGTCGTGTTGAGAAGCTGCTGCTCCCAAAGATAGGCGATGCCGCTGCCGCCGAAGTGCTGGATGAGAATCTCGGTCAGCGCCTCGACATGCTCCGTGCGTGCCCAATCACGTTGCCATTCGCCGGCGAGTCCCATTACGGTCATGACATTCGCGCCGGCCGTGATCATTCGCTGGATGGCAACTTCATGAGATTCCTTCGAAATTCCGCCCGACGCGTCGGTGATCACGGTCACGTCCCAGCCTTCGCCGGCGGCCTGGATCACAGGCATTGCGACGCAAACCTCGGTCCAAAGGCCGGCGATGATCAGCTGCTTGCGGCGGGTCTCCTTGACGGCGTTCACCACATTCTCGTCCTGCCAGGTGTTCACCCAGGTGCGATCAATGACGTCCTGATCCGGAAATACGTCGGTGATATGCTTGAAGAGAAGTCCACCACGCGCCGCGATCACGCTGGTGAGAATGGTCGGAACGTCGAAGGCTTTTGCCAGCTTCGCCAGCGCGGTCGTGTTGTTGACCACCATGTGCGGATCGTGGCTGTTGAGATTTGCGAGCTGGTAGGGCTGATGGTCGATCAGAACGAGGACCGAATCTTCGGGACGAAGAAGAGAATCGAGGCCGTTACGAAGGGTCATCAAGACTTCCTTTCTCTGCCGCCATGGACGGCGATGGGTTCGAGAGAGACACGCGCCAGCGGGCGGCGTTGCCTGGAAGCAATTTGCTGTTCCTTTTGGCGGTGAGATAGTGCCACAATCTGGCAAACTGTGTCGCGAAACGAGGAACGCTGGAATGGACATCGAAGATCTACGGACATTTGTCGCAGTAGCCGACGCCGGTGGCGTCTCGGCCGCAGCGCGCCGGCTCGGCATCTCCAAGTCAATCGTCAGCCGTCGGCTCTTTCGGATAGAAGCGGAGCTTGGCGTCCAGCTTCTCGCTCGGACAACGCGCGGTGCCGCGCTCACGGAGGCGGGGATCACCTTCAGGGACCATGCCGCTCGGGCCAGCGCCGAGATCGATACAGCCCGGGAAACGATTCTCCCCGCCGGCGAGCTGCACGGCCGTTTGAGGATCGCAATGCCACTTACTTTCGGCCCAACGCACTTCGCCCCCGTGCTTGCGGAAATGGCGCATCAGCACCCGCAGCTTCACATCCACACCTCCTATAGCGATCGTTTCGTCGATCTCATCGCTGAGGGTTTTGATTGCGCGATTCGGGGTGCCTATCTTCAGGACTCGAACCTGATCGCGAAGCGCGTCGGGCCGATCCATGGCAAGCTTGTCGCCAGCCCCGCTTATATCAAAGCGCACGGTTCCCCTGACATTGTCGAGCAGCTCGTCAATCATCAGGCTTTGATGCAGGGAACGGAAGCCTGGCAGTTCATGGATGGCGACAGGATCGTCACGGTTCAGCCGCAGGGCAAGTTCAAGGCTGACAGCGCCACGGCGCTTGCCGCAGCGGCGGCTGCAGGTCTCGGCATCGCCTGGCTTCCCGACTGCATCACACATGCATATCTGGCCTCCGGCGCGCTGGTTCCCATCATGACGCGCTATCCGGTCCCTCCGGGCGCCGTCTATGTCGTCCGCCCACCGAGCCAGCATCCCGCTCGCAAAGTACGGGTGCTCACCGAGATGCTGACTGAGTATTTTAAACGGACGCCGGAACTCTGGGGTGTAGACGGCTGAAACGCGTACGGAGGAAGCTTCGGCAAGAACCTGCATGGTGGGATGCATCGGCTTGAAGGCCAACTCCGGTCACGGTGTCAGATGCTCTTTTCCCGAAACTGTGGAGAATTCATCCGCCGATCGCCGCAAGAGCGGTCATGGCACTGTCCGGAAGATCAAGAGATGCAGCCGCAAGGTTCTGTCGCAGATGCACGCGCGAAGACGTTCCAGGAATAACCAGAATATTGCTGGATCGCTTCAGGAGCCAGGCGAGAGCCACCTGCAGCGGCGACGCGTCCATTTGCGTAGCGACGTCTGAGAGCACTGTCGATTGCAGCGGAGAAAAGCCACCGAGCGGGAAGAATGGAACATAGGCGATGCCCTGTGCTGCGAGCGTGTCTATCAGGGCATCGTCCTGTCGATGCGCCAGATTATATTGGTTCTGCACGCAGACGATCTCCACGATTTCACCGGCTTCCGTGATCTGTCGCGGCGTCACGTTCGATACACCGATATGCCGGATCAACCCCTGCCGTTGCAGGTCTGCCAGAACTTCAAGCGGTGCAGCGAGCGATCCCTCGGCAGGGCCGTGAACGTCGAACATGGCCCGGAGATTGACGACATCGAGTACCTCCTTACCCAGATTGCGAAGATTGTCGTGAACTGCCTGGGTGAGCTCTTCCTTCGAGAAAGCCGCATTCCAGGAGGCATCCTCACCCCGGGTCGCACCAACCTTTGTGACGATAAGAAGGTCATCCGCATAGGGATGCAGTGCCTCGCGAATAATCTGATTGGTAATATGGGGGCCGTAGAAATCGCTCGTATCAATATGATTGACGCCGCTATCCACGGCTTCCCGAAGTACCGCGATCGCTTCCTCGCGATCTTTCGGAGGGCCGAAGACGCCTTTACCGGCTAACTGCATCGCGCCATAGCCCAGCCGCCTGATATTGCGGCCTGCAAGGTGAAAAGTTCCAGACTGGTCGAGTGTCGACATTTGAGCTTTCTCCGCTGTGTCTGTCCCCACTATAGAGGCGATGTCATTGGAGTCACAATTCGCTATAGTCAGAACAGCCTGTCCGTCATTCCGGACAATATAGACGCCGCAGAGGGATACAGTCATGCCGGACTTCAACGATATCGGCGCATTCCTGCTGGTCGCCCGCGCCAGTGGTTTCCGCCAGGCTGCCCGTGCGAGTGGTATGAGTTCGTCGGCGCTGAGCGATGCGATCAAGCGTCTTGAAAACGAACTCGGGGTGCGCCTGCTGAACCGCACGACCCGCAGCGTTCTGCCAACCGAAGCCGGCGCGGAACTGCTTCGCCGGGTGGATCCCGCCTTTGCCGAAATCCGCTCGGCGCTCGACCAGATAAGTGGCGACCGGGACCAGGTGGCCGGCTCGCTGAAGCTCAACGTTCCCGTCAGTGCCGCCCGGCTGGTTCTGCCTGACATCGTTCCGCCTTTTCTGGCAGCCTATCCGGATATCCGCCTGGAAATCCTCACCGACGAAAATTTTGTCGACATCATTTCCGCCGGCTGCGACGCCGGTATCCGCTATGATGAGCGGCTTGAACAGGACATGATTGCCGTGCCGATTGGTCCGCGCGCACAGCGCTTCGCGCTTGCCGCAGCACCGGGCTACATTGCAGCGCGAGGGCGCCCCACCCATCCGCGGGAACTCCTTGAGCATGCATGCATCCGGGGTCGTTTCGCCAGCCGGGCAATCCCCCCGTGGGAATTCGAGCGGGACGGCGAGACGATGATCATCGATCCGCCGGGCCAGCTTCTCGTGCAATCTGGCGGAGGCACGGATCTCGGCGTCAGCGCCGCCATTGCGGGCATGGGTGTCATCTATCTCTTCGAAGATTGGCTGGAACCGCATCTGGCGAGCGGCGCACTTGAGCCATTGCTGGAGCCCTGGTGGCTGAGCTTTTCGGGGCCCTATCTCTATTACCCCGGTCGCCGCCTGGTGCCCGCACCTCTTCGCGCCTTCATTGATTTCGTCAAAGGCGGAAGAAAGGTAGAATAGGGATCGGTCCGACAGCCGAAGTTCCGCATTTCACATTGCTCCACCCGGAGCGCCAGGATCGGAGTAATCAGATGCGACGCGCCTTGATCGTGTTCATTACGAAGCTGGTCTCAATGGTGTCGACGCATTTCAGCTTTGCGATCTTTTCCTTGATGAAACGCTCGTAATCATCCAGCCCGCCGCACATGATCTTGAGCATGTAATCCCTCGAACCCGTGACCAGATGACATTCGAGAACCTCCGCCCAGTCAAGAACGGCCGCCTCAAACATCCGGATTTCGTCATCGTGCTGACGGCTGAGGCGGACGGACGCGAGAGCCGTCATCGTCCATCCCTCGAACGCCGGATCGATGATGGCGGAGTAACCCTTGATAACGCCCAGTTCCTCCAGCCGCCGAAGCCGTCGCAAACATGCCGATGCTGACAGCCCGACCCGCTCGGCGAGTTCGTTGTTCGTGATTCTCGCGTCAGCTGACAATTCTCTCAGTATCCGCCTGTCGATCGGATCCGCAATTTTCTGCGACATAAACGTTCATTCTCCGCAATATCTTGCTTCAAGAGACATTTCCACGCTCCAGAATGCAAGATATTTTGGTTCCATCGCGTGTAACCTGCAACCAGTTCAACGCCAGCTGAGGGATCATCGGAAATGACCGCGCCGCATCCGTCCAAAACCCATATCGGCAACCACGCCCTCCATCCTGAAACCCAGATGCTCAATTACGGGTATGATCCGGAATTGTCGGAGGGTGCCGTCAAGCCCCCGGTATTCCTGACGTCGACCTTCGTCTTCAAATCGGCAGAGGACGGGCGTGACTTCTTCGACTACGTTTCCGGCCGCAAGGAGCCGCCGGCGGGCAAGGGTGCGGGTCTCGTTTACTCCCGTTTCAACCACCCCAACAGCGAAATTGTCGAGGATCGCCTTGCCGTTTACGAACGTACGGAGAGTTGTGCGCTTTTCTCGTCCGGCATGTCCGCCATTTCAACGACGCTTTTCGCCTTCGTCCGGCCCGGTGACACCGTGCTCCATTCCCAGCCGCTGTATGGCGGCACTGAGACGCTGCTGGCAAAGACCTTCCATAATTTTGGCGTCTCGGCGGTGGGTTTTGCCGACGGTGTCAGCGAGGCATCGGTGATGGCCGCCGCAGAGACCGCGATGGCGAAGGGCAGGGTGTCGGTCATTCTGATCGAAACGCCGGCCAACCCGACAAATAGCATTGTCGATGTTGCGATGATGAGGCGTGTCGCTGACGTGATCGGCGAAAAACAAGGCCACAGACCGATCATCGCCTGCGACAACACCCTTCTCGGCCCAGTTTTCCAGCAGCCCATCGAGCACGGCGCCGATATTTCGCTCTATTCGCTCACGAAATACGTCGGCGGGCATTCCGACCTCATCGCCGGGGCGGCGCTCGGGCGGAAGGATGTCATGAAGCAGGTGAAGGCGCTGCGCGGAGCAATCGGCACGCAGCTCGATCCGCACTCCTGCTGGATGCTCGGACGTTCCCTCGAGACGCTGCAAATCCGAATGGAGCGGGCAAACAGCAACGCGAAAATTGTTGCGGAATTCCTGAAAGCGCATCCGAAGGTCGAGAAAATTCACTATTTGCCGTTCAGCGATCCGGCATCCGCAGTCGGCAAGGTGTTTGCCGCTCAATGCTCCGGTGCGGGATCGACCTTCTCGTTCGACATTGTTGGCGGGCAGCCGGCGTCTTTCAAATTCCTCAATGCGCTGACCATATTCAAACTTGCCGTGAGCCTCGGCGGTACGGAATCCCTCGCGTCTCACCCCGCAACGATGACGCATTCAGGCGTTCCCGCCGATGTTCGCCAGCGCATTGGTGTACTTGATTCCACGATCCGCCTGTCGATCGGCATCGAACATCCCGATGATCTTATCGCCGACCTGACCCTTGCTTTGGACATGTCCTGACCGCGGCCCTGAGCGCGCCTGCCACAAGGGTGTGAAACGGTCGCCATCCGCCTGAAAAGAACCGGACGGCAACCGTTTAGCTTGTGCACAATGTTATTGCTTCGCCGCTGTTGTTTGCGCGGAGGCGAGAGCCTCTTTCACTGCCAGTTCCGCCATGGCCAAAATCGCGTCGCGGGTTTTGGCTGCGGCGATAAAGCGGCCATTGTGGCAGAAGCTCGCGCCTTCGACGCCACAAACCGCTTCCAACTCTTTGCCCGTCAGGCCGGCCCAGGCCGCTGGCAGGTCGGCTCGCAGTTCAAAACCTTCATCCGCGCGGCGGATGCCAGTAAGGCACCAATCGTTGTCCCGGGGATGGACGACAAAGAGCAGGTGGTCGGCGCCGGCTTTTACGATGGCGGACCGAAATGGCATGCCCATCGGCAGCTCAAGGATATGCCCTTCGCCAGTATCGGCGATCGCCTTCTGCACCAGTGCTTCGGCGCGCAATTTGGCAGCGCCTGTGGCCAGTTTCGCCTCGACGAAGCTGCGCGCGACTGCCAGCGCGGCTATAAAACCGCGATCATCCGCTTCGGGATCGGTGTCGTCGAAGACAGGCTTTAAAGTCTCCAGCAGGACGGGCAGCGTGAGCCCGGCAAGTGGTCCGGCAATGGAGGGGCTGAGGGCGCCGTTATCGACCAGATCCACCGGCAATACAAATCCTGCATCGAAAGACGCGTGCAGAGTTTCGATATGGTCGTCAGGAATGCCTGATGTGGCAAGGTAGTCGCGTCCGAAATGCTTCCAGATCAGGCCGAACGAACTATAGGGCTGGCCGTCCTCGCGCAGCGGCGCACCACGCTGATGGTGATCGAAAATGCATTTTTCGGCGTCATAAGCGCCGCCCACGTCGTAGATGATGCGGTCTGCACCAGGCGTTATCCATTCGGGGGCTCTGCTGCGGACGAGCCGGGCCTGCGGAAAAAGCCGTGTCAACACGACGCTGGACAGCAGTTCGTCGGCGTGAAAGCCGCCGGAATGGGTGACGAGGAAGTCGGGGGTCATGTCAGGATATACCTTGTTGCTTGCCGAAGGTCCGGCGAGGACCGGAGCACCTGATACCCTCTGCTGGACACCATCTCAAGCCGGCAGTCTCACCTCGACATCCTTGCGGGAGAAAAAAGCAGCGGCTGGGCGATAGAATGTCGTTCGCCTGCCGTGATGGCGCGAGAATATCCTGAATTCTCGCGCCATCACGGCAGGCGTTGGACACTGTTCATTTCATTGGCGATCATCGCCGGGAGATCAGCGGCGCCGCTGCACCAATACAAGGGCAAGCGTTGCTGCAGCCAGCACTGCGGTCAGGGACAGTGGGGCGGTGGCGCCGTAATAATCAACGATGTAACCACCGAAAACTGCACCAATACTGATGGCTACCTGAAAAGACACCACCATCAGGCTGCCTGCCGCTTCAAGTGCATCCGGCGCGCCGCGAGACAGGTTCGTCGGCAGGACCACTGGCGCCATGCCGAAGGCAAAACCCCAGAGTGCGACGAGCGCAAAAGCGGCACTGGTATGCGCGCCCCAGAACACCAGGAAGAGCGCGGCAAATCCCATCAGAGCGGCAGTGACTGCGAGCGCCAGGCGAATGCTGTTGTCGGCCATCCGGCCACCCGCGACATTGCCGAGCACCGAGGCCACGCCGAACCCGAGCAGGGCGAGTGCGATCGGCGTGGTATCGAGATGTGTGACCTGTTCGAGGAACGGACGGACATAGACGGAGCCGGCGAAATGGCCCGTCATCAGCAGCAGGATGGCAAGCATCCCAAGCTGAACGCTCGGCCGCCGCGTCAGCCGGAAAACATCGGCGAGACTGTTGCTTGTGCTTGCCGGCAGCGTTGGCAGGCTCAGAATCTGCAGCAGCATGGCAATGGCGGCAAGTCCCGCCGTCATCGACATGGCGACCCGCCATCCCACCCAGTCGCTGATCAACGCCCCCATGGAAGGCGCCGCTATCGTGGCGAGCGAGACACCGAGGGTGACGATGGCCATGCCGCGCCCGGTTGCGTTCGCCCCGACGAGCCGCGCCACAACCGCAACCGAGAGCGCCCAGAAACCGCTCAGCGCGATCCCAAGTCCTGCCCGACCGACCAGCAACAGCCAGAAATCGGTCGCGAATGATGCAAGGATATTGGAGCCGATTGCCAGCGCGCTAAGACCGACAAGCACGGTTTTGCGGTTCAATTTGCCGATGAGAACGTTACTGAACAGCGCCGTCACGGCGCCTACCGAGGCCGTGGCCGTGACGACCTGCCCCGCCGTTCCCTCGGTAATTCCAAGATCGCGCGCCATGGGCGTCAGAAGGCCCGCCGGCAGGAACTCGGCCGATACGAGTGCAAAGCTGGTGGCCGCCATCGAAAGGACCGCGAACCATGTCGCTGCGGTCCATGCCGGCTCCTCGGCGGCCTCCAGCACGATCTCTGCCCCGTCGAACTGTGATGTTGTGTCCGTCATGGTGTCTCTCCTTGAGTTGGGAGAGTTTTAGACGAATTTCTCTGGATGATATGTATCTAAAAATCCGAATTTCATGCCCATTCCTCCGAAATTTGTGCAGCGCACATTTTTCGTCAGGGACATCAGATGTTTTTTCACGGTGTGAAGACTGCTTTGCAAAGCGGCCGTCACACTCCCATGGCACGCCCGTTGTCGGGAAGCCTCAAGAAGAATTAGGGGTGTGCCGGTAGAGTATCAGCGAAAGATCGAGGATGCGATGGTCGCCTTCAGGGAAGGCTTTCAATCGCATCCGCTCTTTGCAGCATTTCCTGCACTGCTGCCACCATATCGTTGAGCGGGCGGTCGTCGCGGTAAAACGGCGTCGTCGTCCGGACGCGGTGGTAGAGTACATCGGTGCCGGGCGCGCGGCGGCTCTCATCGGGCTGCATATCGTAAGCCTGTGCCGCGCACATGATCTCGATCGCCAGAATGGTTTCCAGATTGCCGATAATCGACAGCGTCTTGTCGGCAGCGGCGGTGGCGTGCGTCAGTAGATCCTCCTGTAATGCGGAGGTGATGCCGCCAGCGAGGCTGGCGGGAGCGGCGAGGCGGCGGTTTTCCGCGACAAGCGCTGCGGCCGTATACTGGATGATCATGAAACCGGAGCAGACGCCGTCACCATCCGCGAGAAAAGCGGGCAATCTGCTGACAAGCGGATTAACGAGCCGGTCGATACGACGCTCGGAAATCGCGGCGAGTTCGGCGGCCGCCGTTGCCAGCCCATCCATGGCGAGCCCAAGTGCCGCGCCGACGGCGTGGGCCTGGGAATGAACCTCGGGTGCCTGCGGTGTCCCGGCGACGACCGGGTTGTCGGTGACGCTTGCGAGCTCGCGGTTCACGACATCAGCACTCTGCGCCGCGCTGTCGCGCACGGCGCCATGCACCTGCGGCACGGCGCGCAGGCTGAGCGGGTCCTGCGTGCGCGACCCGGCCGACCGGGCGAGAAGCGGGCTTGCCACTAAAAGGCGACGCAGGTTTTCGCCAACGGTCTGGATACCGGGCGAGACGCGCAGCGCCAGCGGCCCGGCGGCGAAGGGATCTGCCTGTGCGCCAAGGTTTTCATAGCTCATGGCTGCCGCCGCATCGGCCCAGTCAAGCAGGCGGCTCGTGCGGGCAAGCGCAAGGCTGGCAAGGCCGGTGGCGCAGGGTGTGCCATTGACGAGGCTTAGGCCTTCTTTCGCTCGCAAAACGATGGGTTCAAGGCCGAGTGCTTCGAGCCCCTGCCGGCCGCTGATCAATTCGCCCTGATGGCGGACCCGGCCTTCGCCGATCAGCACAAGGCCGATGGCCGCGGCATGGGTTAGATAACCCACCGAACCCTTCGAGGGAATGACGGGAAGAATATCGCCATTCAGCAGGGCCAGTAGCGTTTTCACCGTCTCCACCTGCACGCCGGAATAACCATGCGCGAAGTTGTTGATCTGGGCGGCCATGATCGCGCGTGTTTCTTCGCGCCCCAGCGGTTCGCCGACGCCGCAGGAGTGGCTGAGCAGGATATTGCGGGAGAGGGCCTGCTGCTGGGGAATATCCACGATCACATCGCAGAGCGCACCCACACCGGTATTGATGCCATAACCACGCACACGCTTTTCGACGAGCGCATCGACAATGGCGCGCGCCCGGGCGATACGTTGCCAGGCATCATCCGACAGGTAAAGCGTCGCACCCTTTGCGACCGCGGCGATCTGCTGCCAGGTGAGAGGGCGATCGATGGTGACCGTATCAGCCATGCCGGCTTTCTCCCGCCGCACCCGCGCGACGTTCGACGAAACGGGCGACATAGTCGTTTGCGGGGCTGTTGAGAATCTGGTCGGGAGTTCCGACCTGTACCAGCTTGCCGTCCTTCAGGATCGCGATCTGCGCACCGATGCGAAGCGCCTCGTCGAGATCGTGGGTAATGAACACGATGGTCTTGTGCAGGTTCTTCTCAAGCTGCAGCAGCTGGTCCTGCATGTCGGCGCGGATCAATGGGTCGAGCGCCGAAAAGGCCTCATCCATAAGGATGACATCGGTGTCGGCCGCGAGCGCCCGGGCGAGACCGACACGCTGTTTCATACCGCCGGAAAGCTGGTGCGGAAACTTGTCCTCATAGCCGGAAAGGCCGACGGTCTCGATCCATTTCATGCCGATGGGCCGCGCATCCGCCTTGGTCAACCCGCGCACGCGCTGGCCATAAACGACGTTCTGCAACACGGTACGGTGCGGCATCAGGCCGAAATTCTGGAACACCATGCTGACGCGACGGTTGCGGAAATCCCGCAGCTCCTTCGCCTTGAGGGCGAGAACATTGTCTCCGCCGACGAGAATCTCGCCGCTTGTCGGTTCGATCAGGCGGTTGATGTGACGGACGAGCGTCGACTTGCCCGAGCCGGACAGACCCATGATCACAAAAATGCGGCCGGCTTCGATGTCGAGGCTGACATTATCGAGGCCGACACTGCATCCCGTCTTTGCCAGGATTGCACTTTTCTCTGCGCCCTGCTGGGCCATGCTCAGCGCAGCTTTCCAGTTGCCGCCGAATATCTTGGACACGTTGCGGATATGGATATCAGTCATTGCCCATTTCCTTCCGGCTGGATTGGCCAAAACTCTGCGTGATGCGATCGAGCACGATTGCGAGAATAACGATGCCGAGACCTGCTTCGAGGCCCTTGCCGACATCAAGTGTCTGGATGCCGTTCAGCACTTGCTCACCGAGACCGCGCGCGCCGATCATCGAGGCGACGACGACCATGGAGAGTGCCATCATGATCGTCTGGTTGAGACCGGCCATGATGGTCGCTGTGGCAAGCGGCAGTTCGACACCGAAAAGGATCTGTCTCGGGCTACCGCCAAAGGCGGTCGCGGCCTCCACCACTTCCCGGTCCACCTGCCGAATACCGAGATCGGTCAGGCGGATCAGTGGCGGCGCGGCATAAACGATGGTGGCCAGCACGGCCGGGACCTTGCCGAGGCCGAACAGCATGATGGCGGGGATGAGATAGACGAAGCTCGGCATGGTCTGCATGACATCGAGGATCGGCAGGGTGATGCGCCGCGCCCATTCGCTTTTCGCAAGCAGGATGCCGATGGGCACGCCGATGACGATGGAGATGAGGCTGGCAATCAGCATCAGCGCCAGTGTCTGCATCGTCAGGTCCCAGAGACCGAGCGCGCCGACGATGAACAGCATGACGGCGACCATGATGACCAGCGAAATCTTTTTCGCGGCGAACCAGGCGAGCACCAGAAAGACCAGAAAAATGGCCCACCACGGCAGTCCGCGCAGAGCCCATTCCACGAAGAGGATCGCCTGCAGGATCGTCTGCGAGATCGCCTTGAAAACATAGCCGTAGTTCACCACCAGCGAGCGCACGATTTCATTGATTGGGCCGCGGATGGAAATATGGAAAACTTCAGGAAACATCGGTGTAGTCCTCGCGCATGCCGGTCCCTGTTCCCGGAACTGGCCCCTGTCCTGACGGGAAAATGCGCGCCGGAAGACCGGCGCGCCTGCCAACATTACTTAACGGCAGCTTCGATACGCGCCTTGGCGTCGGCCGAAACCCAGCCACCCCAGATATCGGCCTTGGTCTGCAGGAAGGTCTTGGCGGCGGCCGTCGCATCGACCTGCTTGTCCGTCATATAGGCGAGGCTGGCGTTGATTTCCGTCAGCGGGAAGGTCGCCTTTTCAAGGATTGCGATGATTTCCGGGGCATCCTTCGCAAAGGTGCTGTTCACGCCATAGGCCACCTCGACGGAGGGGAAGGCGCAGCCGGTATCGCGTTTTCCATCCGCGCTTGTCAGCTCCTTCCAGCAGGATTCGCTATAGGCGGGCTCCTGCAGCTGGATGAGCTTGTATTTGCCCATGATCGCCGTCGGGCTCCAGTAATAGAACAGCATCGGCTCGCCCTGGAGGTAGCCGGCGGCGATTGCGGCATCTAGCGCCGTGCCGGTGCCGGGGCGGAAGTTCACATAATTTCCGTCAAGTTTGTAAGCCTGAAGCTTGGCGGTGTTGACGCCTTCGCAGGTCCAGCCCGACGGGCAATTGAGGAAGCGGCCCTTGGTCGGCTCTTCCGGATCCTTGAACAATTCGACGATCTTCGGATCGGAAAGCTGGTCGACGCTCTTCAGATCCGGGGCCTTCGCTTCGATACCTTTGGCGGGGTCGCCCTTGACCAGATATTCCGGCACGAACCAGCCTTCGGCCGCACCCACGAAGGTCTTGCCGACCGACTTCACCTGACCGGCTTCGGCGGCCTTGTTCCAGACATCGGAGCGGCCGATCCATTCTTCGGCGAAAATCTGCACGTCGTTATTGGCGGTCGCCTGTTCAAGCGTCACGGAATTGCCGGGAATGGAATCGACCTTGCAATCATACCCCTTGGACAGAATCTCCTTCATGACCTCGGTTATGAAGGAGCCGCTTTCCCAGTCGATGCCGGCGAAGGTGATGGTTTTTCCGGCGCTGCAATAGCCTTCCGCCCTGGCGGCGCCGGCATATGCTCCCATGACAAGCGCGGTCGTGGCCAGCGCGATTTTCAGTTTTGAATTCAGCATTGCATTCCCCTTTTGGTTTGATGATTGGCAAATTGCTGGCATGCGTTTTGAGGTTTAGCAGGGCGCGCCGATCAGACGATTGTCGCGGAGGCCGCTCGTCATCGAATCAAGGTGCAATCCGCTGCTTGCATTGAAGCGGCTTGTTGAAAGTTCACTATACAACTTCGCGGTATTTGAGGTGGTCAGGTATTCTGGAAACGTCGCATCTCCGGCGCATACGGTGAGCCGGCTTTGGAGAGAATGATCTTCGCGCGCGCGTCGACCCTGCTCGCCCTCTTGCACCTTGCCGGCTTTGTCAGGAAAGCTCCTGCCACGGCGCTGGGCAGGCGCGGGGCTATCGCCCCGATCGTCAACGGCTGACTTGCGGCTGCTAGAGATCGAGTCTTCGCTCGCCATTATTTTCCCCTCAAGTTGTATATGTAACTTCACACATTTGCATAAGACAAGCAAGATAGGATGTGATAATTTTGTGCTCGTGCAGATTCTGGCTGCGTTTTGTGCAGTCGCCCGATTTTTAGGAGTTTCAATGCTGCCCGTCATCGAAAGCGAATTTCCTGTTTCGGGCGATCGCTCCTCCCTGCCGCTGTACGAGCGCGTTAAAGAACAGATCAAGGAAAAGATCGCCAGTGGACAGTGGTTGACGAACCACAGGATACCTTCGGAAAACGAGATGGTCGACATGCTGGGTGTCAGCCGCATGACTGCAAACCGAGCGTTGCGGGAGCTGGCAACCGAGGGGGTGATCGTTCGTGTTCAGGGGCGTGGATCCTTCGTCGCTCCGAAAAAACGAAGCGCCGGCTTGATGGGTGTGCGCAACATCGCTGACGAGATCAAGGAGCGCGGGTCGACGCATCGACCGAGCCTGATACTCGCCCAGACGGAAGTTTGCGGCCCCGATCTCGCAACGGCGCTGGAGATTGGTGTAGGAACGAAGGTCTTTCATTCCATCATCGTCCACCACGAGGACGACGTGCCAATCCAATTGGAGGATCGTTTCGTGAATGCCGAGATCGCACCGGATTATCTGATGCAGGATTTCACGACGCTCACGCCCAATGCCTATCTGACGGCGGCGGCACCCATTTCCCGGACGGAGCAATTCATCGAGGCAGCATCACCCCAGCCCTGGGAATGCAAATTGATGGCCATCAGCCGAAATGAGCCTTGCCTTCTCGTGCGCCGTCGAACCTGGTCGTCGAGCCGCGCAGTGACGTCGGTTCGGTTGCTGTATCCTGGTTCGCGATACCGGCTCGAAAGCCAGGAATAGCTCCGATACTGGGATGCGATGACCGGTTGTGGCGATCAGGCCAGTAGACCGCGCATGATCAGCTCCAGATGGATCGTCAGGACGGCGCGCTTGTCCAGGCTGCGCCTGTCGTCGAAGATCAGCCGGAACACCAATGTTCCGACCATGGGCGACATCACCACCTTGGCGAGTTCCGGGGGGTTGGCCCTGAATCTTTTCTTCGCCACGCCCTCATTCAGGATCGCATCGATGCGCGCGAAAACCGGGACCATCAACGTGTCGTGGTGCTGGTCGATGAGTTCAGGAAATTTTGCGCCTTCCGCGACGATCAGGCGGAACAGTTCGCGCATTTTTCGGTTGTCGACCAAGGCGTCGAACAGGAATTCTAGCAGCGAGCGAAGCTCCTCGACGGGGTCGTCGGATTTATGGGTATAGGCCTTAAAAGCCTCCTGAAACGGCACTGAGGCATGTCTGACCATCGCCTCGAACAGCGCCTCCTTGGTCTCGAAATAGACGTAGACCGTGCCCTTCGTAACTCCCACCCGTTCGGCAATGTCCTCCACCCGCGTCGCCGTGAAACCTCTTTTGGTGAATTCCTCGAATGCAGCGTCGAGAATTTGTAGCGGACGTTGTATCTTCTGTTCAGCGCGTGTCAGTTTTGCTTTCGCCATGGCCCCGGATCCTCCTTTATTTTTGGCGCGTGCCTGTCTGTCCGTCGCGAGTGGCGGCAATGAGTGTTGGTTGCCTATAGCACCGGCGCAAAAACCGGAACGGATTTTTGTGAAGGCGCACGCATGCTTCAATATGCCGGAACATTGCCGATGCGCCCGCAGGGATGTGCCGGACGAACAGGGAATGATCACTTGGGGGAGTTGGCCCGATACCCCGGACAAATCCCCGATCAGCGGCATGAAAATTTCATTGACTATTCGGTTAGTCAAATATTATAGGATGAGGCGAAGATCAAGAGGTCACTATGAAAACCATCCTTATCGCGGCGGCGCTTGGCGGCATTTTCGCCCTGGCATCCTGCAATAGTGAAGAACCGCCTGCCGAAAAGCCGCTGCGCACAGTCGATGTGGTGGCGGCTGAGAAAAAGCCCGTCGATCGTGGTAGCGTCATCACCGGTGAAGTGCGCGCAAGGGTCCAGACGGATCTGTCGTTCCGGGTCAGCGGCAAGATCATCGAACGGCTGGTGGATGTGGGTGCGCGGGTGAAAACCGGACAATTGCTCGCCCGTATCGATCCCGAAGAGCAGAAGGCCGACATTGATGTCGCCTTGGCAAACCTGCAATCGGCGGAAGCGCAGCAGACGCAGGCGCAGCTGACGTTCGACCGCCAGCAGAACCTGTTCAAGACGCAGGTGACTTCGCGCTCCGCAGTCGACAAGGCTCAGGAAACGCTGCTTACCACGCAAGGGGCGGTGCGATCGGCGCAGGCCCAACTCGATACGGCGCGGGATGCGCTGTCCTATACCGAGCTCAGGGCCGATGCGGATGGTGTTATCACGGCGCGCAATGTCGAGGTTGGCCAGGTCGCGCAGGCCGCCCAGCTTGTCTTCACGCTGGCGCATGACGGGCCGCGCGATGCGGTCTTCGATGTCTACGAATCCCTCTTCCTCGAGCGCGATATCGACAATCTCGTCAATGTCAGCCTCCTGTCGGATCCTGCTCAAATCGTTGCGGCGCCCGTGCGCGAGATTTCGCCGACGATTGATCCGGATAATGGAACGATCCGGGTCAAGGTCGGTCTGAACGGCGACATGACCATGCCGCTCGGCGCGCCCGTCTCCGGCCATTTCCGGTTCAGGCAGGTGGATGCTTTCGAGCTTCCGTGGTCGGCGATGACCTCGCAGGATGGCGTCCCCGCTGTCTGGCTGGTCGATCCGCGATCGTCGGAAGTCGCCATGCGTCCGGTTCAGGTCGCCGATTACGAGACCGGTCAATTCGTCGTCACGGAAGGGCTCAATCCGGGTGATCTCGTCGTCACCGTCGGGACCAAATTTCTCCGCACCGGTGAAAAGGTCGCCTATGAAAAGGGGCAGGCACAATAATGTTCAGGATAAACAGAAGCTTGTTTTTGCTCATTCCGGCAATCGCGCTCTCGTCCTGCCAGGAAAAGCAGGAGGCGGCGGCTGAAGCACCACGCCCGGTGCTTTCCGTTGTCGTGGAAGAAAAGTCGGCCGATGCATTGCGGCTGACGGGTACGGTGGAATCGCGCATTAAGACCGATCTTGGTTTTCGCGTTCTCGGCCGCATCATCGCCCGTAATGTCGATGTGGCCGATCTGGTCAAGAAAGGCGACGTGGTGGCCTCGATCGATCCGCTGGCGCTGGAACTGTCGGTGAAAAGCGCGCAGTCCGATCTTTCCAATGCCGAGGCGCAGCTGGCCAATGCGGTGACGACGGAACAGCGCCAGCGTGTGCTGGCCGAAGCCCGCAGCGGCACGGAAGCGGCACTGGAAGAGGCGGAACAGGCCATGCGCACGGCCAACGCCTCTGTCGCCAAGGCCCGCGCCAATCTTGACAAGGCCGAGGAGCAGCTGGGTTATGCGCAGCTGCGAGCGGAATTTGACGGTGTGGTGACCGCCACCTCGGGCGAAATCGGCCAGGTCGTTTCCGCCGGCCAGACGGTGGTGACCATCGCCCGCCCGGAAGTGCGCGACGTGGTGGTGGATGTTCCGCAATTTGCGGCGCAGCGGCTGGAAATCGGCTCGACCTTCGAGATTGCCCTGCAACTCGATCCAAAGATCCACATGACCGGTGTGGTGCGCGAGATCGCTCCGGAAGCCGAAACGGCAACGCGCACACGCCGCACGAAGATCAGCCTGCAGGATGCGCCGCAGGCATTCCGGCTCGGCTCCGTTGTCACGGCTCTGGCGCTTGCCGCCTCCGAACCGCAGATCACGCTTCCCGCGTCGGCACTGTTGAAAACCGATACTGGCTGGGGCGTCTGGATCGTTAATGCCGATACGGCAACGGTGACCTACCGTCCGGTCACGATAGACGGCGAGCCCGCCGAGGGCGGCAGCGTGCGCATTACCGGCGGCATCAAGCCCGGCGAGCGCGTTGCCAGCGCCGGGGTGCACAAGCTTAAGGATGGACAAGCCATCAGGATCGATCAGGAGGTCCGTCAGTGAAGAAATTCAATCTTTCCGACTGGGCGCTCGAACACCGTTCGCTCGTCTGGTACTTCATGCTGGTCTTCGTTCTCGCCGGCGTTTTTTCCTATCTCAACCTCGGCCGCGAGGAAGATCCGAATTTCACCATCAAGACCATGGTGATCAGCGCGCAATGGCCGGGCGCTTCCGCCGAGGAGGTGGCCCGCCAGGTGACCGACAGGATCGAGAAGAAGCTCGAGGAACTCGACAATCTCGATCATCTGCGCAGCCAGACGGTGGCCGGCCGCACCACGATCTTCGTTGAACTGGTGCCAGAAACCAAGGCGCGCAACGTCGAACCCACCTGGGTGCGGGTGCGCAACATGATCGGCGACATCAAGGGAGAGTTTCCCTCTGGTGTCGTCGGCCCCTTCTTCAACGACCGCTTCGGTGATGTCTATGGCAATATATATGCCTTCACCAGCGACGGTCTCAGCCAGCGGCAATTGCGCGATCTCGTGGAAGATGCCCGGGCGAAGGTGCTGACCGTCGACGATATCGGCAAGGTCGATGTCATCGGCGCGCAGGATGAGGCAATCTATCTGGAATTTTCCACCCGTCAGATCGCAGCGCTCGGCATCGATCAGCAGTCGATCATCAAGACGCTGCAATCGCAGAACGCCGTCACGCAATCCGGTTTCGTCAATGCCGGGCCGGAGCGCGTGGCCCTGCGCGTCAGCGGCCAGTTCACCTCGGAAGACAGCCTGCGGTCCATCAATCTGCGCGTCAACAACCGCTTCTTCCCGCTGACGGAAGTGGCGACGATCCGGCGCGGTTATGTCGATCCGCCATCCTCGCTGTTCCGTTTTAATGGCCAGCCGGCCATCGGTCTTGCAATCGGCATGAAAACCGGCGCGAACCTCCTGCATTTCGGCGAGGCGCTGGATGCGCAGATGAAACGCGTCGTGGCAGATTTGCCTGTCGGCGTCGATGTGCACCGGGTATCCGACCAGCCGGCCGTCGTCGATGAAGCTGTCTCGGGCTTTACCTCCGCCCTTTTCGAGGCCATCGCCATCGTTCTCGTCATCAGCTTCATCAGCCTTGGTCTCAGGGCCGGCATGGTGGTTGCCGTCTCGATCCCGCTCGTGCTGGCGATTACCTTTGTCTACATGGAATACACAGGCATTTCGCTGCAACGCATCTCGCTGGGTGCGCTCATCATCGCGCTCGGACTTCTCGTCGACGATGCGATGATTGCGGTGGAGATGATGGTGGCACGGCTCGAGGTTGGAGACGATCTCAGGAAAGCAGCGACCTATGTCTATACCTCCACCGCCTTTCCGATGCTGACCGGCACGCTGGTCACCGTCGCCGGCTTCATTCCCGTTGGCCTCAACAACAGTGCGGCCGGCGAATTCACCTTCACGCTTTTTGTGGTGATCGCCGTTTCGCTGATCGTGTCGTGGATCGTCGCAGTATTGTTTACGCCATTGCTCGGGGTGACGATCCTGCCGAAGACGATGAAGTCTCATCATGAAAAGAAGGGGCGATTTGCCTCCGCCTTTTCCTCGCTTCTCGGCCGGGCGCTGCGCTGGCGCTGGGTGACGATTGTCGCCACGGTCGCGTTGTTTGCCCTGTCCATCGGCGGCATGAGCCTGGTGCAGCAGCAGTTCTTCCCGTCATCCGACCGCGTGGAACTTATCGTCGACTGGAACCTGCCGCAGAACAGCTCGATTGCCGAAACCAATCGGCAGATGGCACAGTTCGAACAGGAAATGCTGGCGAAAAATACGGATATCGATCACTGGACAACCTATGTCGGTGAAGGCGCACCGCGTTTCATCCTGTCCTTCGACGTGCAGACGCCTGATGTGACCTTTGGCCAGACGGTCATCGTCACCAAGGGGCTGGATGTGCGTGACAAGGTGCGTGCCGAGTTGCAGGATTACCTCGACCGGACATTCACCGGCACCGACGCCTTCGTGAAATTGCTCGATATCGGCCCACCGGTCGGCAAACCGGTGCAATATCGCCTGAGCGGCCCCGACATCCAGAAAGTCCGCGAGCTCGGGCAGCAATTGTCGGGCATTGTCGGCGAACACCGGCTGCTGTCCAATCTGGTCATGGACTGGAACGAGCCGACGCGTGTGGTCAAGGTCGATGTTCTCCAGGACAAGGCCCGCCAGCTCGGTGTTTCCTCGGAAGATATCGCTAATGCCATGAACAGCATTGTCGAGGGCTCCACCGTTACCCAGGTTCGGGATGACATCTATCTCGTCAATGTGGTGGCGCGGGCGCAACTTGCGGAGCGCGGTTCCATCGAGACCCTACAAAACCTGCAATTGCCGGCGACGAACGGCAAGGCCGTACCGCTCTCGGCCATTGCCAATTTCCGCTATGAACTTGAACAGCCAACCATCTGGCGTCGCGACCGGATCCCGACGGTTACCGTCAAGGCTGCCATTATTGGCCCGACCCAGCCTGCGACGATTGTGGAACAGCTGAAGCCGAAACTCGAGGCTTTCGAGAAGATGCTGCCCGTGGGTTACAAGCTGGAGACGGGTGGTTCGGTTGAATCCAGCGCGGATTCGCAAGCGCCGATCGTTGCGGTGGTGCCCTTGATGCTGTTTGCAATGGCAACGATCCTTATGGTTCAGCTGCAAAGTTTCAGCCGGTTGTTCCTGGTCTTCGCCGTGGCGCCAACGGCCCTGATCGGCGTGGTGGTAGCGCTGCTCTTCTCCAATGCTCCGATGGGGTTCGTCGCCATTCTCGGCGTGCTTGCGCTGATCGGCATCCTGATCCGCAACTCGGTTATTCTCGTGGTGCAGATCGAGCATCTGAGAAGCGAAGGCGTCTCGGCCTGGCGTGCCGTCATCGAAGCGACCGAGCACCGCATGCGGCCGATCATGCTGACGGCAGCGGCAGCCACACTTGCCCTCATTCCCATCTCCCGGGAGATTTTCTGGGGGCCGATGGCTTATGCCATGATGGGTGGTATCGTGGTGGGCACGGCGCTGACGCTGCTTTTCCTGCCGGCGCTCTATGTCGCATGGTTCCGTATTCCGCGTGAGGATGACAAGCCGGAAGGACACGACGTCACGGCCTGATATCCGAAACGGTGTGAGGGCATCACGTCCTCACTCCCATAAAAATATCCGCCGTCGTTGTTCCCATGGGCAGGATAATGTTAGGAAGGTCGGCTTAGCTGCGAGAGCGGCGGCCGTCCTTTCGTTTTCAGACAGCCGCGTGATCTTGCATATCGAATCCGTATGTCGCCGATATTGCGGATCACATTGGGGTGCCGGAGGGTTTGAAGATGGGCGGGTTGTCGGATTGGCTAACGGAGGCACAGCCGATCAATCGCAAGAATGCCGCGGAAGCGGTGTTCGATGATATCCGTTCCGCCATCACCTCGGGTCAGCTTGCGGTCGGTACCCGGCTGCCTGCCGAGTCCAATCTGGCGGTGCGATATGGTGTCAGCCGGCCGATCATCCGCGAAGCGCTGCGCTCGCTTCAGACCCTGGGACTGACACAGACCCGCACCGGCAGCGGCACCTATGTGATGACGCCGACACCGCCGTCCGAATTGAATTATGGCGCCTATTCCGCCCGCGATCTGATCGAGGCCCGGCCATTCATCGAAGTGCCGGCCGCCGGCTGGGCGGCAGTGAGGCGGACGGATGCCCAACTGGCCGCCCTGCTGGACCTCTGCGACCGGATGGACGCCGAAGAGAGGCCGCATCCCTGGGTGTTGCTTGACGGGCAATTTCATTGCGCCATCGCGGAAGCTTCGGCCAATGGACTATTCGCCAAGGTGGTGGCCGATGCCCGCGAAGCGCTTTCCCAGCAGTCCGAGATGGTCAATCTGATGGCGGGCCGCCGTGTTGCCTCGAATTTCGAGCACCGCCGGATCGTCGAGGCGATCCGGCGGAATTCAGCACCCGAGGCGCGTGAGGCAATGGAGCTTCACCTCGGCCAGGTGAAGCAGGTGGTGACGACGATCATCGGCGAAGATCGGCTTCGCCAGCCGTAACTGTAAGGGCGGGCAGGTTGGCAAGATGACGCGGGCTGAGCGCCTGCTGCAATTGCGCTTCCGTCAGATAACCCCGTTCCAGAACGACCTGCGGCACGGTGCGGCCGCTGGCAAGCGCTTCCTTCGCCACTTCCGTCGCGGCGTAATAACCGATCAGCGGATTGAGCGCGGTGGCGAGACCGATCGATTCTTCCACGCGCTGCGCCATGATGCCGGGGTTTGCGACGATGCCCTCAACGCAGCGTTCCGCCAATGTGCGGCAGGCGGCGCTGAGCTGGCTGATGCTCTGCGACAATGCCCGCACGATGATAGGTTCAAAGGCGTTCAACTGCAGCTGCCCGGCTTCTGCCGCCATGGTGATGGTGATGTCGTTGCCGATCACCGCATAGGCGACCTGGTTGACCACTTCGGGAATGACCGGGTTGATCTTGCCCGGCATGATGCTGGAACCTGCCTGAACGGAGGGCAGGGTGATCTCGCCGATGCCGGCGCGCGGACCGGAGGAGAGCAGGCGAAGGTCGTTGCAGGTCTTCGACAGCTTGACGGCAACGCGCTTCAGCACGCCGGAAAGGTGCACGAATGCACCGGGATCCTGTGTGGCTTCGATCAGGTCTGCTGCCGTGACGAGTGGCCGTCCGGTCAGCGCAGCCAGATGCTGGCAGGCAAGCTCGGCATAACCGCGCGGCGCATTGAGCCCGGTGCCGATGGCGGTGGCGCCGAGATTGATTTCGTGCAGCAATGTGGCGGATTCGATCAGGCGAGCCTGATCTTCGCCGAGCATCACCACGAAAGTGCGGAATTCCTGGCCGAGTGTCATCGGCACGGCATCCTGCAGCTGGGTGCGACCGATCTTGATGAAGCCGGCAAATTCCTGCGCCTTGCGGTCGAAAGCGTCTTTCAGAACACCCATGGAGGCCGCCAGATCGTCGATCGCCTCGATCAGCCCAACATTGATCGCCGTTGGATAGGCGTCGTTGGTGGACTGGCTGAGATTGACATGGTCATTCGGGTGAAGACGGGAATAATCGCCTTTTTCGTGGCCGAGCAGTTCCAGCGCACGGTTGGCAATGACCTCGTTGGCGTTCATGTTGGTGGAGGTGCCGGCTCCGCCCTGGATTTCATCCACCACGAATTGCTCGTGCAGCGCGCCGGCGCGGATTTCGCGGCAGGCCTCCGCGATCGCTTCCATGCGCTCCTTGTCGAGCAGGCCGAGTTCGTGATTTGCGCGTGCGGCCGCCTCCTTCACATAGGCCAGTCCCCTGACAAGATAGGGGTTATGGCCAACGGTCACCCCGGTGATCTTGAAGTTTTCCACGGCGCGCGCCGTGTGCACACCCCAATAGACATCAGCCGGAATTTCCTTCGTTCCGAGCAAATCATGCTCCCTGCGCGTCACACTCACTTTTTCCTCCACTAGCTTTTAAGTGTTGTAATATCTGTAAAGCTGTCTTACAGATTTTTCGACCTTAATCTTGGTGGAGAAGAAGGTCAATCATATCGAATACCCTTGACGAACGGCATTATCTGCCATTATGAGGGCGAAAATCTGTCATGCAGCTTTACAGCGTGCATGCATTCGCTGGCCATATTTCCAGCCCTGGGGACGACGCCAGTTCCACTTTGATTTCCGGCTTATTGCCGATTACAAGCGTTTTATCGGGAGGATAAATCCATGCATTCTGGAAAAACGGCACCCGCCGAACGTGAGGTCTTCGTCGAAGAGGATCTCGGTTACCATAAAGCCCTGAAGCCGCGCCAAATCCAGATGATCGCCATCGGTGGCGCCATCGGCACGGGGCTCTTTCTGGGTGCCGGTGGGCGTCTCGCGCAGGCAGGCCCGGCGCTGGTTTTCGTGTATGCGCTCTGCGGTTTTTTTGCGTTTCTGGTGCTGCGCGCGCTCGGCGAGCTGATCATGCATCGCCCGAGCTCCGGTTCCTTCGTCTCTTACGCCCGTGAATTCTACGGCGAGAAAATGGCCTTTGCGGCCGGCTGGATGTATTGGCTGAACTGGGCCATGACCTCGGTGGCTGATGTGACCGCCGTCGCGCTCTACATGAATTTCTTCAAGCAATATGTTCCGTGGCTTGCAGGCATTGATCAGTGGGTATTCGCCATGACCGCGCTCGTGGTCGTGCTGGCGATGAACATGCTGTCGGTGAAGGTCTTCGGCGAACTGGAGTTCTGGTTCAGCCTGATCAAGGTTCTGGCTCTCGCCATTTTCCTCGTCGTTGGCGTCTATTTCGTTATTTTCGGCACGCCCATTGAAGGCCATGTCACCGGCTTCAGCCTGATTACGGACAATGGTGGCTTTTTCCCGAACGGCATTCTTCCCGCCTTCGTGATCATACAGGGTGTTGTTTTCGCTTATGCCTCGATCGAGCTGATCGGCACGGCTGCCGGCGAAACCGAAGACCCGCGCAAGGTCATGCCGCGCGCCATCCGCGCCGTGGTTCTGCGCCTCGTCGTCTTTTACGTCGGCTCCGTGCTACTTTTCACGCTGCTTCTGCCCTACACCGCCTACAAGGCCGGCGAGAGCCCCTTCGTCACCTTCTTCGGCTCCATCGGTGTAGAGGGCGCTGACGTGATCATGAACCTCGTGGTTCTGACCGCCGTATTGTCCTCGCTGAATGCCGGCCTTTATTCCACTGGCCGCATTCTCCACTCCATGGCGGTTTCCGGCTCGGCTCCGGCAGCGCTCGCGAAGATGAACAAGAACGGTGTGCCCTATGGCGGCATTGCGGTCACCGCCGTCGTCACGGTTCTCGGCGTGGCCTTGAACGCGGTCGTCCCATCCTCCGCCTTCGAGATCGCGCTCAACCTTTCGGCGCTCGGCATCATTTGCGCATGGGCCGTCATCGTGCTCTGCCAGCTGAAGCTCTGGCAGCTGTCGCAGCGCGGCGAGATCGTGCGTCCGGATTTCCGCATGTTCGGCGCGCCCTATACCGGCATCCTCACGCTCATCTTCCTGTTCGGCGTGCTGGTGCTGATGGCCTTCGATTATCCTGTCGGGTCGTGGACGATCGCCTCGCTGATCGTCATCATACCGGCTCTGGTCATCGGCTGGTATCTGCTGCGCGACCGTATCTATCGACTGGCCGCTGAACGGGCAGGATCGGGAGTGTCGCATTGAGTGGGCAGGGTACAGCCCCGCTGGTGGCGGTCATCGCCACCGGTGGCACCATTGCCAGCCGGCGGGGCGCCGATGGCGCCAGCACTCCCAGCCTTTCCGGCGAGGATCTGCTGGCGCTGGTTCCGCAGGTCAATGCACGGCTGAAGCCCGTCGATCTGATGGCGAAGGATTCGTCCAGCCTGACCTTGGCCGACATGCAAAGCATCAGCGATGCCGTTGGCATCGAACTTAGCGATCCCGCCGTGGCGGGCATCGTCGTTCTGCATGGAACCGATGCGATGGAAGAATCGTCGCTGCTCGTCCATCTGCAGCACGCCCTTCCCAAGCCCGTGGTCTTCACCGGCGCGCAATTTACGGCGGACCACAGGCAAGCGGACGGACCGGCCAATCTGGCCCGGGCCATAGAAACAGCGCTCGATCAGCGGAATGCTGAAAAGGGAGTGCTTCTTTCCTTCGGAGGTCGCTGTCTGCCGGCCTGGGGGCTTTACAAGCTGAGTGCGGATGCGGCGGACGCCTTCCGTTCGGCGCGACCGCAGGTCCAGACCGCAACACCGAAACTTGCTGCTCCCGTCACGGATATCAGGGTCGATATCGTCGTCATCCATCCCGGCTGCGACGCGACCCATATCGATGCCAGCCTTGCAGCGGGTGCGAAAGGTATCGTGCTCGCCGCACTCGGTTCCGGCAATGCCAATCCGCTCATCGCTGAAGCGGTGAAGCGCTGCGCAGAGCGCCGCGTTCCGGTCGTGGTTTCCAGCCGTGTGCCGGAAGGCCTGCTGGTTGCAAGTTATGGCGGCGGTGGCGGTGGGCATGATCTCGTCGCGGCCGGTGCCGTGCATTCATCCACGCTTCGGCCGGGGCAGGCCCGCATTCTGCTGGCAGCGCTGCTCGCCGGCAACAGTTCGGCGGAAACCATTGTATCCGCCTTTGGTGAGCCGCTCTCTCATTAAGAAGCGGATTAAGACATGGATAGGGTGCGCGTCTCCGCGGGCATCGAAATTCCTATAGGATTCCTATTTTATTCCATCGGCGGCCGTCTCGAACCTTTATGCGGTTCGGGTGCATTCTTCTGTTCGGGAAGGGATGGTGTTCCCTTTCCAGCCAGAAAGATTGAAAAGCGACGTCCCACATGACGGCGCTTTTCTTCCTGTCCGGCTCCCAGAGGAAAAAGGAGTCTCATCGATGATGGACGTTATTCTGATTGGCGCAGCGACGGTGTTTTTCGCCCTGTGCTTTGCCTATACGCGCGCCTGCGACCGGCTTTAGACGGAGGCCGCGATGATATTCGATTATGTCCTGAGCGGTGCCGTCACCGTCTTTGTCGCCGCCTATCTCACTTACGCTCTCATTCGCCCCGAACGCTTCTGATCGTGAAGCGGCGGCTATTGAAAGTTCAATACCATGACCCTCAATGGATGGTTTCAGATTCTGCTGTTTTGCGGGATCATTTTTGCGCTGGTGAAGCCGCTCGGCTTCTATATGGCGCGTGTCTTTAATGGCGAACGCACCCTGCTGTCGCCGGTTCTCGCACCCGTCGAGCGCGGTCTCTACGCCCTTGCCGGCACCAGCGAGCGCGAGGAGCAGCACTGGACGACCTATGCGTTCTCCATGCTCCTCTTCAACCTTTTCGGTTTTGCCCTGCTTTATGCGCTGATGCGCTTTCAGGCCGTGCTGCCCTATAATCCGCAGGCGATGCCGGCCGTCGGGCCAGAATTGTCCTTCAATACGGCGGTCAGCTTCGTCACCAATACCAACTGGCAGAATTACGGTGGGGAAAGTACCCTGTCCTATTTGACCCAGATGTCCGGTCTCACCGTGCAGAATTTCGTTTCGGCCGCGACGGGGATGGCGATCGCGATCGGCCTCATCCGCGCTTTCTCGCGTGCCTCCGGCAAGGCCATCGGCAATTTCTGGGTCGATATGGTCCGCTCCACCCTCTACGTGCTTCTACCGCTCTGCATTATGCTGACGCTCGTTTATGTGTGGCTTGGCGTGCCGCAGACGCTCGGCGCCTATGTCACGGCGCAGACGCTCGAAGGCGCGCAGCAGACGATTGCCCTCGGACCCGTGGCATCGCAGCTGGCGATCAAGATGCTCGGCACCAATGGTGGCGGTTTCTTCAATGCCAATTCCGCGCATCCCTTCGAAAACCCAGACGCCATTTCCAACATGATCCAGATGGTGTCGATCTTCGCGATCGGCGCGGCCTTCACCAATGTCTTCGGTCGCATGGTCGGCAACCAGCGCCAAGGCTGGGCAATCTTCGCCGCCATGGGTGTGCTGTTCATCGCCGGCGTTGCCGTCACCTATTGGGCGGAAGCGGCTGGAAACCCGCTGATGCATAGCTTTGGTCTCGCTGGTGGCAACATGGAGGGCAAGGAGGTCCGCTTCGGCGTGGCGCTCTCGTCGCTCTTTGCGGTGATCACCACGGCCGCATCCTGTGGCGCGGTCAATGCCATGCATGGCAGTTTCACGGCGCTTGGCGGTCTCGTCCCGCTCATCAACATGCAGTTGGGTGAGGTGATCGTGGGCGGTGTCGGCGCGGGTTTCTACGGCATTCTTCTGTTCATCGTCATCGCCATTTTCGTGGCAGGTCTGATGGTCGGCCGCACGCCGGAATATCTCGGCAAGAAGATCGAAGCGAAGGAAATGAAGATGGCGGTTCTGGCCATCCTCTGCCTGCCGCTCGCCATGCTGGCTTTCACCGCCACAGCTACCGTCCTGCCTTCGGCGGTGGCGTCGATTGGCACGGCCGGGCCGCATGGCTTCTCCGAAATCCTCTATGCCTATACCTCGGCGGCCGCCAATAACGGCTCGGCTTTCGGTGGCCTGACAGGCAATACCAGCTGGTACAACATTACGCTTGGTTTCGGCATGCTGATGGGCCGTTTTCTGGTCATCATCCCGGCACTCGCCATTGCCGGCTCCCTCGTCACCAAAAAGACCGTTCCCGCCTCGGCAGGCACCTTTCCGACGGATGGTCCGCTCTTCGTCGGCCTGCTTGTCGGCACGATCCTGATCGTCGGCGGTCTTACCTTCCTGCCAGCACTCGCGCTCGGCCCCGTTGCCGAACACCTTGTCATGGCGGCAGGCCAGCTCTTCTGAGGTGATGCCATGAATGATGACGTATCTCGACGTAACCGCATCGTTCCCGCCCGCAAAGGCGCTCCTTTCAAAGGGAGCGCCATGCCCGGCGGCTGGTGCGCCTCCAATCTCATTCTTGCGATGATGGCGGCTCTGTTCGCCGCCGTTGTCGCCCTCGAAGTTATCACGGGCTGATCGACCTCCTCGGTCGCCCTGTTTCAAACGCTGGAGCCTCTTCATGAGCCAGTCCAAACAAGCGAGCATCCTCGATTCTCGCATTCTCGTGCCGGCCATTGCCGACGCATTCAAAAAGCTCAATCCACGCACGCTTGCGCGCAACCCGGTCATATTCGTGGTGGCGACGGTGTCGGTGCTGACAACGGTGCTGTTCATCCGCGATCTCATCACTGGCGGCACCAATCTTGCCTTTTCCTTCCAGATCAATCTCTGGCTCTGGTTCACCGTGCTGTTTGCCAATTTCGCCGAAGCCGTCGCCGAAGGGCGCGGCAAGGCGCAGGCGGATTCCCTGCGCAAGACCCGCACGGAAACCCAGGCGAAACTTCTGAACGGCGATGATCGCAGCCAGTATAAAATGGTTGCGGGCGACAGCCTGAAGGTGAACGATGTCGTTCTTGTCGAGGCGGGAGACATCATCCCCTCCGACGGTGAAGTCATCGAGGGTGTCGCCTCCGTCAACGAGGCGGCGATAACGGGTGAATCCGCCCCCGTCATCCGCGAATCCGGCGGCGACCGCTCGGCGGTTACCGGCGGCACGCAGGTTCTGTCGGACTGGATCCGCGTTCGCATCACCGCCGCTGCCGGCTCCACCTTCCTTGATCGGATGATTTCGCTGGTCGAAGGTGCCGAGCGCCAGAAGACACCGAATGAGATCGCGCTCAACATCCTGCTGGCCGGTATGACGCTGATCTTCGTTCTCGCCACAGCGACCATTCCAAGTTTCGCGGCCTATGCCGGCGGTTCCATCCCGATCATCGTGCTGGTGGCGCTGTTCGTCACGCTTATCCCGACCACCATCGGCGCGCTTCTGTCCGCCATCGGCATTGCCGGCATGGACCGTCTGGTGCGTTTCAACGTTCTCGCCATGTCCGGCCGCGCCGTCGAGGCGGCGGGTGACGTGGATACGCTTCTGCTCGACAAGACCGGCACGATCACCCTTGGCAACCGGCAGGCGACCGATCTCCGCCCCATTCCCGGCGTCTCCGAGCAGGAACTTGCCGATGCCGCCCAACTCGCCTCGCTCGCCGACGAAACCCCGGAAGGCCGCTCCATCGTGGTTCTGGCCAAGGAAAAATACGGAATCCGTGCCCGGGACATGCAGAAGCTGCACGCTACTTTTGTGCCCTTCACCGCCCAGACCCGCATGAGCGGTGTCGATTTTGAAGGTGCCTCTATCCGCAAGGGCGCGGTTGATGCGGTTCTTGCCTATGTCGATGGCGGCGCTCTGCAACATGGCAATGCGGCGCTTGCCCTCAAAACCGAAACGGATGCCACGCGGGCTATCCGCGCAATAGCGGAAGACATTGCCAAGGCCGGCGGCACACCGCTCGCCGTCGTGCGCGATGGCAAGCTGCTCGGCGTCGTGCAACTGAAGGATATCGTCAAGGGCGGTATTCGCGAGCGCTTCGCCGAGCTTCGGCGCATGGGCATCCGCACCGTGATGATTACCGGCGACAATCCGATGACCGCCGCCGCCATCGCGGCGGAGGCAGGCGTCGATGATTTCCTTGCCCAGGCCACGCCGGAAAACAAGCTGGAGCTTATCCGCGAGGAACAGGCCAAGGGCAAGCTTGTCGCCATGTGCGGCGACGGCACCAACGACGCGCCGGCGCTGGCGCAGGCTGATGTCGGCGTCGCCATGAACACCGGCACGGTCGCAGCCCGCGAAGCCGGCAACATGGTCGATCTCGACAGTGATCCGACCAAGCTCATCGAGATCGTCGAAATCGGCAAGCAGTTGCTGATGACGCGCGGTGCGCTGACGACCTTCTCCATCGCCAACGATATCGCCAAATATTTCGCCATCATCCCGGCGATGTTCCTAGTGCTTTATCCGCAGCTTGGCGTCTTGAATGTGATGGGGCTTTCGACGCCGCAGAGCGCCATTTTGTCGGCGATCATCTTCAACGCACTCATCATCATCGCGCTCATCCCGTTGTCGTTGAAGGGCGTCAAATACCGTCCGATTGGCGCTGGCGCGCTGCTGTCGCGCAATCTGGTCATTTATGGCCTCGGCGGCATCATCGTTCCCTTCATCGGCATCAAGCTCATCGACCTCGCCGTCACGGCGCTCGGTCTCGCCTGAGGAGTAAAGACAATGTTTAGACAGCTTCGTCCCGCACTGGTGCTGATCCTCGCCACCACGGCCATTACCGGCCTTGCCTATCCGCTGGGCATGACGGGTCTGGCGCAGGCGCTCTTTCCCGTTCAGGCCAATGGCAGCATGATCGAAAAGGACGGCAAGGTGGTCGGCTCGCAATTGATCGGTCAGGCCTTCACCGGCGAGACCTATTTTCACGGGCGCCCCTCCGCCGCTGGCGACGGATATAACGCCGCCTCCTCGTCCGGATCCAATCTCGGCCCGACGAGCGCCAAGCTCATAGACCGGGTGAAGACGGATTATGAGGCCGCAAAGGCCGAAAACCCGGCGGCGGAAGTTCCGGCAGATCTGGTGACGGCGTCGGGCAGCGGTCTTGATCCGCATGTCTCGCCCGAGGCTGCCTATTTCCAGGTGCCGCGCGTCGCCAAAGCAAGGGGCATGGATGAAACCGCGCTGCGCGCCCTCGTCGACCGTCATGTCGAAGCGCCGGAACTGGGTTTCATGGGCGAGCCCGTTGTAAATATACTGGCGCTCAACATGGCACTTGACGCAGCCGGCTCATAAACTGAAATGGCTATGGCTTCTTCGGAAGCCATAGCCTCGACCACTGGTGGTTAAATGCCTGACGATATCAGCGATATGCCAAGCCGACCGTCGCCCGATGCGCTGCTGGAAAATGCCCAGCGCGAGGCAAGAGGCCGGCTGAAGATTTTTCTGGGCGCCGCACCCGGCGTCGGCAAGACCTATGAGATGCTGATGTCCGGCCGGGCGAAGCTCGCGGATGGCGTCGATACCGTTATCGGTGTCGTGGAAACCCACGGCCGCCGGGAAACCGAGGCGCTGGTCGAAGGGTTGAGCGTGATCCCGCGCAAGCGCATCGATTATCGCGGTCAGGTACTGGAGGAGATGGATATCGATGCCATCCTCGCCCGTCGCCCCGCTCTGGTTCTGGTCGATGAACTTGCCCACACCAATGCCGCCGGCAGCCGCCACCCCAAGCGGTACATGGATGTTCAGGAAATCCTCGCGCAGGGCATCAATGTCTATACGACGCTCAACATCCAGCATGTCGAAAGCCTGAATGATGTGGTGGCGCAGATCACCCGTATCCGCGTGCGCGAAACGGTGCCGGACAGCATCATCGACCGCGCCGACGACGTCGAAATCATCGATATCACCCCCGATGATCTGATCAAGCGGCTGCAGGACGGCAAGGTCTACCTGCCGCGTACCGCCCGGCGCGCCATCGAGAATTATTTCTCCCGGGGCAACCTGACGGCGCTGCGCGAACTCGCACTGCGACGCACGGCGCAGCGGGTGGACGAGCAATTGCTCAACCACATGCAGTCCCATGCCATTTCCGGCCCGTGGGCGGCGGGGGACCGGGTTCTGGTCTGCCTCGACCACGGCAGCAACGGGCCGGGTCTTGTGCGTTATGCCCGAAGGCAGGCGGACCGACTGCGCGCGCCGTGGACGGCGCTGCATCTCGACACGCCGCGTTCGCAGCAATTGTCGGAGGTGGAGAAGGACCGGCTGGCGGGCACCATGCGGCTTGCCCAGCAGCTTGGCGGCGAAACGGTAACCCTGCCAGCGCTTGACCTCACACGCGAAATCATCGCTTACGCCAATGCCAATAATTTCACCCACATCATCATCGGGCGCCCGCGAAAATCCTGGTGGCAGCGGATTTTTCAGCGCTCGCTGACGCATGATCTGATCGATCACGCCGGCGATATCAGCGTGCACGTCATTTCCGGCGACAAGAACGAGGAAAAGCCGGGCCAGGCCGTGAAGCTCGCACCGGCGCGATCCCGCCAGTCTTTCCGGTCCTATCTCAACAGCACTTTGTTCGTCGGGCTGGCGATCATCGTTGGCATCGTGCTCGATCAGACGCTCGACGTTCAAAACCTCGCGCTTGTCTTCCTGATGGCCGTTCTGGCCGCCGCCGTGCGCGGGGGTCTCGGACCGGCGCTTTATGCCTCGCTGCTTGGCGCGGTTGCGTTCAACTTCTTCTTTCTGGACCCGCGCTACACGCTAACGGTCAGTTCTCCGGACAGCCTTGTCGCCCTGCTGTTCTATTTCGGCGTCGCGCTGGTCGCTTCCAATCTCACTGTCGCGGTGCAGCGGCAGGCGGCCTCCGCACGCTCGAGGGCACGCACCACCGAAGACCTCTATCTGTTTTCGAAAAAGCTGGCCGGCACGGGCACGCTCGATGATGTGTTATGGGCAGCTGCATATCAGATGGCGTCAATGCTGAAGGTGAGGGTGGTCCTGCTCATGCCGGAAAACGGCGCCATCGCCGTCAAGGCGGGTTATCCGCCTGACGATACATTGGTGGATGCCGATATCGCCGCCGCACAATGGGCATGGGAACATAACAAGGCGGCAGGTCGTGGCGCGGACACTTTGCCGGGGGCCAAAAGACTTTATCTCCCGCTTCGCACCGGCAGCGGTGCGGTGGGTGTGGTGGGCCTAGATGACGACCGAAGCGGACCGCTTTTGACGCCGGAACAGCAGCGGCTTTTTGATGCGCTGGCCGACCAGGCCGCGCTGGCGGTTGAACGTATCCAGCTTGCCTCCGATGTCGACCGGGCAAAGCTGGCGGCTGAAACCGACCGCCTGCGCACGGCACTTCTGACCTCCATTTCCCACGATCTTAAAACCCCGCTTGCCGCTATTCTGGGCTCGGCCGGAACGCTCAAGGATTTCGCCGATGACATTCCGCCCGATGCGCGCGCCGAACTGCTGTCGACGATCGTCGAGGAATCCGAACGGCTGAACCGTTTCATCTCCAATCTTCTCGATATGACGAGAATTGGGTCGGGTGCGATGGAGCCGAATTACGGGCTGCATTTCCTCGGCGACATGGTCGGAACGGCGCTGTCGCGCGCGGCGAAGATCGTTGTCCGGCATGAGGTCGTTCTCGATATCCCCTCCGACCTGCCGATGCTGAAGGTTGATCCCGTGCTTTTCGAACAGGTGCTGTTCAACCTCATCGACAATGCGGCCAAATACGCTCCCGAACACACGACCATTGCGATACGCGGCTGGCGGCAGGGAAAAAACATCTTCCTCTCGGTCGCCGATGAGGGACCGGGCATTCCGTCCGATGATCTTGAGCGGGTCTTCGACAGTTTTTACCGAGTGCGCAAGGTTGACCATGTGCAGGCGGGAACGGGGCTCGGTCTTTCCATCTGCAAGGGGTTCATCGAGGCGATGGGCGGCTCGATCCGCGCGGAAAACAGATCGGATCGCGGCGGAGCGCAATTTACCATAGGCCTGCCCGTCGCCGTCGATACCCCGGTGCTGGATCATGATTAAGGCGCTATTGCTGGCGACAGAGGGTTACGCATTGCGCCGTGCCGCTGAAGGAGATCGGGAATGACCAATTCCGCCGTTCGTATTCTGATCGTCGATGACGAGCCGCCGATCCGCAAGCTCCTGCGGGTGGGCCTGTCGACCCAGGGATATGCGGTGAGCGAGGCGATGAATGCGAAGGTGGCGATGGAACTGGTCCGGGAAGACAAGCCGGATCTTGTCGTGCTTGATCTCGGGCTCCCTGATTTATCGGGCCATGATCTTCTGGAGAAGTGGCGCAGCGACGGGCTGGCGTTGCCGGTCATCATCCTCTCCAGCCGCACGGATGAGGCCGGTATCGTCAGGGCGCTGGAACTGGGGGCGGATGATTATATCAGCAAGCCGTTCGGCATGAACGAGCTTGTCGCCCGCATCCGTGTGGCGCTCCGCCATCGCCTGCAAACACAGGGCGAGAAGCCAGTCTTCCAGACCGGCGATCTCTCGGTCGATCTCGTCCGGCGCATCGTGAAGGTGGAGGATCGGGAGGTGAAGCTCTCGCCGAAGGAATACGATATTCTACGGGTTCTGGTGCAGCATGCCGGCAAGGTGCTGACGCACCGTTTCCTGCTGGAACATGTCTGGGACGAGCTGACCGACGTGCAATATCTCAGGGTCTATGTGCGCCAGCTGCGCCAGAAGATCGAAAAAATCCCGGACCAGCCGCGTTATATCCTGACGGAAACCGGGGTGGGTTACCGCCTGCAGGAGGTTTGAGGGCGTCGCAAAGGGACGCCCTCCGATAGTTCAAACGGCAGCGCAGATCGACAGGAATTCGTCCACATCAGCTTCGGTCGTCGCAAAGCTCGTGACCATGCGGATCAGTACTTCGTCCTTGCCGACATTTTCCGGCATGTCGCGCGGCTCCAGCCAGTCATAGAACTTCGCGCCTTTTTGCGTCGCCGCTTCAGCGGCTGCCTTGGGCAGAATGGCGAAAACTTCGTTGGCCTGTGTCGGCCATGCCAGGCGGGCGCTGTTCAGTGAGCCGAAACCGGCGCGCAGCCGGTTGGCCATGGCATTGGCGTGGCCGGCGAGACCGAGCCACAGATCGTCCTGCAGGTAGGCTTCGAATTGCGCGGCGATGAAACGCGATTTCGAAAAAAGCTGGGCGGTACGCTTGCGCAGGAAGGAGAAGTCCCGGGCAAGCGAAGGATCGAAAAACACGATCGCTTCCGCGCACCAGCAGCCGTTTTTCGTGCCGCCGAAAGACAGGACGTCGACGCCGCGTTTCCAGGTCATTTCAGCCGGCGTCGTGCCGAGTGCGGCAAGTGCATTGGCAAACCGCGCGCCATCCATATGCAACGGCAGGCCGTTTTCCTTGGCGATTTTGGATATAGCGTCGATTTCGTCTAGCGTATAGACGGTGCCGGCTTCAGTCGCCTGCGTCATGGTAATGGCTGCGGCGCGCCCATGGTGCACGGCATCCTGCGGATAACGCGCAATGCGCTCGATGAGGTTCTCCGGCAGCATCTTGCCATCAGGCCCCTCGACGGCGACCATGCGCATGCCTGAAAAGAAATCCGGCGCGCCACATTCGTCCTCGATCACATGCGCTTCCGAATGACAGAAGGTCAGGCCGCCGGGACGGGCGATGCTTGCCAGCGAAAGCGAATTGGCCGCCGTGCCGGTGGCGACGAAAAATACCGCGACTTCGCGTTCGAAGATTTCGTTGAAGCGTTTTTCGATGGAGAGATCGAGTTCGCTGGTGCCGTAAGCGGCGGCAAAACGCGTGGATTCCCGCGACAGCCGTTCATTGACGGCCGGATGGGCGCCAGCCCAATTGTCTGAAGCAAAAAACATCTCTGAAGGCTTTCTGATAGCTGAAGGTCTGTGTTGGGCTGCGTGAAGCTATGACGGAGAAAGTTCTAGGACCTAAGATTGCGATTGGCAAATCGGGCAATGAAAGCAATGGCCCAGTGGCTGTTTCGACAAGAAAGTTTCGCACAATAGGTCAGTATCGAAACTTCGCTGCAAACAGGGGTATTCACTAATTGAATTCGGACCCTTGCAAAATCCAGCTGTTTCTGCCAAAATCAACAAGAATTGAGACAGTCTTGCTGTCCTAAATTTGATCCAGCCGGCCTGAATGCGGATTTTGCGGGAAGCGGAAATTCGTATCGAGCCGGATCTTCGCATGAAACCATGCAAGTAATTTTGCAGGAGGGACAACATGACGCACAAGCCGCAGGCAGATATCGCCGCCGCAACCCTGACCACAGACTGTCCCACCGCGGCTGCGGCCGCACCCGTTTCTGCGAAAGCGCGTTTCGCGGGCGGCTTGCCGGAAAGGCAGGGTCTTTATAATCCCGCCAATGAACATGACGCCTGCGGCGTTGGCTTCGTTGCTCATATGAAAGGCGTCAAGTCGCATCAGATCGTCAGTGACGGCCTGTTCATCCTCGAAAACCTCACGCATCGCGGTGCGGTTGGCGCTGACCCGCTGATGGGTGATGGCGCGGGCATTCTCGTGCAGATACCCGACCGTTTCTTCCGCGAGGAAATGGCGCTACAGGGTGTGACGTTGCCGAAGGCCGGCGAATACGCGGTCGGCCACATCTTCATGCCGCGCGATCCTTCCCGCATCGAGCACTACAAGAAGGTCATCGTCGACGTCATCGGCGAAGAGGGGCAGCAGTTCCTCGGCTTCCGCGACGTGCCGGTTGATAATTCCTCGCTGTCGAAGGCGCCGGATATTGCCGCCACCGAACCGCACCATGTTCAGGTCTTCATCGGCGCCGGCCGCGATGCCGCGACCAATCATGATTTCGAGCGCAAGCTGTTCCTGATCCGCAAGGTCCTCTCCAACCGCATCTATGATGAGGGCGGCGGCAAGGAAACGCAGGATTTCTACCCGGTTTCGCTGTCGTCTTCGACCATCGTCTACAAGGGCATGTTCCTCGCCTATCAGGTCGGCGCCTATTACAAGGATCTGGCGGACCCGCGTTTCGAATCCGCCGTTGCGCTGGTGCATCAGCGTTTCTCGACCAACACCTTCCCCTCCTGGAAGTTGGCGCATCCCTATCGCATGGTCGCCCATAACGGCGAAATCAACACGCTGCGCGGCAACGTCAACTGGATGGCGGCGCGTCAGGCTTCGGTTTCGTCCGCCCTGTTTGGCGACGACATTTCCAAGCTCTGGCCGATCTCCTATGAGGGCCAGTCGGATACCGCCTGTTTCGACAACGCGCTCGAATTCCTCGTGCGCGGCGGCTATTCCATGGCCCATGCCGTGATGATGCTGATCCCCGAAGCCTGGTCGGGCAACCTGTCCATGTCGGCGGAACGCAAGGCGTTTTACGAATATCATGCTGCGCTGATGGAGCCGTGGGATGGCCCCGCCGCCGTTGCCTTCACCGATGGCAAGCAGATCGGCGCGACCCTCGACCGCAACGGCCTGCGTCCGGCGCGTTATCTCGTCACCGATGACGACCGCGTCATCATGGCATCCGAAGCCGGCACGCTGCCGGTGCCGGAGGAGCGCATCATCAAGAAGTGGCGTTTGCAGCCGGGCAAGATGCTGCTGATCGACATGGAAAAGGGTGCGATCATTTCCGACGAGGATGTGAAGCACGAGCTTGCCGCCAAGCACCCTTATCGCACCTGGCTCGACCGCACCCAGCTTATTCTTGAGGATCTGAAGCCCGTTGAGCCGCGCGCGCTGCGTCGTGACGTGTCGCTGCTCGACCGTCAGCAGGCCTTCGGTTACACCAGCGAGGACACCAAGCTCCTGATGTCGCCGATGGCGACGACCGGGCAGGAAGCCATCGGCTCGATGGGCACCGATACGCCGATTTCGGCCATGTCGGACAAGTCGAAGCTACTTTACACCTATTTCAAGCAGAACTTCGCGCAGGTCACCAACCCGCCGATCGATCCGATCCGCGAAGAACTTGTCATGAGCCTCGTCTCGTTCATCGGCCCGCGCCCGAACCTTCTCGATCACGAAGGCGCAGCCCGCGCCAAGCGTCTGGAAGTGCGCCAGCCGATCCTGACCAATGGCGATCTGGAAAAAATCCGCTCCATCGGTCATACGGAAGACCGGTTCGACACCAAGACACTCGACTTCACCTATGATGTTGAGCGCGGTGCCGAAGGCATGCCCGAGATGCTCGACCGCCTGTGCGAGCGGGCGGAATCGGCCGTTCGCGGCGGCTACAACATCATCGTTCTTTCCGACCGCCAGCTTGGCCCTGATCGCATCGCGATCCCGGCGCTTCTGGCGACGGCCGCCGTGCATCATCACCTGATCCGCAAGGGTCTGCGCACCTCGGTTGGTCTTGTCGTCGAAACCGGCGAACCGCGCGAAGTCCATCATTTCTGCCTGCTCGCCGGTTATGGTGCGGAGGCGATCAACCCCTATCTCGCCTTCGACACGCTGCTCGACATGCACAAGCACGGTGCGTTCCCGAAGGAAGTGTCCGACGATGAAGTTGTCTATCGCTATATCAAGGCGGTCGGTAAGGGCATCCTGAAGGTCATGTCCAAGATGGGCATTTCCACCTACCAGTCCTATTGCGGCGCGCAGATTTTCGACGCGATCGGCCTGTCTTCGCAATTCGTCGAGCAATATTTCTTTGGCACCGCCACCTCCATCGAAGGTGTGGGCCTGACGGAAATCGCCGAAGAAACCGTAACACGCCATACCGCGGCTTTCGGCAAGGATCCGATCCTTGCCAATACGCTCGATATCGGCGGCGAATATGCCTATCGCATGCGCGGCGAAAGCCACGCCTGGACGCCGGATGCCGTTGCCTCGCTGCAACATGCCGTGCGTGGCAACAGCCAGGACCGTTACCGCGAATTCGCCGGCATGGTGAATGAGACGGCGCTGCGCATGAACACCATTCGTGGCCTGTTCAACATCAAGTCCGCGGAAGCGCTCGGTCGCAAGCCTGTTTCCATCGATGAGGTCGAACCCGCAGCAGACATCGTCAAGCGGTTCTCGACGGGCGCCATGTCCTTCGGCTCGATCAGCCGCGAGGCGCATACGACGCTCGCCATCGCCATGAACCAGATCGGCGGCAAGTCCAACACCGGTGAAGGCGGCGAAGAATCCGACCGTTATCTGCCGCTGCTGAACGGCAAGCCGAACCCGGAACGCTCTGCCATCAAGCAGATCGCCTCTGGCCGTTTCGGTGTGACGACGGAATATCTCGTCAATGCCGACATGTTGCAGATCAAAGTCGCGCAGGGTGCCAAGCCCGGCGAAGGCGGTCAGCTGCCGGGTCACAAGGTGGATGCGACGGTTGCCAAGACCCGTCACTCCACGCCGGGCGTCGGCCTCATCTCGCCGCCGCCGCATCACGATATCTATTCCATCGAAGATCTGGCGCAGCTGATCTACGACCTGAAGAACGTCAATCCGGAAGCCGATGTTTCGGTAAAGCTGGTGTCGGAAGTTGGCGTCGGTACGGTTGCGGCCGGCGTTGCCAAGGCACGTGCCGATCATATCACCGTTTCCGGCTTCGATGGCGGTACGGGCGCTTCGCCGCTCACCTCGCTCAAGCACGCCGGCTCGCCTTGGGAAATCGGCCTTGCCGAAACCCAGCAGACGCTGGTGCTGAACGGCCTTCGTTCGCGCATCGCGCTGCAGGTGGATGGTGGTCTGAAGACCGGCCGCGACGTCATCATCGGCGCGCTGCTTGGTGCGGATGAATTCGGCTTTGCCACCGCGCCGCTGATTGCTGCGGGCTGCATCATGATGCGCAAGTGCCATCTGAACACCTGCCCCGTCGGCGTCGCAACGCAGGATCCTGTTCTGCGTAAGCGCTTCAAGGGCACGCCGGAACACGTCATCAACTACTTCTTCTTCGTGGCTGAAGAGGTGCGCGAAATCCTCGCCTCGCTTGGCGTTACCAAGCTGGACGAGATCATCGGCGCTTCCGAACTTCTCGAAAAGGATGAGATGCTGGCGCACTGGAAGGCCAAGGGTCTGGATTTCAGCCGCATCTTCCACAAGGTAGAGGCTCCCAAGGAGGCAACCTTCTGGACCGAGCGTCAGAAGCACCCGATCGACGATATTCTCGATCGCAAGCTGATCGAGAAGTCGCTACCGTCGCTGGAAAACCGCGAGCCTGTCGTTTTCGAAGTGCCGATCAAGAACGTCGACCGTTCCGCCGGTGCCATGCTGTCAGGCGCGCTTGCCAAGCGCTGGGGCCATAAGGGTCTGAAGGACGATACGATCCACGTGACGCTGCGCGGCACGGCCGGTCAGTCCTTCGGCGCGTTTCTCGCGCGCGGCATCACCTTCGATCTGGTGGGTGACGGCAACGACTATGTCGGCAAGGGTCTTTCGGGTGGCCGCATCATCGTGCGCCCGCCGGAAAACACCCGTATCGTCGCGGAAAACTCGATCATTGTCGGCAACACCGTTCTTTACGGCGCCATCACCGGCGAGTGCTATTTCCGCGGTGTTGCGGGTGAGCGCTTTGCAGTGCGCAACTCCGGCGCGGTCGCGGTTGTCGAAGGTGTCGGCGACCACGGTTGCGAATATATGACGGGCGGTATTGTCGTGGTGCTCGGCGAGACGGGCCGCAACTTCGCGGCCGGCATGTCCGGTGGCGTGGCTTACGTTCTCGACGAGAAGGGCGATTTCGCCACCCGCTGCAACATGGCCATGGTCGAGCTGGAGCCGGTTCCGGAAGAGGACGACATGCTCGAGAAGCTGCACCATCACGGTGGCGACCTCATGCACAAGGGACGCGTTGACGTATCCGAGGACATGACGCGTCACGATGAGGAGCGGCTCTACCAGCTGATTTCCAATCACTTCCACTACACCAACTCTGCACGCGCCAAGGATATACTCGACCGCTGGAGCGAGTTCCGTCCGAAATTCCGAAAGGTCATGCCGGTCGAATACCGTCGTGCGCTTGAGGAAATGGAGCGCATGCGCATGGGCGTGGCGGCGGAATAATCCGCCGCGTGAGGATACTACACCAACTGGTCTCGCTGATGATCGCGGTCGCCGTTCCCATGGTGATCTATTGGACAAGCGGCGAGATCGGATTTGAGTTCATCGTGCTGGGGGCGGCTTTCGGTTTCGCTTACTGGTACTGGGGCCCGACAGGCGCTCCGCTTTGATGTGAGGACATAAACGTGGGCAAGGTTACAGGTTTTCTGGAGATCGACCGGCAGGTGGGAAAGTATCAGCCCGCATCGGATCGTATCCGCCATTTCCGCGAATTCACCATTCCGATGTCGGATGCCGAGGTGCGGAAGCAGGCGGCGCGCTGTATGGATTGCGGTATTCCCTACTGTCACGGCCCGACGGGCTGTCCCGTGCACAACCAGATCCCGGACTGGAACGATCTGGTCTATAACAACAATTGGGAAGAGGCGATCCGCAACCTCCATTCCACCAACAACTTCCCGGAATTTACCGGCCGCGTCTGTCCTGCACCTTGCGAGGAAGCGTGCACGCTGAATCTCGAGGATGCGCCGGTCGCCATCAAGACAGTCGAACAGGCTATCGCCGACAAGGCTTATGAGCTGGGCTTCATCGTGCCGAAGCCGGCGACGATCCACACCGGCAAGAAGGTCGCCATCATTGGTTCCGGCCCCTCGGGCATGGCGGCTGCGCAGCAGCTTGGCCGCGCCGGCCACGAGGTTCACGTTTATGAGCGTGAATCGAAGGCTGGGGGCCTGCTGCGTTATGGCATTCCGGACTTCAAGATGGAGAAGAACTTCATCGACCGCCGCGTCGAGCAGATCAAGGGTGAAGGCGTCACCTTCCATTGCGGCGTTAATGTCGGTGTGGATGTGACGGTCGAAGCGCTTCTGGCCGATCACGATGCGGTTCTTTATTGCGGCGGTTCGGAAACCCCGCGCCCGGCCGGCATCGGTGGTGCCGATTTTAATGGCGTTTATGATGCCATGCCTTACCTCGTGCAGCAGAACCGCCGCGTCGGCCGCGAAAACATCGACAGCGTCGGCTGGCCCGCCGATCCGATCCTTGCTGGCGGCAAGCATGTCGTGGTCGTCGGCGGCGGCGATACCGCATCTGACTGCGTCGGCACGGCGTTCCGTCAAGGTGCGGTAAAGGTCACCCAACTCGACATCCGTCCGATGCCGCCGGAAAAGGAAGACAAGCTTGCGGTCTGGCCCTTCTGGGCAACCAAGATGCGTACCTCGTCCTCGCAGGCCGAAGGCGCGATTCGCGAGTTCCAGGTGGCGACGCTTGAATTCGTCGGCGAAGACGGCGTGTTGACGGGCGTGAAATGCTGTCAGGTAGATGACCGCCGCAAGCCGATCGCCGGCACGGAATTCATCATCAAGGCCGATCTCGCCTTCATCGCCATCGGCTTCTCCGGTCCCTTCACCGATAGCGTGCTGAAGGAAATGGAAGGCAAGCTGACGCTCAACACCGATCGTCGCGGCTCCACAAATGTTGTCGCCAACGAAACGGACTACAGGACCTCGGTCGATAAGCTGTGGACGGCGGGCGACGTTCGCCGTGGTCAGTCGCTGGTGGTCTGGGCGATCCGCGAAGGCCGGCAGGCGGCACGGGCAATCGATGAAGCGCTGATGGGAGCCACCGTTCTGCCGCGCTGAGCAGGCGGAATCGATAGGAAACGGAAAGGCCTGTTGCAGACGCGACAGGCCTTTTTTGTTTGACTGCTGCGTTCTCAGCAATAGGGAAGCGCGATGCGGAAGCAGGCGCCGCCGGTCGGGGAATCGCTGATGCTGATCTCGCCGCCGTGATAACCGATGATCTCCTGCACGAGGTTGAGCCCAAGGCCGGTGCCGCGATCCTTCGGTCTCATCCGGTGAAATGCATCGAAGACGAGCTCCCGTTCCGTCTCGGGAATACCATCGCCGTCATCGGCTATCTCGATCACTCGGTTTGAGGCTACCCTTATGGTGATGGTTCCGTGATTGCCGCCATGTTCGATGGCGTTCTGTATGATGTTCATCAAAGCGCGCTGCAGCGAGGCGTCATCGGCAAGGGCGAGGATCGGTTCTTCTTCCGGCTCGAAGGACAGATTATATCCTTGTGAGATCGCAAGCGGCGCCATATCCGCGACCACGGACCTGCACAGGCCGACGATATCAAGCGGAACAAGGGGTGCTTTCTGCCCGCCGAGGCGTTGCAGATCGAGCAATTGTTCGGCCAGCACGGCGATGCGGCTGGCATCCGCCAATATCCTGCTGCGGGCGGGACCTTCCAGTAAGGTTTCAACGCGGGTCTGGAGAATGGCGACGGGGGTTCGCAATTCATGGGCGGCATCGAGAATGAAACGCTTGTGCCTTTCATAGCCATCGTCCAGCCGCTGCAATGCGCCGTTGACGGCATGCACGAGCGGCTGCACCTCCCTTGGAATATTGCCATCCGGCAATCGATATCCTCGTTTGTCGATATCGATGGACTGGGCAGTGCGCGCAATCGTGGAGAGCGCGCGAAATTCCCGGCGAATGATCCAGGGAATCGCCGCGATGGTCGCGATTGAAACGAGAACGAGAACCGGCAGGATAAGGATGTTGGAGAATAGCAGGACCGGAAGGGTCATGCTCAATGGACCGCCTTTTCCTATCATCGCGAATTCCCCGGCCGGCCCGGACACGCGGCGAACGACGGCGACATATAGGACGGCGAAGTACGAATAGGACATTCCTGCTTCGCGTATATTGGAGATTTTAACATCGTTCATCTTTTGGTCCATGTCGCTGAAGGCTTCGGGCACCGGTCCGCCCTGGATGATTTCGTCCTTTTCGGACAGCGCAACGAACCAGAAATCAGGCATCTCTTTGCACAACTCAAGGTATGCTGGCGTCTCTTTGAGTGCAATTTTTCCGCTCTGTTCACGAATTAAAGCGTTCGCTGTGATCTGCGCCGCCTCTGAGCTGATGAGCGCGCTCCCGGTGCCGTCGGTCAGCAAATAAACGATGAAGGCGACTGTCACGATGACGAGGCTGCCGATCTGGAAAAGCAGCAATTGAATTGTCAGTCGGCGTTTGAGTGATCTCGTTTTAGCCGGCTTCATACGGTCGTCCTCATAAGGTAGCCAACGCCTCTGATGCCGTGAACCTCGACACCCGCATCCGCGGCCGCCAGTTTGCGGCGCAAGCGGGAGATATGGGAATCGAGTGCATTGGACTGGATTTCATCATCGAAATTATAGACGGCCTCCTCGAGCATCGAGCGCAGCACCGTTCTGCCCTGTCGCCGCAACAGGGCCTCAAGGATCAGCAATTCCCGTCTCGTCAGCGGAAGAAATTCCCCCTTGATGCGCACCTCACGGGTTTCGAAGCAGAATTCCAGCCCGCCCAGTCTCGCCGTCATCTTCACGGTGCCGGCCGGCCGGCGCATCAGGGCGCGGATGCGGGCAAGCAGCTCCTCAACGGCGAAAGGTTTGGCCAGATAATCGTCCGCGCCGAGGTTCAGGCCATTGATCCGGTCCGCAAGCCCCCCCTGCGCCGTCAGCACAATGACGGGTGGGGTGACGGGCAGGAGACGCAGATCCTCGATAAGCTGGATGCCGTCGCCATCGGGCAATTGCCGGTCAAGCACAACAAGGTCGTGAACGCTGTCCATGATGGCGTGACGCGCCAGATCGAGCGTGCCGACCGTATCCACGATAATATCGAACCGGTGGAGCGCCGCGGACAGGGCTGCTGCCATTTCGCGTTCGTCTTCAACAAGCAGCAGGCGCATGAAATCGTCTCGACCGTATCCGGCGTCGTCTCCCGGGAGGAAGAACACGCGTGAAGTCAAAAAAAGACGGCGCCGTTCACGCTAAAGGCAAGCGATGTGTCGCCGTCAAGTCAATATCGCCTTGCCGGAGAGGGATCAGAGATGACTGATGGAACCATCCCCGCATTCCTGCAAAGCGGTCCTCAAACTGTCATGTTGGGATTGCATCAACATTACGCCCCAGCGGGGCTACTGAAACGCAGGGACAGCGCCTATTGTTTTGCCTGTGCGGTATCCGGCACCAGACGATAGTCGTCGATACGCCCTGCCGGCGCATCAGACATTTCTCCCCGCTTGGTCAGCCTCTCGCGAGGCGATTCCACCACCGATACGCGTGTCGGTCCGGCCGCAAGGGGGGCATCGCCCAGAAGCTTGTCGCCACCATCGAGATTGGGATCGGTTAGGCTGATCGGCTGGGTGCGAACCAGACCTGCGTCAATGCCGAGCGCCGGCAGGGAGGTGAGGGCGGGCAGATTACTGCCGTCCAGTTTCACCAGATCGGGCCCCGCGCTATCCAGGTGCCTGCGCACGAATTTCTCGACGTAGAAGGCGAGCTTGCGTTTGCCGGCCTGCGTCATTCCGATGCCATCGGCCTCACGCAGACGGGCCTGCTGGCCGTTCATGTCGTAGCCGGTAATGACGAATTTTCCGGCCTCATCGACAAAACCGTCCCATACATCCACAAATTCACCGCCATATTTTTCGACATGGCTGCGATAGAGCCGGTTGAAGCCGACGAGATCGGCCGAAAGCGAAGGCGACTGGAAGGCGGGCACGCCAACCCAAAGCACCGGCACCTTCGGGCGACCGGCAAGGGTCAAAAGCTCGTCGATCCGCCGTTCATATTCCTTGAACCAGACTTCCGTGCCGAATTTTTCCCTGACATCACCGATCTGCATCTGCTGGCGATCGTTCGACCCCATCATGATGACGATGGTGGCCGGATTGGTCTCGCTGATGAATTGCGGCAGATTGGCGAACCAGTCGTAATAATCCTTGCGCACGAGGCCGGAAGAACCGTTGGCACGTACATCGACGGTGATCGCCGGCGAGCTGGCAAAGGCATTGACCAGCTCTTCCCCCATCCCGCCGGCCAGGAAATCGCCGATGACCAGAACGCGTCTCGCATTTTCAAGCTTGGCGGCAGGTTCCGGTTTTGCAGTTCGCATCTGAACCACCGAGGGTGCTTTTCTTGTGGGCTGTGGGCGGGTGACCGATCTTTCCCGCGGCGCAGCCGGAAAATCCCGGCGGCTGCGGGGCTGATATTCCCGGCCGGAGCTACCATCGCGCCCCACCGGCTTGCCAAACAGCATTTCGAAAAGGGTGCGCCGCTGCTCCTGTGCGAAGGTTTCTGAAGGAACGAGCGGCACACAGAGGACAGCGGAGAGAACAATGGCGCAGAAATGCCAACCCATCTTTCCGTTTCTCGCCGCAGGTTTCCTACTCATCACATCAACCTTTCCGGATGCATCGGCGGCGTCCGTGACGTCGCCGAATTCGCCGGCACATTATCAATTGCGCAGGGCTCTCAGCAATCGCTGCGACGGCTCGCCGTCATTTTGCATGCCCATGCGGGACTGGATGGCGCTGATGGCAGCTTTCGAACCGGAACCGAAATTGCCATCAATCTCGCCATCGTAATAGCCGAGTTCCTTCATGCGCGTCTGAAGCTCGAATTTTTCGCGAATATCCAGCGTACCGTCCGGGCGCGGCCATTTCTGCTGCATGCCGCCATAACCGGCGATCTCATCCGCGAGCAGGCCAACGGCCAGCGCATAGCTGTCGGAGGCGTTGTATTTCTTGATCGTGAAGAAGTTCTTCATCATCAGGAAACCGGGGCCGTTTGCACCACCCTGCAGTTTCAGCATGGCGCGATCGGAACCGCGGGTGAAAGTCTTGCCGTTGGGGCGGGTAAAGCCGAGCTTCGACCATTCCGCAATGGACTTTGTCTGCCCCTCGTAACGGGCGCCGCCACGCGGCACGGCGGTTTCGTAACCCCAGGTCCGGCCAGGTTCCCAGCCGTTCTTGGCCAGAAGATTGGCGGCCGTCGCCAGGGCGTCCGGAACGGAATGCCAGATGTCGCGCTTGCCATTGCCGTCAGCATCGACCGCATAGAGCAGGTAGCTCGTGGGAATGAACTGGGTGTGGCCCATCGCGCCGGCCCAGGAGCCCGTCAGCTGTTTGGGGGTGACATCGCCGGACTGCAGAATCTTGAGCGCGGCGATCAGCTGCGTGCGCGCGAATTTGGCGCGTTTGGGATCGGAATAGGCGAGTGTCGCCAGCGCCTGCGGAATGTTGTGCAGTCGCTCGGGCTTTTCAAGAACCGCGCCGTAATTGGATTCCATCGACCAGATGGCAAGAATGATGTGTTTGTCGACGTTGAAGTTTCGCTCGATCCAGTTGAGCGTCGTCGCATGTTTCATCTTCATTTCGCGACCGATCCGCACCGTATACGGATTGACGCGGGAATCGACATAATCCCAGATCTGAGTGGTGAATTCCGGCTGGAAGGTCGCCTTGCGCAGCGCGTCCGGATCCGGCTCGCTGACACCGGCAAAGGCCTTCTGGTAGGTCGCCTTGCTAATGCCTTCTTTGGCGGCTGTTGCGTAGAACTGGTTGATCCACTGCTTGAACCCCTGATCGGCCCGGGCCGAGACGGGGGAAAGCGAGATCGCCAAGCCTGCAAACATCATGCAACCGAATTTGCGGACATTTGAAAGGGTCTTTGTCATCGTCAGTCTTTCGTTCTCTCGAATATCATTTCGATTGCGAAAACGCATCGGGCGTCGTCATGGATAACAAAAGAATGTCAACAAATTCTTTACCATTAATAGATGGTAGCGTCACCCTTTACAAAACGTTGTTATTTTTGAAATAACAACAGTGTGCGGGGATTGTGATCAAGTTTTATCTCTCAGGAGGGATATGTGGTAGAACAGAAGAAAATTCGGAAGGCCGTATTTCCGGTCGCAGGTCTCGGTACACGTTTCCTGCCCGCCACCAAGGCAGTTCCGAAAGAAATGCTCACCGTCGTCGACAAGCCGGTCATTCAATACGTTGTCGATGAGGCGGCGGAAGCGGGCATCGAGCATTTTGTATTTGTCACCGGCCGCGGCAAGGCAGTGATCGAAGATTATTTTGATATTCAATTTGAACTTGAACAGATGCTGCGCGAGCGCAACAAGAATGCCGAGCTGACATTGCTGGCCGGCCTTCTGCCCAAGGCGGGCACGGCAAGCTTCACGCGCCAGCAGGTGCCGCTCGGTCTCGGCCATGCGGTTTGGTGTGCGCGTGATATCGTCGGCGATGAGCCTTTTGCCGTGCTTTTGCCCGACATGATCATGCATTCGCAAAAAAGCTGCCTGAAGGGCATGGTCGAACTTTACGACCAGACCCAGGGCAACGTCATCGCGGTGCAGGAATGCGCTCCCGACCAGACGCATAAATATGGCATTGTCGGCGTGGGAAATGCCGTCGGCGAAGGCTTCAAAATTACCGAAATGGTCGAAAAGCCAGCCAAGGGGACGGCGCCGTCGAATTTCTACATCAACGGTCGTTATATCCTGCAGCCGGAAATTTTCGATATTCTCGAAAATCAGGAACGCGGCGCCGGTAACGAAATCCAGTTGACGGATGGCATGCTGACGCTCGCCAAGTCGCAAGAATTCTCCGGCTATCATTTCCGTGGGCAGACCTTCGATTGCGGCGCCAAGGATGGTTTCATCCTTGCAAACGTCGCTTTCGCACTGGAACGCGGCGATATCCGTCCGGCGATTGAGGAGCCGATCAAGGCTTTGATCGAGGGTCTGAAATAATCGACCGCAACACAGGGAAATCCCGGCCTTCGCGCCGGGATTTTTGTTTTGGGGCTCATTATCGTTTCAGGACAAGTCCCGCGCCGACACGCAATTCATTGCTGTCATAAACCGGGGTCCATTGGTAGCTGACATCTGCGGTCAGGTCGAGATAACGGTTCAGCCCCCAGGTCAGGCCGGCGCCTGCCGTATATTCCACGGCGTCCTCTGTGCTGGAGGAGGGGAATGTGCGATGCACGATCTGCCCCGTCAGGCGCGCGACCAGGTTGTTGCGCATTTCATGGGTCAGGCCGGCATCCAGGCGATAGGAAATCCAGCCGCCCTGCGGACCGCCGGCAAAGTCCTCTATCGTCGTGCGCAGCCCGAGATTGACATTCGTGCCACGCTGGGGAGACCAGTTGAGTTTGCCATCCAGCGTCAAGGCGCCGATTGCGGCCAGGCGATCGTCGTCATATTCCTTGCGCAGATAGCCGATTGCAGCCTCGCCGCGGGTCTTTTCGCCGAGATCGACTTCTGCGCCGATCTTCGCTCCATAGGCATTGGAGGAGCGGGCATAGCCCGAATTGTCGAGGCGACTATCATATTTGGTTGTCCCCACATTCAGTTCGAGGAAGGGGATCAAAGCAGGCGACAGTTCATAACCGATGCGTCCGCGCAGGTTCGCTCCGTTCTGGTCGCGATCGCTGAGGCTGATCGGCCGGCCATCGAGGCCCTTTGCATCCGTATAGACGGTGCGTGAGAGATCGAGCGCTGCAAGCCCCCGCAGCTTGCCGAAATCCCGCTCTATCGATGCGCCGGCGGTGAAGCGGTGCTCACCACCCTGCACGGCAGCGCCGGTCAGAGCATTGGGGTCCGTGGTGCCTTCACGGCTGAATTCATAACCCGCCTTGAGATTGGCGGTCGTTTGCGCACCGAGATCGAGGCGCAGATTGGCCTCAATATTTGCCCGGGGTTCTTCGCCATTCTTGTTGCCGCCGAAGTTTCTCTCCCAGGCGCCATCGCCGGTCACCGTCAGTGCGTGCCGGGACCAGTCGCTGGTGAGCGTACCGCGTATGCCCGTCGTCAAATAGTTGCGCCGGGAGGGGCCGCCCGTATTCGTCTGTTTTTCCGTATTCACCGTCTGGCTGATCGAAGGCCTGAGCACGAATGTGCCGAGCCGGATGCCGGGTGTCTGGCCGGGTTCGGTTGCTATCCGCGGATTTTCCCCGCCGTCCATTGTCGGCTCATAGGGGTTTTCAGCCTCGGCAGAGGGTTGGCCGGCTTCGTCCGGCTGTTCGTAGATCGGGTCGCCGGGATTGCTGGAGGGGCGCCAGAGTTGCGGAGCGGGAGCGGGTGTGGCCTGCGCTGTGCCTGTGCCCGCTGCGCCGCCCGTCGCCGGGGTGGTTGAAACCGATCCGTCAGCAGAGGAAGTGGCGCTCGGCACCATTGGTGTGGCTGTCGCTGCAGTCTGCGCGAAGGCGCTTTCGTGCGGGTAAAAAATCGTGCAGGCGAGCAGCAGGGTTGCTGCTTTCCGCGACGTCGGCAGACGTGTGGCGGTGCCCTTCACTTTCATTCCTTTTCACCCGGCGAGTTTGGCCGATGCCGGATCGAAAGCCCACCAAGGCATCTCTTCAGACCCGATGAGTGGCAGGCTGATGAAATGACGTGAAGAAACCAGGGACCAGACAGGCGACGCAAGTTTTAACATCGCTTTAACAATAGGTTTTTTATGGTTAACAGTTGATAAAGATCGGCGGGGATTTCGGCGTTGGGGCGTGGGTGAAAAATCAGCTGCGCCTGCCGAGCGAACTGGCGCCCCTAATTGTACCGATGCGGATTGCCGTGCGGACCCGACGTAACAGCAAAATATTTCTATATGCGAAGATTAATACGTTTCAATTTGGCACGGAATTGTCCTATGCTTGCAAAGAGCGACCGTAAATCGTTCAACAAATCGTATTGAATTTTATTTTATGTGACAGCATCGTTTCATGAATCGCGTTTTGAACATCCGGCAAGTCGGTTTTTATTGTTGGGATATTACCAATGACCGCTTCTATCTCGATGAAATATGCGCGGAATTCTTCGGGATTTCGCTGAAACAGGCGATGCAGGGCATCAGTATTTTTCAGATGCTTGAAAAAGTGGATATCGATCATCGAAACCGTGTGATCGAGACGGCGCTGCTCACCCTGAAGGCCGCGAGCTTTTACGACCAGGAATATGCCGTGCGCCGCAGTGATGGTTCCATCTTATGGGTAAGGACGCTCGGGCGATATCTGGTCGATGAGGAAAACATTCCCTTCAAGCGGCTTGGAACGATGGAAGAGATTTCCCCGCCCGATCTGCGTCACTAAAAACAGGGCTGAATGGCGGGAGAGTGGACTTATTCCGGCTGAAAGAGTAACAGTCGGCCATGATTACGCGCGCTGTCAAACTGGTCGAAGACAATGCCATCGAATCCGCCGTGCGGACGATTTCGATGGAGCGGGCTGGCCTTGCCGCCCTTGAGGATGCCCTGAGAAACGGCCTTTCCGAGCCCTTCTGCAAGGCGATCGAGACCATCGGCCAGTCGAATGGCCGTCTCATCATTACCGGTGTCGGAAAAAGCGGTCACATAGGCGCAAAGCTTGCCGCCACCTTCGCCTCTACCGGAACGCCTGCCTTTTTTGTGCACGCGGCGGAGGCAAATCACGGCGATCTGGGCATGATAGGCGGCGATGATGTGGTGCTGGCTATTTCCAAGGGTGGTGAAAGTGCTGAATTGCGCAGCATCATCAATTATTCCCGTCGGTTCTCCATTCCGCTGCTCGCGCTCACCTGTTCGGAAAATTCATCGCTGGCACGGGCCTCAGATATCGTGCTTCTGGTGCCCAATGAACAGGAAGCCTGCCCTCTGGGCCTTGCACCCACCACCTCCACATTGATGCAGTTGGCGCTGGGCGATGCCCTTGCGGTCGCGCTTCTTGAGGCGCGCAATTTCACTGCGGGTGACTTCAAGGTGTTCCACCCCGGCGGCAAGCTGGGTGCGAGCCTGACGCTGGTCAGCGATATCATGCATACGGGTGATCGTGTGCCGCTGGTCAACAAGGGAACGGCCATGCCCGAGGCGGTGGGCGTTCTCTCGCGCAAGCATTTCGGCTGCGTTGGCATTCTGGACGAGGATGGCCGTCTGTGCGGCATCGTCACCGAGGGCGACATGGCACGCAACCTGTCGCGCAACCTCGCCGAGCTGGTGGTCGACGACATCATGACCCGCAGCCCGAAAACCGTCAAAAAGTCGGTGCTGGCGACCAGTGCGCTGGCGACGCTGGAAAAATTTCACATCGGCGCGCTGATCGTCGTTGATGACGACAACCGGCCGATCGGGCTGGTGCATTTCCACGATCTCCTGAGAATCGGTGTCGCTTAAGCCATTCCGCGGAAACTGGACTTCAGGCTTCTGTCTGGAAATGCGGCGCCAACGCCACCGCGCGGCCCCTGGCTTACCGATCTATCGGTTCGATTGTCAGCGTGCGCCCGCGTGCCGAGGCAATCCTGACGCGGGTTCCGGCCGGCAGGTCTTCGCCATTCACCGGCCACCAGGTATCATCCAGCCTTATCCGGCCTCGACCCTCGACGATTGGTTCCTGCAGAGTTGCGGTGCGGCCGACAAGGCTTGCTTCGCGCTGGTTCAGGAAGGGCTCGTCGCTTGTCGCGTGGTTTCGGCCGAAATATCTCCGGCCGAGCAGGGCGAACACCACGGAAAGTGCGGCAAACAGCACCAGCTGCAATTGCCACGCCCAGAATGCCGCTTCCCAGAAAAACAGCGAAACCACGCCGATGACAAGTGCGGCAAGCCCGATCCATATCAGGAAGACGCCGGGCGCGATGAGTTCGGCGGCCAGCAGCACGAAGCCGACGATCCACCAGCTCCAGGGTCCCAGCTCAGTGGCAAGCCGTTGCAACATCGTTACTTCTCCGATGAAGAGCCGAAGGGATTACCCGGGATGGTAACGTTGATGCTCTGGCCGGAAGGCCGGGTCGGCGGCACGGAGCGGGACGAGGTGGAGGGGGCAGGCGCGCTCGGAGTATCGCCCTTGTCGCCGAACACTTCTCTCGCAATCGTGCCGATGCCACCGAGGGAGCCGATCAGCGCCGAGGCTTCCATCGGCATCAACACGATCTTGGAATTCTTGGCCGTACCGATCTCGGCAAGCGCTTCGGTGTATTTCTGTGCGACGAAATAGTTGATGGCGTGGACATTGCCCGCGGCAATGGCTTCCGAAACCATGCGGGTGGCGTTGGCTTCGGCCTCGGCAAGACGTTCGCGTGCCTCGGCATCGCGGAACGCCGCCTCGCGCTGGCCTTCTGCTTCCAGAATGGCGGATTGTTTTGCACCTTCCGCGCGCAGAATCTGGGCGTTGCGGGCGCCCTCTGCCTCCAGCACCTGTGCGCGCTTTTCACGCTCTGCCTTCATCTGCCGCGCCATGGAATCGACGAGGTCCTTCGGCGGCGCGATATCCTTGATCTCGATGCGGGTGACCTTGATGCCCCAGGGTCCCACGGCCTCGTCGACCACGCGCAGAAGGCGATCGTTGATGGCATCGCGGTTCGACAGCAACTCATCGAGATCCATTGAGCCCATCACCGAGCGGATGTTGGTCATGGTGAGGTTTTCGATCGCCATTTGCAGATTGGAAATCTGGTAGGCGGCCTGTGCGGCGTTCAATACCTGATAGAAGGTGACGGCATCGGCCGAAACACTGGCATTGTCGCGGGTAATGACTTCCTGCGTCGGGATGTGGAGCACCTGCTCCATCACGTTCATTTTCGAGCCGATGCTTTCGAAGAACGGTATGATGAGGTTCAGGCCGGGTTCGAGCGTGCGGGTATAGCGTCCGAAGCGTTCAACCGTGTAACGATGCCCCTGCGGCACGGTCTTGATGCCGGCAAACAGCACCAGAATAACCAGAACAACCGCCGCTATGACGACGATGTCGAAACCGCCCAATGCAATCATCACTTTCCTCCTAGGATCAGAACGTCCGGGATTTATCCCAACAACCTTATGGCAAGATTACACCCAGCCTTGCAACTCCCGCCTTACAACCTTTTCGAGAACGTTCATGCCTTCGGTGCTGTCATTCAGACAGGGGATATGGGTAAATTTCTCTCCGCCATTATGCAGGAAAATCTCCCCGGCTTCACCGGCAATTTCTTCCAACGTCTCAAGACAATCCGATACGAAGCCGGGATTCATGACGGCAATGCGCTTGATGCCCTCCGAGGCCAGCTTCTCCACGGTCTTGTCGGTATAGGGCTGCAGCCATTCTTCCGGTCCGAAGCGGGACTGGAAGGTGATCATGAAATTCTTCTCGGTCCGCCCCAGAGCCTCCCGCAGCAGGCGGGCGGTTTTCTGGCAATGGCAATAATAGGGATCACCCTTTTTGAAATAGGATTGCGGAATGCCGTGGAAGGAGGTGATCAGCATCTCCGGCTCCCAGTCCAGCGTCGCCAGATGGTTTTTCACGGAGGTGGCGAGCCCCTCGATATAGGCCGGATCGTCATGATAGGGCGGCACGGTGCGGATGGCCGGTTGCCAGCGCAGCTTCATCAGATGCTCGAAAGCCTTGTCGTTCACGGTTGCCGTGGTCGAGGCGGCATATTGCGGATAAAGCGGGAAGAGCAGGATTTTTTCGCAACCCTGTTCCTTCAGGGCATCGATCTTGGATGCGATGGAAGGCTGCCCGTAACGCATCGCCCAGTCGACCACGACATTGGGCAAGTCCTTCAGCGCCGCAGCCATCAGCTCGCCCTGGCTGCGGGTGTAAGTGCGCAGATAGCTTTCATTGCGCTCGTGGTTCCAGATTTCCTCATAGGCCTTGCCGACCTTCTGCGGGCGCTTGTTGAGGACGATGCCGTAGAGGATCGGATACCAGTAGAGACGAGACCATTCGATCACGCGCTTGTCGCTCAGAAACTCCGCCAGATAACGGCGCATCGGCCAATAATCCGTGCCGTCAGGCGTGCCGAGATTGACCAGCAGGACGCCGACCTTGCCAAAACTTACACGGGGATGGTTTGCGGGGAGTGCGGATAGTTCTGTCGCCATGAATGACACCCTGAAACTCGGACTGGTTATGTGAGGAGCGGTTTCGCCTCGGATAAAGGCCTAAACACTCCATCTTCTGTTAGCGCCTAAACACAAACCGTGACGCGGCTTGGCCGGAAATGCCCGGTCTATACGCATAGGCCGATAGTTTGTTCATCGTGTTCTAGACGAAATTCTTCAAGATTAAACCACCGGCGGAGGCTATTTCCGGGGCCGGCGCAGCCGCAGGCTGTCTTTTGGCAAAATTTGATCTGCAGATGTCTGTTTTCATAGGGAAAATAAGAAACCGGCCCCGTTGTCCGGAGCCGGTGTTATGTGTGCGGCAAATTGCCCTGTCCGTTCCCGTTCGGCTTATTGAGCCGGCAGTTCCAGCTCTTCGCCGATCTCGATGTGGTTCGGCTGCTTCAGTGTGTTTGCCTTGGCAATTTTGTGCCAGAGAGCACCGTCGCCATATTTCTCGGTAGCGATCTTCCAGAGCGAATCGCCTTTTTCGACGACATATTTGCTAACGGCGGCAGCGGCCGCAGCAGGTGCCGGGGATGCCGGTGCCGTTGCAGCCGGTGCGGTGGCGGTGGGCGCAGCAGGCGCCGGAGCAGGCGCGGTTGCGGCTGGTGCCGGTGCCGCTGGCTTCGCCGGAGCGACATAACCGGCAGGCGTCACTTCGCTGATGCGGCCGTCGGTATAGGGCTTGTAGGGGCTGTTGGCGGTGATATAGGCCGCAACTGCGTCTTCGAGATTGGGGCCGAAGTCATAGGCGTTGATGGCGTTGGTCGCAAAGACCTTGAAGCCATCACCACCGGTGCGCACGTAATTATTGGCTGCGACAGTATAGGTCTTTGTGGGATCGAGGGGCACGAAGCCGTCGCCTTCCTTGACGTCGACCGAAACGATGCGGCTGCCGGCCGGCTTGGAACGGTCGAAGGAGTATTTCATGCCGGAAACCTGCATGAAGCGGCCCGCGACATCATCGATCTGGCTGACGCCATTTTCGAGGGCGGCGCGAATATCCTCGCCCTTGAGCTGAAAGGTCGCAACGGTGTTCTGGAACGGCAGAACCGTGAGCACTTCACCCATCGAGACGTCGCCGCCATCGATGGAGGAGCGCAGGCCGCCGCTGTTTGCAAAAGCGATGGTGACGCCCTGATCCTTGACGCGCGCCAGTGTCGCATCGGCCACCAGATTGCCCATGGAGCATTCTTTCACGCGGCAAACCTTGCGGTCGCCTTCGATCGGACCTTCCGAGGTGCCGACGACCTTGGATTTCAACGCCTCGATCGGTGCCTTCAGCTCATCGATGCGCTTCAGCGTGGCTTCGTCAGGTTTGAAGGTGGAGTCGATCAGGATGGGGTCGCCCTTGCTTTCCTTGACCACGCCATTGTCGTCGAAGACCACTTTGAGGTCACCGAGATATTTGCTGTACTGACCGGCCTGAACCACCGGAACCTTATAGCCGCCGGGATTGTCAACGAGGGTCGGGTAGGGGCCTTCGGCCTTCTGGTCGGTATTGGACAGCAGCGTATGCGAGTGGCCGCCGACCACGACGTCGACATCAGGGATTTTGGCAATGAATTCGAGGTCACGCGGATAACCGACATGGGTGAGCGCGATGATCTTGTTGACGCCGTCCTGCTTCAGCTTCTGCACCTGTTCGCCGATCTTGGCGACATCTTCTGCGATGGTGATATTGGGACCGGGTGTTGCCAGTTCCGCCGTGTCGTTGGCGACGGCGCCGACGATGCCGATTTTCTGGCCGCCGACTTCAAGCACGATGGAGGGCTTGACGCGGTCGCCGATTTTCGAGGCGGCGGTGGCCACCACATTGGCGGTTACGACGGGGAACTGCACCTTGTCGAGGAAGCCGGCGAGACCGTCTTCGCTATCGTCGAACTCGTGGTTGCCGACAGTCATGGCGTCGAACTTCATGGCGTTCAGCACTTCCGCTTCCACCGTCCCCTTGTAGGTGGTGTAGAACAGCGAGCCCTGGAAATTGTCGCCGGCATTGAGCAGGAGAACATTTTTCCCGCCTGCCTTCAGCGCGTCACGCGTCTGGTTGATTGCGGTCAGCAGGCGCGCGGCGCCGCCGAAGCACTCGTTTTTGCCTTCCTCTTCCGCTGAGCAAGTCGAATCGAATTTGTTGATCGATTCAATACGGGAGTGAAAATCGTTGATGTGAAGAATGTTGAGCTCGTAATCGGCAAGAGCCGCTCCGGCCGAAAGCGTGATCGCCGAAACGCTCAGCATACCCAGTCCCAATATTTTCTTCATGGTCCCTCTCTCCTGTTCAAAGCGGAAGCCCGGGCCGGTTGATCATCCGCCGGCCGTGCTCATTCTCTAATCCAAAATCATGTCAGTCTTTCAAAACGGGATGTTTCCATTTAGCGGCAGTCGCCGCAAGCGAAATATGACAGTTGCGCAATAAAGAAAAACGCACGCCGGAGGCGCGCGTTTCAGAAGGTCATCTCATTGAAAAGGCGGGGTTATCAGCCTTGACGTGTCAGCGAGAACTGGCTGTTCGCGTCCGTCGTGCAGTTCAATTGTGACGGCGAGACGAGCGCGCAGTTGACACGCGACTGTGTGTTGCGCACCAGCGAGGTCATGTTGATTTCATAAAGCGTCGGCGAGATCGTCACATAGGTGCCCGAGGCCAGAAGCGTGTTGGTGTCGGTCGAACGGGTGGAGAAGGCTCCGTTCTGGAAGGTCGATATGATGCCGTTGCGGTCGATCCAGCGGCCGTCGACAGCCGGTCCGCGGGAAAGCGAAGGCGCCATCGAGGTCTGCTGCGAGGGTCCCGGTGCGACGCATGAAGACACCGCGATGGCGGCACTAAGCAATGCAGCGCTTGTCTTGAAGTTCATGAGCCTGTTCTCCTGCGATTCGATGAAACCTTCTATGCTTCGACCATGCCGTGAAGCGTTCTTTATTTCAAGGCAACGTTGTTCGCTCTCCCCGGTTCCTGATATTGTTCAGGAAAGCCCCGGCGTGGCAAATATGAGACGCCGATCCGTCAGCGCACCAAGATGTTGCGGAACTGCCAGGGATCGGACATGTCGATATTGTCGGGGAACAGTCCCGGCCGGCCGTCAAGCGGTGTCCAGTCGGTGTAATGCCCCTCTACCGGGCCAAGATAGGGGCGCTGCACCTCGAGGCAACGGCGATAATCCATCTCATCCGCCTCGACGATGCCGGCCTCAGGGTTTTCGATCGCCCAGGCCATGCCGGCCAGAACTGCCGAACTGACCTGCAATCCGGTGGCATTCTGACTGGGGGCAAGCGACCGCGCCTCCTCGAGGCTCAGCCGCGAACCGTACCAATAGGCGTTCTTGTCGTGGCCATAGAGCAGAACGCCCAACTCGTCTGCGCCGTCAACGAGTTCGTCTTCGCCAAGCACATGCTGGATCGGCTGCGGGTTGCCGCCATTGCCGAAAAGTTCGTGCAGGGACAGAATGGCGTCGTTGCAGGGGTGGTAGGCATAGTGGCAGGTGGGCCGATAGGTCACGTCGCCATCATCGTTGCGGACGGTGAAGTAGTCCGAAATCGAGATCGCCTCATTGTGGGTGACGAGAAATCCATATTGCGCTCCAAGCCCCGGGCACCATGTGCGCACCCGCGTATTGGCGCCGGGCTGGTCGAGATAGATCGCCGCCTTGCTTCCCTTCTTCTGCTTTTTCGCATTTTTCGGCATCCAGTTTTCATGCGTTCCCCAGCCGAGTTCGGCCGGTTGAAAACCTTCGGCGATAAAACCTTCCACGGACCAGGTGTTCCAGAAAGCGCCGAAAGGTTTCGGCTCCTTCGCCCGCTGGGTATCGCGCTCGGCCACGTGTACGCCCTTGACGCCAAGCTGCTGCATCAGCTTTGCCCAGCCTTCCCGGTCGTGCGACTGCGGTTCCTCGATGTCGAGGCCTGTATCCTTTGCGAGATTAACGAGTGCCTGCTTCACGAACCAGGACACCATGCCGGGATTGGCGCCACAGGTGGAAACCGCGGTCGTGCCGCCGGGCTTGCGTGCCCTTTCCTTCAGCATGGTCTCGCGCAGCGAATAATTGGTTCTGGCACGATTGTCGGCGTCGGCGTCGAAATAGAAGCCGGGCCATGGCTCCACGACGGTGTCGATGTAGAGCATGCCATGTTTGCGGCAGATCCGCATCAGATCGACCGAGGCGGCATCGACCGAAAGATTGACGCAGAAGCCCTTACCCTGCACGCCTTTGAGAAGCGGCTTGAGAACGTCCTTATAGTTCTCCTTGGTCAGATGTGTCTGGACGTGACGGATATTTCTCTCCGCGAGAAACGCAGCGATGTCCTCGCGCGGATCGATGACGACGAGCCGGGTTCTGTCGAAATTGAAATGACGCTCGATCAACGGAAGAGTGCCGCGCCCGATGGAGCCGAAGCCAATCATGATGATGGGGCCGTCGATATCGCCATAAATCGGGTAGTTTGCGTCCGTCATTCGTCAATTTTCCTTTTTCAGCCAATAAGTAAGCTAGATCATAAAAGCGTGCCACAATAAAGGGCAGGTGGATGACGGACATATGACGGTGATGACGCCGAGATGGGTCTACACATTCTTTCCACCATATTCTGCCCCTTCGCATTTTAGAGAGTGCGTTTATAATTAAGCCCTGATTTTCGTGCAGGCGTCCAAAGGCTCGGGGGCTAGGGCCGCATGACGACAGGGAAATTTTTAGCCATCGCAGGGGAGCTACCTGTTGAATGATCTTTTAGAGCGTGTCGCAGCGCTTCAGAGCGCCACCCCCGTTCTTATCGCCCTTTACGATTCCAACGACCGGCTGCGCCATGCCAATCCGTCGTTTCGGGAAAGCTTTCAACTTGCCGATGGTGATTTTCCGACCTGGGCAGACATCATGCGGCTGAACCACCGGCTGCGCACCGGTGTCGTCATCCGCAACAATGATTTCGAGGGATGGCTGCTCTCGGCACAGTCCCGGCGTGGCAAGCTGCCCTATCGTGCCTTCGAGATGGACCTTTACGACGGTCGCTGGTTCTGGATGACGGAAACGGTGCAGCAGGATGGCTGGATGCTCTGCGTCGCAAGCGATGTTACCGAATTGCGTCAGGGTTACAGGACGCTGCGGCAGGACCGCGATCTGGCAGTGCGCGCCTCGCAGACGGATGAATTGACGGGTACGGCGAACCGTCGCTTCGTTTTCGCCAAGCTTGCCTTACAGGTGGAACAGGTTTCCAAGGGGCTTGAAGCGCCCTTTTGCCTTTGCACGCTCGACATCGATTTTTTCAAGCAGATCAACGATCGCTTCGGCCACAAATGTGGGGATGCGGTGCTGCGCGACTTTGTCGGCATAGCCCATTCCGTCATTCGGCGGGTGGATTGTTTCGGCAGGATCGGCGGGGAGGAATTCATGCTCATCCTGCCGCGCAGTTCGATCGCCGAGGGCCGGGAGATCGTCGAGCGGCTGCTGCAGAAGGTGCGCCTTTCCAGACCGCTCTCGGAGTTCCCGGATTTCTCCTACAGCTGCTCGGCCGGCATGACCGTTTTTCGGATGATGGAAAACGCCGACGATGTTTTCATGCGCGCCGATCAGGCGCTTTATGCGGCCAAGGAAAAAGGCCGCGACCGGCTTCTGGCGGTCACGGTTTAAATCAGTTCCGCTGCAATCAATCCCTGCAGCGAATTGCCGACGAAGAGCTTCCGACCGGCAATATCCTCCGGTTTCAACGCCTGTCCACGTGCCCGGCGTTCGCGGATCAGGTCGGCGCGCAGCACACCCGGCAGAATGCCGCTGTCGAGCGGCGGCGTCAGCATCGGCCCTTCAGGCATTTCGACGAAAATGCTGGTCGACGATCCCTCGCACAATTCGCCGCGTTCGTTGAGCAGCAACACCTCGTCTGCCTCCTCGGCTGAAAATTCGGCGCGAGCGGCATCATAGGGCTCCCGGCGAGACGACTTGTGGCGATAGAAGGTATCTGCGGAATCGAGTGTGGTCTGTCTGGCAATGCGGACGCGCCAGACGGCATTTTCCGGCAACGGACGGAATTCGGCCGTTTCGATATCCAGCTCGCCCTTGTAGTTCATGACCAGCCTGACGCAGAGCGGCTTTTCACCGCCCACCTGCTTTTCCAGCACCTGAACCGCATTGACGGGCGCGCGAAAACCCAGCGCATCGGCGGAGCGCAATAGCCGGCGCATATGCTGGTCGATGCGCTGAAAGCCGGTTTGCGGCTCCCATCGCAGGGTTTCCCTCAGGGTCAGATCTGCGGGTTTGCGTTTCATGGCCTGTGCTCGTCGCCTGGAAGGTTTACCGGTCTCTCCGCTGGCAATATCAACCGGCAAAGCTTGTCCGAAATAGGTTAGCTTTGCCGGTCGAAGAGATTAAGCCTGTTTCCTGTCCAGCTCTTCCAACTCGTCGATCAGTCCTTCGATCATCGAAAGGCCCTTGTCCCAGAAGGAAGGATCGGTCGCATCGAGGCCAAAGGGTTTCAGAAGCTCCGAATGGTGTTTGGTGCCGCCGGCTTTGAGAAGTTCGAAATATTTCTCCTGAAAGCCCGCTTCGGCCTTCTGGTAAACCGCATAGAGCGAGTTCACCAGGCAATCGCCGAAGGCATAGGCGTAAACATAAAAGGGCGAGTGGATGAAATGGGGGATGTAGGTCCACCATGTCTCGTAACCTTCGGAAATCCGAATGGCCGGGCCGAGGCTTTCGGCCTGAACGGAAAGCCACAATTCGCCGATCTGTTCCGAGGTCAGCTCGCCTTCTTTGCGGGCGGTGTGCAGCTTGCGCTCGAATTCGTAAAAGGCGATCTGGCGCACCACTGTATTGATCATGTCCTCGACCTTGCGGGCGAGCATGGCCTTGCGTTCCCGGATATCTTTCGTGTCGTCGAGCAGCTTGCGGAAGGTCAGCATTTCGCCGAAGACGGAAGCGGTCTCGGCAAGCGTCAGAGGCGTTGCGCACATCAGCGCGCCCTGCTGGCCGGCCAGTACCTGGTGAACGCCATGGCCAAGCTCATGGGCGAGCGTCATCACGTCGCGCGGTTTGCCGAGATAGTTGACGAGCACGTAAGGATGGGCCGAGGGCACGGTCGGATGGGCGAATGCGCCCGGCGCCTTGCCGGGGCGGGCGGGCGCGTCGATCCACTCTTCGTCGAAAAATCTGCGGGCGATATCAGCCATTTCGGGGGCGAAATTGCCATAAGCGGAAAGCACCGTATCCTTCGCTTCATCCCAGGGGATGATCGTATTCGACGTATCGGGAAGCGGCGCGTTGCGGTCCCAATAATTCATCTGCTCCATGCCGAGCCACTTCGCCTTCATGGCATAATAACGATGCGAAAGGCGCGGATAGGCCTTTTTGACGGCCGCAGCCAAGGCATCGACCACGTCGCGCTCGACACGGTTGGCCAGATGACGGCTGTCGGCAATATCCTCGAATTTGCGCCAGCGGTCGGAAATATCCTTGTCCTTGGCAAGCGTATTGGTGATGAGGGTGAAGACCCGCAGATTGTCCTTGAAGGTGGCGCTCAACGCTTCCGCCGCCTTCCTGCGGGTTTCCGGCTCCGGCTCCTGCAGCATGTTGAGCGTCACTTCCAGCGAAAGGCTTGCGCCATCAATGTCGAAACGCAGGTCGGCCATCGTTTCGTCGAACAGGCGGTTGAAGGCTGCCGCGCTGGTCATCGATTTTTCAAGAAACAGCTGCTCGAGCTGATCGTCGAGCTGGTGCGGCTTGTCCTTGCGCAGGTCTACCAGCCAGGGACGGTAGTGGCCCGCTGCGGCATCGTTCGCCATGCAGGCATCCATCACGGCATCGTCGATACGGTTGAGTTCCAGCGTGAAGAACAGCAGGTGCGCGGAAATCTCCGTCAGTTTCGCCTGGGCATCACCGTATAGCTTGCCATTTGCCGGATTCGACGTATCGGAAAAATAAGTAAGGCCGGCAAAGGAGCCGATGCGGCCGATAAGGTCGTCCAGCGCTTCATAGTCCTTCAGCGCCGCGCCGATACCGTCATCGCCTTTGGCCTTTGCGGTGGATTCGAGCTTGCCCTTCCATTTTGCCTCGAATGTCGCTGCCATCGAAGCCGCCTTTTCGAGATCGCCCTTATATTCCGGCGAAACCCCCGACGGATAGAGATCCGAGAGCTTCCAGGCGGGTAGATCGCCGAGCACCGGGCCGGAGGTTTCGGCAAGCGAGAATACGGGTTGCGGAGCGGGGCGGTGGAGGGTCATCGGACGTATCCTTCTGGTTATGCTTTCAAAGCATATGGGGACCCTGTTTCCCGCGGCAATGGATAAAATGCAAGCAATTCTCAAAACTGGATGTTCAAATCTCCCGTGCCAAAGTGCGGCATAAGGGCCCGCATGAAGCAGGTCCATAAACCGGAAACCGGAGCTAAAAATGACCGCGCATGTTCTCGTGATAGACGATGATCCCGTCCAGCGCCGCCTGCTCAAAAATGCGGTGGAACGTTATGGGCATCTGGCCTTGCTTGCCGAAAACGGCAGGGCGGGGCTGGAGTTGCTCAAGCAATATAGCGGCGAGATCAATGTCATTGTCCTCGATCTGATGATGCCGGAGATGGACGGGCTTGCCTTTCTGAAAGCTGTAGGCGAACTCGGCACGGATGTTCCGGTCATCGTACAAACCGGACAGGGCGGCATCGACACCGTTGTGCAGGCCATGCGCGCCGGCGCTTTCGATTTCGTCGTGAAGCCGGTTTCGCCGGAAAGGATCGGCGCCGCCATCTCCAATGCGCTCAAGCTCGACAGGAAAGAGGCAAAGGCCCGCACGGGCAGGCGCGGACGGAGCAATGCAGTGAATTTTACCGATATCGTTTCCGCAAGCCCCGCAATGCTGAGGGTCATCGAACTGGCGCAGCGCGCCGCCCAGTCCAGCATTCCCGTGGTGCTGGAAGGCGAATCTGGTGTCGGCAAGGAAATGGTCGCCCGTGCCATCCAGTCGGGCGGCGACCGGGCGAACAAGCCGTTCATAACAGTCAATTGCGGTGCCATCCCCCATAATCTCGTGGAAAGCATCCTCTTCGGCCACGAGAAGGGCGCCTTCACGGGTGCGACGGAAAAACATGTCGGCAAATTCATGGAGGCGGATGGCGGCACGCTGTTCCTCGATGAAATCGGCGATCTGCCGCTCGACGTACAGGTGAAGCTGCTGCGCGCCGTGCAGCAGGGCGAAATCGAAACCGTCGGCTCCGCGCGGGTGCAGAAGGTCAATGTGCGGCTGATTTCGGCCACCAACAAGAACCTTATCGAAGAGGTAAAGGAAGGCCGCTTCCGCGAGGACCTCTATTATCGCCTCAACGTCTTTCCGATCACCATTCCGGCGCTGCGCCGGCGCAAGGAAGATATTCCCCATCTGGCGCGGGTTTTCGCTGAACGCTTTTCGGCGGAGCAGAAACTGCCCAATCCCGTCGGCCTCGATGCCAGTGCGCTGGCGCTGCTGACGGCCTATGACTGGCCCGGCAATATCCGCCAGCTGGAAAACGCCGTTTTCCGTGCCGTGGTTCTGTCGCAGGGTTCGGAACTGTCGGATTCCGATTTTCCGCAGATCGCGCTGCAGCTGCCGGAATTTTCGAACGGTGATGATGGGGACGATATTATCCGCTCACCATCCGGATCGTCGTTGAAGCTTGCGGCCTATTCACCGCCGCCGGCTGCCGAAAGCCATGCTGTTATCGAGGAGCCGTCGGATATCTCCACCACGATCTATCGTGGCGGAAACCTGATCTCCAGCACGGACGATTCGGGCAATATCCGGAAACTGGCAGAGATCGAGGAGGAGCTCATCCGTTTCGCCCTGCGTTTTTATCGCGGTCAGATGAGCCAGGTCGCGAGAAAGCTCGGCATCGGCCGCTCTACGCTTTATCGCAAGCTGAAAGATTATGGCATCGATCCGGATGATCCGCTTCGAGACGTCGCATGAGAGTCCAAACCGTTTATTCCAGGGCAGATCGTGAAATTCGTTAACTTCTGAGCAAGGATATCCGCTTACCGTCTATAAACCTCTTGTTAGTGGCTGATTCACTATGTAGAGGAAGGTTGCATGTGTGTGGTAATTTTGCCATCGTGTCACCGTATTTGACGTTCATTTGAGGCAATGTGACAGAAATTGTCTTCCAGGCGGGGATCGAATTGCCATATCTGCATCGGAATAACGCGCTTTCGACAAAGATCGCGCGCGGCTTGATCAAGGATATATGCACGAAGCTGTCGGCACGCGCTGTCACCTTTGCCTGCCTGATGCTCGCCGCTATGCCTTTCGTAGGTGTTTCGGCGACGGAAGCCGCCGCCGAGACGCGAAGCCTCAAACTGTATTACATCCATACACGCGAGAAGGCGGTCATCACCTTCAAGCGCAATGGCAAATACGACCAGAAGGGCCTGCAGGAACTGAACCGTTTCCTGCGTGACTGGCGCCGCAACCAGCCGACGCGGATGGACCCGCGACTTTTCGATCTTGTCTGGGAAGTCTATCGCCGCAGCGGCGCGACCGATTATATCAATGTCGTTTCGGCCTTCCGTTCGCCTGAGACCAATGGCCTGCTGCGCACGCGCACCAAGGGTGTCGCGGAAAAAAGCCAGCATATGCTTGGCAAGGCCATGGATTTTTACATCCCCGGCGTAAAGCTCGCCACCCTGCGTGAAATCGGCATGCAGATGCAGATCGGCGGCGTTGGCTTTTATCCGACCTCCGGTTCTCCCTTCGTGCATATGGATGTCGGCGGCGTTCGTGCCTGGCCACGCATGAGCCGTCAGGAACTCGTGCGCATCTTCCCGAAGGGCAATACACTGCATGTGCCCTCTGACGGTAAGCCGCTGCCCGGTTACGAGCAGGCGCTCGCCGATTACAAGAAGCGCGTTAGCTCTTCCTCAATTCAGGTTGCTTCCAGCGCCGGCTCCGGCCCTGCTTCCTCCGGTGGTGGCGGCAAGCGTAAGACCCTGTTGCAGGCCCTCTTTGGTGGTGGTGACGAGGATGAAGATCCCGATAGCATCGCAGCGCCGGAGCCCGCAGAGCGCCCGGCTGTCGCTCGCCCGGCTCCGCAGCAGGCGGCTCCCGAGCCTGAACCCGCCATCGCTGTTGCTTCGGCGCAGGCCCTTCCCGGCGTGAACGATGCGCCGCTGCCGATGGCTCGTCCAGCATTCGGCAACCAGCCGCCTGCCAATGCCGGCCTTGCGACCGCGCTCTATTCTCCGGCCCGCAATGCCGCGCAGGATGCACTACAGGCGGCGACCATGCCGACGCCGACGTCAGCTCCGGCTGAGCGCCAGCAATTTGCCGATCTGGCTGAGGTTTCGGTGCCCGTGCCCACCCTTCTCGGCCCGCGCGGCATGAAGGGTGACGCGGAAGGATCGATCCTGACGGCTTCCGCCGATGGTGCGACACCGGCTGCTACCGGCGAACTCGCTTCTATCCCGGTTCCGGCCAATCGTCCGGCCGTGGCGGAAGCCCTGCTGGCGGCGGCAAAAACTGATCAGGAAGGCGAAGACGATCTGGCCGAGGCGCAGCGGGATACGCTTTCGCCGACCGTGGTTGCGGCTCTCGAACAGAGCGGTCAGGCTGCCCGGTCGCAGGTCCAGTCCGCGGCCATGCCGACGGCGGCCCCATTCCCTGCTGCCGTCAATCACAAGGTTACCGTCGCGCCAGCCGAAACGGCCAAGGCCGCGCCGCAGCCTGGTTTTGGGGATGCTTTCGATCTGAAGCCCGCCATCAATGGTGGCCTCAGCGCCGGCCTTCCAACCAAGGGTTCGCGCCCGAGCAAGCAGGATGCAGTCGTTTCCGAGCAGGCCATGGTGGGCGGTGGACGCCTGACGCAGGATCTTATTTCGGATTGGGCGCTCAACCAGAACAAGGGCACGACCGGACGCTCGGTAAAGGCGCCACGCGTTGTCGCCAACCGTATGCTCAGCAAGGAGATGTCGGCTTCGGCGACCTCGGCGAGCTTCAAACCGGGTGCCGTGGCGATCGAATCCAGCCGCTTCAGCACGCCGGTGAAGATGCACTGAGCCAGTTTTATCAGACGGCCGAAAGGCCAATAAAAAACCCGCCGGTGACGGCGGGTTTTTTATTGCTTGGTATTTGTCTATCAGACGCCGCTCTGGCCGTCCGAGCCGATATAGGCGATGCGCACCATGTTGGTTGCGCCGGGGGTGCCGAGCGGTACGCCGGCGGAAATGATGATGCGATCACCGGGCTTGCCGAAACCTTCGGAAACAACGATACGACAAGCGCGGTTCACCATGTCGTCCAGATCGCTGGCATCGCCGGTGACGACGCAGTGCAGGCCCCAGACGACCGACAGGCGGCGTGCGGTCTGGATGATCGGCGACAGCGCAATGATCGGCACCTGCGGCCGCTCGCGCGCGGCGCGCAGGCCGGTCGTGCCCGAGGACGTATAGGTGACGATCGCCGCAAGCTTCAGCGTTTCAGCGATCTGGCGGGCGGCAAGCGAAATGGCGTCGGCACCGGTTGCTTCCGGCTGCGGACGCTGCGCGTAGATGATGTTGGAATAATAGGGGTCCTGTTCCACCGTGCTGGCGATAGACGCCATGGTCGATACGGCTTCGATCGGATAATCGCCGGAAGCGGACTCAGCCGAGAGCATGATGGCGTCGGCGCCTTCGAATACGGCCGTTGCAACGTCCGATACTTCCGCGCGGGTCGGAACCGGTGCTGTTATCATCGATTCCAGCATCTGGGTGGCAACGACGACGGGTTTGCCGGCGCGCCGGCAGGCACGGGTCAGCTGCTTCTGGATGCCCGGAACGGCTTCCAACGGCATTTCCACGCCAAGATCGCCGCGCGCAACCATCAATGCATCGGAAAGCTCGATGATTTCCTCGATGCGTTCAACAGCCTGCGGCTTTTCGATCTTGGACATCAGGCCAACGCGGCCGCGGGAAATCTTGCGCACTTCTGCCAGGTCTTCAGGGCGCTGAACGAAGGAAAGAGCAACCCAGTCCACTTCGTTGGTCTCGAGAACGGCATCGAGGTCGACGCGGTCCTTGTCGGTCAGAACGCCGACGCCGAGCAGGGTGTCGGGCAGGCTGATGCCCTTGCGGTCGGAAATCCGGGTGCCGGAAACGACCGTGGTGACGATGCTCTTGCCGTCGCTCTTTTCAGCGCGCAGATGCAGCTTGCCGTCATCGATCAGCAGGCGGTGGCCGGGCTTGACCGCCTCGAGAATTTCAGGATGCGGCAGGAAAACGCGGGTGTTGTCGCCGGGGGTGTCGTTGTTATCAAGCGTGAAGGTCTGGCCCGGAACCAGATCGACCTTCGTCTCGGCGAATTTTCCGACGCGCAGCTTGGGACCCTGCAGGTCGGCCAGAATGCCGATGGGACGGCCGTTGCGGCTTTCGACAGAGCGGATGCGCTGAATGAGCGTCCGCATCACGTCGTGGCTCGCATGGCTCATGTTGATCCGGAAAAGATCAGCGCCAGCAAGATGCAGCTTTTCGATCATGGCCTCTTCGGAAGAGGCCGGGCCGAGAGTTGCAAGAATTTTGACTTTGCGGTTACGCTTCATCAGTTTTGATTTCCCTGTGTGCCTGGCGTATCGGAAAGCTGGACCATCCAGCTGCCCTGTCTACCCGTGTCATATTCCTTGAAACCCATTCTCTGGAAGCTGCGGGCAAAACAATCGTCCACGCCGTTGATCTTGAACTCGTTTTCCGCCACGCACATGTTGACGTCACCGGTCCAGCGGCCGCCATGGGCGGCATCTTCGGCATAAAGATAATAATAACGTGACTGCAGCTCACCCTCGATCAGCGTTGCGCAGGTCGAGGAGGGAACCTGCCACCAGCCTTCGCTGACCCAGCCATCCTGCGCGCGGTAGCCGATTGCGACCCCGACGAGATTCTGCGTGCTGTTGCACACGCGGAAATCCGCATGCGCGGACTCCACGATAATGAACGGGGTCAGAAACAATGCCGCTGCGGAGAAAAGACGGGCGATATGCCTGAAGTGGCGAGGAAGAGCGAGAGATGACTGAGTCACGGCTTCCATCCGGATTCCATGGTTATAATGAACACACTTCTTGGCGTGGCCGCCAAAGAAAGTCAACGCGAGTTTAATCGATTATATTGTTCGTGGGATCGTGAGTGCGATAAGGTAGATGGCTGTTCTTCCGCCTGAACTTGCGCCCGGCCTCAAGCCATGCCATCAAGTTTCTCTCCTTAATCCTGCCCCAGAAAATCATCGATGAACGACTTCATACCCTATGAAATCATAGAAGGCGATTATGACAAAGGCATGGTTCTTCTGGCGGACCATGCCATGAACCTCCTGCCGGCACACTACGGCAATCTTGGCCTTCCGCAAACCGCTTTTCACCGCCATATCGCATTTGATATCGGGATAGAAGGGCTGACGTGCTCGCTGGCTGCGCGCCTTGGCGTGCCGGCCGTGCTCGGGCGGTTCTCACGGCTGCTGATCGATCCGAATCGCGGCGAGGATGATCCGACCCTCATCATGAAGATTTCGGACGGGGCAATCATCCCCGGTAATCATCCGATTGCGGATGAGGAATGGCAAAGGCGGATCGAGGTTTTTCATCGGCCCTATCACAATGCCGTGGACCGCGTGCTGACCGGTGTTGCCGAAGCATCGGAAGAAGCGCCGCTCGTCCTGTCGCTGCATTCCTATACGCCGTTCTGGAAAGAAACGCCGCGGCCATGGCATGCGGCGGTCCTGTGGGATACTGATCACCGTGCGGTCGATCCACTTCTGGCCCATCTGCGCGCCACCGGCGACATCCTCGTTGGCGACAATGAACCCTATGACGGCGCGCTCAAAGGCGACACCATGTATCGGCATTGCATGATGAAAGGCATACCGCATGCGCTTCTGGAGGTTCGGCAGGATCTGATCGCGGATGAGAAGGGGATCGCCGAATGGTCGGACCGGCTCGCTCCCATTTTCGCCGCAATGAATGACGATCCCGTCCTGCATGAATATCAGCTGTTCGCCTCTCGCACCGGCCCCTATTGAGCCTGGAGTTTTGCCATGACGAATGAGAACGACAACAGTCAGATAGAGTTCGAGGCCGCCGCCTTCCGCCGCCTCGTCCAGCATCTTCGTGAACGTCACGATGTGCAGAACATCGACCTGATGAATCTCGCGGGCTTCTGCCGCAATTGTCTTTCCAACTGGTATCGGGAGGCAGCCGAGGAAGCCGGCGTTCCGCTCAGCAAGGATCAATCCCGGGAAATCGTCTACGGCATGCCCTATGAGGATTGGAAAGAGAAATATCAGGCGGAGGCAAGTGATGCCCAGAAAACCGCCTTTGAGCAGAACCGGCCCAAGGAATAGCTGCCGATCGACGGAAACGACTTGACGGGACGCCTTTCAATGGGCAGTTCACAGGCCGGAATTTTGTTGCCCGCTGGCAGCGACCGGCGAGGACTTCGCCCGGATATAATGAACAGGGCTCAGATGCGGGCCGCCAATAAAGGATGATATGATGGACGAAACAAGCACCACCGAAACCGTCGCCGCCGCAGAACTGCGCCAGTTCATCGAGCGCGTCGAGCGCCTCGAAGAAGAAAAGGCTGCCATTCAGGGTGATATCAAGGATGTCATGGGCGAGGCGAAGGGCCGTGGTTACGACACCAAGGCGATCCGCACCATCATCCGCCTGCGCAAGAAGGATGCCAATGAGCGCATCGAGGAAGAAACCATTCTTCAGACCTATATGGCCGCGCTCGGCATGGAATGATCGGCTGAGAACGCCTCAATGAAAAATCGCCGCTTTTGCGGCGATTTTTGTTTGTGCTTTTATCAGATTCAGCCGCGCGTACCCGCCAGTTTCTCCGAGAGGTCGACGGCTTCCTTGCGGGCGTCCTTGTCTGCGGGGTAAACCGTCAGATATTGTTCCCAGGCCTTCAGTGCCAGATCGTCGCGGTCTGAGGCTTCGAGGATGTTGGCAAGGCTTGCCAGCGCCGGGAAATAGCGCGGTTCCTTCTCCAGGGTCAGGTTGATGTCCGCCATCGCCTTGCGGGTATCGCCATCGGCGAAATGCACCATAGCGCGGCGATAGGGGGCCTGCACATAGTTGGGGTCGAGCAAAATCACCTGGTCGAGAAAATCATAGGCGGCCGCGTTACGCTTTTCGTCCGCCGCTTCACCTGCCCATTGCATCAGGAGATTGACCGTCGCACTGCCGGAATCATTCCATTCGGCGGCGATCTGGTTGGCGATGCTGCGCGCCTTGACCGCGTTGCGCTCTTTCTTCAGCGATGCGAAAAGAGTGTCGATGGTTCTGGCGGGGGAAGGCGCGGCTTCTGCCGCAGCACGCTGCTGTCCGTCCGCCGCATGACCAAGAGCGGCCATTCCGGGAATCAGGAGGCCGGCAAACAGGAAACCCTGAGCAAGAAGAATAGTCGTGCAAAAATGATTTGGGCGCATGAGTTAAAGCTTAACCCGGCTGCGCCCAATATCAAATGCAAACTTCTGCACTATCAACAAAGTGATCCGCGCGTTCAATCGCGAACCGCAGTCGCGATCAATCAGCCCTGACGAGCCTTGAAACGCGGGTTCTGCTTGTTGATGATGTAGACGCGGCCCTTGCGGCGAACCAGGCGGTTATCGCGATGACGGGCCTTAAGCGCTTTAAGCGAATTCTTGATTTTCATTTTACTGGTCCGCAGTTTTGCATGGCTTTTGCCGTGCTATTCAAACAATCAAAAGCGCGCAACGGGGCGCGCTCTTTTCGGTTGGCAGGCAGATACCTGTTTGAGCCCTGCCTGTCAACACTTGGCCGTGCCTTTGCCCTAAAAGACTAGGCCTTTCCTGTGTGCAGAAGCTCGGTCACATGGCCCATCTTGCGGCCAGGCCTTGCTTCGGTCTTGCCATAGAGATGCACGAGACAGTCTTTTTTCGACAGCCATGCGGGCACGTCGTTGATGTCATCCCCGATCAGATTGGTCATCACACAATCGGAATGGCGATCCGTGCTGCCAGGGGCAAGGTCCGACACGGCCCGGATATGCTGCTCGAACTGCGAGATCGCACAAGCCGCTTCCGTCCAGTGGCCGGTATTGTGGACACGCGGCGCCATTTCATTGGCAACCAGAGAACCATCTGGCAGAACGAAAAATTCGATACCGATGACGCCGACATACTCGAGCGCGGCGAGAAGCTTTTCGGCCGATCGCACGGCGACAGCCTTTGCGGCATCGGAAAGTGCTGCCGGCACCGTCGATGTGTGCAGAATGCCGTTCAGATGGACGTTCTCGGCTGGATCGTAACAGGTGACGGTGCCGTCCTGGAAACGGGCGGCGATGATCGAAACTTCACGCTCGAAGGCGACGAAGCTTTCGAGGATCAGCGGCACGCCGCCGAGCGCCGCAAAGCTGCCTGTGAGGTCTTCGCCGCCCCGGAAGACACGCTGGCCCTTGCCGTCATAACCCATACGGCGGGTTTTCAGCACACCCTTGCCGCCAAAGGCGGTCAAGGCAGCTTCCAGCGCGTCCTGGCTATCCACGGCGCGAAAATCGGCGGTCGGAATGCCGCAACCATTGAGGAAGCGTTTTTCCGTCAATCGGTCCTGCGAGGCGCTGAGCGCCTGCGCCGGCGGGTAGACGGGCACGGAGGCGCTGAGTTTTTCGGCGGCTGCGACAGGCACGTTTTCGAATTCGTAGGTCACGACATCGCAGCGGCTTGCGAGTTCGGCAAGCGCCTTTTCGTCGTCATATTCTGCAACGATCTGGTCGTTGCAAACCTGCGCGGCCGGACAATCGGCCTGCGGCTCCAGCACTATGGTGCGGTGGTTGAGGCGGGCCGCAGCCATGGCTAGCATCCGGCCAAGCTGCCCGCCGCCGATGATGCCGATGGTCAGATTATTCGCCTTTGCCATCTCGTTTTTCGTCACTGGGCGCTGTCCATCGGATATTCCGCGACGGCTGCCGACTGGCGGGCACGCCAGGCATCCAGCCGGTCGGCAAGATCCTCGTCGCTGAGCGCCAGGACCGCAGCAGCCAGAAGGGCGGCATTGATGGCGCCGGCCTTGCCGATAGCGAGCGTGCCGACGGGAATGCCGGCGGGCATCTGCACGATGGAATAGAGGCTGTCCTGACCGGACATGGTCTTCGACTGCACCGGAACCCCGAAAACAGGAAGCGGCGTCATGGCGGCCGTCATGCCGGGCAGATGGGCGGCACCGCCCGCACCGGCGATGATGACCTTGAAACCCTCGTCCTTTGCGCCATTGGCAAAGTCATAAAGCCGGTCCGGAGTGCGGTGGGCGGAAATAATGCGGGCTTCATACTCAACGTCGAGCGCATCCAGCGTATCGGCGGCGTTCTTCATGGTTTCCCAGTCGGACTGGCTGCCCATGATGATGGCGACGGGGGGCGTTTCTGCTGTCACGTAATCTCTCCGGCTCAGGCGATGATATCGGGAATGACCTGATCTTCGATCTGGGTCATCTTATCCTTGACGGCCAGCTTCTTCTTTTTCATGCGCTGTATTCTCAACGCATCGCAGCTGGTCTGGATCATCGCGTTGATCGCCGCGTCATAATCCTCATGCTCCTGGCGCAGCCGCGCCAGCGTGAGCCTGATGTCCGCCTGGTCCTGATCGGGCATCTCGTCATCCCCATTTTATGCCGCCGGATCAGCTCCGGCGCGTATGTGATCGTTCACGAGCCTCTATCATCAAATCGCGGTAACGGGAAGTTATCCGTTGCGACCAAATTGCCCACATATTGCCTTCATTTCGCCTTCGACAAGCGGCGCGATCCATGTCACATTGCCGTCGTAAACCTGAAACTCCAGCGATGGAGAGCTGGAGGTAGGTTCAAAAAGGAAGGACGTGCCGCATGACCATTCAGGCTCATATTGCATCGCTCGAAAAGAAACACGGTGCTCTGGAGGAGGAGCTCGAGAGTATTCTTGCTTCCCCGTCGTCTGACGACAAAGAGATCGCGGACCTTAAACGTCGAAAACTGCGCCTGAAGGATGAGCTGCAGAGGCTCAAGGCCTCAACGAGACATTGATTTATGCCAGATCGCCGGCCCTCGACAAATGAAGGGCCGGCGGTCTGAGCCTTTTGAGCTCTGGCGGCGAAAACCTGCTGCCAGAGCTTTTTATTGCCGGATTTAGAACGGCAGCCCGTCCCACAGGAGTTTCAGCGCTGCAATCAGCGCCATGGAATACATTAACGGGTAGAACACGGCCGGTTTCAGATATTTCACCACCCTTGCACCGGCGAGCGTCGCCAGCATGGCCACCGGTAGCAGGCTGGCCGAGGTCTTGAGGTTCGTGGCGTCGAGCGCGCCGAGCGCGAAATAGGGGATGAGCTTGATCGCGTTCATGATGGCGAAGAAACGCACACTCATGCCGGTATAGGTCTTTGGATCGAGCTTCAGCGGCAGAACGTAGATCTGGAAAGGCGGACCGCCCGCATGGGCGACGAAGCTTGCGTAACCCGAGAGGCTCGACCAGAGCGTCGCGGCGGCCGGTCTTTGCGGTTTGGCCGGGATTTCCTGGCCTCTTCGACTTTTGAAGCTCTCATAAAAATAACGCAGTACGAACAGGATCGTGACCGAGGCGACGACGAGTCGCATGGCGTTTGCGGAAATGAGGCTGGATGTCGCCCAGCCGAGCGCGATGCCGGCGATGGCGCCGGGCAGCATGATGAGCAGCGTTTCGCGGTGATTGTGCCCTCGCCACGCCCAGAGAGCCACAAGATCCATGACGATCAGGATCGGCAGGAAGATCGCCGCCGCCTGTACAGGCGAAACGGCAAGCGCCATCAGCGGCACGCCCATCAGCGCCAGTGCGCCGCCAAGCCCCCCCTTGGAAAGGCCGACAAGCACAACTGCGGGGATGGCGACGAGATAAAAATGAAAATCGGTCAGCATGGATGTATGGTTGATCCTTTCGCCGGTCCGGTTTATCGGATTTGTCATATGAAAACGAGTGCAGATCGCGCCATAAGCGTCCTCTGCCTGAAATGGACGAAACGATGAGCATTGTTGAAGACCGTTGCCGCCTTGTCCTGATCGTTCCGCAAAGGGACGATGCGCAAAAGCAGGTGACAGAGGTGGAAGACGCATTGCGGGGCGGCGATGTCGCTTCGGTCATCATTCCGCAATACGGTCTGGATGACGCCGCTTTCCAGAAATGGGCCGAATTGATTGTGCCGATCGTCCAGGCCGCCGGTGCGGCCGCCCTCATCGCCGGCGACAGCCGCACGGCTAGCCGGGTGAAGGCCGATGGCCTGCATGTGGGGGGCAATGCCGAGGCGCTTGCTGAGGCGGTGGAAAACTTCACGCCGAAGCTGATCGTCGGCGGCGGCAATGCCGATGATCGCCACAAGGCGCTGGAAATGGGTGAGTCCAATCCAGACTACGTCTTTTTTGGAAAGCTGGAAGGCGACATCAAGCCGGAGGCGCATCCCAAAAATCTGGCGCTCGGCGAGTGGTGGGCGTCGATGATTGAAATCCCGGCCATCGTTATGGGCGGCACGGATACGTCGTCAGTGGTTGCCGTTTCCGAAACCGGCGTGGAATTCGTGGCAATGCGCAGCGGCGTTTTTGACAATGCATCCGGCGCTGCCCAGGCCGTTTCCGAAATCAACGCTTTGCTTGACGAAAAAGCGCCACGGTTTGGCGGTTGATACAGGCGATGTTCATGCGCTCGGTTCCTCTCTGCCTTTCCGTTTCGCTGTTGGCGCTCGCTTTCGGCGCGCCAGCGGGTGTCGCCTTTGCCCAATCGGGACCGCAGAGCGAAAGCAATGCCATGTCCCGCCAGCTGGAAAATGAGGCCCAGCCTACCCGACAGGGCCGGGTGCAATCGGAAGAGCAGAAGGATCTTGAACCGTCTTCCGGCGTCAACGTTTATCAGCGCATGGGCGCGGATCTGCCGGCTCTGCCGCCGGAAAAGGAATTCAAAGGCCGGGTGGACGAAGCCTATGGCCATTTCCAGCGCGGTGAATATGTCCAGGCGCTCGACAAGGCGCTGACCCGCGCGCAGAGCGGTGATGCGTCCGCACAGACTCTGGTGGCGGAAATGATGTCGCGTGGCCTCGGTATCGCCCGCGACGAAAAGACTGCCGCTTTCTGGTATCAGCAGGCCGCTGAGGGCGGCGATCCCGTCGCCATGTTCAAATTCGCGCTGATCCTGATGGAAGGAAAGTTCGTTACCCGCGACAAGGCGAAGGCCGACGATTTCATGCGGCGTGCGGCGGAAGCCGGAAATGCCTCTGCGCAGTTCAACTGGGGCCAGATTCTGGTGTCGGAAAATCCCGGCGCCAAGGGGCTCTTGATGGCCTTGCCGTTTTATGAAAAATCCGCCGAGCAGGGCATTGCCGACGCGCAATATGCGGTGTCGCAGATCTACTGGTCGGTCAAGGATGTGCCGACTGACAAAAAGGCCAAGGCGCGGGACTGGCTGATGCGGGCGGCAAAGGCGGGTTACGATACGGCGCAGGTCGATCTCGGCGTCTGGTTGGTCAATGGTTTCGGCGGTGAGCGTAATCTGGATGAGGGTTTTCGCTGGCTTTACGGTGCGGCGCAGCGCGGCAATGTCGTGGCGCAGAACAAGGTGGCACATCTTTACGTTCAGGCGCTCGGCACCCGGCCGGATCCGGTGGAGGCGGCCAAGTGGTATGTGCTTTCCCGCCGCGCCGGTTTGAAGGATCCGAGGCTGGAGGATTTCTATCTCGGCATCACCGACGAGCAGCAGAAAAAGGCGATCGAAGCGGCAAATCGCTTCCGCCCGACGTGATGCCGTCGCCTTTCCTTTGCCGCCGACATTCTCATTCGGGCTTTTTACCTTGAATTTCCGCGCGTTTTGTGGTCTTGAACCGCAAACTTTCAATTCAAGAAAATAATGACGTGCCTGCCCGTTGCGCTTCGGGCGGTTCGCAAGCTTTCCAGGAAACAACATCGATGGCCCGTTCAGCCCTTCTCAATGTCATGGTTCAGGCCGCCATCAAGGCGGGTAAGTCTTTGTCGCGTGACTTCGGTGAAGTGCAGAACCTTCAGGTTTCGGTCAAGGGACCGAGCGACTTCGTTTCTCAGGCAGACCTCAAGGCCGAAAAGATCGTGCGCGAGGAACTGATGAAGGCCCGCCCGACCTACGACTTTCTGGGCGAGGAAGGCGGCGAGGAAAAGGGCACCGACGGCGCACATCGCTGGATCGTCGATCCGCTTGATGGCACGACCAATTTCCTGCACGGCATTCCGCATTTCGCGGTTTCGATCGCGCTGGAGCGGAACGGCGAAATTGTCGCTGGCGTGATCTTTAACCCGGCCACCGACGAACTCTACACCGCCGAGCGCGGCGGCGGCGCGTTCCTCAACGATCGTCGTATCCGCGTTGCCGCACGCAAGGCGCTGACCGATTGCGTCATTGGCTGCGGTGTACCGCATCTTGGCCGTGGCAATCACGGCAAGTTCCTGGTCGAGCTTCGCCATGTCATGGGCGAAGCGGCCGGCATCCGCCGAATGGGCGCAGCGTCGCTCGATCTCGCTTATGTCGCGGCCGGCCGTTTCGACGGTTACTGGGAAGCAGACCTTTCGCCCTGGGACGTCGCCGCAGGTCTGGTGCTGATTCGTGAAGCCGGCGGCTTCGCGTCCGACGCCAAGGGCGGTACGGATATCTTCGGCACCGGCAGCGTCGCTGCAGGTAACGAATATATCCACAAGGCACTCGTCGAGGTCGCCAATCGCCCGATACCGGGTCGCTGATGCATTTTCGGCAGATAACCTGCCGTTTTCAGCAAGTTTTAGACGCCCGGTGAATTTTCGCCGGGCGTTTTCGTTTTCCGTTGCCGGGTACTCATTCATTTTCCTAAAATGCCTGTGACGAAAGACCGGCTTTTCGCTTCAAATCGTCGCAATTTTCAAATAGCTTCCGCTTGATACGTGACCAGAGGGAATGCGAACGTTATGGCGGATTCGGAGCTGCTCGATCTTGGTGTCGAGAAACCGGTGACCACGCGGCAATACAGCCACAAGCTGTCCAGCCCCACACCCTTTCTCTGGACGATGGTTCTGTTCCTGATCCTCGTCGGCTTTCTTGCGGCCATTCTCTATCGGCAGGCGCACACCGCCTTCATGACCAATCCGGGGCTCAACGGCTTCATTCTTGGCGTGCTCGTCATCGGCATCATCCTTGTCTTTACGCAGACCATGAGCCTGCGTTCGGAAGTCCGCTGGTTCAACGCCTTCCGCGCCGCCGGCAGCGTCGAAAAGGTCGGCCGTGCACCAAAACTGCTGGCGCCGATGAGCACGCTGATCGGTAAGCGCGGCGAAGTCCGGCTTTCCGGCGTCACGCAGCGGACGATCCTCGATTCCATTGCGACACGCCTTGATGAATCGCGTGACACATCGCGTTATCTCGTTGGCCTGCTGGTGTTTCTCGGCCTGCTCGGCACCTTCTGGGGCCTGATCGGCACCATCGGCGCCATCAGCAATGTCATCCAGTCGCTTGATCCTAGCGCGGGTGACAGCAACGATATTCTGAGCTCGCTCAAGGCCGGTCTCACCGCGCCGCTGGCGGGCATGGGAACGGCCTTCTCCTCCTCGCTGCTCGGTCTGTCGGGTTCGCTGATTCTCGGTTTTCTCGATCTTCAGGCCGGCCGTGCGCAGAACCGTTTTTACACCCAGCTCGAAAACTGGCTGTCGTCGGTAACGGATACCTCGGTCGAGGGGCCAAGGGAGTTCAGTGCCGCGGAGCCGGGCTCCATCGTCAGCACCGAACGGTCGCTGGCGGCGATGACCAGCCTTGCCGAGGGCATTCAGGGCCTCGTCAAGAACATGCGCAGCGAACAGCAGATGCTGCGGGACTGGATCGAGGGGCAGCAGGAAGAGTCGAAATCGCTCCGCCGCACGCTCGACCGTCTGTCGGCGCGGATTGACGGCGACACGAAATCCCCCGGACGTCCCCGCCACGATAACGGGAGCGAGTAGCCATGGCGCTTGCGCGCAATCGCCGCCGCGACAGGGGTGTGGACTATTGGCCGGGTTTCGTCGATGCGCTGTCGACGTTGCTCATGGCCATCATGTTTCTGCTGACGGTTTTCGTGCTGGCGCAATTCGTGCTATCGCGGGAAATTACCGGCAAGGACGAGGTGCTGACCCGCCTTAATAGCCAGATTGCCGAATTGACCGAACTTCTGGCCATGGAAAAAGGAAACAAGCAGGATATCGAGGACGCGTTGGCGAGCCTGCAATCCACACTTGCGTCATCGGAAAACGAGCGCTCGCGCCTGCAGGCACTTCTCGATGCGGGTTCGGGCAACAATGCCAGCGCCAATGCCCGGATCGGCAGCCTGACCGGCGAACTGGACAACCAGAAACAGGCCAATGCGCGAGCCTCCTCGCAGATCGAATTGCTGAACCAGCAGATCGCGGCGCTGAGGGCGCAGATCGCTTCCGTCGAAGCCGCCCTGCAGGCATCGGAGGCCAAGGATACCTCGTCCCAGGTCAAGATCGCCGATCTCGGCCGCCGCCTTAATGTCGCGCTGGCGCAGCGCGTGCAGGAACTGAACCGTTATCGCTCGGACTTCTTCGGGCGGCTGCGGGAAATCCTCTCTGACCGCGAAAACATCCGCATCGTCGGTGACCGTTTCGTCTTCCAGTCGGAGGTGCTGTTCCCGTCCGGCGGTAACGACCTCAATCCGGAAGGGCAGGCGGAAATGGCGAAGCTGGCGACCGCGTTGCTCGATCTTGCCAAGGAAATTCCGGCGGAGATCAACTGGGTGCTGCGCGTGGATGGCCATACGGATAATGTCCAGCTTACCGGTTCCGGCCGCTACCGCGACAATTGGGAGCTTTCTTCTGCCCGCGCGACATCGGTGGTGAAATTCCTGATTTCCAAGGGCGTACCGGCGAACCGGCTGGTTGCCGCCGGTTTCGGCGAATATCAGCCGATTGCCGAAGGTGACTCACCGGAAGCGCGCCAGCAGAACCGCCGCATCGAACTCAAGCTGACCGAGCGCTAAATTGCGGCCGGTATCGTGACCGTTGCCTTCTGGCGAAAGTAAATTTACGTTCGCGTAAAAGTAATTCCGTCATATCTGGGAGGGGCTGATGGAACGCTATGATGTGATTGTCGTCGGTGCGGGGCTTGCGGGGCTGGTGGCGGCCACCGAGGCGGCTGAGCGTGGTTTCAGCGTCTGCGTTGTGGATCAGGAGGGCGAGCAAAATCTCGGAGGCCAGGCATTCTGGTCGCTGGGCGGGCTGTTTTTCGTCGATAGTCCCGAGCAGCGCCGGATGCGGGTGCGCGACAGCCTCGATCTTGCCCGGCAGGACTGGTTTGGTTCGGCCGGTTTCGATCGCCCCGAGGATCATTGGCCGCGTCGCTGGGCGCAGGCCTATCTCGATTTTGCCGCCGGTGAGAAACGCGAATGGCTGCACCGCATGGGCATGCGCTGGTTTCCCGTGGTCGGCTGGGCGGAGCGCGGCGGCTCTTTGGCGGACGGTCACGGCAATTCCGTTCCACGCTTTCATGTCACATGGGGCACCGGTCCCGGCGTGCTGGCGCCGTTCGTCAAGAAAGCGCAGGACATGGCGGCAAGCGGTCGATCGACCTTCCGCTTCCGCCATCAGGTCGACCGTCTGGAAACGACCGACGGCCGGATCACTGGAATTTCCGGCGTCGTGCTCGCCGCTGATTCGGTTCTTCGTGGTCAAAAAAGCAGCCGCAATCCTGAGGGCGACTTCCGTTTTTCTGCCTCCGCGGTCATCGTCAGTTCCGGCGGCATCGGCGGTAATCAGGAACTGGTGCGGCGCAACTGGCCGGTGGAGCGATTGGGCAGGCCGCCGGAAAATATGGTCTGTGGCGTGCCTGCCCATGTGGATGGCCGCATGATCGGCATCACCGAGGTGGCCGGCGGAGCCGTCATCAATCGCGATCGCATGTGGCACTATACCGAGGGCGTGAAGAATCATGATCCGATCTGGCCAAACCACGGTATCCGTATTCTGCCAGGCCCGTCATCCTTCTGGTGCGACGCGGATGGCAACCGGCTCGATGCTCCCGCCATGCCGGGCTTCGATACGCTCGGTACGCTGAAGATGCTGGGCGAGCGTGGCAGCAGCCACAGCTGGTTCATTCTGACCAAGGCGATCATCAAGAAGGAATTCGCGCTTTCAGGCTCCGAGCAAAATCCTGATCTGACGGGCAAGGATATGCGGCTGTTGTTGAAGCGGCTAGGCAAGGAACCACCGGGGCCGGTGCGGGCTTTCATGGAGCGGGGCGAGGATTTTGTCGTTCGCGACACGCTGGAGGAGTTAGTGGCGGGAATGAATGCCATCGGCGGTAATCGGCTCAACATAGATCACATCCGCCGGCAGATAGAAGCGCGGGACCGCGAAATTGAAAACGGCTTCAGCAAGGATGCGCAGGTAACGGCAATCCATGGCGCGCGCCGTTATCTCGGTGACCGGCTGATGCGGACGGCGAAACCGCACCGGCTGCTTGATCCGACCAGGGGGCCGTTGATTGCCGTGCGCCTGCATGTGCTGACGCGCAAGACGCTCGGAGGCCTGCATACCGACCTTGAGGCGCGGGTGCTGGATGCCGCGGGTCAACCGGTGCCGGGGCTTCATGCCGCCGGTGAGGTGGCCGGTTTCGGCGGCGGCGGTATGCATGGTTACAACGCGCTGGAGGGCACATTCCTTGGCGGCTGCCTGTTTTCAGGCCGCGTTGCGGGACGCAAAGTGCTGGGCTAGAGCAGTTCCGGTGAATAGCTTTTCACCTCCATTGCTCTAACTCATTGCTTTTGCGCATTTCCGGACCCAAAACCGAGTACAGTTTTGCTGGAAATGCTCCAGATCAGGCCTGGGCGCGCAATTCGTCCGGTCCGGTCTGGAATTGCAGCCGGGCGAGGCGGGCATAAAGGCCGTTCTGGCGAATGAGGCTCTGATGCGTGCCTTCCTCGATGATACGGCCTTCATCCATCACCAGAATGCGGTCAGCCTTCAGCACGGTGGCGAGGCGATGGGCGATGACGATGGTGGTGCGGGTTTTCATCAGCTCATCAAGCGCCTTCTGCACCAGCGTCTCGCTTTCCGCATCGAGTGCCGAGGTCGCTTCGTCAAGCAGCAGGATCGGTGCATCCCGCAGAATGGCGCGGGCGATGGCGATGCGCTGCCGCTGGCCGCCCGACAGCGTCACACCGCGCTCACCCACCTGCGTATCGTAACCATCGCCGAGACGCTCAATGAAGCCGTCGGCCTGCGCGGCGATGGCGGCGGCGCGCACCTCCTCGCGTGTTGCTTCGGGCCGGCCAAAGGCGATATTATCGTGGATGGAGGAGGCGAAGATCGCGACATCCTGCGGCACGATGGAGAGCCGTGCGCGCAGATCGGCAAGGCTGACGTTGCGGATATCCACGCCATCGATGGTGATGCGGCCCTGCTGCGGATCGTAAAACCGCATCAGCAGCGAAAAGACCGTGCTTTTGCCGGCGCCGGAAGGTCCAACGATGGCGACGGTTTCGCCGGCGGCGACCTTCAAGGAGAGGCCGGAGATAATCGGCCGCCCTGTTGCAAGTGGATAGACGAAATCGACATTGTCGAACTCCGCCTCGCCCCGCGGTGGTTGCGGCATGGCGACGGGGGCTGCGGGCTCTGCAACGGGTGAGCGTTCATTCAGAAGCTCGGAAAGCCTTTCGGCCGCGCCGCCCGCCTGTGCGAGTTCGCCCCAGACTTCCGAAAGCTGGCCGAGGCCACTGGCTGCGATGACGGAATAAAGCACGAACTGGCCAAGCGTACCCGCGGTCATGCTGCCGGCCAGAACGTTCTGCGCGCCATACCAGAGAATGCCGACAACGCTGCCGAAAACGAGAGCGATGGCGACAGCAGTCAGGACGGAGCGCGCGCCGATCGCCGCGCGTGCGCCCTGATAGGCGGCTTCCACGGAGGCGCCGTAACGGGCATTCGCCAGCACCTCGGCATTGAAGGACTGCACGGTGCGGCTCGCCGCGATCGTTTCCGAAGCATAGGCGGCGGAATTGGCCAATGTATCCTGCGTGGTGCGGGAGCGGGCGCGGACGGACCGCCCGAAGGCGATCAGTGGAAAAACGATGAAGGGAATGGCAAGCAGCGCAAGGCCGGAAAGGCCGGGGCTGGTATAGATCATCATCGCCACAGCACCGCAGCACATGATGATGTTGCGCAACGCGACCGAGGCGGAGGAGCCGAAGGCGGAACGAATCTGCACCGTATCGGCGGTCAGCCGCGAAGTGAGCTCGCCCGATCGATTGCTATCAAAAAATTGCTGTGACAGCGTGGTGAGGTGGGCAAAGACATCGCGGCGCAGATCGGCGACGACCCTTTCGCCTATGGTCATCACGTAATAATAGCGCATGGCGCTGGCGAGCGCGAGGATAACGGCAATCGCCAGAAGCATGGCGAAATAGCTGTTGATCATGCCGCCATCCGGCGTCTGGAAACCGTGATCGATGATGCGGCGAACGGCAAGCGGCAGGGCCAGTGTTGTGGCGGAGGAAAGTACAAGCGCAAAAAGGGCTGCCGCCATCAGGCCACGATACCGCCTGAGATAGGGAAACAGGCCAAGAAGCGGCTTCAGGCTTCTCTGTTTCGCCGCTTTCTGCTCGTCAATGTCTGCCACGTCCTCTATGCTCCTCGTTCAGTGCCTTTTTTGGGCCTTTAGCGGGTGAATTTCCGGCATCCGGTAAAATTCCAGCCCTTGCGGCCATCTCCTTTCACAAGGGGATAGCAGGCTCTTGTTATCTGGGCGACCTTCATGTATAGGCTCCGCATCGAATTGGGAAGCCATAGCCCATCTGGTCTATGGCTTCATTTATTGAAATGGCTCAGTTGACGCAATTGCGGCAAATGGACCGCACGTCACTTAACCAGGAAGATTGTCATGAAGGCTGATATCCATCCCGCTTATCACACGATCAAGGTCGTCATGACCGATGGCACCGAATACGAAACCCGCTCTACCTGGGGTTCGGAAGGCGCAGTCATGAACCTTGAAATCGACCCCAAGTCCCATCCGGCATGGACGGGCGGCAACCAGCAGCTTATGGACCGTGGTGGTCGCGTTTCCAAGTTCAACAAGCGTTTCGGCGGCCTCGGCCTCTGATCCCTTGCGGACGGATCGTTTAAAAAAGCCCGGTTTTACCGGGCTTTTTTGTTGCCCGCTTTTTGCGGCGGTATTCGTGACTGTGACGGGAAAAACAAAAAAGCAGGCCGGTGAGCCTGCTTTTCAAATTGTCCGGATATAGTCGTCTTTTCTCAGTTGATCGAGAAAGCCGTGCGCAGCAGGTTGAGCTGCGCTTGTACGCTGTTTTCGTTATCTGGCACCTTGGTCGCTTCCGCCGGGCGATAGATTTCGCGGTCGAGCAGTGCGACGCGGTTCTGGAGGCGCAGCGACCGCTCGATAAGATCGCGGAAGGATTCCGGCAGGTCGTTCCAGCCGGGCGCGTTGCGGTCAACGTTGAAGCTGTCGAGCCGCACCTTGTTCTTTTCGCTCAGAACCTGATCGCGCGTCATTTCGCCATTGTTGACAGCCCGCTGCAAAAGCAGCCAGGATGCCATCTGCATCAGGCGGGTGGTGAGGCGCATCGATTCCGCGGCGTAAAGGACGGACGCCATACGCGGCAGAACCTTTGAGGCAGTGCGACCGGCGCCATCGAGATAGCTTGCCGTTTCCTCAACCAAGGTCATGCCTTCAGTATAGAGGGTCTTGAACTGGTTGGAAGCAGCCGCGCGACCCGCAAAGCTTATGGTATTTAAAACCTGTTCCGACATTTTCTTTAAATCCCTGCTCACGCACCACACTGTCAGGCAACGACGACCGGGATATTTTGTTCCGGCCTTTAGTGTTTTCAGGATGGTATCTTTACCTGAAATGCGCAAGGCAATTATTAAAGAAGGGTTAATACCCACAGTTTTACGAATTGCGGCGACCGGCAAAAAAAGAGCCGCGAAAGCGGCTCTCAAGGTAAAACAGGGAGAAAAATCAGACCAATTCGCCGTATGGAGAAGATGCCTGAGGTCCAGAAGAACTGGACATGTATAGTAATCTCTCAGAAAGCTTAATTTTTGGTTAATGGTAAACGAAAGACTGCGCCAGAATCTTTAATCTGGTTAGCGTTTACACTCCCGGCATGTCGTTCGGCCGGTCTTGCCCCAGTTTATTAAAGCCCCGGGTCAGGAGCGAAACAGGTTCTCCGCCGCCTGTCTGCCCGCGGACTTCCTTTTTTTCTCGTCCTCAAGCCTGGCAATTTCCGCCTGCAAAAGTTCGATTCGATCGCTCAACTCGTCCACCGAAAGAAGGCTGAGATCGCTGCCAATTTCATGTCCGCGGGGTTTCTGCGGACGATCATCATCAAAGAGGCTCATATGCCTGCTCCTTTTTCCACATAGTCGCCGTCGTCGCCTGGATATTGCGGCGCGCGCGGGTCAAGCGCAATACTCTCCGGCGTTACCAGCGGCGAGGGCGTCGTTGGCATCATCGTCGAGAAATTGTCCTTTTCCGCGGTCGAAAGGGCGGCACGCTGGCGGCTTCTGATGATGGCATAGGCCGTTATCAGCACATGGGCGACGGCCGTCACGAAGAAGAGCGCATAGGGGCCGGAATAGGTCATGACCGCGCCGCCAAGCGTCGGGCCGATGATGGTGCCGATGCCGTAAAGCAGCAACAACCCGCCGGATACCTTGACGAAGTCTTCCGATGCCGCAAAGTCGTTGGCATGGGCCACCGCGATGGGATAGAGCGCGTTGGCAGCGGCACCGTAAATGGCGATCATGGGGATGAGCACATAGACTTCGTGCGGCTGCACGGCTGCAACGGCAAGGCCCGCGACCGCGCCTAACCCCGCCAGTCCGGCAAGGACGTAACGGCGGTCTATCCGGTCCGAAAGGCGGCCCGCCGGGAACTGGGCAAGCGCGCCAACGAAGATCGTGACGGAAACCATGATGGCGATCATGGTCGGGTCGAGCCCCGCCCTTGCGCCGAAGACGGCACCGAGCGTGCCGTAAGCGCCGTTGGCGATGCCGATCATCAGGATGCCGACGAAGGAGACCGGCGAGTTGCGATATAGGGCCGGTAGATCCAGTTTGACCTTCTGCAAGGGCTGGGGGCTGGCAGCCTTGGAAAGCGTGGCCGGCAGAATGGCGATGCAATAGATGATACCGCAGATCATGAACAGCGAGGTATTGCTGACATCGCCCATCGGCACGATCATCTGCCCCGCCACGACGCCAAGCAGGGTGATGGCGATATAGAGGGAAAAGATCATGCCGCGGCTCTCATTGGTCGCGCGTTCGTTCAGCCAGCTTTCGATGATCATGGAGGTGCCGGCCGTGCAGAAGCCGGTGAGGGCGCGCAGCGTGATCCACCAGACGTCATCGACGACGAGGCCGGTCATCAGCACCGTCAGGCAGACCAGCGCGACGAAGGAGCCAAACGCCCGCACATGCCCCGCGCGGCGCACGATGGCGGGGGCGACGAAGCAGCCAATGACAAAGCCTGCCGCCCAGGAAGTACCGAGGAAGCCCAGAATCTCGTTGGAGTAACCTTCCGCCGAGCCACGCATCGGCAGGATGAGGCCCTGAAGGCCATTGCCGAGAAAAAGAAACAGAGTGCTGGATAAAAGAGCGAATACGGGTAGAAGATTTCTGCTCATGAAGACACTCTCATGCGTTCGGACGGACGGTCGGACAGGCCATTGAACGGGGTTACCCGAATGAGTTGCACTCTTCTGGTGAACGCTAAAAATGTCCAGCCTGTGACGATGCAGAAATAAAGAAAAGGCTCATTAAATGACGAAGGCGATCGGCCTTTTTTTACTGCTGGCCATGGTGGTCCAGATCATCCGGCCTTTGGGCTTGCCGGGCCTCAAGAAAAGAGGCGATTGCTGGAAGATTGCGGTTGCCGCCTTTGTGATCTGGTCGGCGACGCTGCTTCTGCGGCCGTAAAGAAAAAGCCGCCCATCTGGGGCGGCTTCAATTGCACAATTTGCCTGCGAGCGATGGCTCAGGCTGCCTTTTCGAGTTCCTGTTTCCAGTTGCCCTTGGCGGCAAGGCTGTTCATGGCGGCGCGGTGCGTGAAGGCACGCTGGCCGGCGGCGACGTTTTCCGATTTGCCGCCCCAGGTCTTGAGAGCGGTATCCTGAAGAGCGCGGCCGTAGGAATAGGTCAGCGACCAGGGCAGGTCGTAACCGGCATTCATGGCAGAGAGATGCGCCGTAGCCTCTTCGGAGGATTGGCCGCCGGAAAGGAAGGCGATGCCGGGAACGGCAGTTGGTACCGTCGCCTTCAGAACCTTGACGGTCTTTTCCGCCACTTCCTCGACGGACGCCTTGCGAGCGTTCTTGCCGTCGATGATCATGTTCGGCTTGAGGATCATGCCTTCGAGGTTCACACGGGCATCGAACAGATCCGCGAACACGGTCTGGAGAACCCATTGCGTGACTTCGGCGCAGCGGTCGATGTCATGCGTGCCAGGCTCGCCGTCCATCAGCACTTCCGGCTCAACAATCGGCACGATATCGGCCTGCTGGCAGAGGGCAGCATAACGGGCAAGAGACTGGGAGTTTGCCTTGATCGAGCCCCAGCTCGGACGCTGCTCACCGATGGTGATGACGCCGCGCCACTTGGCGAAACGCGCGCCGGCCTCATGATACTTGCGCAGGCGCTCATAAAGGCCATCAAGGCCTTCGGTGATGAATTCATGCGGGTGGAAAGCCATCGGCTTGGCGCCGATATCCACCTTGATGCCCGGCAGGCTGCCGGCGGCCTTGATGATATCAACGAAAGGCGTGCCATCGGCAGCCTTCTGGAAAAGGGTTTCTTCATAAAGAATGACGCCGGAGATGTACTTCTTCATGGCGTCGTCAGAGCGGAACAGCATTTCGCGATAATCGCGGCGGGCGGTCTCGGTGGATTCCAGGTTGATGCTGTCGAAACGCTTTTTGATCGTTCCTGTGGATTCATCGGCTGCGAGCAGGCCCTTGCCGTCGGCAACCATTTTGATGGCGATGTCTTCGAGACGTTCGGTCATTTGCTATTCTCCCAAGGCACAATAAATTTCCGATAACAGAAGTTCCAGGGCAGGGAAATGGCACGCTAACTCATTGAAACGATTGAAATGATTTCAATCGTTTGAAACTTTTCCTCCCGGTGCCACTTACCAAAAAACAAGGCCGGACAAGCATCGCTTGTCCGGCCTTTTGTCAGGCAAGTGAGATGAGTTTACTTGGCAGCGGTCAGGATGGCAACGCCTGGCAATTCCTTGCCTTCCATCCATTCAAGGAAGGCGCCGCCCGCCGTCGAGATATAGGTGAAATCGTCCGAAACACCGGCATGGTTGAGTGCAGCGACGGTGTCGCCGCCACCGGCAACGGAAACGAGCTTGCCGGCCTTGGTGCATTCCGCAGCGTGTTTTGCCGCTGCCACGGTTGCGGCATCGAAGGGTTCGATTTCGAAGGCGCCGAGCGGGCCGTTCCAGACCAGCGTTTCCGCCCGCGAAATCCAGGCCTTGATGCTTTCAACCGATTTCGGCCCGACATCGAGAACCATGGCGTCGGCGGGAATGGCGTTGATATCGACAATTTCATTGGCCGCGCCGGCCTTGAATTCGCGGGCGACGACGCCGTCTTCCGGCAGGACGATGGCGCAACCGGATGTCGCCGCCTCGATCATGATCTGCTTTGCGGTCTCTGCCAGATCGTGCTCGCAGAGCGACTTGCCGACATTGGTGCCGCGGGCGGCGAGGAAGGTGTTGGCCATGCCGCCGCCGATGACGAGGGCATCGACCTTCTTGACGAGGTTCATCAAGAGATCGATCTTGCTCGAAACCTTGGCACCGCCGACGATGGCGACGACCGGGCGAACGGGCTGACCGAGGCCTTTTTCCAGCGCCTCAAGCTCGGCCTGCATGGTGCGGCCGGCATAAGCGGGCAGATGCCGCGCCAGGCCCTCGGTGGAGGCGTGGGCACGGTGGGCGGCGGAGAAGGCGTCGTTCACATAGATATCGCCATTCGCGGCCAGTTCTTCGACGAAGGCGGGATCGTTCTTTTCCTCACCCTTGTGGAAGCGGGTGTTCTCCAAAAGCAGGATATCGCCATCATTCATTTTCGCGACCGCATCCGCTGCCGGAGCACCGATGCAGTCCGTTGCGAAGGAAATGGCGTGATCCAGCACGTCCTCGACCGTGGGGACAATCTGGGAAAGCGACATCTCAGCGACAGGTTCGCCCTTCGGGCGGCCGAAATGGGCGAGCAGAATGACTTTTGCGCCCTTTGAAGAGAGTTCCAGAATGGTCGGCGCAACGCGTTCGATACGGGTTGCGTCCGTCACCTTGCCATCCGCGACCGGCACGTTGAGATCAACGCGGACGAGAACGCGCTTTCCGGCAATGTCGTTAAGGTCGTCGATGGTCTTGAAAGCGGGCATGGGTCGATCCTGATTTGTTGCGAGTTCGGGACGGACCATACTATGCCTGATTGCCGACGCAAGCCGGTCAGGCCTCATTTTCTGTCACCGTCTTCGCAGGTGCGGAAACGCCCTCGCCGGCATCGGCGGAACGCAACTGACGCCGTTGTGCCAGATGCGTGCGCGCACGGCGGAGGATGTCCGAAAAGCTGATGAAAATCGGCAGGCCGATGGCGGGTTCGACAGGTTCCAGCGAGATGCCGACGCCGGTGATTGCTTCTTGTTCGTCCAGCGCCCGGACGATGAGAACGAGGGGGCCGAGGCGCACCCGGTCGGCATAACCCGCCTTGCCGGCAAGGCGCGTCTCGATGAGTTCAGCGATGGTCATGGCGTGTTCGGCGGGCGAAATGAGGCCGGGGCCGTAGGCAGCCTCCATTTCTTTCGCAGGGCGCGAAGGCGAGATCGTAAAGATACCGAAGAAATCGGCGTCGTCATCGGCAACGGGCAAGGCGCTGGCGAACAGTCTGTCGATCAGGCGGGTGTAGTTCGGCGCGATAAACAGATAGACGAGATCGTTTTCGCGCAGCCGCCCGGCATATTGGTAACGGATCGACTTGCCGTCTCGCACCACCAGCGATGGCATCGCCCAACGGGGAATGCGCTCACCCTGCATGATGGCGCTGCCTTTGGCCACGCGGTAGGAAATCAGCTCGTGATTGGCGGTGCCGGGAAGATCGACCTCCAGCTTGTCCACCTCGCCCATGCGCGGTGGCACGATCAGCCCGAGCCTCGTTGCCACCGGCTTGATGGTCCAGCCCTGCACGAGGAGCGATACAAGAACGATGATGAAGGCGGCGTTGAAATAAATCTGCGCATCGTCCAGTCCGCCGAGGATGGGCATGATGGCGAGCAGGATGGAAACCGCGCCACGCAGGCCGACCCATGCCACGAAGGAGGTCTCCTGCTGGGTATAGTTGAACGGCATCAGGCTGAGCCACACCGCGAGCGGGCGGGCAACAAAGATCAGAAAAAGCGCCAGCAGCACGGCCGGAATGGCGATTGACGGAAATTGCGACGGCGTGGCGAGCAGGCCGAGCATCAGGAACATGATGATCTGGGCAAGCCAGGTCAGCCCTTCATGGAAACGGCGGATGGTTTCCTTGGCGAATATCCTGCGGTTGCCGGCAACGATGCCGGCCACATAGACCGCGAGAAATCCGCTGCCGCCAATTGCGCCGGTGAAGGAGAAAACGAGCAGCGCCAGCGCCAGCACGAAGATCGGCGCCAGCCCGCGGTCGGCGGCGAAGCGATTGACGACGGTGGCGATCATGAGGCCGCCGAGCAGGCCGAAAATCACGCCGAGCCCCATTTCCTCGACGAAGAGCAGCAGGAAGCCGCTGTCGATGCCGGCGAGACCCTGACCCTTGGCGATGATCTCGACCAGCGCCACGGTGAGAAAGATGGCCATCGGATCGTTAGTGCCGGATTCCACTTCCAGCGTGGAGCGCACCTGATCACGGATATGGATGCCGCCGATTCGCAGCAGGAAGAATACGGCCGCCGCATCCGTGGAGGCGACGATGGCGCCGAGCAGCAGGCCCTCCAGCCAGGAAAGCCCGAGCAGCAGAGCGGCAGCCCCTGCGAAGAACACGGATGTGAGGATGACACCGACGGTTGCGAGGGCGACGGCGGGTGCCGCAGAAAGCCGGAAGGATTGCAGGGAGGTGCCGAAGCCGGAGTCGAAAAGGATGACGGCAAGTATGAGCGAGCCGAGCATATAGGCCAGCGGATTGTTGGTGAACTCGATGCCGAGGCCATCCACACCCGCCGCAAGGCCGATAACAAGGAAGAGCAACAACAGCGGCGCGCCGAAACGGAAGGCGATAAGGCTGGAAAAGGCCGCGACGAGAACCAGAACAGTTGCGACCAGCAACAGAAGATAAAATGATTCCACGTCCACCGCCTCTTTCACACCGCGCTGGCCGCCGCAACGAATGCTCTGCACGTCCGCAGTCAATGCGCCACGGGTTGCGGTCTGTCAGCGCTGTCTGGGTGGCGTTGAAAGGCGACGCAAGGCGGGGTGTATCGAAAGATACGGCAGGGCCGAAGTGCATTGCGCACGACCATTATCCCTGTCCCTCTTGTCCGTTTCAAAATGGACCAGACAAAGGCAGGAAATTGAAAACTTGGCGGCATAGGGGAGGAAAATCGAGAATAAAAAATCCGGCGGGATTGCCCCCGCCGGACCTCAATCATCAAACTGTTTTAATTAGATGGTCTTCGCGAAGGCGACGGCCGTGTCCGACATGCGGTTGGAGAAACCCCACTCGTTGTCGTACCAGGACAGAACGCGCACGAAATTGCCTTCCATCACCTTGGTCTGGTCGATCGCGAAGATCGAGGAATGGCTGTCGTGGTTGAAGTCGCGGGAGACCAGCGGCTCCTCGGTGTAGCCGAGGATGCCCTTGAGCTTGCCGTTGGAAGCGGACTTTATCGCTTCGTTGACTTCCTCAACCGTCGTGTCGCGCTTGGCGATGAACTTGAAGTCGACTACCGAAACGTTCGGGGTTGGAACGCGGATCGACGTGCCGTCCAGCTTGCCCTTGAGGTGCGGCAGAACGAGGCCAACGGCCTTGGCCGCGCCCGTCGAGGTCGGGATCATGGACAGGGCTGCGGCGCGGGCGCGATACAGATCCTTGTGCATGGTGTCCAGTGTCGGCTGGTCGCCCGTGTAGGAGTGGATCGTCGTCATGAAGCCATGATCGATGCCAATGACGTCATCGAGAACCTTCACGACCGGCACGAGGCAGTTGGTGGTGCAGGACGCGTTGGAAATGACCAGATGGTCCTTCGTCAGTTGGTCGTCGTTGACGCCGAAGACGACGGTCAGGTCAGCGCCGTCAGCCGGTGCCGAAACGATGACGCGCTTGGCGCCGGCCGTCAGGTGAGCGGCAGCCTTGTCGCGGGCGGTGAAGATGCCCGTGCATTCGAGCGCGATGTCAACGCCGAGTTCCTTGTGCGGCAGGGTTGCCGGATCGCGAACAGCCGTGACCTTGATCGGCTTGCCGCCGCCAACGATGATGGTGTCACCTTCGACTTTGACGTCAGCCGGGAACTTGCCGTGGATCGAATCGTAGCGCAGCAGGTGAGCGTTGGTTTCAACCGGGCCGAGGTCGTTGATGGCAACGACTTCGATATCGGTACGGCCGGATTCGACGATGGCGCGCAGAACGTTGCGGCCGATACGGCCGAAGCCGTTAATGGCAACTTTTACAGTCATTTACAGTCTCCCGAACAAGATATGTGCTTGGTCTATGCGGAATGTGAGGGCCTTGGGAGCCCTCATGCAAGTTTTGCCTCGACTGCGGCGACGACGGCTTCCGCCGTGATGCCGAAGTGCTTGAAGAGATCCTTCGCCGGCGCAGAGGCTCCAAAGGAGTGCATGCCGACGAAAGCGCCGTCATTACCGATGAAGTAATCCCAGCCCTGGCGGATGGCGGCTTCCACCGCGATCTTGACCGGAGCCTTGCCGATGATGGCGTTGCGATAGGTTTCCGGCTGTTCCTTGAAGAGTTCGAAGCAGGGAACGGAAACGACGCGGGCGGAAACACCCTTGTCCTTCAGCGTCGCAGCAGCTTTCAGCGCCACTTCGACTTCCGAACCGGAAGCGAAGATCGAAACCTTGGCGTCGCTGGCGGAGACGAGTTCGTATGCGCCATAAGCGGACAGGTTCTTTTCTTCATATTCCTTGCGCGAAGGCGTGAGATTCTGGCGGGTAAGCGCCAGTGCGGACGGACGGTGCTTTTGCTCGAGAGCCAGCTGCCAGCATTCCGCCGTCTCGGTTTCATCCGCCGGGCGGAAGACGAGCAGGTTCGGAATGGCGCGCAACGCTGCGATCTGCTCGACCGGCTGGTGGGTCGGACCATCTTCACCGACGCCGATGGAATCGTGCGTCAGAACGTGGACGACGCGGATGCCCATCAGTGCTGCAAGACGGATCGACGGACGGCAATAATCCGAGAAGATCAGGAAGCCACCGGCATAGGGGATGAGACCGCCGTGAAGAGCGATACCGTTCATGGCCGCAGCCATGCCGTGCTCGCGGATGCCGTAATGCAGGTAACGGCCGGAGAAGTCCGTCGGCGTGATCGACTTCATCTGGCTGGTCTTGGTGTTGTTGGACGGCGTCAGGTCAGCCGAACCGCCGACCATTTCCGGCAGGATGCCGTTGATGACTTCGAGCGAATCTTCCGAGGCCTTGCGGGTGGCAACCGTCGGGTTATTCTCGATGATCTTCTTCTTGAAGGCATCGATGGAGCTGTCGAAGTTGCCGGGCAGGTCGCCGGCGAAACGGCGCTTGAATTCGGCCTTCTTGGCCGTCTCGGTGGCTTCGAGGCGGGCTTCCCAGTCCTGGCGGGTCTTGGTGGAGCGCAGGCCGGCGAGGCGCCATGCATCGAGCACATCTTCCGGAATGACGAAGGCTTCGGCTTCCCAGTTCAGGCTCTTGCGGGCAGCGGCGATTTCTTCGGCGCCGAGCGGGTTGCCGTGCACCTTGTGGGTACCCTGCTTGTTGGGGGCTCCGAAACCGATGACGGTCTTGCAGGCGATGAAGGTCGGGCGGTCGGATTTCTGCGCTGCCTCGATGGCGGCAGCAATCGCGTCGGGATCATGGCCATCCACACGGATAGTGTTCCAGTGAACGGCCTGGAAGCGGGCGATCTGGTCGGTGCTGTCGGACAGGCCAACTTCACCGTCGATGGTGATGTTGTTGTCGTCCCAGAACAGAACGAGCTTGTTGAGCTTCAGATGGCCGGCAAGCGCGATGGCTTCGTGGCTGATGCCTTCCATGAGGCAGCCGTCGCCGCACAGCACATAGGTGAAGTGGCTCTGCAGGTCGGAGCCGAACTCCTCTTCGAGCTTGCGTTCGGCGATTGCCATGCCAACGGCGTTGGCAATGCCCTGGCCGAGCGGACCGGTGGTGGTCTCGATGCCGGTGGCGTGACCGTATTCGGGATGGCCGGCGGTCTTGGAGCCGAACTGACGGAACCGCTTGATCTCGTCGATCGTCATGTCCTCGTAGCCCGTCAAATAAAGCAGCGAGTAAAGCAGCATGGAGCCATGGCCGGCAGACAGCACGAAGCGGTCGCGGTCCGCCCACAGAGGCGCCTTCGGATCGAATTTCAGGTAGCGGGTGAAAAGAACGGTGGCGACATCGGCGGCGCCCATCGGCAGTCCGGGATGGCCGGAGTTGGCCTTCTCCACTGCATCCATGGCAAGAAAGCGGATCGCATTGGCCATCCGGTTGTGTTTGTCGCGAGAAATCATGGCTTTTCCGTCTGTTCCGGGTGAAAGGAGATAGTTTTACGCAACTATCCAAAAAGCGGGTTGATCCATAGCAGGTGAGGCAGGCAAGTCAATAAATCCACGGGCAATTGCGGTTCGCCCGAGGATAAAAATCGTTTAGAAAATCGGCTGTCCCGCCAAAAATCGTGCGATGGGGCCCGGCGCTTCTTCGTTCATCCACAGAGCAAAATGCCTCAATGCACTGGTTTGATTGACGGGATGGTAAATCGGGTAATAACCTCGTGATTGTTGGGAAGGCCTGAAACCGGACGATTCGGCCGGTAGCGTGCGAGTTGGAAAAAACGATGTCGGCTGAGAAGACCGTACAATCTGCGCTGACGGAGCTGAATGCTGCCATCACAAATCTCGAAAATGCCATCGATATGCGTATCGAGCGGCAAAGGGAGACGGGCGAGATCGATAATGAGGTCAAGCGGGTCCATGTCGACCGCGCCAGGCTCGCACACGAGCTTGATCAGGCCGAGTTTCGCGCCAACCGTCTTGAAGAAGTCAATCGCGAGGTGTCCCGCCGGCTGGTAACCGCCATGGAGACGATCCGCGCGGTGCTGGATCGATAGGGAGCGGTTTCATGGCGCAAGTCACTGTTATGATCGACGGCAAGGCCTATCGCATGGCATGCGAAGCGGGGCAGGAAGACCACCTGACCGATCTCGCCACCCGTTTCGACCGTTATGTCGGGCATCTCAAGAGCCAGTTCGGAGAAATTGGCGATCTGCGGCTCACCGTCATGGCCGGCATCATGGTGATGGACGAGCTTTCCGAACTCAACCGCAAGATCGACAGGTTGGAGAGTGAAGTTGCATCCCTTTCCCACAACCGTGACGGTATGGCCGAACACAAGGCGAAATCGGATGAAATGGTGGCTGTTGTCATCGGCGATCTGGCCGACCGGCTGAACGGCATTACCGAAAAGCTCCTCGCACGCCCTAAACCCGCGGCCCATTGATCGGGCGACTTTCTGCGCCGGCAAAATTCGCTGTCCGCCCTCTGGCGGTTTCCTCCAATCCGTCCTATATCTGGGATGCGTTCTGCGCTTCCCGACAGGAACCACAATCCCTGGGGCCATACTCGATCCAAAGGGAGCTGTCCCTGGCCAGTCCCGTGGGACTGGACACACGGCGCCCACCTACTTTTGTAGGCACCCAGGATCGTAAATCTCCATCGGTCGCCGCGGATCGCACTTGAAGTTTCGGGTCAACCCCGGTCCTTCGCCTGATCATTTTTTCGTCGACAGTTATTTTTCAATGCTGCCGGGCATGGCTTTTTTATATTGCTGTCATTGCAATGGCGGAACAATTGCCTATTATCCGGATTGGTATGTCTGTCATGCCCTTTTACATAAAGGGCGCTGCGGCCAAAACCGCGACGTGCCGTTCAACAGCCCAAAGAGCTAAACTTGTTTACTGAAATTATGATCGTGGTCCTGCTCACCGTATTGAACGGTGTGCTTGCCATGTCCGAGCTTGCCGTTGTCTCCTCCAGACCGGCGAGGCTCAAGGTGCTTGCCGCGCAAGGCAGCATGGGCGCCACCATGGCGCTCGGCCTTTCCGAAAATCCCGGTCGGTTCCTTTCCACGGTCCAGATCGGCATCACGCTGGTCGGCGTTCTGTCCGGTGCGTTTTCCGGTGCCACGCTCGGCGCCCGGTTCACCGGATGGCTTCTGGAGCAAGGCGTTCCCGATCGTGCCGCCGATGCCATCGGTGTCGGCTCGGTGGTCGTCGCCATTACCTATCTGTCGCTGATCGTCGGCGAGCTGGTGCCCAAGCAGATCGCCCTGCGCGATCCCGAAAAGATCGCCGCCCGTGTCGCGCCCACCATGGTGATGCTTTCACGCATCGGCGCGCCGCTGGTGTGGCTGCTGGATAAATCCGGCAAGGTCGTTCTGGCAATTCTCGGCCATAGCGGTGAGTCCAACGCTTCGGTGACGGACGATGAAATCCGCACGGTTCTGGCCGAAGCCCATAGTGCCGGCGTGATCGAGACCGAGGAATCGGCGATGATCACCAGCGTCATGCGCCTTGCCGACCGCAATGCGCGCGGCCTGATGACGCCGCGTCGTGATGTGGAAGTGGTCGATATCGAAGACAGCGCCGAAGAAATCCGCGAGCAGCTTCGCCAGACACAGCGTTCGCGCCTGCCGGTGCGCAACGGCGCTTCGGACGAAATTCTGGGCGTGCTTTTTGCCAAGGACGCCTTCGATGCGCTAGCCTCCGGCAAGGAGCTCGATGTCCGCGAGCTTCTGCGCGAGGTTCCCGTTGTCTCGGATCTGACGAGCGCGGTGGATGTCATCCAGTCGCTGCGCCGCTCCACGGTGCATATGGTGCTGGTCTATGACGAATATGGCCATTTCGAAGGTATCGTCAGCTCCGGCGACGTTCTGGAGGCCATCACCGGTGCCTTCCAGGAAGATAATGACGAAGAACCGGCCATGGTTGAGCGCGAAGACGGTTCGTTCCTGGTCGCCGGCTGGATGCCGGCCGATGAATTCGCCTATCGCATGGGATTCCAGATCGATGAGGATGCCGAGTTCGAGACCGTTGCCGGTCTGGTTCTCGATGAATTCCGCCGTCTTCCGGAACTGGGCGAGCACATCACCCGTAATGGCTGGCGTTTCGAAGTCATCGACCTCGATGGCCACCGTATCGACAAGGTTCTTGTGAGCCGGGCCGCGTGATGCAGGCCGATGCAGCGGAAAAAGCAAGGTTGCGCGGCGAAAGGCTCGCCGCGCGCGATGCTTTGACGCCAGCCGAGCGGCAGCAGAAGAGCCTGTCGATGACGGCTCATGGTGCCTCCGGCATTCCCTTTGCACCGGGCACTGTCATTTCCGGTTTCATGCCCATCCGCTCCGAGGTTGATACCAGGCCGTTGATGGAAGCGTTGCGTGTACGCGGCGGGCGTCTCGTCCTTCCCGTGGTACTTGACAGGGAAACCATCGTTTTTCGCGTCTTCGAAGCGGATACGCCGCTGGTGAAGACCGGTTTCGGCACGACCGGACCGGGCGGGGATGCCGAAATTCTCGATCCGGACATTTTGCTTGTGCCTCTTTCCGTCTTCGATGGGGAGGGCCAGCGGATCGGTTATGGCGCGGGGCACTATGACCGCGCCATTGCGAGATTGCACGCCAAGGGCCGTCAGCCTGTTCTCATCGGTATCGCCTTCGATTGTCAGGAGGTAGCGTCGGTGCCGGCGGAGCCGCACGATGTGGCGCTTCACGCCGTGTTGACGGAGAGCGGCCTGCGCTGGTTTTCCGCGCAGCGCTGATGTCTGATAATGGGCACACGGCGTTTTAGCACTTTTTAAAACACGGATTACCCGCTAGAGGGACGCAATCCAAAGAACATACGCAAAACGGGGCGGTGAATGAGACTTCTTTTTCTCGGGGATATGGTTGGCAAGACCGGGCGCACGGCTGTCTGGGACAGGTTGCCGGGGCTGATTTCCGATCTGAAGCTCGATTTCGTCATCGTCAACGGTGAAAACGCCGCCGGGGGTTTCGGTATTACCGAGGATATCTTTCTCGAAACCATCAACGCCGGTGCCGATGTCGTGACGACCGGCAACCACGTCTGGGATCAGAAGGAAGCGGTTTCCTTCTGCGAGCGCCACGACCAGTTCCTGCGGCCGGCAAATTATCCCGATGGCACGCCGGGCAAGGGCTCGGGCATTTTTTATGCCCGCAACGGCGCGCGTATCCTCGTCGCCAACATCATGGGCCGGGTGTTCATGCATCCGGAACTGGACGATCCCTTCAAATCGGCGGAAACCATTCTTGCCGCCTGCCCGCTGAAGGAACAGGCCGACGCCATCATCTTCGATTTCCACGCCGAGGCGACCAGCGAAAAGCAGTGTTTCGGCCATTTCGTCGATGGCCGTGCGAGCTTCGTCGTCGGCACCCACACCCATGTTCCAACGGCTGACGCGCAGATATTGAATGGCGGCACAGCCTATATGTCTGATGCCGGCATGTGCGGGGATTATGACAGCTCGCTTGGCATGGAAAAGGAAGAGCCGATCAATCGCTTCATTTCCAAAATGCCGAAGGGCCGTTTCGAGGCGGCAAGCGGGCCGGCGACGATCTGCGGCGTCGGTGTTGAAATTTCCGATCGCACTGGACTTGCGGAAAAGATCGCGCCGTTGCGCATCGGCCCGCGTCTTTCGGAAACATTGCCCTCCTTCTGGGCCTGAATGTCCGCGGAAGCGTTCACAATGACGAGAGTCTGAGCCTTCCGCCGTTCTTGTAACTGGACGCCCTGCAAAACCTGCCCCATCCTCTCAACCTTCGCAAGTTCAGGGGAGTGGCATGATGCTGCGCGTGCTAATGCTTGCAATGACAGGGCTGATTGCCTGTGCGGGAGCCGCCTTTTCTCAGACGGCAAGCCGGCCACCCGTCAGCCAATGCCAGGCGATTGCTCAAAATATCCCCGGAGTGATGTTCGCGAGCTTCAATACGCCAGGTGTCCAGCTGGCGCAGGCAACGGCGAAGGAAGAGGTGAAGATCAGCTTCATCGGCCATTCCACCTATCTCATCGAAAGTCCCGATGGCGTGACGATCGCCACCGATTATAACGGCGTCTACCGTCCGCCCGTCATGCCGACTGTCGTGACGATGAACCGGGCGCATTCTACCCATTTCACCCTCACCCCGGACCCGGCCATTCAATATGTGCTGCATGGCTGGAGTGATACGCCCGGCGAAAAGGCCGAACACAGGGTGCTGGTGGGTGACGTCTATATCCGCAATGTCGCGACAGATATCCGCAACCGCTGGGGTGACTACGAGTCGTTTCAGGAAAACGGCAATTCCATCTTCATCTTCGAGGTCGCCGGGCTGTGCATCGGCCACCTCGGCCATCTGCATCATGAACTGACGGATACGCATTATGCCGAAATCGGCCGGCTGGACGTGCTGATGGTGCCGGTGGATGGCGGTCTGACCATGGGGGCTGACAGCATGAGCAGGGTTGTGAAGCGCCTGCGCTCCGCGCTGATCTTGCCGATGCACCGCACCGGTCCTCCGCTTGAGCAGTTCCTGACCATGTTCGGGGGGAGTTTCCGGATCGCCTATGCCACGGATCCGGTGATCCGGGTCTCGATGAGAAACCTTCCCCGCCAGCCGCAGATACTGGTGCCGAAGGGCATGTAGCTGGTGGCAGGCGAGGAAGGGCGGGGGAGCTGTCGATCAGGCAAAGGTGAGGTGCTGGCGGACGCCGACATCAGGCGTCTTGTCGTCGGACATGTTGGCCTTGGCGATTTCCCAGCCGAATTTCAGCGTGCTGTCCGTCGAGGCCCAGATATCGGCATCATCGACATGAAGTGCCAGCATCGTCAGCTGCGGATCGCTCTTGCCATGTTCATACCAGGCGGCGGTGACGGAATTCCAGTATTCGTCAATCTTCGCCTTGTCGTCGCGCGCCTCCACAATTCCGGAGAGGCAGGCATGGTAATCATGGTCCTTGCCGACAAGGCAGAAATGCGCGCGCGAGCCTGGTTTCAGCGATTTTACGAGATCGGTGTCCTTTTTGGAGAAAAACCAGATCGTATTGATCTTGGGGTCAGCATGAGGTGCCATGGGCTGCATATGCGTGTGCAGGCCTTCGAGACCGAGCATGCCGGCATGGACCGAGTTGATCTCGTCCCAGAGCTGGCGGGCCGGGGCTTCTCTTGCTTCAGTCAGGCTGACCATCTGTTTTCTCCTTCCGGGTTTAACGCTGCGACGGAGAGACAACAAAGGTTCTTCCGCCGTGTTCATGATCAGAACGAGGAGCGGATAAATCAGTTCCTTCTATTGTTTGCGGAAGAGAAAGTGCTTGCGGGCTTGAACGACGGGCTTATCGCACTTATAAGGCCCGCAATCTCCAAATTAAGACAATCGGGTTTTCCATGGCTGGTCATTCACAGTTCAAGAACATCATGCACCGCAAGGGCAAGCAGGACTCCGTTCGGTCCAAAATGTTTTCCAAGCTTGCACGCGAAATCACCGTTGCGGCAAAGACGGGCATGCCCGACCCCAACATGAACGCGCGCCTGCGTCTGGCAATCCAGAACGCCAAGGCACAGTCCATGCCGAAGGACAATATCGAGCGTGCGATCAAGAAGGCTTCCGGCGCAGACAGCGAGAACTACGATGAAGTCCGTTACGAAGGTTACGGTCCGGGCGGTGTCGCCGTCGTTGTCGAGGCCCTGACCGACAACCGCAACCGCACCGCTTCCAACGTGCGCTCCATCTTCACCAAGGCCGGCGGCGCGCTCGGCGAAACCGGCTCGGTATCCTTCTCCTTCGACCGCGTTGGTGAAATCACCTACAAGGCTGAAGTCGGCGATGCCGACAAGATCATGGAAGCGGCTATTGAAGCCGGTGCCGATGATGTCGAATCGTCTGAAGACGGCCACACCATCATCTGCGGTTTCGAAGCCATGAACGAGGTTTCCAAGGCGCTGGAAGGCGTGCTCGGCGAAGCCGAAAGCGTCAAGGCCATCTGGAAGCCGCAGAACACGGTGCCGGTGGATGAAGAAAAGGCGCAGTCGCTGATGAAGCTCATCGACAATCTCGAAGATGATGATGACGTGCAGAACGTCTATTCCAACTTCGAAGTCTCAGAAGAAATCCTCGCCAAGCTTTCCGCCTGACGTTCATGTTCAAGAAAAAGCCCCGGCAGCGACATCGCTCCGGGGCTTTTTTGTTTAAAGCATTTCCAGGAAATGCCAGAAATTCTAGGCGGCCTTTCGGATGGCGGTCCGTACATCGGCGAAAATTTCCACGGAACGTAGCCGCTTTTCGATGTCATGGATCGGCATGGAAACGATCAGTTCATCCGCCTGTGTTTCAGCGAGAAAACCGTCGAGATGGCGCTCGATCGTTTCGGGTGAACCAACGGCGGCGAAACGCAGCGTGTGTTCGACGGAGAAACGTTCCATCTCGTTCCAGTAATCGTCCATGCTGTGCACCGGTTTCGGAAACTGCGTGCGCACATTGCGGCGCAGGTTGACGAATTGCTGCTGGGACGAGGTGAAGAGATGCTGCGCCTCTTCGTCCGTATCGGCGCCGACACCCATCACACCGACCATCACATAGGGCTTGTCCAGCACTTCCGAAGGCTGGAAACGCTCGCGATAGATATGGATCGCTTCCATCAGCATATCGGGGGCAAAATGCGAGGCGAAGGAATAGGGCAGGCCGAGCGCTGCGGCGAGATGCGCGCTGTAGGTGCTGGAGCCGAGCAGCCAGAGCGGTACGTTGGAATTCATGCCGGGCACGGCGAGGATCGCCTGATCCGGCTGCGGCGGGCCAAGGTAACGCTGGAGTTCGACGATATCGTGCGGGAAATTTTCCGCGCCGGCATCGAGGTTGCGGCGCAGGGCTCGCGCTGTGCGCATATCGGTTCCGGGAGCGCGGCCTAGGCCGAGATCGACACGACCGGGCAGAAGTGCCGCCAGTGTTCCGAACTGCTCGGCAATGACGAGCGGGGAGTGGTTGGGCAGCATGATGCCGCCGGAACCGACACGGATATGTTTGGTGGCGGCACCCACATGGGCGATCACCAGCGAGGTTGCAGCACTGGCAATACCGGGCATGCCGTGATGCTCTGCCAGCCAGAGGCGATTATAACCGTGTTCTTCGGCCTTGATGGCCATGCGGCGGGAATTTTCGAGCGCCGCGCTGACGCTCTCGCCTTCGCCGATCGGCGAAAGGTCGAGAATGGAAAAGGGGATCATCGGACGCTCCTGCAGAAATTCAAATCTTTGCTGCGGATGTAAGGCGCGCGTCCCGATTTACCAGAGAAGTCGCATAGAATTGATGGATCGTTCAAAAAAATTGGGGCCTCAGCAGAGGCCCTGCCTTTCTTCAGCCAGCTGGCTCAGCCCGCCCGCCGGAATTGTGTCTTTTCCTGATACCGCACTGCTTCGTTTTCTGAAGCCAGCACGAACTCTCCGAGCCTGCCGTCCATTTCACCGGCTTCGGAAGCGAGATTGTGGATGGCCGCCGTCGTCTCTTCCACCATGGCGGCATTCTGCTGGGTCATGGTATCGAGGCTGGTGACAGTGCTGTTGATTTCCGAGAGCGTATGCGCTTCCTCGCGGGTGGATTCCATGATCTCCTCGAGGCGCGCGCTGATGGTCTGCACATGTTCGCCGATGCCGGTCAGCGAAGCGCCGGCTTTCTCCACCAGCACCACGCCGGCGGAAACCTCGTCGGTGGAGCGTTTCAAAAGGCTGCTGATTTCTTTCGCGGCGGCAGCCGAACGTTGCGCCAGTTCGCGCACTTCCTGCGCCACGACGGCAAAACCCCTGCCTGCGTCGCCCGCGCGGGCGGCCTCTACACCTGCGTTCAAAGCGAGCAGGTTGGTCTGGAAGGCGATTTCATCGATGACGCCGATGATCTGGTTGATCTGGCGCGACGAGGTCTGGATCGCCTCCATGGCGGCGATGGTCTGCTCCATCACGCGACTGGATGCAGTTGCTTCGGTGCTGGCGTCGCGCGCGATCCGCGTTGCCTGCGCCGCGCGTTCGATCTGGTCGCGGACCGCTTCGGTAATCGCCTTGATGGCGCTGGCCGTTTCAGTGATGGAAGCCGCCTGCCGCTCGGTGCGTTCCGCCAGCTGGTCCGCCCCCACACGCATTTCCTCGGAGCCGCCACGAACGGCGGCGGAGTTGCCGCCAATCGCTTCCATGGTCTCGCTGAGCCGGGCAAGTGCGGTATTGAAGTTGTGGCGCAGGCTTTCGAGATCCTCAGGGAAAACGGTCTCTATGCGATAGGCGAGGTTGCCGCTCGCCAACTGGTCCAGCCCCTCATCCAGAGACTGCACGACCATCTGCAGGGTGCCGGCCTCGGCCTCGCGCTCGGCAAGATGCGCGCGCCGCGCCGTCTCGGCTTCCTCGCGTGTACGCGATGCTGTTTCTTCCATTTCCCGCTGCAGAATGAGTTTTTCACGGAAACTGCCGAGCGCACGCGCCATCCTGCCGATCTCGTCGTTCCTGTCCTGATTGCCGATGTCGGCATCGAGACGGCCCGCGGCCACTTCGCCGGTCAAGCTCGCAAGCTTTTCCAACGGAGCAAAGAGACGTCGTGCAAAAAATGCTGTCGCCGCACACATGGCGGCAAGAACACAAAGGCCGATAACGGCCAGCGTGCCGGCGATCGAGACGGAGCCTGCGTTCAACTCGCTACGCAGCATGCTTTCCACCGCGAGATATTTCTCACCGGCGAAGGAAAAGGGGCGGGCGTAGGCATTGGCTTCGCCATCCGCGCGGTTGATCTTGGCAATGGTCATGCCCGTCGCGTTCAGGGCTTCGCCATGGAAGCCGTAAATGGCCGGGTCGAGGCTGACGAGCTTTTCGCCGTCCACGCCGAGAACCTTGCCATCAGCCGCGATGATGGCGGATTGTTCCGAACTGCCGGCCGCAATGCCTTTCGTCAGTATCTGGCCAAAAACGTCTTCCTTGACGCGGAAGAGAACGATGCCCTTGAACGCGCTAAACTTGACGACCGGGACGCCGAAATAAATACCGGCCTCCTTTGTCGCAGCATCGGTCCGCAGCCCGGAGAAGCTGGTCTGCGCCACATCATTGACCGCTTTTTCGGCATTCACCGCGCCGCGCGTGAAGGCTGCGCCAAGGCCGCTTTCCGTCCAGGCGCCAGAGGTTACGGTTTCTCCGAAAGCCGGTCCTTTGAGATAGGAATAATAGACCGCACCGGCGGGATCGATGAAGAGCACATCGCTGAACGGCGTTCCCTTGAGATAACCGGCGATATCCGTCTGGGTCTTTTCATGGGTGGAATAATAAAACCCGCTGGGGCTTTCCGGCTTGATCAGCTTTTCCCTGTCGCCGAAGGGGTTCTCCTTAACGAAAACGCGCTGCAATTCCGCCTTCGCGTCACCGGAGTTCTTCTGCACCGTGGTCCAGCCGCTGCGCATGGAGACGACAGCCATCTGCAGGGATTCGATCTTGGCAATGGAATCCGCCTGCGTCTTCAGCTGCTCCAGGCGCTCCTGAAGCATGTCACCGCGGAAAACGAGAATGCTCTCCATGGATTTCGACGCCTGCTCCTCGAGAACGCCGCTGCTGCTCTGATAGCCGAGAAGCGTCAAAGCCCCGGTCGAGATCGCCATCAACGCCAGGAAAATGACGAGGACCTTGGTGGATATGGAATGAAAACGGTTCAGCATGGCCGATGCAGCCCTCAATGCCGGATCAGTTCCCACGCCATGCATGAATGGCGCCATCGGACGGCTGATGTGGCGAAACTATTGTGCTGCGGATCATCATGTCCGCAGCTCCCCTTTTTGATTTTGTGGAGAACAATGCGACAGGCGGTTTAAGCAGAGGTAAATGCTGCACTGCAAATTTGAGCAATGTTGTCGTTTTGTTCACTTATCGCTGGCAGGGTCGCAGCCGGAAAGATAAGGTAACTCATGCAAAAGACGATTCGAATCATCGGCATCGACCCAGGACTGCGGCGCACCGGCTGGGGCGTCATCGACACCCTCGGCAACAGCCTGCGGTTTGTCGCCTCCGGTACGGTGACGTCGGATGGCGATATGGACCTCGCCTCCCGGCTCTGCCAGTTACATGACGGGCTGGCGGAAATCGTGCACAGCCATCAGCCCGAGGAAGCAGCCGTGGAGCAGACCTTCGTGAACAAGGATGCTGTCGCCACGCTGAAACTCGGCCAGGCACGCGGCATCGCCATGCTGGTTCCGGCGCGGGCGGGATTGCCGGTCTTTGAATATGCACCAAATGCGGTCAAAAAGGCCGTCATCGGCGTCGGGCACGGCGAAAAGCAGCAGATTCACATGATGCTGAAAATCCTGATGCCGAAGGCCGAATTCAAGGGTAACGATGCGGCGGACGCGCTCGCCATCGCCATCTGCCACGCCCATAATCGCGGCGGTGACAGGATGCGGCGGCTCCTGGCGGCCGGTTAATTTCATTTTTAGTGAGCGGGCGGCATCATGATCGGAAAACTCAAAGGCAGCATTGAGGAAATCGGCGCGGATTACGTGCTGGTGGATGTGCATGGCGTCTGTTACATCGCCTATTGTTCGGCGCGCACCTTGTCGAAAATCGGCTCTGTCGGGGAAGCGGTTGTCCTGTTCATCGAAACCTATGTGCGTGAAGACCAGCTGAAGCTGTTCGGCTTTGTCTCGGCGCTGGAGCGGGAATGGTTCAACCTGCTGCAAAGCGTGCAGGGCGTCGGCTCGAAAGTGGCACTTGCCGTTCTTTCCACGCTGTCGCCTTCCGAGCTTGCCAATGCAATAGCGCTGCAAGACAAAACCATGATCTCACGCGCGCCGGGTGTTGGGCCCAAGGTGGCCGTTCGCCTGGTAACCGAGTTGCGTAACAAGGCGCCAGCCTTTGCAGGAGACGCTTCCGCCTCCATCGGGCTCAAGCAGGAGCTTGGAGAGGGTGTTGCCTCCGCGCCGGTCGCGGATGCTGTCTCAGCGCTCACCAATCTCGGCTATTCTCGCGACCAGGCTGCCAATGCGGTTGCCGCCGCGCTGAAAAATGGCGGGGAGGGCGGCGACAGCGCCAAGCTCATCCGGCTCGGCTTGAAGGAGCTTTCGCGGTAGATTTCGTGACACGCGTTGTCGCGATAGTCATGATATAGCGGCTGCGGTCACCTAATTAACTCAAGCAGAATAATGGAATGCCCTGAATGAGCGATGCGGACAGACTGATTACGCCGGAAAAGCGCGGTGAGGATATCGACACCACGTTGCGTCCGCAGTCGCTGGATGATTTTACCGGCCAGGCGGAAGCCCGCGCCAATCTCAAGGTGTTTATCGAGGCTGCCAAGAACCGTGGCGAGGCACTCGACCATGTGCTGTTCGTCGGTCCACCCGGCCTTGGCAAGACGACGCTGGCGCAGATCATGGCCAAGGAACTTGGCGTCAATTTCAAGTCCACGTCCGGGCCGGTCATTGCCAAAGCGGGCGATCTCGCAGCCCTCCTCACCAATCTCGAGGAGCGCGACGTGCTCTTCATCGACGAAATCCACCGGCTCAACCCGGCGGTGGAGGAAATCCTCTATCCGGCCATGGAGGATTTCCAGCTCGATCTGATCATCGGTGAGGGACCGGCTGCGCGCTCGGTGAAGATCGATCTCTCCAAATTCACGCTTGTGGCTGCCACCACCCGTCTCGGCCTGCTGACGACACCCCTGCGCGACCGCTTCGGCATCCCTGTGCGGCTGGCGTTCTACACCGTCGACGAACTGGAGCTGATCGTTCGGCGCGGGGCACGGTTGATGGGGCTCAATATGACGGATGGCGGCGCGCGGGAAATCGCCAGACGCGCGCGTGGCACGCCGCGCATTGCCGGGCGGCTTTTGCGCCGGGTGCGGGATTTTGCCGAAGTGGCACGGGCTGAGGCTGTCACCCGCGAGATCGCCGACGAGGCTTTGACGCGGCTTCTGGTCGACAATATGGGCCTCGACCAGCTGGACATGCGGTATCTCACCATGATCGCCGTCAATTTCGGTGGTGGTCCCGTCGGCATCGAAACCATCGCCGCTGGCCTTTCGGAGCCGCGGGATGCCATTGAGGACATTATCGAACCCTATATGATCCAGCAGGGTTTCATCCAGCGCACGCCGCGCGGACGGATTCTTACCGCCACGGCGTGGAAACATCTCGGCCTGCAGCCGCCGAAGGATCTTGAGGCGGCGCAGTTCCGGCTGACGCTGGAGGATGATTGAAGGAACAAGCCCGGCGCCTTCGCATTTGATTGTCTTTGGTCAGGAGATGATGATGTCCGAATATCGCAAAGGTACGAAGGTTCGCTGGAAATGGGGCACCGGAACCGGCGAGGGAAAAATCGTAGAGACCTTTACCGACGATGTCGAAAAAACGATCTCCGGTTCCAAGATAAAGCGCAAGGCGAGCAAGGACGAACCCGCCTACCTCATCGAGCAGGATGATGGTGGGAAGGTTCTGAAAAGCAAATCCGAGCTTGAACACGCCGATTGGAAGCCGCCGTTATCAGACGTCATAAAGGGACGCCGATGCCTTACGATACGCTGCGGGTCTTCCGCAAACACGCTCGCAACAACCGGCTGGCCAATCTTCGGCTGCACAGGGCTTGCCTTCAGCTTTCGCAGGAGGCCTTCGTTGCTCGCCGCGTCAGTTTCTTCCCGACCATCAGGGCAACGCTGAACCACATCTATACCGTCGACCGCTTTTATATCGATGCCCTGCAGGGCGGCACACTCGGGTATGCCGCCTTTGCCGAGGAACAGCCTTTCGCCAGCATGGCGGCGCTGCACGGCGCTCAGGCGGAACTTGACGAGGTGCTGATCGCCTTTGCCGATGGGCTCGATGAAGACGGTCTCGCCGCCCCCGTCAATATTCACCGCAGCGCGCGCATCCAGCAGGATCGCTGCGATGATATCCTCTCCCATCTCTTCCAGCATCAGACACATCATCGCGGACAAGTGCATGCGATGTTATCAGGCACTGCGGTAAAACCGCCGCAACTGGATGAATTCATTGTGGGAGATGATGCGCAGGCGAGAAAAGACGAGATGGATGCGTTAGGTTGGACGGAAGACGATTTGATGTTTCCAGCCCGCAGGCCAGCATAATGACGCATGATAGCAAAACGCAGGACACCCGCATCCGCATGAAATTCAAGCCGAAGCGCATCTTCCAGATGCGTGTTGCGGGGCTTGCTTTCCGTGATGGCCATGTGCTGGTGCACCGGGCGTCGCATGAAAAATTCTGGACCTTTCCGGGCGGCCGCGCCGAAATGGGCGAGCGCTCCGAAGAAACGCTGGCGCGTGAAATGGTCGAGGAACTCGGTGTCGAGGCAAAGGTCGGGCAGCTTCTCTGGGCGGTGGAGAATTTCTTCCATTATGAAGGCAAGGACTGGCACGAACTCGGCTTTTATTACCTGATGGACCTGCCGCAGACGCTTACCTTTCATCCCAGCGACATCATTCACCGCGTTCAGGACGGCGATAACGAGCTTGAGTTCCGCTGGGTCGCGGCAACCCGGCAGGCATTGACGGAGCTCGATATTCCGCCCTATTTCATCGCCGACGAAATAGAACACCTGCCGCAGACCACAAGACATCTCGTCTGGCACGACGGCGATCTGGACGATAAATGATTTCTGCGCCCGAACGCCACATGATCCGGCTGGACCGGAAACCGCAGCTTTTCAGCATGCGGATAGGGGTGGTGGCTCAGCAACGCGGCCATTTCGATGCGGCCGATATTCTCAAGGAGACATTATGAGCGAGCTTGTGGTGCCGCTTTCGGGCGAACTCATCGACCATGGCCACCGCCTGACCCAGCGGGTCTATTATGAGGACACGGATTTTTCCGGTCTCGTTTATCACGCCCGTTATCTGCATTTTCTCGAGCGCGGCCGGACAGATTACCTGCGTTGCCTCGGCTGCGAACAGAGCGCGCTTCTGACCGCCGACGAGGAAGGTCTGGTCTTCGTCGTTCACCGCATGGAGATCGATTTCAAGACGCCGGCGCGAATGGATGACGTGTTGACCATCACCACCGCGACCGAGAAGGCCGGCGGCGCCAAAATGGTGCTCAACCAGGAAATCCGGCGCGGCGAAACGCTGCTTGTCGCCGCCAAGGTCATCATCGCCGTCATCAATGCCAAGGGCCGGCCAAGGCGGCTTCCAGAGACCGTTGCGGAAAAATTCCTGAAGTAATTGCCGGCCCCATCCAGTAAATCCACCCGGCGTGGCCCGGCTGTAACACTCCTTTAACCATAATGGTGTCTTACTTTAGCAACTGGCATTTGTGCGGCGCACGCCTTCCTTTCACCAAATTTATTGGCAAGTAAGGCTTACTGGCAAGTATCGGGGTATGGCAAAGGGGTTAACGGCTACGGCCGTACGACTTCGAGCGTTAACACGCGTTTGAATCGCCCGGTCCCGTACCGGGCGTTTGGATTCGGGGATTGGATATTTATGGAACAGGCAGGTTTGGCAGCGGCGACGCACGATGTAAGTCTCTGGGCGCTGTTTATGCAGGCGGGCTTCATCGTGAAGTTCGTGATGATCGGACTTATCGCCGCCTCGGTCTGGACGTGGGCGATCGTCTTCGACAAATACGTAAGCTTCGGCAAGGCAAAGCGCCAGTTCGACCAGTTCGAACAGGTCTTCTGGTCGGGTCAGTCGCTCGAGGAGCTTTACCGCACGCTGGCGGAACGCCAGAATGTCGGTCTTGCGGCAATTTTCGTTTCCGCCATGCGGGAATGGAAGAAATCATTCGAACGCGGTGCGCGTTCTCCCATCGGTCTGCAGATGCGTATCGACCGGGCAATGGACGTGACGATCGCCCGTGAAGGCGAACAATATGAGGCTCGCCTCGGTTCACTCGCGACCATCGGTTCGGCTGGTCCGTTCATCGGTCTTTTCGGTACGGTCGTCGGTATCATGACCTCGTTCCAGGCGATTGCCGGTTCGAAGTCCACCAACCTTGCGGTGGTGGCGCCCGGTATCGCCGAAGCGCTTTTGGCGACCGCCATCGGTCTTGTCGCGGCTATTCCGGCGGTTATCGCCTATAACAAGTTCACGGCCGACGCGCACAAACTTTCCGCCCGCATGGAAGGTTTCGCCGACGAGTTCTCAGCGATCCTGTCGCGCCAGATCGATGAAAAACTTCAGACGCGGCAAGCCGCCCAATAAGCGGTCACGATGGAATGCCGGGCGGTAATTTGCCGCAAGGCAAAATGGAGTAGATGATATGGGTATGTCAGCAGGTGGCAGCGGCGGTTCCGGTGGACGCCGTGGTGGGCGCGGCGGACGGCGCAGAGGCGGCGCGATCAGCGAGATCAACGTGACGCCGCTGGTTGACGTCATGCTCGTGCTGCTCATCATCTTCATGGTGGCAGCGCCGATGATGACGGTCGGCGTGCCGATCGACCTGCCGCAGACCTCTGCCAACGCTTTGAACTCGGACACGCAGCCGATCACGATTTCCGTCAATGCCAATGGCCAGATCCATTTGCAGGAAACCGAAATCCAGGCGGCTGAAGTGGCCGACAAGCTGCAGGCGATCGCCACCACAGGTTATAACGAACGCATCTTCGTGCGGGCGGATTCCGTTGCCGCTTACGGCGTGGTTGCGGATGTGATGGCGCGTATCCAGGCGGCAGGCTTCAAGAACATTGGCCTCGTAACCCAGCAGAAACAGGACAATTGACGTAAAACGATGAAGGGCAGCCTTACCACATCCGCGATCGTGCATGCGTCGCTTCTGGCTTTCGCCCTCGTTTCCCTGGGCTCGCCGGAGCCTCTTGACGTGTCGCAGGCCGAGGCTCTGCCGGTGGAGCTGGTGCCAATCGAAGAATTAAGCCAGATCCAGCAGGGCGACAAAAACGCGCCGAAAGCGGAAAAGTCGGCCCCCGTTCCGACGACGCGTCCGGACATCATCCCGAACGCCCAGAATATCGGCAACAATGTAGCCGACATCGAAGCGCCTCCGACCCCGACCACCAAGCCCAACGACAATATTGCTGCAGCCGCTCCGCCCAAGCAGGAGAAGCCGCAGCCGGTCGTCGATACCAAGGCGAACGAGGTGAAAGAAATTGTCAAGGAAGAAACCTCGGCCCCCAAGCCGCAGGAAATGGCCGCCTTGCCGCAGACCAAGCCTGAAATAGCGCCGCAGCCGAAGCCGGACCCGCCGCCGCAGGAAACCAAGGCGGAAGAGCCGCCGCCAGCAACGCAGGAGCCGGCCGAAATTCCCGTGCCGCAGAACGTTCCGCGCCCGAATTCCCGCCCCGAACCACCGAAGCCGGAAGAGCCGAAGCAGGCCGAGACCAAACCCGCCGAGCAGAAGCCAGCCGAAAAACCGGCTGAAAAGAAGCCGGACCAGGCAAAGTCCACGGACAAGCCTTCAGACAAGAAGCCGGGTGAGAAGAAGCAGGAGACTGCGAAATCCGCTTCATCCAAGGAAAGCGATTTCAACGCCGACGATGTTGCTGCGCTGTTGAACAAGCAAGCTCCTTCCGGTGGTGGGGCGAAGCGATCGACACAGACGGCGTCGCTCGGTGGGAAAAAATCGACCGGTGGCTCGACGCTCAGCCAGACGGAAATGGATGCGCTTCGCGGCGCGATCCAGAAGAACTGGCAGATCATTCCCGGTATGGCGGATGCCGCTGACGTGCGCGTCCGCGTCACCATGAAGCTTGACCGTGATGGAACCATCATCGGTCGGCCCGAGATTGAAGCAACGGGCGGTTCCGAGGGAACGCGCCGTGCTCTTTCCGGCGGAGCTTATCGTGCCATCATGCGTTCTGCTCCGTTCACGAACCTTCCTGCCGACAAATATGATGCATGGAACGAAGTCGTTGTGAACTTCGATCCCAGTGAATTGCTATGAATGCTGAAAGGCCTGGCAACATGAAGATATTTTCGCCGATCCGGCTGGTGCTCGCTATCGCGGCCCTCATGTCGGTTTTCTCCGCACCGGCTTTTGCGCGGGTGGAAATCAACATCAACAAGGGTAACGTCGAGCCCTTGCCCATCGCCATCACCGACTTCATGTCGAGCGATGGCATCGGTGCGCAGGTATCGGCCGTCATCGCCGCCGACCTGCAGCGTTCCGGCCTTTTTGCGCCGGTCAACAAGAACGCCTTCATTGAAAAGATCAGCAATCCGGATCAGCAGCCGCGTTTCGAGGACTGGAAGGTCATCAACGCACAGGCGCTCGTCACCGGCCGAGTGACGCGTGAGAGCGACGGTCGTCTGCGTGCCGAATTCCGCCTGTGGGATACTTTCGCCGGCCAGCAGTTGTCTGGACAGCAATTCTTCACCCAGCCGGAAAACTGGCGTCGTGTCGCCCATATCATCGCCGATGCCATCTATGAGCGCGTCACCGGTGAAAAGGGCTACTTCGACACCCGCGTCGTTTTCGTCTCCGAAAGCGGTCCAAAGACGGCGCGCAAGCGCCAGCTGTCGATCATGGATCAGGACGGTTTCAACGTCCGCAACCTCACCAATTCGAACGATATCGTTCTGACGCCGCGTTTTTCGCCGAACCGTCAGGAAGTCACCTACATGTCGTTCGAAGGCCAGCAGCCGCGCGTTTACCTGCTGCAGCTGGAAACCGGACAGCGTGAAGTGGTGGGTAATTTCCCCGGCATGACGTTCTCACCGCGCTTTTCGCCTGATGGTCAGAAGGTCATCATGAGCCTTCAGCAAGATGGCAACGCCAATATCTACACCATGGACCTTCGCTCGCGCACCACGACGCGCCTGACGAATACGGCGGCGATCGATACCGCGCCTTCCTATTCGCCGGACGGTCAGCGTGTCGCCTTTGAAAGCGACCGCGGTGGCCGCCAACAAATCTACGTCATGAATGCCGACGGCTCCGGCCAGCAGCGTGTCTCCTTCGGTGATGGTTCCTATTCCACGCCGGTATGGTCTCCGCGCGGCGATCTTATTGCCTTCACCAAGCAGTCTGGCGGCAAGTTCTCGATTGGCGTGATGAAGACCGACGGTTCGGGCGAACGCATCCTGACCAGCGGTTTCCACAATGAAGGCCCCACTTGGGCGCCGAACGGCCGCGTGCTGATGTTCTTCCGCCAGAACGCCGGAGCCGGTGGTCCGCAGCTCTATTCGATCGACCTGACGGGCTATAACGAACAGCTCATCAAGACGCCGACCTTCGCTTCGGATCCGGCTTGGTCGCCGCTTCTGGACTGATATGACTGCCATGACGGCGCCGGCATGAACCGGCGCCGTCATGTTTTACTTGATACCGCAGGGACGTGCGCCTCTTTCTTGCCGCAAAGTGTTGTGAGGGAGCAAAAAAGCGGGACATTTCCTTTCTGTTAACCATAAGCGTTTGTCGGCTATTAACCGCGATCAGTTAGTGTCCAGCAACGTTATTGAAATCCTAAGGAGAGACCGGCGATGAGCCGTACAAACATTTCGGCACTCAGCCCCATGCAGAAACTGGCCCGTAACCCGGCTGTCATCGCCATGACGCTCGCGCTTGCTCTCGCAGGCTGCGCGAACAAGAAGAACATGCCGAACAGCGCCGGTGAACTCGGCCTTGGTGGCGCTGGCTCCGCAACGCCGGGCTCCCAGCAGGACTTCACGGTCAATGTCGGCGACCGCATCTTCTTCGACACCGACTCCACCTCGATCCGCGCCGACGCCCAGCAGACCCTGCAGCGGCAGGCCCAGTGGCTGTCCCGTTACCCGAACTACGCCATCACCGTCGAAGGCCATGCCGACGAACGTGGTACGCGTGAATACAACCTGGCGCTCGGCGCCCGTCGTGCCGCCGCAACACGTGACTTCCTGGCTTCCCAGGGCGTTCCGGCCAGCCGCATGAAGACGATCTCCTACGGCAAGGAAAAGCCGGTCGCAGTTTGCGACGACATTTCCTGCTGGTCCCAGAACCGCCGCGCTGTGACGGTTCTCGGTGGCGCGGGCATGTAATTGCCTGACGTGATTGTGAACGAGAATGAAAGGCGGTCTTCGGGCCGCCTTTCGTTTTTTTCATAGTTTGGCCGAAGTTAAGTTGCTTTTTCGGTCGATATGGAAAAAATCCGGCTTGCGCCATTCCGGTGCAAATCAGTTAAGGCAGGACGAATGAGATGAAGAAACTTGTCGTGGCGGGAATGCTGGGGCTTGCAGCCTGCACCGGCTTGAGCGGCACAGCCGTTTCGGGTCCGCTGTTCGGTGCGGGGGGTAGCTTCGGCACGATCAACTCTCAGCAGCCCCCGATTGTGCGGGTTCAGGCCAATGAAGCCTATAAGGTTCAGCAGCTTGAAGAACAGATCCGGCAGCTCAATGGCCGTATCGAAGAAATGAGCTTCCAGCTTCTGCAGATGCAGGAAACGATCCGCAAGGCGCAGGAAGACAACGAGTTCCGCTTCCAGGAACTGGAAGGCGGCAATGCTGGCGGCAAGGGTGCAAGCCCGACCGCTGCACCGAAAAAGAAGGCGGAAGCCAGTCCGGTCAATCCGGCCACGCCGCCGACCGACGACGTTGCAACAATCATCGAAACGCCACCCCAGGGTGGCGCTTCCGTTTCTCCGCCCCCGTCCTCCAGCGCTTCGACAGCCGCGCCGGGAGAAACGACGCTTGGCTCCATCGAGCTCGATTCCAAGGGCATGCCTGTGGGCGGCACGCTGAACCAGGGCGCCAACAATTCCTCCGGCAGCCTTCCGGGCGTCACCACCGGTAACGGCACCCGCAAGACCGATCCTGTCAACACGGCGGCGCTGACCAGTGAAGGCGATATCTATCAGGCCGCTTATGGTCATGTGCTTTCCGGCGACTACAAACTGGCGGAACAGGGTTTCCAGCAGTATCTGCAGGGTTACCCCAAGGGTACGAAAGCCGCGGATGCGAGTTTCTGGCTGGGTGAGGCGCAATATTCGCAGGGCAAGTTCAATGAGGCGGCGAAGACCTTCCTCAACGGTCATCAGACCTATGGCAAATCTCCGAAGGCGCCGGAAATGCTAATGAAGCTCGGCATGTCGCTTGCTGCTCTCGACAATACCGAAACCGCCTGCGCCACGCTGCGCGAGGTGCCGAAGCGTTATCCCAATGCCTCGAAGACCGTGCTGAGCAAGGTTGCCAGCGAACAGAAGCGGTTGAGCTGCTGATTTTTCCTGCGTCGCGGGTGTTCCATGCCGGTTGATGCCCGCACTCCCATTGAAAAGACAGTTGCGCCGCTTGCGGCGGCGAGTGCTTTTGTCGAAAGCCTCCGGAAACCCACCCATATTCTCATTGCAATCTCAGGCGGCAGCGACTCCACCGGCCTGTTGCTGGCATTACAAGAAGCAAAAAAGGCTGACGACAAGGGTTTGCGACTTTCCGCCGTCACGGTCGATCATGCGCTGAGACCGGAATCCGCCGACGAGGCACGCAAGGTTGCCATGCTTTGCGCCGAACTCGGAATTCGCCACGCCACACGCCGATGGGATGGGCCCAAACCGGCCTCCGGCCTTTCCGAGGCGTCCCGGCTTGCGCGTTATCGCCTGATTGCCGATGTTGCCCGTGAGACCGGCGTCGATCTTGTTGTGACCGGACATACGATTGGCGACCAACGCGAAACCGTGGCGATGCGCGCCGCCCGCAGCGGCGGCAGTGACAATCTCGGCCTTTCCGGCATGGCGGATGCGGTCTTATACGATGCACATCTCTGGATCATGCGGCCATTCCTCGCCTGTGAGAGACAGGTAATCCGCGATTACATGTCGTCACGCTCAAGGCATTGGCTGGATGATCCGAGCAATGAAAATATCAGATATGAGCGCGTCCGTGTGCGCCAGACGCTGCCTCACTCTCCGATCGCGCTTGATGAGAGCACTGCCGTCAGAAGGCAGATGCTCTCTGAAAGAACAGCCGTTTTCCTGCGCGAACGTGCGCAGGTTTTTCATGCCGCCCTTGCCAGATTGGCCGACGACGACGTCAATCCCGATCTTCCCGAGTTTCGGCATGGGCTGGCGGCATTGATCGCCGCACTCGGTGGTAGATCCTATTTCCCGGCGGCAAGCAGCATGGAGCGTGTTCTGCGCTTCCTCAAGACAGGTGAAACCGGGCGGATGACGGTTGGCCGGGTTTTGCTCGACCGCCGGCGGGACGGGCTTTATATTTTCCGCGAGCAGCGAAACCTGCCGGAGCTTCAGATCGAATCCTCCGGGCAGGCCGTTTGGGATGATCGTTTCCTGGTTAAAAACGGATCGGACTTTCCAATTAACGTTGCGGCGGGGAGGGTGGGTACCGCTGCCCAGGCCGCAGCGCTTTTTCCGTCCGCGCCCTCCGGGGTGGTGAAACCGGCAATGGCGGGTCTGCCGCAAATTGCCGCAGCGGCCGAAGGATGGGTTTCCACGCCTGAGGTTGCCATCACGCCCAGGCTTGCCCCTTTCGATCTTTTCCTGCCGCGTTTCGACCTTGAGTTGGCGAATGCAATCGCCAATTTATTCGGCCGGCCGGCCTACCCACAGCCCCCGGTTTAAATCCGGCCTCTTTTTCGTGAATTGCCATGGAATAGTTTTTACACCAAAACGCATCAGATAATGCGCTTTGCCTTGGCAACAGCATATGTCGTCCTTATGTTAGGGGCACATAATGGCGGGCAGCAGATATGTCCGTGTGAGTTCGGGGAGTTCAATGAACCCAAATTTCAGAAATTTCGCCTTGTGGGCCGTGATCGCCCTGTTGCTGATCGCGCTGTTCAGCATGTTCCAGACGTCGCCGACGCAAACGGGTTCACGGGAGATTCCGTATTCCCAGTTTATTCGTGACGTGGATTCCGGGCGAGTTCGCGACGTGACCGTCACCGGTAACCGGGTTCTCGGAACCTATACCGAAAACGGCACGGCCTTTCAGACCTATTCCCCCGTCATTGACGACAGCCTGATGGAGCGCTTGCAGAGCAAGAACGTCACCATCGTGGCGCGTCCGGAAAGCGACGGCTCCTCGGGTTTCCTGAGCTATCTCGGCACGCTTCTGCCTATGTTCCTCATCCTCGGCGTCTGGCTGTTCTTCATGCGGCAGATGCAGGGCGGTTCGCGTGGTGCGATGGGCTTTGGCAAATCAAAGGCCAAGCTTCTGACGGAAGCCCACGGCCGCGTGACGTTTGACGACGTCGCAGGCGTGGACGAAGCCAAGCAGGATCTCGAGGAAATCGTGGAATTCCTGCGCGATCCGCAGAAGTTCCAGCGTCTCGGCGGTAAGATTCCGCGCGGCGTGCTGCTGGTCGGGCCTCCGGGCACCGGTAAGACGCTTCTCGCCCGCTCCGTCGCCGGCGAAGCCAACGTGCCGTTCTTCACGATTTCCGGTTCGGACTTCGTTGAAATGTTCGTCGGCGTCGGTGCAAGCCGCGTGCGTGACATGTTCGAGCAGGCCAAGAAGAACGCACCCTGCATCATCTTCATCGACGAAATCGACGCCGTCGGCCGCCATCGTGGCGCCGGTCTCGGTGGCGGTAACGACGAACGCGAACAGACGCTGAACCAGCTGTTGGTCGAGATGGATGGCTTTGAGGCGAATGAAGGCATCATCCTCATCGCCGCTACCAACCGTCCTGATGTTCTTGACCCCGCGCTTCTGCGTCCCGGCCGTTTCGACCGTCAGGTCGTCGTGCCGAACCCGGATATTGTCGGCCGCGAGCGCATCCTCAAGGTTCACGTTCGCAACGTGCCGCTGGCGCCGAATGTCGATCTCAAGATTCTGGCCCGCGGTACGCCCGGCTTTTCGGGTGCGGATCTGATGAACCTCGTCAACGAAGCCGCCCTCATGGCCGCCCGCCGCAACAAGCGCGTGGTCACCATGCAGGAGTTCGAAGACGCCAAGGACAAGATCATGATGGGTGCGGAACGCCGCTCCTCCGCCATGACCGAAGCCGAAAAGAAGCTGACCGCCTATCATGAGGCCGGCCATGCGATTACTGCGCTGAAGGTTGCCGTGGCCGATCCGCTGCACAAGGCGACGATCATTCCGCGTGGCCGTGCACTCGGCATGGTGATGCAGCTGCCGGAAGGCGACCGCTATTCCATGAGCTACAAGTGGATGGTATCGCGCCTTGTCATCATGATGGGTGGCCGCGTTGCCGAGGAATTGACCTTCGGCAAGGAGAACATCACGTCTGGCGCGTCTTCTGACATCGAGCAGGCCACCAAGCTTGCCCGCGCCATGGTCACACAATGGGGCTTCTCCGACGCTCTCGGTCAGGTGGCTTATGGTGAAAACCAGCAGGAAGTGTTCCTTGGCCATTCCGTCTCGCAGTCGAAGAACGTCTCCGAGGCAACGGCCCAGACGATCGATACCGAAGTCCGCCGTCTGATCGACGAGGCTTACACCGAAGCACGGCGTATCCTCACGGACAACCACGACGGCTTTGTCGCAATAGCCGAGGGTCTTCTCGAATATGAGACCCTGACAGGTGAGGAGATCAAGGCATTGCTGAGGGGCGAAAAGCCCGCTCGCGATCTGGGTGACGATTCGCCCGGCAGTCGTGGTTCAGCGGTGCCGAAAGCCGGCGCCAAGAAGGACGGCCCGAGTGAAGCCAAGGGCGATGGCGAGGCCGAAGGCGGCATGGAGCCGCAGCCGCATTGATCGCCTGCGCGAACGAATGATTGTAAAAGGCCATCCGGGTTTCCGGGTGGCCTTTTCATTTTGGTAACAACATATAAGCCATTTTTGCGCTAATTTACGTGCTGTTTATCGTGGTTTGTGGCATCTAGCCAAAACGCTTCCGGTTATTTTTATCGTTCGCCGGAATGCCCGAGAGATTTGGAGTTCAAATGGCACGCCGTTATTTCGGAACCGATGGTATCCGCGGACAATCGAACGTCTTTCCCATGACACCTGACCTGGCGATGCGCGTAGGTATCGCCGTCGGAACGATTTTCCGCCGCGGCCATCATCGCCATCGTGTCGTGATCGGCAAGGATACGCGCCTTTCCGGTTATATGCTGGAAAACGCGCTGGTTGCCGGTTTCACCGCAGCCGGTCTCGATGTCTTCCTGCTCGGCCCTATCCCAACGCCGGCCGTTGCCATGCTCACCCGTTCGCTGCGCGCGGATATCGGTGTGATGATCTCCGCCTCGCACAACCCATTCTCCGATAACGGGATTAAGCTTTTCGGTCCCGATGGCTATAAGCTCTCCGATGAGCTGGAGCTGGAGATCGAGGATCTTCTCGACAAGGATATCTATGCCCAGCTGGCCAAGCCGGCCGAAATCGGCCGCGCCAAGCGTGTCGATGGCGACATCTACCGGTATATCGAATTCGTCAAACGCACCCTGCCGCGCGATGTGACGCTGAGCGGGTTGAGGATCGCCATCGACTGCGCCAATGGTGCCGCCTACAAGGTGGCACCCGCAGCACTCTGGGAACTGGGTGCTGAAGTCGTCACCATCGGCAATGAGCCGAATGGCATCAATATCAATCTCGAATGTGGCTCCACCCATCCCGAAGCACTGCAGAAAAAGGTGCATGAGGTCCGCGCCGATATCGGCATCGCGCTCGATGGCGATGCGGACCGCGTCATCATCGTTGATGAGCGCGGCGAGATCGTCGATGGCGACCAGTTGATGGCCGTCATCGCCGATAGCTGGGCCGCCGACAACACATTGCGCGGCGGTGGCATCGTGGCGACCGTCATGTCCAATCTCGGTCTGGAACGTTTCCTCGGCGATAAGGGCCTCACCCTTGCCCGCACCAAGGTTGGCGACCGCTATGTCGTCGAGCATATGCGCAACCACAATTTCAACGTCGGCGGTGAGCAGTCCGGCCATATCGTGCTTTCGGATTACGGTACGACGGGTGATGGTCTGGTGGCGGCCTTGCAGGTTCTCGCCAAGGTCAAGCGCTCCGGCCTCACGGTCAGCGAAGTGTGTCGCAAGTTCGAGCCCGTGCCACAGCTCTTGAAGAATGTGCGTATTTCCGGCGGTAAGCCGCTGGAAAATCCGATCGTGCTGCAGGCGATTGCAGATGCGGAAAGCGCGCTGGCCAATAATGGCCGCCTCGTCATCCGTCCTTCCGGCACGGAGCCGCTGATCCGCGTCATGGCGGAGGGCGACGATAGTGCAAAGGTGGAAAAGATCGTCAACGATCTCGTCGGCGTCATCTCCAGTGCCCGCTCGGCCGCCTGAGTTGCCGCGACAGTAATGAAAGACAAAAGCCGGCCGTCGAGCCGGCTTTTTCTTTGAGAGTTTTCTAATAAATATAGTGAATGATCGTGGTTAATCCGGACTTAACCATTTTACGCCACTCTCCAGAACTGAACAGTTCACTGGCAGCTGCCGCAACGCACGTGCCTCTTCTGGAGTGGAAGTCATGAAAAACGCCCTGGCCGGATTTCTGGCCGTTCTGCTGACCGGCACAAGCGCCGTCGGCGCCGACCTATATCAAGCCGAACCAGCACCCGCCTATGTCGATGCCCCTGAAGTGACCGTCACCCAGGCGAGCGGCTGGTATCTGCGCGGCGACGTCGGTTATTCCTTCAACAAGCTACGCGGCGCCCATTATTATCAGGGTGGCCCTGGCGGTTATCTTCAGGATTTTGAGACCGCGAAAATCAAGGATAGCTATAACATTGGCGCGGGTGTCGGTTATCAGTTCAACAACTATTTCCGCAGCGACGTGACCTTTGACTATATGGGCAAGTCGGATTTCCGTGGCTCCACCCGCGGTTATTGTGGCAATGGGGCCGAATGCGTCTCGACAGATCTGAGTTCGCTGAGGGCCTATACGCTGATGGCGAACGCCTATGTTGATCTCGGCACCTATGGTCGGGTCACGCCTTATGTCGGCGGCGGCGTCGGCGCGTCCTACGTCAAGTGGGACAAGCTTCGCAACACCTCCTGTGCGACCGATGGTTCGGGTTATTGCGATGAGACGACGGAACACGGCGGTCGCGGCAAGTGGCGCTTCGCCTACGCGCTGATGGCTGGTGCTTCCATCGACGTCACCTGTAATCTGAAGGCCGATATCGGCTATCGTTACCGCCACATCAACAAGGGCGACATGTTCGCTTACGAAAACAATGGCGGCCCCGGTCGTGACAAGGGCCTCTATTCGCATGAAGTGCGTCTCGGCGGCCGTTATGTCTTCAACGGTTGCGATACGGCACAATACATGCCGCCCGCCGATATTCCGCTGCAGCCAGCCGTTTACAAATAAACGTCACGGCCCCCTGGTATTTTCAGACCGCCCGCATCTCAACGATGCGGGCGGTTTCGTTTTGGGGGCACCTGAACCAAGGGTGTGACGCATATAGGCCAAGATTCTTCTGAGTAGCGACATATTCCGCTTGACGGAGGCCGGCGACAGGAATAGCAACGGCGGCAGGACACCTCTCCCTAACGAGAGGCGCCTATCTGAAAGGGTAGTCAAATGACAGATATAGTGAAGCCGGACCTCCGTCCGGGCAATACGCATTTCTCTTCTGGTCCCTGCTCGAAGCGTCCCGGTTGGTCGCTAGATGCTCTCTCCGATGCGCCGCTCGGCCGCTCGCATCGCGCCAAGGTTGGCAAAGCCAAGCTGAAGCAGGCCATCGATCTCACCCGTGAAATTCTCAATGTTCCCGCTGATTATCGCATCGGCATCGTTCCCGCATCCGACACCGGCGCCGTTGAAATGGCGCTCTGGTCGCTGCTCGGTGAACGCGGCGTCGATATGCTCGCCTGGGAAAGCTTCGGTGCCGGCTGGGTCACCGACGTCGTCAAGCAGCTGAAGCTGAAGGACGTCCGCAAGTTCGAGGCCGATTATGGCCTGCTGCCGAACTTCGCCGAGGTCGATTTCGACCGTGACGTGGTCTTCACCTGGAACGGCACGACATCAGGCGTTCGCGTTGCCAATGCCGATTTCATTCCTGCTGACCGCAAGGGCCTGACGATCTGCGACGCCACCTCGGCGGCCTTCGCGCAGGACATGGACTTTACCAAACTCGACGTCGTTACCTTCTCCTGGCAGAAGGTTCTGGGCGGCGAGGGCGGCCATGGCGTCATCATCCTTTCGCCCCGCGCTGTCGAGCGCCTGCTGAGCTATTCGCCGGCATGGCCGCTGCCGAAAATCTTCCGCATGGTCTCCGGCGGCAAGCTGATCGAAGGCATCTTCACCGGCGAAACGATCAATACGCCCTCCATGCTGTGCGTTGAGGACTATATCGATGCTCTGCTGTGGGCGAAGAACCTCGGTGGGCTCAAGGCTCTCATCGGCCGTGCCGACGCCAATGCCAAGGTCATCTACGACTTCATCGAGAAGAACAACTGGATCGCCAATCTGGCTGTCAAGCCGGAAACCCGCTCCAACACTTCCGTCTGCCTGAAGATCGTCGATCCCGACGTACAGGCGCTTGACGCAGCCGCGCAGGCGGATTTCGCCAAGGGCATCGTTGCCCTGCTCGAAAAGGAAAATGTCGCCCTCGATATCGGCGCTTACCGTGACGCACCGTCCGGTCTGCGCATCTGGGCCGGCGCCACCATCGAGACGGCCGATATGGAAGCTGTCATGCCTTGGCTTGCCTGGGCTTACCAGACGCAGAAGGCAGCACTTTCCAAGGCTGCCGCCTGATTTTGATACCGGCCCTGCGCTGATGCAGGGCCGCATATTCCCCGCTTTCAAAACTGCACCGCTTTTCAAGGAGCCCGTAAACCATGGCACCTCGCGTACTTGTATCCGACGAACTGTCGGAAACCGCCGTCCAGATTTTCCGTGATCGTGGCGTCGAAGTCGATTTCCAGCCGAAGCTCGGCAAGGACAAGGACAAACTTGCCGAAATCATTGGCAATTATGATGGTCTGGCCATTCGTTCCGCCACTAAGGCGACCGAAAAGCTGATCGAGGCTGCGACCAATCTGAAGGTCATCGGCCGCGCCGGCATCGGCGTCGATAACGTCGATATTCCGGCTGCCTCGCGCCGCGGTATCATCGTCATGAACACGCCGTTTGGCAACTCCATCACCACTGCCGAACATGCCATCGCCCTGATGTTTGCCGTCGCGCGCCAGCTTCCGGCCGCCGATAGCTCCACGCAGGCCGGCAAGTGGGAAAAGTCGAAATTCATGGGTGTCGAAATCACCGGCAAGACGCTCGGCGTCATCGGTGCCGGCAATATCGGCGGCATCGTTTGCTCGCGGGCGCTGGGCTTGAAGATGCATGTTCTGGCCTATGATCCCTTCCTGTCGCCGGAGCGCGCACAGGAAATGGGCGTCACCAAGGTTGAGCTGGACGAGTTGCTGGCGCAGGCCGATTTTATCACCCTGCACGTGCCGATGACCGACAAGACCCGCGGCATTCTCAATGCTGAAAATCTGGCCAAGACCAAGAAGGGCGTGCGCATCGTCAACTGCGCCCGTGGTGGTCTGGTGGATGAAGCAGCCCTTGCCGAAGCCATCAAGTCTGGCCATGTCGCCGGCGCCGGTTTCGACGTGTTCGAAGTCGAGCCCGCCACCGAGAGCCCGCTTTTCGGTCTGCCAAACGTCGTCTGCACGCCGCATCTTGGCGCTTCGACCACGGAAGCGCAGGAAAATGTTGCCCTGCAGGTTGCCGAGCAGATGTCGGATTACCTCGTCAAGGGTGCCGTTTCCAACGCCATCAACATGCCGTCGATCACGGCTGAAGAAGCGCCGCGCCTGAAGCCCTTCATCCGTCTCGCGGATGTTCTTGGCTCCTTCGTCGGTCAGGTGCAGGAAAGCGCCACCAAGGAAATCGAAATCCTCTATGATGGCGCAACCGCCAACATGAACACCAAGGCATTGACCAGCGCGTTGCTTGCCGGCCTCATCCGCAGCCAGGTTGCCGATGTGAACATGGTTTCCGCACCGGTCATGATCAAGGAAAAGGGTATCATCCTCTCCGAAGTCAAGCGTGACAAGACCGGCGTTTATGACGGCTACATCAAGCTGACGGTGAAGACGGAAAACCAGATCCGCTCGGTTGCCGGCACGGTGTTCTCGGATGGCAAGCCGCGCTTCATCCAGATCAAGAACATAAACATGGATGCCGATGTCGGATCGCACATGATCTACATCACCAACACCGACGTTCCCGGCATGATCGGCTTCATGGGCACCACGCTCGGCGAGGCTGGCGTCAACATCGCCAACTTCCAGCTTGGCCGTGAAAAGGAAGCCGGCGATGCCATCGCGCTTCTTTATGTCGATGGTCCGGTTTCCGAAGAGGTGCTCGACAAGCTGCGCGCCAACTCGGCGATCCGCCAGGTCAAGCCGCTGACTTTTAACGTCGACTGATCTTATCGTTCCTCCCAAGGGGACAATAAGGCCCGGTGCAGGGGAAACCCTGTGCCGGGTTTTTTGGTTTTCCGGCCATCAGATTGATAATGTAACAAGCCAGTATCGCGCTTTGGTTGCATATCACAAAAAATTTAAGACGGGTGGTCTAAAAATGATGATCATGAGTTGCTATATCGCCTGCTGAGATGCTGCTCATGGGAGGGCGGCCAACAGGAGATAGTGATGTTTGCTGCCTTTCGGCGCTTCAAGGGTTTGTTCGCAGTCGCCGCGCTTGGTATCGCGGTATCTTTCGTGGCGGTTGACATGGCAGAGGCACGCCGCGCCAGCGGCGGTTTCGGCAGCCGCGGCACGCGGACCTATTCCGCTCCGCCTTCGACAAGCACTGCGCCCGGCCAGACCGCGCCGATCAACCGCAGCATGACCCCCAATACCAACCAGGCAGCACCCAATGCTGCCCAGCCGGCTCGTCCCGGTGCGCAGGCAGCGCCGCAGCAGAGCCGCGGCCTGTTTGGTGGCATGATGGGTGGTCTGATGGGCGGCCTGTTGATGGGCGGCCTGTTCGGCATGCTGATGGGCGGCGGTTTTGGTGGCATGGCCGGTTTCTTCGGCATGTTGCTGCAGGTGGCGCTGATCGGCGTTCTGGTGATGCTCGCCATGCGTTTCTTCGCCTCGCGCCGTCAGGGCCAGCCCGCTTATGGCTCGGCCGGTGGGTCGCAGCGCACGGATCATTCCGGCTCGTCCTTTAATGGCGGTTCGCAGGCCGGTCCTTCCGCATCCTCGTTCAAGATTCCGAAGATCGGCGCGCTTGCCGGTGCTGCGGGTGGTGCAACTGCTGCGGCCGCCGCCACAGCCAAGCCGGCACCGCACGCCAATGCCGTATCGGAAGGCGATGAAATCGGTATCACCCAGGGTGACCTCGAAACCTTCCAGAAGATGCTGCAAGACGTTCAGTCGGCTTATGGTGCCGAGGACTACGGCACGTTGCGCAAGCTGACGACGCCGGAAGCTATGTCCTATCTGGCCGAGGAACTGAGCGACAATGCCACCAGCGGTGTGAAAAACGACGTCCGCGACGTGACGCTGCTGCAGGGCGATGTTGCCGAAGCCTGGCACGAAGAGGGCCAGGATTACGCGACGGTGGCCATGCGTTACTCCGCCATCGACATCATGCGTGATCGCACCTCTGGCAAGGTTATTGAGGGTGACGAGCACAAGCCTTCCGAAGCGGTGGAAATGTGGACCTTCGTTCGCCGCCCCGGCAATGACAACTGGCACGTCGCCGCCATTCAGGGCGCCGCCTGAGAAAATCGTCGTCGCTCTTTTAAAAATATTCGGCCCGGATCTTCATAGCTCCGGGCCTCTTTTATTTCCGCCCGGATTACCGTCTCGGATCGGCGAAAAACGACGGCAAAATTTTACCGACGACATCTCGGCATCTGTCTGCTGCAATTTTTTGCTTCGCATTGCTATGCAAGGCTTTACACTCTCAAAGCCGAGGCATATCAACCGCGCATGGCTGCTTCGCTCCACGGAATCGCCTTTTTTCATTCATCTGTCATTCAGTCCAGGCGTCCTAACCACGGATCGTACACGTCAATGTGACTTTTCGCTTCGGTCCCAAACCGCTCTGGAAAGGGAACCTCAGCCGCAAAACAGCGTTGACAATCCAATTCCCGGCGCCTCGCAGGCCGGGCTGGGTGGCCGGGCAATGCACGGTCCGCGAGAACGGAGAGCTATCGATATGAAACGCTTTGACCTGATCGACGGGATGCGTGGTTACTTCCTCGTCTTCATGCTGATCAACCATCTGGTGTTTGCAGGCGGCTTCTGGCTGGTGGAAATCAATCACCGGCAGTTTGCCTTTGTCGAGGATGCGCAGGGCTTCGTCTTCCTGTCCGGTCTGCTGATCGGCATGGTTTATGCGCGCAAGATGATGAAATACGGATACGATGCCGGCAAGCAGATGATCTGGAACCGGGCGATGGAGCTCTATCGTTATGCGATGGGCCTCGTTATCGCCGTGCTGTTCTTCCGCATGGTCATCCCGCATGCGCCTTACATCTGGTACAACTGGCTCGGCATGACGTCGTTTGACGATCCGCTGCGTCTGGCGGCCATTGCGACATTCCTCTTCCAGCCGACCTTCATGGATATTCTGCCGCAATATATCGTCTACATGCTGTTTGCGCCTGTTCTTGTTAAGCTCTGCCTTGATGGCAAGTGGGCCTATGTCATGGCCGGCTCCCTGCTGGTGTGGATGGCCGGTCAGCTTGGTCTTCAGCAGATCGTCACCACGCCGCTCAACGAACTCGTCAAGGGTGCCGACGAACAGGGCATCCGCGTCAGCTTCAACCTGCTCGGCTGGCAGCTGGTGTTTTATTCCGCACTCGTCATGGGCGCGATGACGGCGCAGAACCGCGTTCCGTGGAAGAAGATTTTCTCGCCTGAGCATACCTGGCTGCCGAAGGCTGCCCTTCTGATCTGCCTGTTCTTCATGCCGCTGCGCATCGCCACGGCCTGGGGGCTGATGCCGGAATTCATGATGGGCAAGTTCTCGACCATGGAAATCCGCGCTGACTTCGGCCCGGTCTACCTCATCAACTTCCTTGCCGTTGGTGTCGGCCTGACCTGGCTGGTGATTGCCGGTCCGCAGCACCATCGCCCGATCGTGCGCTCCATCGCCGAAGGTGTGATCTGGGTGCTGTCGCTGAAGTTCCTGCAATTGCTTGGCCGCCATTCGCTGCAGGTCTATGTCTGGCATGTAGCCATCGTCTACGCCGTCTATTATCTCGACGGCCGCACGGCAGAGCTGTCGCAGCTCAACAAGACCCTGATCGCTTTCACGGCTATTGGACTGTTGGCCTTGCCCGCCCTGTGGCGGGAGCGCGACAAGTGGTTTGGCACCAGTGGCCAGAAGACCGCCGGCGCATAAATACCTGCCGTCATCGGAATCTGATGGCTTTACGGGGCGGTTTTCCGCCCCGTACTTGCGTGTGCGGCCATTCCTTTCTATATGCACCCCTTAAATCCGCAGGCAGGCTGGCCCGAATGACGGCCAGGATGACGCGCAGCGGATGACCGACAGGCGGCGGGGCCTTTACCCCCGTTATGACTGACGATGGGAAAAAACGTGAATACGCTCGATTTTGACAAGAGGCCGGAAGATACCCGGATCGTTGTCGCCATGTCCGGTGGCGTCGATTCGTCCGTGGTGGCCGGTATCCTCAAGCGCGAGGGCTATGATGTCCTCGGCATTACGCTTCAGCTTTACGACCATGGCGCTGCCGTGCACCGCGCTGGCTCCTGTTGTGCCGGTCAGGATATCGACGATGCGCGCCGGGTCTGCGAAACGCTCGGCATTCCGCATTATGTGCTGGATTACGAAGCGCGGTTCCGTGAAACCGTCATCAACCCCTTTGCCGAAGCCTATGCGATGGGTGAAACGCCGATCCCCTGTGTGGCCTGCAACCAGACGGTAAAATTCGCCGATCTGCTTGCCACCGCGCAGGAGCTGGGTGCCGATGCACTGGCAACAGGCCATTATATCCGCTCCCGCCCCAATCCGGTCTCCGGCAAGCCGGGGCGGCGTGCGCTTTACCGCCCGATCGACAGCGATCGTGACCAGAGCTGGTTCCTGTTTGCCACCACGCAGGAGCAGATCGACTACCTGCGCTTTCCGCTCGGTGGCCTCTCCAAGGCCGAAACGCGGGCGCTGGCGGAAGAGATGGGGCTTGTGGTGGCCAAGAAGGCCGACAGCCAGGACATCTGTTTCGTGCCGCAGGGCAAATATACCGATATCATCAACAAGCTGAAGCCGAATGCGGCTCTGGCGGGCGATATCGTGCATCTCGACGGCCGTGTGCTCGGCCGCCACGACGGTATCGTGCATTATACGATCGGCCAGCGCCGCGGCATCGGCGTCGCAACGGGAGAACCGCTTTACGTCGTGCATCTCGACGCACGAGGCCGTCGGGTCATTGTTGGCCCGCGTGAGGCGCTGGAAACCCGCCGCGTCTATCTGCGCGATATGAACTGGCTGGGTGATGGTGCGCTTGCGGCTGATGCCGGGCAGGGTTTTACCTGTTTCGCCAAGGTGCGCTCAACCCGCCCGCCGACGGAAGCGGTGCTGCATGCGGATGAAAATGGCATCTATGTGGATCTGATGACCGGTGAGGCCGGTGTTGCTCCCGGCCAGGCCTGCGTGCTTTATTCCGCGCCGGGTCCGGATGCCCGCGTTTACGGCGGCGGCTTCATCGACCGTTCGGAACGCTCAGTGGATGCCGAGGCATCGCTGAAGGCGCTTCTGGAAAAGCCGGTTGCCGCCTGAAACAATTCGCTTTTTGCAGCGATGCGGAAAGCGAATTTTTTGCGCATCTTGCGCTTGACACTTTGGGGAGCGGCACCTTATAAGCCGCTCATCCTGATGGAGCGAGCCAGTCACATGACTGTCACGTTTCCTCTGTGGCGGGGTAGCTCAGGTGGTTAGAGCAGCGGAATCATAATCCGCGTGTCGGGGGTTCAAGTCCCTCTCCCGCTACCATTTCTCACATAAATATACATCAAATCGACTGACAGCGTAGCTTTTGTGCGTCTCATCACAATGATGGCTGACGCGCATCTTCTGCGCTTTATCTGGGGGTCGCCCAAAAAAAGGGAAACCCGCTCACTGTAAAATACAGCCAGCGGGTCTCAACCTTTACCCCCTCCCACAAGGGCGGCTGCACAAAAGCACGTAAAATAAAATATGGCAAGATCATGGCGAGTATATTCTTGCGATGATCGCCGCCTTTGGTAGATTTTGGATCAGAAGTTGAGCAGTACCTGGGTCAGTTCTTTGAGGCCGCGGTGTAGCCAGCCAGTTGGGCGTCAAACGCGCGCTTGAAAGCTGGACGGGCCTTGCCTCGCTCGACATAGGCCAAAAGGTTCCCGTAGTCTTTTAATATGCCTGACGATTCCAGTCGGCGTAAGACGCAGATCATCAGAATATCTGCAGCGCTGAAAGAGCCTTCGAGCCATTCCCGGTCGCCAAGCCATGCGGACAACTCGTCAAGGCGTTTCAGGAGCTGTTCCTTGGTCCGGGCGAGGCGGGCTTCGTGCCACGGCTCGTTGCGCTCAAAGAGCCAGACCGTAGTGAAGTTGAGGATGGATGGTTCGATCGTGTTCAATGCAGCGAACATCCAGGTAATGGTGCGGGCTCGTCGCAACGCGTCCTCCGGCAGCAGGCCTCTATGATGTTGCGCGATATGCATCACGATCGCGCCCGACTCGAACAGAATGAGGTCGCCCTGCTCATAGGAGGGTATCTGGCCGAAAGGCTGGTAAGCGAGGTGCGAGGCTTCCTTCATCGCTTCGAACGACAGGCGTCGGACATGATAGGGCTGGCCCACTTCCTCGAGCGCCCATCGCACCGGCATATCACGCGCGAGACCGCGGCCGCCATCGGGAGAGCGTTCAAAAACGGTGATCGTCGGGTTCGGCTTCATCTCTATAGAAGCGGGGACTGTTTCGATATTTGACATCCTGTGTCTCCATACGAGGTCCGTATTTCCAGGAGCAACCTCCGCCTTGCGGGGCGTTCAGTCAACGGTGCCGCCGCACAGGCAGTCAGTGTAGATATCGAGATGGTGATGGAGAGTGGTCTTCGGCAGCATGGAATGAGAACGCCGATCGCTAACCGAACCACGACAAAAATCGCGGCGTTTGAATGACAATCGTCTAAATATCGATTTTCCTGGAGAAATTTGGAGCGGGCGAAGGGATTTGAACCCTCGACCCCAACCTTGGCAAGGTTGTGCTCTACCCCTGAGCTACACCCGCTCAAATCCACCGGTCCGGGGTAGTTCGCTGAACCGTGGGCCACCAAGCGGCGACGGGCGCTATATCGCTCAATCGATTTTGGAATGCAACAGGGAAATGACAAAAACGCGAAAATTTCTTTGAAAAATGCGACAAGCGGCGGAAATGATTGAGAATTTTTCACTTCGCCGGTTTTTCCTGCGTTGCCAAGCGCTGGCCGCCCCCTTAATCAGGAAAGAACGACAACGGAATCGGCGGAGGCGGGCGGCAGGATATGACGGAAAATTCCCAGAAGACGGCAACGGAGCTGTTCGAGTTTCTCGACGGTCTTGGCATTTCGCACACCACGAAACAGCACGAGCCGGTGTTCACCGTCGCAGAATCCCAGTCGCTGCGCGATCTCATTCCCGGCGGTCATACAAAGAACCTCTTTGTGAAGGACAAGAAGGACCAGTATTTTGTTCTGACCGTCGAGGAAAATGCCGTCGTGGACCTGAAGAGCGTCCACAAGACCATCGGTGCAGCAAGCCGCGTCTCTTTCGGCAGGCCGGAAAAAATGCTGGAATATCTGGGCGTCGTGCCGGGCTCCGTCACCGTGTTCGGGGCCATTAATGACACGGGCAGACAGGTCACTTTCGTGCTCGACAGCGATCTCCTGGAAAACCAGCTGGTCAATGGCCATCCGCTTTCCAACGACCAGACGACAACGATCGCGTCCAAGGATCTTATTCGCTTTCTCGAGGCAACCGGACATGCACCGCTTGTCTTGAAAGTCAGCGAGTGAGATACGATCTTTGCTTCAACTGAGACATGCGACAGAGATTACGGGAGACCGGCATGAGCGACACGAATAACCCCTACGGCGGTTCTTATGGCGGGCAGATGACCGCAAGCGCGCATCATAATGGCGAGCTGAACGGCGCGGCCTCCGGCCACATCAAGGATACGACGACGGCGGGTTTTTCCAAGGACGTTCTCGAAGAATCGCGCCGCCAGCCGGTTCTGGTGGATTTCTGGGCGCCCTGGTGCGGCCCGTGCAAGCAACTGACGCCGGTGCTCGAAAAGGTCATCAACGAGGCGAATGGCCGCGTGAAGCTCGTGAAGATGAATATTGACGATCATCCGTCCATTCCCGGCCAGCTCGGCATCCAGTCCATTCCCGCCATCGTCGCTTTTGCCGATGGCCGGCCGGTGGATGGCTTTATGGGTGCCGTTCCGGAAAGTCAGATCAGGCAGTTCATCGACAAGATCGCCGGCCCGGATGCCGGTGATCCTAAAGCCGAGATCGAGGCTGCTCTCTCCGAGGCGAAGCAGCTTCTGGCCGATGGCGATTTTAATGGCGCGGCGCAGCTCTTCGGCGCCGTCATGCAGGCCGATCCGGAAAACCCCGCGGCGATTGCCGGTATCGCCGAATGCATGATCGCCGCCGGTCAATATGAGCGGGCCAGCGAATTGCTTTCCTCCCTTCCTGCCGAACTCAATGACGATGCGGGCATTCAGCTCGTCTCGAAAAAGATCGCGCAATATGAAGAAGCCCGTAAAATCGGTGATCCGGTCGCACTCGAGCGAGACCTCGCGCAAAATCCTGATCATCACGAGGCGCGGGTGAAGCTCGCCAAGGTGCTGAATGCGCAGGGGCGGCGTGATGAAGCGGCAGACCATCTGCTTTACGTCATGCGCAAGGACCGGACCTTCGATGATGACGGCGCGCGCCGCCAGCTTCTGGAGTTTTTCGAGTCCTGGGGTTTCAAGGATCCGGCAAGTATTGCCGGCCGCCGGAAGCTTTCGGCGATACTGTTTTCGTAATGCGGGCATATCCCGGCCCTGGCGGCTGAGCCGCCGGCCGGGCAGCAATGAACAGGGGGCTTGATCCCATGCATGTCGGAAATGCGAGATACGTGAAGAACGACGACCTGCCGAAAACCGTGCCGGTCTTTCCATTGCCGGGCGCACTGCTTCTGCCGGAAGGGCATCTTCCGCTGAATATTTTCGAGCCGCGATATCTCGCCATGATCGACACGGCGCTCGCGAGCCACCGTCTCATCGGTATGGTGCAGCCGGCCCTTCATGTCATCGAGGCGGGGATCGAAGGCGGGCCTCTGAGCGCCGTCGGTTGCCTCGGCCGCATCACTTCCTTTTCCGAGACGGGTGATGGCCGTTACGTCATCTCGCTCACCGGTGTCTGCCGCTTCCGCCTGCTGGAGGAGGTCGCCGGCAGCGAGCCCTATCGCAGCTTCCGGCATGCGCCCTTCATCGCCGATCTCACCGGCGAATATGACGAGGAGGCTGTAGATCGCGAAAACCTGCTCAGGGTATTCCGCGCATTTCTGGATGCCAACCAGCTGGAGGCGGATTGGGAAAGCGTCGAAAGGGCGGGCAATCGTGTTCTCGTCAATTCCCTTTCCATGATGTCTCCTTTCGGGCCGGCCGAAAAACAGGCGCTGCTGGAAGCGCCCGACCTGAAGACGCGGGCCGAAACATTGATCGCCATCACCGAGATCGTTCTTGCCCAAGGCTCGGGCGAGGGCGGCACCGTGCTGCAATAGGACCTCCGCCATGGACGACAGGATGAGCAATGTCGATCCGAAGCTGCTGGAGCTTTTGGTCTGCCCTTTGACGAAGGGCCGTCTTTCTTATGACCGGACCCACAACGAACTCATCTCCGAAAGCGCGAGGCTCGCCTACCCGATCCGTGACGGCGTGCCGATCATGCTGATTTCAGAAGCGCGCAAAATAGAAGACTAATCTCCCGTTCTTTCGCTCTCCACAGATTGTCATGTCGCGAATTGACGAAGATGCGTTGACAACCATGCGTGGATTTGACCAGAGTCCCGCCCGACATGTCTGTTGCGGGGAGAATACTGATGTCGTTGCGCGCTCTTGTCCGGGTCTCGTTGGTTGCGGTCTCTACCGCCTTCATTTTTCTTCCAGCCACGGCAGCAGAACCTTCGCGGAAGGTGGTAACCACCCAGAACGGCGATTATTTCGGCTTTGATCTCCGGACGGAGCAGAATGTCTCGCTGGAACAATGCGGCGAGATTTGCGTCGGCGACGCAGCCTGCAAGGCCTTCACCTACAATCCCAAGGTGAAATGGTGCTTCCTCAAATCGGATTTCAATCAGCTGAACGCCTTCCCCGGCGCTGTTGCCGGCAAGATCGTGGACGTGGCGACGGAGGCCGATATCGGCGCGCCGCAGCGCCTCTCCTTCGTCACGGACAGCCTGCAGCAGGAAGCGCGCCGGCTGAAATCCGGCCTTGCGGCAAATGACGGTGAAGGTGAACAGGGCGTGGAAGCCCTCGTGCAGACGGCGCGGCAGCAGGCAGCGGCGGGCAATATTCCCGATGCGGTCACGAGCTATAAACAGGCTCTTGCGATCACGCCTGAAGACGGCGCGCTCTGGGCGGAATTGTCGGAAAAGGCAGTGCAGGTCACCGACAATTATTCGATTGCCGGGCAGGCGGCGTCTGCCGCCATCAATGCCTATCAGCTGAGCCGCACGGTCAGCGCCCGCACCGAGGCCCTGAACCGGCTGGCAAAGGCTTTTGAGAGAACCCAGAATTATCGCGCGGCACTCAATGCCTATAAGGAGAGCCTTGCGCTCACCGATGATGCACAGATAAAAGCGGCCTATGCCGATCTACGTACCCGCCAGGGCTTCCGTGTCATCAACAACACGGTGGATACGGATAGCGTCAGCCCGCGCGCCTGCGTGCAGTTTTCCGAACCGCTGGTGAAGAACGGCGTCGATTATTCCTCCTTCATCACGCTCGATGGTGCCGCCCCCAAGGCCATCGAAGCGAAGGGCAGCGAGATATGTATCGAAGGCCTGACCCATGGCCAGCGTTACAAGATTGCGTTTCGCGCCGGCCTGCCGTCTTCTGTGGAAGAGCCGCTGGAAAAGCAGGTCAATCTCGATATTTACGTGCGCGACCGCGCCGCGACCGTGCGCTTCACGGGCGAGAATTTCGTTCTCCCGGGCACTGCTCGCCGTGGTATCCCGATCGTCTCTGTTAATGCCGACAAGGCCGATCTGAAGCTCTATCGCGTCGGCGACCGCAACATCACCTCGCTTCTTTCCAACTCGCAGTTCCTGACGCAGATGGACGGCTATAATGCCGACCGTATCGAAAACGAGATCGGCGAACTCGTCTGGCAGGGTTCGATCGAGATCAAGCCCGACCTCAACAAGGATGTGGTGACGAGTTTTCCGGTGGATGAGGCCCTGCCGGAGCGCAAACCCGGCATCTATGTGCTGACTGCCGTGCCTCCGGGCGTAGCACCTGAAACATGGGATTCGCGCGCCACGCAATGGTTCCTGGTCTCCGATACCGGCATTACGACCTATGCCGGCACCGACGGGCTCAACGTCTTTGTCCGTGCACTCGGCAGTGCCAAGCCGCTTGCGGATGTGGATCTGCAACTGCTTGCCAAGAATAACGAGGTGCTGGGCACGGCAAAGACCGACGCGGATGGCCGCGCGGTGTTCTCGGCCGGCCTGATGCGCGGCACCGCTGCGCAGGCGCCCGCAATCCTGACCGCACGCAATGGCGACAAGGATTACGTCTTCCTCGACATGACCCGCGCCGGCTTCGATCTTTCAGATCGTGGCGTGACGGGACGTGCGGCACCTGGTGCCATCGACGTGTTCAGCTGGACGGAACGCGGCATCTACCGCGCCGGCGAGACCGTACATGCCGCAGCGCTTGCCCGTGATGTCGATGGCAAGGCAATCGAGGATCTGCCGCTTACCTTTATCTTCTCGCGTCCCGATGGCGTGGAAGACCGGCGCTTCGTCAGCGACGGCAAGGCGCTGGGCGGCCACGCGGTCGATCTGCCGTTGCAGGCAAATGCCATGCGCGGCACCTGGACGCTGCGCATCCATACTGATCCGAAGACGGCTGCCATCAGCGAAAAGAGCTTCCTCGTTGACGATTTCGTGCCTGACCGCACCGAGTTCGACCTTTCGAGCAAGGCAAAACAGATCGATCCGGGCGCGGAAACGGCAATCGACGTCGATGGCCGTTATCTCTATGGCGCCCCGGCCGCCGGCTTGACGCTGGAAGGTGAGATCGCGATCAAACCGACGCGTACGACCACGGATTTCGAAGGTTATTTCTTCGGTCTGGCGGATGAGGAAAGCGAAGAGGAAAACCGCACGACGCTTGCCGATCTGCCGGTGCTGGACGAAGAAGGCAAAGCAAGTTTCAACGTTGATCTGACAGATCTGCCCTCCACCACCCAGCTTCTTTCCGCCAACATCACCGTGCGTATGCAAGAGGCGGGTGGACGTGCCGTCGAGCGCTCGTTGACGTTGCCCATCAAGGCGGAAGCACCTGTCATCGGCATCAAGCCGCAATTCTCCGGCGATCTCGCTCAGAATTCCGTTGGTCGTTTCCACATCATTGGCGTCAACGCCGATGGCGCGAAGCAGGCGATGAACGGTCTCACCTGGAAGCTCATCAAGGTCGAGCGGAATTATCAATGGTATCGTCAGGGCAACTCCTGGCGTTACGAGCCGGTGGAATACACCAAGCAGCAGGAGACCGGCACCCTGTCCGTCGATGCCAATGGCGGCGAGATTTCCGTGCCCGTCACCTGGGGCCGTTACCGGCTGGAAGTGGAAGGTGCCGGCAATGGCGCGCCGGTTTCCAGCGTCGAATTTGATGCCGGTTTCTACGTCGAGGCAAGCTCGACGGAAACGCCGGATGCGCTGGAAATCGCGCTGGACAAACAGAGCTACAAGATTGGCGATACGGCTAAACTCAAGGTGTCCTCGCGTTTTGCCGGTGAGTTGATGGTGACATCAGGTTCCGAGAAGCTGATTTCCGTTCAGAATGCCGAAATCGGCGCGGATAGCGGCGAGATCGATATTCCGATCACCGAGGAATGGGGTGCAGGTGCTTACGTCACGGCGACGCTGTTCCGTCCGGGCGATGCGCAGGAAAGCCGCATGCCGATGCGCGCCATCGGCATCAAATGGCTTGCCGTCGATCCGGCCGAGCGCAAGCTTGCCGTCACCCTCGGCGCGCCACAGAAGACGCTGCCGCGCCAACCGCTTGAAATTCCCATCACCGTTGCGGGCGCTGGCGTGGGCGAAAAAGCCTATGCCATTGTTGCGGCGGTGGATGTCGGCATATTGAACCTCACCCGCTATGAGCCGCCAAAGCCGGATGAATGGTATTTCGGCCAGCGCCGGCTGGGGCTCGAAATCCGCGACCTCTATGGCCGCCTGATCGACGGTTCGCTTGGCGCCACCGGCCGGTTGCGCACCGGCGGCGATGGCGCAGGGGCGGCCCTTCAGGGCAGCCCGCCCACCGAAAAACTGGTGGCCTTCTTTGCCGGTCCGGTGGAACTCGACGGTGACGGCAAGGCGACAATCAGCTTTGATATTCCGCAGTTTAACGGCACGGCTCGCATCATGGCTGTGGCCTGGACGAAGACGGGTGTTGGCCATGCGGTCTCCGATGCCATCATTCGTGATCCCGTCGTGGTCATCGCCAGCGCGCCGAAATTCCTCGCACCCGGCGATGTCTCGCAATTGCGCCTCGATATCGCCAATACCGATGGCGAGGCCGGCGATTACCGGCTGGACGTGACAAGCAACACGGCCTTGACGGTTGATCAGGGCGAGATGTCGCAGACATTGGCGCTTCAAAAAGGCGGCAAGTCGTCGCTGACCGTTCCGCTGACGGGCGAACAGCCCGGCAATGGTGCGATCACCATCAAGGTCTCCAACGCATCGGGTGTCTCTCTGGAGCAGGTGCTGAATGTTCCGGTGCGCCCGGCCGTTCTGCCGGTCACGACGCGGCGCGAAATCAAGATTGCGCCCAATAGTAGCCTGACAATCAATGGCGATCTGTTGGCCGACAGCATGCTGCTCGGCTCTTCCGTCGCGGTCAACGTCACGCGCTCGCCGGCCTTTGATATTCCGGCGCTGGTGATGATGCTGGATAAATACCCCTACGGCTGTGCCGAACAGACCACGAGCCGGGCTTTGCCGCTGCTCTACGTCTCGGAACTGACCAAGGATAGCGGCATGGCCGAAGATCCTGATACCCGCAAGCGGGTGCAGGAGGCGATCTACCGCGTGCTGTCCTTCCAGTCGAGTTCGGGTAGTTTCGGCCTCTGGTCGCCGGGTTACGGCGATCTGTGGCTCGATGCCTATATCACCGACTTCCTGACCCGTGCCCGCGAACAGAGCTACGATGTTCCCGAAGCGGCCATGGTGCAGGCGCTGAACAGCCTGCAGAACGGCTTGTCCTATGACAGCAATGTCAAGGATCGCGGCAACGAGATTGCCTATTCGCTTTATGTGCTGGCGCGCAACCGCAAGGCGGCGATCAACGATCTGCGTTATTATGCGGATACGGCGCTCGCCGATTTCCCGACGCCGCTTGCCAAGGCGCAGGTTGCCGCAGCCCTATCGCTTTATGGTGATCAGGCCCGTTCGAAGGCCGTGTTCGGTGCGTCGCTAGACATGGCAAGCCGTGCCACCAATGTCAGCCTCGCGCGGGCAGATTATGGTTCGGCCCTGCGCGATGGTGCTGCGACGCTGGCGCTGGCAGCCGAGAGCCGGCCGGTTCCGGCCGTCGTGCCGCAGCTTGCCGGTGCCGTGGCGAAGGAATGGGAAAAGAAGCCCTATACCAGTACCCAGGAACAGGCCTGGATGCTGCTCGCCGCCCGCGCCGTGAAAGGCGAGGACAAGGATATCCGCCTCGATGTGAACGGTGACTTGCAGACCGGCGGTTTCGGCAAGCGGATGAGCGGCGACGAGTTGCTGGCCGCACCCTTGAAGATCGCCAATGCATCGGCCGATCCGGTCACAGCTGTCGTCACCACCGTGGCACCGCCGGCGCAGCCGCTTGCCGCCGGTGGCGAAGGCTTCACCATCACCCGCACCTATTATTCCATGGATGGCGAGGAGGTGAACCCGAGCGAGGTCACGCAGAACGAGCGTTATGTGGTGGTGCTGAATGTGGTGCCGCAGAATAACTGGCAGTCGCGCATTCTGGTAACGGATCTGTTGCCCTCCGGTTTCGAAATCGACAATCCGAGTCTCGTCAATTCTGCGGAACTGTCGAATTTCGACTGGTTGCCGGAAACGGAAGCCGCGCATACGGAATTCCGCTACGACCGTTTCGTCGCGGCCTTCGACCGCTCGGCCGGTGACAGTTCGGAGATTGCGCTCGCTTATGTGGTTCGCGCCGTCACCCCGGGCACCTATGACCATCCGGCAGCCTCGGTTGAGGATATGTACCGGCCGCAATTTGCCGCCCGCACGGCAACCGGCCGCATGGAGGTGCGCTCGGCAACCCCATGAGGCGGAAAAAGGCTGTCATCGCCGGCATCATGACGGCCGCGTTGCTTCTCGGCGGCGCGGCCTTCGGTCTTGACGCGCTCGACAAGGCCTATCCGCCGCCGCTGGAGGCTGCGCGAGAGCGATCCTTCGAGGTGCTGGACCGCGATGGCAAGCTGTTACGCGCCTTCGCGACACCGGATGGCCGCTGGCGGCTGAAAACCACGGCTGCGGAGGTCGATCCGCAATTCCTGCGCATGCTGGTTGCTTATGAGGATCAGCGCTTTTACGATCACCACGGCGTCGACCCCTGGGCATTGCTGCGCTCCGCCTGGCAATTGACCAGCAACGGCCGGATCGTCTCCGGCGCCTCGACGTTGTCCATGCAGGTGGCGCGGCTGATCGAGCCGCGCGCCGACCGATCTTTCTCTGCTAAATTCCTACAGGCTGCGCGCGCGCTCCAGATCGAGAGACGGCTGGATAAGGCCGAGATTCTCGATCTTTATCTGAATATCGCCCCCTATGGCGGCAACCTCGAAGGCGTCAGAGCCGCAAGCCTCGCCTGGTTCGGCAAGGAACCGGGCCGGCTTGATACGGCGGAGGCGGCCCTTATGGTAGCGCTACCGCAATTGCCGGAAAAACGGCGCCCGGACCGTTTTCCAGAGGCGGCAAAGCAGGCACGCGAGCGAGTACTGCAACGGCTTGCCGTGGAGCGCGTGGTGGGTGAAGGAGAGGCGGAGCGGGCGGCATTGGCGGCGGTGCCGGTCAACCGGCGAGACTTGCCGTCCTATGCGCCACATATGGCGGTTGCCGCCCGCGCGAAATTTCAAAATACCGGAGAGGCGCGTTCGACACTGAGATTGCCGATCCAGCGGGAACTAGAGGGCGTTGCCCGCCATGCGGCGGAAAAGCTTGGTGACAAGGTTTCCGTCGCCATTGTCATGGCCGATGCGCAGACCGGCGATATCCTCGCGGAGGTCGGCTCGGCAGATTATCTCGATACGGCGCGGCGCGGTTTCGTGGAGATGAGCCGGGCGGTGCGCTCGCCGGGCTCCACCCTCAAGCCGTTCATCTATGGCCTTGCCTTCGAAGATGGTCTTGTCGGGCAGGAAACCATCATCGAGGATCGTCCGGCTGATTTTTCCGGTTACCGGCCACGCAATTTCGACATGCATTATCAGGGTGATGTCAGTATCCGCCAGGCGCTGCAACTGTCCCTCAACGTGCCGGCGGTCAAGCTGCTTGATGCCGTCAGCCCCTCGGCGCTGATGGTGCGGTTCCGGCGGGCGGGCGTAAAACTGGTGCTTCCGGCCAATGAGGCACCTGGGCTTGCCATTGCGCTCGGCGGTGCCGGCATTTCCCTGGTTGATCTGGTGCAGCTTTATGCCGGGCTTGCCGGCAGCGGGGATCCCATGCGGCTGGGTGATGGTGTCCGCACTGTCCCCGAACGACTGGAGGGTGATCGGCTGTTTTCCGATGCCGCAATCTGGAACGTCACCGACATACTCTCCGGTGTCCTTCCGCCGCTCGGCATGAAACAGCGCGGCATCGCCTACAAAACCGGCACCAGCTATGGTTATCGCGACGCCTGGTCGGTGGGCTATGACGGGCGGCATGTTATCGGCATCTGGGTCGGCCGCGCCGATAATGGCGCGGTGCCGGGCATTGCCGGTTATGCGACGGCTGCTCCCATCCTGTTCGAGGCTTTCGCAAAATCCGGCGTGGCCGTGACGTCGATGCCTGGCCCACCCTCCGGTGTCGCGCGCGTTGCCGTAACCGACCTCCCCGCCAACCAGCGGCGCTTTACCACGAGTGCAAACGGCCTGCTTTCGGCCTCAAGACGGGAAAGCGCCCCACGCATCGTCTACCCGCCGGAGGGCGCGCGGGTCGAGCTTTCCAGCCAGTCCGGCATTTCACCGCTGGTGCTGAAGCTGCAGGGCGGGCGCGCGCCGTTCCGCTGGCTCGCCAACGGCTTGCCTTTGCCGGATGCCTCTCATCGCCGCAATAGCGAATGGCGACCGGAGGGGCAGGGGTTTTCGACGCTCACGGTGATTGACGCCGATGGCCGTGCCTCGAGTGTGCGGATTTTTGTCGAGTAAGGTCTGCCACCGAAACGCCAATGCTTGGCTGACGGATACGCTGGAAAACAGGAACCAGTTCGGCATACCACCTGCTTGGAAGAAAACGACGAGGCCCGGCTAGCCTATCTCCCGTTCTGCCGAAGTCAGGACGTGACGACGATGATGGGACCAATCTTGTATGTCTGGATGTTGAGGGCCGTGCGCAGGAAATTCAACGCGCTTTCTGTATCGGTCACGAAAAGTGTGCCGCTGACGACCCGCCGTGCGGTCGCTTCGTTTCCTATGACAATGCGCCCGTGAAAATGCCGCTGTATTTCCTCGATCACGTAGGAGAGGGGCATGTTGTCCACGGTAAGCTGGCCCCGGCGCCAGGCCAGCGCCGTGTTGGCATCCGTTTTCCGGATCGTGCTTTTCCCTGTCTCGTTCAAGTGAAGCACTTCTTCGCCTTCCCCGACTTTCACCGGAAGGGCTCCCTGCGCCTTGAAATCGACGCGCACGGAATGTTCCGTCACGGCAATGCGGGTGTCCGTGGCGCTCTGGCGCACATCGAAGGCCGTGCCGAGAGCTGTGACCAGGGTGTCGTCCGCGCTGACGGAGAAAGGTCGCTTCGCATCCGGGCTTACCTGAAAGAATGCCTGCCCTCGCAGGAGCCGGACGGTCCGTCGCTCGCTGGTGAAATCGAGCGCGATTGCAGATGACGCGTTCAATTGAACCCGGGAGCCATCCTCCAGTGTCACTTCAGGCATCTCATCGGTGCCGGACATGATATCCGCACTCATGCGCATCGGGCCATCCAGAGCAATAAACAGTGTTCCGGCGGCGGCGATCGCGACGACCGAGGAGATGATCGCGTTGCGGCCGCGCGATGAGGATGAAACCGGTGCCTCACGAAGCCCGGCATCAGACCTTATCGCAGTTCTCGCTTCACCGAGAATGCGCTTCGCCGCCGTGTAGGCCCGACAGTTCTCCGGATCCAGTTCCATCCAGCGACGAAACTCCGCCAACTCCGTTTCGGGCTGGTCCGGGTCGCGGTTGCGAAACACCCAGTCGGCTGCCTCTCTGTTTCGTTTGCGCTGATCACGCGTCAGACGTCTACGTTGCACGGAACGCTCCAATTATGCTCTTCCATGTGTAGACGAATGAGCTGTGTTGATTAGGATGTTTACTCCATTTCAAAAAGCCGGTCGAGGCAATGGCTGAGCGCGCGCCGGAGGTGCCGGTCGACCATATTGCGTGAAATTTTAAGCTTGGAGGCGATCTGGTCCGGCGAAAGATGATGAAGCCTGTGCAGCACGAAGGCCGTGCGCCGTTTTTCGGGCAGGTCGGCGATTGCCTGTTTTAGCACCGTCAGCCGCGCCTCGACAGCCAATCCCTGATCGGGTGCGTTATCCGCCGCAAACACTCCCCTGGCATCTTCATCCGAACCGGAAAAAAGTCTGGATTCGAACTGCTCCCGTCTTATCCGGTCGATCCGCATATTCGAAGCGGCGCGGCACAGGAACGCCTTTATGGATCGCTTGCCGGACAGTGCATCGGGCTGCAAGGCGAGTTTGACGTAGAGATCGTGAACGATTTCCCGCGCCGCCCCGTCTGAGCGGCTGCGTCCCCCCACGGCCTTGATGATGTCGCCGTAGTGCTCGACGATCGCCCTGTTCAACAGGTCGGTTCCGTCATTTTCATTGAGGCTGGCCGTCGACGTCCGCATTGCTTTCCTGAACCTCCGCAATCTGCAAGGTGTGACAACTGAAGGCGGACACAGAGCACAAACCGGGTGCTCTCCTTAAGGTTTGTCCGAAGCAGGTCATCAGCCGGCATCGAAGTTCTGACCTTCATCGCCGGTGGGCCAATTTCTAGTCACGGGTAAAAAGCGATGCAAGTGCAATGATTTAAGGTCGGAGCCGTAAAAAATCCCCTTGACGTTTAAAAGAGGACAATTTTTATCATGTTTATGTCTGGATTCATTGCATCTTTTGGCCTGCGGGCGAATGCGCGCAAAGGCGGGAGATAAAACTATCTTTTACGAAAAACCCAGGGAATGTTGCGTGGCGGCCACAGGTCACTTGCCTTGGGTCTGTGATGGAATGGGCACGCACATCGGTGTTCCCGAAATCGGATCCGGCATGATGACGGCGTTGACGCCAAAGACATCAAGGACATTTTTCGCCGTGATGACGGCACCTGGGGCGCCAGCGTCGAATATCCTGCCGTCCCTGACAAGAACGATTTCGTCGGCGTAACGGGCCGCCTGGTTGAGATCGTGGAGGACCGCGACGATGGTGCGGCCCTGATCATGCACAAGCTGCCTGATGAGATCGAGTATTTCAATCTGGTGGGCGAGATCGAGGAAAGTCGTCGGTTCATCCAGAAGAAGGATGTCCGTTTCCTGGGCCAGCGTCATCGCGATCCAGGCGCGCTGCCGCTGGCCGCCGGAGAGAGCCTCTACCGGACGGTCCGAAAGCGATGTCATATCGGTCAGGTCGAGAGCATGGGTGCACGCATCTTCGTCACGGCTGGACCAGCGCTCGAACAGTCTGCGATGGGGATAACGCCCTTGCCGGACCAGTTCGGTGACCGACAATCCCTCTGGAGCCTGCGGCCCCTGCGTGAGGACGCCGATGTGTTTTGCTCGTTCCCGCGATGGAATTTTCCGCGTCGATGTGCCGTCCAGAAATATCTCGCCTTTCATGGGGCTGAGAAGTCCGGCGAGTGCACGCAATATCGTGGATTTGCCGCATCCGTTTTTCCCGACGAGAACCGTGAAATGCCCGGACGGAATTTTCAGATTCAGGTCTTCGACAATGACGGCGCCGTTATATCCAAGGGACAGATTGCGTGTCGCGAGGCGATAATCTTCATGCATGCCGGCGGCCCTTCAGAAGATAGGCAAAAAACGGAGCCCCCAGCAGGGCTGTGACGATACCGGCCGGCAGCTGCGCCGGTGCGATGACCGTGCGGCCGATAATATCGGCGACCAACAGCAAAAGGCTGCCTGTCAGAGCGGCAACCGGAATGAGGGCCCGATGGGCAGGGCCAACGATTCGCCGCGCAACATGCGGGGCGATGAGGCCAACAAACCCCACCAGTCCCACCATCGCGACGGTGGCGCCCGATATCAGCGTACAGAGCAATATCAGGAATGCACGCACGAGATTGAACTTCTGTCCAAGTCCGGTCGCCACATCGTCGCCGAAACGGATGAGGTCCAGCTGCCGGCAGGAGAACCAGGTGAGAGCCAGCGGAACGGAAAGCCAGAGCAGAAGGCTTTTGACCTTGGTCCAGTCAGCGCCGTAGACGCTGCCCGAAAGCCAGATCATTGCCCGCTGCACATCCATGACATTGCCAAATGCGGTCAGAAAGCTGGTTCCCGCGCCGGCCATGGCGCTGAGGCCTATACCGACGAGGATGATCCGAAGAGAGGACGTGCCACGTTTCCAGGCGAGCGCGTAGACGGCTGCCGCCATCGTGACGGCCCCCGCAAAACCCGCCCAGGGCAGGATGGTTGGCGAAACATCTGCAAAAAGAATGATAACCACGCTTGCGACGAGCGCCGCCCCTGCATTGATACCCAGAACGCCGGGCTCTGCCAGCGGATTGCGCATGACGGTCTGCGAGATTGTGCCCGCAACGGCAAGGCCTGTGCCGGCGAGCAGAGCCAGCATTGCTCGTGAAAGCCGGAATTCGATAACGATCATGTGCAGATCGGCCGGCGCACTGCCGACGAGTGCATTGGCGACATCACGCCAGGCAATCGACTGGTCACCCCAGATCATGGCGGCAATGACGGCCAGAAGGTTGAGAATGATCAGAACAGTTATTGCGCGTGTCACGGCCTGCCTGCCCCCGCGCGATAACGCGCCAGCCAAAGGAAAAATGGCGCTCCGATCAGGGCCATCGTCACGCCGACGGGGAAACTCTGGTTGGCGAGGATGATCCGTCCGGCGAGATCGGCGATAACAACCAAGATCGCACCGATGACGGCGCTGAAGGGAATGACCCACCGGTAATCCACGCTGATGGCGAGGCGAACGATATGCGGCACGACGAGGCCGACGAAGCCGACAGGCCCGACAAGTGCAACGGCGCTGCCGGAGAGGAGAATGACGATCACGACCGACAGGCTGCGCCAGAGGGGGAGGTTCTGACCAAGTGCCGTGGCGACATCGGTGCCAAGGCTGAGTGTCGTCAGATGACGGGCGAGCAGCAGTGATCCGAGCAAGCCTGCAAGCCAATATGGCACGACGGCGAAGACGTGCTCCATCGTCCGGCCGCTTAAGGAACCGACGGTCCACAAGCGCACGGCATCGAGTGTCGTCTGGTCGAAGATCAGAATTGCCGTGGTCAGGGATGTGAGGAATGTCGCGACCACGGCTCCGGCCAGCACCATGATCAGCGGGGTCGCGCCCACACGGCCGATAGAACCGATGAAGAAAACGCAGAACGCAGCGAAAGCCGCGCCGCCAAAGGCATACCAGACCAGCGCGTCGCCCGAAACGCCCATGATCGACAGGCTGGCGACGACTGCAAAAGCCGCGCCGGCATTGATGCCGAGGAGCCCCGGCGAAGCCAGAGGGTTTTTTGTCACGGCTTGCATGATTGCGCCTGAAACGGCCAGGCCCGCACCCGCGATCATGGCCGCCGCGACGCGAGGCAAGCGTAGCAACGTCACGACGAGATGGTCACGCGAGCCGTCAAAGTGGAAGATTGCAGAGAGCACGGTCGACGGTAAAAGGGGCGCCGGGCCAGCCATTATTGCCAGCATTGCGGAAACCAGCAGGCCAGCGATGGCGAGCAGAAGCAGGACCGAGCAGAAAAATTCCGCCGGGCGAGGATGTATCGGTCTTTCCGCCTTCGATAGTCCGCGAAACGATGTCACGGCTTGTCCAGCAGATATTGCTCGATGTCATCGAGAACTTTGTTGGCGGAGCCGATGCCGTTGAAGCTCATCCATGTTTCGCGCTTTACCCGGTGGGCGTTCCCGGATGCGACTGCCGGCAACATTTGCCAGAAGGGGTTGCTGGTCGTGCGGTCGGCAAGCGCATCGTCCATGGTCGTATCGTATCTGCCGGCAACGACGTAAAGCAGGATGTCCCCGTCGAGGAGGGCGAGGTCCTCCCATTCGGGCCGTTTGAAGACCGTGTTGTCGTCAGTCGTTTCGTAGGTGCTGCGTTTTACGCCGGCGTCACGAAGAACCGCATAGGGCGCATAGGCGGCCGGACCGTCGAGATAGACATGAAAACCGCTGGGTGTCACCCGCAATACCGATACCGTATGGGAAGCAGTCTTCTCTCTGATGGCGGAAACACGTTTTTCGTAACCGGCCAGCATCTGCGCGGCCTCATCACTTTTTCCCGAAAGGAGCGCCAATGTGCGGAAATGGTCTTTCCAGTTCTTTGCATCAATGAGCGCGGTTGGCGCGATCTTGGCGAAGTTCTGGTAGGACTGGCCGTGCAGGGCTGCGTCCCCGACAATCAGGTCCGGCTTAAGAGCCACGATGCGCTCGAGACTGGGCTGCCGGGCCTCGCCAATATCGGAGACCGTCGCCTTGTCGGCTTTTTCCTTCAGTTCATGGTCCTGAACGGACATAAGCGGTGCGCCGACCAAAGGCAGGCCGAGTTCAAGCGCCATTCCCAGATTATAGAAGGGATCGAGCACGACGATCCTGCGGGGCGTGTCCGGCACGCAGACCGGTGCGCCATATACGCCTGTCGTGAGGGAACGGCCCGAACATTGCGCCGAGGCGCCGGAGGCAAAAAGTCCCATCAGCAAGATGAGAAACGACCGCAGGATCATTCATTACTCCAGAAATGGAAGCCTGCGCGGCATGGAACCGCGCAGGAAATACATCAGAATTTGACCTTCATGTTCAGACCGACGCTGCGGCGCTCGCCGAGCGTGGCGGCAATATCGTTGTCGTTGTAGACAAAATATTTCTCGTCCAGCAGGTTCTGCGCGAAGGCGTTGATTTCCCACCTTTCGGTCTTGTAGCCCGCCTGCAGGTTCACGATCCAACGGCTGTCGAGATAATCATGCGGCAGGCTGCCCAGACGTGCCAGGTAGCTCGAGGTATATTTGGCGTCCGCGCCGACATAGACGCCGTTATCGAAGGTGTAGCGGGCACCAAGACCCAGCGACCACTCCGGCGCTTCCGGGAATGGCAGGCCGGACAGATTGCCATAGGTCAGATCGTTGAAGTTCTTGAACTCGGTATGGACGTAGCCAAGCGATGCGAAGGTTTCGAGGTTGTCAGTGACCTTGAACGATGGCTCGAATTCGAAGCCCCATGCTTCCGACGAGGCGGCGTTGATGATGCGCCGGCTTAGCAGATCCGTCGGATCGAGCTGCATCAGAACCTGCTGGTCGGAATATTTGGTGAGGAACACGTTTGAATTTACGGTCAGCCGGTCATCCATGAACGAGCCTTTGTAGAAAATCTCGTAGGTCGACGCCGTTTCGGGTTCGTAGTTGTAGGCCGTTCGCCGATAGGAATCGTAACTTGCGCCACCTGTCCGGAAACCCTGGGAATAGGTAATCCCGACAGTTTGTGTATCCGTCAGTTCTTTCGAAAGGCCGATTTTCGGTACGAAATTGACCTCGCTGAACGACGCGGCGTAGTCCGTCAGAACGGTTTTCGCGCCGCCAAGAGGCTGGGTCCGCACCAGATTTTGGGTTATATCCTGATCCGTATAGTCCAACCGGCCGCCGACGGTGATTTTCCACGTCGGAACGAACTCGTATGTCGCCTCTCCGAACAGGGCGGCATTGAACGATTTCTGCGTGTTGTGCTGAACCTGGTTGCGGTTGACAGTAGCGGTCAGCGGAATGGTACGATCGTAGAAATTCTTCTCATCTTCATAAGAAAAATAGACGCCACCGACCCAGTCCCATTTCTCACCTTCATAATTGAGGCGAACTTCCTGGGAGGCGATCCATTCCTTGTAGTAGCCGTGATAGGTGTTGATTTCGCCCGGCGTGCCATAATTGACCGAGAGACGATCGGCGTCGGAATAGCTGAAGGCCGAAAGTGACGTCAGCTTTAGCTCGTCTGAAAAGTCATGCGTTACTTCCAGCCCGACATTATGCACGTCGGTCGGGCGATATTCTATGTAGGCCGGAAGCAGATAATCGCCGCGTTTCTGGTCGAAGCTGAAGGGAATGGAGCCAGCGGGGCCGCCAATGTCGCGAACAGCGGGGTTGTCATGTGAAAACGAGTAGCTGAGAAGGGCGCGCGTTTCCGGCATTTCCGCCGGTTCAAACAGCACCTTGCCCCGGACCTGGTAATAAAAGTCGTGGGTGAACTCGTTATAGTTCTCATAACGCTCGAAGGTCGGGTAATTGATGTCGTTCTTGCTACGCTGAATCTCGCCAGACATGCGAATGGCGATCTGATCGTCCACCAGCGGCGTATTGAACATGAAACCGGTACCGTAGAGATTGCCGGTGGCGATCGTGGTCGAAAGCTCCGCTTCTTTTTCGAAGGTGGGATCCTTGGTCTTTATATAAATCGCACCGGCCATGGCAGCGCGCCCCGACAGGGTGGACTGCGGGCCGCGATAGACCTCGACCTGCTCGACGTCAAACAGCCCGCGTGCCCCGCGACGCGCGCCACGCACCGTTTGCTGAACGCCGTCAATGTAAAGTGTGGCAAGAGGCGCGCCACCGGGAACAAGGCCCTCGGAGCTGACGCCACGAATGATGAAACCGGCATCCGCCCAGTCGCCATCCATGACGTTCGCCATGCGGCGGAAGCTGTCGCGGAAACTCCTTATCTGTCCGTCGGAGATCTGTTCCGCGTTGACGATACCGATGCTCGAGGATGTGCTGGCAAGCGTCGTGGCGTTGCGTGAACCGTAAATCGTGATGGCCTGCAGCTGGGTTGTACCGTCGGCAGCCACGGCTGCGGCATTGGCAGGTGCCGCCGCAAGGCTGAGGGCGATCTGGTTTTGGCCGGCAAACCGCGACTGGACACCAGTTCCTGCTAGCACCGCGGCGAGCGCCTGAGAGGGTGTGAGATTGCCGCTGGCGCCGCGAGACGTTTTGCCATTGGCAATGGATCCGTCAAAGAGAATCTGCAGGCCGGTTTGCGTGGCAAGCTGATTGAGCGCGGAGGTCAGCGGCCCGGCAGCAATGGAAATCTGCCGAGGCGCGGTGCTGGCCTGAGCGACAGTCTGGGCTGCGGCCGGCACATTCAACGCCAGAGCAGAAACCGAAGTTGTGAGCAGCAGCGCTACCCATCCCCCCAGTCCGGTTCTAGCCGTTCTGCCGTTAATTCCCTTGCATTCCATTGAAGCCCCCGCTCCCGCGCACTTGATAAGCGTTTCAGACAAAAGGCGGCAACATCCGCCCACTCATGCTGAAGACGATCAAAGGCGGCGCTATGGGACTCCCGAGTAAAAAAAATTATTGAAAATAATAATCTTATTTTAGGCAGAAATGGGCGCGCATTTCCTGGAGAAGAATGTCGTCACGCTCTTCGTGCGACTTCAGGACGCAGGTGGGGCACTTTTCCGCACCCTCTACGGTATAATACCTGCAGCATCCACCGCGCGCGCGAAACGTGTAGGTGAAGGGTTCTTTTAAGGCGCTGTCATGCAGGGTGAGGTCGAAATAACCCAGCTGGCGGTTGTTCAGCGGCGATCCCTGTACCTTGACGATCGCCATGGCCGAGGCCATCGCCTCGGTGAGACAGCCGAAACGTCTTCCGACATCGAGAAATCTGCCGGCTATCGCGTCTCCCACCAGCCGCCATTGCGCATTTTTCGAAAACCCGGTCCTTTTTGCCAATGCTTCCACCAGCGGATGGAAATGTTGCTCAACGCCGATGCGGAACCTTTCACAAAGGCCCGCATGGTCCGTGACCGTCGAAAAAGGTCCGGCATCCCGATCCGTAAAGATCTGCGGCGACAACAGCCGGACGTGTGCCCGCCGCACCGTCATCGGTTCCCCGTCATGCTCGCCATGATGGGTATAGAACTGCAATGAAACGGCTTCGGGCGACATATCCGGCACCACGCCGCGGCCCACCAGCAGCGGAACCGTGGCCATGAAAAAAATGTAGCAATAGTCGCTCATCAGGAATGCGGCGCGGCTCTTGAGATCGACGCCGGGATCGAAGGATCCCTCATAGTCCAGGAATTCTTCCAGCGCCGAGGGGCTGGAGAACAGCGCGGCGGACGTTGTCCAGCCGGCAAGCATCGAGCCGGCGCTGCAAGGCACCTCCGGCCACATGGACTGCTGGAGGGCAGTCGCTTCCGTCAGACTATCGGCGGCGGAGACGCCGGCTGTCTCATGATCTCTCATTGTCTGCCGCATCCATCAGTTTGGCGTCGCAAATCAGGCTCATGCAGTTCTGGTTGAAACAGCGCAAGCCTGCACCTGATCGGTTTGCCATAATTGGCCCAGTTTTCCAATGAAGTGTGCGAAGGCCTGTGGCGCGAGCATATGCGACCCTTCGATCCCATGCATCGTGATGTCTTGTCCGATACATTTTTCCCATGCACCTGCCGCATTCCAGCTGACGAGATGGTCGGCATCGGCAACGAAGACATGGACTGGGAATGTAACCGGCAGATGCGGGGGGGTGAATTCATAGGTTTCGCAAATGCGAAAATCATTGCGCAGAACCGGCTCGAACAGGGCCATGGCCTCCCTGTCGCGCAATATTTCATCCGGCGTGCCGCCGATCTCGACCAGCGATTGATGAAAATCCTCGCTCGTCATGCTGTGGATAGGCTCACGTCCTTCAAGGACGCGATCGGGCGCGTTGGAGCCGAGAATGTAGAAGGCGTCGGGGAGCGGCAGGCGCCGGAGTGACAGGTGCCGTAACAGCTCATAGGCCACAACTGCGCCCATGGAATAACCGAACAGGGCATAAGGAGCCTGCAGCAGCCCTGTGATTTCGTTTGCGACGTGGTCGGCAAGGCTCTGGATATCGTGCGGCAGTGGCTTGGTGAAATGCGCCTCGCGACCCGGCAAGGCGACCGGTACGACGTCAAAGATGCTCTCAGAATTCTGTACCCATGACCGGAACAGGCTCGGGCCGGCGCCAGCCGGCGGAAGGCAGATCAACCGGGGACGAAGTGTCATCGGGGCTCCTCTCATCATATTTCAATCGCATTGTGCTCGTCGACGGGTGCGGCGGTTGCCTTCAGCGCATCGATGAAAGCCGCAAATGCCGCAAGGACCGGACGGTCGAACAGGACTTTTACGGGAAAACTGATCGCAAATTCTCTCCGCACCCGGTTGACGACCCTGGCTGCCAGAAGCGAGTGGCCGCCGAGGTCGAAGAAATTATCGCTGTTGCGCGGGGCTTCGACCTTCAGAACCTCTGCCCATATCCGGGCAATCCTTTCTTCCGTTTCCGTCCAGGCGGTAGCGGGGAGGGGCTGATCATTAGGTGTTTCCGTCCCCGAAGGCAGCGCGGGCTTGGCGAGATTGGCAGTCCTTGCGTCCGCAGCGGAAACGTGTGGAACCGTTGCAATGCCGCCGGCCATCTCGCCGATTGTCGCGCCAAGCTCATGTAGAAATGCCTCCGTCTCCTGCTCGGCAATGCGCCGTCTATCGTAGCGAGCGGAAATCGAAATCTTCGCGGCGTCGGCAACGGCAAACAGGGTGAGGGGATAGTGGGTCCATTCATCGACCTCGACGCCGGTCACGGCGAATGTCGCCTCCGCCGTAATATCCCGCGGCACCGGATAGTTTTCAAAGACCAGCAGGCAGTCGAAAAGATCGCCCCGCCCGGCCTGTATTTCGCGTAGCGGAAGATAGTCGTGCTCGGCACAGGCGGACTGGCGTTGCTGCAACGTTTGCAACCACGGGGCAAGAGAGCCATTTTCAACGTCGATGCAGACCGGCAGCGTGTTGATGAACAGGCCGACCATGTTTTCCACACCCTGGAGTTCGGGAGGTCGCCCGGCTGTCGTCGCACCGAAGACGACATGTCTGCTGCCGGTCTTGCGGGCGATGACGATGGCAAGCGCGGCCTGTAGCAGGGTATTGGGGGTAATCCCCATGTCTCTGCACAGTTTTGCTGCCTGCGTGGAAACTGCGGGATCGCAGCTCAGGTGATGACTGGAGAAATCGGCCTCGCCGCCGGTGGCGTCGCGGGTCATCCTGCACGGCACCTCGATCTTCGCCGTGTAATCCGTCCAGAACGCACGCGTCGCTTCACGTTTCCTGCTTTTTAGCCAGGCAATATAATCCGCATAGGGCCGCGGTGCGGGCAGTGGCGGACGTGATGAACCGCATCGTCTCTGATAGGTCCGGAAGGCGTCTTCGACGATGCGGCCCGCCGACCATCCGTCGAGAATGATATGGTGGTACTGAAGCACGAGACGCGAATTTTCGCCGCCGTAATCGATCCATTGCAGGCGGATCAGCGGTGCCGTCTTCAGATCGAAGGCCTGCCGCCGGTTGGTGGATAAAAGTGTGGCGAGGCGTGCCTGTTGCTCCTCCACATCGATACCGGACCAATCCAGTTGCGACCAGGCAAGGCCGGCATCGCTGTGGACCACCTGAAACGGTTCGTCCCTTTCTTCCCAGTGGAAGGTGGTGCGCAGAACCGCGTGGCGCGACACCATCTCGCTCCAGCAATCATGCATGATTTGCGGATCGACGGCGCCCCGCAGTTGAAGGACGATCTGCGGCACGTAGACGCCTTCGTCGGGGGTGGCGATGGAGTGGAACAGCAATCCTTCCTGCATGGGTGACAGCGGATAGATGTTTTCGATAGCCGAGCGGCGGCGGCTTTCAAGGGGGCGATTGTCCATAGTGTCACAAGCTCTTTAGCAGATCGTCGAGTTCGTCCTGGCCGAGATCCATCAGCGGGAAATCAGAAGGGCTGAAACCCGCACCTGAACCGGTGAGGCAATGCTGGATCAGCGTTTCAAGATTGTCCCGGAAATGGTCCGCCAGCGTCCTGATGGTGTCTTCGGAATGCAGTTGCGCCCCATAGACCCACTGCAATTGCAACTCACCGCGCACGACCATGGCGTTGATCTCGAGGATCGTATCACGCGGGTTGGCGGCACCGTACATCGGGCCGGATGTGATGCCTGAAGGCGCAAACAGGCTATCTGCTGCGAACATGGCATCCATCTGGCCGAGATAGTTGAAGCGGAGCTGCGGTTTGCCATAGTCCAAATGCTCAGCCTTGTTGCGGAGATATTTCAGAACACCGAAACCGACGCCGTTATTGGGAATTCGCCGCAACGTATCCTTGACGTCGAGAAGCAGGCGGTCCGGTGTCGCGTTATCCGGCGTATCGAACAACACGGGATAAAGCGCGGTCAGCCATCCCACCGTTTCGGAAACGTCGATATCCTCGAACAGGTTCGGTCTGCCGTGGCTTTCCATTTCTAGCCGCAGGCGTGGCTGGCCGCTCCACTGCCGCAGCGTCAGATAAAGGGCTGCGACCAGAACCTCGTTTGAGGCGATGCTGAAGCATTCCGGCACATCACGAAGCAGTTGCCTTGTTGTTTCGGAATCGATCGTCTGTCGGTACGTCACCGCATCCGATTGAGTATTGCTCCCACTCTCGTTGTCGAGCGGCAACGCCCGGACGTCTTCGTAGCAGACGCCGCGCCAATATTCCTCCTCGTCGTCGAAGATCACCGACCGTGAAAGCCGGCTGTTCCAGCTGCCCGCCGCGACTGCGCCGGAGCGTATGGTGCTGGCCTCCAGATAATGCCGCTCGATATCCGCAACGATCATTCGCCAAGACACGCCATCGACGATCAGGTGGTGGGCCGCGAGAATGAGGCGGCCGGAGCCATCGGGGAGCGTCGCAAAACTCGCGCCGAAAAGAGGCCCGGCACCAAGATCGAAACCGGCATGAAGCTTTCTGGCAAAATCCGTGACGTCGTTCTCATCCGCGGCGGCCAGTCGCTGCATCAGCGGCATTGCCGAAAGAGGGGCGAATTTCTGTTGCCATTGCCCGTTCTCGCGCAAAAATCGGGCGCGTAGAGACTGATGCTCCTCTAGGACCCTTGAAATCGCCTTTTCGAGCCGATCGGGATCGAGAGATCGAGTGGGTTTCAGGATCAATCCCTGGTTCCAGTGGGCAAGATCGGGCAGGTCCTGATCCAGCAGCCAGTGCTGTATCGCCCCGAGCGTAGTTTCATCATCGGCATGACCGGTTCCGACTGTCACACTGCTTTCCACGCGTGTCGCTTCCGCGAGCGATGCGAGCGTGGGATGCAGGAAGACGTCGCGCGGGGTCATCTTCAACCCCTTCTGGCGGGCCTGTGAAACCAGCTGGATGGCAAGGATGGAATCGCCGCCAAGCGAGAAGAAATTGTCGTTTCGCCGGATGTCTCCGCAGCCGAGCAAGGTTTGCCATATCTGCGCCAGCACGTCCTCCTGGTCATTGAGCGGACTTGCGGTTTCCGTGGCGCGTTCGCCATGAGCTGCGGGATCGGGCAGCGCGGATCGGTCCAGCTTGCCGTTCGGCAGGCGCGGAAGCGCATCGAGCCTGGTTGCAAGGGTGGGAATGAAGTGCTCGGGCAAGCGTTGCCTGAGGGTTGCGACAAGTTTGGTGATCTCCAGTGCGGGATCGCCGGCAATCCACATCGCCAGCCGCGGATGATTGGCGGCGTCGCGCCAGAGCCCGGCAACCGCCTCGTGTACCCCTTCCTGCCGCAGCAATACGGCCTCAATTTCACCCGGCTCGATGCGAAAACCGTTCAGCTTCAGTTGCCGGTCTGCGCGTCCCATATAATCGAGACCGCCATCATCGCGCCTGCGCACGATATCGCCGGTCTGGTACATGACGCGGTGCTGGCTGCAGTCGGCAAAGGGATTGGGCAGAAAACGCTCGGCGGTCTGGCCGGGCCGGTTCCAGTAGCCGCGCGCCAATCCGCTGCCGGACAGGAAGAGTTCGCCGGGCACCCCAACCGGCACCTCGTTCATCTCGCCGTCGAGCACATAGGCGCGGGTATTGGCAATCGGCACGCCGATGCCGAACCATTCGCCCGATGGAGGCACCGGGGCCACCGTCGAATAGGTGGTGTCCTCCGAGGGACCGTAGAGGTTATAGAGGCATTCCACCTGGTCGTTGGCGTAAATCCGCGCGACAAGTTCACGCGGCAGCGGTTCTCCCGCCAGGCACACTGTTTTCACGTTCTGCGGCAGAGGGCCGAGTTTGAGCAGTTCCGACATCGGCGTCGGAACGGTGTTCACCAGCGTCACGTCACCTGCGAATGGTGCACTTGGGAAGGCGAAGAGATCATCGACCATGAAGATGCGCCCGCCCGCTGCAAGCGTCGCAAATATTTCGAAGATCGAAAGATCAAAGCAGATCGAGGTGGAAGCGAGCACGCCGGACAACTGATCGTCCCTGAAGGCGTGCAGGCACCATTGCACGAAAGCAACGGCGTTTCGATGTTCGATGGCCACGCCCTTCGGCCTGCCCGTCGAACCTGATGTGTAGATGATATAGGCAAGATCGGTTCCTGACGTCGCCGGCGTTGGAACAACCCCGCCTGCCAGATTTTCCACCATGCCAGGCGTCATGCATCGGAAATTCTGTCCGACAGTTGAAATATCATTCTCGGTCGTGACCAGAATGAGCGCGAGATCGGCGTCCGCGGCGATGAATTCTATGCGGTCTGCGGGGTAACGCGGGTCGAGCGGCACATAGGTCGCGCCGGTGCGAAGAACTGCCAATATGGCAACCACCAGCTCCACGCTCCTTTCAAGGCGGATACCGACCCGTTTTCCCCTGCTTATGCCGGCTGCGACGAGCCCGCTTGCAAGCCGGTCGGCTCTCCGGTCAAGTTCGGCGTAGGACAGGCTCCGGTCCTGATCGGTAACGGCTATCGCCTGTGGGCTGGTCTCGGCACTTGCTGTCACAAAGTCGTGCAGGCAGCGCCGCTGCGGCTGAAATTCCGCATCCGTCTCGTTCCATTGCCGCAGCCTTTTCTGATGGTTGCCCGATACCAGTGACTGCCTGTCGAGTGGCAGTTCAGGTCGCTCAACGATTTTTTCGAGCAGGGCGACGAGGGCTTCGCCAAGCGATTCCATAGTTGCCCGGCGGAAAAGATCGCTGCGATATTCGAGGCGGCACGACAGTTCCTCTGCCGTTTCATGGATGAACAATGTCAGGTCCACGCGCGACGACGTGTCGGGAAGCGCCAGTCGGTCCCACTCCATGCCGGCGAGCGAGATGGCGCCGCGCCGGGTTTCGACGGTCGAGACGAGCATGGCTTGGAACAGCGGGTTGTGGCTCCATGTCCGCGGAAGCGACAGCGCATCCACCACTTTCTCAAACGGTGCGGTCTGGTTGGCGAAAGCGCTTAATGCCGTGTCGCGGGCTGCCTTCAGTGCTTCGTTGAAGTTTTCGCCGCCCTGCGTCTGCAACCGGATCGCCAGCGTATTGGCGAACATGCCGATAACGTTTTCCAGATCGGGATGGAACCGCTCGGAGACCGGTGTGCCGATGACGATATCGCGCATGCCGCTCACGCGCTGGAGCAGCGTCGAGAACGCTGTCAGCATTCCCATAAAAAGGGTAGCGCCTTGCTGGTCGCAGAGTTGGCGCAATCTTGCGAGCAAATCCGCATTGAGCGAGAAGCGGATGCTCTCGCCGGAGAAGCCCTGTATGGCGGGCCGCACAAAATCGGTAGGCAATTCCAGCAGTGGCGGAGCGCCGGCAAGCGTCCTGCGCCAGTAATCAACCTCATTCGTCGTGTCCTGTTCCCGTTGCCAGATTGCAAAATCCGAATATTGCAGCGGTAGCGCCCCGTTTGGCGGTGCTTCTTTCTTCGAGAGGGACGCGTAAAACGTCGCAACGTCGTTCAGCAGAATTTCGGCTGAAAGGGCGTCACCGATAATGTGGTGCAATAGGAAAAGCAGGACATGATCCTGCGGACCGGTGCGGAAGGCGTGAATGCGCAGGAGGGGTGCAACGGCAAGATCGAATGGCCGGCGCGCGCAATCGAGCAGGGCAGCCTCGAGTTCCCGGTCGCCGATCTCTTCCGGCACGATCTTGAATATCATCTCCGGGTCGGTCTCGACGAAGGGCTTGCCATCGACGGAGACGAAGCGGCTGCGCAGCGTATCCTGTCTTTGTGCCGTCAGTTCCAGCGCATGCGAGAGGATTTCGAAATCGAGCGCTCCCCTGATCTTCAGGGCAAAAGGGATGTTGTAGAGCGGGCTGTCCGGTTCCAGCTGCGCAAGCGCCCATTGTCTGTTCTGTGCATGGGACAGCGGTGTTGGGCCGGTATGCTCCCGCTTGGACAGCCCGGAGGAAACCGCTTCCGGCCTGCGTTCGGTCATGCTCACCAGCGCATCGACAGCACCGGCAAAATCCGCAAGTCGGGGTCTCTCAAAAACGGTGCGCAGCGGCAGGTCGATGGCGAATGACGCCCGCAAACGCGCAAGCATCCGCGTCGCCAGCAGCGAATGGCCGCCCACCGTGAAGAAATTGGCGTCACGGCCGATCTTTTCGGCGCCGAGCAACTCACGCCATATGGCGGCGACGGTCTGTTCGGTCCCTTCGAGCGGAGCGGTGTAGGCGGTTGACGATACGATCTGTTTTGGTCGTTCAAGCCGCTTGCGATCGATCTTGCCATTGGCGTTTAGTGGAAAACTGTCCATCCAGACATAGGCGGCGGGAAGCATGTAGGAGGGAAGCTGCGAGGCAAGCGCTGCACGGATTGCGTCCTCGTCCACCGGGCTTGTTCCTCGGCGGCAATAGGCGACGAGGGTGCCTGACCCTTCCTCGTCCTGAAAAAGCGTAACCACGGCCTGCTCGATGGATGGCTGTGCGGCAAGGATCGCCTCGATCTCGCTGAGTTCGATGCGGAACCCGCGAAGTTTGACCTGAAAATCGGCGCGACCAACATAAAGAAGGTGCCCGGCGGCGGAACGCCGCATCAGGTCACCGGTTCGGTAGAGCCTCGATCTCTCGCCTCCGCCGTTCGAGCCCGCGGCCGGCCCTTCGACGAATGCACGCGACGTCAGGTCGTCCCGGTTGAAATAGCCGGGGCTCAGACCTTCACCGCCGATATACAGCTCTCCGACAACGCCCGCCGGCACCGGTATCAGCGCGTCGTCGAGCAGATGAAGCTGCGTATTGGCGATCGGCTCGCCGACCGGCAGGGCAGGAAGCTCCAGATGTTCCGCGCATATGCGGGTGCAGGTGGACCAGATGGTCGTCTCGGTCGGGCCGTAGAGGTTCCACAATTCGCCTCCGGTTGCCAGCAGGCGGCGGGCAAGGCCGGGCTCAAGCGCTTCGCCGCCGCAAAGCATCCTGAAACCCGCCGGAGCCTTCCAGTCGGCATCGGCCATCAGCCGCCATGTCGCGGGTGTCGCCTGCATCATCGTCGCGCCGTGGTTCCGGATAAGCTCCGAAAGCGCCATATCGTCATAGACGTCATCGGCTTCGGCAATAATCAGCAGGCCGCCGACCATAAGCGGCATCAGCAACTCCAGGGTGGCGATATCAAAAGCCGGTGTGGTGACGGCAAGGAAACGATCTTCAGCCGACATGCCGGGCCGCCGCGCCATGCTGGTGAGAAGGTTGACCAGGCTTTTCTGTCTGATCGGGACGCCTTTCGGCCTGCCCGTCGAGCCTGAGGTATAGATGATATAGGCCAGGTCGTCGGGTAGCGTCTCGCGATGCGGGTTACCGAAGGAGCCGGTTGCACGCAGCAGGGGTTCAATCGCCATGCAGCCGCATGGATATGCCGTATCCTCACCCTCGCTGATGAGAATGATGTCTGGCTTGCAGTCCTCGAGAATGAGTGCGCGCCGCTCCGCCGGGTGTCCGGGGTCGAGAGGCACGTAATGGCCGCCCAGTTTGAGCACCGCGAGGATGGCGATGACGAGGTTTTCGGAACGCGGCAGGCAGATGGCGATGCGGGGATGAGGTTTGCTGTTGCCGATGCGATCACGCAAACCGGATGCCACCCGGTTGGCGGCTTCGTTGAGATCGCCGTGGGAATATTGCCGGTCGCCGCAGCGCACGGCCACGGACGAGCCGCGCACCTGTGCCGTCTCTTCCAGCAGCGATGCGACATCTCTCAATGGAAAGGCAATGGTTGTCCGGTTCGCAGTCGCTATAGCCGCATGCTCCGTCTCGTCCAGCAGGTCGATTTCGGTGATGCGGCCGCCGGGGTTCGATACGAGCCCGCCGAGCAGTCTCAGGAAATAGGCAGAGAAGCGCGACACCGTTTCAGGCAGGAAGAGTTCCGTGTTGAACTCGAAAACCCCACTGAAACCTTCGTTTCCCCGTCCCTCGTGCATGTCCAGGCTGAGATCGAAACGCGAGGCGCCGGAATCGAGCGCGATCGGCGTGACCTTGATATCGCCGAGATCGAAAGCTGCACCGGACGCATTGTGAAGCACGAAAGTCGATTGGAACAGGGCGTTATGGCCAACGTCACGCTCGACATTCAGTGCATCCACCACCTGCTCAAAGGGAACATCTTGGTTGGACAGCGCCTCAAGGGTCGTATCCCGAACCCTGTCGAGGAGCGTATCGAAGGTGTCATTCGGCTGTAGACGCGTCCGCAAGACGAGATTGTTGACGAACAACCCGATGAGATTGCGGGTCTGCGCCCGGTTCCGGTTCGATGCCGTCGTGCCGATGCAGATATCGTCCGATCTTGAAAGGCGGGCGAGCAGAATTTGATAGGCCGCCAGCAGCACCATGAATGTCGTCAGTTTCCGGCTTTTCGCCAGATCCTTGACGGCGCTGGAGAGGGCCGGCCCAAGGCGGAATTTGTGCCGGGCGCCTTGGAACGACTGCGTCACCGGCCGGGCGAAATCGAACGGGAGTTGAAGCAGCAGCGGTGCGTCACGCAGCTGTTCGCGCCAGTAGTCGATCTGGCCTGAAAGCGCCGCGTTGTCGTTACGTTGCCATTCGGCATAGTCGCTGTACTGGATGTCGAGTGCCGGCAGCTGGCCGATGGCTGGAGCTTCGGCTGCGCTATAAAGCCTGTAGACCTCGTCGATCAGGATCTGCAACGAGGCGTAGTCGGAAATGATGTGATGGATCACCATGACGAGAATATGCTCGTCAGGTGCGACGGAGAACAGGCCGACGCGAAACAGCGGACCCTGCGAGAGATTAAACGGTTCCCGCGCGAAGCGGCCTATGGCGGCGTCGCGCCTGGTTTCATCATTGCCCGGTTCGTGAAAACTGAAGTTTGCCGTCGTCTGTGAAGCGATAACCTGGAACGGCTCGCCGTCCCGAACCTCGAAAACTGTCCGCAGGCTTTCATGGCGCTGCACCACGATATCGAAGCAGATCCTAAGCCTGTCGCGGTCGAGCGGGCCTTCCAGCCTGATGGCCACGGGTATCGAATATGCGCCTGTGCCGGGCTGCATCTGCTCGACGAACCAGATACGTTCCTGGGCATGGCTCAGGCGGAAGTTCTTCTTTTCGGATGCCTGCTGTCCAGCCATCAGGCGCTGCAGAAGCTGCCGCTTTTCCTCCGGGGTCAGTCGGGAAATATCCATTGTGTTCACGTCTACTGGTCCTTTTGGCCGGAGAGCAGCTGCTCCAGCATCTTATCCACGTCATCATCGGAAAGGTCATTCACGGATGTCGGCGCAACGATCGGGGAGATACCGGTTTCCGCTTCGTCCGGCAGGGACGGTGAAAGTGAGCCGAGCAATTCCGACTGGGCTTTGACGGTGGTGGCGCCAAAGAGCTGGGCAAGCGTCAGGTGAACCGAAAATTCCTGCCTGATGCGCGACAGCAGCTGCATGATCGTCAGTGAATCGCCGCCGGCTTCGAAGAAATTGTCCTCCACGCCGGCGCTGTCGCTGGACAGGAGTTCGTGCCAGATCGCCAGAAGTGCGCTCTCGTTTTCGGTTGCCGGGGCAACGGTTTGGCGTGCCCTTCCGCCCGGCGCCGGCAGGGCCTGGCGGTCAACCTTGCCATTGGCGCTGAGAGGCAGTCGTTCCATGATCACGAATTCGCGCGGAACCATATAAGCGGGAAGTTTTCCGGCAAGAAAGGCGCGCAGCCGCTCCGAGAGGGTTTCACCCCGCATTTGCGCGGATGCCTGCCACTGTGTGCTCCAGACGGGATCGATGGACCCGCCAGCCAGCACATAAAGCGGCTCATCGTCTTCTTCGGTTGCCAGTGCCGATGCGATGGCGGTCAGATCGACGCCGCCCGCTGCGCAGAGGCCGATATCGAGACGCGGCGCATGCAGCATCATGGTCTGCGCCATATGACCGGCTTCCAGCAGGCAGAAGTCTCTGGACTTTTGCCCGTAGCTGCGCGCCATAGCTGCCGCGTGCCCGGTGAAAAGCACAAGGAAAGCGCATTGCCCGACAATATCGTCGCTCTTGCCGGCGATTGCCGCGATCTGTTCCTGCGAAGTGGCCGCCAGAAACTCCAGCCGATGTTCGGCGGGATGATGACGATACCAGCCGCCAGACAATCCTTCGACCCGGCCGTCTTGGACCAGAATATAAGTCTGAACCGGGTAAAGTCCCCCCGCAGACGGATAGAGGGTCTTTTTCAGCGGCGTTCCTGATATGTCGAAGGCCCGCACGCTGGCCAGGAGATGGCCGATTTTCTGAAGCTCCGTCGGAGCGTTCAAAAACCGGCGATGACTTTGCCGGGCGATCGCTTCGTGGAACAGGCCGTCCGGTGTGGCCAAATCCACGGTCCTTCCGGCATTGCCCAACCCGCCATTGCCTGACCCACCGGCCTTCGCTTCCAGTTTGCCGATGAGGCTGCCTTTGGTATCCGGAACGATATAGGCGACGAGGGCAGGTGGCTGGCCCGTCGTCGTCACCACCGCTTCGGCGACATTTTCATTTTGCAGCAGCGCGGTCTCGATCTCTCCGAGCTCGATCCTGAAGCCGTTGACCTTCACCTGGAAATCTTCGCGCCCCAGAAACTCCAGCAATCCCTCCGGTCGCAGTCGTCCGAGATCGCCGGTTTCGTAAAGCAGAAGCGCGCCGTTTCCAGCCTCTTCTTCGTCCGCAAAACTGTCGGGGATGAAACGTTCGGCGGTCAGTTGCGGCCGTCCCCAGTAACCACGCGCAACACCGATGCCGCCGATGAACAGCCGGCCCGTGACCCATGGCGGGCAGGGTCGGCCCTGATCGTCGAGGACATACCAGCGCTGGTTCGCCAGTGGCTGGCCATAAGGAATGCTTGTCCAGTCCCGCAGCGCTTCTCCGATCGGGTGGAAAATCGACCAGATGGAGGCTTCGGTGGCTCCGCCAAGGCTGATCAGGTCAGCATCGGGCAATTGTGCTTTCAAGGCGGGAGGCAGGCTGACGGGAATCCAGTCTCCGCTCATCATGATCATGCGCAGGGGTGGCTTTTCCCGGAGCGCCGGCAGTTCGGCCAGCAGCAATTGCGCAAGGGCCGGCACCGAGTTCCAGACCGTTACCCGATGTTGCAGCAAAAGCTTCATCCAGCGGGCATTGTCCGACACTTCCTCGCGCACGGGAATGACGATTGCGCCGCCAACCGCAAGCGGACCGAATATATCGTAAACCGAAAGATCGAAACTTAGAGACGAGAGCGCGAAAACCCGGTCCTCGGCAGAAACGCCAAAGCGGCGATTGATGTCGAGGATCGTATTTAGCGCACCGCGATGGTCGATCATCACGCCTTTCGGTTTGCCGGTCGAGCCTGAGGTGAAGATGATGTAGGCGAGGTCCGATGGTTTGGTCGCTGAGGGCGAAGGTCTTGCTCCGCCTTCTTCGGGAACCGCAATCACCCTTACCCGCTGCGGCCAGTCGCCCCCTTCGGCGATGACGAGATCGACCGCCGTGTCTTCCACGAGTTCGAAACGCCGTTCCGCGGGCAGGTCGGGGTCAACAGGCACATAGGCCGCGCCGCTTGCCAGAATACCGAGGCAGGCGATCACCTGGTCTGCGCCCTTCGGCAGAGAAACGGCAATCCGGTCGTTCGGGCCGGCACCGGCCTTCTGCAGGCTTGCCGCCAGCGCCAGCGCGCGTTCGGCCACCTGTCCGTAGGTCAATTCGATACCCCCTGCGCAGACGGCGATCTTCTCAGGGCTTTCCGCGGCTCTCTGAAAAAACGCTTCATGCAGGAGCCGCGTGTCGTCAGGAAGCGCGATTTTCGCCCTGTTGTTGAGCGTCTCGAACGCCTGGCAATCAATGATATCAGGCTCGGTCTGCCATGCTGCATCGTCGTTCGCCAGTGCCCGCAGCAACGTCTCATAGGCGGCAAACATCATGTCCAGCATGGATGGCGGGAAGAGTTCCTCGACCGCATCCCAGTTATAGACCAGATCGCCCTGGTCTTCGGAAACCTGATGGTCGAGATAGACCTGCGGTGTCTGGCTGACGCTGTCCACCAGGCGCGTATCGAGACGCGGAGCGCTGTCGTCTTTCGATGACTGACCCAGAACGCTGGTGAAAACGACGGGCATCAGGGCGCCGCCGGAGCGCCCGTTCTGTTTTGCCAGTTCGCGAAGCACGGAAACGCCGCTGAAAAGCCGGTGTTCCAGATCTTCCATCAGGCGCAACTGAACTTGACGCGCGCGCGTGGTGAAGTCGGCGCGGGCCGAAAAATCGAGCCCCAGCAGGAGCGATGCCGTGAAGTCGCCGACGATCTTTTCCACATCCTGATGAACCGGTTCGCGATTGAAGACGGTCAGATTGAGGGTGAAATCCTGACGCCTGCTCCAGCGCGCCAGAACCTCCGCAAAGATCGTCATGATCGCGGCTGTCGGGGTCAGGCCGGCGCTCTGGGCCATATCCTTGAAGCGCGACCAGTCCTTCGCGGCAAGCCGGCCCCGGCGACGCGTGAACCGCGGATGCTCTATCTGCGATGGATTGCATGCCAGCGGCAGATCCGGTGAGGCTGGCAGGGTAGCCATACGGGCGAACCAGTGCTCCCGCGCCCGCTCATAGGCCGAACTGGTATGCGCGGATTTTTCGAACAGGACATAATCCCGGAATGTCAGTCCGATTTCGGGAAGCGCGCGTTTCTGCATGAGGGCGGCGAGCTCGGTGCCCATCAATTTCAGCGACCAGGCGTCGCCGATGAGAACATCGAAACTGACGAACAGCCTCGTCGTCTTCCCATCGAGCCGGGCGGCTTCGATGTGAAACAGCGGCCAGTGATCCGCCTTGAAAATATTGTGCGACAGCCTGTTTCTGATGTCCATCAGGCAGGTAGCGCGGTCGGCTGCATCACGCAGATCCGCCACCGGCAGCGCATAATGGGGAACGTCCGCCAGCACACGCTGCCGCCCATCGGCATCGACGATGGCGCGCAGCATGTCGTGGCGCGCGACAAGTGCGTTTATGGCGTTTTCGAGCGCATCGGTATCGAGGTTGTCGATATCGAATTCCCGATAGCCATGGGATCCGACGCTGCCGAGTTCGAAGCCCTGGTTGCGACCGATCCAGTAGGCGTGCTGGATATCCGTCAGCGGAAACGGCTCATGGCGATCGTCAGGATCATGGACCACCGCGAGGCCGTCGACGTTGAGGGCTTCCTCAGCCTCATTCTCAAGCCGGTTTGCCAGCCCAGCGACTGTCGGTGTCTCGAAAATTGCCTTCAGCGGCAGTGAAACCCCGAAATCGGCCTTGATGCGAGCAATGATCCTGATGGCGAGGAGCGAATGCCCACCCATCTCGAAGAAGCTGCGCTCGACGTCGATCAGGCTCGTCTGAAGGACGTCCTGCCATATGGCTGCAAGCCGTTCCTCGATATGGTTTCGGGGTGCGGTGCCGCTACCGTCGGGCCCCTTGATTTCCAGTGCGCGCAGGGCGCTCCGGTCGATCTTGCCGTTCGGCAGATGTGGCATTGCCGGCAGGATGGTCCACAAGGCCGGAACGAGGTGGGAGGGCAGCTGCCTTGCAAGTGCGGCGCGGATGTCGTCCACCGTCAGTTGTCGGCCGGCATCCAGCGAAATATAGGCGGCCAGCTGGCGTTCCGGGCTTGCTTCGTCGCCGATGACTGCGATGACCGCCTCGTTGACACCATCAATATCCTCAAGCTGGTGCTCGATCTCGCCCGTTTCGATCCGCAGGCCCCTGATCTTGACTTGATTGTCGAGACGTCCATGGAATTCCAGCGTGCCATCGGCGCGGCGCCTGACCCGGTCGCCGGTACGATAGAGATAGGTGGAGGACCGGCCGGAGAAAGCGTCCGGCACGAAACGCTCCGCCGTCTGGCTGGGGCGCCGCAGATATCCGCGCGTGACGCCGGCTCCGCCGAGATAAAGTTCGCCGGCAAGGCCGTCAGGCCGCAGACGCCCAGCCCGGTCGAGGACATACGCTTGTGTTCCCGGCAGGGGAGCACCGATGGAAACCGTTTTCCCTCCGCTGACGGCGCGAACCATCGCGCCCGTCGAATATGTCGTATCCTCAGAAGGTCCGTAGAGATTGTGTATGCGCGACTGCGGCGCCTTCTTCGCCAGCTCTTCGAGCAGGACCGGCGGCAGCGGCTCTCCGGCAAGATTGACCCCGCTAACGGATGTCGGAAGCGCGTCGTGGCGCAGATATTCGCGCAGCAGACTTGGAACGGTGTTGATCAGGCTGACTTCTGCGACATGCTGCAAACGCGGCAAATCGAAGAGTGTGTTGGCCAGCACCACCTGGCCGCCGCAGGAGAGCGTGCCGAAAATCTCGAATATGGAGAGATCGAAGCAGACCGAGGTCGATGCCAGGACGCTCGCAAGCTCGTCACTGGTGAAGTTGTTGGCCGTCCATTGCATACGGGCGGCGGCATTCCCATGCGTGATCGCCACGCCCTTCGGTCGACCCGTCGACCCTGATGTATAGATGATGTAGGCAAGATCGGCCGGATCGCAGGCGTGAGTGGCGGAAAAGACCGCATCGGGCAGTTTGCCGACCTCAAGGAGCGTCAGATCATCCGTGGCATCGAATGCCAGCCGGTCGCTATCCGTCAGCACGACCCTGATGGCCGCATCCCGCGCAATGAAGGCAAGCCTCTCCGAAGGGTAGTCCGGATCGAGCGGCACATAGGCCGCGCCCGCTTTTAATACGCCAAACAGGGCAGCGATGAGGTTCGGTGTACGCTGCATGCAGACGCCGACGATGGAGCCCCGGCCAAACCCGCTGGCGGCGAGCGCGGCGGCAATCGCATCGCTTCGCTGATCTAGCTCCCGATAGGTGAGCTTGCCATGTTCGCTGGCCACTGCGGATTTTTCCGGCGTGCGTGTCGCCTGCGCCGTCAGCATCTCGTGCAGGCAAAGCCCGCTCTGTGTCAGCGCCTGGCCGGCGGACCGGCGGATTTGCTCCTGCTGCTCGTCGTCGCAAAGAAGAGAAAATTCCGACAGCCTGCGGGCGGGGTCCTCAGCGATCGTGCGCAATACATGTTCGAAACGCCGCCATAGGGTGGAGACCGTCTCTTCATTGAAAAGATCGGTTGCATATTCGATCTTGCCGCCGATATCGGGGTCATTGTCCTCGAGGTTGAAACGGATTTCGTTTTTTGCGGCACCGTCGGGCAGACGCAGGGTTTCGATCGCGAGACCGCCAAGTTCGGGCAACCTTGCCAGATTGTGCTGCAGATCGAATTTGGCCTGAAACAGCGGCGTCATCTCGGACAGGGAGCGCTTCGGATTGAGAGCCTCGACGATCCGCTCATAAGGCACGTCCTGGTTTGCCAAGCCGGTGCGGACGGTCTCGCTGACGCGCTGCAGCAGGCCGGAGAAAGCCGGATTACCCGCAAGATCGGTGCGCAGCACCAGCGTGTTGACCAGGGGGCCGATCATCGCCTGGGTTTCCGGCCTGTCGCGATTTGCGACTTCACTGCCCACCACGATGTCGTCGCTGTCGCAATAGAGATGCAGAACCAGTTTGAAAGCGGAGAGAAGCAGGACGTAAAGGCTGACATTGTGCGCCCGTGCCAGCGCCCTCAGCTGTCCTGAAAGTGCCGGATCGACGCAGACGGCAAATTGCGCGCCGAGGAAACTTGCAATGGCCGGGCGCGGACGGTCGAACGGAAGGTCCAGCACCGGCAGATCCGTGCCGAGCGCCCTTTTCCAGTATGCGAGCTGGTTTTCGAGCACCGGGCCGCGCAGCATCTTTCCCTGCCAGATCGCCCAGTCGGCATATTGAACGCGAATGTCAGGCAGATGGTGTGATTGTCCTGTCCTGTCCTTGTAGAAGCCCGCGAGATCACGGGCGAGAACAGTCATGGACCAGCGGTCGCCGGCGATGTGGTGCAGCCCGACCGCCAGCAGATGATCTTCGGCGGAAAGACGAACCAGCATTACACGCAATTGCGGATGGCTGAGGTCATAGGGCACGGAGAGCCGCTGCAGGATGTGCTGACGGGCCGTGGCTTCGGCATCGCTGTCCTGTCCAAGGTCGAGGAATTCGATTTCCGCGTCGCCAGCCGCCAGAATATCCTGTTCCGGAAAGCCGTCTGCGCCGGGGACGAAGCGGGTTCGCAGCGGCTCATGCCGTTTTACGACATTCGCCAGCGCCTCTTCCAGCGCCGTCCTGTCCAGTTTTCCGCGAAACCGAAGGATGCTGCGCATGTTGTAAGCCGTGTTTTCAGGTTCAAGCTGCTGCATGAACCACAGGCGCTGCTGTGCAAAGGACAGGGGTCGCTCACCATCGCCTTCCTCACGTCCCGGAATGACGGTATCGAGAGCCGACTGATATCCCCGCTCGGCAAGACGCTGCTCTATGAGGCGACGGCGCTCGGGCGAAAGGTTCGCGAGTTTGGCGTAGAATTCGTTCATCGTGCTTCTGCTCCTCCAAGCGCGCTCTGGACTTCACTGTCGGAAAGGCCTTCGATTTCCATCAACAGCGCTGCCATCTCGTCCAGATCGCCTTCATCAGGCATATGGGCGGTAATCATGCTGGCCACGCGGGCGACAGTCGGGTTTTCGAAGAGGAGTTCACGCATTTCGATCTTGACCGGGAATGTTTCCCGGAGCTTGGCGACAACGCGGATGGCCAGAAGAGAGTGGCCGCCCAGCTCATAAAACCCGTCATCGACGCCGATCCCGCTAACGCCGATCAGCTCTTCGAAAATGCCTGCGACCGTGGTTTCGATGCGGGTGCGCGGGGCAATGAAGGGCGTGGGCATCGCCGGCCTTGCACGACCCGAAGCGGGCGCTTTCGATAGTTGCGCCTTCTTGCCCGCCGTTGGTGCCACGGTGATGTCGCTGCGCGAAAGCATCGTTGTGCCGATAATGCCGTTCTCGATGATCTTTCTCGTCAGGTCCCAGGCATCTTCAGAGGCAATCGCATAGGCGTTGGTATCGAGCGAGGAACGTTTGCCGGCGGCCAGCACATCGATGAGCGGATAACCAATGGCGAACCATGGCATTCTTGCGCTGCGCGACTGGGCGGCCACAAGCAGCTCCACCGCCTGATATCCCGATGTATAGGCGGCGAGCCCGACGCCACCGATGACGGTTGCAAGCGATGACTGGATGCAGCAGAAACCTGCCCGCCGCTGCTCCATCGCCTCTATTAGCGCCCGCAGCGGCGCGATGCGAACCGCTTCATTGTAGCTGAGATGTGTCTCGTCCATCATCGAAAGCGGCGCTGCCGCCTGCCGGTTCGCCTGCGGCATGCTCAGAAAGATTCCGTCGATCCGGCCATGCATCGACACCACCTCATCAAGTGCCGCGCCGATGGTAGCCGGATCATTGCAGTCGATCCGGCGCGTATCGATAGCTGCGTCCGACTGGATCGCGGTTTCCGCATCCTCGACGGGTTGCAGAACCGACAGGCGTGTGCCGGATATTTTCGCCAGTTGATCCAGCCAGACGGTGCCGACACCTTCGGCGATATTGCCGATCACGACATAAACGCCGTTCTTTTTCAGCCGGGCCGACGCCTGCGATTCGGGCAGGTCGAGCGGCGCAAAGCCATGCGACCACCGATGTGGGCCCCTTATGGCAACCACCGCGCCGGTGCCGTTAAATTCCGCCAGGAGGCGATCCGCGATCGCCTGATCCGCCATGTCCGGCGTGACCATGATATCGATGTGCCTGCAGGTCAGGTCTTCATATTCCTGACCGGCAACCTTCAGAATGCCCGGCAGCTGGGACTGGAGGTCGTCGAGGCTCTCCAGCCCGGTAACATCCGTCGCTCCATTGGTCACCAGCGTCAGCTTGCCCTTATGCTCCTGTGCGGTGAGAGCCCGCACCAGATTGAGCAGCGCTGTAACTTCGTTCCGCCGGCCGGGCTTCAGGGGCCACAGATAAAGGATGTCCTGCGGCAGGGCCCCGCGCTCGCTCAGGGTCTCGAGCAGCTGGGCAAAGTCCGCCGCGGTATGTCCGGAAAGGCTGAAGCAGCGGAAATCGCACTCGTCAAACCTCTCGCCCGCAATGGCGCGATAGACCTGAGCGCCGGCGCCTTCCAGCCGTGCGGCGAGGGATTTGCCGATGCGTCCTTCATCGAGGATCAGTACACGGCGATTTCTGCAATCCGCCGGGGTTGCGGGTGAAAGGCGCTGCCATGTCGGACGATAGATTCTGGCGCTGTCGACGGGGGTGGTGATAGGCGCCTGATTTTCTGCCGTCTCAGCGGAAATCCAGTAGCGCTGCCCCTGAAACGGATAGGTGGCGAGCGGCACGCGAGCGCCTTCGGGCGATACGGCCTGCCAGTCGAGCTGCCCGCCGGTCCGCCAGTAATCGCCGAGCGCTGCAAGATACTGGCTCGTCTCGTTTTCCGGTCTGGAACGGCCAAGGCAGGGTATGATCCGGTCGGCGGCGATAGCGTGTTCGCGGATGAGGCCTGAGAGTGCCGAGCCCGGTCCCGCCTCGATGAAGACGGCGTTGTCGATGCCGAAAAGGGTTCGCATCCCCTCGTCGAAACGCACGGTCTGTTCCAGATGTGCGGCCCAGTAGTTCGGATCCGTCGCCTGCGAAGGGCTCAGCCAGGTTCCCGTCACGTTGGAAATCATCGCAATGGATGGCGGGGAAAACCTGACATTTCGCAATTCTTCCAGATAGCGCGCTGCGGCCTGCGCCATCATCGGCGAATGGAACGCATGTCCGGTCTTAAGCCGTCGGGTCGCGTAGCGGGCCTGTTTGAGTTCCGTTTCGAGCCTTGTTATGACGTCCATGCTGCCTGAAACGACGCTGAGGCCCGGCGCATTGCTGGCCGCAAGGGCAATGTCTGCGCCAAGCCACCAGTCTATCGGTGCATCGGGATGGACCACAGCAAGCATTGCGCCCGGGGCGGCCTGTTGCATCAACCGGCCGCGCACTACCACAAGCGAAAGCGCCGTATCGAGATCGAAGACGCCCGCCAGGCAGGCGGCCACATATTCGCCGACGCTGTGGCCATGGAGCGCTTGCGGTACCACACCCTGCGCCATCCAAGCCTTTGCAAGGGCATATTCCACGGCAAACAGCGCCGGCTGGGCAAATTCCGTATTCTGGATATCCTCATGTCCGGCAAAGAGATCAGCGCGGAAATCGCGTTGCATGATCTTCGAAAGACGATCCGCGCAGGCATCGAAAGGCGCGCGGAAAAGCTCCAGCCGCTCGTAGAGATCCTTGCCCATTCCGGCATATTGGCTTCCCTGTCCGGGAAACAGGAAAACCGGTGACGGCGTGCTGCCGACAATGGATGGTTTTTGCGCAGCAAGACGGTGCAGTTCCGCCGCGGCTGACGCCACATCATCGGCAACCAGCGACTGGCGATGGCTGAAAGCCTTCCGGCCATGACGAAGCGTGAAGGCAACATCCTCGAGCGCAAGTTCCGTGTCGGCCTCAAACGCCTTCGCCTGCGCCGACAGCAGTGCCGAGAGTGCTGTTGCATTGCGCGCCGAAAATACCAGAAGCTGCGGCGATGCCGTTTGCGCCTTGGCGCGCGCACTTGCGTCGATGGGTGCCTCTTCCAGCACCACATGCGCATTCGTTCCGCCGATACCCAGAGAACTAATGCCGGCTCTCCGGGGGCTTTCCAAGGCTGTCCAGTCCCGCAGTACGGTATTGACCGCAAAGGGGCTCGCCGGGAAGTCGATCTTCGCGTTTGCCTGTCTGAAATGAAGGCTTGCGGGAATTCTGCCGTGCTTGAGGCAAAGCACGGTCTTGATGAAGCCCGCAATGCCTGCGGCCGTATCGAGGTGGCCGATATTGGTTTTCACCGAACCGATGGCGCAATATCCGCTGCGCGGCGTGGTCTTGCGAAAAGCCTGCGTCAGCGCCGCTATCTCGATGGGGTCTCCCAGCGATGTTCCCGTGCCATGCGCCTCGATATAACCGATGGAATCGGCCGATATTCCTGCAGCCGCATGGGCCTCGCTGATGACCAAGGCCTGGCTGTCCACCTGCGGGGCGGTAAAGCTCGCCTTCAGCGCGCCGTCATTGTTGATGGCCGAACCGATGATGACGGCGTCGATCGTATCGCCGTCTGCAAGGGCATCTTCAAGACGCTTGAGCGCGACAACGCCGACGCCGCTGCCCGGAACGGTTCCGGCGGCATCCGCATCGAACGCCCGGCAATGACCGTCCGGAGACAATATTCCACCTTCGCGCGCGACGTACCCATGCGAACGGGAAACCGTGACGCCGCCCGCGAGCGCAATATCGCATTCGCCTGCAATGAGGCTTTGCGCGGCGACATGCACGGCAACCAGCGATGAGGAGCAGGCCGTCTGCACTGTCATGGCCGGGCCACGCAGATTGAGCTTGTAAGCCGTGCGCGTCGCCAGAAAATCCTTGTCGTTGGCCACGAACAGTTCAAACGGGCTGATCGACTGACGCAGCGAGGCATTGGCGTGCAGGTTCAGAAGATAGGTATTGAAGCCACTCGAGGCATAGACGCCGATAGAACCGTCGAAGGTGTCGCCCTGATATCCGGCGCGCTCCAGCGCCGCCCAGGCGCATTCGAGAAACAGGCGCTGCTGCGGGTCGAGAATCTCCGCCTCGCTGGGGCTGTAACCGAAAAATTCGGCATCGAACTGGTCAGCCCCCTCCAGCGGTGCCGAAGCCCGCACGAAATCAGGGTCCGCAAGCTGCTCGGGCGGAACACCCAGCGCGATGAGTTCCTCGTCGGTCCATTGCTTGACCGACTCCTGGCCGTGAACCAGATTATCCCAGAAGCTCTCGATGTCGGAGGCTCCCGGAAAGCGGCCTGCCATACCGATGACGGCGACCCGAAAGGCGTTCCGATCCTGGTTTGAAGCGCTGGTATAGTCGGACATGGGCAGTTCTCGCTGGATTAGAAATTGAACACGCACGTTACTTGTGGAACGGGCAGCCTTTTTTTGGGGGATCGATCATGCCGAGGCGACCGCGTTCAAAGCGCTGGAGCGTATCGATCGCCTTCCGGTCGCCGTATCGCAGGCTGCCGGCATCGGAGCCGACGAAACGTGAGCAGACGCCGACATGCCCTTCCGCCAGATATTTGTAGGCTGCGACGAATTCCGCGTGCGCGTCATGGAGTTCGACCGGCAACATGGCGAACACGTCCTTCATTTCACGCCAGACCTGGATGAGGACTGCGTGATCGAACGACATCAGCCCGCTGAAATCGTCTGACTCCACTGAAGGCGGCGTCATGGAGACGCGAATGGTATTTTCGTAATCCGCCTTGCTGAAGCTGGCGGCGAGGTCCATGGAGCTGGCAGATGTGCGCAGAAGTACCGCGGCGGCCCGCAATTCCCTGTCCGCTTCGGCAAAGTTGCCCTCATGCACCTGCATGTTGAAACGACGCAGGCACAGAACCAGCCCCTGCACGTTCATGAAAAACGCCCAGTGGAATTCGCGCCAGATCCGGGATGGCGACGGGAGAGCAATGGTCATTTTGCACACTCCACGCCGAAGCACCTTGCAAGAAGCCTTGCATGAACCCCGAAACCGTCAAACTGGGCTTTCGCGGCCTTCTCCGACAGGTGGGGCGCCCGGCAGAAAAGATCGGTAACGGACAGCGCGACCTGCAGGAAGCTGCGCAGCAGAACATGGGCGGGCTCAGCGGTGGTGATGCGGTTCACGCGGAAATACCGGTCATAGTCATTCGCGTGAAAAGACGTCAGCGGAAGGCCGCTGACATCCACGATGCCGGGATCGGACATCGGCTTTTCCATGTTGCCGAGGAGTGCGGCGATGCGCGCGCGGCATTCGGGATAATGCAGCGTAAACGCCTCCAGTGCCTCGCAGATAATGTGCTGCAGGTGGGCCTTGTCGTGTTCTTCCGGCGCCATTACCGGTGCCAGCGCCTCCGGCAGGAGCAGATCGAGAACGGCATCCTGCGCAAGCCAGTCCCTGTCCGGTCCGGCATCCGCGCGGGGCACCGGGCTTGGCCATGGTTGGTCGTCCATGGGTTACGTCCTATTCTTGCGCGCTGGTGGTGTTTGCTGCTTCGCCGTCCATCAACCGCCGCAAGCTCAAGGGGCGCATGTCGGTCCACTCCACCTCGATATGATCGAGGCACGCCTGCTTCGATCCGGAAAAGCCGCTCAATCGCCACCCCGCCGGGACCGCCTTGTAGACCGGCCATATCGAGTATCGCTCCTCGTCGCTGATCACGACGTTGTAGTGCAGATCTTCAGCCAGTGTCTGGGAACTCATGGTGGTCACTCCGATCAATGTCTGTCGAGAAGACGGTGGTCCGCCAGAGCCGTCAGGCTTTGCAGAACAGCGTCGTGAACAAAGGCGATGTCGTCATCGCTATGGGCGGTGGAAAGAAAACCACCACGATCCCCGGCACGAAGGTGAACGCCGGAGGTCAGAAGAAGGAAGGAAAGCATGGTCACAGCCTGCGGCGAGATGCGGCTGCGGGCAGCGGATATGGCGAAGAACGAACCGAAGCTCATGAACGCCACGGGCAACCCGGCACCCTTCAGCGCACCGTTCAGCCGTTCCACGAATGCCTGGGTCCTGGCGTTGAGGCCCTCTTGCAGGGCTGGGCCGTCTTCCAGCAATCGCGTCGCGACCGCCTTTGCGGCTGCGAGCGCCAGCGGATGGCGGCAATAGGTTCCGGCAAAAAATGTCGGAGCCACCTTCGGGAAGGAGCTGTCGCCGTAAGCCCAGGCTCCGCCGTCGACGAAATCCATGAACCGCCCCTTGCCGGCGATGAGCGACAGCGGCAATCCGCCGCCGGCGATCTTGCCATAGGTGGCAATGTCGGCATCGATGCCGAAATGGGACTGCGCGCCGCCGGGTGCGACGCGGAAGCCAGTGATCATCTCGTCGAATATCAGCGCGCTTCCGGTCTTTTCGGTTACGCTTCGCAACTCATGCAGAAATTCGCGGGGCTGCAGTTCCGGGTTCCGGCTCTGAACGGGTTCGACAAGCACGCCGGCAAGGCTGTCGCCGTGACGCCTGATGTAATCGATGGAGCGGGGATTGCCGTATTCCAGCAGCACGATATCGCGGGCGGAGGAGGGTGCCACACCTGAAAAACCGGGAACTGCTTTCGTCAGCACCATGCGCCTCAGAAGTGGTTTCAGCGCCACGAGCCATGCCGGATGAGACCGCAGCAATGCGCCCCTGCGGATATATTCCAGTTTGGTCGCCTTATGCAGGGCAGGGTCGGAGTGGCCGTGATACGATCCTGTAAACAGGACGATCTTGTCGCGCCCCGTCGCAGCACGGGCTATCCGCATGGCCGTCTGCACGGCTTCCGTGCCGGTATTGCTGAATGTGACGCGGTCTTTTCCGGTGATACGGCAAAACAGTTCCGCGGTCTCGCCGGCCAGATCGGATTGCGGCCCGAGCGCAAAACCTTTGGTCAGCTGCGCTTCGATTGCCGTGCGGATGAAGGACGGATTATGGCCGAAGAGATTGGTGCCGAGGCCCATGAGAATATCGACATATCTGTTGTTGTCGACGTCCTGCAAATAAGCCCCTTCCGCATGGGTAGCGACAATGGGATACAGCGCCTCCTTGGTCTGCATCGTGAAGGGAAGGCCGATCGAGCTTTTGTCCGAAAGGAAATCGCGGTTATAGGCGGCGGCGCGCTTCGAACCCGGCGTCTTGAGGTTGAAGCCGGTAACGATGGCGGTGACAGGGTCAGTCGCAGGGTGGGTAGCCGTGCCGGAATTATTGTGAATATTCATTCGACGGCCTCCTTTGTGACTTCCTGCCCCGCGCGGTCGCCGGCAATCTTCGTGCAGAGGAAGTAGACTGCTCGTTCATCGGTCACCGGACCGCCATCGGTGCTTCGCATTTTCACCGAAAAGCCCGAGGCCCGGAGAAGCTCTGTCACGGTGTCCAGATCGTGTCCCCACACAGGGTTGGTGACCGAATGGCGCTCCCAGTTATTTCCGGGAATGCCGAAGCGGGCGATGAGAGCAAGCCGCCGGCGATTGGAAAGCAGCCGGGCCGCAAGCCTGTATGCCGCCTCCGCCAGCGAGAAACGCGCCGCTTTCGGCCTCGTATGGATTTCCACCGTGAATGAACCCTCGTTCGATTGTGAATTATAGCGGGGCGTGATCAGCCAGGCGTAATCGTCGGTGAGTTCGCCCTCGGCCGGCACATCGCACCAGTAGCGCGCCATCTGGCCGGGATGATTGATGTCGAAAGCGAAAATTCCCTCATCCTTCAGGCAGCGGCGGACGCTTGAAAAGACCTTCCGCAGGTCTTCGGTATTCTGGATGTGGTTCAGCGATGCGCTGGTGCAGACCACGCCGTCAAAGGGCTGTTCAAAGGTGAAATCCCGTGCGTCACCCAGAACAAATTCAAGGTCCGGTGCGTTGCCTCGGGCGTGGTTTATCATGTCCTGCGAACCATCCAGCCCGGTGACGGCATATCCGCGGTCAGCCATCAGCTTTGCAAGATGTCCCGTTCCGCAGCAGAGATCGAGAACCGAAGCGCCGTCCGGCAGCTGCGAAAGAATCGCCCGCGCCAGGGGGGCGATCTTCTGTTCGCTATAGCGCGGGCCAAGCGTGTGGTTGTAAAGCCAGGCCCAATGGTCGTAATTGCTGGCTTCGCTTGATATAACTGTGCTCATCGTTCACCCTGCTTTCGCGCGTCATCGGACGCCGCGTTCAGAAAGTTGGCCTTGGCAAATGCGCGCAGATATGTTCGCAAAAGCTCGAATGTCAGGGCCGGTTCGCGGAATGGCGCGTCCGACAATGCCGCCTGCGTGAGGTGGCAATCGAAGTTGCGCGTCTGTTTCTCATCGCTCTTGCCGGCGGCGGAAGGGGAGCGCAGCAGTCCCAGTAGCGGATAGAGCGGGTGGTCGGGCGTTCCGCGGGCCACATCGCCCAGCAAGTCCTGCCATTCCCGCTGCGAAACCCGTTTCAGTTCGATCCCCTCCAGTTCGCAGGCCTCAAACAGGCGGGCGCTTGAAACGGGGGAGGAATGAATGAGGTGGAAAACCTGTCCTGCCGAAGCCGGTTTGCCGGAGAGATGGACAATCGCCCGGGCCACATGGTCGACCGGCAGCATATCGAGCAGCCTTTCGCCTTCCGGCGCTGTCCCGGTGTAAAGATAGGCCTGCACCAGACGGCACAATATGTCCGAGCCGTTGAAGGCACCGGTAACGCTGTCACCCGAAATGGCGCCCGGCCGATAAATCGTCACCGGCAATCCCCGCCTGCCGGCTTCGTTGACGAGATGTTCCGCGACCCATTTGCTCCGGTTGTAACCGCCAGCGGGCGGGACAAACCCTTCTACGCTTTCCAGTTCGCAGACGGGCCGGGGATCGCCGCCGGAACCGCGGCGCGGCGTGAGCGCACTGAGTGTCGAGATGTAATGAACGTGCCGGCCCTCTCCGGCGCAGGCGAGTTGGAGAATTTCGCGGGTTCCAAGCACATTGGTCTCGCGCAGCCGCTCGTATCGATGCAGGTGGTGAACTTCCGCGCCATTGTGAAAAATACAATCGGCATTCCGGACAATATTGTCGTAGTCCGCGGCGGCAAGCCCGAGGCCCGGTTTGGAAAGCTCGCCCGCCACTATCGTCACGCGTTCCGTCAGCACGGACTGCGGCAGGTCATATTGCCGGAAGGCCTGACGCAGGCGGCTCATTCCATCGTCGCCGCGCACGAGGCAGGTGACTTTTCTCTCGGGGTCGCGAAGCAGCTCGTGGAGCAGATAGGTTCCGAGAAAGCCGGTCGCGCCGGTCAGGAAAACGTGGTCGGTGCCGCTTGTGGCTTTTGCCGTCGCGCTTGGGCGAATTGCGTCGTCCAGTTTTATATCGCGCTTCAGCAGCAGGGTTTCATCGTCGCTGCCGCCGGTATCTCTTGTCCGCAGGCGGTTCGCCAGCGCTTCCACCGTGGAGGCGTTGAAAAGATCGATAACGCCGATATCGAGCCCGAATTTGTCCTTTGCGACGGCGCAGAAACGGGTCGCCAGCAGCGAGTGGCCGCCAAGCGTGAAGAAATCGTCGGTTGCAGCAACCTGATCGATGTTCAGAACATGCCCGAACGCGCCGGCTATCCGGCCTTCCATCTCGCCTTCAGGCGCCCGGCCATCGGGGTCCGTTTCGGCGCGGGGAGCGGGGAGCTTTAAGGGATCGATCTTGCCATTCACGGTGAGCGGCAGCGCCTCGAGCCAGTCGAACGTGTCGGGCACAAGGAATTTCGGCAGGCGGTTTGCCAGCCACGCGCGGATTTCCGATGGCGTCGGTCTGGTTGCCGCGTCCTGATCTATTTGAGGAACCGCATAGGCGGCGAGCCTTTTGCCGCCGCGGCCATCGTCGCGCACCGCCACCGTTGCCGAAACGATGGCCGGGTGGGCAAGCAGGCCCGCTTCTATTTCCCCGGGCTCGATCCGGTATCCACGGATCTTGACCTGGCTGTCCAGCCGCCCCGAAACGTGAACCCGGCCATCGGCCAGCAAGACGGCGCGATCGCCCGTGCGGTAGAGCACGCCTGCGCGCCCATCTGTGGCAAATGGATCGGGAACGAAACGTTCGGCGGTCAGTGCCGCCCGGTCGTGATAACCGCGGGCAATGCCGCAGCCGCCGATATGAAGTTCTCCCGGCACACCGAAGGGCAACAGCTCGAGATTATCATCAAGCACATAGAGCTGCTTGTTTGCCGCGGGCCTAAGCACCGGCAGGCCGGCACGCCCGCCGCCCATGTCGACCATGCTGGCATTGACGGTGGTTTCGGTGGGGCCATAGGCATTGATGAAACGACGGTTCTTTCCCCATCTTTCGATGAGTTCGGGCATGGGAACCTCGCCCCCGACCAGAACGGTGCGCAGCGACGGCAGGACGTCAACCGGCAGGGAGAGCAGGGCCGATGGCGTCATGGTCAGATGCGTCACATGGCGCGCGCGCAGAATGTCGGCCAGTTCGGCGCCGGGAAGGGTCGCATATCGGGGCAGAAGGAGGAGTCTGGCGCCGGCGCCGAGGCTCATCACCAGTTCTGGAATGGAGGCATCAAAACTGAAGCTGAAGAACTGCAACACACAATCGTCAGCCGTGACGTCGCAGGCGCGAATCTTGTCCCGCGTCAGATTGATTAGCCCGCTATGATCGACAAGGACGCCTTTTGCCTTGCCCGTCGAGCCTGACGTGTAGATCACATAAGCCAGCTGCGACGGGTGGGTGACCGTTTCCAGGTTGTCGGCGCTTTCGTCGTCAGGGAAGTCCTCATCCAGATTGAGCCGGTCGGCTGTCTTTGGAAGATCGATCGAACTGTGGCTGACGACAAGCCGGGCACCCGCATCCGACAGCATGGCGCCGATGCGCTCTGCAGGGTACTCCGGATCGAGCGGCAGGTAGGCGCCGCCTGCTTTCCAGACCGCAAGCCAGGCCACGATCATGTCAAAGCTGCGCGGCAACGAGATTGCGACGACGGTTTCCGCGCTAACGCCCTTACGGCACAGCAGGCGCGCCAGCCGGTTTGCGCGCGCGTTAAGCTCGCCATATGTCATGATGTCATCGGCATCCGCCCGCGGCATGACGAGCGCCGCGGCCTGCGGCGCGCGTGCCACATGTGCTTCGAACAGTTCATGAAAATATTGTGGGCCCGCGTGTTCCTGCGCCGTGCTGTTGAAGTCGCAAATCCGCTGCTGCTGCTCCTCCTGTTTCAAAAGCGCAAGGGTTGCGACCGGGAGGGAGGGGGCGGCGGCGATGGATTTCAGCAGTTGCTGGAAATGGCTGGCGAACAGGCCAATCGTCTCGGCGCGGAACAGCGCGGTCTTATATTCGATCGTGCCGGAAAGCGCTGCCTCCGTCTCGCGCAGATCGAGGCACAGGTCCAGCCTCGAGACCTTGTCCTGGCGTGCAAGCCGGCGCATTTCGAGGCCGGGAAGCCGGATGCGCTCGCGTGGTGCGGCGTCGAGCTGGAATTTTATCTGGAATAGCGGGTGGCTGTCGGGGTCGCGTTGCGCACCGACCATATCGACAATGCGCTCGAACGGCATGTCCTGATGGCTGATGACCTGCTGCAGGGTCGCATGTGTTTCCCGCAGGGCCTTTTCGAAATTGCCGAAGGGATCGACACGCGATCTGACGGGAAGAGGATTGACGAACAGCCCGAGCAGATCTTCCGTCTCCACATGAGGGCGGCTGGCGACGGGTGTGCCGATCACCAGATCGGTCTGCCCGGTATAGCGGTGGATCAGCAGGTTGAAGGCGGTAAAAAGTGCCGTGAACAGCGTCGTTCCGTGTGCGGCGGCAATCTTGCGCAGCGCATCGGCGGTCTCTTTTTCGATCGTGAAGTCATGCAGTTCACCCGCATGGCCGTGGCCCGCGGTGCGCGCCATGTCCGTCACCAGCTGCGTGGTCTGTAGAGGCTGAGAAAGGTGCTGCTTCCAGAAGGCGTCGAGCGTTCCTGCGATTTCCGTCGCCAGACGCTCGCGCTGCCATGCGGCAAAGTCGCCATATTGTATCGGCAACGCAGCTTCCGGGGTCGCGTTACCGGATACTTCTGCGCTGTAAAACGCACCGAGATCTTTCAGCAGGATTTCAGTGGACCAGCCGTCGGCGCAGATGTGGTGCAGCGTGAAAACGAGGACATGGCGGCCGTCGTCGCACTTGGCGACGAGCAGGCGAATGGGTGGTTCGGCGGCAAGATCGAAGGGCCTGCTCGTTTCCGCATGAATGACGTCTTCCATCGCGGCAGCTGCCGGCGAAATCTCCACGACGGAAAACGGTGCGTCACAGGCAGCGGATATGGTCTGTTTCGGTACGCCCTTGTCGCTGTATATGCGGGCGCGAAGCACCGTGTGGCGGCTCATGACGCCGGCGAGTGCCGCCTTCAGCGCATCGAGATCGAGGGCGCCACGAACCTCAAGCGCAATGCAGATATGGTGCAATGCCGAGCCCGGATAGATCTGGTCGATCAGCCACAGTCTTTCCTGTGCGAAAGACAGCGGTGGGCAAGTCTCATTGCGGAGCGGAATATCATTCTGGCCGGGCGTGGCGGTATCCGCGTGCGCCATGTTGAGAAATGCCAGAATGTCGGTTTTTCTGGTCCGGATTTCGCTCATCACCGCGTCGTTCAGGTGACCATCGGGGTCTGAACATTTCAGGCTCCCGGCATCGATCCATACGCGGATATTGTTCTGATGAAGCCGGGTTATGAGGGTCTCTACTGGCTCGATGTAATTCATAAGCCGCCCCTTGGCTTTGTCAGCTTCACGCGATCCGAAGAATGAATGGTGAGCCCTTCCGGGTTAGTGTCGGGCAGCGTCGTCCGTATCGCTAAAACAACTATCAATTGCATGTTCGGCCGCCTGAAACCGGTCTTCAATTTCAATTTCTTATTCTTGACTAAGCGATTCAAGAATTATATGCAAGAGGTAATTGTTGTCATCGAGACGCAGCGGGCAGCGATGCATGCCGCTGACGATCGAGTGTGAGCAATCAGAACGATGAGCATCCTATGGTTGCTCTTCGTGAATAGTGATGGCCGGACGTCAGGAGTTTTTTCAGATGCAGATCATACCGATGTTCGCTCGAAAGCCATCTGGAGAACGCAATTTTATAACTATAATACATAGGCTTGAGGATATAGTCGCAGAACGGCCGGCAGACGAGGCGTTCCGTTTTTTTCCCGATGACCCAGGAGCGATCGATGAAAGCCGTAGTGACGGCTGGACGTGGGGCGAATTGAGCGCTCGCGTTAAGATTGTTTCCGATGAGGTTTCCAAGACAGGTCTCGTCGGGCAGGGCGGCCGGGTCCTCATCGTTTATCCGCCTGGTCTCGCCTTCATCGCAGCCTTCCTCGGATGCCTGCATGCCGGTGCCGTACCGGTGCCTGTCCCGGCGCCGCGGCGAAATGAAGGAATACACCGTTGGTTGCATATTGCGAAAGACGCCGGCATCTCGGGAATCGTTTGCGCTGACGAATTGAAGGAGCTGCTCGAGCCGCTCCAGAGGGCCGTCGGCCACGGATTTTGCCTTGCGCCTTCAGGCGCCGATCCGAATATCCCACTGCACGATCTGACGCCTTCCTCAAGCGCGCCTGCCGTTCTCGACGGAAGCCGGATTGCATTTCTGCAATATACGTCCGGTTCGACCAGTGATCCGAAAGGCGTCATGGTCACCCATGCCAACCTGATGGCCAACCTGCGGCAGATCAGCCTTGCGTTTCACTATGGTGCCGAGGATCGGTCCGCGACGTGGTTGCCCCATTATCACGATATGGGGCTGATCGACGGCATCCTGTCACCGATCTTCAACGGATTTCCGGTGTCGATCATGGCGCCTGCCAGCTTTCTGCGGCGTCCCCTGCGATTCCTTGAACTGGCGACGCAAAACCGGGCGACCATCATCGGCGGGCCGAATTTCGCCTATGAACATTGCGCCGACCGCTACAGTGCGGAAGGGGCAGCACAGCTTGATCTCTCCGCAGTCCGCATCGCCTATAATGGGGCGGAGCCCGTGCGCCCGCACACGCTGAGACGCTTCAGCGCCCTGTTTGCTGATCACGGCTTCCGGCACGACGCTTTCTATTGCTGCTATGGCCAGGCCGAAGCCACGCTTTTCCTGACTGGAAATGCTCCATCCGATCCGCCGCAATTGCGGTGCTTCGAGCGCGAAACGCTGGCGAAACGGGGAACGGCGCTGCCGCTCCCGGCTGGAGCGGACGAGCATGATGCAATCGAACTGGCGGCCTGCGGACGTCCCGGAGCGGATATCGAGATCGTTGTCATGGAACCCGAGGAAAACCGGCTGCTCGATGATGGGCAGGTCGGCGAATTGTGGATCCGGGGTCCGAATATCACGCCCGGTTACTGGGCAAGGGCAAAAGCAAGCGCGGAAAGCTTCGACCAGAAAATCGCCGGTGAAGGTGGCTGGCGCCGGACGGGCGATCTCGGCTTTCGCCATGAAGGGCAATATTTCATTACCGGCCGTCTCAAGGACCTCATCATCATCAGGGGGCAGAACCATCATCCCGAGGACATAGAGCAGACCGCCTTCTCCTCGCATTCAGCACTTGCGCAGGGGCGAGCGGGCGCTTTCGCGCTTGACGTGGACGGGGAGGAGCAGGTCGGTCTCGTTTGTGAGCTTACGCGCGATGGTTTGCGCAATCTCGATGCCGAAGCCGTGCTGCAAGCCATTCGTGGTTCCATTTCCCGTGTTCACAAGCTCAAGCTTGCCACCATCGTCCTCATCCGCCCCAGCAGCCTGCCGCGCACGCCGAGCGGCAAGGTGCGGCGTTTTGCCTGCCGCCAGGATCTGCTGAATGGCAATCTCAAGGTGGTCGAGCGTTGGGAGGCCGCCCCGCAGGCGAATTTCACGCCCGTTGCCGAGCCGGGTGCGGTTGCGGACTGGGCGCAACAATTGGCGCAGGTTGACCGATCCCGATATCCGGCCCTGCTTCGGCAGTGGATCAGGGAGGAAGTCTCATGGCTTTCCCGTCTTCCTGCCGGAACTCTGCCCGCTGCGAATGCCGGTTTTTTTGATCTCGGACTGGATTCCGTGGCGCTTGTCGGCCTTGCCGGAACGCTGGAGCGCGAACTGGGTGTCAGAACGCAGCCGACGCTGTTTTTCGAGCATTCGACGATCGATGCGCTGGTGGAACATCTCTGCGGCAATCTCCTCACCGCCGATGTAACGGCGCAGTTGGATGAGACGCCGATACAAAATTCCCGTCCGGACGAACCGCAGGAAGAAACCGACCTCTCGTCCGAACTGGCTGCCCTGTCGTCACTTCTGCAGGCCGGAACAGGCCGGAAATAATCTCACGCTTTTCATGCAATCGATGATCGGAGCCATCGCCGATGAACGTAAAACAACAGGCCGGGGCCGGCAGTCAGTCCGATCAGGCGACATTGCTCGGAATATTGCGGGACGCGCGGGAGCGTCTGGAGATTTTCCAGACACGTCAGGATGAGCGCGTCGCGATCATCGGCCTTGCAGGACGGTTTCCCGGTGCCGATGACATTGATGCTTTCTGGCAATTGCTTGCCGATGGCGGCTCGGGATTGACGGCGGTCACGGATGCCGATCTCGAAAGCGCCGGTGTCGACCCGCAATTGGCGGGACAGCCCGACTATGTCAGGGTCTGGGGCGGGTTCAGCGACCCGACCGCTTTCGATGCCGGGTTTTTCGGTTATGCCCCAAGGGAAGCGCAGTTGCTCGATCCGCAGCAACGGGTGTTTCTCGAATGCGCCTGGAACGCGCTGGAACATGCCGGTTACGGAAGCGGGAAGAGCCGGGGCCGCACGGGCGTTTATGCGGGCGGTTCGCTGAATTATCACTTCACCCATATCCATTCCGACCCCACCCTGCGCGACAGCGTGGCGCCGCTGCAGGCAGGGCTCGGCAATGTTTCCGGTATGATCGCATCGCGCGTCGCTTACCATCTCGATCTTGATGGCCCGAGTGTGGGCGTCCAGGCAACCTGCGCCACCGGGCTGGTGTCGGTGCATCTCGCCGTCCAGGCATTGCTGTCGGGTGAATGCGAGATGGCGGTGGCCGGCGCGGTTTCCGTCGGCCAGCCAAAACCTGCCGGTTATCTTTATGAGGCGGGTGGCATCGGTGCTCCGGATGGTGAATGCCGGCCATTCGATGCGGCTGCGAACGGCACCATATTTACCAATGGCGTTGGCACCGTGATTCTGAAGCGCCTCGGCGATGCGAAGGCGGCTGGCGATACGGTCTATGCCGTCATTGCGGGATCGGCGATCGGTAACGACGGGAGCTCCAAGGTCGGGTTGACGGCGCCGAGTGTCAAAGGTCAGGCTTCGGTTCTCAAGAAGGCACTGGCCAATGCGGGCATCGCGCCTTCGGCGGTGGATTATGTGGAAGCGCACGCGACCGCGACGGCGATTGGCGATCCGATCGAGCTGACCGCGCTGAACCGTATCTACGGGCCGTCGCTGCGGGCCGAAGGCCGGACTTGTCTCATCGGTTCGCTCAAGGGAAATGTCGGGCATATGGATGCCGCGGCCGGCATTGGCGGGCTCATCAAGACCGTCCTTGCGCTGCGGCATGAATGCCTGCCCGCAAGCGGCAATTTCACGACGCAAAGCAGCGCCTGCGATTTTGAAAGCGGTCCCTTCCGGGTGGCCGCAGGCAAGTCCGACTGGAAAGCCGATGCCGACAGACCGCGCCGTGCCGCCATTAGCGCTTTCGGCATGGGGGGCAGCAATGCCCATGTGATCATTGAGGAGGCACCCGCACGACAGGAATCGGCGCAAGGCGAGGCGGGCGCGCTGCTGCTGCCGCTCTCGGCGCGTTCGGCCGCATCGCTCGCCGCAATGCAATCGTCCCTTTCGGATGCGCTCGCGAAAATCGGAGAAAATGAAGGGGTATCCGTTGCCGATGTCGCCCTTACGCTGCAGACAGGGCGCGAGACCTTCAACCACCGTTCCATCACGGTCGCGACGACGCTATCCGATGCATCCGAGAAACTGAAAGCCGCATCCGGACCCGGTTTCGCAACTGGCCAGATCCCGCAGCATGATCCAAGTCTGATATTCATGTTTCCGGGCCAGGGCAGCCAGCATGTGGGAATGGCCCGGTCGCTTTATGAGCGTGAGGAGCACTTCCGGGCCGCGCTGGATGAATGCCTGTCACTGATACCAGACGATCTTGGAATCCGCCCACTGCTTCTTGCAGAGGCAGATGCCTCCGATACCGGGCTGGACCGCACCGACCGCGCCCAGCCCGCTTTGTTCGCCGTTGAATATGCGCTGGCCAGAATGTGGATGCAGAAGGGTTTGCAGCCGCGGGCGATGATCGGCCACAGCGTCGGTGAATATGTAGCGGCCTGCCTGGCCGGGGTTTTCTCCCTGAAAGATGCCATGTTCCTCGTGCTGGCACGGGGGCGGTTAATGCAGGGTTGCGCGCCCGGCGGAATGTTGGCGGTGATGCTGCCAGAGTCTGATCTGCGCGCCCGGCTGGAAGAGGGGCTGGAAATAGCTGCGGTGAACGGGCCGGGCAGTTGTGTCGTCGCTGGCGACACGGAGGCTCTGCGTCGTTTTGCCGAACGTCTGGAGAGGGACGGGGCCGGGTGCCGGCTGCTCAGGACATCGCATGCGTTTCACAGCGCGGCGATGGAGCCGATTCTCGAAGAGTTTGCGGGCCTGTTCGACGGCATCGCTCTCTCTGCGCCGGCAATCGATGTGATGTCCAATCTTTCCGGAAACTGGCTGCGGGCCGAAGAGGCCTGCGATCCACAATACTGGACCCAACATCTTCGCAGGGCGGTAAATTTCAGCGACGGCATAAAACATAGTCTCGAGCTTTCCGCTCCCGTGCTGTTGGAGGTCGGGCCCGGCTCCACGCTTTCAAGGCTGGCGCGCCAGCAGGCAAATGATGATTGCCGCATCGTCACGTCATTGCCGGATGCGGCCGGTGCGGCAGGCGCTGCCGACCATGCGCTGCTGGCCTTCGGACAGCTGTGGCTGGCGGGTATCGATATCAGCTGGGAGGCGCTTCACGACGGATCGCCGCGTCGCCGTGTTGGCTTGCCGGGCTATCATTTCGAGCGTCAGTCATACTGGATCGCGCCGCCCGCAAGCCGGCAGGAAGTAGCCGCTCCTGCAACCCACAGACCGATGGCCGAATGGTTCCATCAGCCGGTGTGGAAGACACGGCCGTTGAAAAACGGGTCAGCGTCAAGCGCTCGAGGCCGCTGGCTCGTGTTCGGTGCGGAGGCTCTTTTCGATATTCCGGACGGGATCGATGCGGTTGTGGTTCGTGAGGGTGCGACATTCAGCGCTTCCGAGAAAGCCTATACGATTGATCCGGCGAAAGCGGAGCATCTTGTTGCCGTGTTCGATGATCTCGCCGAAAAGAACTGGACGCCGGATCAGATCATTAGCGGTTTTGGATTGGCGGAGACGGACCTGCCGGATGCCGCGTGGAATTTCGCGCTAGCTCTTGCCGGAACGCTTGCCGGCGGCAAGCTGCGCCCGGATGTGACATTCATCGGCCGCTCCATGCATGGGATTTTCGCCGCCGACAGCGTCGAGCCCGCAAGAGCCCGGATCAACGGGCTGGCGCGCATGCTGGGTCAGGAACTGCCGGGATTGTCCTGCCGCAGTATCGATCTTCAGGGGTTGCAGGACGCAAATGCCGCAAAGTATCTTCGGAACGTCATCTCGTCACCGTTTGTCGAAGGAGAGCAGATTTATGCTCTCCGCGACGGTATTTTGCTCTCGCTCTCCCATGAGCGTGTCGAACTCAGCGAGGCGGCAGATGGCGCTGTCGCAAAGCGCGGCGAAACCTATCTCGTCATCGGCGAACTTCTGGGAGGGCTGGGTCTTGTCTATGCCCGCGCCCTCATCAAAGCTGGGGCGAAAGTCATTCTGGCGGGTCGCGCGGGAATTCCGCTGGTGCCGGACTGGGAGCGCTGGCTTGCATCCCACAGCCCCCGCCATCCGGTCAGCCTTTTTATCCAGACGCTCAGATCGCTCGGAACGCCCGGAAAGGACTATCTTCTCTTTTCCGGCGATGTCAGCGATGCGTCATGGCTTCGGTCCGCGCTGGAGGAGGGTGAGAAAAACCTTGGTCGGGTGAAAGGTGTTTTCCACACAGCCGCCATGGGCGACCAATATTTCGGCCTGCTCAGCAGTGAAAATTTCGACACGAAAAGCCTTCAGACCGTAAAGTCCGGCGCCATCGATGCCCTTGATCGTGTCGTTGGAACGCGCAGCGATATTTTCGTGCTCGTCCAGTCGTCGCTGTCATCGATCGTTGGTGGCACCGGTCTTGGCCGATACGCTGCGGAAAATTCCTATCTGGATGCTTTCGTTTCCGCAAAACGGCGCGCGTCCGGTCCGGTCTGGAAATCCGTCAACTGGGATGCCTGCGCAGCGGTTCACGCGACGGAGGCTGACCATGCGGCCCACAGGGAAATAAACCCGGAGGAGGTCTGGCAGGTCACGGCGCAGGTCCTTTCGGAGGCTTCACCGGCGTCAATTGTGGTCACGCCCTATGATCTCGGAAACCGCCCGGCAGCGGATGTTCAGGATGCTGCCCACGGCGCTGTGGCGACCAGCCAGAAATCATCCCGCAGCGGGGTATCGGCCGCCTATGTCGCGCCGCAGGGGCCGCTTGAGGAAGACGTCGTCGCCATCTTGGCGGAGCTTCTCGGGATAAACGGTATCGGCGTCGCCGACAATTTCTTCGAACTCGGCGGTCACTCGTTGCTCGCCATCCAGGTCGTCGCGCGGCTTCGAAAACGCTTTGACGTTGAAATTCCGATGCGTGCCCTGCTTTTCGACGCACCGACGGCCGCCGGCCTCGCCAGGGTCATTCAGGAGGGTCTCGACGCCCGCAACAAGGAGGCGGATATGCTCGCCTCGATGCTTGATGACGTCGAGGCCGGTCGTTGAAGACGCCGACAACGCTCACACACAATCGGGATCATTCTGATGAAATTCAGCCTTTTTTATTTTGACGGTGACGGATCGCGTCCGGGTCAGGAAAACTACCGTCTGCTGATGGATAGCGCGCAATTTGCGGACAAAAACGACCTCGAAGCCCTGTGGGTGCCGGAACGGCATTTCCATGCATTTGGCGGTCTTTACCCCAATCCTTCGATCGTCAGTGCCGCGCTGGCCATGGTCACGCGCAAGGTGCAGCTGCGAGCCGGCAGCGTTGTTGCGGCCCTGCACCATCCTGCCCGCGTGGCCGAGGAATGGGCGGTCGTCGATAATCTTTCCGGCGGCAGGGCAGGCATCGCGATTGCAGCCGGCTGGACGAAAGATGAATTCGTCTTTTCGAAGGAGCCGCACGGCCACCGCCGTAGCACCATGTGGCGCTCCTATGAACAGATCACCCGGCTGCTTGCCGGTGAAGCGGTCTCGTTCGAGGATGCGGACGGCAATATCGTCGAGGCAAAAACCCTGCCACGGCCCGTGCAGTCGCGCATCCCCTTCTGGGTCGCGTGCCAGTCCACGGAAACCTTCATCGAAGCAGGCCGCCGCGGCCTCAACGTCCTGACGGCTTTGCTCGGCGAGACGACGGAGTCGCTTGCGCCCAAGATTGCGGCCTACCGCAAATCGCGGGAAAAACATGGGCACGATCCGGCGGCGGGGACGGTCAGTATGATGGTCCACACCTTCCTGGGTGACGATACCGGCAAGGTCAAATCCAATGTTTCCAAGCCGTTCGGGGATTATCTCCGCACGCACTATCACTTGCTCGAAGGCCTTGGGCGGAGCATGGGTGTCGACATAACGCTTGATAATTTCAGCGATGACGATCTCGACAGCCTGATCGAATTCGGCATTGAGGGTTTCATGAAAGGCAGGTCCCTGATCGGTACACCCGAAAGCTGCCAGTCGACGGTGGATACATTGGCGGAGATGGGGGTCGATGAAATCGCCTGCCTGATCGATTTCGTCCAGGATTACGACCTCGTTATGGGCAGCCTGCCATTCCTGCTGAAACTCGTGGAAGCAAACCGGCCGCCAATGCGCGTTGCCAGAGCGGTCTGAAGGATTTGCGATGATGTCGAATGCCGAGACGATTGCTCTATTGCGTAACCGCATCGCAAATCTTGACCCGGAACAGCGGGCCCGGCTGCGCTCGCAGATAGAGGCGCGCGGCATGTCATGGCACGATGTCGCACCGGAGGGTGACGATGGTGCCGACGGGGCCGGGCGATTGCCGCTGACATCATCGCAGATGCATTTCTGGCTGCAGCAGAAGATTTTCCCTGAGAGCTCGGCCTATGTCATTCCATTTCGGTGGCATATCGACGGCGCGCTGGACCACGACGCGATCCTCCGCACGCTTCGGATTATCGTCGCGCGGCACGAGCCGCTGCGAACGGCTTTTCCGCTTGAAGAGGGAAGGCCCTGGCAGCAGGTTCACGGTGATATGGAGCCCGAACTTGTGGTTTCCGATTGCCGGTCCATGTCTGCTGCCGATTGCGACGAGACCATAGGCCGGATCGCCCGCACAGCTTTCGATCTGTCCAAAGCGCCGCTGATGCGCACGCATCTTCTGCAGCTTGGAGAAAACGAGCATATTCTCATATTCGTTTTTCATCACACGGTTGCCGACGGATGGTCCCGCGGCATTCTGATGCGCGAATTTTCGTTATGTTACGCCGCGGTCGCAAACGGGCAGGAACCGGTCCTCGATCCCTTGCCGCGATCCTATGGCGACTTCGTCCGCGTCAGGCAAAAATGGTCCGGCACGAAGGACTACGAGCGGCAAAAACAATATTGGGTCAACCGGCTGCAAAATCTCGAGCCGCAGGAATTTCCCGCCGATTATCCCCGCCATGAAACGACTGATATGGCCTGCGAGACGCTGGTGAAAGAGATTTCGCAGGAGCTGATGGCGCAAGTGTCGGCTCTGGCCGCCAAACTCGGCACGACGACCTTTGTGGTGTTTGCCGCCGTCTTCCAGCTTTTGCATCACCGTTATACCGGTCGCAGGGACCTTGCCGTGTGCGTACCCGTTGCCGGTCGCGGCGATCCCGATACGGCAGGGTTGATCGGCTTGTTCACCAATACCATTGTGTTGCGCAACGATCTCAGCCCCGCCATGTCATTCCGGGACTGGGCGAGACGTATACAGGAAGACTTCGCCAATGCTTTGGAGCATCAGGACTATCCCTTTGCAGAGTTGATGGATGTGCTCGGCAGTAACCGCGAAGGGGTGGAAAATTCACCGTTCCAGATTTCCTTTCAGGTCCAGACGCAGGGCTACAGGCAGCAGAATGCGCAGGGCTTCGATCTGGGCAATGCCAGCCTGCGGGTAAGGCAGGAAGCGATACCGGTTGCGGAAGCAAAGCTCGATATGAGCTGGATGATCATGGAGCGCGCATCGGGCGCACTTGTCACCGTCGAATACCGGTCCGGTCGGTTCGAGGCGGTGCGCATGGAGCGGCAGCTGGAGCATTTCGAAAACCTGCTGCGCTCGGTCGTTGCTTCCCCCGACGCGCTTCTTCCGACCTTCGACTATATCTCCGCCCGGGAGCGCGAAGCCCTTCTTTCATCGGGCGCGCTCGTTGCGAGGCCTCTCCCGGTCAAGGGCGTGCACGACCTGATAAGCAGCGCGGCGCGCCTCCATCCCGAAAAGATTGCCATCGAATGCGTCGGCCGGAGCTGGACCTATAGTCAGCTCGAAGAGGCGTCGAATAATCTCGCACGGGCGCTTCTGACGCTGGAGAGGCCGGTTAAACCGGGAATGCGGGTCGCGGTTTCGTTGCCGGGGCAGGCGAGCGGCATCATATCGTTCCTTGCGATCATAAAGGCTGGCGGGGTTTATGTGCCGATCGATCCGCGCCACCCGGCAGACAGGATCGGTTACGTGCTGGAGGATGCCGCAACGGTTCTGGTGCTGACAGATGATGCGGGGCTTTTCCCCGGCATTACCTGCATCGATCCTGTTCATCATCTTGAGAACCAGCCGGATGCCGTGCTTCCGGCGATGCCTGATAACAGTGACATCTATATCCTCTACACCAGCGGCAGCACCGGGCGACCCAAGGGGGTGCCGATTACGCACCGGGGTCTGCTCAATCAATTCCAGTCAATGGCGCGCCAGCCGGGCATAAGGGCCGGAGACCGAATGCTTTCAGTAACGACGCCGGCATTCGACATTTCCGTTCTGGAAATGCTCTGGCCATTGAGCGTTGGCGCCACGGCCGTCATGCGTGAACCGGACCTTTTGCTTCAACCTGAGAAGCTGGGAAGGACGCTAGACGAACATGATATTTCGCATTTCCAGGCGACCCCCGCCACCTGGCGAATGCTGCTGGACAGTGGCTGGCAAGGGAAAAAATCCCTCACCGGCCTCTGCGGCGGCGAGGCTCTCGATGCGCAACTTGCCGGCCGGCTTATTCAAAAGATCGGCTCTCTCTGGAATGTCTACGGTCCGACCGAAACGACGATCTGGGCAGGCGCATTGCTGGTGGAGGAGGCCCATTCCAGAAGCGGCAAGGTGCCGATCGGCGGCCGTCTGGACAACACCTCATTTCTGGTGCTCGATGCCTATATGGATCCCGTTCCGGAAGGCGTGCCTGGCGAGTTGCACATTGGCGGCATAAGCCTGAGCCGCGGCTATTGGGAGCGACCGGCGCTTGCGGCCGAAAAATTCGTTCCCGATCCCTATGACCGGACATCCACGCCGGGTTCGCGCCTCTACAAAACGGGTGATCTCGTCGTGCGCAGACCGGATGGCAATCTGGAATTCGTCGGACGGACCGACTTCCAGATCAAGCTGCGCGGCTATCGTATCGAGGTCGGAGAAATCGAGAGCCTGCTTCAGGAAGAGAACGGGGTCGATCAGGTTCTGGTTCTGCTTGACGCGAACAAGCAGCAACTGCTGGCGTATGTTCTACTTGAGGATCGCTCCGGCACGGTCGATAAGGGTGCCATGGGTATCAGGCTCAGCAGGGCGCTTTCGGCCCGGTTGCCGCGTTACATGGTGCCTTCGCATTTCATCCTTCTGGAAGAGTTTCCGATGAATGCGAATGGCAAAGTGGATCGCAAACGTCTGCTGCTGCCGGATCGCTCGGAACGGGCGGCTTCCGAAATCACCTCTCCGGCAAACAATGTCGAACAGGCCCTCCACGCCCTCTGGCAGAAGATGCTCAAGCGCGAGGATATTGGCGTCAACGACAATTTTTTCGAGCTGGGAGGCGATTCCCTCCTGATCGTCGCCATGCCTGCCAGGGTGCGTGATGCTCTTGGCATCGAGCTGGAAGTCACGGATTTCTTCCGTTTTCCGACATTGGAAACACTGGCCGGCCACATAATCGATCTGCAGCACGGCAAGACTGCGGCGCCAGAGAGTGCGCGTGGGCGAGGCGACACCAGGGGCAAGGGGCGTGAACGGCAATTGCAGCGGCGCATCAGGTCAGGCAATTTCGCCTGACCTGCCTATAAAGTCTGTCAGGATCACCGCCATGGAACAGGGCGCCGCAACCGCCGATAAAGAAGACTTCAATGCGCGTGGCAAGCCCACCCTGTTCCAGTTGAGCTTTCCGCTCCTGCTTCATTCGCTGCTGAGCTTCTTCGTCAATCTGGCCGATACCGCAATCATAAGCGCCTATTCGGCAGAAGCAGCGGCAGCCGTTGCCGTCGCCAAACAGGTGATGATGATCGCTTTCGAATTGTCCGGGCTGGTCGGCATCGGCGCGGTCATCGTCATTTCCCGGCACCTTGGCCGAGGAGAAGTGGAGGCGGCACGGCAGGTGGTGGCGGTGGCGCTCCTGACCAACACGCTTGTTGGTCTGGCACTTGGCCTGTCTTTGATGGTTGCCGGCCCCTTCGTGCTTGAACAGCTGGCCGGGTCGACCTCCCTCAATGACGAGGCCGGCCTCTACCTGAACATCGTCGCGGTCGGCATGGTCTTTAACGGCTTCATAGCCGCCGGGCTTGCCTGTCTGCGCGCATTCGGCCACAGCAGGTTGATCCTGGCATTCGGGGTGGGCGTGTCAGCTTTTTACCTTCTCGCCGAATGGATTCTCATTCTGGGGGTGGGTCCGTTGCCGGGCATGGGCGTGACGGGTGCCGCACTTGGCACCTTCAGTATTCGCGTGCTGACGACAGTCGTTCTGACGCCGGTTCTCATGCGGAAACTGGGGTTGCGTTTCTCATTTGCCGAGACGATCGCGCGTCTTGCGATTGCCCGACGGATGATCGCAATCGCCTTACCGAGTGTGACCGATTATATTGCCTACAGTTTTTACCAGATCATTCTTTTGGGGCTGGTTGCCAGATTCGGCGTCGAGGCCGTCCTGGGCCGCACCTATACGATGCTGGCCATGGCATTTCTGATCGTTGTCGTCATGGCAATCAGCCAGAGCAACGAGGTTCTGATCGGTTACCGCTTCGGTGAACGGCGGCTTGAGGCGGCGACCAGCCAGGCGCTCCGGTCTGCAAGCGTTGCCGCTGCCGCGACGACGTCCATCGCCACACTGATCTGGCTCGCATCGGTTCCTTATATCAAGTTGTTCACCGACAATCCCGCCGTGATAGAATTGTGCGACAGCCTGCTATTTCTGACGATATTCATTCAGCCGGGATTTGCATTCAATACGATCCTCTTTCAATCGCTGCGGGCGGTGGGCGATGTCCGCTGGCCGGTTTTCGTCAGCCTGACCGTGACATGGGGTCTTGGCCTTTCCACGGCCTGGTTCTTCTGCCTGTTCCTCAATCTCGGGGTGACGGGTGTATGGTTGTCGCTGATCATAGAGGAGACCGTAAAGGGCAGTCTGTTCCTGCACCGCTGGCTCTCACGCGGGGTTAGGCACGAGGCGGGCTGATGTATCCATCATGCGGGATGGCCGGCATGGAGCAATTGAATGACGCGATGTAACACGATAGTCTCAGCACCGGGCCGGCGATCCCTGCGCTTGCCATTAGGACGTTCACAAGCAATGCATCTGAAACGGCAGACTGAAATCGCCTTTGGCATCCTTGCGGTATGCGCGCGGCAGGAGGGCGAAATCATATCGGTGCAAAAGGTCGCGCAGGAAATCGGTGCGACGAAAGACCATACCTATCAGGTTGTCGCGCTGCTCGCGCGAAACGGTCTGCTGCAAAGCGAGCGGGGTCCGGGCGGCGGCCTGAAACTGGCAAGGGACCCGCGATCAGTGAAACTGACCGAGGTGCTGCGGCTCGTACAACCCGAATTGCTTGGGGAGGGCGCAGACGTACTTTCATCGCCTCAATCGGAAACAGAAGCATTCCTCGGCCGCATCGTCTCGACGACCTCGTCTTTTTTCGCCCGTCTTCTCGACCGCTTCACGGTTGCCGATCTGATCGCTCCTGAAAGCAACCTGCGTGTCAGCTGTCTTGATTGTGGCCTGTTGGCTTCAAGCCAACAGGCTACGGTCTCCCTGACGGGCGATGTCCGGCCGGAACCTCTGGTCGCCTGGCGGTCTGGCACCCGTAGCTAGGTGTGCCTCATTGACGGGACACCGGCGCCTTTTCAGGCAATGGCGTGATCCGCAACGTTTTCGTCTTCCGTATCGGAGTTTTCTGCGTGCGGCAGGGTTTCGATAAAGAAATCGAAGGGGCGGCGCGCCGTTTCCTTGACGCGATAGCGCAGAACATCTTTCACATCGTTTTTCGGCGTGAACGTCAGCACCATCGGTGCGGTGTCATAAAGCGCCGTTTCCTCAACGTAAGACGACGAGCATATGATGACCTGATCGCCACGCTGGCAGGTGCGCGCCGCAGCGCCGTTCAGGATGCAGCATTTCGATCCGGCTTCGCCGAAAATCACATAGGTCGAAATTCTGGCGCCGCTCTGCTTGTTCCAGATGTCGACAAATTCCAGCGGTCTGATCCCGGCGAGGTCACAATGCTCGGGATCCAGCGTGATGGATCCGTGATAATCGAGATCGGCTCCCGTTACGGTGATGCCGTGCAGCTTGGCTCTGACGATGCGTATCAAATGCGACTCTCCTCAACATGATTTCAAATTGTCGCATTCGACCGGCTGACAGCCTCAGTCTCTCCCGGTGACTGGTACTGGTGGCACCAATCGCCGGCTGCGACACTGTGAATTGCCGATCTTTGTCGGAACGACATCGGCAATCTTGCAAGAGTCCGCAAGTTCGATGAAATAGTCGGAGGTTGCTTCCGCCAGCATGTGGAAAACGCCCGTCGTGCCGGAAGGATTGGCATTGCGCGTGCGCGGTCGCCGGACGAGAACCGGCTGCGTTGCCCGCAGGATCATGCCGACGGAAAGACTTTCCGGGTCGACATTGAGAACGACCCCACCGGTCCGCCCCCGCCTGCTCTGCAACAGACCGTTTCTGACGAGAATGGCAACCACCCTCGCGGCATGATCTTTGGTGACCCCAAGCCGATGAGCGAGCTTCCCGGTCGTATGGGCTTCCTCCGCCTCATGGACAAAGTTGGTCAGAATACCGATTGCGATCTCAGATTCTCTGGTCAGATACATCAGATGTTCTCCTCACACCGAGAAACGGAACGTGCAAATTCCCTCTCGTAGTTTAGACGAGCAGCATCCGTCCTTTGGGACTTCTTCATATAAAAATATTGCGACGGACAGCGACGTCGTAAAGTCGGTTTCCTCCGTCGCGCCGGAAAATCAGTCTGGTATCAGATCGGTAATTTGCCCATGTGAAGCACTTGATACCTGGGCCGGTGAGGCACGATCGCGGGTTTCGCAATGGTGGTGAGGTAATGAGTCTTGCTTTCCTCAAAGAGGAAAATAATTTATATTTACGATTACTTAATAAGAGTATGCTCAGGAAAATGGTGTCCACGAGAGGATTCGAACCTCCGACCCCAGGATTCATACCGCTTCGGCTTTCGCCGCCGTTCCACCAATTCTCAGGCAGAACGTTCGTGGTCTGGACTGTCCCTTCACCGTGGACCTTGCGGCCTTTAGGTGCTGCCCATCCAGTCTCTACACCTTCACCGGATTTCTCCGGAGCTTGGCTCGGGATTGGCATGCTGGAAGACCAGCGAAGCTTTCCCCGACTTTGAGCAGATCGATTGCGTCGTTTCCGGGCGCAACCCCCAATTTACCTTAGGAATCCTGTGCTCTATCCTGCTGAGCTACGTGGACACTGAATTGCTCTTTAACCTGACCATGCCTGCGGATCAACCGCGTTCTTCATCGCGGTCGATCTCTTTCTCGGCTTTCTGTGCGTTATCAGGCGGTCAGTTCGCCAGACGCTGTTCGGCCAGCTTCACCCAGTAGGAAATGCCATAGGCGATGGCCTCGTCGTTGAAGTCGTAGCTGGGGTTGTGGAGCCCGGCCGAATCACCATTGCCGATGAAGATGAAGCAGCCCGGCCTTTCCTTCAGCATGAAGGAGAAATCCTCGCCTGCCATGGAAGGATCGACATCGGGATCGACATTAGGCTCTCCCACCACATCGCGGGCGACGCGGACGGCGTAGTCAGTCTCGGCCGAATGGTTGAAAGTGACAGGGCAATAGCGCTCATAAACGACCTCGGCTTCCGCACCATTGGCAAGCGCTATGCCTTCCGCCATCTGCTTGATGCGCTCCTGCGCGAGATCGCGCACCGTTTCATCGAGACTGCGCACGGTGCCGGCGATCAGCGCTTCGTTGGGGATGATGTTGTGGCTGGAGCCGGCGTGGAAGCGGGTGACGGAGACCACCACCGACCGGATCGGATCGGCATTGCGCGAAGCGATCATCTGCAGGTTGCCGACGATCTGTGCGCCGATGGTGATCGGGTCGATGGTGCGGTGCGGTTGTGCCGCATGGCCGCCACGGCCCTTGACCGTGATGGAGAATTTGTCAGGTGCCGCCATGATGCCGCCCTTGCGGACGGCGAAGGCACCAAGCGGAATGCCGGGCATATTGTGCATGCCATAGACTTCGTCGATGCCGAAACGCTCCATCAGGCCATCCTCGACCATTGCGAGCGCACCAGCACCACCTTCTTCGGCGGGCTGGAAGATGACGGCGATCGAGCCGGCGAAATTGCGGGTCTCGGTGAGGTACTTGGCCGCGCCGAGCAGCATGGCGGTGTGGCCGTCATGGCCGCAGGCATGCATGGCACCGGCCGTTTTTGACGCCCAGGGTTTGCCGGTTTCCTCGAGAATGGGCAGTGCGTCCATGTCCGCGCGGAAGCCGATGGTGCGATTGCCGGGAACATTGCCCCTGATGATGCCGACCACGCCGGTGCGGCCAAGACCGGTCACGATTTCGTCAACACCGAAGGATTTCAGCTTCTCCGCAACGAAGGCTGCGGTGTTGTCGACGTCATACAAGATTTCGGGATTTTCATGCAGGTGATGCCGCCATTCGCTGACTTCCTGTTGAAGTTCGGCGGCTCTGTTCAAAATCGGCATTCGCTCATTCCTGGGTTCATCGGTGCGGCATGTGGTAAAAGCCATCCTCCGTGGTGGATAGTGCGCCGCATAATTGACGTAATCAATGTACTTTGCCATTGCTAGGACATATATGGTGAATATTGCCATTCCCCGACTGAAGACGGGAATTCGAGGACTAGCCTTGCCAAACACAGTGAAATCGCCCAACGCCGCCCGCCGGCTTTCCGCAGCCATTGCCATCGTCACCGCAGGCGTCGTCGCCGTAGCGCCCGTGGCCAATGCCAATCCAAAAATGGTGGTGGATGTCAAAACCGGCAAGGTGATTTCCCATCAGGAAGCCTTCCGCAAATGGTATCCCGCTTCGCTGACCAAGCTGATGACCGCCTATATAGCCTTTTCGCAGATGAAGGCCGGCAAGATCAGCCCTCAGACGGAAGTGGTGATGAGCAAGAAGGCCGCCGACCAGCCGGCCTCCAAGATGTATTTCAAGCCCGGCCAGAAGCTGACCATGGACAGCGCGCTGAAGCTGCTGCTGATCAAATCCGCCAATGACATCGCCGTGGCCATCGCCGAAACCATCGGCGGCACCAGCGACAATTTCGTCGCGCAGATGAATGCGCAGGCGCAGCGTCTGGGCATGAGCTCCACGCATTACGTGAACCCCAACGGCCTGCCGGGCAAGGGGCAATATACGACGGCGCGTGACCTTGCATTGCTGGCATTGATCATCAAGCGGGAATTCCCGGAATATGCCCATTATTTCTCGCTGGAAGGTGTCACCACCGGCAAGAAGAATTATGCCAACTTCAACATGCTCGTCGGCCGTTTCGAAGGTGCCGATGGCATGAAGACCGGCTTCATCTGCGCCTCTGGTTTCAATCAGGTGGCATCGGCCGTGCGCAACGGTCGCTCCGTCATTACCGTGGTGCTGGGTGCCGATAGCCTAGCCGGGCGCACCGACCAGTCGGCCGATCTTTTGCAGATGGGGCTGACCGCGCCTTCCGGTCAGGGCGTTTCGCTCGCTTCGCTGGCGCCCTATGGCGATACCGCCGAGGTCAACGATATCAGCGCTGAAATCTGCAACCCGAAGGCCGCCAAGGTGCGCAGCGAAGGTCGCGACGAGGCGGGCCGGATGGTCATCCATTCGCCCTATGTGACGGAAATGACCCGCCCGCCGGAATATTCCTTCGCCGGCCTCATTCCCGGCAGCGAGACGGTGGCCGTCAACGCGCCCAAGGGTGCGGCCGGCAAGGGCCAGCTGGCCAATGTGCCAATCCCGATCCCGCGCCCGACATTCTGATCAGCGGAAACGGGCCTCGAGCCCGGTGCCGTAATGCGTTTATGTATTCGCAGCGTGATCATGTTATGATATTACAATGTCGCTCGTGGCTTCCAGCCACGGGCGATTTCTTTTCGTTCCGTGCGGCTCCAGGTCTTGTCTAGCATTATGTCATGCCGGGGGCAGCCATCACCATACAGGCAAGACATGTCTCGCGATCGCATCCCGGTTTCCATCATCACCGGCTTTCTTGGCGCCGGAAAATCGACGCTGCTCAACCGTCTTCTCAAAGATCCGGAGATGAGCGATGCCGCGATTATCATCAATGAATTCGGCGATGTCAGCATCGACCACATGCTGGTTGAAAGCGCCGGCGAAGGCATCATCGAGTTGGCCGAAGGTTGCCTCTGCTGCACTGTCAGGGGTGAACTGGTGGATACGCTGGCGGAATTGATGGATGGTATCCAGACCGGCAAGCTGAAGCCGGTCAAACGGGTGGTTATCGAGACGACTGGCCTTGCCGATCCCGCCCCCGTCATGCAGTCGGTCATGGGCAATCCTGTCATCGCGCAGAATTTCGTGCTGAACGGCATGATCACGGTGGTGGATGCCGTCAATGGCCTGTCCACACTCGACAATCACGAGGAAGCGGTGAAGCAGGCGGCCGTGGCCGACAGGCTGGTGATGACCAAGCGGACGCTCGCCGATGCTTCTGCGATTGCCGCCCTGATGGCGCGTCTTGAGACGCTGAACCCGCGTGCGACAATCGAGGATGGCGACAAGGCCGACTGGAGTGCTGCCGGGCTTCTCGACAATGGCCTTTACGATGTCTCCAGCAAAAATGCCGATGTCGGCCGCTGGCTGGGCGAAGAGTCCGGTCATGTTCATCATGACCATGACCATGATCATGAGCATGAGCACGATCACGCGCACGGTCATCACCACCATCATGGAGACCACGATCATCATCATGATGTGAACCGGCATGACGCCTCGATCCGCTCCTTCTCGATCATTCATGACAAGCCGATCGAGCCGATGGCGATCGATATGTTCGTGGATCTGCTGCGCTCGGCCCATGGCGAAAAGCTCTTGCGCATGAAGGCGATCGTCAAACTGTCGGATAATCCGGGCCGACCTTTGGTACTGCATGGGGTGCAGAACATTTTCCACACGCCCGAGCGCCTCGCGGCCTGGCCGGACCCGGCCGATCAGCGCACGCGCATGGTGCTGATCACGAAGGATTTGCCGGAGGCTTTCGTGAAGGACCTGTTTGCTGCCTTCACCGGCACACCGGGTATTGACCGGCCGGACAGGCAGGCGATGACGGATAATCCGCTGGCGGTTTCAGGGTTGCGGTTTTAGGGCGTACCATGATGGGCGAGGTCGGTGGGTGTGGTTACCCCCTCTGCCCTGCCGGGCATCTCCCCCTCAAGGGGGGAGATAGACTCGTGGCTGGCTCTCGAGCATTTCGACATTTGATAATAAAGCAGCGATGGTGCGTCTTGCCGATCTCCCCCCTTGAGGGGGAGATGTCCGGCAGGGCAGAGGGGGGTAACCGCGCCCGATACGGTCAAATGTCGGCTTACCCGCCCTTCACAATCCGAAACCGATGACCCTTATCCAACGTAACCGTCTCAACCAGATTATGCCCATCCTCATTGCACATATGAGCAATGTCGATGACGGCGAGTGGATCGGTCGTCTCGACGGTCAGGATATCGCCGGCCTTGAGGGTGGCGAGCTTCTTGCGGCTTCTCAAAACCGGAAGGGGGCATTTAAGCCCCCTCAAATCATAAACGATATCGGCCGTGTCGCTCATTCCTTGGCCCAGAACTTCCAGAACGGCTTCTTTTCCGGCGCTTCCGGTGCCGGGGCAGGTGAATAGGCGAGCGGGTTCATCGCCGGGACCGGTATACCCTGGGCGGTAGCGCCGGTCTGGCCTGCTGTTGCGGGCGCTGCCGTTGCAACCATGGTCGGGGCTGCGGGTGCCGGGTTCGATTGCGGCGTCGTGGCGGGCTGGGCCGCCGAAGGACGCGGGCCGCGCAGGGCGGAGGCGGTTGCGGTCGTCGTGGGTGAGGATGACGTGACCTGCTGCGCCTTCTTTTCCATCAGCGCGGCATATTCCGTTTCCTTCATCAGTTTGCCGGCCTTCAGCGCCGAGCCGGTCGGTGCATAGGCGGGTTCGCGGCCCTTGCGCTTTTCGGCAACCAGCGCCTTGCGCTCGGCCTCGCTCGGGTCGTACCAGGCCATGCCGTCATATTTCTTCATCGCCGTTGCATAAGCGAGATCGTAGGTCTTTTCGTAGCTCGAAAGCGCGCTTGCCAGTGCGGGCGGCGTGCTCATCGCCGGGCATTGGCCGGAGCCATTGAAGCTGCCGCCTTCCGTCTGCTGGTTGAAGACATATTTCTTCTCGCAGACATTCACGTCCGGCGGGCGTTTGGTGACTTCGAAATTATCGTAGCCCACCTTCAGCATCTTCCAGAATTCGAGATGCTCGCTCTTGCGGTGGCGGGCCATGTTTTCCGCCGTCATACGGAAGGGGAAGGCCTGCAGCTGCACGGTTTTCTGACCGCCCTTGAAGGCGTCCCGTGCAAAACCATAAATTTCAAGAATCTGCGCATCCGTCATCGAATAGCAACCTGACGACGAGCAGGCGCCATGGATCATCAGATTGGTGCCGTTGCGACCATTGGCGGCATCATAACGGTTCGGAAAACCGGTATTGATGGCGAGATAATATTTGGAATTCGGGTTCAGGTGCGCGGGCGTCAGGTTGTAGAAACCTTCCGGCGCCTGCCGGTCGCCTTCCTTCACCTTGGGGCCGAGTTTGCCGGACCATGCGCAAATCTCGTATCCGGCGATCTTTTCGAAGCGATTGTCGCGCCTTGCCTTCCAGATCTCCAGAGCACCCTCTTCCTTGAAGATGCGGATCATGATCGGCGAGTTGCGATCCATGCCCTTCTTGTCGATCTCGGCCAGAATGGACGGAGACAAGGGGTAATCGACCTTGTTCTTGACGTGAGAAACGTCGCGTTCGACGGTTTCAAGCGTATCGTTGCAGCCGGTGAGAATAAGCGCGGTGCAGGCGAGAAGGGCAAAATGTGTCAAACGCATGATCTGATCCGAAAGACGATGGCACGAAACGGTGGCAGTTCTATACCGTTCCGCGTGCAATTTAAATACGGTATTAACCGTTTACATCTTCTTAACTCAAATCGGATCCGCCCCCGCGGCCGCCGATACATCTGTTGATGTGACCGGACTATGGCCGAGTTGGGGCGATCTTGCCGGAAATTAAGGCCGAACTCATATCACCTGGCCGTTCTTCGCACCGCCAAGTGATATAACTTTTTCTTTGAACGCATTTTCCGGACGTAAAACCGCGACGCACTTTTACTGGAAATGCTCTAGAGGTTCCGGCCGATATCCAGGAACTTCTGGCGGCGTTCAGCGCGCAGCTGTGTGCCGGAACGCTGGGAAAGATCGGCCAGAGCCTTGGCGATAACATCGCCGGTCGCGCTGATAACGGTTTCCGGTGCGCGGTGCGCGCCGCCGATGGGTTCCGGAATGATGCCATCGATGACACCGAGCGATTTCAGATCTTCCGAGGTGATCTTCATGTTGGTCGCGGCTTCCTTGGCACGGGTCGAATCGCGCCAGAGAATGGATGCGGCACCTTCCGGCGAAATCACCGAATAGACCGAATGTTCGAGCATATAAACGCGGTTGCCGGTGGCAATGGCGATCGCGCCGCCCGAGCCGCCTTCGCCGATGACGACGGAGACGATCGGCACCTTGACGTTGAGGCACATTTCCGTCGAGCGGGCGATGGCTTCGGCCTGGCCGCGCTCTTCCGCGCCAACGCCGGGATAAGCGCCGGCGGTATCGATGAGGGTGACGACCGGCAGCGAGAAACGATCGGCCAGTTCGAGCACGCGGATCGCCTTGCGGTAACCTTCCGGGCGCGCACTGCCGAAATTGTGCTTCAGGCGGCTTTTGGTGTCGTTACCCTTTTCCTGGCCGATGATGGCGACGGGCTGACCGTTGAAGCGGGCAAGACCGGCCTGAATGGCGGCGTCTTCGGAAAATTTGCGGTCGCCGGCCAGCGGTGTGAAATCCGTGAACAGGGACTTGGCATAATCGACGAAATGCGGGCGCTGCGGATGACGCGCAACCTGCGTTTTCTGCCAAGCATTCAGCTTGGAATAGATGTCCTGCATCGCATCGTTGACGCGCGATTCCAGGCGGTTGATCTCCTCCGAGGTGTCTATGCTCTCGTCTTCATCGGCAAGCTTCTTCAGCTCGATGATCTTGCCTTCAAGGTCCGAGATAGGTTTTTCGAAGTCGAGATAATTGTGCATGAGATCCGTTTCCGATCGTTTTGCGCAAGGTTTGAGCCGGATTATCCGGCGGTTCCGGTCGCTCTAATCAAGGTTTTTGCCCTGTTTGGCAAGGGGGTGATGTGTTTGTACCAGCTCTTGCAAGCGTTTTTCCAGCACATGTGTATAGATTTGTGTCGTGGAAATGTCGGAATGGCCGAGCAGTTCCTGGACCGCGCGCAGATCCGCACCGTTCTGCAAGAGGTGGCTGGCAAAGGCGTGGCGCAGGACGTGCGGCGACACCGCCGACGCTGTCAGGCCTGCGCGGATGGCAATATCCTTCAGGTCGCGGGCGAAGACCTGGCGGGGCAGGTGACCTTCCTTACTGTTCGAGGGAAACAGCCACGGGCTCTCAGCTGTGTCCGTTTTTTTCTGGGAAGCAGCGGCCTTGCTTTTTTCCTGCGAGAGCGCCTTTCGGCCGGCCTCGTATTTTTCCATCGCCTCAATCGCGGCGCGTGAAAGAAGCACCATACGGTCCTTGTTGCCCTTGCCGCGGATCATTAGGAAGCGGCCTTCCTGGCGCAGCACCTTGACGGGCAGCGAGACGAGTTCGCTGACGCGCATGCCGGTGGCATAAAGCAGTTCGAGCAGCAGATGCATGCGGATGCGGGCAAGCTGGCCCGGGCCTTCGGTTGCCGCTTCCTGCGCCGCGAGACCAAGAAGCCGGTTCACATCGGCAACGCTCATGGTTTTCGGCAGGGCAAGGCCTTTCCTGGGTGCATCGATGATGCCGGTCGGGTCGTCGCCGCGCAGCCCTTCCGAATAAAGAAAGCGGTAAAACTGCCGCATGGAGGAGAGACGCCGCGCCTGCGAGGTGGCGGCGAAGCCCTGAGCGGCAAGGTGGGTCAGATAAGCGGAAAGGTCAGGCGTTTGCGCCTCCGTCAGGGACTGGCCGCGACGGCCGAGAAATTCGCGCAGGTCGGCAAGGTCGTGCTCATAAGAAGAGAGCGTGTTGGCGGCAGCACCCCGCTCGGCGCTCATCATTTCCAGAAAACTTTCAAGCCGCGCGCCGTCGCGCCCTGCCATCGGTTGTCCGCTCATGGGGTGCGCCTTGCCGGTTCGGTGGCGGGCGGGTTCAGCCGCTCCGAGGGGATGCGCACGGTCACTTCGCGGTCGCGTGGCTGCACGAACATGACGAGCAGCACCATGCCGCCATAGATCAGCCCCGCGATGGTCGCCAGTATCATCGTGAAGCGGAAGAGGGTTGGCATGGCGGCTCCGTGGGGTGGCAGTCGAAATCTATATGCGGTGCGGCGAAAGCGGCGACAAGATCAAAATGCCCGCTCCACCCCGCGCTGCATGCGGCGTTGATTGTGATTCACCACCATTCAGTCAGCAATTTGGCTTGACGCTTCGTAAACATTTGCAGATATCCATGCCAAACGGGCTTTCAAATCTATGAATGAAACGAATTTATCCGTCCCGGCCACACTCGGGGAGCAAGCACGGGCAAAGCTCGGACGGCGCAACATCGTCTTCGTGGGGCTGATGGGGGCTGGAAAGTCGGCGGTGGGCCGCATGGTCGCCCAGCAGCTCAAGGTGCCTTTCATTGATACGGATGTCGAAATCGAGCGCGTATCGCGCATGACGATATCGGAGCTTTTCGCCACCTATGGCGAGGAGGAATTCCGGGCGCTGGAAACGCGGGTCATCAAGCGGTTGATGCGCGGCGGTCCCAAGGTCGTCTCCACGGGCGGCGGCGCATTTATCAACGACACTACCCGAGGCCATATCAGGCGCGGCGGCATTTCGCTGTGGCTGAAGGCCGATCTCGAGGTTCTGTGGGAGAGGGTCAACAAGCGCGACCACCGCCCGCTTCTCAAGACTGAAAACCCCAAGGCAACGCTCGCTGCCCTGATGGAGAAACGTTATCCGATCTATGCGGAGGCGGACGTCACCATCGAATCCCGTGATGTCCGCAAGGAGATCATCGCGACCGAAGTGCTGACGGCTTTAGCCGGCCTTAAACAGAAAGACTGACCACCATGACGCCTTCCGAAATCCACGCCGATGAACGTCTTGTCCATGTGCCGCTCGGCGAGCGCGCCTATGACATTCTGATCGGGCCGGGACTGATCGGCAGGGCGGGCGGCGAAATCTCGGCGCGGCTGAAGGGCAGACGCGCGGCGATCATCACCGACGAGCATGTCGCGCCGCTTTACCTCGAAGGCCTGATGGACGGTTTGCAGACGGATGGCATTGAGGCCGTTTCTCTGACGCTGCCGGCCGGAGAGAAGACCAAGAGCTTCGAGCATCTCGTCACCGTCTGCGATGCGGTTCTCTCCGCACGGGTGGAGCGCAACGATGCGGTGATCGCACTCGGCGGTGGCGTCATCGGCGATCTCGCCGGTTTCGCCGCAGGCATCGTGCGCCGCGGCGTGCGCTTCGTGCAGATACCGACCTCGCTTCTGTCCCAGGTCGACTCCTCCGTCGGCGGCAAGACCGGCATCAACACCCGCCACGGCAAGAACCTTGTCGGCGTTTTCCATCAGCCTGATCTGGTGTTGGCGGATACGGCGGTGCTCGATACGCTGAGCCCGCGGGAATTCCGCGCCGGTTATGCTGAAGTGGTCAAATACGGTTTGATCGACAAGCCGGATTTCTTCTTCTGGCTGGAAAAGAACTGGGATGACATCCGCACTGGCGGCCCGGCCCGCATCGAGGCGATCGCCACGAGCTGCCAGGCCAAGGCCGATGTGGTGGTGGCCGACGAGAAGGAAAACGGCGTGCGCGCCCTTCTGAACCTCGGCCACACCTTCGGTCACGCGCTGGAGGCGGCGACGAATTACGACAGCAAGCGGCTGGTGCACGGCGAAGGTGTCGCCATCGGCATGGTGCTGGCGCACCAGTTCTCCGCCCGCCTCAACCTCGCCAGCCCCGATGATGCCGCGCGTGTCGAGGCGCATCTGAAGGCCGTCGGTCTGCCGACCACGATGAAGGATATTACCGGCGAATTACCACCGATCGAAACCTTGATGGCGGCGATTGCGCAGGACAAGAAGGTCAAGGGCGGCAAGCTCACCTTCATCCTCACCCACGGCATCGGCCAGTCCTTTGTGGCCGACGATGTGGCGGCGTCCGAGGTGCAGTCTTTCCTGTCTGAGAAGCATCCCGGCTAACGTAAGGCGCGCGTTGCCTAGAACCGCGTCGGCTCCCCCGGTGCCGTCGCCTCGATCGCCAGCGCATGCAGCCCGGCGTCTAATTCCGGCTTCAAAAGCGCGTTGATGGCCCGGTGACGCTCGATGCGAGACTTGCCGGAAAAGCTTTCAGACACTATCTGAACACGCATATGCGTCTCGCCCGTGCCTGTCATATCCGGCTGGTGGCCCGCATGCATCTGGCTTTCATCGACAACCCTCAGGCGTTCCGGCGAAAAGCTCTGCCGAAGCTTTGTTTCTATGCGTTCTCGCAGGGACATGCAGAGGGCTCCATTTCTGTTTTCGGTCTTTAAAAGGGGCTACCTAAAAGCCTGTAACATTCCGCTTTGTCAATTCTTGTTGTGCGTCTTTTCGCACCCCATAATCAGGGCATCATGAAACTGGATTCGAAATATTTCGATCGCATCCGCACGCGCCGGAAAAGGGAGCGGGAACCTGAGGTTCAGGCCCCAACCTGCCAGTGGGACGGATGCGACAAGCCGGGTATTCACCGGGCACCCGTCGGCCGCAATGCCGAGGGGCAATTCTTCCTGTTCTGTTTTGAGCATGTGAAGGAATACAACAAGGGCTATAATTACTTTTCCGGCCTCTCCGACAGCGAGATCGCCCGTTACCAGAAGGAGGCGATCACCGGCCATCGCCCCACCTGGACAGTGGGTGTCAACAAGACGGCGCGTGACGCCCCGCTGCATTCCACGCTGCGTTCGGGCACCGCCAGCGCGAATGCCCGTATCCGCGATCCTTTCGGTTTCACCGGTGGTTTTGCTGATGGCGCAAGGGCTGGTGGACAGCGCATGCAGCGGGACCGCAAACTGAAGACGCTCGAGGCAAAAGCCTTCGATACGCTCGGCCTTTCGTCCAGCGCAAAGCAGGAAGAGATAAAAAGGCGCTATAAGGAGCTTGTCAAAAAGCACCATCCTGATGCTAATGGTGGCGATCGTGGTTCGGAAGAGCGTTTTCGGGCTGTTGTTCAAGCATATCAATTGTTAAAGCAGTCAGGTTTCTGCTAAGCCAACGTTCGTGTTTACCGCCTGATTGATGATGTGGCCGGGTGGCTGCCGCCCGCCTTGGAGACGTGATGAGCAAAATCGACCTTGATATTTCCAACCTGCCCGACACGACAGTGTCCGTGCGGGAGGTTTTCGGCATTGATACGGATCTGCGGGTTCCCGCCTATTCCCAGGGCGACGCCTATGTGCCGGACCTCGATCCCGACTATCTTTTTGACCGCGATACGACGCTTGCGATCCTTGCCGGTTTTGCTCACAACCGACGCGTCATGGTTTCCGGTTTCCACGGTACGGGTAAATCCACCCATATCGAGCAGGTCGCCGCCCGCCTCAACTGGCCCTGCGTGCGCGTCAACCTCGACAGCCATGTCAGCCGTATCGACCTCGTCGGCAAGGACGCCATCGTCCTCAAAGACGGCAAGCAGGTCACCGAATTCAAGGACGGCATCCTACCCTGGGCCTACCAGCATAATGTCGCGCTCGTTTTCGACGAATATGATGCCGGCCGCCCGGACGTGATGTTCGTTATCCAGCGCGTGCTGGAATCCTCCGGCCGCCTGACGCTGCTCGACCAGAGCCGCGTCATCCGTCCTCACCCCGCCTTCCGCATCTTTGCGACCGCCAACACGGTCGGCCTCGGCGATACGACGGGCCTCTACCACGGCACGCAGCAGATCAACCAGGCACAGATGGACCGCTGGTCCATCGTCACCACGCTGAACTATCTGCCGCACGAGCAGGAAGTGAACATCATTGCCGCCAAGGTGAAGAGCTTCGATAATCCGAAGGGTCGCGAAACCGTTTCCAAGATGGTGCGCGTGGCCGATCTTACCCGTTCGGCCTTCATCAATGGCGATCTTTCCACCGTCATGAGCCCGCGTACCGTCATCACCTGGGCGGAAAATGCGGAAATCTTCGGTGATCTCGCTTTTGCCTTCCGAGTGACCTTCCTCAACAAGTGTGATGAACTGGAGCGCACGCTGGTGGCCGAGCAATATCAGCGCGCCTTCGGTGTCGAGCTTAAGGAAAGTGCTGCGAACATCGTTCTCAGCGCCTGATCGTCCCCGGTCTGTCCGGAGAAGATCACCGATGACTTGAAGACGCCGGCCGGCCGCGCATCCTGAAGGATGGGCGTGCCGCAGGCGCCGACGAATGACAGGAAAGACAATGGCAGGGCGCGGCGACAATTCCAGAGCGAAACCGGGTACGGCGGTCGATACGGAGCCGTTGCGTCAGGCGATTGCCGGCTGCGTGCGATCCGTTGCCGGCGATGCCGAGGTCGAGGTCGTTTTCGCCAATGAGCGGCCGGGCCTTGCCGGCGAGCGCATGCGCCTTCCGGAAATCTCCAAGAAACCCACCGCACAAGAAATCGCCATCACGCGCGGCCTCGGCGATTCCATGGCGCTGCGTCTTGCCTGCCATGATGCGGATACGCATGCGGTGATGTCGCCGCAGGGCGCCGAAGCGCAGCTGGTTTTCGATGCCGTCGAACAGGCGCGGGTGGAATCCATCGGCGCGCTGCGCATGCCGGGCATGGCCTCCAACATTCAAGCCATGAATACGGAAAAATACGCCAAGGCCAATTTCTCCGGCATCAACAATAAGGATGACGCACCGCTCGCCGAGGCTGTGGCGCTTCTGGTGCGTGAGAAACTGACCGGCGAAAAACCACCGGCGAGCGCCGGCAAGGTTCTCGACCTCTGGCGCGACTTCATCGAAGAGAAGGCCGCAGGCGACCTCAACGATCTCTCGCGCGTCATTACCGACCAGAAGGCGTTTTCGCGGCTGGTGCGCAAGATGCTGACCTCCATGCAGATGGCAGAAGATTTCGGCGACGAGGATAACGAGCCGGACAGCCAGGAAGCGGAGTCCAACGAGGACCAGCCGCGCACCAACGAGACCGAAGAAGAGCAGGTCGAGGAAGAGGCCGGCTCCGACGCAACGCCCGCCGATGAAAACGAAGCCTCGCAGGAGGAAATGGAAGAAGGCGAGATGGACGGCGCCGAGATGTCGGACGAGGAAATGTCCGACGATCTCGACGAGGATTCCGAAACGCCCGGTGAGACCCGTCGCCCCAACAGCCCCTTCGACGATTTCAACGAAAAGGTCGACTACCGCATCTTTACCGAAGAATTCGACGAGGAAATCCGCGCCGAGGAACTGTGTGACGAGGCCGAGCTTGACCGGCTGCGCGCCTTCCTCGACAAGCAACTCGCGCATCTTCAGGGTGCCGTCGGGCGACTGGCGAACCGGCTGCAGCGCCGCCTGATGGCGCAGCAGAACCGCTCCTGGGATTTCGATCTGGAAGAGGGTTATCTCGATCCGGCCCGTCTCGTCAGGCTCATCATCGACCCGATGCAGCCGCTCTCCTTCAAGAAAGAACGCGACACCAAGTTCCGCGATACCGTCGTTTCTCTGGTCATCGACAATTCCGGTTCGATGCGCGGCCGTCCGATCACCGTTGCGGCCACCTGTGCCGATATTCTGGCGCGCACGCTGGAGCGGTCGGGCGTTAAGGTGGAAATCCTCGGCTTCACCACCAAGGCGTGGAAGGGCGGGCAGTCTCGCGAACAGTGGCTCGCCAATGGCAAACCCGCTTCACCGGGCCGTCTCAATGACCTGCGCCATATCATCTACAAGTCGGCGGATGCGCCGTGGCGGCGTGCACGGCGCAATCTCGGCCTGATGATGCGCGAGGGGCTTCTCAAGGAAAACATCGACGGCGAAGCACTGATGTGGGCGCATAACCGCCTGATCGGCCGCCCGGAGCAGCGCAAGATCATGATGATGATCTCGGACGGCGCGCCGGTGGATGATTCGACCCTGTCGGTCAATCCCGGCAACTATCTGGAACGGCATCTGCGCGCGGTCATCGAGCAGATCGAGACGCGCTCACCGGTGGAACTGCTGGCAATCGGTATCGGCCATGACGTGACGCGGTATTATCGCCGTGCTGTCACCATCGTCGATGCGGACGAGCTGGCCGGCGCGATGACCGAGCAGCTCGCTGCCCTCTTCGAGGATACGAGCGGTACTTCCGGTTCGTCCCGCAGGATCCGCCGTGCCGGATAAGCGGGGTCGGGCTTCCTCCGCCTGCAAGTCTTTTGCGCTGGCCGCCGTTCTTGCGGCGGCTTCGCTTTTTCCCGTTCCCATCGGCGCATCGACCATCGATGTGCCTGTCAGCGTTCGTCTGCTGTCGAGCTTCGAGGTCGGCACCAGCGCAAAACGTTTCGGCAAACTGGAATTTGTCGGCGGCATGGTGATGAGCGCTCCGGAAAAGCTGTTTGGGGCGATATCCTCCATCCGTTTCCGCCCCGATGGAGAAGAATTTATCGCGGTGCTGGATACCGGCCACTGGCTGACGGGCAGGGTCACGCGTGATGCGGTTGGCGCGCTGTCCGGGCTTGCCGATGGCCGCATCACCGCCATGTTTGATATGAGCGGTCGTGAACCGCCCCGCAAAATGGAAATGGATGCGGAAGGGCTGGCGCTGCGCGACGGCAAGGTGTTCGTCAGTTACGAGCAACGCCACAGGATCGACATCTATCCCGATCCGGGCTTTGCCACCTCAAAGCCGCTCGACCGCCTGCCATATCTCATACCCAGTAACGAGTTGCGCCATAATGGCGGCATGGAGGCCCTGGCGGTTTCGCCAGCCGATTCGCCGCTCGCCGGCGCTCTGGTCGTGGTGGCTGAAAAGAGCATCGATGCGGACGGCAATCTTCTCGCGGCAATATTGGAAGGCCCGCTGAAGGGCACATTCGCCGTTACCCATCATCCATCATTCGATGTGACTGACGGTGCTTTCCTGCCGAACGGCGATCTGCTGCTTCTCGAGCGGCGCTTCAACTTCGCCGAAGGTGTTGGCATGCGCATTCGCCGCATCCATGGGGGCGACATCAAGCCGGGTGCCGTGGTGGATGGTGAAATCCTCATGGAAGCGGGCATGGCCTACCAGATCGACAATATGGAAGGGATGGATGTAGTGAAAGGGCCGGATGGTTCAACGCGCCTCATTATCGTGTCCGATGACAACCACTCATTTCTCCAGCGCAACCTGATGCTGGAATTCAAGCTGGTGGAATAGAAGGCCCGCTCGCGCGGGCTTTCCAATTGGCGTCTCATACCTTTGCAGGCGGCATCGGCTTCAGTGTGTTCATCAGCGCGCCGTAGGGCAGCAGCATGACGAGGCCGACGACAACCTTGACCGAAAGATCACCCATTGCCCAGGAAATCCACCGGGGGGCTTCCAGAGCGAAGACGCCGAGCAGCGGCGCGCCTTCGATGGCGAAGGCATCATTGGGGCCGACAAAGGAGAAGCTCGCGGCGAAGGCGATGGAGAAGAACAGCGCCGTATCCAGCACCGAACCCAGCATGGAGCCGGCAAGCGGTGCATGCCACCAGCGCTGGCGGCGCAGGCGGTTGAAAACCGAAATATCGAGCAGCTGGCCGATCAGATAGGCGGTACCGGAGGCGACGGCGATGCGGGGGATTGATGTCCAGAAGGACAACGTGACGCCGACGATGAAGCCGGCAAGCACCACGCGACGCGCGACCGAGGGGCCGAACTGGCGATTTGTCAGGTCGGTGACGAGGAAGGCGACAGGATAGGTGAAGGCGCCCCAGGTCAGAAGATCACCGAGGTTGATACCAAACAGTGAGCCCGACAGCGGATATTGCACCAGAATATTGGAGGCGACGACGACGAGTGTCATCAGCAGAACGTAGATAATCGTAAAGCGCAGATAGGGCATTTTTTTATCCTGGGTGATGCCACCAGTTGGAGCCAAACATTGGAGCGAAACGTCTGACACGATTTCCGCAAAACCCGATGCAATTAAAATCTGAAACAAACAAAAGGCTTGAGCGGCGAAAAGCCATTCAAGCCTTCTGAATATCAGATGATGTCAAAGCCGCTATTAAGCAGCTTCAGCAGTCTTCTTGGCGATCTGGCGGCGCAGGAGACGAGCGCGCATGCTCAGTTCGTTTTCGCCGGACTTCAGAAGGAAGGCATCGAGGCCACCACGGTGTTCAACGGAGCGCAGAGCGGCTGCGGAAACACGCAGGCGGAAACGCTGGCCGAGAGCATCGGAGATCAACGTGACCTGGCAGAGATTCGGAAGGAACCGGCGCTTGGTCTTGTTGTTGGCGTGGCTGACGTTGTTGCCCGTCTGGACGCCCTTGCCGGTCAATTCGCATACACGGGACATGGGTACACCTATTTCGTTTCGTCTGTTTCACCACTGGCTCGCCACCGGCAAAACCGGGGTGGCAATCCAACTGGCCATGATTGGAAAGTTGCGGTTCTATAGTCAGACGGGACTTAACAGTCAAGCCGCTCGCGATCAAATCAAAGGAAATTCCGGCGTTTTCAACCGTCGTCCGCTTTTTTATTGCCACAAGTCAGCGTATATGATCGCCCGATAAGGCCGCTTCCGCGCCTCTTTTAAGGTGATATCGAAATGATTGCCAGAGGAAAAAGCATTTTTATGGCCGCTACTATGGCGTTTGCGGGCGTTTCTCCCTCGCTCGCCGCCGAAGCACGCCACACAAGCGAATACAGCATCAATCTCGGCATTTTGCCGATCGCGCGGGCAAGTTTTTCGACTCGCATGGACGGACCGAACTATTCGATCTCCGGTTCCTTCAGCGCCGCCGGCCTTGCCAGCATTCTGAAAGACATTTCCGGCAAGACCACGGTCTCCGGCGCCAAGCGTGGCCACCGGCTGCAGGCCAACGAATATTCGCTGGTCTACAAGGACGGCAAGCGCGTGCGCACCTATGACGTCGTCTATCGCAACGGCAATGTCACATCCACGACGGTAAAACCCGAACCCAAGGCCCGGCCGGACAACTGGGTGGATGTGAAAGACCGCGACCTGCGCTCGGTTCTCGACCCGATTTCCGGCCTCATCATTCCCGCGGGCGGCCGCATCTGCCCGACTCGCTTGCCGATCTACGATGGTGAGTCCCGACTCGACCTCGTTTTGAGCCCTAGCGGCACCAAGCCTTTCAAGACGAACGGTTTCAGTGGTGACGCCATCGTCTGCAAGGCGCGTTACGTTCCGAAGTCGGGTTACCGGCAGGGACGCAAGGATATCGAATATCTGAAATCGATCTCGATGGAGATCTGGTTCGCCAAGTCGAACAATATGGATGTCTATGCGCCTGTTTATGCGATCATCCCGACGCGGGTGGGGCAGGTTTACATTACCGCTACGAAATACGGCGGCTGACGAAGGCTTATTTGCTAGGTGAGTGACGCCCGGCGGCGCAGCATATTTCTTCTCCCCGACTGGGGAGAAGAAACAAGGGGCACGCGCTCGCTTCACCGGCTCTGAGGTTCAGGGCGCATCCCCCGGCGACCAGCCGGGTTCCGCCATCACGAAGCTCGAAAAGGCAAAGCCCGGCGAGACGGTGCAGCCGACGAGCGTGAAATCGCCGAGGCTTTCCGCCGATTGCCAGCAATTGGCCGGCACGATCACCTGTGGGCGCTCGCCCTCCAGAATCGCGGGGCCAAGCGTAAAGGTCTGCACCTCTCGGCCGTCCTGCGAAAGATGCAGCGCGATCGGCGCACCGGCATAATAGTGCCAGACCTCCACCGCATCGGTGACCCGGTGCCAGTGCGAGCGCACGCCCTTTTCCAGCAGATAATAAATCGCCGTCGAATGCCCACGTTCGCCGCCGGCCTTGTCGCGGAACGTCTGGTGGTAGAACCCGCCCTCTGGATGCGGCTCCAGCCCAAGCTCGCGAATGATCGCCTGCGCCGACATATCCGTTCCCATCAGAAATTATCCTTGCGCGTGCGGATTTCCGCGAAGACATCGGCATCGGCAGCGCCTTCAAGGCCGAGATGTCTGCGGATACCGGCATCCGCCACCCGCATATAGGGATTGGTCTGTTTTTCGAGCCCGATGGTGGTGGGAATGGTGAATTCATTGGCCTGCCGCGCGGTCTCGACACGTGCCGCGCGCTCGCGCAGCACAGCATTGTCTGGATCGACGGTCAGCGCAAAACGGGCATTCGAAAGCGTGTATTCGTGGCCGAAATAGACCCTCGTGTCATCCGGCAGGGCCATCAGCTTCTGGAAGGAATGCCACATATCCGCCGCCGGCCGTTCGAACAGACGGCCGCAGCCCATGGCAAACAGCGTATCGGCGGCAAACAGCAGCCCGTCATCCGGCAGGTAATAACAGATATGCCCTGCCGTATGGCCGGGTGTGGCGATGACCTGAACGCGGCGGCCGGCAAATTCGAATTCGTCGCCATCGGTCTGCGAACGATCAAGGCCCGGTATCGCAATCGCCTCGTCGTAGGGGCCGTGCACCTCGCAACGGAACTTGTCCTTCAGCGCCAGATTGGCTTCCACATGGTCCTGATGGTGGTGGGTGGTGAAGATATGCGTGAGCTTCCAGCCATGGCCATCAAGGGCGCGCAGGATAGGTCCTTCTTCCGGCGCGTCTATGGCGGCCGTCGCCCCGCTTTCGGGATCGTGCAACAAAACCCCGAAATTGTCGCTGCGGCAAAGAAAGACGTCTATTTCCAAAGGTTTCATCGTATCCTCTCCATTTGCCGGCCAAAACCGGCGCGTTCGCCTGCCTGACTTTCCCAACTGGCTTTCAATGTAAGGGCAGACGCCTTGAAGTCCAACCGCCTGATGCTACATTCTCGCCCATGAATACCGATATCGTCGATCTGCGCGAATTCTATCATTCTCCGCTTGGCCGATCGGCCGAGCAGGCGATCACCATGGCGCTTTCGACGCTGTGGCCGCCCTTGCCGGAAGAACGGCTAGTCGGCCTCGGTTATGCCGTGCCGTTTCTGGAGCGGTTCCGCCACGATACCGAGCGCACCTTCGCCTTCATGCCGGCGGGGCAGGGTGCCGTGAACTGGCCGGCGGGCGAGCTTTCCTCCACCGCGCTGGTGTTCGATGAGGAGCTGCCGCTGCCCGATTCGTCGATAGACCGGGTGTTGATGGTGCATGCGCTGGAATTTGCCGAAAATCCGCGTGAGAGTTTGAAGGAACTCTGGCGTGTGCTCGCGCCCGGCGGCCGTCTGGTGATCGTGGTGCCCAACCGCCGCGGTGTGTGGGCGCGCATGGAACATACGCCGTTCGGTTCCGGCCGGCCCTATTCGCGCGGGCAGCTGACGGCGCTTCTGCGCGAAACCAATTTCACGCCGGGCGCCAGCGCCGAGGCGCTGTTCTTTCCACCCACCACAAGCCGGCCGGTGCTGAAATTCCGCCGTTATCTCGAACATACCGGCCGTCGCCTCTGGCCACTTTTTTCCGGCGTCATCGTGGTGGAAGCCCAGAAGCGTCTCTATCAGGGATTGCCCGTCACCCAGCGTGCCTCGCGCCGCGTTTTCGTGCCCGTGCTTGCACCGCAGGGGGTGCCCACCACCCGCACTGCCGCAAGCCAGGGAAAGCCGCGCTGACCCTCGACAAAACGACCATTCCGGTCTAATGCCTCCGGCATTGCTTTTGCCGGGTTCTCCGGCGTTTTTCCAAAGGTCGATCAAATGAGTGCAGAGCTTAACCAACCTGTTCCGCGTCCGGGTATTCTGGATATCGCCGCTTATGTTCCCGGCAAGGAACATGTGGATGGCGTCGCGAAGGTTTATAAGCTCTCCTCCAATGAAACACCGCTTGGGCCGAGCCCGAAGGCGATCGAGGCTTTCAGTGCCGCCGCCAGCCATTTGGAAATTTATCCGGACGGTCAGGCGATCGCGTTGCGTCAGGCGATTGCCGATGTGCATGGCCTCAACATCGCAAACATCCTGTGCGGCAACGGTTCGGACGAGCTTCTCGGTCTGCTTTGCCACGTCTATCTGGGTGCCGGCGATGAAGCGATCATCACCGAGCACGGTTTTCTCGTCTACAAGATCCAGATCATGGGTGCGGGCGCGACCCCGGTGACGGTGAAGGAAAAGGATTGCGTTGTCGATGTGGATGCGATCCTCGCCGCTGTGACGCCGAAGACGAAGATGGTTTTTCTCGCCAATCCGGGCAACCCCACCGGCACCTATGTTCCCGTCGCGGAAATCCGCCGCCTGCAGGCCGGACTGCCGAAACATGTCGTGCTGGTGCTGGACGCCGCTTACGCCGAATATGTGCGCAAGAACGATTACGAAGCCGGACTGGAACTGGTCTCCGGTAGCCGCAACGTGGTGATGACCCGGACCTTCTCCAAGGTTTACGGCCTGGCCGCACTGCGTGTGGGCTGGATGTATGCCCCGGTGGATATCATCGATGCGCTGAACCGTGTGCGCGGCCCGTTCAACATGAGCGCGCCGGCCATCGCGGCCGGTGCCGCTGCGATCCGCGATCAGGCATTCGTTCAAAAGGCTGTGGCACATAATGCCCTGTGGATGGAAAAGCTGGTCACGGCCTTTACCGGTCTCGGCCTTACCGTCACACCATCCGTTGCCAACTTCATCCTCATCCATTTCCCGGATCAGGATGGCAAGCGGGCGACGGATGCGGATGAATTCCTGAGCCGCCGCGGTTATATTCTGCGTGCGGTGCGCGGTTATGGCTTCCCGAATGCGTTGAGAATGACCGTCGGTTCTGAAGAGGCCAATCTCGGCGTCATCGCCGTTCTCACCGAGTTCATGGGGCAGGCGTGATGGGCGATATCATGTTTGAACGCATCGCGCTGATCGGCATCGGCCTGATCGGCTCGTCGATTGCCCGTGATGTCAGGGAACTCGGGCTTGCCCGCCATGTGGCGATTTCCACCCGCAGCGAAGACACGCTGAAACGGGCGGAAGAACTGGCGCTAGGCACGGATTATACCGTTTCGGCGGCGGAGGCGGTGAAGGATGCCGATCTCGTCATTGTTTCGGTGCCGGTCGGAGCCTCGGAAAGCGTGGCGCAACAGATCGCGCCACATCTGAAGCCGGGTGCCATCGTCACCGATGTCGGCTCCACCAAGGCCTCGGTCATCGCGCAGATGGCCCCGCATATGCCTGAAAACGTGCATTTCATCCCCGGCCATCCGCTGGCAGGCACGGAAAAATCCGGCCCGGATGCCGGTTTTGTCGGTCTCTTCCGCGATCGCTGGTGCATCTTCACGCCGCTGCCGGGCACGGACGCCGCGGCGCTGGAAAGGCTCAAGGATTTCTGGCGGGCGCTCGGTTCGCGCGTCGATGAAATGGACGCCGAGCACCACGACAAGGTTCTGGCGATCGTTTCGCACCTGCCGCACATCATCGCCTACAATATCGTCGGCACGGCGGATGATCTGGAAACGGTGACCGAATCGGAAGTCATCAAATATTCCGCTTCCGGTTTTCGTGACTTCACGCGTCTGGCGGCCTCCGATCCCACCATGTGGCGCGATGTATGCCTGCACAACAAGGATGCCATCCTTGAGATGCTGGCACGGTTCTCGGAAGACCTCGCCTCGCTGCAAAGGGCGATCCGTTGGGGGGAGGGCGACAAGCTGTTCGAACTGTTCTCCCGCACGCGCTCCATCCGCCGCTCCATCATCGAGGCCGGTCAGGACGTCGATACGCCTGATTTCGGGCGTCACGCGCTGGATCAGAAGAAGTAAATCGCCGCAGGCGACAGTCTTGGCCGGATTTGATCCGGCCATCAGACCACCGCTGGCAAAGTGTCAAAGCCCTGCTCCTTGGGCTTGTCCCAAGGATCTAAACACATCAACATAAACAATCGGTTGCAGATCCTCGGGACAATCCCGAGGATGACGTCGAATAGGGGGTAACCCTCAGATCGGTGGAATCTTGCCGAGCGGAATGAAGCCGCTGACAGTGGCGCGGCCGCGATCCACCACGAGGTCGACGGATGCCCGGTCACCGCCACCGGCGAGCGCGCCGAGCAGCTTGCGGGCGGTATCGATAGTGGATTGCAGCTGCGGAAACGCCTGTTTGGCATTGTCCGACCAGGAGCCGAGCTTTTCGATTTCCAGCTTGAACTGGCCGGAGAGATAACCCTGATCATCGAAGGAAAAGGGGCCGCTGATGCGCATGGTGCGGCCCTCGCCAATATCGGCCACCAAACGGCGAAGCTCGCCGCTTGTGCCATAAAGGCCGGATTTGTCGCTGCCATCCACCATGCCCGCTTTGCCCGCGAGCGTGACATCCAAGATGGCGTCGAGGCGGGGAAGAACCTGCGGCCAGTCCTTGATGACGGTTGCCGAATCGGTGAGCGTGATAGCGCCGTCGAGATCGGCGCCGTTCTGGCGCAGATGCATTTCCGTCTTGACGGCATCGAAGTCGATGGTCTGGCCGGTGACGGAAGAAACCGCCTGCGCCTTCAGCCCGTCGATGACGAGCGAGCTGCGGTCAATGCCCTTCAGCTTGGTGACGATGCTGGACTGCATGTTCTTCCAGGCGGCCGAAATCGTCAGGCCGTGGGCCGAGCGGATTTCCGCTGGCGAATCGAGTTCCCAGACGATGTGGCCGGGATTATAGACCTGCGCCGCCGAGCGAAGTTCGCCGAAGGACGCGGAAACGCCGTTTTGGCTGTCGTCCACCGTCACTTTGGAGCAGAAAAGGCCGATGCGGAAGGGATAACCCTTGAAGGCGATATCGCCACATTCGCCGCTGACGCTGCGGGCCTGCGAGGGGGAGATGACGTTCAGCACCGTCTGTTTCAGCCGTTCTGCGGCGTAAAACCACCCGGCGGTGTAAAGTCCGATAACCACCACGATGGCGACGGCGAGCCAGAGGAATTTTTTGGCCGTGCCGGATTGGCTTGACGCTGCCATATTGATCTCCGATGAACAGACTTCAGATATTTTTGATTTGGCTTGGGATATGGACGATTTTTGGGTCTTTGGCTACGGTTCGTTGATGTGGAACCCCGGCTTCGCTTTCGAGGAGAGGCAGCAGGCCCGGCTGCACGGTTATCGGCGCTCGCTCTGCATCAGTTCCAACTTTTACAGAGGCACGGAGGAGAAACCCGGCCTCGTTCTCGGCCTGGAGCGCGGCGGCTCCTGCCTCGGCGTCGCTTTCCGCGTGCGCGGCAAGGACCACGATCCCGTCATGGCCTATCTGCGCGAGCGCGAACTGGTGACGAATGTCTACAAGGAGCGGGTGGTTTCCATTGCGCTCGCCAATGGCCGGCGCGGCAGCGCGGTGACCTATGTGGCCGATCCCGCCCATGAGCAATATATCGGCGGTCTCGGTGTTGCCGAATCGGCTGTCATCATCGCAGCCGCGACCGGTCGCTCCGGACCGAACACGGATTATGTGTTCAACACCGTGCAGCATCTGCAGGAAATGGGCATTCGCGACTCGCTGCTGGAAAGCATCGCCGCAAGTGTCGGTACGCTTTCGGCTCAGCCGGCGGTTGTTTCCTTGCCCTGAAGTTCGGCAATCCGCTTCACGGCGGTCGGTGGCAGCGGCAAATCCGGGTTGTTGCGCGCGGTTTCCAGAAGCAGTTCGTCGCTCGCCTTTTCCGTCACTTCGATCAGGCGCTTGAAAAACACGTCGGGGTCGAGCCCCGGCTCGATGGCCGGCAGGATACGTACCTTGAAATGGCCGGGGTAACGCATGGTGGACCGGCGCGGCCAGAAGAGGCCGGGATGCATGGCGACGGGAATGACCGGCACCTGAAGGTCCCGGTAAAGCCTTGCGATGCCGTAACGATATTCAGGCTCCGCGCCGGGCGGGCGGCGTGTGCCTTCCGGATAGATGATGAGTTCGCGGCCAGCGGCCATTTCCTCTTTTGCCCGCTCCATCACTTTCAGCATGACCTTGCCACGCGCGGCGCGGTTGACCGGGATCATGCGCTGTTTCATGGCGTACCAGCCGAACAGCGGAATCCACAGGAGTTCACGTTTGAGAATATAGACGGGGTCCGGCAGGTTGGGCAGCAGCGCATAGGTGTCCCAGAAGGACTGATGTTTGGGCGCAAAGATGCAGCCGGTTTCGGGGATGTTTTCGAGGCCTTCGATCTCGAAGGTGGTGCCGACGATGGTCTTCATCAGCCAATGATTGGACCGGGCCCAGTTCTTCGGGATTTCATAGGCGATCTTGCGGGGCAGAATGAAATAGATCGGCGTCAGCACGATCATGCGAACGATCAGATTGAGGTAAAACAGTGTATTGAAAAGAAAAGAGCGCAGCTTGAGCATCAACAGCCTTCCCGGGATGCAGCCGTTCCGATGCCTTGGACAGGCTTCGGTGCCGGATGCCGATGCCAGACGCCTACACGAAAACAAGGGGCGGCAGCAAGCGTGTTTCTGGACGCTTACGACGAAGCCGCGGTAACTTTCGGCGGGGCGTGATCCGTGACGGCCTTGCGCAGACCGTCGCCCTTGCCGAAGCCGGTGAGGTCGCGTCCGGCTGCCGCCACGAACTTCAGATATTCGTAAAGCAGTGTCCGCACCACATCCGGCTCCACGAACCAGTTGGTGCGGACGAGATCGGCGCTGATGACGGGATAGGCGATGAATTCCGTCTGTGGGCTGGCATTGCGCAATTCATGCAGGCTGCGGTGCATGTGATAATTATTGGTGACGACGACAATGGAAGAATAGTTGTGATCACGTATCCAGCTTGCCGCCTCATTGGCGTTGCCGATTGTGTCTATCGCCTTGTAGCCCATGTCCACGCAGCAGGTGAACATGTCGGAAGACCCTTGAGTCATCTTGCGGATCTGCGAGCGGGTGGTGGCCGGGTTGACGCCTGATATCAAAAGCCTCTTGCCCACGCCGTCCCTGAGCAGGCCGACGGCCTGCTCGATGCGCTGATAACCGCCGGTGAGCACGATGATGGCATCGCCTCTTGCTCCCTCGGGCGGGCGCATGGAGGCAACGGAATCGGCAAACCACAAAAAACCGCCGGAAAATGCGCCGAGCGCAATGACGCAAACCAGGATGAGGCCGCGGATAAAACGGCGCAGACGGCCACGCCGCGACAACAGACCCTTTCGGGCCGGCCGCGCCGTCGTCTGATCCTGGTCCATCCGACTCACAAACATTCCTCCTGAATACTCGCCGATTAAGGCAAGGAACAGGCATTTTTGTCCACCGTCCGCAGGTTACATCCGGCGTGTGACGGTTTCAGTTTTCCGGCGAAATTCCGACCGTAATTTCACGATGCGAGGCCGTCGCTTTTCGACGGATCCGATCGGACGCGGTCAATATCGTCGATGGTGCGGATGACCGTCATGCGCGCCGTGATGGTGGTGAGAAGCGCGATGATGATCATCGTCAGGGCAATGCCGAGATAACCGCCGAGACCGACCGAAAACGAGCCAAAAAGCGCGCTCGCCTGATCGCTCTGCGGCGTGGCGACCGTGCTCGACTGCCAGAAACCGGCGACGAGAAACACGGCGGCCGCCAGTGCGCTGCCGGCCGCCGCGCCCTTGAGGCTGATCTTCAGGAAGTGCTTCTGGAATTCACGCGCCACGAAGCTGCTTTCCGCACCGACGAAGTGCAGCACCTCGACGATATGCCGGTTGCCGGAAAGCGCGCCGCGCGTGGCGAACACCACCGTCAGCACCATCGCCGTGAAGACGAGGATGAGCACGCCGACGCCGATCATGACCGTGGTTCTGGCCATGGAAACCAGCCTGTCGACCCAGGTGCGGTGGTCGTCCAGAAAGGCCTGCGGGATTTCCGTCTTCAGCATGTCCCGCATGGCCTGGAAATCGGGCGGGTTGCTTTCATCGATGGTGATGACGACGAGGCGCGGTATGGGAAGTTCGGAAAGATCAAGGCCGCTGCCGAGCCATGGCTCCAGCAGGCGCGATGTCGCCGCATCGTCGAGGATCGTGCCATCGCGGGTGCCGACGAAAGTCAGCGCCAGATTGCGCGCCTTGTTCAGCGCCGCTTCCATGTCCAGCCCGTCCTCGGGCTTGATCTGGATGGTGATCTCGCGGGAAATCTGGCTCTGCCATGTGGCGGCAGTGGCGCGCACCATGGAGACGGCGCCGAGCGTCAGGCAGGCGAGAAATGCCATGATCGCGATCACCACCATCAGCGCATTGCCCTGAATGTTGGAGGGCGGCAGGATGGGCGCCATGGGGCGGATGCGCATGGGCGGGCGTTTCGGCTGGGCCGCTTCGGGTTTCAAGGGCTTGCGGGTGATCTCATTCATATATGTCGAGCCGCCCTTCGGTCAGGATCATCCGGCGCGCGTCGATCTGGTCCATGAGCGCAAAATCATGGGTGGCGATGACGACAGCCGTGCCCAGCCGGTTGAGTTCAAGGAAGAGGTTGAGAAGGCGTTTGGCCATCGGCGGATCGACGTTACCCGTCGGCTCGTCGGCCAGCAGGATTTCCGGCTGGTCCATCAGAGCGCGGGCAATGGCGGCGCGCTGCTTTTCGCCGCCGGAAAGGATGGCCGGCAGCACATTGATGCGCTCGCCAAGCCCAACCCATTTCAGAAGCTCGATCACGTCGTTGCGATAGGCGCTTTCTTCCTTGCCGCGCACGCGCAGCGGCAGGGCGACGTTCTCATAGGTCGTCAGATGATCCAGCAGCCGGAAATCCTGAAACACGATGCCGACGCGGCGGCGCAGCATCGGCAGCTCACTGCGCGGAATGCGCGACACATCGCGGTTGAACATGCGGATATGGCCGCGCGTGGGCTGCAGCGACATTAAAAGCATGCGCAGGAGCGAGGTCTTGCCCGCACCCGAAGGGCCGGTCAGAAACTGGAACGAACCCTTGGGGATATCGAAGGTCATGTCCCTCAGGATCTCGGGTCCCATGCCGTAACGCAACCCGACATTTTCGAAATGGATCAACGGACTTCCAGTCTCTTCGTTTCGTGGTGGTTCGCAACCGCTGTCGCCTGGGGGTGCCGGACGTCGCGGTGTAACCCGGTTCCGGTGGCCTGTGCGAGCCGTTTTTGCGAAGCATTAACCAATTAAATTTAAAACTTGGCAGGATTCGTTGCAATGCCCAGTTTTGCGGGCCGGAAAACCTCACCCAAGGAATTCTATGGCTATGTTCCGTTCATCTCGCCGGCAAGCGGCATTCGATTTTGATCTCCTGATGCCGGAAACACCGGCGCGCCGAACGGCGCGGGCGGCAAACCCCGACCGCGATGTGGTAGACGCGGAATTTGTCACCATCAAGGAAAACCGTGTCCGCCAGCCGGGAAATGACAATCGCGGCGCTGCGCGTCGGCGAATGGTAAAACCGTCCGTCACCATCGGTGCGCTTGGCCTCGCCTTCATCGGCTGGCTGGATCGCAGATTGTCGCGCCTTTCTGCCGATGCCTATTCGGCGCTGGTGGCGGGGCTTGCGATTTTTGTTTTCGTCTGCTCCGGTGGCCTGTCTGTCGTGGTGCCGGAAACCTCGGCGGTCGCCGCCTCGGTCAACCCGCTCGCCATTTCCCATGTCACCATCACGCCGCAGGAAGCGGGCGGCATGGATATATTGCTCATTAACGGCATCGTGGAAAACAATGGCGGCAACCTGGAAGAGGTGCCGGCCCTTCGCGCCGATCTTTTCGCCGCCAAGGGGCAGCTGGTGGCAAGCATGGTCATCGAGCCGCCGGTCAAGGAGATGCAGCCTGGTTTTAGCCACGGTTTTTCAGCAAAACTGCGCCATCCCGGTGGAAAAACGCCCGAGATCAAGCTTTCCTTTGTTGAGGCGGGTGCGTCCGCACGCTGACTGTGCTAACGCGTGGTCTTCGTATTTTTACTGAAAGGTAAAATCGGCAAGGCGCAGCACAGGAGTAAGAATGCCCGTCGTCCGTGGAAAAAACATCGAGCCGCTCTACACCGCCGAGCAGATCGCCGAGCGCAATCGCGATATGGCCAAGCACATTGCCGGTGGCCCGACCAAGGATTTGCTGGTCATTGCCGTACTCAAGGGATCGTTCATTTTCGCGGCCGATCTTATCCGCGCGCTGCATGATAGCGGCTTTGCTCCCGAAGTCGAATTCATCACGCTTTCGAGTTACGGCGCCGGCACGGTTTCCCAAGGGGTGCGGATCGTCAAGGATATCGACAGCGATGTGAAGGACCGCGATGTCCTGCTGATCGACGACATTCTCGAATCCGGCCGAACGCTGCGTTTCGCCAAGGAACTGCTTTACGAGCGCGGCGCCCGCCACGTCACCATCGCCGTGCTGCTCGACAAGAAGGTCAAGCGCAAGGAAGATCTGGAGGCCGACTATGTCGGTTTCGAATGTCCTGACTATTTCGTCGTCGGTTACGGCATGGATGTGGCTTATGCCTTCCGCGAACTGCCTTTTGTCGGCGTCGTGACCGGCGACGCTTGAGCATCTTTGCCGTGCCGGAACGGCACAGGGCGGAGACGCCTCATTAACCATTCACCCAGCCAAAAGCTGGGTGTTTACCTCTTGAAAAGAGGAGCCTGCGATGTTGCTCACGGCTGGAAATGATGCCCAGGAGCAATAAATAATGGCGAAAATTCTGATTACCGAAGACGAGGATGCATTGCGGGCTTTCGTCGCCCGCGCGCTGCGTCTCGACGGTCACGAGACCCATGAGGCGGCTGACGGCGAGCAGGGGCTGGAGAAGCTTCAGGAGACCAGTTTCGATCTTCTTCTTTCGGATATCCGCATGCCGGTCATGGATGGCATCGAGCTGGCGCACCGCGCCGCCGAAAGCTTCCCGGCGATGCGTATTTTGTTGATGACGGGTTATGCCGAGCAGCGCGAACGCGCCGATGATCTGGCGACGAAGATTGTGGACGTGGTTTCCAAGCCCTTTGCGCTGCCGGATATTCGCAAGGCTGTGGCGCGGGCGCTGGCGGCCTGAGCGACGGGATTGCAGAGATTAAAGGGCGGCCCGCGGGCCGCTTTTTTTTGTCGAGGAGTTGTCAGCTCGCTCCTCCGTCATGCTCGGGCCTGTCCCGAGCATCTGCGACGTGTCGATTTATGAGAGGTTGGCGGATACTCGGCACAAAGCCACTGTTGTCCGGTTTAAGTTTCTGGACAAGGCACAAGACTCTCATTCGAATAGGCTTTCCGGATTTTCGCCTTAACCGGACACCAAAGAAGAGCGGCGTCGTCCGATGGGAAGGAAAGTCGTGCCAATTGCGCCGACGTCATCAACTCTGTTGTAACAAGTCGTCCCTGAGCCTTGCGTTTATGGTCACGACGATCTTTCGCATGGTTGCGGCGATAGCGACGATGGGCGGTTTTCCGTTTCGGATGAGGCGTTCGTAGAAGGGGGCGAACTGTCCCTTTCCCTGTGCTGCACACATTGCGGGCATGAACAATGCGGTTTTGGCCTGGGGTCTTCCGCCGCGCTGTCGCCGTCGACCTTTGGCGTTTCCGCTTTCGCTGGGATGGGGAGCGGTTCCGGCAAGGGCTGCGGCCTGGCGGCGATGCAGGGAGCCGAGTTCCGGCAGCTGGGCGATCAGGTTTGCAGCGCTTAGGGTTCCGACGCCGCTGACCGTGGTGCAGATACGGATGCGCCTGGCAAGCCTGTCGCTTCTTTCGACGAGCGCTGCGATTTGGCCATCGAGGGCGTCGATCTGGCGCTGGATGGCACCGAGCATGGCCTTGAACGAGGCTGCGATAGCCTTTGCGCCAGGGGCTTTAGAGCGGTTCTGCTCGGCTACCCTGAGCGCCACCAGATCGGTCCTGCGCCGCACCAACACCTGCAATTCCACCTCATCGGCATCCGGCGCATGCCATAGCGGCAACCTCGCCCAACGCTCGCAGCCATAGGCAGCCATCTGTCTGGCGTCGATGGCGTCGCTTTTGCCAAGCGTTCCCAGCGAACGGATATAGGCTTTGAGCTTCATCACATCGGCGCGATGGCAGGCAATGCCCACTTTGAGGCATTCCTCCAGCAGCATGAGCTCGTATCCGCCGGTCGGTTCGCAGATGACGAAATCCGGCCGCATCGTCTTGAGCAGCGCGCGGACGCCGCAGCGGTTGTTGTCGACGGTCAGGATGCGGCTACCCTCGCTGGCGACGAGACTGTCCTTGGCGACATCGACACCGAGGCATCGAAGGGGTGGCGTGTGCAAAAAGTCCATAGGTCTGCTATCCTTTGCAGGCTTCGGATTGTTTGCGGGCGTGGCGATCAGCGGCCCAATCAACTCTCCAAGCGGTGAAGCAAAGGCGGCAGGGAACCTTGATGACGTCGGGCGTGATCCCGATCCTTGGACGGTCGCCCGCCGCCGGGACTGCGGGCTGTGAAGGGCCCGCAGTCCCGCACCGACAATACCCGGAAAGCAACAAACAATCCTCGGACCTGTCCCGAGGATCTGCCAACGTATTGATTTTATTCGACGTGGTTAGATCCTCGGCACAAGGCCGAGGATGACGTTGAGTGAATGTTCACCCTTCATCACCGACTTCAAGGGACTGCGACCTGCCCGGAAATTTAAACCGGACAGCAGTGGCACAAGGCCGAGGATGACGCCGAGGGGATGGTTACCCTTCAGTAGAAATCTTTCCAATCCTCACCGTATATCCAGCAACCGTTCCAGATAACGCCGTTCTACTTCACCCGGCGGATTGTTGCCGAGCTTTTCCCTGATAGCGTCGAGAATTTCACGGGCGCGCTGCACGTCGATCTCGTCAGGCACCTTCACCGGATCGCCGAAATCCGGACCGGTGGTACTGCGCGGCCGGCCGAGTGGGTCACGGCCGTTTTGCCCGCCCTGACCGGCCATGCCTTCCTGACCTTGCCCAGGCTGCTGGCCCTGCTGGCGCATCGCCTGCATGATCTGGCCCATCATGTCCTGTGCGCCCTGTCGCAGCGCGTTCAGCGCGTTGCCCTGGCCTTCAACCGCCTGTTCGCCCTGACCCTTGCCCAGCGCTTCGCCGGCGCCCTGCATTTCCTGCTGCGCCTTGCCGAAGTTTTCGCCCGGTTCCATGCCGAGATCGCGTAGGCCCTGCTGCAACTCACCGAGTTGCTTGCCAAGAGCATCCTGCTGTGCCCGCAGGTTTTTCAATGCCTCGCGTAGCTGTTCAGCGGTCATCTGGTCGCTCGGCTGTTGTCCGCCCTGCTGACCATTTTGACCCTGTTCGCCTTGCTGGCCCTGCTGCGGCTGCTGGCCGTTTTCGCCCATCTGCTGGTCGTCTTCGTTTTCGCCGCCCTGCTGCGGGTCGCCGCGCTGCATGCGGTCGCGCAACGCCTGATCGAGCTTGAAAGTCTCGTCCATCAACTTCTGCTGCTGCTGAAGAATTTCGCCCAGCTTGTCGATCTGCTGGCGCATCTTGCTGCTCTGTTGCTGTCCCTGCTGGCCTTGCCGCTGCGGGCGGCCAGCCTGCAGATTGTTCATCATGCGCTGTAGCTGCGAGAGCATTTCCTGCGCCGCGTCACGATTGCCGGAACGGGCAAGGTTCTCGATCTGGTTCATCATGTTTTCCAGATCGCGCTGGCGCAGCACGTTCTGGGCCTGATTGTTCATGTTGGCCTGCGGCGCGTTCTGCATGCGCTGCGCCAGCTCGCTCATGAACTGTTGCATCGCTTCGCGCAGCTCCTGCATCAGCTTGGCAACTTCCTCATCGGAAGCATTGCGCTGCAGTGCCTCGGAAAGCGCGGTCTGCGCATCGCGAAGGCGTCTTTCGGCCTGCGAAAGGTCGCCATCTTCAATGCCGAGCGCGATTTCCCAGAGATAATCGGCCGTGTCCTTCAGCATCTCATCATTATAAGCGAGACGCATCCGCGTCTGCGCCGATTGCAGCAGGAGATAATGCGTAGTGTTGGGAATGGTCTCTTCCGGGCGCAGGCCCACCGCCTCATTATAGGCGATCGCCTTCGGCATCTGGCGTGTGTCGAGCGAGAAGATTTGCCGTTGCTCGGCGATCGCAGCCGCCAGCGGTTCGGAGAAGTTGCGGCCCGGCAGCACCATTTCATGCGCGGGGCTGCGGCCGGTCTGGCCGGCGCCATCAGTCGCCACCAGCGTGATGCGCACGCGTTTTCCCGCCATCGGATGTTCGGTCAGGTTACGGCTGGTCAGGCCCTTGATCTCGCGATTGCTCTGACGCGGCAGATCGAGCTTGAATTCCGGCGGCGGGTAAAGTGCTGTCGCGCCTTCCGCCACGCCGATGGGTTCGATGATGGCATGCGCTTCCTTCAGGCCATAATCGTCCTTGGCAGTGAAGCCGATTTCCAGCGCGCCGTTAACGGCGCGGCGCGGCATGTTGTCGAAGGCGATGCTGGGCGGCTGGTCAGGAATGACGTTGAATAGCCATTGTTCACCATTGGCGGTGATCATGCCGCTTTCGGTAACATCCATGGCGAAGGTGCGCGGCGCGACGGGCTGATCCGCTGAGCGGGGTGGCGTCTGGACAGCGACATCGCCGCTGGCGCTGTCGGCGCGCGCGGCTTCGGGCGCAAGCTTCTGCAATGCGCCAGCCATTTCCGGCTCGAAGGTCACTTCCTCACCGCCATCGCCACCGGTCATGCGGATCGTCAGCTTGGAGGATTGCGGCACGGAAACCGCGTCACGGTTTGTCGCGTCACGTCCGGTAAGGAAAATCGGCGCGCGGCCGGTATAGGCGGGCGGGGTGACCCACGCATCGAGACGGATATCTGGGTTGAGCGGACCGACGGCCGGTCGGCTGCGGAAAGCATCGGCAACCGTGCCCGCGCCGTTCGAATAGGAAAAACCGAAAGCGGTGACCAGAAGCAGTGCCGGAATGGCGCGCAGCGCCAGACGGTCATAACGGGCGATATCGGGTTTCGGCAGGCCGGCATTGAGCGCGGCAATGCGCTCCGCCATGCGGATCTGGTGTTCTTTCCAGAGGGCGCGGGAAAACGGCGTGTCGAAAGCGGGTTCGTCTTCCTGCACACCGACCGGCTGGTGCGCCAGGCCGTTGCGATCTTCAAGAAGACGCGAGGCCTCATGATCCGTCGGCCATTTCAGCCGCAGGATCGGCAAAAGCGTGGCGATGAAACTGAAAATCAGAACGAAAACGATGCCGAGCCGCAGGAAATCCGGCATATGCCGGTAAAGGCCAAACCATGACAGTACCAGAAATACGGCGGCGATGGAGAGAGGCCAGAGCGTTTTCGGCGTGATCTTCTCCGAGAGCAGCACGATTTTCGCGAAGAACCGCTTGGCCGCAACCCGCCGGGCAAGGTCCGGCCGCTGCGCGAATGCGCCGGTCGGGCGCTTTCTGCCTGTGCTGTCCTTACCGGCTGTGGTCATCAATCCGTTCTCCCGGTTCTGGCCACGTCGAACGCCATTCCCGGAACGGCGAGCTGTTCATATCACAGGGGCAAGGATAACATTGTTTGTGGCGAAGACGAGGGCACCTAGGCCCTCACCCCCATTTTTTAGGCAGCTTCGCTTGATTGTGATCGATTGCGCAGCGTCAATCGAGCCAGGCGGGCACGGAATCGAGGGCGATCAGTTCCTCATAGGTACCGCGCGGGCGGATGACGTGGAACCTGTCGCCCTTGACGAGCACTTCCGGCACCAGCAGACGCGAATTATAGGTGCCGGCCTGCACCGCGCCATAGGCGCCGGCTGAACTGACGGCGATGAGATCACCCGGCTGCGGTGCCGCCATCTCGCGGTCGAGCGCCAGATAATCGCCGGTTTCGCAGACCGGACCAACGATATCGGCCTTGATGCGCGGCGCGTTCTCTGAAGGCTGCACCACCGGGCGGATGCCGTGATAGGCTTCGTAGAGCGTCGGGCGAATAAGGTCGTTCATGGCGCCATCGACGATCACGAAGGTTTTGTCGCCGCCATCTTTCACATAGATCACTTCCGTCACCAGAATGCCGGCATTGCCGACAATCAGGCGGCCGGGCTCGGTGACGATCTTGCAGTTGAGGCTCTTCAGCTCGTTCTTGACGATATGAGCATAGGCATCCGGCAGCGGCGGCGGATTGTTGTCGTCGCGGTAGGGAATGCCGAGGCCGCCGCCAATATCGACGTGGCTGATCGCATGGCCATCGGTACGCAGCACTTCCACCAGTTCGCGCAGCAGCCGGAAGGCATCTTCGAAAGGCTGCAATTCGGTGATCTGGCTGCCGATATGCATGTCGATGCCGGTGACTTCGATGCCGGGCAGGGTGGCGGCATGGGCATAGACCGCACGCGCCCGCTCATAGGAAATGCCGAACTTGTTTTCTTTTTTTCCGGTGGAAATCTTGGCGTGGGTGCGCGCATCCACATCCGGATTGATGCGGAAGGAGACATGCGCCCGCTTGCCGGCCTTGACGGCGCGCAGGTTGAGGACTTCCAGTTCCGGTTCGGATTCGATGTTGAAGCAATAGATGCCGGCTTCCAGCGCGTAATCCATTTCCGCCACGGTCTTGCCGACACCGGAGAACATGATGCGGCTTGCGGGCACGCCGGCAGCCAGTGCACGGCGCAATTCGCCGCCGGAGACCACGTCGATGCCGGCACCGAGTTTCGCCAGCGTCTTCAGCACCGCCTGGTTGGAATTGGCCTTCATGGCGTAACAGACCATGGCGTCCACATCCGCGAAAGCGCCTGAGAACACCTTGTAGTGGCGCTCCAGCGTTGCTGTGGAATAGACGTAGAAGGGCGTGCCGACCGCCTTGGCGATCTCGGGCACGGGCACGTTTTCGGCGTGCAGCACGCCGTCGATATAGCCAAAATGGTTCACGGCTTTTTACCCGTCAGAGAAGCTTGTCGAGGATGAACGGCCGTTCCGCTGTCGCCGGCTTCGGCTCGCTGCCATCGGCGGCGCGTTTGTTGCGCATTTCGACCGGCGTGCTCGGCGGGTCGATGTCGCCCTTACGCCCGCAGGCACTGAGAGCAAGGCTGACGGCGAGCGTCATGCCGATGGGAACGATGAGTTTGCGCGCGGTTTTTGAAAGCATGAGCCTGTCCAAAGGAAATATGTGCCTCTCTGATAACGAAAAACAGGGCGCTTGTGCACCCTGTTTCTTGTGATCGCAGCGTAACGTGAATTTATCAGTTGCGTCCACGCCACCAGGCGATCTGCTTCCTGACTTCCGAAGGAGCGGTGCCGCCAAAGCTTGTGCGGCTGGCGACCGATGCCTCGACCGAGAGAACGTCGAAAATACCGTTGGTGATGTCGGGGTGGATGGCCTGCAATTCCTCCAGCGAAAGATCGGCCAGATCGCAGCCCTTTTTCTCCGCCAGCGCCACGGCATTGCCGGTCACATGGTGGGCATCGCGGAACGGCAGGCCCGCCTCGCGCACCAGCCAGTCGGCGAGATCGGTGGCTGTGGAATAACCCGAACCGGCGGCCGCACGCATACGGTCCTTGCGCACCTCGAGGTCGCGTATCATGCCGGTCATGGCGGCAATCGCCAATTCCAGGCTTTCGGCGGAGTCGAAAACCTGTTCCTTGTCTTCCTGCATGTCCTTGGAATAGGCGAGCGGCAGGCCCTTCATGACAGTCAGCAGCGCCACCAGCGAGCCGTTGATGCGACCAGTCTTGGCGCGCACCAGTTCGGCGGCGTCAGGGTTCTTTTTCTGCGGCATAATCGAAGAGCCGGTGGAAAAGGCATCCGAGAGGCGGATGAAACCGAATTGCGGCGTCGACCAGATGACGATTTCTTCGGCGAGACGCGACAGATGCGTGGCGCAGATCGAAGCGATCGACAGGAATTCCAGCGCGAAATCGCGGTCGGAGACGGTGTCGATAGAGTTGCGGGTCGGCTCGCGGAAACCGAGCGCCTTGGCTGTCATATGGCGGTCGATGGGGTAGCCGGTGCCGGCCAGCGCGGCTGCGCCGATCGGGCTTTCGTCCAGATGCTCGATGGCGTGCCGCACACGGGCACGGTCACGGCCGAACATTTCCACATAGGCCATGCAATGGTGGCCGAAGGTGACGGGCTGCGCCGTCTGCAGATGGGTGAAGCCGGGCATCACGGTATCGGCATTTTCCTCGGCGCGGTCGAGGAAGGCGGCGATGAGGGCTGTCAACATGCCCTCGGTCTTCTGCAATTCTTCCTTAACCCACAGGCGGAAATCGAGCGCCACCTGGTCGTTGCGCGAGCGCGCGGTGTGCAGGCGGCCGGCCGCCGTACCGATGAGGGTTGCAAGGCGCGCCTCGATGTTCATGTGAATATCTTCGAGCTTGCGCGAGAATTCGAAGGTGCCGGCTTCGATCTCTGACAGGATCGTGTTCAGGCCGTGAACGATCTTCTCTTTATCTTCCTGCGAAATAATGCCTTTTTCCGCCAGCATGGTGGCGTGCGCTATAGAGCCGCGGATGTCCTGGGCATAAAGCTTCTTGTCGAAGCCGATGGAGGCATTTATCTCTTCCATGATGGCTGATGGCCCGGAAGCAAAACGTCCGCCCCACATCTGGTTGGAGGATTTCTGATCTGTGCCGTCAGCCATGTTTAGTGCCCTGGAGTATTCGATGACAGAAAAAACGCCGTTCAGGCTTCCTTCCGCCAAGTTGGTTGCAATTGCTGCCGTTGCCGGTGTGCTCGCCGGTGCTGGCGCGGTCGGGTTCAGGCATATTGGGTCTGAGAGCCCGGTTCAAGGGGCTGCGGTGGCAGAGGGCGGTTTATGTGAGGGTGCTGCAAACCGCATCGCCTCGCTGAAGCCGTTTCTGAAGGGGCAGGTGGCTGCCATGTCGGCGGCGGACAAGCCGCGTGTCATCCCGCTGTCCTTCGAGGGGCCCGAGGCCAAGGACATGACGCTTGCCGATCTCAAGGGCAAGGCGGTTCTTCTCAATCTCTGGGCCACATGGTGTGTACCCTGCCGGGAAGAAATGCCGGCTCTGAACGCGCTGGAGAAGGAAAAGGGCGGTGACAAGTTCGAGGTTGTGGCCGTCAATATCGATGTCGGCGCGGATGAAAAGCCGAAAGCCTTCATGGATGAATACAAGATCGACGCGCTGAAGCATTACCGCGACAGTTCCATGGGCGTCTTCAACGTCCTGAAAAAGGAAGGCCTCGCTTTCGGCCTGCCGGCCACCCTGCTGCTGGATGAAAACGGCTGCCTGCTGGGCGCCATGAACGGGCCGGCCGCCTGGGACAGCGAAGATGCGAAGGCGTTGATATCGGCAGTCAGATGACTGCCGATAGGATTTCTCGAACTCAATATAATGGGTCAACCGACACGCCGTAATAGAGACCTCGGCCGACACGCCCCTGATTGCCCCCCAGCGTAATACCGAAGCCGGCTTCAATTTCCTTCAATATTGTGGCTTTGATGGAGGCGCTGGCCGATGCTTTGTATGTGATGGCGTAGTCTAGATCGGCCTTGAACGCAGAACGCACGATATGTGCATTTTGCTTCTGGCGCTGTTTGCACAGGACATTTCGGCACTTCGGCCCTAGGCTCTTTTCTATGGCTTCGAGTTTGTCGAGGCCATATTCGAGATATTCGATATTGCTGAACTTGATTGTCAGGTTGCTCACATATTGTGCGCTGGTTGAAAATCCGAGTTTTTGCAGGTTGTCTGCGTTGAAGGAAAAATCCTTCTTCCGCCCGAAATCGTTGATTTCGCCCATCCCTTTTTCAGGGCTGCCGGGAAACGTCACGTATTCCGGGGAGCAGATGTAACCAAGCGAGATGTCGTCTTTGTCATTATATCGATTAGTTCTTTTCCAGACGATGTTGCCCGGGCCGTAATTGGTGCTGGGCGGTACTGTCGTGAGATAACCTGCCCTTCTGACAATTTCCCGCGGATTTTCTGAAACGCAGCCGCTTGCGAGAATGGCGACAGCAGACATTGCAATATAAATTTTCATATAAGCCCCCAAAAGAATCACAGTCATGATCTTGGGTGCGCGCGCATTGCGCGTCTACTTATCTGATAATCGCATAGATTGCATTGTCACCCAACTGCTATGCGCGTTGCGACAACGGAGTACAGTCAAGGATTTACCGTGTCGGAACCGGCGTCTCGCCCCGATAGTCGTAGAAGCCGCGACCGGATTTGCGGCCTAGCCAGCCGGCCTCGACATATTTGACCAGTAGCGGGCAGGGGCGGTACTTGCTGTCGGAGAGACCGTCATGCAGCACCTGCATGATCGACAAACAGGTATCGAGACCGATGAAATCGGCAAGTTGCAGCGGACCCATCGGGTGGTTCGCGCCGAGCCGCATGGCGGTATCGATGGCTTCCACCGAACCGACGCCCTCATACAGCGTGTAGATCGCCTCGTTGATCATCGGCAGCAGGATGCGGTTGACGATGAAGGCCGGGAAATCCTCGGCGACGGTGATCGCCTTTTCAAGCGTCCGCACATAGGCTTTCGCCGCGTCGAAGGTTTTTTCGTTGGTGGCGATGCCGCGCACCAGCTCGACCAGTTTCATGACGGGCACCGGGTTCATGAAATGGATGCCCATGAACTGTTCGGGGCGGTCAGTGGCGGAAGCAAGCCGGGTGATGGAAAGTGAAGACGTATTGGTGGCGAGCAGCGCCTCGGGTTTCAAGACCGGGCAGACCTGCGCATAAATCTTGCGCTTGATCTCTTCGTTTTCCGTGGCTGCCTCGATGACGATATCCATCGGCGCCAGATCATTGACGTCGGTCGATCCGCTGATGAGCGCCAGCGCCTGCTTGCGGGCGTCATCGGAAAGCTTGTTGTTGGTCACCTGGCGGGCGAGATTGCCGTTGATCGTGGCAAGGCCGGCCTCGATGCCTTCTTTCGAAAGATCGTAGATGTGGACCCGGTAGCCGGCAATGGCGGAAACATGCGCAATGCCACATCCCATCTGACCGGCTCCGATGACACCGATGTTTTTAAAGGGGGCGGTCATATGCGGTTCTCCCATGTGATGCATCTGCAAATTCGCTGGCGATGTTACGCATATCGCCGAAAAAGAGAAGGCGGCGCGTTCAAAAAACGCGCCGCCTTCATCATGTATTTAAAATCAAAGGGCTTTTTGAAGTTCCGGCAGGGCCTCGAACAGGTCTGCGACGAGACCGTAATCGGCAACCTGGAAAATCGGCGCTTCTTCATCCTTGTTGATGGCGACGATGACCTTCGAATCCTTCATGCCGGCCAGATGCTGGATGGCGCCCGAAATGCCGGCAGCGATGTAAAGCTGCGGCGCAACCACTTTGCCGGTCTGGCCCACCTGCCAGTCGTTCGGCGCGTAACCGGCATCGACGGCCGCGCGGCTGGCACCAACGGCGGCACCGAGCTTGTCGGCGACGGGGAGGATGACTTCCTTGAACTTTTCCGACGAGCCAAGCGCGCGGCCACCGGAGATGATGATCTTCGAAGAGGTCAGTTCCGGACGATCGGAAGAAGCCAGCGCGTCAGAAACGAAGCTGGAGACACCGGGATTTTCAGCAGTAGCGATTGTCTCGACCGATGCCGAACCACCTTCGGCGGCGGCTGCAAAGGCGGTCGGACGCACGGTGATGACCTTCTTGGCGTCGCTTGCCTGCACCGTCTGGATGGCGTTGCCGGCATAGATCGGCCGTTTGAAGGTATCAGGCGATACGACCTCGATGATTTCCGAGACCTGCGCCACGTCGAGAAGCGCTGCCACACGCGGCAGCACGTTCTTGGCGGATGCCGTCGCGGGGGCGATGATGACGTCATAGGAGGGGCTGAGCGAAACGACCAGCGCCGCCAGCGGCTCGGCAAGCGCGTTGGCATAGGAGGCGTCGTCGGCGAGCAGCACCTTGGAGACGCCCGTCAGCTTCGCGGCCGCGTCGGCGGCAGCTTTCGCGCCAGAACCGGCGACCAGCACATGCACGTCGCCGCCGATCTGCGTTGCCGCCGTCAGCGTCTTTGCCGTCAGGTCGGAAAGGGTTGCGTTGTCGTGTTCTGCCAGAAGAAGAATGGCCATAAAAATATCTCCCTTTTCCGAAACCTTAGAGGACGCCGTCGGCTTTGAGCTTTTCGACCAGTTCGGCAACCGAGCCGACCTTGATGCCGGCCTTGCGGCCCGCGGGCTCCTCGGTCTTCAGCACCTTCAGGCGTGGCGAAACATCGACGCCGAAATCGGCCGGAGCCTTTTTGTCGAGCGGCTTCTTTTTTGCCTTCATGATGTTCGGCAGCGAGGCGTAACGCGGCTCGTTCAGACGAAGATCGGTGGTGACGACGGCTGGCAGTTTCAGCTCGACAGTCTGCAGACCGCCATCGACTTCACGGGTAACTGCGACCTTGCCGTCAGCAGGCACGACCTTGGAGGCAAACGTGCCCTGGCCCCAGCCGAGCAGGGCTGCCAGCATCTGGCCGGTCTGGTTCGAATCGTCATCGATCGCCTGCTTGCCGACGATGACGAGACCGGGCTGCTCAGCCTCGGCCACGCCCTTCAGGAGCTTGGCGACGGCGAGCGGCTCGACGGTTTCGTCGGTCTCGATCAGGATGGCGCGGTCGGCGCCCATGGCAAGCGCGGTGCGCAGCGTTTCTTCCGCCTTGGCCGGGCCGATGGAGACGACCACGACCTCTTCGGCTTTGCCGGCTTCCTTCAGGCGAAGGGCCTCTTCCACCGAGATTTCGTCGAACGGGTTCATCGACATCTTCACATTGGCAAGCTCAACGCCAGAACCATCCGACTTCACGCGGATTTTCACGTTGTAGTCGACGACTCGTTTAACGGGGACAAGGATTTTCATCGGCGGCTTTCCTCAAACTCCTGTCCGCGGGGCGGGTAAACCGCGCGGACCTCCAAAAACAGGTGGCGACATGGATAAGCATTTTTCCCGCAAATACAACGGAGCAATCTTCATTATCACATGCACGTAAGGCATATCTTACGTTGACGTTAACGTAAATACTGTATCTCTGACGAGAGGTCTCATCTACCCCCGTCATAGCCCCGTTCGATTTGCGACAACCCTGCCGTTTGCGACGTATTCTTGAACTGCGCCGCCCTCGGCGCAACAATGGTGCGGTCAAACAGGGGAACACCCGGCCTGCGCATGAAAATCACCATGATCGCGCCCGCCAGAATGCCACCCACATGCGCCCCCCAGGAAACGTTTTCCTCCAGCCCCAGCGCCAGCATCAGGAACTGCTGACCGATCCACAGCGCCAGCGGGATGAAGGCGGGCAGGGGAAGTGGAATGCGCATCAGGACCAGCACCCAGACACGTACCCTTGGATGCAGCAGAAAATAGGCCGCAACCACACCGGAGACCGCACCCGATGCACCGATCAGCGGTCCTTCGGAGGTGGGGGCGACAAAGCCGTGAAACAGGGCGCCGGCAATCGCGCAGACGAGGTAGAAGATCAGGAACCGGAAATGGCCGAGCGCATCCTCGACATTGTCGCCGAAGACCCAGAGAAACAGCATGTTGCCGGCAAGATGCCAGAAATCGAGATGTAGGAACGCATAGGTGACAACGGTGAGATCATCAGGCACCACCTGCAGGGCCGGTTCCAGATAGGCGTAATCGAATACCACGGCAGGGATGAAACCGAGGCCGAGCGCTGCGGCGTTGGCTTGCACGTCGCTGGCAAGCACGCCGGTAAACAGCCAGACCAGCACATTGATCACGATCAGGCCGATGGTCACATATTGCAGCCGGATATGTTTGAGGGAATTCGCATCGTGCAGCGGTATGAACATCGAACGCCCTTCGTTTGCGCCATGGACAGGCTTTAGCGGTTCTTGCCGGGAACCCACAATATGTCGGCACGCCCCTCGTCATTGGCGAAGCGGGCGGCGACGAACAGGAAATCGGACAGGCGATTGGCATATTTCAGGGCCGCCGGACTGACGATCTCGTTGTCAGTGACGGAAAGTTCCACCATCAACCTCTCCGCTCGCCGGCAAATGGTGCGCGCCATGTGCAGATTGGCCGCTGCCGCGCTGCCGCCCGGCAGCACGAAGGAGGTGAGCGGTTCAAGGGCGGCATTGAGTTCGTCGATTTCGTTTTCCAGCCGCGTGACCTGGCTTTTAACGATGCGCAACGGCTCATAGGAAAGCGGCTCGCCATTATCAGGCGTGGCGAGATCGGCGCCGAGATCGAAAAGATCGTTCTGGATGCGGAACAGCATGGCATCCAATGTCTCCAGCCCGCTCGTATGAAGCCGCGCGATGCCGATGGCCGAATTGGTTTCGTCGACCGTGCCATAGGCCTCGACGCGAAGATCGTGCTTCAGGCGGCGTGGGCCGGAAACCAGCGCCGTCGTGCCTTTGTCGCCGGTGCGGGTGTAGATCTTGTTCAGCTTCACCATGTCAGCGGCCACCGCCGGTGAGCCAGAGCGTCAGCATGATCAGCACGATGGCGATGGCCTGCAACAGCAGACGCAGCTGCATCAGCTTGTTGGAGCGGTTGGCGTCCTGTCCCTTCAGCATGTTGAAGAGGCCGCGTATCAGCACGATGACGACAAGGCCCATGGCGATAAGGGCCAGAACAGTGGTGAAGCCGGACATTTAGGGGTTACTCCTCCTCAATCGAATCTGCGCAGCAGACGATAGAACAGTCCGGCAGGCAAGAGCCGTTTCAGTAACAGCCCCTGTTTGGCAGGAACGGTGACGGGATAATGCGGTTTCGGCCTGGCGGCGGTCAGGGCATGTTTCAGTACGGCATAAACGGCCTCGGGGCCGAGCTTGTGGCGGTTGACGGGGCCTGAACCATCCATGCGCGCCAGCTGGCGTTTATATTCCGCCGCATGGGCCGAATTTTCCAGATCAATCTTGTCCTTGACGTGGGCAAGGGCCGTTGCCGTGAATTTCGAGGTAATCGGACCGGGTTCGATCAGGCTCACATGAATGCCGCTGCCCTGAAGCTCCATGCGCAGTGTGACGCCCAGCCCCTCAATGGCGAATTTCGATGCCGTATAGGCGCCGCGATAGCGATAGGGCACGAGGCCGAGAATGGAGGAGCAATGCACGATGCGGCCCGAACCACGCTTGCGCATGAAGGGAATGACCCGCCGTGTCAGATCGTGCCAGCCGAAGACATTGGTTTCGAACTGGGCTCTCAGCGCTTCGACAGGCAGGTCTTCCACCGCGCCCGGCTGGCCGTAGGCGCCGTTGTTGAAGAGCGCATCAATGCGGCCGCCGGTCCGGGCTGCAACGGTGTCCACCAGCGCGGCGATGGTTTCCGGCTTGGTGTAATCCATGATCAGGGTTTCGATGCCCTGATTTTCGAGCGCGGCCATGTCGACGATACGCCGCACGGTGGCAAAAACCCGCCAGCCGTCCCGCTGAAGCGCGCCGGCGCAATAGGCGCCGATGCCGGAAGAACATCCGGTGATGATGATGACCGGTTTTTCAGACATGTTCCGCTCCGCCAATGGTCTTTGCGCCAGGTTGCGCCCAGGTTTACAAAATTAAATTGCGCGAAATCCTTTTCGGCAATGGAACCGAAAGCCCGGCCTGCGCGCTGTACAAAGCGAAGCTGACTTCCCATATTCGGGGCGAAGTTACAAATGAAATGCCGATGAATGGAGGTGACATGGTTGCCGCAGTGCGCCTGGCAGGCAAGGTTGCCTTCGATGCCTATTCCCATTTCGCCGAGGATGACGGCTGGGCGATGGCGAGCCATATGGCGCTCTCCATCCTGCTGGCGCTGTTCCCCTTCCTGATCTTCGGTACAGCGCTCGCCGGTTTTCTCGGGGCCGACCAGTTTTCCGAGACGGCGGTGCATCTGATTTTCGATACATGGCCGGAGGCGATCGCGGGGCCGCTGGCGGCGCAGGTGCAGCAGGTGCTGACCATTCCGCGCGGCGGGCTGCTGACGATTTCGGTGCTGGCCGCCGCTTACTTCGCCTCCAACGGTGTCGAGGCGCTGCGCATTTCGCTGAACCGCGCCTATCGTGTCACCGAGACACGCTGGTGGTACGTCACCCGCCTGCTCAGTTTGCTTTACGTGCTGATTGCCGTGGTGGTTTTTACCGGCATCAGCATCGTGCTCGTCGCCGTACCGGTCGCCACCTCCTTTGCCGAGGCGCGATTTCCGTGGCTGACGGATTTGCTGAACACCGTCTCCAGCCTCGGCCTCTATGGCACGATCGTCGTGCTGACGGCGGGGCTGGTGGCTGCGCATCTGTGGTTGCCCGCCGGCAAGCGCCGCATCTGGGATGTCTGGCCCGGCATCCTGCTGACGATGATCTTCTGGGTCATCGGTGCGGCGATCTTCGCCTATTATCTGTCCACCTTCGCCAATTATGCGGCCACCTATGCGGGTCTCGCCTCTGTCATGGTGGTTCTGGTCTTCCTTTATATGGTCGGCGTCATCTTCATGCTCGGCGCGGAGGTGAACGCGGCGCTGATGAAATACAAGGTCCGACAGATCATCCGCCGCAATATCGGCAGCAATGGCGCGCGCCGCGAGCGGGCACTAGACGAGGCCGACAAGCCGGCGGATATCTGAGGGCGCGATACCTTCTGCACGAAGGGCGGCAAGGCCGGTGCTGCCTTCGCTTTTCGAAAGTTTGCGGCCGTCCGCACCGAGGAGCAGCCGGTGATGGTGATAGGTCGGTTGCGGCAGGTCCAGCAGATGCTGAAGCAGCCGGTGAATGGCGGTGGCGTGGAACAGATCCATGCCGCGCACCACATGGGTGATGCCCTGCAGTGCATCATCCACCACAACGGAAAGATGATAGCTCGAAGGCGCGTCGGAACGCGACAGCACCACATCGCCCCAGAGCCCGGGAAGTGCCTCGATGCGTCCCGTCTCGCCATCGCCGCTCTCCTGCCAGAACAGGGGGCTACCGGCGGCGCGGATTGCCTTTTCCATGTCGATACGCCAGGCGTGCTGCCGACCGGAGGCAAGCAGCGCTGCCCGTTCCGCGTCGGGCCTTTCGCGGTCCATGGATGGATAGAGCGGCGCGCCATCCGGATCGTGAGGCCAGAGCCTGCCATCGGCCTCGAAGGCCCTGACGATGGTTTTTGTTTCACCCCGGCTGAGAAAAGCCGGATAGGCAAGGCCCGCGTCGATCAACCTGTCCAGCGACACGCGGTAGGCGTCGAAATGGTCTGATTGACGACGCACCGGTTTTTCCCAGTCGAGACCCAACCAGTCGAGATCATCATAGATCGCCTGCTCCAGTTCCGGTGTGCAGCGGGTCTGGTCGATATCCTCAATGCGCAGCAGGAAGCGGCCGCCATTGTCCTGCGCCATATCATGGTTCAGGAAGGCGGAAAGCGCGTGCCCGAGATGCAGCGGGCCATTCGGGCTTGGTGCAAAACGATAAACCGGTTTTTGACGGAGAGGCGAAGGCATGGTTTCTTCTGCCATGTTTTAAAGTGCCCCGCCAGCCGGCTGGCGGCCTAGGGAATGACCGATATGAAAATCATCACCGGGATGGATGACATCAGCGAAGGGCTGGACCATCTCGCCCGCCTCGATCCTGCGCTCAGCCCCGTCATCGAAAAAGCAGGCCCGCTGGAATTGCGCATTCACGAACCCGGCTTTGCAGGCCTTGCCCATATCGTCGTCTCGCAGATGGTCTCGCGCGCCAGCGCCAATGCCATATGGGCGCGTATCCTTGCCGGTACCGGCGGCGAGGTGACGGCGGAAAATTATCTGGCCGCATCGGAGGAATTGCGCGCCACCTTCGGGCTTTCGCGTGCCAAGGCCACGACGCTGGAAGGTCTGGCGCGGGCCGTCACGGAAGGGCAGGTCGATCTTGACGGCGTGGTGCGCAAGGAGGCGGGTGCTGCCTTTTCCGAGCTGGTGGCGCTTCGTGGTATCGGGCCATGGACGGCGGAGGTCTATCTGATGTTCTGCGGCGGGCACCCGGATATCTTTCCGGTAGGGGATGTGGCGTTGAGATCGGCGGTGGCGCACGCGCTTGATCTGGAGGTGAGGCCGGACGCGAAATGGCTGGCGGAGCGGGCGACGCTCTGGTCGCCATGGCGTTCCGTCGCCGCCCGACTTTTCTGGGGCTATTATGCCAATATCATGCGGCGCGCCATGGTGCCTTTGCCCTGAGCGGGCTGCCTAAAAATCTGCGATCTGGTAGGGCAATGCCCCGCGCGACAGATGATCGAAATGCAGCTTCCGTTTCAACGGCGGCACGGCGCGCTGTACGCAGTCCACCCTCTCGCAGACCCGGCAGGATATGCCGATCGGTTTGAAGGATGCGGCATTGCCGAGATCGAGCGTATCCGCATAAACGAAATTCTGCGCGTGGGAAATTTCGCAGCCAAGTGCGATGGCGTAACGCGGTCTCTCCGTATTGAAACCGGCGCCGGCTTTCTCGATCTGGGTGGCAATGGAAAGATAGCGCACGCCGTCGGGCGTTTCCGCCAGCTGCCGCACGATCCTGTCGGAGCTTTCGAAAGCCTGATGGATATTCCACAGCGGACAGGCCGCGCCGAAACGGGCAAATTGCAGCCGTGTGGCACTGTGGCGTTTGGTGATGTTGCCGGCCCGGTCGATCTTGGCGAAAAAGATCGGCACGCCTTTCATGCCCGGGCGTTGCAGCGTGCTCAGCCGGTGGGCCACCTGTTCGAGGCTCGCGCCGAACCTTACGGCCAGAAGTTCGAGATCATGGCGCAGTTCCTGAGCCGCCCGATGAAATTGGCCATAGGGCAGGATGAGGGCGGCGGCGAAATAATTGTGCAGCCCGATACGACAGATTTCCGCCGCTTCCGCATTGCGGAACCCGGCGCCGGCAAGCACCCTGTCCACCGTCGCGCCGGCATGAAGCTGGGCGATCTGCAACGCAAGCTGAAAACAGCGGGTCGGCGCCGCCATGTAGGAACTGAGGGCGAGCGTCTTGCCGGCGGGATCGAAAAGCCGGATCAGCCCACCCGCGGCCTCGGTGCGGGTGATATGGATGCCGTAGCGGCTGCGCAGATGCGCCGCGAGAATGCCGTAGGTCTCGCCGCCTTCGATCTCCAGTTCCTGCGCCAGCTCCTCGGCCAGAAGATCGATCTCCGCGACGTAATTGTCGACGAAGTGGAAGAAGTCCCGCACTTCCTCATAGGGTGTTCTTTCCACTTGCGCGGTTCCGCGGCCCAGACGGTCATCCAGCTGCACCAGCTGCTCGCTGTTTTGCCGGTAAGCCTGATGGGCGCGCAGCAGCGCATGGGCAAAACCCGGCGCGTTCTGGGCGATCAGCTTCAATTCCTGAAGCCCCGGCTCGTAATTCATAAACAGCGGGTCTTTCAGCGCCTCGCGCACGGCGGAAACCAGCCGGTCGTTTTCGCCGGTCGCCAGTTCCGCCATGTCGAGCTGGAATTTTTCCACCAGCGTCACAAGAACGCTGGCCGAAACCGGGCGCTGGTTGTTTTCGATCTGGTTCAGATAGCTCGCCGAGATGCCCAGCCGTTCGGCAAATTGCGCCTGTGTGGCGCGGGCGTTTTCGCGCAGACCACGCACCTTGCGGCCAATGAAGAGTTTTTCCGTCGCCATGTTGCAACTTTGCAAAATTAAATATTGCAAATATTTATGGCACGCATACGCGCACGATCAAGGCTTCTAGGTGAATGTTTTCTAAGCTATTGATTTTGAGGAAACGCATGGAGGAAACATGCCCGGCATTCTGGAGCAGTTGGAAACGCGGCGACAAGAGGCCCGGCTCGGCGGTGGCGTCAAGCGCATCGAGGCGCAGCATGCGAAGGGCAAGCTGACGGCGCGCGAGCGTATCGATGTGCTATTGGATGAAGGCTCCTTTGAAGAATACGACATGTACGTCACCCACCGGGCGGTGGATTTCGGCATGGCGGAACAAAAGGTGGCGGGCGATGGTGTCGTTACCGGCTGGGGTACCATCAATGGCCGGCAGGTCTATGTGTTTTCTCAGGATTTCACGGTGCTCGGCGGTTCGCTATCAGAAACCCACGCCCAGAAAATCTGCAAGATCATGGATATGGCGGTGCGCAACGGCGCGCCGGTAATCGGCCTCAACGATAGCGGCGGCGCGCGTATTCAGGAGGGGGTCGCCTCGCTCGGCGGTTATGCCGATGTCTTCAAGCGCAATGTTGTCGCCTCCGGCGTCGTGCCGCAGATATCGGTGATCATGGGGCCTTGTGCCGGTGGTGCGGTCTATTCGCCTGCCATGACCGATTTCATCTTCATGGTGCGCGACACCTCTTACATGTTCGTGACCGGGCCGGATGTGGTGAAGACCGTCACCAACGAAATCGTCACCGCGGAAGAGCTGGGCGGAGCCTCCACCCATACGAAAAAATCCTCGGTTGCCGATGGCGCTTATGAAAACGACATCGAGACGCTGGAACATGTGCGGCTGCTGTTCGATTTCCTGCCGCTCAACAATCGCGAAAATCCGCCGGTCCGGCCGTTTCATGACGATCCGGCGCGGCTGGAAGCGCGGCTCGACACGCTGATCCCTGATAGTTCCAACAAGCCCTATGACATGAAGGAACTGATCCACGCGCTGGCCGATGAGGGTGATTTCTTCGAGTTGCAGGAGGCTTTTGCCCGCAACATTATCACCGGCTTCATCCGTCTCGAAGGCCAGACGGTGGGTGTCGTCGCCAACCAGCCGATGGTGCTGGCCGGCTGCCTTGATATCGACAGTTCGCGCAAGGCCGCCCGTTTCGTGCGCTTCTGCGATGCCTTCAACATTCCGCTGCTGACGCTGGTGGATGTGCCGGGTTTCCTGCCGGGAACGGCGCAGGAATATGGCGGCGTTATCAAGCACGGCGCGAAACTTCTCTTCGCCTATTCGGAAGCGACGGTGCCGATGGTGACGCTGATCACCCGCAAGGCCTATGGCGGTGCTTATGACGTGATGGCCTCGAAACATATCGGTGCGGATGTCAATTACGCCTGGCCAACAGCGGAAATCGCCGTCATGGGGGCGAAGGGGGCAGCGGAAATCCTTTATCGTTCCGAGCTTGCCGATCCCGAGAAGATTGCTGCGCGTACAAAAGAATATGAGGAGCGTTTCGCCAATCCTTTCGTGGCGGCAGAGCGCGGTTTCATCGATGAGGTGATCATGCCGCATTCCTCGCGTCGCCGCATCGCCCGTGCGTTCGCGTCGCTGCGTAACAAGAGTGTCGAAACCCGCTGGAAGAAACACGATACTATTCCGCTCTGATCCCGCTGCGGGGCTGGAAAAATGCTTCGGCCACCTTACTATATTGATGTTCAGGCGCCCGGATGTCCGGATGTCCTCCCGAAACGAACAAGGACACATTTTCATGGCCGAAAATTCCTCCGCCGATAATTTCCCCGCCGGATATGAACCGCCCAAGGTCTGGACCTGGGACAAGGGCAATGGCGGTCAGTTCGCCAATATCAACCGCCCGATCGCCGGTCCCACCCATGACAAGGAACTGCCTGTTGGCAAGCACCCGCTGCAGCTTTATTCGCTGGCGACGCCGAATGGCCAGAAGGTCTCGATCATGCTGGAAGAATTGCTGGCCGCCGGCCACAAGGGCGCAGACTATGATGCGTGGCTGATCAAGATCGGCGAAGGCGACCAGTTCGGCTCCGGTTTCGTCGGCGTCAATCCGAACTCCAAAATCCCGGCACTGATGGATCATTCGACGCCTGAGCCGACGCGCGTTTTCGAGAGCGGCTCGATCCTCGTTTATCTCGCGGAAAAATTCGGCGCTTTCCTGCCGAAAGAGGGCAATGCCCGCACGCAGGCGCTGAACTGGCTGTTCTGGCAGATGGGCTCCGCCCCCTTCCTCGGCGGCGGTTTCGGCCATTTTTATGCCTATGCGCCGATCAAGATCAAATATGCGATCGACCGTTACGCCATGGAAGTCAAACGTCAGCTTGATGTGCTGGACCGGCACCTCGCCGACAACCGTTATCTGGCCGGTGACGAATACACGATCGCCGACATGGCCGTCTGGCCGTGGTATGGCAAGATCGCGCTCGGCCAGGCCTATGGCGATGCCGGTGCTTTCCTGGAAGCAGACGGCTATAAGAACCTCATGCGCTGGACGCTTGAAATCGGCGAACGCCCGGCGGTCAAGCGTGGCGTGATCGTCAACAAAACCTCGGGCGACCCATCCGAACAATTGCATGAACGCCATGATGCTTCTGACTTCGACACGAAGACACAGGACAAGATCGGTAAGGCATAACGACAAGACTAGAGCGCTTCTGGTTTTCATGGGACCATGGAAGCGCTCTAATCATTTGAACGACGCATTTTCCGCAGGTAAAGGCGAAGCCGCTTTTACTGGAAATACTTTTCGAAGGATAAAACATGGCGAACCTGCCCGAAATGACCAAACACAAGGGGTTTCCCTCCGGCATGCCGAGCACGGGCGTCCAATTCACCATCCGCCGGGCCAACCCCAAAGGGGTAACGCCCGTCAAGATGATACCCCGCAGGGCACGCGACGACTCCAAGGAACATCGCATCGATGCCGCCTTCCTGCATTCGCTCTGGCACCATTTCGGTCCGGAACCGTTCGAGCGCGGCAATCTGGACGCTGCCCGCTTAAGCCTGCTGTTCGGCCGTGAGGTCGTGGCGGCCGAAAAGAATTTCGATCCGCTTTCCTATCAGGCGATGCTTGTCATCGACGAGCGCGTCGCCCGGCAGAACTTCCCGGAATCCTTCGAGAATTTTTTCGAGATTTGAAGGGTGGCCATCCACCAGCGGGGAATGAAATTCGATGTCGACGGCGACCAGTAAGTTCCTGAGTTATGTTCTGCGCCATGCGCCTGAAAGTATTGGCCTTGTCCTGGATTCTCAGGGTTGGGCGGATGTCGCAGACCTGCTGGCAAAAGCCAATGCGAGTGGCACGCCGCTCGATGAGGCAGGCTTGCGTGCAGTCGTCGCAGAAAGTGACAAGAAGCGCTTCACGCTGTCGGAAGATGGTCGCCGCATCCGGGCCGCGCAGGGGCATTCGGTGAAGGTCGATCTTGGCCAGCCGCCAGTCGAGCCGCCGCCGCAATTGTTTCACGGTACGGCGACCCGTTTCCTCGAACCCATCCTGCGGGAAGGCCTGCGCCCGGGGGAAAGACAACAAGTTCATCTTTCCGCTGACCGGACGACCGCGCTTGCTGTCGGGCAACGGCATGGAAAGCCTGTGGTCCTGATTGTCGATGCCGGTCAGATGTTTGCGGATGGTTGCCGTTTCTACCTGGCCGATAACGGCGTTTGGCTGACGGATGCCGTGCCATTTTCGTATCTGACCGTGTCTGCGGATTCCTCAGCGGAAAACGACAGGTGACGGCGTGAAGTTTGATAATGGGGGAGGGAGGCGAAATGGGTGTCGGCATATTTCAGATCGATATGGATTGGCTGCATCGCTGGCTGCGGCACCGGCGTGGCCCTGGCTCCGGTAAGACATCCGGCAACCGTAATCTGAAACCCAGGCTGACACCGGCGGCCGCGCAGCAAGATCATCGACAGATGCTGTGCTTCATGACGCTCAATGCAGCGGTTGGTGTTTTGATCGGTATCTGCGTTGGTGCGGCACTGATATTTCTCGATATTGGCGGTTTGGGTGCGCGGATCGGCCGTGCCGCAAGTCCTTTCGTGCCCTTGCTGCTGGTCGTCGTGCCCATCGCGTCCCTGTTCGGCGCGGCGGCCGCTGCGTCGGCGATCTTGCTGATGCCCTATGAGAAGAAGTTCCGCGACGATGACGACGATGCGAGGGGAGAATAACCGCATGATCAAGAAAATCCTCATCGCCAATCGCGGCGAGATCGCCTGCCGGGTGATCAAGACGGCGAAGAAGATGGGCATCGCCACCGTTGCGGTCTATTCGGATGCGGATGCCAATGCGCTGCATGTGAAAATGGCGGATGAAGCTGTTCATATCGGTCCAGCGCCCTCGTCGCAGTCCTATATAGTCATCGATAAAATCCTTGAGGCGATTCAGAAGACCGGGGCGGATGCGGTCCATCCCGGTTATGGTTTCCTGTCTGAAAATGCCGCCTTCGCTCAGGCGCTAGAGAAGGTAGGCGTTGTATTCATCGGCCCGCCCGTTGGTGCGATCGAGGCCATGGGTGACAAGATCACCTCCAAGAAGCTAGCGGCGGAAGCCGGCGTTTCCACCGTGCCCGGCCATATGGGGCTGATCGAGGATGCGGATGAGGCGGTGAGGATCGCGTCGCAGATCGGTTATCCCGTGATGATCAAGGCCTCGGCCGGCGGCGGCGGTAAGGGGATGCGCATCGCCTTCAACGATGCCGAGGCGCGGGAAGGCTTCCAGTCCTCGAAGAACGAGGCGAAATCCTCCTTTGGCGATGACCGTATCTTCATCGAAAAATTCGTCACCCAGCCGCGCCATATTGAAATTCAGGTGTTGGGCGACAAGCACGGCACCATTCTTTATCTCGGTGAGCGCGAATGCTCGATCCAGCGCCGCAACCAGAAAGTCATCGAGGAAGCACCGTCGCCGTTTCTGGATGAGGCAACACGAAAAGCCATGGGCGAAGAGGCCGTGGCGCTGGCGAGAGCTGTCGGCTACCATTCGGCTGGCACGGTGGAATTCATCGTTGATGGCGAGCGCAATTTCTATTTCCTCGAAATGAACACCCGCCTGCAGGTGGAACATCCGGTGACGGAGCTTGTCACCGGCATTGATCTGGTCGAGCAGATGATCCGTGTGGCATCGGGCGAAAAACTCTCTCTCGCGCAGGGGGATGTGAAGCTGAACGGCTGGGCGATCGAAAGCCGGCTTTATGCCGAAGACCCCTATCGCAACTTCCTGCCCTCCATTGGCCGGCTGACGCGTTATCGCCCACCGGGAGAGGGTGCACAGGACAGTGGCACCGTCATCCGCAATGATACCGGCGTTTTCGAAGGCGGCGAAATCTCGATGTATTACGATCCGATGATCGCCAAGCTGTGCAGCTGGGGCAAGGATCGGGAGACCGCCATCGATGCCATGGGAGAGGCGCTGGATCGTTTCGAGGTTGAGGGTATTGGCCACAATTTGCCGTTCCTGTCCGCCGTCATGCAACATGAACGTTTTCGCTCCGGCCGGCTGACGACAGGCTTTATCGCGGAAGAATTTCCGGAAGGCTTTTCCGGGATCGAGCCGGACGAGACCGCTGCACGCAAGCTTTCCGCCATTGCCGCCATCGTCAATCAACGCTTGCAGAGCCGCGCGGTCGAAATTTCCGGCACCATCGGCAATCATCGCCGCGTCGTCGGCCATGACTGGATGGTTTCGTTTGGCGCGTTCCGCCACGGGATCAGCGTTGAAACCAGTGCGGATGGCACAGCGGTCTGTTTTGAAGATGGGACGACCTTGGCCATTGATACCGGCTGGCGTCCCGGCCAGAGCCTTGGCCTCTTCACGGTGGCGGGCGAGGTCATCGCTGCCAAGGTGGATCTTGCCGGCGCAGCGGTTCGCCTGCGCTGGCGCGGCATGGATATTCTTGCCCGGGTGCGCAGCCCGCGCCTGGCGGAACTGGCGCTGCTGATGCCGGAAAAACTGCCGCCGGATACCTCGAAACTGCTGCTCTGCCCGATGCCGGGCGTCATTACCGGCATTTCGGTGGGTGAGGGCGACGAGGTGGAGGCCGGCCAGGCGCTGGCGACGGTGGAGGCCATGAAGATGGAAAACATCCTGCGCGCGGAAAAACGTGGTCGCGTTGTAAGAGTGGCGGCAAAACCGGGCGACAGCCTCGCGGTGGATGAGGTCATCCTCGAATTCGAGTGACGGCCGCCGCCGTTTCTTCGGAACGCATGCGGGCCGCAGCGGTTTACGGGCAGTGGGTGGATCGTTCGATTTTCGTCATGATCGCCCGTCATAATGCTGAAATGGAATGCAGAAGGGGAGAGATGCATGTCGGGTGAAAAAACGGTGCGGGACTGGCTGCAGCTTGCCGAAAAGGAGCTGAAGCGTTCACCGGAAACGCTCGTCTGGAATACGCCTGAAGGCATCGAAGTCAAGCCGCTCTACACCGCTGACGATCTGCAAGACGTTTCGCATCTGAACAGCCTGCCGGGTTTTGCGCCGTTCACGCGCGGCCCGCGCGCCACCATGTATGCGGGGCGGCCCTGGACTATCCGCCAATATGCCGGTTTTTCCACGGCCGAAGCCTCCAACGCCTTTTACAGAAAGGCGCTCGCCGCCGGCCAGCAGGGCGTTTCCGTCGCCTTCGATCTCGCCACCCATCGCGGTTATGACAGCGACCATCCGCGCGTGGAGGGCGATGTCGGCAAGGCGGGTGTGGCGATCGACAGCGTCGAGGACATGAAAATCCTGTTCGACGGCATCCCCCTCGAAAAAGTCTCGGTATCGATGACCATGAATGGCGCCGTCATTCCGGTGCTCGCCAATTTCATCGTAGCGGGGGAGGAGCAGGGCGTTCCGCGCGCTGCGCTTTCCGGCACCATTCAGAACGATATCCTGAAAGAGTTCATGGTCCGCAACACCTATATCTATCCGCCCGAACCCTCGATGCGGATCATCGCCGACATCATCGAATATACGGCCAAAGAGATGCCGAAATTCAACTCCATTTCCATTTCCGGCTATCACATGCAGGAAGCCGGCGCGACGCTGGTGCAGGAGCTTGCCTTCACCCTGGCCGATGGTAGGGAATATGTGCGGGCGGCCCTCGCCAAGGGGCTGAATGTCGATGATTTTGCCGGCCGCCTGTCGTTCTTCTTCGCCATCGGCATGAATTTCTTTATGGAGGCGGCGAAGCTGCGCGCCGCGCGCCTGCTGTGGTCGCGCATCATGGAGGAATTCAAGCCGCAGAAGGCGTCATCGCTGATGTTGCGCACTCATTGTCAGACCTCCGGCGTCTCGTTGCAGGAGCAGGACCCCTATAACAACATTGTCCGCACCGCTTTCGAGGCTATGTCCGCCGTGCTCGGCGGCACGCAGTCGCTGCACACCAATTCCTTCGATGAGGCGATTGCCCTGCCGACGGAATTTTCCGCCCGCATCGCCCGTAATACCCAGCTGATCCTCCAGCACGAGACCGGCGTGACGAAGGTCGTCGACCCGCTGGCCGGCTCCTATTATGTCGAAAGCCTGACCGATGAACTGGCTGAAAAGGCGTGGGCGTTGATCGAGGAAGTCGAGACGCTTGGCGGCATGACCAAGGCGGTGGCGGACGGCCTGCCGAAACGGCTGATCGAGGAAGCGGCGACACGCCGGCAGGCGGCTGTGGACAAGGGCGAGGAGGTCATCGTCGGCGTCAACCGTTACCGGTTGGAAACGGAAGAGGATATCGACGTTCTCGACATCGATAACGCCGCCGTACGCGCCGCACAGATCCGCCGCATCGAGGAGACGCGCCGCCGCCGCGACGGCAAGGAAGCGACCGCCGCTTTGGAAGCGCTTTCCGAAATCGCCCGCAGCGGCAAGGGCAATATTCTCGAAGCCGCCGTCGTCGCTTCCCGTGCCCGCGCCACGGTAGGCGAGATTTCCGACGCGCTGCGTGTGGCCTTCGGCGACCACGCCGCCGTGCCGGAAGTGGTGAGCGATATCTACGGCGAGGCCTATAAGGATGAACCGGAGCTTGCCACTCTCTCCGCCCGGCTCTCCGGCGTCGCGGAAAGGATCGGGAAGAAGCCGCGCATCATGGTCGCCAAGCTTGGGCAGGACGGGCACGATCGTGGCGCGAAGGTCATTGCCTCCGCCTTCGGCGATATCGGGTTCGATGTGCTGGCCGGGCCGCTGTTTCAGACGCCGGCGGAGGCGGCCGATCTCGCCGTTCAGAACAAGGTGCATGTGGTCGGCATGTCGTCGCTCGCGGCGGGTCACAAGACGCTTGCGCCGCAGCTGGTCGAGGCGCTGAAACAGAAGGGTGCGGAAGATATCATCGTCGTTGTCGGTGGCGTTATTCCGCGTCAGGATTATCAGTTCCTGCTCGACCACGGTGTCGCGGCCATTTTCGGCCCCGGCACCAATGTCATGGACGCGGCCAACAAGGTGCTCGACCTGCTCGAGGGCATCAGGCGAAATGCGTGAGGGGTTGGCAAGCATGTTCGGAAGATTGAACCACGTCGCCCTTGCCGTGCCTGATCTCGATGCCGCCGTTTCGCGATACAGGGCGCTCGGCGCACAGGTTTCCGAGCCGCAAGCGTTGCCGGAACACGGCGTGACGGTGGTGTTCATTGCGGCTGACAATACCAAGATCGAACTGCTTCATCCGCTCGGGGAGAATTCGCCGATTGCCGCTTTTCTCGAGCGGAATCCGGGCGGCGGCACGCATCATCTCTGCTTCGAGGTGCCGGATATTCTGGCAGCGCGCGATGATCTCCTCAAAAAAGGCGTCCGTATCCTCGGCGATGGCGAACCGAAGATCGGTGCGCATGGCAATCCAGTCCTTTTCCTGCATCCGAAGGATATGGGCGGCGTGCTTTACGAACTTGAGCAGGTTTCGCAGACACACGGCTGAAACATAAATCTCCTAGGAGACTGACCCTGTGGGGCACCGCTCACGGCGGCGCTTTCACTTGCGCCTTTCTGGTTCGTTTATTTTCTTTTGACATTCGTTTTGTTTTCGCTTTTATGTAGTTGTCTTTCCATAAAGGGGTTTTTCCCTTGCATTGTCGCGGAGGCTTCATGTCCGGCGAAAACAACATTTTCGATCTTTTTGTCATCGGTGGCGGCATCAATGGCTGCGGCATTGCCCGCGATGCGGTGGGCAGGGGGTATTCAGTGGCGCTTGCGGAAAAGGGCGATTTTGCCTCTGGCACCTCGTCAGCGGCCACCAAGCTCATCCATGGCGGCTTGCGTTACCTCGAACATTATGAATTCCGCCTAGTACGCGAGGCGCTGATGGAACGGGAAATCCTCTGGGCCATGGCGCCGCATGTCATCTGGCCCATGCGTTTCATCCTGCCCGTGCAGAAGGGCGGCGTGCGTCCATCATGGATGGTCCGGCTCGGCCTGTTTCTTTATGACAATCTCGGCGGCCGCAAGCTCTTGCCGCCGACGCGGACGCTCGATCTTCGCAAGGACCCGGCTGGCAAACCGCTGAAGCCTGTTTTCGCCAAGGCTTTCGAATATTCCGACGGCTGGGTGGATGATGCCCGTTTCGTGGTTCTCAATGCACGCGATGCGGCGGATCGTGGCGCGACGATCATGAACCGCACACGGGTCGTTTCGGCGCGGCGCGAAGGCGGGCTGTGGCTCATCGAGACGCTGGACGAAAAAACCGGCCGGCCGGCCATGCACAAGGCCCGCATGCTGGTCAATGCCGCCGGTCCCTGGGTGGACAATGTGCTGTCAGGCGTGTTCGGCCGCAATGACGTGCACAATGTCCGCCTGGTGCAGGGCAGCCACATCATCGTGCGCCGGAAATTCTCCGATCCGCGCGCCTATTTCTTCCAGAACCCGGACAACCGCATCATCTTCGCCATCCCCTATGAACAGGATTTCACCCTGATCGGCACCACGGATCGCGACTACAAGGGCGATCCGGCCAAGGTGCGCATTTCCGAGGAGGAAATCTCGTATCTCTGCAATGCGGCGAGCGACTATTTCAGCGAGCCGGTGCGCCCGGACGATATCGTCTGGACCTATTCCGGCGTGCGGCCGCTCTTTGATGATGGCGCTTCGAAAGCGCAGGAAGCCACCCGCGATTACGTGCTGAAGGTGGAGCAAGCCGAAGGCGAAGCGCCGCTCCTCAATATTTTCGGCGGCAAGCTCACCACCTACCGCCGGCTGGCGGAACACGCGCTGGAAAAGATCGGCACGGCAATCGGTGAAAAAGGCAAGCCGTGGACGGCGGGCTCGCATCTACCGGGCGGCGATTTCGGCGTTCAACGATTTGACGCGCAGGTGAAGACGCTTCTCTCGCGTTATCCCTTCCTGGACGAACGCCATGCCGACCGGCTCGTCAAAAACTATGGCACGAAAGCAGCGAACCTGCTCGGCGCCGCCACCGATATTTCCGGCCTTGGCCGGCATTTCGGCGGCACCGTCTACGAATGTGAAGTGCGCTGGCTGGTGGAAAATGAATGGGCCTTTTCAGCCGAGGATATTCTCTGGCGCCGCACAAAACAGGGCCTGCGTTTGAGCAAGGACGAAGCCGCCGCTCTCGACGAATTCGTGGCTGTGCTGACAGGTATCAGGGAAAAGCCGGAAGCCATGGCGCAGCGGGCCTGAGTACCCGCCGGCCGGCCTCTCATGTTCCCTAATTCCGCACCGGTTTCTGAGCGCCTTCGGCGCTCAGAATGTAATCATCGGCGGCGGAAAGTGCGTGTTCCATGTGGCCTTCGAACACCAGTTCCGGCTCGTTGGGGGCGATGGTGATTTTGGGCATGCCGCCGAAACGGACGGCCTGCGATTGGGCAAGCCCGTCGCGCAGGCCGCTTTCCAGAAGATCGAAATAACGTGTGCCGGTTCCGGTGATGAAGACCGGCATATGGCCATGCAGGCTGAACAGGCGCGAAAGGCCGTTGCCGAGCGCAAGGCCGGCGGTGCGGAAGGCGAAGCGGGCCATGCGCGCGCCGGCGCGGGCTGAAGCGGCGATCTTGTCCACCTCTGCGACAGGTACGAATTTTGCCGGCTCCGCCTGCGGCGGTGCTTCAAAAGCCGAGCGTAGGATGGCGTAGAAGCCCGAATAGGCCTCGATACAGCCTCTGGTGCCGCAACGGCACAAAGCGCCATCGGCGAGATGCAGCATATGGCCGAAATTGGGGGCGCTGACCTCGATTGTGCTGGCTCCGGAGCGGGCAATGCCGAGACCGATGCTGTGGCCGAGCGACAGGGTGACGAGGGCTTCCGGTTTTGGGCCGTCTTTTGCCTGCTCTCGCATCCAGATGGCTTTTGCGGCCAGCAGCGTTTCGTTGTTCAGCGTCACGCGGATGCGACCGTCCTGCGAAATCAATTGCTGGAAATCTATCTTTTCGGTGCCGAGCACCGGAGACCAGACGAGCACTGCTGCTGCCGCGTCCACAAGCCCCTTGCTGCTGATCGACACCTGAAGAATATCGTGCCGGTCGATGCGCGAGCGGTCTGCAAGCCTTGCGAGGCCTGAGAGGATCGAGCCGCCGAACGAACCTTTTTCAGCCGTGATTCTCTGCTCGGTGAAACGGTCCACCAGCTTGCCGGCATAATCGACCAGTGAATATTGCACGCTGTCGGACGAGATGATGATGATCGCGACGTGGCAGAAGGCGCCGTTAGGTGCAAAGAGGATGCGCGGCCGTCCGCGGCCGGCAGCGGCGATCTGTTCCTTACGCAGGATGAGGCCAGTCCGTTCCAGATCGGTGGTGATGACGGAGACGGTGGCAGAGGCGAGACCGGTGAAGGACGACATGTCCGTGTGGGACAGGCTGCGATAAAGGCGCAATGCCGCCATCACCGATAGACTGTTTTTCTGGCGCACCAGTTCCGTGCTTGCAATGGCGGACATGGGCTGGGGCATGCTCCCTGAACGGCCTTTTTTCCTGTCGTGCTTATCCCCTCTGATGGCGCATGCCACGAGCAAGATCAAGGCACCCGGATGCTGCCCGCAGCCGTTGTTGACAGCATGGGGAATCTCTGACATTAATTTTCTCGACTGTCGAGAAAATTGTGAAACCACAGAGACCGACAGCTTTTTCCGGGCGTTTTCCCTGCATGGAGGTGCGGGGCTTCGCCCCTACCGGGAGGACATCATGAATTCATTTGCCAAGCTTTTGGCGGGTACGGCTGTACTCGTTTCCCTGCACACTGCCGCCATTGCGGCTGATCTCGTCGTTGGCGTTTCCTGGTCGAATTTCCAGGAAGAACGCTGGAAAACAGATGAGGCGGCCATCAAGGCAGCGCTCGACAAGGCCGGTGCGAAATACATCTCCGCCGATGCGCAGTCGTCCGCCGCAAAGCAGTTGACTGACGTGGAATCGCTGATTTCCCAGGGCGCCAACGCGCTGATCATCCTGGCGCAGGACAGCGACGCGATTGGCCCGGCCGTTGAAAAGGCCGTTGCCGAGGGTATTCCGGTTGTCGGTTATGACCGCCTGATCGAAAACAAGAGCGCCTTCTACATCACCTTCGACAACAAAGAAGTCGGTCGACTGCAGGCCGCCGAAGTGTTCAAGGTCAAGCCGGAAGGCAACTACGTCTTCATCAAGGGCTCGTCTTCCGACCCGAATGCGGACTTCCTTTTTGCCGGCCAGCAGGAAGTGCTGAAGGCCGCCATGTCGTCAGGCAAGATCAAGAATGTCGGCGAAGCCTATACCGATGGCTGGAAGCCGGAAAATGCCCAGAAGAACATGGAGCAGTTCCTGACCAAGAACAACAACAAGGTCGATGCGGTCGTCGCCTCGAACGATGGCACGGCCGGTGGTGCAATCGCCGCTCTCGCCGCGCAGGGCATGGCGGGTTCGGTTCCGGTGTCCGGTCAGGACGCTGACTTCGCCGCGCTCAATCGCGTTGCGCTAGGCACGCAGACGGTATCCGTCTGGAAGGACAGCCGCGAACTCGGCAAGGAAGCGGCCGGCATCGCGCTTGCATTGGCCGGCGGCAAGAAGATGACCGAGATCAAGGGCGTCACCGCCTTTGATGGCGGGCCGAAGAAGGTCACGATGCAGTCGGTCTTCCTCAAGCCGATCGCCATCACCAAGGACAATCTCGGCACTGTCATCGACGCCGGCTGGATCAAGAAGGAAACGGCCTGCCAGGGTGTGAAGGCCGGATCCGTCAAGGCCTGCAACTGAGACCGTTAGGTTGATGTTTGGGCGCCGCGTCACGAACAGGTGGCGCGGCGCCTTTAAGATGTAAGGAGGACCGGCAGTCCATGGCCGACATGACACAATCCAATTCCACGACGTCCCCCAAGACGGAAAAGACCGGCTCTATTTCGCGTTTCATCAGTGCTACGGAGCTCGATACGCGGCTGCTTGGCATGGTCGGCGCGCTTCTTCTGATCTGGATCGGTTTCCATATTCTTTCGGGTGGACTGTTCCTGACGCCGAGAAACCTCTGGAACCTCTCTGTCCAGACCGCTTCGGTCGCGGTGATGGCGACAGGCATGGTGCTTGTCATCGTTACCCGCAACATCGATCTGTCGGTCGGGTCGATCCTCGGTTTTTCCGGCATGATCATGGGTGTCATGCAGGCGGAAATCCTGCCGCAAATCCTCGGCTTCGAACATTGGGCGACATGGATCGTCACGCTTCTGGTCGGTATTCTCGTCGGCGGCGCCATCGGCATGCTGCAGGGCTCGATCATCGCCTTCCTCAACGTACCGTCCTTCATCGTCACACTTGGCGGTCTGCTGGTCTGGCGTGGTGGCACGTGGTTCGTTACCAGCGGCCGCACCGTGGCACCGATGGATTCCACCTTCCGCCTGATGGGCGGCGGCACCAGCGGATCGATCGGCGCGACATGGAGCTGGATCGCAGCCATCGTCGCCTGCGTCGCCATTGTCGCGGCGATCCTCAATTCCCGTCACCAGCGCCGCCGTTTCGGCTTTCCGCTGCGGCCCGTCTGGGCGGAATATTTCCTGGTGGCGCTTGGCTGCTTCGTCGTCGTCGGTTTCGTGGCTGTCGTCAACAGCTATCCCTGGCCGATCAACATCGCCCGCAACTATGCCGATGCCAATGGCATAGCCTGGCCGGATGGCGGCCTGTTCATTCCGCACGGCATTGCCATTCCTGTGCTGATGGCGCTCGCAGTCGGTGCCGTCATGACCTTCATCGCGACGAGGCTGCGCTTCGGACGTTATGTTTTCGCCATCGGCGGCAACCCGGAAGCGGCGGAACTGGCCGGCATCAAGACCCGCTGGGTCACGGTGAAGATATTCACGCTGATGGGCGTTCTGTGCGCCATCGCCGCGGCAATCTCGACGGCCCGCCTCAACGCGGCCACCAATGCCCAGGGTGAACTTGACGAACTTTATACGATCGCGGCCGCGGTCATCGGCGGCACCTCGCTTGCCGGCGGCGTCGGCACCATAGCGGGCGCGATGCTCGGCGCGCTCGTCATGCAATCGCTGCAATCCGGCATGGTGCTGGTGGGCATCGATACGCCCTTCCAGCGCATCGTCGTCGGTGTGGTCCTGGTCGTCGCCGTCTGGCTCGACACCATCTACCGCGCCCGCGCCAAGTAAGAACCGAGGAGAACTCCAATGACGGACCAAGTCACGCCCCTCGTGGAAATGCGCAATATTTCCATTTCCTTCGGCGGTATCCATGCGGTGGAAAACGCCTCAGTCGATCTTTTCCCCGGCGAGGTGGTAGCCCTTCTCGGCCATAACGGCGCGGGCAAATCGACGCTCATCAAGATATTGTCCGGCGCATATAGGCGCGATGGGGGCGAAATCCTCATCAATGGCGAGGATGCGGATATCCGCAATCCCCGCGACGCCAAGAAATACGGCATCGAAACCATCTACCAGACGCTGGCGGTGGCCGATAATGTCGATGCGGCGGCCAATCTTTATCTCGGCCGCGAGCTGAAGACGAAATGGGGCACGCTTGACGATGTCGCCATGGAAGCCTCGGCTCGCGAGGTGATGGGACGCCTCAACCCCAATTTCCGGCGATTCAAGGAGCCGGTGAAGGCGCTCTCAGGCGGTCAGCGCCAGTCGGTCGCCATTGCCCGCGTTATTCTGTTCGACGCCCGTATCCTCATCATGGATGAGCCGACGGCAGCGCTCGGGCCGCAGGAAACGGCGCAGGTGGGGGATCTCGTCAAGGAACTGAAACGGCAGGGCATCGGCATCTTCCTCATCAGCCACGATATCCATGACGTCTTCGATCTTGCCGACCGGGTGTTCGTCATGAAAAACGGCAAGGTGGTCGGTCATGCGCGAACCGAAGATGTCACCAAAGACGAGGTTCTCGGTATGATCATTCTGGGCAAGGTACCGGCAGGCGCGGTGGCGGGTCCGGGCGCGGTCGTCTCCTGATGACGGGATTTGGCAGTCTTTACTTCCGATATAAATCGAGGCCCGGTAAAAACCGGGCCTCGACAAACGCTAGGAACAAAAGTTCTTGGGGTTGATTATAAAATATATGCGTCCGGTGTGTTTCAGCCCAGCCGGAACCGCAGACGAAAAATGTCTGCGGCTCTGCGCAATTGCAGACGCGGTCGTTTAAAATGCGGTCGTTTTAATGTAGTTCGGCGTGTGCGAAACCGCTGCCGTTCATCTCTGCGCCGGCCTGTGGCAAACCGTGCTGATTGATGTCCTGGGCCAGCGATAACAATGCCATTTCCAGAAAATAGGTCGACATGCCCAGTTCCAGAGATTTGGAGCGCTGGCAGAGATAGGAAACCATCCGCCCGAGCGCCAGAATCTCGTCCGCATTGTCCTCTTCAACTATTGCTGTGGTAGACGCCACCATGATTTCCCTCTCGACAGTCGACAGTATGAAAACGCGTTGATCCCGCGTTATTCATTTTCGACCACATCGAGCGTCACGCGAGCGTCACACCTGCGTCAATCGTCGCTTTTGTCCGTCGGCGTGCCGGCATTTTCAGCCGTTTCGCTCGCGGCGAGCGATGTCACGAGGGCAACGATGCTTCTGCGCACGGTCGAACTCTTGATACGCGAAAACGCCTGGTTGAGCGAGAAGCCCTCATTTGAAGCCACGAAGCTCTGCATGGCATTGATCGTGCCGAGCGCCGGGTTGGCGGGGTCGCCATCGGGCGTGGCATTGGCGAACAGGGAGCTGACATCCACGCCGAGGATCGACGCGATGGCCTGCAGACGGGACGCGCCGACGCGGTTGGCGCCCTTTTCATACTTCTGGACCTGCTGGAAAGTGATGCCCAGTCGCCCGGCCAGCGCACTCTGGCTCATGCCAAGCGATTTGCGGCGCATTCTGATCTGCGTGCCCACATGGACATCGATCGGGCTGGGTAGTTTGGCTTGCATTACAAAATCCTCCTGTTGAGGTTATTAAATTCGATGATCGTCAATTAATATTGTTGAAGGTATACATTCAATACAATTTCCACGGGTATTGTGAACCTTTATTGACAAAGCGCCAGGGTTTTCCATTCATAATCTTGTGTCTGAATCGCGATCGACGATCTTTATTGCACAGCGCAACGCGCCGTTGCGGCTTGAAAGGTGGCTCCATCCAGCTACGCCAATAGGCTGAAAGCCCAGCCCGTCCCAGATTTTCCGGTTCACCGTATCGAACTCCTCAAGCGTTTCAGTATCGCCGAAATGCGGAATCCAGACGAATGGCCGTTTCTGACCGGAACGTGTGACATTTTCAAGAACGACATTGTTGTAAAGTCTGGGCAGGCATTTATTGGTATCGATAGCAGGCGCAACCGGAATGGGGTTGCGTTCAATCGCAAAACCCTGCCGTGCAAGCGAGAGGGCCGAGGCGTCCAGTTTTCGTTTCAGCTCGGTTGCAACACGGACATTACATCCACCATGCGCGACAGGATCGGCGACGAGCAGGAGCGGACGGCCACCGTGTTCGAGACCGGTAACGGAAACGAACTGATCGACGTGGAAACCGCACTGGTGCATCTTTCCCTCGAGTGCTGCCGGGTCGACCGGTATCGCCAGAAGATCGAAGGGGACATTGCTGAGGTCTTGCGGCCTGTACCCGAAACTATGCACGCTTCTGCCGTCGAGACCTTCAATTTTCCGCCGCCGATGTGCGGAGACGGCCGTCGTCCTTCCGATCCCGCTGTTTTCAACAAGGCTGGAATGGCCCACCAGCCGAAAATCCGCGCCAATAAGCTGGTTGCCGCCTGCCAGGGTTACATCCGAATGCGTGATTGCCGCTCCGAGATGCTCGGCCAGACCAGGGCCGACCCTATTTTCCGCCGCCAGGACAAGTTCCGGTGCCGCTCCCCGTCCGCGATCGCTTGCCCGCACATGGAACATGTCCTGTATCCACGGATGCGGGATGTTGTCGTTTCCAGAGAGGGGCACAAGTTCGGAGATGCAGCGGATTGGCAGGCTGGAGAGCCAGTTTCGTGCCGAGGCAAGAGAGGCGCTATCGATCACAAGAATGGAAATGATATCAGAAGGCAGGGCCGAGAGCAGGTTACCGATTGGGATGAGCGGCGAAACGGTGCCCTCTACCCCGCTTTTAGCAAAAAAAGCGGCCGGCAATGCCAGCGCGACCGTGCGGATCAAACCGCCACAATCGGGCACCAGTGGCGGGGAACCGGCGATGGTCAAGACGCTTCTTCTCCCGCTACCCGCCGTGCAGCCAATTGCTGGAAAAACAGGGTGTTCTGCAGTTTCCACGATTGCGGCACCGGGGATGGCAATGGCTCCCCCTTGAGCGCCGCCAGAAGTCTGGCTGCATCGTTTCGTTTGGCGGATACCGCATGGGCGGCGAGCAGATTTGCTGTTGCGGAGCCGAGACCCGCTTCAACGGTGATGGCGCGCCAGGTCCTACGGGTAAAATGCAGGGTGCGCGCGGCAGAGACGAGCGCTTCATATTCCTCCGGGGTGACTGCATCACCGCAGGCGGCGAGCGTGGCCTCGGCATCGACCAGAGCGATCGTCAGCGGGCGGTAGCCGAGTTCGCCGGGCGCGTGGCTCACCGCCACGTCAGCATCGGAAACACGGTGGCTGTCGCGATAGGCTTCGAAGATATCGCCTATGCCGATCATGCCGAAGGCTTCACATTCCGCCGCCCTCAGCGCCCCCATGCTGGCGGCGCCGAAAACCGCGATACCGCTCGACAATGCAAACAGGATTTCCTTGTGCCATACGGCGGCGCAATCGCCGTAGAGACCGTCGATCAGCCCGATCGCCCGCGCACCTTGCCGCACCGCATCGAAAATATCACCGCAGGCCGCCGGTCCGCGACGATCGAGGCCGGAGAGATGTTCATCTGCAATGCCGTGGATGGACGGTCCTGCAAAAACCACCGGCTGCATCAGGTACCTCCAAGATTTAAAAGGTGATCGAGCGTGCGTGGCGAGATGTGTTGCAGGCCGCCGCCGGCCGGGGCGAGGCCGCTGGCCAGAACCCTGACAACATGCAGGCCGGAGACCTCCGTTTCCAGCGGAAAGACATGGATATCCTCGATACCGCGGGCGAAAAGGTGCTCCGCCAGCTGGCGCCATGGCGGCAGAGATAGATCGCTTTCTGGAAAATTGAGATCGGCTGGCATCTGCCGCAACGGCTGCGCACGGGAGGCCGTGGGGCCCGATGTTGACAGGTCGCGTTGATAGCGCAGCGGGGAGAGGTCGTCCCTAGCGCCGCTGATATCAGTCAGCCGCGACTGGATCGCCTCCAGCAGCGCGGCCATGGCGGCGGCGTGGGTGTTCGGGCGGCAGGCCGCACCCGCGGCGCTGCGGGTGGCCGGACCGTCCTCAGCCTGAAGCGAGCGGGGCAGGCTCGCCATCACTACCGGCACGCCGAGCGCATTCGTCAGATCGAAGAAGGACGGCGGCAGGCCGATATTCGAAAGATGTTGAATGAGATCATCGAGGAGCGAGTCCATTCCTGCCGGAAAGAGAAACGGTTGCGGCGTTATGGCGCGCGTTTCGAACGTATCGACGAGAAAGCTGGCGTCGTTTTCAATGAGTTCGAGCAGGGCATGGAGAATCGCATGATCCTGGTCGAACCCGGCCGCGAGCCCTTGCGAGCTCATGCGGAAGGCCTGCCGGTCCCATGGGAAGTCCGCACGGAAGTCCATGCCGATGAGTTCGTAAGGGGCAAAGACCTCCTGCTGCCGGCGAATCGAGGTTCCCTTCACCCAGGCGCGCTCCCTGCGCAGATCGAGAGCGTCCGGATCGATCCGGCCGACGGTTTCGAAGGGAATGAGCGGGATGCCTTTGTTCCGCATCTCCTCGATGGAGCCGAAAGCCGCAACGTGTCTGCGGGTTTCTTCGGCAACCGCGCCTTCGATCGCTTCCATGATCGCCGATAGCCGGGCCTGGTCGGCAACAAGCCCCTTGCCCTGCGAGACGGAGAGGCCGCGCGAATTGGGTCGGGCCGCAAACCAGACGGGGACGCCGATGATGTCGAGACCGGTCACATCGCCGACGCGTGTAATCCCGAACCGCCGAAGCAGTCCGGGATCGAAAAATGAAGCGTCTGCTTGCCCTGAAGCCGCGGTCGCTGACATGGGAGCATCGGCGCCGGTCAAGGCAAGAGGGCCGTCATCAGCGCGCCGTGTTGCTGTCGTCGGCAAGGATGGCGTCGAACAGTTCGCCGGTGACGGAACCCGCCGGGCCGACAGCCTTCAGAGCCGCTTCGATCGGTGCCTGCACCATGCGGTTGAAGTCCCAGCCGGCATCGACCACTTCGCCGATGAAGGCGAAATCGGCTTCGGAAACCACGGCGCCGCCGGCGACGAGGGCTTCGATGCCCTGAATCTGCACCTGATCCAGTTCCGTTTCCTGCTCGCCGTCCTGGCGAACGAGCATGGACTTCGCGGCGGCAGCCACGCGGGCGTAACCGTCCACGCCCGGATGGCTGGCTTCATAAGCGGCAATCGTTTCATGCGATACGGACGCAACCCGAAGCGGCGCCGTGCGAATGAAAAGAACGCCAAAACCCTTTTTTCCGACAATGAAGAAATGCGAGGACATAATATCTCCTATTTGATCCCGGCTAATCGAAGTGCGTGATAGAATCGTTCATTCGCTATCGGGTCTCGGTCCGGAGACAGGCTGCTGATCTCCCTTGCCGTCATACCCGGATAGTTTTCCTGAAGCCTGCTGCCGCTTTCGCGGGCGGCGAGCAAATCGCCATGCAGGGCGTGGCTTGCGGTCAGAACGCGCAGCGCCGGTTCGTCATTTTCCATCCGCCCGCACAGTTCCACCGCCGTGCCGTAATCCTGACGTTTGAAGGCGATGCTGGCACCGGCCCACCAATAGATGTCCGGGGCCAGCGGATTGAGGTCGATGGCCTGCTGAAACTTGTTCCAGGCAATTTCCGCATCGCCAAAATGGGCGAGCGCATCGGCGTGCTGCAGGAGAAGATCGGCGGAGTTGGGCGCCAGCGCCTCCGCCTCGAAGAATTTTTCGGCGGATATGTCAAAATCCCGCTGGTAGAGCGCCACGACGGCGCACATCCAGTGCCCGACGCCAAGTGCCGGATCGATCTCGACGGAGGCATCGGCCTCCGCCTTGGCGCGATGCAGCAGGTGGGGGTCATTGCCCCCCAGCATCAGCCATTCCAGCTGCAGGCTCTGCGCCACCCGGGCGCGGGCGACCGCCAGGCTGTGGTCGAGATCGACCGCCTTGCGGAACAGGGAGCGTGCTCTCCTGAGAAGCGGCAGGTCGCATTTGCCGCGCAGAAGCTGCTGCCCCTCCAGCAATTGCCGGTAGGCTTCGCCGCTGTGGTTACGGTCGGGCTCCACCTGCAGCCGCTCGATTTCGCGGGCAAGTGCTGCCGCCACCTGTTTGGAGAGCAGCCGGAAGGCGGCGTGGATATGCCGCTCTGTCAGCACCGCCTCCAGCGACCAGACGATTTCGCCGCTCGCATCCTCGATCAGCGCAACGGACATGCGGCTGTCGTCGAAGACCGTGGAGATGATGCGGTAATCCGCCCGCAGCATGGCGTAACTGTCGTCTACCCGGTCATGGGCCAGCGCAAAGGTGCTGTGCGGCGAAAGCACGGTGAAGGTGCGGTATCGGACGAGGCTGTTGGCAACATCCTCGACAAAGGCATGCATGATCGTGGGGACCGGCTGCCCGTCTACCCGGGTCGGGCGAATGAATGCAACACGCGGTTTTGCCAATGTTTTTCGGCGGCTGCCTTCTTCCGGCTCCGCCGGGCCGGTTATCGTTGCGGCAAGGCTCTGTATCCGCCGTTTCAGGGCCACGGTTTCCGCTTCCGGCGAGCGGGCCTCCTGACGAAGCTGTTCCATCAGAAGCTGATACATGCCTTCGCAGGCGCTGATATTGCCTATTCGCGCATAGGCCGCCATGGCGGCGCGGTAGGTTTCCTCGCGCTCCGGCTCGATCTTGCAGGCGCATTCTGCCAGTCTGGCAATGTCGTTGGAACTCGCACGCCCAAACCGGGTCAATTCCTCCAGCAGCTGGGTATAGCTCGAAAAGAATAGGTCCTTGAGGCGACGGCGCTCCGAAAGCAGTCACAGGTAGAGATGATCCTGCCCGGCCTCCAGACCCTCCAGCAGATCACCGCCGAATTCGAGCAGGGCATTGAGCCGCCGCATCGGGTCCTCGGCTCTTGCGCCAGCCAGGAAGATGGCAAGATCGGTGCGCTGTGCCAGCGCTCCGGCCTTCAGATCGTTCCCTTCGGTCAGAAGGATGGCGTCATCTTCATTGGGAAGTTTCTGCAGGCGCAGGATGAGCTGCCGCAAGTTGCCAAGCGCTCGTTTCTGCTCGACATTTTCCCACAGCAGCGATGCGGCGTGCTGGCGGGAAAGCGACTGGTTCGGGGCAAGGATCAGGGCGGCGGTGAGGGCAAATCCCTTGGACGGAAAAAATGCGTCCCGCACCGCTTCGCAGCGCGGGGTGCCAAATAGCCGGATCGGTATCAGTTCAGCGTTCCCAGCCACGTTCGTCCCCTCATGAAACATCATCTAACAATGTGCTCGGGAAATTGAAAGTCATCATAGCGTTCCATTTGACGCTGGTGTGACGCGGCCTGTCTATTGTCGGAAACAGAAGAATGAATGACGGGCGGAAAACAGCGGATATGCGGCGGGCAGGCATCGGGATTTTTCGACAGTGATCGCGTTTAACGGAAGCTACATGGCGTTCGAGCCGCGTACCGAACCTTACCAGCGTGCCGACGATGTCGGTTATGCGGTCAGTGAATTCATGTGGTTCAAGGGCCGGCCTTTTTATCCGGTTTCGGCGCTTGTTCATGCGAAGGTCGCCCATGCCAGACTATCGGTGGAAAAAGGCGACGAGGAAGACGAGGATAATCTCGATATTCTCTTTCGCATGCCGCTGGTGGCAGGCGGGCATTTTTTCGAGATCGTGCTGCGGTCGAATGAAGGGACGTCTTACGGCGGCTGGGTGTGGGGAGAAGAACTGGAAATCCTGAATGAATTCGTCAACGGCTATCGCGTTCTGGCGGGGAAGTTCGACGACAGGCTCATCCGGTTTGAATATTCCAGGCGGTTTCAGCGTTATCGGACGCTCGAGCCGCTACCGGTGGAAAAGTCCGTCTTCCTGATCCAGCGTGAGGCAAAACCTTACGCAGGCGGGCGTGGCCTGCCGGAAAAGCTGGCTCCCTGATCGTGGGGACGCTTTGCCGCAAGGGGCGCAAGGCGTGGAGAAAGAGGGGCGATTGACGCGGCGGGGGTCGTGCATATCGCAGCATGCCCGGTAAAGCGCGGCATTACCGGATGTCACCTGAATTTTTTTATTTTTATTGTGTGGAACATTATGATGCCCAATAGAGGTAATGTGTGTAACAGGGGGATATCACCGCAACTTGTGGCGGTGGGCTGTGCTTCCGGCGACAGTGCGCTTTCCGATGCGGAGAGCGTTGAGGATGTGTCGCGTCCACTTCTGCGCAACGACAGGCTTTACGTTGTCAGTGAGCCGATTTCGCAGACGCGGCCACCTTCCGCTTTGGATGATCGGCTCGAGGAGGCTGCGCCGGGCAGGCTCGAAATACGAAATACGGTTGTCGATGCCGATATCAGGGTCGCAAAATGGGCGTGGGCGATATTGGCCATCGCACATTGCTGGCTGATCTATTTCATGGTCCATAATCTCGGTTGATGGCTTTCGCCCGAAGACCGCTGTCTTCAGTCCGCTGATCGCTCAGGGCCACCGCCGCCACGCCGCGCGGGCGCCTGGTTATCCCAGATTTACAGCGTTCGCGGCAACAGGTGCCGCTTCACGAACCGGGCACCGGTTTCAGCCTTTCCCAACAGCCTCTTGCGCGCTCTTTCCCGATGACGCTGCGTATTCGCGGAGATCCCGTTCATCACGCCCGGAAATGTCATAAAGCTGTAAATGAAGAAACTTAATTGAATGATCGGTTTCAACGCAAACCGATCACCATGTTCCCGTCGCTTTCCACCGAGCGGCGGCGACCGTGGACTTTTCTGACGACATCGCGTCGGTCGGCATAGACGACGTCAAAATCGACCGGCCGGACCTGTTTCCATGCGGCACGACGTGTTGCGCTGTCGCACGGCCCCGTATGACCTTTTTAGCCCTGGAGATGACGACGTGAGCAATCTTATAGGTACCGGCTTCAATGCCGGCTCGGACGACGGCGAACTGACCACACTCGAAAGCGATCTGCACGCGCTTGCCGATATCGGCTGCGATACCGTTGAGATTGCGGTGACAAGCCTCGACCTGATCGCCGGCGGCCGCATCATCGAGGAGCGCGCCGAGCGTTTCGTGGCGCTGGCAAAGCAGTTTGGCTTCCGCTACACCGTGCATGGTCTGGTGTCGTCCAATTTCATGGATCCGGTGACATGTCGTTACCAGATCGATGCCGCCAAGGCGCTCGCCGTTCTCTGCGATCGTATCGGTGCGGGTATCCTCGTTCAGCATAGCGGCGCGCTGCGTGCCGACCAGATTGCCGAACGGGCCGATGCCGATGCCCGTGAGCGGGAAGCGCTTTTCGAACTGGCGGAATTCTGCAAGCCCTATGGCGTGCGTATTGCCCTTGAAAACATCTTCTCCACCGAATCCGGCCAATATCGCCAGACGCCCACCGAGGTGGCTGCTACGGTGAAGGCTCTCGGTCACGACAATGTCGTGGCGCTGATCGATTTCAGCCATGCCTATCTCGAATCCACCTATCGTGGCCTCGACTTCCGTACCGAGCTTCGCGCCATGGCGCCGGTTGCCGGTCACCTGCATGTGCATGATTCCTTCGGCCGCCCGCAGGGCTTTTATGAGCCCTATTTCCCGCAGGAGAGCACGGCGTTGGGCATCGGCGACCTGCATATGCCGCTCGGCTGGGGCGATATCGACTGGCAGGACATCTTCTCGGAACTCACCTTCCTGCCGGATACCGTGCTGATGATGGAAATCGGCCGCCGTTACCGCGCCGAGCAGCCGGCAAGCCTCGAAACGGCGCGGCATCTGATGTCGCTGAATGCTGCACGCACCCAGCTCGCTGCCGAGTGATGCACTCTCACAGGGCTTAGTCGCGACGGGTTGATATGTGAACACCGGCAGTCAAATACGACTGCCGGTGAATTAATTCATGCCGCCCAGTCGGAGAGCGAATAGACCCTGATGTAATCGATCATCATCTGTGAGCCGTCGCTGAAGTCGCTGGCCGATGGTGTTCCCGCCATTCCGCCAACGGCCAGGTTGACGACCATATACATGGGGTCATGCATGTCATCAGGCGTCTCCGTCTGGGCAACGGCGACATCGTCGAAATACCAGGTGATATGTTCAGCATCCCATAAGACACCGTAAGTGTGAAACCCCTCCGTGCTCGGCACGCTGACATTGTTGATGACCGATGTCTGCTCGCCGGTGGCATTGGAATGGGTAGACATGATAAGCGTGTTGGGATTCTGGCCGCGCATTTCGATGACATCGAGTTCTGGCGGCCAGGATCCGTCTTCCGGCAGGAGCCAGAAGGCCGGCCAGGCGCCCCGGTCGGTCGGCATATCCGCACGGATTTCAAAATAACCATAGGTCTGGCTGAAGGAAGAATAGGTGTTCAGCATGCCGGACGTATAGTCGTAACCCTCGACTTCATCGGCGATCGCCTGCGCGGTTTCCGCGGCCGTGATGGTCAGGACGCCGTTTTGAACGCTGAACGGATTGACCTCCGCCGTGCCGGCATAAGCGGGGTTGACGTACCATTGCGCCTCGCCATTAGCCGTCAGCGAACTTCCCTTTTCCGGCGCCCACCAATATTTGGCATCCCAGATACCCTGACCGCCGCTGCGCAGCGACAGCGCGTCGAATTCATCGGCAAAGGTCTGGGTAAATGACGATCTGTCGAGGCTGAGTTCGAACTGATCGGCCTGAAGATCGTCCACGGTGGTCCCGGCAAGAACGACGGCTTCGCCATTCGAAAAATTGAGCCAGAGGTCGTTGCCCTGCTGTGTGGCGTTATTGACAAGCTGATCGAAAGACGTGACGCCGTAACCATTGAGGCGGATCGTGTCATTGGCGCTGAAATCCATGATGAGATCCGTGCCGTTACCGCTCGTGAAAACGAAGGTGTCTGCACCGCCGCCGCCGATCAGCACATCGTTGCCGGCCCCGCCGTCGATCGTTTGGCTGCCCGATCCGCCGGTGATGATATTATCGAGCGAATTGCCGAAGGCATAACGCCCGTCGCCCGTTACCCGCAGGTTTTCGAAATTCTCGGGCAGGGTATAGCTCATCCAGGTATCGATGGTGTCGATGCCTTCACCGGCGTTTTCGACGGCGCGATTGATGCTGGAATAGAGATAATAAATATCGTCGCCGGTGCCGCCCGCCATCGTCACGTTTACGGAACTGTCGCCCCACATGGAATCATTGCCGGTAGTGCCGCCAAGCATGGGTCCGGAACCCGTGGCGGAGAAAAATCCGGTGGAACTGCCGCTGTAATAGAGTGTGTCTCCAAGCGCATTCACTACTGTGCGGGCCATGAACCGTCTCCTGTCCGTTCGCGTTGGTGTCCTCACTCCTCCCTGCTTCACACCCTAACAGGGCAAAAAGCCTCTCGTTAGGCCGAATTATGAGGGGTATGTTTCCTATTGGTTGCATCGCGCTGTTGAACGGGCGCGTTGTCATCAGCCGGTTCCGCCTGTTACATGTCCGTTTTTGAACCAACGGCGTGGTCTTGGCGTGCCCCTGTGGGCGATGGCAAGATTGGCTCGGAAGATGCCCGCGCGGCATCTCGGCAGTGGAGTGTCAAAATTGAGCGTAGCCTTTACCAAGGAAGACAGTGCGGAAACCGCAGCCGAAACCGTTCTGCCGGATCGGGTGATCTCGCCTCATCTCAATCTGGTGACGCAGGCCGGGCTGAAGGCGCTGGAACAGCAATTGCAGCTGGCGCGGCAAGCCTGCGAGGCGGCCAATGCCATCGAAGACATCAATGAAAGACGGCGCCTCTCGGCCAGTCCCCTGCGGGACATGCGATATTTCGCGGAACGGGTGCGCACGGCACAACTGATGCCTGATCCGCAGGCGGATGGCGTCGTCGCCTTCGGTAGCCTGGTGACCTTCAGTCGCGATGATGGTCGAACGCAACGGTTCCGGATCGTCGGCGAGGATGAGGCCGATCCTGCTGCGGGCACGATGTCCTATGTTTCCCCCGTTGCAAAGGTACTGATGGGGAAAACGGTCGGAGACGTGGTCAGCCTCGCCGGCAGGGAGATCGAAATCATCGACGTTGCCTGACGCCTGTGCCGGAATGAGCATAAGACGCCCACCAACCTGAGAGTCTTTCCGCCGTTATCTGCCATCGGACAATAATGTATTCAGACCCGGATTCCCTATGATGCCTTTTTCCTCTCGGTCACGATCGTCATAGGCCGTTCCCAGTATCCGCATCATCGTGTTTTTCAGGAAAAGCCTGAAGTCCAGATCGATGGCGGCATAGGCGAGGGCAAGTCCCACATGGGCCATGAAGACGGGATTGAAATTCAGCTCCTCGAACTGATAGCCGATCATGATCCCGATTGCCGAATAGACGAAAAAGCCGACCTTGCGTTTCCGGAAAATTGCATAAAACAGCGCAAAGGCGCTCATCAAGCAAAATCCCAGGCCGGAAGCGTAGGCAGTGGCCATGAAGCCGTTATGGGGGGTGCCGATCTTCGCGATACGGACAAGCTCTTCATATCGAGCGGTAAATCCTATGCCCAAGGGATGCTGGAACATGACCTGAAAACCGCCGGTGATCGTCTCCCACCGCTCATGCAGGTTGTTGCTGCTATTGCTATCCTCGAAGAACCGTTTTGAAAAAACCTCTCCCGCAAAATCGAAAGCGCCGAGCGGCAGAACGGCGGCAATGACGAGGGCACACAAAGCAAAGCCGAGATAGGTGCTGAGCAGCATCTTGATCGAAAAATTCCGGATGTAGAAATAAAGCCCGATGGCGAGAACGGCAAACACGCCAGAGCGGTTGAGCGTGAGCGTGAAGCTAGCCAGATATATGAGCAAAAACACCGCAAACAGCGCGGGCCGTCTTTGCCGTTCCGCGACATAGGCGGCTGCCGCTCCGGCCAGCGCGAAGGCCGGTCCAGCCGTGTTGCCCACTGGCCAGATGCCGCCTGCCTTTTCGACGCGCAAAAGCAATGGGGTTATCTCACCTTTTGCCGCAAGCTCCAGGACGCCAGCCTCGTCGAACATGAAGGATAATCCGAGGGAGGCAAGCTGGTCATGGATGACGATGTCCAGGAAAAGCAGGATCGTCACCGCTATGAAGCCTGCAAATATGCCCCAGCAGAACAGTTCGAGGAGGTTTTCCCTGAACAGCATATAGGCAAAGAACAGAAAATAGACCGCATAAAAATAGGTCATCGCCGTCGTATAAAATTCGCCATCACCCCGCGCGTCGGCGAAGAGGGTGGTGAGGGCAAAAAGAACCGTCAGCGGCAGGAGGTAAAACAGGACGATGGAGGGCGTCAGGCAGCGAATGTAAAGTAGCGCTATGACGGGCAGCGTTATCAGCACCAGCATGTCGGTGATGTTGAGGAAACGTAGGCCAATATTGCTGGTCACAACATTGCATTGAATGAAGAAACCAATGGCAAAAACGAATGTCGCGAGAAAGACGCCGGGAATATTGATTATTTTTGAAGGATAAAGCGGCATTGCAAAAACAAAACCCGGTAAAGCGGGTTGGTGCGATGCCGCATCATTTGCTCGTCTTTTCATTGGCGGCCTTTATTTTTTATCGACGGATTTCAGCGGTCCCGTAGAGACAGCGCTACCGCGCGGCAATAAATACAATATGGTGACCATTAGTGGGCTTGATGACGTCGCCACGCAAGATATTTTATCGGTTTCTTCATGGGATCAGATTGCCTCTCGGCAAGTCTCCTTCGACAGCAATGACACGCTGAATGTAAACGGGTTCATTCGAGGCAGGGGCGCTGGTGCCGAATGCCGGAAGGATCCTGATGTAGAAATTATATCCGGACGGGCTGATATCGGCGTCGATGGGGATTTCATTGGCAACGGCCCACATCCAGCCGCTGTTGCCGGAGATACTGCCGCGCCCGAATTGCAGGGCGGAGCATGAGATCGTTCTGGTTGCGCCGCCGCTTTTGGCGACTAGGTTGATATATGGGAGACGTTGCTTTTCGTTGTTTTTGTAGAGCACGGCGAAAGAAATGGTCCTGCCAATCAACGATGCTGCTTCCGAATTGCGGAAATAACGTGTGAGTCTGGCTGCCTGGTTGCCATTTGCGTAGAGGGCAAGGCAACTGGCGAACGATGAGGAAAAGACAACCTCTGTGGTTTTGATGGCGGAGCCCGGCGCAATCAGGCCCCAACCCGTCGGAATGGCGCTGGACCAGTCGATGAAATCACCATTGCCGATGAGATTGGCGGCAACAAGCCGGGACCCTATATCGTTTGGATGGATATTATCCGGGTAAAGGGCGGTGTCTTTTCCTTTCGCCAGAAATGCGGCGTGCGTATCCACCAGCGTGAGGTTTGGATGTGCTCGGGCCAGCTCAAGGGTTGCCTGATAGACCTTGTCGTAACCGGTCCCCTCACGCCGGGGGTTCTGCGTGGTGATAAGCTGTGGTGTGCTGGTCATTGCCATTCGGTCATGCCCAGCGGACCGAGCAGGGTGGACCGGCCGGAACCGAGGATGCCACCCGGCACTTCGAAGGTCTGCATGTTATGGCCATGATGCATGATACACAGATCGGGCCGGGGAATTTTCAGCGCCGCGGCGCGCTGCTCTGCCAGCATATACCGCCATGCCGCCGGGCAGCGTTGCGAGATAGAGTGTCCGCGTTGCTCCCTTGCCGGTGCGCAGGGTGACTGGATCCGCATAGGCCTTCGGCCCGGTGGTGGCGTTCGTCTCCCATTCCGCGCAGCGGTATAGTATCACCTTCGCATCGTGCAGATCGCCGAGCATCATGGCAAATTGCTGAAACGGTCCCGCTTCGGCATGAGTGGTGCTGTCGCCGTTCACGAAGATCGTGGCGTTCCGACCGGCCTTCAGCAGGGCGCGCACGGGAGAAAGTGCGGAGGCCGAAAAGCCGGTGACGCCGATGCTCTGCGGGCGGATACCGAGCGTTACACCGATCATGCTGCCACCTCTTCCGTTCGCACCATATATATGCATAAGTTGTCTTTGAGCGGTGTCATCGTTCGTTCTCCAGGTCTGGCCGCAGGATAAGCCGGTCTCGAAGGGCGGGGAAAAGACACAGGCAGCGAAACGGCGAACAGTAAAGAAAACTGATCGCAGCTGAGTGTTCTCAGGTTTTGGCGTAAATATAAAAATAGAATATTTGACTTTTATATTTGTTGTTATTGAATTTTATTATGAATAAAGGTCTGAATTCTGGTAGTTTTATCTAGCAACGTGCAATTTTGTGCGGTTTCCGTTGAAAATATTTTCGTCGCGCTCCGACAGGTGATTTCTTGTTACGGGGCGGCCGCTCATTCCCGCAATCCAGTGCAGAGTCACCGCGCGCGGCTGCATTCGGCAGGGGAAATGCGATGACGTCGGCTCTTTTTGTCAGTCATACCGGAGAGAAGGGCGGTGCCGAGCTTTTCCTGGCGGACCTCGTCAAGGCTGGACCGCATTCCTGGCGTGCCTGTTTTCTCAGTGGCGGTGCCACCGCGGAAGATCTGGCGGAGGCGGGGCGGCCGCCGGTGATGTTGTCGGCCGGAGAGAAAATGCTGTCGATCCGCCGTAACTCGTCATTCGGCGCGCTGGCGCGCGGAGCGGCTGATGTCATGGCGGTTGCCTGGCAATTGAGCCGGGAAGCCAGACATTTTGATGTGATCTGTGCCAATTCGCAAAAGGCGCTTTTTGTCTGTGCTCTGGCGGCGAAGCTTAGCCGTCGGCCGCTCGTCTGGATATTGCATGACATCGTCACCGATCCGGCTTTCAGCGCCACCAACCGCCGGGCCTCGCTGGCATTTGCGCGTATTTTCGCCAGGCTGGTGGCGGTCAACTCCGAGGAGACGGGCCGGGCGTTCATCGAGGCCGGTGGCGAAGCGGATAAGGTTCGCATCGTTTACAACGGCTTCGACCCTGCAAAAGCAAAACTTCGTGACCCCGATGTGGCTGTGCGGCTGCGAGCGGAGCTTGGCCTTGGTCCGCAACCGCTTGTCGGCCTGTTTGGCCGTTTGAGCGAATGGAAAGGGCAGCATGTGTTTCTGGATGCTCTTGCCGCCATGGAGGGTGTGCAGGCCGTTATCGTTGGTGGCGCCCTTTTCGGACAAGAAGCCTATGAGGCGCGCATTCGCGAACAGGCGTCGCGTCTGGGGCTGGATGATCGCGTCCGCTTCCTTGGTTTCCGTTCGGATGTGCCGGAACTGATGGCGTCGATGGATGTGGTTGCCCATACCTCGATCGTTGCCGAACCCTTCGGCCGGGTCGTTGTCGAGGCGATGATGTGCGGCCGGCCGGTCGTCGCCACGCGTGGTGGTGGGGTTACTGAAATCATTCGTGACGGAGAAACGGGTCTTCTCGTGCCGCCGGGGGATGCAGCGGCGCTGGCGGCGGCGCTTGGTACGATCCTGTCTGATCCTGCTCTGGCGCAAAGGCTGGGACAAAGCGGGCGGGAGGATGTGAGCGACCGTTTCTCGCTGGAAGAGACATGTCGATCCGTCTCCGCATTGCTGACAGAGGCAGCGTAGTCTCGCCCCGTGGTTGACAGAAATAGCCAATGCCGGCAGGCGGAAGGGCCAGAATGCGCATTCTCGTAAACATGCCGAGCCAATATGGCGGCAAGGCCTCCGGTGTGGCGCGCGTGACCTTCAGCCTGCTGGAGCGGCTGCTTGAGCAGACGGCCGACGACTATATTCTGCGCTCGCCATGGACGAGGGAGCAACTGCCGAAAAGCCTACGTGACAGCCGGCTGGAGCTCATGGAGACGCCACGGCCGCGCATCATGGTTTTTGACGTGCTGCGTCAGGCCGCCATGCTGCCTGCGCTGTGCCGCCGGCATGGCATCGATGTGCTGTTTAATGTCGATCCATTTGGAAGTCCCCTGGGCGGCAAACGGCGCCTCACCCTCGTTCATGATCTCTATTTCAAGACCATTCCGGAGCAGATCGGCTGGCGGGCGACCCTGACGACCGATTTCATCTTCAGGCTGATGATGGCCGGCTCGAACCGGGTCGTCTGCGTGTCCGAGGCGACGCGGAAAGATCTGGCGCGCTTTTATCCCGCTGCTGCGGCCAAAAGCCTCACCATTTATTCCGACAGCACATTGAGTGTTGATCCCGATGCCGCTGATGCGGCGTCCCCTATCGCCGGTCGCTACATATTGGCGGTCGGAAACGCGACGTCGAACAAGAATTTCGCTCTTCTCGGCAAAGCCTTTGCCATGATCGGCAAAAAATGGCCGGACCTGCATATCGTGCATGTAGGTCGTGACGAGGCGGAGGAAATCGCCGACATGCTGGTTGATCCGGACCTGAAGGACCGGCTGATCCGGCTTTCGGGCATAGACGACCGCCAACTGGCCGAACTTTACCGCCACGCCGCCTGCCTTTGCGTCCCTTCCACCTATGAAGGGTTCTGCCTGCCGGTGCTGGAGGCGCAGCAACTTGGATGCCCGGTCGTGTGCTCCAATCGCTCCGCCACACCGGAGATCGCCGGCGAGGGGGCGCTGACGTTCGATCCAACCGACGCCCAAAGCCTTGTTGCGGCCCTCGAACGACTTTTGGAAAATCCCGAACTGGCAGGGAAGCTTCGCCAGGCGGGTTATGAAAACCGCAAATTATATTCGTGGCAGAAAGCGGCCGAAAGCTATGCACGGCTTTTTCAGGCTGAGGCCTGACGATTGGGATTCCGGTTGGAGAGGAAGAGGCGGCTTCCTGGCTCAACACCCGGCCTATGGTTGAGTGCCACTGCGCACATCCGAATAGAGCTTTTCGTAAGCTGCGACGACTACTTCAGGCGCGACGCCCTGACGAATTCGTTCCCGCGTTTCAGGCGTTTCGGTGAGCATGGCAGGATTGCGCATCGCTTCCGCCATGCGTGCGGCGAGTTCGGCGGCATTGCCCGGTGCGAAAAGACGTTCCTGTCTTTCCGGGCCGATCTGTTCGGCAACACCGGCGAGATTGGCGCCGATGACGGGCACGCCGCGCAGAATGGCTTCGGCGACGGTGCGGCCGAAGGCTTCCGGCCACAAAGGCGGGACAATGAGGCAGTCGATGCCGGCGAAGAAATTGTTAGCCTCGACATAACCCGGAAACTCGACCGGGAGCCCTGCTGCTTTTTGCTGATAAGCTTTGATACCATCGGGCGCCCGGCCCGCCATGACCAGTCGCCAGCCTTGTGAAGGCAGGAACCGTAAAGCCTCGATCAGCAGGTCCGCTCCTTTCGCCGCCTCGATACGTCCCAGATAACCGAAGACCAGCGGCGCTCCTGGCGCGCGGGCAGTGCGCGGTTTTGGCGCGTCCGGCGTTGAAATCGCGTTCCAGATCACGGTACGGCGGCTCTCAGGTACATGGGTGAAAAACCCGGCCCGCACATGGCGCTCGACGATATCGCGACCAACGCCGGCGACGGCGTCGACCGAACATTGGCAACGCCGGTGGAGATAGGAAAAGGCACGGCATTTTTTGCTGCTGCCATCACAGATATGCCCGTCATGAAACAGCGAACCATTGGTGCACATGCTGGTGAAATCATGCAGCGAGTGGACGAGGGGAATGCCGCGCTTGCGGATCATCGGCCAGATCAACGGTGTCAGTTCCGACAGCGAATGGGTATTGACCACATCCGGCCGGAACTCATCGATGACGCGCGCAAGCCGGCGAATGAGGCACGGGTCCAGTTGCACAGCGATTTTGTAATATTTCCGCTTCCATTCCGGTTGCTGGCGCCAGTCGCCGATAAAGAACGGCGTGGTATGCCCGAGGCGATGAATGGCAAAACCATCGCGTTCTTCCGGCATCTGTTGTTCACGGGAGATGGCGGCTACCGCGACGGTGTGACCTTTATCGGCAAGCCCACGCGCAAGGTCTTCCACGAATATTTCCGCACCGCCCACCCGGTCCGGAGAAAACAACGAGGTTATCTGCAATATCCGCATGCTCAAATTCCTGCGCTCATTCTGAAATCACGACGGCTGAAGATTGCCTCTGCCTTTTGCGCGCGTCGCGCTCCACCCCGGGCGGGTTCAGGCAAAGTGTGACGACGGGGGCGAGAAAAACCGCGTAAGCCATGGCGAAGCCGGGGATTTGCAGCGAAAAATCAAGGATCGAATGCAGCAGGACAAGTAGCAGCGCCGCAAGGCCGAGATGAGATGCATAACGATAATTCCTGCGCTTGCGGGCCCCGCGAATAAAAATTGTGAGTTGGACCAGCACGAAAAAAGCCACGTAGAACGGAAAAGCGGCGCCCAGCGTCAAAAGGCCCTCGGCATAGACATTGTGGGCATGGGTGACGACGGCGTCCACGCCACATCGCGCGGCATGATAGGGGGCATAGATTTCGGCGAAGCTCGAAAGACCCGATCCCAGCGGCCAACTGTCGGTGATGGCGCGCGCGATGCCGGGCATGTAGCAGAAGCGCATGTCATCCTCCAAACGCGTTTCCATGCGTATTGCCACCCGATTGGCGAAAAGCGCGAACAGGGCGATGGCGACAGCGATCACAAGTGCGGCGCGACGTCTCGACCCGCGCTGTTTTCGCCGGCTGGAAGCGCCGTTGCGACCGGTTTTCGGCGCGGAATTGAAAACGGTCAAAAGGATCAGGAAAATCAGTGCGGCGAGGCTGGAGGCTATTCCCGCACGTGATCCCGTCAGCATCAAAGCGATGAAGGAGAAGCCGGCGAGTACGCCGATAACGACCGACTTGCGTATCAGTTTTTTCTGATCGGCCGGCACGGTCAGGCGATTGGCGACAAGCGCTTTTACCATTCCCCAGTCAGGCGCCAGAAGGCTTTTGTGCAGCAGCGTGGCGAGGGTAAGAAGGATGAGGCCGAAGAAGGTCGCGGCGGTATTGCGGTTGACGAAGAGACCGGTCAGGCTGCCGAGATAGAAGCGTTTCTGGATGAAGCCGAGCGCGTCGGGAAAAAGCGCGAATTGCACGATCGAAAACAGCGCCAGCCAGCCGCCGGCGATTGCGAACCATCGCAGGGTTTTGGCGGCGCGTTCATCGGTGTCGAAAATCACCAGGCCGGTCATGAAGGCGCCGAAGGGCAGGGCTGCGCTCATGAGGCCGAGCCAGTCATCCGCGGGTGTGAGCGAAATGGTTGCGGCCGGCGCAAGCCGCGTGAACATGGCGGCGGTGGACCAAGCCGGGTTGGGACGCGCCATTGCGGGCATGGACGATATTTGCAGCAGCATCTGCACGATGAGCGCGCCCAACAGAAAGCAGGCGGCAAGAAGCACCTTGCCCGCACCGGCCTTGGGCGGTCCGAACAGAAGGATCGCCGGTACCAGCAGCAGATAGATGGCAGCCGTGACAACGATGCGGCTTTCGATGTCCGTGGCACCCTGATTGAGCAGCGCCAGCAGAAAAATGGCCCAGAATGCGACGATCGCGACCGGCCGGGCATAGTTCTGAAATGCCATCGATTGCGGCTGCGAGGAAAAGACTGGTTCTGATCTGGCTTCGTTGAGCGACATTCTGGCGGCTTTACCGGTACATTTGGTGGTGGCTGAACCCCAAAGAGGGGCGGGGCTTTGCCCTTTCACCGTGTGGGATCATGGCAGCGTCGTCGGGCGTTTCGTGCCGCTCTGCGGCGGCTTCGGGCAGACAGCGGCGAGGGTCCATCGCAGGATTTCCCCTTCCTTGCCGCAGACAACAACCGTGTCCGCATCGCGCGCCGCTACGGCTTGGGGCAATGCATCTCTCTGAAATTTTTGCCACATCACGAAACGTCCGCGGATGAGATTGGCATCGGCGGGTCCATAAAGCTGAGAAAAATTCATCAGTACGGCGACTTCCATGGGCGAGGCGTTGCGCAGGGAACGGACCATGGCAAGACGCAGCCAGACATCGCCATTTGCGGGCAGGCAAAAAAGTGAATGGCGAATAAAGGTCTCGGCAAAATCAAGCCGCGCCATGCCGGAAGCAGATGCTGGATCGGCACCATTTGCATCGAGATCGGCGAGGATGAGCCGCAGCCCGGCCTTGACGATATCCGACCGGCAGATTTTTTCTGTGACGACAGAGCTGAGTTCAGGGACCGTTGCGGCAAGGAGAGCCGGTGCAAGGCCGTTATTGTCGTCGGCGATTTTCGCCATTGCGACAATGTCGGAGAAGCGCCGGCTTTGCGAAAATGCCTCAGCCGCGACGGACAGGACAAAAACGGAAATGACGAGGACTGGCGCGACCGCGAGGATTTTCCGCAGGCGCATCACGCCGTCACGCCTAGTCATGGTAATATCGCGTGTAGCGCGAATGATAATATTCGCTGGAACCATAGGCGCGATAGAGCTTCAGCTTTTCGGTGTCCACCTTGTTGAGGATGACGCCGAGACATTTCTTGCGGATGTGGACCTCGTTCTCCACGGTGTTGCGTACCGCCCTGCGTGCGGTTTTGCCCCATTCCGTAACGAAGATGAAACCGTCAATCCGTCCCGCCATCGCACGGGCATCCACCACCGGCCCGAGCGGCGGCAGGTCGACGATGATGTAGTCGAAAGCGCTGCTCGCTTCGGCCAGCAGCTTGTGCATTTGCGCCGAAGTCAAAAGTTCGGAGGAATGAGGCACGCGCTGTTTGACCACCGTGGGCAGGAAAGCAAGGTAGGTCTTTTCGTCGCGAAGCAGCACATCCTGCACGCTGCGACCTTCCAGCAAGACTTCGAGCAGGCCTTCTGCGGCGTGACGCGCCATGGCGCGCGTGGCGCCGGGATTGCGGATATCCGCATCCAGCAACAGAACCCGCGCACCCTGTCCGGCCAGCAACTGGGCGAGATTGATCGAGATCGTCGATTTTCCTTCGCTCGGCAAGGACGAGACAACGCCGACAATCCGCGCGCCGGTCTTGGCGGGAATGCCGAGATCAATGGCCAGTCTGGTGCTGCGCAGCGTTTCCGCAAAGGAGGAAAGCGGATGATCGACCGCATATCGGGCGACGCTGGTGGGGCGCGTCAGGCCGGGATGGCCGTTTTCCTGAGCCTCTGTCGTGGGCTGGTTCGGGATGAGCGGGGTGTTGCCGAGGAACTCCAGCCCGAGCACATCGCGAACCTGGTCGCCGGTGCGGAAAAACCGATCGCGGAATTCGCGGAAAATCGCGATGCCGCCGCCGGCCGCTGCGCCCATGACCATAAACAGAACCAGAATCATTGGCTTGTTTGGTTTGCTTGGCATGTAGGGCGGCATCGCCTTGGAAATCACACGCGCTTCCGTCACGGGGAAGGATTGCTGCTGCATCGCTTCCTGATAACGCTGCAGGAAGGTCTGATACATGTTCTTGTAGGTTTCAGCCTCGCGCTGTAATTCGCGCATCTGAACCTGTGTTTCGCTGGCGGAATTGCTGATATCGGTTGCTTTGGCGACGCTCTCGGCAAGCGATTTTTCCTTCGCCTCCGAAACCTCGAGATCACTTTTGTAACTCTGTGCAATGCGGCTGATTTCCTGGAACATCAACCGCCGGTATTCCTGCATTTCATTGCGCAGTCGCACGGCCTGAATATGGCTGCTGCCGAGCCGTCTGGTGATCTCCGTCTCTAGCTTCGAGGATTCCAGGTATTTCTTGCGCAGATCGTTTGCGACGGAACTGTCGAGAATATCGGTAACGACAGCATCGACATCGTCGGTTGCGAGAATGTGCTCGATACGCTGCACCCGCGCCCGCGCCTTTGCCGTTTCCGACTGGGCCAGAATAAGGGCGCTGTTGGATTCGGCCAGCTGCTGATCGGAAAGCAGGCCGTTATTACCGGTCGTGATCAGATTATGTTCGGCCCGAAATTTCTGCACGGCAAGATCGGTGTCGAGTGCGCGCTGGCGTAACTCGGCAATACGGTCGGACAGCCAGTCGCTGGCCCGCCGCGTCGCTTCATATTTGGAGTTCAGCTTATCCAGCAGATAGGCCGATGCCACCGCATTGACGATCTGCGCGGCAAGAACCGGCGATGTCGAGTTGTAGGTGAGTTCCAGCGCGTAGGTGCGGCCGATGCGCTTGACACTGAGGTCGTTGAGCAGGCGATCCGACAGGGATCGCTTCAGCGTTCCATCGTCGATGACAGCTTCTTTTTTCGTCGGCGAGAACCATTGCGATACGTTGACGAGCGAGCGGATCGTGCCGAAAATCGAGCTCAGAAGCGAGGCGCGTGTTGCCCTGAATTCCTGGTTTTCCGTGAGTTTGAGACTGTCGACGACGGCAAGCCCGATGGTTTCCGATTGCAGCACCTCGACCTGGCTGAGAATGGAGGCCTCGTCCTCCACAACGCCACCGATCGTCGAAAGTTGTTCGACAATCTGGCTATTGTTGCGGTCGATCAACAGGGTGGCCGTGGCCGAATAGATCGGAACGGCCGTCGCGGCAAAGGCGAGGCCGATTGCCCCGGCCACCGCGATTGCGGCAAGCACGACGCGCCACTGCCGGCGGATAATCGCAAGCGCGGCATCGATGTCGATAAACTCGGCCGTGAGACCGCTTTTATCGTAATCGGACATTGTGAGGGGATCGTGCCTTTGCAACAACTGTCAGCCTCGCTCATTTCGGCGGGCGCAGGGCCCACCAAGTCACGGTTGCATCACAGAACGGGTGGCAGCCTTCCCATTTCGGAAAGGCAACTAAGCCAAACTCAAACGGGACTTGTGCTGACCGGCGTGGTGGTATTGCCGGTCGAGAAGAAGTTATTGATTGTAGTGAAATTATTGGTCGTGGTGGATGGGGATGTGCCACCACCGCTGGTCGTTCCACCAACGCTACCGCCGCCACCTACTGGGGCGGCGCCACCACCCGCCTGGGCGGTGCCACCTTCTGTACCCGCGGTTCCCGAACCGCCGATGCTGTTGGCGCTGGCCGGTGAGGAACCGGCGCCGCCGATCGGCGATGCTGCGGCAGGCGCTGCGGCCGCTGCCGCCGGCCCGGCTGCCGTTCCCTGGATATTTTCGCTAAAGGCAATCAAGAGATCGGAAGGCACGCCGGGGCCTTTTGTCTGCAGCTGGATGGCGGCTGCAAGGATCGTGTTGCCGTTGCGCATCGCGGTGGCATGGGCAAGCGCCAGGCCTTCGCCGACAACTTCGGAGAAGTCCTTGTTGCCGACCTTCTGGGCCAGTGCGACGACGGTGGGCAGCTGGCCGGAATCGCTGAGGATCAGGGCGGAAAGCTGTTCGGAGAACTGTGCCGCGTTGGTGGAGACGGCGATGATCGGAAAACCGCTCGTCACTTTTCCGGTGATGTCTGCCGTTGCCGCATCCGTGCTGGACGCGATGGTGACAAGATCTTTGACGATTGCCTGCGTCGGAGACTGCTTGAACAGTTCCGCAGCGCTGATGGAAACGCTGTCCGGATTGGTGGTGTTGACGCGGGCCAGAAATGCAGCGGTTGATTCATCGGCTGCCTTGACGGGTGCGCCTGTAGCAGCGCTCTCCACCGCAGGTGTCTGCTGCGGGGCGGCCGGCGGAAGGGTTTCCACGGTCTGTGCGTTGGCGACTGAGGAAAAAACACCAAGGCTGGCGACGAACATCGCACCAACGAGCATCGAGCCGTTATGAATGCGGGGCATCCAACTCTCCAAATCTTTAAAATACGACTTTAAATACATCCAATGCTGAATATGGTTATCCAACATCTAAAATTTCTTTTTAAATCGCACAGCGCAAGCAAAGGATCAAGCGCTAAAATAAGACCGCGGCGGAAACCCTCAGCTATTGTTAACGGCCCGCCCCGCGCCTGTCTTGCGTTCTTCAGGACACGACGACTTTTCGTGGTGATGTTATTAGTCTGTCACGAAGCCAGAGATTGGCCGGTGTTTCGACGAAGACGTGGAATGCGTGGGCGATGGCGACTGTGCTGATGACGATGACGAGATAGACGAGGTTGCTCCATTCCGGCGGGAAGGTGACGCCGCCGAGCACGGTTTTGAAGCCCCTGAAAATAAACGGGTGCAACAGATAAAGCGCGTAGGACGAATCGCCGAGCTTTGCCAGCGGCTGTGCGAAGCGGGGCAGAGAGATATTTCGCGTCAGGGTAGCAGCCGCCATCAGCAGGATGGCGCCGCCACCGAAGATCAGCAGTCGCGAAAACGAATAACATCCGGGATTGCACTGGAAGCCGATGCTGTTCAGATCCGTCAGCATCCAGATCGCGAGGCCGCATAGGGCCATGGCAATGCCGAGCAGGGGCGGCAGGCGCACGCCCCGCAGGAAAAGCGTGGCGATCAGCATTCCCGCGACGAATTCGAGAATGATCGGCTGAAACCAGAAACTGAAGGGCAGGGCGAGATCGACACTAGAGCCGATCAGTACGGCCACCAGCAGCACGCCGGCTGTCGTGAAGACGGCGTGCTCCAGCGGCAGGAATATGAACACTGCGAAAACGAGATAAAAAAACATCTCGTAATTCAGGGTCCAGCCCAGATCGATCAGCGGAAACGGATAGGCGTCGCCAAAACCCATGCTGTCATAAGGAATGAAAAGATAGGAGGTCACGATCGCTTGCAGAGTTGGAAACGCCTTCATTCCCACGAAGGCGGTTCCTGCCAAGGCGATGAGCTTGAGAGTGAGCACAAACCAATAAAGAGGAACGATGCGGATAAATCGGCGTAAGAGGAAAGCGCGGCACCCGCCGCTAGCTGCAAAATATGGCTGTGATGCATACACGATGACGAAACCGGAGATGACAAAAAAAAGATCGACGCCGGCGCCAAATCGCAACATCTGTATCGGTAACGGCGTGAAACTCCAGTTTGCTTGCGCATGCAATGCGACGATCATGAGGGCCGCCACGGCGCGCATTACCTGAAGAACATCAAGACGCTGCGCCCCGGTTGCGGGCGCTTTCGTAAAGTTTTTCATCATCGTCAATCTATAAAAATAAAGATATATTTGGTAATATATTGCACCCGCTTTCGCGGAGCCGAAGTTCATTATTCGGTCAAGCTAACACGCCACAGGCGGGCGCGATACACACAATTTTGCGATGCGGCATTTCCTCCGCACCATTCAGAAAACTTCCAGAACCGTGAGCTGATCGCTGACAGAAAGCCGGTATTGTCCACCCTCCGGTGCAATCGTCTGCTGGCTCACCGAACCGTCATCAAGGAAGCGGTGTGCGACAACGCGGCTATGCTGGCCGGCCACTGAAAATGCTGCAACCCGTTCCGCAGGCGGGTTTTCGATCCGGGCGGGCCATTGCCAGCCTGAAACGGCAAGCCAGACCGGCACGAGCAAAGCGCCATCCCGCCTCGTGAGGGGCATGGACAGTCTTTGGGCGTCGGCATCGAGAAAGGCAACCTCTCGTTCCACAGATGTGGTCTGGCGGTTTGCCTTGCAGAGCGAAAGAAGGCCACGAACGGCCTCATAAGCAGGGGTGCGGCTCAGGTCATGACGCAGGAGGCCGAAGGAGGATTCCGGGTTCGTCGCATCGGCGGCGAAGCTTGAAACCAGTTCATAAATATAAGACCGGCGGATGCCGCTGATGAAACTCCAGAGCAGCATGCGCGGCATGTACCGCGCCTTGATGCCTTCGGTAACGGGAAAATGGAAGGTCTTCGTCTGCAGCGAGGTGTGGTAGCCCATTTCCGTGGCCAGCACCGGCTTGCCGGCCGCTATATGCGCCGAGGCGGCGATGGATTTGGAGAGTGCACCCGGACCGGTGGTTTCGGGATGTTCCATCCCGGCATAGGGATGAATATTGCCATAGTCGCAGGCATCCTTCAGATCCAATGCCAGTGCTCTGTGCGTCAAGACATAGCTTGGTGCTGCGACGGGCACTGCGCTGAGTTGCGGATTCGAATGGACTGCGTTGTAAAGGGCCGCCTGATGCTCTGCCGAAATGGGCGGGGCATTTTGCGGATCCTTCGTCAGGTTCGGTTCATTGCTGCCCTCGAAAATATTGATCCCTCCGTCACACCAGGCGTAAAAATCCGCGAGCCTGTCGAGCGGCGTCGAGACATAGGGGTTGAGATTGTCGTAACAGATGATGGTAAGGCGAATATTCGATGCCACGATCCGGCGCAGCCTCTGGAAGACCGGACTGTTGCGTTTGTCTTTCGGCGTAATAAGGCCGTCATCCCGAAGATGCTGCACGCCCAGTGCTTCGAACTCCGGCATGATCCGTTCGAACTGTTCCGTATAGACCCCGTTGGGGCGGGTGAAGTGGCCGCATACGCCAACACTGTTCAGAAAGGCGTCGGTGGTGGCGGATGCAACCGTCTGGGCCCTCGCGGAAACGGCCCGCAGACCCGAGGCGGCGACCAATGCAAGGGGGGCGGCTGAAAGCAGGCTGCGCCGTGTCAGGCTGCCCAGGGCGATCGGCTGTTTTCCATTCATAGGCGTCTCCCGACTGGCACGGAAAAAATACGGGGCAGGCATCATCCGATCGACATAGCCGTCTCAATGGCAATGACGCCACCTCACATGTCGATATCAGAATGTGCTTGATGTTTCTGGCGTCTGCAGACGCTCCAAAATCCATGTCTTTGAAATAAAATAAATATTATCGATCAGAATAGCATTATCGACGATGATGAAGCCTATTGCTTCCCTTCGCCGACATTTAAAACCGTTAAAAACGGTAACACGGGAGAGGTTCTTTTCGCAACACCGCATGACTTTTACCGCGCCGCGAAAAAAATCACTTGAAATGCCGCCGGTTCCCGTGCTTTTTGAAAAGTAGATTTTGGTAATTCATATTTTCAAACATTAGATCCGCTCCGGTTCCTGTATTTTTTACGGATATCTCACTGGTCTCCAGCATTACGGGGAGACAAACGAGCCGGGATGGACGCCATACATTTTCGATGAAGGAAAATAGAGCGTATCCGCATGAAAATTCTCCATCTTAGCAGCCTTTATCCGCCGCATATCGTTGGTGGATGCGAACGCTCGGTCGAACATCTCGCCGAGGAACTCGTTTCCATGGGCCACACGGTCGGCGCCGCCTGTATCGAGCGGCAGGCCGAGCCGAAAACGGTGCGCAATGGCGTCACCGTTTACCGCATGTTCCATAACAATGATTTCTGGCTTGAGGACTGGCCGCAATATTCGCCGCAGCAGCGGCGTATGCAGAAGCTCAAGCAGCAGTGGAATTTCGACGTCGAAAAGCAGTTCGAGGCCGTTCTCGACGATTTCAAGCCTGATGTTCTCAATACCCATTCGCTGCTGGATGTGACGACGCTGGTGTGGCGGGCGGCGCAAAAGCGCGGTATTCCGATTGTTCATACAATCTGCGAATATGATCTTCTCTGCGGCAATGCCGCCATGTTTAAGGGCGGCAAGCCCTGCGAGCATATCCATCTCGGCTGTCAGGTGGTGAATTTCTTCAAGAAATTCACGCAGCGTTCCATCAGCGCGGTGGCAAGCGTGGGCACCGAAATCCTCAAGACACATGTCAATCACGGGCTTTTCCATCACATTCCGGAAAGCCTGCGCCGCGTCATCTTTTATTCCTGCACGGTTCCGGGCGGCGACCCTGTCGCACGCCGGCAGATCGACCGCACAGGCCGGCCGCTGACCTTCGGTTACATCGGCCGTATCAACACCGAAAAAGGCGTCGGCAACATGGTCGATGCTTTCAAGGAAATCGGCCACGGCAACTGGCGCTGTCTGGTCGCCGGCCATGCCATGGATGATTCCATCGAGCGTTTCACGGCTCAGGCCGGCGATCTGCCGATCGAATTCGTCGGCTGGGCAAAGCCGAAGGAGTTTTTCGAAAAGATCGATGTGCTTATCGTCCCTTCCTTCTGGGCCGAGCCTTCGCCGCGCACCATCTACGAGGCCTATGCCATGGGCGTGCCCGTCATCGGTGCGGCTTCGGGTGGTATTCCCGAACTGATAGGCGAGACGAACCATGACTGGCTGTTCGAGCCGGGCAACGTTGCCGAGCTTGCGGACCGTATCCGCCGTGTTTTGACGCTGTCGCGCGAGGAGCTGCCGACGGAGGCCGATTTCGGAAACATCGTTGAGGAATCGACCTCGCGGCGCGTCGGCGAAAATTACGTGAAACTTTATGAGGACGTGCTGGCGAAAAGCAGGGAAGGCCGAACCTTACGCGCATCCTAGACCGGCAACGGACCCGGTCCGTTGCAAGCGTTTCTTCCAAGGAGAAAGCACATGGTAGAAGGCAATATCGGCGCCGTCCGTTTCCCCATGCCGGACTTCGGTCGTGTTTCTGCCGCTGAAGTCGTCGCCCTGCCGCGACCGGCCTTTCAGGCGGTGGGTTGATGGCGGAGCAACATTCGATAGGCAACGCTGCCCTAACTGGCGTTTTCTGGTCCATCGTCCAGAACTGGGGCGGCAAGCTTTTCACCTCCATCCTCTTCATCGTCCTTGCCCGTTTCCTCAGCCCCACCGATTACGGCATGGTCGCGACCGCCGGGCTGGTGCTGATGCTGATCCAGATGATATCTGAATTCGGCTTCGGTGATGCGATCGTGCAGAAGCGCGATCTGGAGCCTAGTGACGTCAACCTGCCATTTTACGCCTCGGTTGCGGTTGCGACGCTGCTGGCCATAACCGTCTGCGTATTTTCGTCGGAACTGGAACGCTGGTTCGAGGTCGAGGGGCTGGCGCCGATCATCGTGGCGATCTGCATATTGCTGCCGCTGAACACGGCTTCGCTGTTTCAGGAAGTGAATTATCGCCGCGCACTCGCTTTCAAACCGCTGGCGATCCGAACCTTCATTTCGAACATCGTTGGTGGCGGCGTGGCGATTGCTTTCGCAATCATGGGCCTGGGTGTGTGGAGCCTAGTGGTTCAGACCTATGTCGCAACCACCGTCACGCTGATCTGGCTCTGGCGAAAACCACATTGGCTGCCAGGCACCACGCTCAATCTCCGCAGCTTTATCCAACTGTTTCGCTTCGGCTCATCGGCGTTGAGCTTACGCAGCGTCGAGTTTGCTTCGACCCGACTGATCGATTTTATCATTCTAGGACGTTACGGCGTGGCGGCTTTCGGGCTCTACACCGTAGGCAGCCGGCTTTATCAAATTCTTATGCAGTTGCTTCAGTCGGCTCTGTATGATGTCTCGCTTACAGTGCTTTCCCGCATATCGCATGAGCGTGAGCGCATGGCGGAACTTTACAAACAGTTGATTGGGATATCAGCCATTGTCTCCACCCCTGCATTCGTGCTCTTCGCCGCGTTAGCGCCAGAGATTTGCCGCGTCCTCTTCGGACTGGCGTGGCAGGGGGCGGATGAGATTGCGCGACCGCTGCTGGTGCTTGGGGCCTTGCAATGCGTGCAGTTTCAAAACGGTCCGTTTCTTTCCGCGCGCGGCAGCCCGAATAAGGTGTTGATAGCCGGCACAGTCAAGTCGGTTTCGACGATCCTCATGATCCTCCTTATCCCGACACACAGTATCGGCGAACTCGTCGTGATCTATGTCCTGGGGCAACTCGCCTCCACGCCCTTCACGTTTTTTTATGTCTCTCGGGAACTGAATGTTCCGCTTCGTCGAATAATTCTCCTGCTTCTGCCGAGTTTCGTCTCAAATGGTGTCAGTTTTTTCGTGGTGGAGTTGATGCGCCCCGAAGTCGCGAGCTTTGGCCTCGGCGATTTTATGGCGGGCCTGATGCTCGGATTCATCTTCGTCGTTACATATTTTTCGCTCATGGCGCTTGTGGCGCGCAGGCAGGCTCAGGCGGCCCTTCTGTTCGTGACCAGCAAGATGCTCCCACGAAAGGAAGCGAATGCGTAAGCTTATAAAAAAGATACTTCCAGCTCCACTGCATCGCGAATGGGTGAGGTTCAACGAAGGCCGCAACGAAGAGATTGCAATTCGCCGTTTCTTTGATGCTTTGCAGCAGCGGAAACGCGATATAAAAATTGAAAGCGGTGGGGAACACCTAAATCGGATATTGATCGTAGCCTGCGATCCTTTTTCCGTTTTCGGCTCGATTGGTGATGATGCCATGATTACCGCGACTGTCCAACATGCGCGCGAAAGGAACCCCGATGTTGATATCGATGTCCTTCTCGAGGGCACTCATGCTTCGGAACTTGTGCGGCAGAGAGGATTCAATCCCGTCGATATCTTTGGAGACGTCGATTTTATCGCAGCGCTTTGCAATCAGTTCGAGGCAAGGCGGTATGATTGCGTCGTCGTGATTGGGGCCGATGTGATGGATGGCTATTATCATCCATTGGTTACGGCAAAACTTTTGGCAAGTGCCGACTTGGCAGCCGCCGTCGGTATAAAAAATGTCATCCTCGGTTTCAGTTTCAATGAAACGCCACATCCTTCTTTAGCGCTGTTTTACAGCGCGCTTCATCCAGGTGTGTCGATCAATGTGCGTGACCCGGTTTCATTCGGTCGCCTGAAATTGTTTGCAAAAACGAATGCTGCGCTGGTTGCCGATTCGGCCTTTAGTCTGATTGCATCTGAGGCCGATGCGGATACCAGGTCCTGGATCGCGCGAAAGCGCGCTGAAGGATACAGGGTGATGGGTTTTAACCTGCATCCCATGCTGTTCAAGAATGCGGATCGCAGTCAAATTGAAACGATCATCAAGCGCGGTGCGGAGGCGCTTCGGTACGTGGCTGACGCGCGGCCGGTTTGCTGGCTGCTTATTCCACATGATTACCGGGACGGTTTTGGCGATCAGTCTTGTCTTCAGGCGATTGCGGACCTGGTGCTCCCTTCACTTGAGGATAGGGTTAGATATCTGGAAGGAGAGTGGCCGGCGACTGTTCTCAAGGGGGTCGCAGGACAGCTTGATGGAATTGTCAGCGGTAGAATGCATCTTGCTATAGCAGGACTTGGCAAAGGTGTTCCTGTCATATGCATTGCTTACCAAGGAAAATTCGAAGGACTATATCAGCATTTTTCTCTGTCTTCCTCAGACCTGCTGTCCCCCTCGACTTTTTATACGGATGAGGGCCTCAGGAATGCTTTGATGGAATTCGTTGACAAGGTGGACGAGCGTCGCGAACAGGTACGAACGAAATTGCCGGACGTCCTCCGTATGTCGAAAAGCAATTTTCAGGTCTTCGAGACCTTTTCAAAAACTACTCGATCAGTCACATGAAAATTGCTTTCGTCTCAGCCATTCCGGCGGTTCCCGCGTCCGAAGGCAATCGTAGCCGTATTCTGCAGCTGACACGCGCTGTTCGTAGCCTCGGTCACGAGGTTCATTTCGTCTATATCGATACGCCGATGGTGCTCGATTTTGATTCCGCTGCCCATGAGGCGGAATTCGGGCCCCAATACGTGCATTTCGTCTCCCGTCAGCGGGGCGGTCTTAAATCTCGCGTTGATCAAGATATGAGCCTCGAATTTGGATTTACCGCCTTTCGGGCGGTCCGAAAAGTCCACCGGCTTCTCGGCCTCGATAGCGGTTTCTACAATTATCTCGACGAGTTCTATTACCCGGAAATCGGCCGGCAGGTGCGGGATATTCAGCGCCAGCTTGGCATTGATGCCGTCATTGTCGAATATGCCTTTCATTCGCGGGCATTTCTGGGTTTGCCGGATGAGGTGCTGCGTATTCTCGACACCCACGATTCCTTCGCGGACCGACATAAGGCCTTCATCAACACCGCCAACAAATACGGCTATTGGTTTTCGGTTCCGCCGAAGATGGAATGCAAGGCTTTCCGCCGTGCGGATGTGGTGATCGCCATCCAGGAAGAGGAGGAGCGGACGTTCAGGCAGCGGCTGGGCAAAGAGCCACCGGCTGTTGCAACCGTCAGCCATATTCTCGATCTTGACGGAAGAGTGGAAGACCTCAGTTCGAGCGACTTCCTGTTTCTTGGTTCCAGCAATGACGCCAACATCATTTCCCTGACGGGCTTCCTTGACAACGTGCTGCCGATCGTCAGGGCGACACGGCCGGATATTCGCCTGGTCGTGGCTGGCAGTATATGTGGCAAGATCGGGGATAGGGAGGGTGTTGTCAAACTCGGCCGTGTCGATCATCTGAAGGACGCCTTCACCCGTGCGCCTCTTTCGATCAATCCCATCACGCTTGGAACGGGTATCAACATAAAATTGCTCGACGCTCTCGCCGCAGGGGTTCCCACGATCAGCACCCGGACAGGCGCGAGGGGACTTTCGGACCGATACCAGCGCGGCGTGGTCATTGTCGGCGATGACGACCATCAGGCTTTCGCCGATGCGATCCTGCAGCTGGCCGCGAGCCGGGATCAACGGCAGGAACTGGGAAACAAGGCCTTCGAGGACGCCATTGAGTGGAATCGTCGGCAGATGGCGGTCCTTGATGATATTCTGACCGGCAGGAAGCCCGGATAAGGTATGAGTTTTCCCGTTGGACGTCGTCCCCGCCGAGGGGACTGATAATCGGTGATGCCATGACGGGCGCACCGAGGGTTGTTCTCGGTGGGCGGATCGATGTATTCAGGGGCCGGATCGTCACTTGAACCCGCTGGTATATGGAAACGTCGCTTTATCTGCCCGTCAAAGGCTTTCTCGAAAACGCTGGTTACACCGTCAAGGGTGAAGTTGGTGGTTGCGACCTCGTTGGCCTCAGCGACGATGACCCGTCTGTTGTCGTGATCTGCGAGTTGAAACTGAGCTTTAATCTGGAACTAATCCTGCAGGCCGTTGATCGCGCAGCTATCGCAGACGAGGTCTGGATCGCGGCGCGGGTTTCGGCCAAGGGCAGGGGCCGTGAGGCCGACAAACGCTACCGGGATCTCTGCCGCAGGCTCGGGATCGGCATGCTCGGTATTTCCGATACCGGCGATGTCAGCATTCTCGTCGGCTCCGTGACCCCCATGCCGCGCACCAATCCGAAACGGCGCTCCCGGCTCATGCGCGAACACCAGAGGCGGCGCGGCGATCCGGCGGTGGGCGGCAGCACACGCGCACCGATCATGACCGCCTACCGCCAGCAGGCTCTCGGCTGTGCGGTCGCACTGGTGTCTGGCCCACTGCGCGTGCGTCAGATCCGGTCCAGCGTACCGGACGCGGGCAAAATTCTGCTTGCGAATGTCTATGGCTGGTTCGAACGGCTCGATCGGGGGGTCTATGGCCTGACCGAGGCGGGGCAGGAAGCCCTGCAGAGATGGCCGCAACCGGCAACCTGATACGAAACTGCGCGTTCCATAAACCGGAAGGCCTTCTCGGCCTTCCGGGTCTTGTCGAACGGCGGCGGCTTATTCTGCCGTTGCCTGAATGTCGACCTTGTCGAGCAGAAGCATCGGATTGTCGGAGGCGGCAACGAGATCCAGAAGGCCGAGGCCGTTTGCACCTGTTGACTTGACCGTAACCGTCAGCGTTCCCGGGGTGCTGATGAAGCGGCCGAGCGCCTCCACCGCATTTTGCAGCTTCGGCTGTTCAGCCGCGACCTGCTGCAGCAGGGCACTTGCCACCAGTGTCAGGGTGGCGCGAACCTCTGCTTCGGTCATGTCGTTCTGCAGGGCATAGAGCTTGACCGCCTTGGCCATCAAACCCTCGTCCTTGATCGTGAGTTTCACTTCGCGACCGGCCAGCCCGAAGAGAGCGGCCTGGGCCCGACCAATGTCGAAGGAGAAGAACTCTTCCGTAAATCCGCTCGCCAGACCGGAGAAATTGACGCTGCCAATATCCTTGCCGCTGAAGAAGATTTCGCGGATCATCAGGTTGTTGTTCGGTTCGTCCCAACCTGCGGAGAGGCCATAAGACAGGGCGAGCGATTCGATCCCCAGCTTGCGTGCCTCAACGAAAACCTCCTCCGACGAGTCTGCCGGTATGGGGAGGGTAAGATCGTCCTGCCGGATTTTGATATCCGTCGGGATGCCGTTGAAAGGCTTCGTCAGTCCCATCTCGAAGTTCTTGAGCGTGAACTTGATGCGCTCCGGCGTGCCTTTCGTTTCGTCGTCCGTCTCTTCGTCCGACTTTTCTGGCGCAGCCACATCAACATTGATGCCGCCGACGCGGACCGTCCCCAGTTCCGGTATCAGACGGTTGAACGGGAAGGTCTCGATTTCCGTATCGTCGAGCCCGGCGAGCTCAGAAATTGCCTCGATCGTCGAAGTCCAGTCAAAACCCTTGAGGCTTGCCTCATCGAATTTGATCGTGTCGTCGCCATTTCCGACCGACATGCCATTCAGACCGAAATCGAGCTTGCGGCCGTCCATCTGTATGTCGATACGATCGATGGTAGCCTTGACCCTCTTGCCGGCCGCGCCTTCGCCTTCGTCGGGCGCATCCATCTTGAACCCGATCATCTGCATGTTGCTCTTGCCGACGATATCGAGAATAGAGATGATCTTCCTGAAATAGGCCTTGCGTTCTTCCGGGGACAGCTCCTCGGGCTTCTTGTCCGCGGAAAGGGCTTTCAAGGTTTCCAGAAGCGGTTCGGCTGGCAAGCGGGCGGTAAAGCCGTCGCTGCGGATTTCGTCGTAGCTGAAACGGCCATCACCTTCCGAGAACGAAATCGTGCTGACGGACAGCGGACCGTAGACAGGTTTTGCATCCTTGTCTTCCGGACCGGCTTTGTCGGTATAGAGCCGGGCGAGATAAGCGACGTCGATATCCTGACCGGCGATGGCGCCCGTCGACACGACCATATGCTTCTTTTCCATCGCGCCACTGTTGTTCGGCAGATCCATCTGGATGTCGAAGTTGGCATTGTCGATGGAATAACGGGCGATCCGGCCGCCGGCGATATCAGAGAAAGCCACGTTCTTGTAAACGGTTTTCTGCTCGCTGGTCGTGATGGACTGTGTAAGGGTCAATTCCGGCGTGGAGATGCGCGATGCACCGAAGCGCTCGATGCGCTTTGCCAGAGAATTGGCATTGCCATCGGCGGCTACCGCGGGTTTTTCAAAGGCGGCATTTTCGACGCGCGCATGCGCCATCGAGACTTTCCCGGCGGGCATATCGATATTGATGTCATTCATGTCCAGCGCGCCGTCCAGGAACGGCAATTTCGGACGTCCGTCGATGGCCGCAATCTTGATGTTTTTACCGTCTTCAAGCGGCAATGTCAGATCGCGAACGTGGATTTTCCCGAGGAAATCGACTTCCACGGAACCGGCCATGGCACCGCTGCGGGCAACGAGTTCGTTGACCTTGGCCTGGTAGAAGCTTTTGCCTCCCACGACACCTGCTGCAGCAACAGCAATGATCGCAACCGCCGCCCATAGAGCCGTGCGCCGGCCCTTGCCGGTCTGGGTAGTTGTCTGTTCCAAGAATTCGTCCTCTGTGACGCCAAATGAGCTATGCGCCTTTTAAGCACGCAAAAGTTGCTTCGCAAGCCGCTGTTAAGGGAAAACCGGCGCGTATTTCGCGTAAATTCTAACGGCCGTCGCGCCCCATGACACAGCCCCCAATAATCAAGAATTATTTTTTGCAGTCGGCAACTGACCGCGCATGAGGCCGTTTTCTCAGCGTTGTTCAACTCAAGAGGCCCATCCTCATGAAAAAGCTGATCATTGCAGGCGCTGCGATACTCCTCGCGGCGGGAACCGCCGTCGCCCAACAGCCGCCACCGCCGCCGCCCGGTCCTGCGGATAGCATGGCCCGGCCAGATGCACCGCCGCCGCCTCCACCACCGCCCCATCCCGGTCCGAGGGATGCCGGTCCCGGTGAAGACGGACCACGCGGCCATATGCCGCCGCCGCCTCCCTCGAAAGGCGCGCATTTCCGCCTTGAGCAGGGCGACATCAAGATCGATGTCAAATGTGCCGATGACGAGCCGATGAAGGCGTGCTCGGACATCCTCATGCAGCTGATCGACAAGATCAACGAATAATCCGATAGGACAACGGAAGCGGCGCAACGGCGCCGCTTCACGTCACTCTCAATACGTCCTCATGCGCGTGTCAGAGAAGCAAAGTTGCTAGCGACGCCAGCAAAGCCGGTGTCATGACAAGAGCGCCCAGTTTGAGGAAGTCAAGCGCGCTCACATGCAGGCCTTCACGGCGGAGCGCGGAAAGCCACAGGATGGTTGCAAGCGACCCCGTGACAGACAGGTTCGGTCCGAGATCGACGCCGATCAGGATGGCGGCGGTGACATTGTCCGGTACCTGTGCAGCCTGAACGGCACTTGCGGCGAAGAGGCCAGCCGGCAGATTGTTGACGAGGTTGGAAAAAAGCGCGACTGCCACGCCGCCGATCCCGATGGCCTGTGCCTCGGAATGCATACTCAGCGCCTTCAACTGCTCGGCGACGACGGCGGTGATGCCCGTGTGGCTGACGGCTTCGACGATGACGAACAGGCCCGCAACGAGCGGCAGCACCCCCCAGCTCACATCCTTGATGATCTCCACCGGGTTCTGCCGCACGATGGCAAGAACGAGGATGGTCGTGATCACGCCGGCGAGGAAGGTCGGAAGGCCGAGATCCATGTGGAATGCAGAGGCAGACAGCAGCACGGCGGCGGTTGCCAGCAGGCCGACGCCCGCCAGTTTTGCCGGCAGGCTGAGGGTCGGGCGTTCCACCCGATCCGCGACGGTGTCTTCCGCCAGAACACGCCGCTGCGACCAGTAAAGCGCGAGAAAGGTGACAATGATTGCCGCAATCGACGGAAGCAGGAAGGTGTCCAGCCAGCGGGACAACGGCGGCATCTCGCCGCCCGCGAAAATGACGAGGTTGGCCGGATTGGAGATCGGCAGCACGAAACTCGCCGCATTGGCAATGAAGGCGCAGATATAAAGGTAAGGAAGCGGATCCTTGACCCTGGCAGCGCGGCATGCCGCATAAACGGCAGGCGTCAGGACAACGGCGGTTGCGTCGTTGGAGAGAAGCGCGGTCACGATGACGCCGATCAGGTAGATCAGCACGAACAGGCGCCGCGACGATCCTCTGGCGTAGGAGATCGCAACGGCGGCGACCCAGTCGAACAGGCCCTCGCGCCGGGCAAGCTCTGACAGCAGCATCATGCCGGTCAGGAACAGGTAGACGTCGAGACCCTTGATCACCCCCGACCAGACTTCCGCAGGCGTCAGAATGCCCAGGGCGAGGATCAGCAGCGCTCCGGCGACTGCCCATACGGCCTCGGGCCACCGGAACGGCCTGATAACTACCCCTGCCGCAGTCGCGACCGCAATGGCCGACGTATAATACGCAGCGCTCATGTGTTTCCTTGATGCTGGTTGTTGAGGTTGATCAGGTGGCGGGTTGCGTCCTGTTATTTCAGTATTGTTCTTCGCGACCGGGAGGCCTGTCGAGAAGAAGGGAGATCACCGGCGTCCTATACAATGTTGGAGGCTGGCTGACCAGAAGTCTGCAGACAATTACACACTGGTACTGTTCCGCGCTTGAGGCTTCTCCATGCATGTCCAGCGGTTGCAATCGGCAGGGAGATCGTGCTTGTTCACTGTTTAAACGGCATCTGCGTTTTCCAGCTTGAGCAAATGCCGGTACCGCCCGCCAGCTGACGCACTGCATCGAGGAGTAAGGCATGAAGAAGCTCATCAACGATCCATCCACCGTTGTCCGGGACATGCTGGAGGGCATCGTGGCGCTCAGCCCCGAAACCATTCTGCTTCAGGATGAGAACGTGGTCATAAGGTCCGGCCTGCCTGAAGCGGAAAAGCGCAAGGTTGCAGTGCTTTCGGGCGGTGGCAGCGGACATGAGCCGGCCCACGCCGGTTATGTCGGCACGGGCATGTTGACGGTTGCGGTGGCGGGCGATGTCTTCACTTCGCCGAGCACCGACGCGGTTCTCGCCGGCATCAGGGCCGCGGCCGGCCCTGCCGGTGCGCTGGTCATCGTCAAGAACTATACCGGCGACCGGCTGAATTTCGGCTTGGCGGCGGAGCTGGCGAGGGCCGAAGGAATCCCTGTCGAGATCGTTGTCGTCGCCGACGACGTTGCCTTGAAGGATACGGTTCCCGCCGAGCGCCGCCGCGGGATTGCGGGGACGGTGCTCGTGCACAAGCTCGCGGGGGCCGCAGCGGAAAAGGGCCTTCCTCTTCAAGAGGTGGCCCGCATCGCCCGGGACGCTGCCGCCAAGCTATCTTCCATGGGTGTCTCGCTGGGATCCTGCACGCTGCCGGCTGTCGGCAAGCCGGGCTTCGTGCTTGGCGAGACCGAAATCGAAGTCGGGCTCGGTATCCATGGCGAGCAGGGCGTGCAGCGGATGCCCATTGCCTCGGCTGACGCGCTCGTGCAGCTGGTGATCGAAACGATCGAAGCCGACGGCAAGCTCGCCGGCGGCAATCGCGTCGCTCTGCTGGTCAACGGCCTGGGGGCAACGCCGCCGATGGAACTCGCCATCGTCGCACGGTCGGCAGTCGCGCGGCTGGAGGCGAAAGGCATCGTCGTGGAACGTGCCTGGGCCGGCACCTTCCTTTCAGCCCTCGATATGCCCGGGTTTTCGTTGTCGGTCATGCAGGTTGACGACGCAGCGCTCAGCCTCATCGACGCGCCAACCGAGGCTGGCGCATGGCCGCGCGGCGGTGCGGTGAACCGCAAGCGGGTTCTGCCTTCGGCAAACGCCGAAAAGACCGTGGTTGCGACAAACAAGATGACGGCGGCCGGCGAGCGGCTTCGTTCGGGCGCGGAACGGTCCGCGAGAGCCCTGATCGCTGCGGAGCCCAGGCTGACGCAACTCGATAGCGTTGCAGGTGACGGCGACCTCGGCGCCAGCATGGTGCGTGGCGGCGAGGCGATCCTTGCGCTGCCGAAAGAGAGTTTCGGCGACGTCTCCGATGGATTGATGGCGATGGCCAATGCGATGCGCAAGGCCATCGGCGGAAGCTCGGGGCCGTTCTATGCGACAGGCCTCATGCGCGCTTCGCGACAGCTGGCAGGGATCGATGAGCCAGCGGCCCAGCAGATGGCGGAAGCATTCGTGGCGGCTGTTGCGGCGGTCTCGGAACTTGGCGGTGCGAAACCGGGCGATCGCACGATGATCGATGCGCTTTATCCGGCAGCGAAAACCTTCAGGGACAAGCTTGTGACAGGCGCTTCGGCAGAAGAAGCCTGGCAATCCGCGGTGGCGGCGGGCGAGGTGGGCGCAGAGGCGACAGCGTCCATGAAGCCACGGCTCGGGCGCGCAAGTTACCTCGGTGAGCGGGCCGTCGGCCATCCCGATGGGGGCGCGGTCGCCGTTGGCATCTGGCTCAAAGCTATCGAGGCTGAGATCTCGTGAAAGTCTGACCGGGCTCAGCCGATCAGGTGCAGGCCTGCATCCGAGAGCCTGAGAATGGTGAGCCTGCCCGTGGTATAAGCGCCGGTGTCGATGCCGATGCGCTGCGGGCCGGTCTCCGGTTGCTCCACTGGCGTGTGCCCGTGAACGACGAGGAGGTCGAGTCCGGCTCCCTGCGAAAGGAAAGGCTCACGGATCCAGAGCATGTCCTCATCGGTCTGCGCATCCAGCGGCAATCCCGGTCTGAAGCCAGCATGCACGAAGATATAGGAGCCAATGCGGGCATAGACGGGCAGGCTGGATAAAAGCTGGCGGTGGGGCTGCGGGATTGCGCCGAGCAGCGCGTCCCTGAATGGCTGCTGCCTGAGACGGCCCTTGTGCATGAAATAGTCGATATCGACCCCGTAAGACAGAAGCGTCTGGCGGCCGCCAAAATCCAGCCAGTGCATGTTTTCCTGCGGATTTTCGAGAAAGTCGTGGAAGAGCTGCTCATGGTTGCCGCAAAGGGCGATACGGCGAAGCGGCGCGGGCGGCGCTTGCAGCAGATGTTCGAGAACGCCGCGGGAATCGCGCCCGCGATCGACATAATCACCCAGCAGGACGACCAGCGCGGGGGAGGGGTCGGGCTCCAGATCGGCAAGGATTTTCCGCTCCGCCTGCAAGAGCAGGTCGAGGCTGCCGTGCACGTCGCCAATGGCGTAAATGGGGAAGGTGGGCGGCTTGTCGCCAAGGTCTATTCTGCGCCGCCTCCGGTCGTCGCGGGGGGCTGGTTGCTTACGACCGCGAATCCAGTTGAATACCTTGGGCATAGCTGCCGATACTGTCTCTCCCGCACAAGGTCAAGAGCGTTGAAAACGGCTGTCTCATCCTGCGCCTAGGCTACGTCGTAGCCTCCTTGAATGAAGCCTACAAGCATGGATCCGGCGGTCTAGAGTTTCAGCCATATACGCGGGTTCTCGTGCGACTGGATCTTGATCCATTTCAGATCGACCGCTTTCCAAGGTTTGACGACATTGGTGCGGTTATCGAGCACGAGATCGCCCTGGCTGGTGCTGACGACCAGGACGGCATGGCCGATGCCATCCGTCGTGCGCGCCGTTGCGATGCGCAACGCGCCCGAGGGCCAGCCGGCGCGCAGGAGGCGCTGCCGCTTGGTCACCGCGAAATCATCGCAGTCGCCGCTTGCCGGGTTCAGCTTCCAGTCGTCTTCGCCGTCCTGCTCGCTGGCGTAAATGATCGATGTGTTGATCTCGGCGTTGACGCGCTGGAGTTCCATGCGCTTCTGTTTTGTCAGCTCCACCATGTCGCCATCGCCGATCCGGACACATTGGTCGGCGGCGCTGTCGCAGAATTTCGCAAAGGCAATGGGCGCGATGGTCGGGCGGCTTGTCGGCATGAACTGGCCGGGTCGAGCGCCGCCCGGCTTCTGGGCGAGGCCAAGCGGTACGGCCGATGCCGTTGTCGCAATGCTTGCCGCCACGCCGGCAGCGACGGCAAAAATCTTTGCCAGACGGATTTTTTTCTTCGCCATGTCCTTGCCCCTGCACAATTGTCTTCTCTTGTGCCTGGCATCATAGCGGCCCATTCTTGCAGGCCGTTTAAGTCGATGGATTGCATTTTAACGAAATCCGATTTTCTCACGGCGGGCTGAAAACAGCGATAAGAAGGAGCCGGCGCTCACTTGCAGCGCGTTCGGCCCTCGCTGTCGACGATACAGGTCTGTTGCGGGACGGCCTGCCTCAGGTCGCGCCGTGTCTCGGGTGGGGCACCGCCCGCCGGCGGCCGGTCGTAATTTCGCTCAACCTCGAAATTGCGTCCGCCGATGGCTCCCTGTGCACCGCCGCGCCCATCCGGCGTCACTTCGAAATTCTGGTATTGTTGGGCATGAGAACCCACCGCCAGGCCGATCACGACGGCGAGCGTCCCCGCCGCCAGGCTGCCCCGCAATATCGCCGCTTGCCGCATGCGCAACATCATGAGCGTTTCCTCCAAAGAAGGAATGATGGCCGCCGCCGCCGCACATTTGCCACGGCGGGCGCGCATTGGTTTCTCGTTGAAGGTCATCATACCACCGATATTGCGTCCGCCGTGAGAAGGATTTGTGTCTGGCCGAATCGCCGTCCTGCCGCATGGACCAGAGATGCACATGGCGACGGCGTCGCCCGGTCTTCAGGAATGCGAAAACGGCCTTTCCCGGGCTTAAAAATTAAGCTCTTTGCCGCTGCATTTATAGGCTTCACAATCCTGTAACAACGGACCTAATATACAGGTGCAGATGCCGAATCGATCAGGAGAAGCCCTTGACGATTGCAGTTTCACCACAGGCCCTGCCGGCGCTCGTTCTGAACGCAGACTACAGGCCACTGAGTTACTACCCCTTGTCGTTATGGTCCTGGCAGGACGCGATCAAGGCTGTCTTTCTAGACCGTGTGAACATCATTGCAGAATATGATCACGCGGTGTCGTCCCCCAGCTTTTCCATGCGGCTGCCGAGTGTCGTCAGCCTCAAGACCTATGTGCAGCCCATCCGCAACCCTGCCTTCACACGCTTCAACGTTTTCCTTCGGGACAAGTTCGAATGCCAGTATTGCGGTACGCGGGACGAATTGACCTTCGACCATGTCATTCCCCGCGCGCATGGCGGTGAAACGACGTGGCACAATGTCGTGGCGGCGTGCTCTCCCTGCAACCTTAGAAAAGGCAGCAAGCTTCCCAAGCAGGCGGGCATGTTCCCGGCGCAGAAGCCCTTCCAGCCAACGGTTCAGGATCTGCACAATAACGGACGGTTGTTCCCGCCCAACTATCTGCACGAAAGCTGGATGGACTATCTTTACTGGGATACCGAACTGCAGCCCTGATCCTTCAGGACTGCGACGCGGTTTTTCCGCTTACCGGCTTTTACGGCTCGCGCCAAAAAAGGCGACTGCCGCAAGTGCGATGCTTGCGATGACATTCCAGCCCGCAAAGGAAAGGCCGAGCACCCGCAATGCGGCGTCGTTGCAGGAGGGTGCCTTGATGGCGTTCAAATTGCCCAGGAGATCGCCGGCATTGGTGGTGATGGAAGGAGCCCCGGTCGCGCAGGTGATCGGGCCTGCCCAGAAACCCCATTCCACGCCGGCATGATAGACGCCAAGCCCGGCGCCGATCAGCATCGCCACGCCGATCAGGGCAAGAAGTAGGCGGGTGATCTGGGTCGGCAGTTTGAAGATGCTGGTCGCAATGGCCAATATGCCCAGCGGAATCGCGTAATAATAGGGATCGCGCTGCAACAGGCAGAGCGCGCAGGGCGTATAACCGCCAATATGCTGGAAACCGAGGGCGGAGCCGACGGTGAAGATCATTCCCGCCGTGACGCCGAGAGCGGCGAGCGTGCGGCTATTGTCGGCGGTGGTCGCATTGGCCATGTTGTTTTCCTCAAACTTCGCAAAGAAGCAGATATCCCGGACGGGCTTTCAAAAAGGCGGGCGTGATGGCGAAATTAAGTCGCCGGTTCCACGGTGTAACGGGATTCGTCTAATCCAGTCCGCTGCGTCTGGCAAATGAAAGCCCGGCAATGTTGGCGGGATGAACAAGCAAAGTTTCGTGAGTGCGCCGACGGCAAAATCGCACTCCAGGCCAGACATGCGCCTTCACGGCACCGCAGTCGCCGGGAAAAAGTCATGGCCGCTTTCGCCGCTCGAAGGCAGTCTCACCTTGCAATGATGAGACATGCCATCAGCATTCGGGCAGGCGGAAGCTCGGAGTGGTGAGACCTATGCCTGGTGGAGGCGGGCTTCGCTCTCTTCAGAGTGATGGATGAGAGCCATGATGTCGTGGCTCATATCGGCATAGAGGCCATTGTTCTCCACGACACCTTTCACCCTGTATTGGTCCATCACGACGATGCGATCGGCCAGCGCCACCATTTCCGGCATGTCGCTGGTAATGACGAGAATGGCGGTGCCGTTATCTGCCAGCTCGCGCAGCAGATCATGCAGATAGGCCTTGGTCTTGATGTCGATGCCGACGGAGGGTTCGTCGACGATCAGCAGTTTGACATCGGCGGCGAGCCATTTGGCGACACTGATTTTTTGCTGGTTGCCGCCGGACAGATTGCCGACCGTCTGGCTGAGGCTTGGTGTCTTCACCTCCAGCTTTTTCAGGAAAGGCGTTACCGCCGCCCGGATGCGCCCATCCGAAAGCACGCCGAACGTATTCGAGAGTTTGCGCCAGATGGGAACGCCCGCATTGGCAAGAACCGAGTGCTGGAGAATGAGGCCATCGCCCTTGCGGTCTTCGCTGACATAACCCACGCCGTAGTCGTGGATCGCTTCGGCAACGGAGCGGATGCGGGCGGGCCGGCCCGAAACACGCACGTTGCCAGAGGTGACCGCGAATTTGCCCATGATCGATTTTGCAAGTTCGGTGCGCCCGGCGCCGACCAGCCCGTAAAGGCCGACGATCTCGCCCTTGCGCACGGACAGACTGACATCGCCATGACCGATCGCGGTCGATACGCCCTCAAGTTCCAGCACCATCGGATTGTGTTCGACCGCGCGTTTGCGCCAGCCGCCGCCGCTTTCGGCGCGTCCGATCATCAGGCGCACGAGATCCTGACGTCCGAGACCTTCCATCGACCGACTTTCACAGGCGTTTTCGCCGTCCCGCAGAACCGTGACCCGGTCGCAGATATCCAGAACCTCTTCCAGCTTGTGGCTGACGAAGACAAGGCTTGCGCCGTCATCGCGCAGGCGCCGTAGAATGCGGAAGAGATTGTCCGTTTCGCTCGGCGTCAAGGATGTCGTCGGCTCGTCGAGGAGCAGCACACGGCTTTGCAGGGAAAGCGCCTTGGCGATTTCCACGAGCTGCATCTGCGCGACGGAAAGCTCCGATACTGGCGTTGCCGGATCGATTTCCAGATTGAGCGCCTCAAGCCAGCGGCGCGCATCGCGGTTCAGCGCGGCGTAGTCGATGGGTTTGAGATAATGCGCCCCGAGCTTTTCCATGTGGATATTCTCGGCAATCGAAAAGCGCGGAATGAGGTTGCGTTCCTGATGGACGACACCAATGCCGCGGGCAATCGCCTCGCGCGGATTGCTGAAACGCACGGCCTGCCCATCAACAAGGATCTGGCCGCTGCTTTGGTGATGGACACCCGTGACGACCTTGATCAGGGTCGATTTGCCGGCACCGTTTTCCCCAAGCAGGGCGTGGATCGAGCCGGGTTGCAGCGAAAGATTGACGCCCTTGAGCGCCCGAACGCCTGGAAATACTTTTTCGACGTTTCGTGCCTGAAAAACGGGTTGCTTGTCCATGATGTCAGGCCTTCCCTGTCTTTTTGCCGAGATGCGTTTCGCGCAGGCGGTTGATGCCGACGGCGGCGAGGATCATCGCGCCCAGCACCACCTGCACGAGGAACGGATCGATGGAGAACAGCACCAGCGCCTGCGTGATGATGGCCACGATGACGACGCCGAGCAGGGTGGCCCCGACGCTGACATGGCCGCCCGCCAGTACCGCGCCGCCGATGACGGGGGCGGCAAAGGAGAGGATGAGCCAGTCGTCACCGATGGAAGGCTGGCCGATCTGCAGGCGGGAGACGAGCAGGATGCCTGCAACCGATGCCAGAAAGCCGGAAATGCCATGCGCCACGATCACCGTCATGCGCACCGAAATGCCGGAAAGCTCCGCCGCATGGCTGTTGCCGCCGATGGCAAGGATGAAGCGGCCTATCGGCTGGCGTCGCAGCATGAACCACAGGGCGAATGCGACGATGATGGTCGGGGCAGCAAGCCATGGCACGGGCCCGACAATGAGGGCCGAACCGAAGTCTTTCACCGATTCGGGTATGCCATAGAAAGGCTCCGCCCGGGTGATGCCGAGGTTGATGCCCTTGTAGATCGACAGTGTCGCCAGCGTGATGACGAAGGCGGATATGCCGGTGATGGCGATCAGCAGGCCGTTGAGCATGCCGCAGACAATGCCGATCAGCACTGCGGCGATGGCAGCCACCGGTGCCGGAAGCCCCCAGACCTGCATCAGCCCCGCAAAGGAAATTGCCGCAAGGCCGCCGATCGCACCCACGGAAAGGTTCATCTGGCCGATGGCGATGATGATCATCTGCGAAAAGGCGATGAGCGCATTGACCGAGATGGCCAGAAGCAAAATCTGGATGTTGAAAGACGACAGGAAGTTGGGGCTGAAGCCACGGATCAGCACGATGGCGAGCACGGTGACCAGCAGGGGGCCGAACCAGTCGGTTCTGGCAAGGCGTAGAAGGGTGTTGTCGGTTGCCATCGTCCAGTCCTCAAGCCAGATTGCGCCGGGCGAGATAGCTTCGCCGCGCCTTGTCCATCAAAACCGCCAGCAACAGCAGCAGGCCGAGAAATGTCTGGACCCAGAATTCACCGAGCTGGAGCAGCAGCAGGCCGCTGGTCAGCATGGTGACCAGAAGTGCGCCGAGGCATGTGCCGAGCACCGAAACCTTGCCGCCCTGCAACAGCGTGCCACCGAGGACGGGCCCCAGAAACGCGGGCAAAAGCCAGTCCTGCCCAAGTTGGCCTGCCATGGAAGGAATGGCCGCGCCCGTGCGCGTCACCAGCATCAGGGCGGCAAGTGCGGCAAGCAGGCCCGACAGCACGTGACAGGCGATGAAGATGCGGTCGACACGGATGCCTGATAGTTCCGCTGCTTCCGGTCGCGCACCTGACGCCAGCATTTCTCGGCCGAGAACCGTGCGCCGGTAGAGAAAGGAAAGTGCAAGGGCGGTTACGAGCGTGACGAGAAGCAGCGGCGAAAAATATGTCGCAAGCTTCATCTTTCCGAAGGCGGCAAAGATCGGCGGCAGGCCGCGATAGGCCTCGGCCCGCGTCAGGAAGATCATCACCCCGAAAAAGATGCTCATGGTTGCGAGTGTGATGATGAAGCTGTGTAATCCCGTACGGATGACGGTCCAGCCGTTGATGAAGCCGAGCGCTGCGCCTGTGGCGAGGCCGCCGATGAGCGCGAGCGGCCAGGGCACGCCAAGCACCTCGATGAGATAACCGCAGGCCATGGCCGCCGACACGCCGATCGCGCCAACGGCAAGGTTGAGGCCGCCGGTCACGATCACCGCCATCATCGATAGGCCGATCATGATGTTGATCGCAGCACTTCGGCCGAGCGTGAACAGGTTGAAAGGCGAAAGGAAGCCGCCGGCCGCCACGCCGAAAATGACGGCGAAGACGACGATCAGCAGGATGAGGCCGAATTCATTGGTCAGGAAAAAACGGCCCTGCGAAAGGCTGGACCCCATTCGTTCCTCGGCCTCCTGCACGCCTTTTGTGAGCAAACTATCGTTCACGGTCATGAAACTGTTCCGGTATTGGTTCGGCCTGAGGCACCTCTCCGGGTGGCCTCAACGTGATGCTACCGCCGGAAGACGTTTTTCCGGCGGAGCTGGTTGCCGGGCGTGGTCGTCAGCCGCCCGGCAACCGCAAAGGGCTTGCTTAGTTGCAGCTCAGATACGTCGTATCGAAGTTTGCGAGCAGCTTTTTGGTCTCGGCGCGCATGGCATCAACGTAGTTGTCGACCTTGCTGGCATCGACATAGGCGGTGCCGGAATCGATGAACTTGGTCGTCAGCGCGTTGGATTTGAACGGTGCATCGGCCTTCACCTTGCAGCCGGACTGCAATTTGCTCAAAGCGAAGGAGCCGACATAACCCTGGCCATAGGGGTTCTGCAGCATCGTGCCATCAACGAAACCGTCCTTGATCGCCTTCAGCACCACTTCGTCGTGGTCGATGCCGACCATGTGAATGCGCTTGTCGCCGATCTTACGCAGCGCGTTGGAGGCGACAACTGCTGGAACCCAGGCCGTGGTGACGATGCCGTCCACTTCCGAGGCGTGAGCGGCGAGGTAGGCATTGATCTTTTCTTCGGCCGGCTCCGGCGCGTCGATATCGGCGATGACCTGAACGACCTCGGCGCCTGCTTCATCAGCCGCCTTCTTCACGGCATCGATGCGAAGTTGGGTGTTGGGGTCGACAAGGAAGCCGGTGAAATGGGCGATGCGTTTTTTGCCACTTCCCATTGCCTTAATGAGCTCCTTGGTGCCGAGATAGGCCGAATTGCCGGTGTCGGTGCCGAGGCAGAAGGCGGCGGGTGAGGGGTCTTTGAAGCAGCCGGCGCCGGCAATCACGTTCGCGCCGTTACCGGTCAGTTCCTCGGCCGTGGAGACCGCGCCGACGGGATCGCCGGGGAAAATCAGGAAGCCGTTATAACCCTGGCTCAGAAGGCTTTCGAGAAGCTGGTTCTGCTGCGCCAGTTCCCATTTCTGCGGCACCTTATAGTCGGCGCCAGCCAGACCGAAATCCTTGGCGGCGTCCTTGCCGGCCTGTTCCCACGCGGCGAAATAGGGGTGCGGACCGCCCGGAACGAGGGCGACCTTGGTGTCGTCCGCCGCCTGCGCAACACCGCAGGCTCCAGCGCCGATGATTGCGGCAGCGACGAGGCTGCGCATGAAATGCGTCATGTTTTTCTCCTCCATGAAACGGCCTGTTTCTTTAAAAAGCGACTGGAACCTCCCTTAATCGCTCTTTCTCCCAACAGCCGACTTGCGTAAGCGCCATGGACACTAGTATACTTGTATCCAAGTAGCAATGAGATTTTCACGGCGGCCTTTTGAAGGGGAGCGTTCATGACGAAAAACACCAATGCAGGTTTCATTGGGCGCGGCGGTCATCAAGAGGTTGCCGGCTCCGGAATCGAAAGCGTGGAGCTTGTGGTCAATCGTTATGGTCCGGTCGCCGATCAGGTGCATGCGGCGCTGCGTCAGGCGATTGTCGAGGTCCGCCTGGCGCCCGGTGCGCCGATCAGCGAGAACTCGATCTGCCGTCAGTTTTCCGTTTCGCGCACGCCGGTGCGCGCCGCGATCCAGCGCCTCTCGGAAGAGGGTCTTGTGGACGTGTATCCGCAACTCGGCAGCTTCGTTGCGCCGATCAGGCTCGGTGAAATTCAGGACAGCCATTTTATCCGCCGTTCGCTCGAAGTGGCGCTGCTGCGCGAGGTTGCGCCGAAATGGACGAAGGAGATGAGCCGCACGATGCGCGATGTCATCGCCGAACAGGAAAGGGTGATCGCCGCCCATGACGCCAATGGCTTTTTCCATGCGGACGAGGCGTTTCACCGGCTGCTCGGCACGTTTTCCGGCCGCGAGGGCGTCTGGCAGGCAATCCTTGCCGCCAAGGTGACGCTGTCGCGGTTCCATCGTTATTGGGCGAAACCCGAGCGCCTGCCCGCCGTGATCGAGGAGCATCTGGCGGTCGTCGACGCCCTCGATCAGGGCGATGCCGACGGCGCGGAAAAGGCGCTGGTGACACATCTGGATATGGTTTTCGTGATCTACGAACAGCTGCCCGAAGAAGAGCGCAAGCATTTGTCCATTTGATAATGGACGTGGAGGAGACAGAATGGAACTGAAACACAAGGCCGCGCTCGTGACGGGTGCGTGCGGCGGCATCGGCCGCGCCGTGGTTGCGGCGCTGGTGGCGCAAGGGGCGAGGGTGATCGCCTTCGATCGCGATATCGAGGCTGTGACGGCACTCGCGGAGGGCTTTGGCGGTGCCTGCGATCCTATCGCCGTCGATCTCGGTGATGCGGCGGCGCTACAGGCCGTCATGAGGGATATAGCCGGCCGTTTCAAGGTCATCGACATTCTCGTCAACAATGCCGGTGTGCTGTCTCCGCACAAGCTGGCCGCGACCACGCTCGAAGAATGGCACAGGCTGATGGCCGTCAATCTCGATGCCGCGCTGCTGCTGACGCAGGCCGTCGTTCCCGCCATGAAGGAAAACCGCTGGGGGCGACTGATCAACATCTCCTCCTACGCCTGGAAATCCGGCGGACTGACGGCGGGTACGGCCTATTCGGTCTCGAAATCGGCACTGGTCGGCCTCACCTACTCCTCCGCCCGTGAACTCGCCTCCTTCGGCATCACTGCCAATGCGGTCGCGCCGGCCTATGTGGTTTCGCCGATGATCATGGAGCAATTGTCGGAGGAAGATCGTCAGCGCCAGCTTGCAGCCATTCCCGTCGGCCGTTTCTGCCAGCCGGAAGAGGTCGCGCATGCGGTGCGTTTCCTTGCCTCGCCGCTGTCCGGCTTCATGACCGGCACTGTCGTTGACATGAATGGTGGCCTGCAATTCGGCTGAGATACGGAGATAATAACGTGACCAATCGACTTTCTTCCCTTGCGCTGCCGCATCTGCCAAAAGACGTGCTTTTGCCCGCCTATGACCGCAAAACGGTGACGCCGGGCATCGTGCATCTCGGCGTCGGCGCCTTTCACCGCGCCCATCAGGCCGTGTTCATCGATGATTGCCTGGCGCGCGGCGAAACCGGCTGGGGCATTGTCGCGGCCTCGCTGCGCAGCTCCGATACGCGCGATGCCATCGCGCCACAGGACAATCTCTATACATTCTGCCTGCGTGACGGTGAAAACGAGACGTTGCGGATCGTCGGTTCCATCCTCGAGACCATCGTTGCCCCTGAGGATCCGGAGCGGCTGCTGCGGGCCATGACCGATCCGCGGGTCAGGATCGTCATTTTGACGGTGACGGAAAAGGGCTATCTCGCCGATTTGTCGGCGGGCACGCTTCTTCGTGATCATCCCGATGTCGTCCATGATCTGGAACGTCCGCAAAAGCCGCGCTCCGCGCTCGGCTTTCTGCTGGAAGCGACAAGGCGCCGGCGGGTCGCCGGGGCTGTGCCGCTGACTTTGCTTTCCTGCGACAATCTCCCGTCCAACGGCCGCATCCTGCACCGGCTTCTGGTGGAGATGGCCGGTCTCACCGATAAGGATCTCGCTGAGTTCATCACGGAAAACCTCTCGTGCCCCTGCGTCATGGTGGACCGCATCGTGCCCGCCACTACCGCCACCGACCGCGAACGGGTGACGGTACGTCTCGGCTGCGAGGATGCCTGGCCGGTGATTGCGGAACCTTATTTCCGCTGGGTGATCGAGGATCGCTTTCCGCACGGTCGCCCCGGCATCGAGCTGTCGGGTGCCGAAATCGTCGATGGGGTCGAGCCTTATGAGCATATGAAGCTCAGAATGCTGAACGGCGCTCACACCGCCATGGCCGCGATCGGCCAATGCAGCGGGCTGGAGACGATCGCCGATATCTATGCCGATCCGCGGGTGCGCGGGTACATCGATCGTTACTGGCGGGAGGTGGGTTCGACATTGAGCCCCGCCGTCAGCGGCCCGGATTATGTCGCCGGTCTGCGCCAGCGTTTTGCCAACCCCGCACTTCGCCACCGCGCCACCCAGATAGCTTCGGACGCTTCCCAGAAAGTGCCGCAACGCATTCTCGCGCCACTTGCGGAGCTGCGTGCCGCAGGCGCGCCGCATACAGCCGCTCTTTTTGCCGTCGCCCTGTGGATACGGTCCTGCGCGGCGCTGAACGAGCGGGGAGAAGCAATTGTCATGGCCGATCCCGCCTTTGCGGAGTGGGGTGTGCCGACCGGTAACGGCGAGGAGCCGGATGCGGTGATCGACCGGTTTTTAACATTCCGTCGCGTTTTCGGTCCTGAATGGCTGGCGGACGAGGCGTTCGTTACGGCGCTTCGGGCGGCCTATCGCGACATCGTCCAATACGGCGCGCTCGGCGCCATCGAACGGCATTTTTCGGAGGAGTAGACTATGAAGGAAACCTGGCGCTGGTTCGGTGAATCGGACCCCATCACCTTGGAGCATGTGCGGCAGACGGGTGCGAGCGGCGTTGTAACGGCGCTGCACCAGATCCCCGACGGCACGGCTTGGCCGGCGGAAGAGATCGCCAAACGCAAGGCGATGATCGAAGCGGCCGGTCTGGAATGGAGCGTCTGCGAATCCATTCCGATGGAACAGTCCGTTAAGCGCGGCGACGCCGATGCCCCGAAAGCGATTGCGCGCTGGAAGGATACGCTCGCCCGCCTCGGCCACGCTGGCGTTCCCGTCGTCTGCTACAATTTCATGCCTGTCGTGGACTGGACGCGCACCAATCTGCGCTGGCAATCCCGCAATACCGGATTGGCACTGCGCTTCGAAATGGCGGATTTCGTCGCTTATGACGTGTTCATCCTGAAGCGTGTTCGCGCTGCTGAAAATTACGACCCTGCGCTGGTGGCGCGAGCCGAGAACCGTTTTGCGCAAATGAGCGAAGAGGAGCAGTCGCTTCTGGAGCGGAACATCATCGCCGGTCTTCCGGGCGGCGCATTGGTGCAGACGCGAGAGTCCATCGCCGCGCTGATTGCTTCGTTCGACGGCATCGACAGCGCGACCATGCAGGGCAATCTTCTGGCCTTTCTGAAAGAGGTCGTGCCGGTGGCGGAAGAGGTGGGCGTGCATCTTGGCATCCACCCCGATGATCCGCCATTCTCGCTCTTCGGCCTGCCGCGCGTGGTCTCGACGCCTTCGGATATTCGCGCCATCCTGTCGGCCGTTGAAAGCCCGAACAACGGTATCACCCTTTGCACCGGCTCCTACGGTGCCCGCAGCGACAACGATCTTGTGGCGATGGCACAGGAATTCGCATCCCGCATCAATTTTGCCCATCTGCGAAATGTCACCGTCGAGGCGGATGGTTCTTTCTTCGAGGACGATCATCTGGATGGCGGAACGGACATGATCGGCGTCATCGAGGCATTGTTGCGCGAAGAGCAGGCCGCTGCCAAGGCCGGACGCCGGACCAATATTCCGATGCGGCCGGACCACGGCCATCTGCTGGGTGACGACATCACCAAAAAGACCAACCCCGGCTATTCCTATATCGGCCGCATGAAGGGTCTCGGCGAACTTCGTGGTGTCATCCGTACCGTCGAGCGCCAGCTTCGCCGAGAGGAGGGGGCCGCATGAAAACCCGCAAACTCGGACGCACCGCACTGTCGCTGAGTGAGCTTTCCTTCGGCGCTGCCGGTATCGGCAATCTCTATCGCAGCGTCAGCCGCGAGGATGCGATGGCGACGCTGCAAGCTGCCTGGGACGCCGGTATCCGCTATTTCGATACCGCGCCCTATTATGGGCAGGGCCTTTCCGAACGACGCGTCGGCGATTTTCTTCAGGGGAAACCACGCGATGCATTCGTGCTGTCCACCAAGGTCGGGCGGATCCTGAAGGCGGCGGAAGACGGCGTCACACCGGATTATGGTTTTGTCGATGCGCTGCCTTTCGTGGTGGAATACGACTACAGCTATGATGGCATCATGCGCTCGTATGAGCAGAGCCTTGCCCGGCTTGGCCTCGGCTCCGTGGATATTCTCTATGTCCACGATCTGGAGGCGACCACGCTTGGAGAGGAAGCCTATCGCCATCATTTCGGGATATTCACCGAAAGCGGCATCGAGGCGCTGCACGAGTTGAAGGCTAAAGGCCAGATCGGCGCATTCGGCCTTGGCGTAAACGAGGTTCCGGCCTGCCTGAACCTCATGGAGATCGACGAAATCGACTGCATCCTTCTGGCAGGCCGTTACACGCTGCTTGACCGTTCGGCTGCAGCGCGGCTGCTTGGCCGTTGCGCGGAAACTGGCACCTCGCTCATCATCGGCGGTGTCTTCAACTCGGGCATTCTTGCAACTGGCGCAAGGCCAGGCGCGACCTTCAATTACGCTGAGGCTGCACCTGAAGTCATGGAGCGGGTGCGCGCCATGGAGGCCCACGCCGCCGGCCATGGCGTCGCGCTCGCGGCCGCCGCTTTGCATTTTCCGCTGCAAAACGCCGATGTCGCCAGCGTGCTGATCGGCACGGCGAAACCGGACAGTCTCCGGCGCAATCTATCCATTTTCGAAACTGCGGTGCCGGCCGCCGCCTGGGCGGGTTTTGACACGCTCGCGCTTGAAGAATGACCGACGCGACAGGGAGGAGGACGCCATGGACCTGATTGATACTCACCAGCATCTGATCTTGCGGGGCAAACTCGGTTACGCCTGGACGCGCGGCGAGCCGAGCCTTGCGGGAAGCTTCACCCGGGCGGATTATGCAACTCTTGTCGAGGGCAGCGGTGTCATCGGCACGATCTTCATGGAAACCGGGGTCGATGACGGTGATTATCGGGCGGAAGCCCGGCTTGTTGCCGGCATGGTAGGGGAAGGCACCTTGCCGATGTTCGGCCAGATCGCCAGCTGCCGGCCGGAGACGAACCAGGGCTTCGACGCCTGGCTGGAGGAGTGCCGCCACCTCAAAGTTGTCGGCTTCCGGCGTATCCTCCAGGTCATGCCCGACGATACCAGCCGTGTGGAAAATTACCGGCGAAACGTGCGCAAGATCGGCAAGGCCGGATGGCCGGTCGATCTGTGTTTTCATTCGCGCCAGCTCGCAATTGCCGCCGAACTTGTCCGGGCCTGCCCCGACGTCCGCTTCATGCTCGACCATTGCGGCACGCCTGACATCGTCGGAAACGATTTCCCCGCCTGGAGCGAGCGCATGGCCGATCTGGCCAGCTTGCCCAATCTCTCCGTCAAGCTCTCCGGTGTCACCGCCTATTGTGCGCCGGGGCAAGCGACGCTGGAAAGCGTAAGGCCTTATGTGGAAACCGTATTGAACCTGTTCGCCCCGGCAAGAATGGTCTGGGGCGGTGACTGGCCGGTGGTCGATCTCGGCTCGGGCCTGCCGGAATGGATCGCCATGACGAGAGAGCTTCTGTCTACGCTTTCCCCGGATGAGCAGGCATCGATCGGCCATGGCAACGCCAGACGATTTTATCTGGCGACATAGGATGATCCTCAACCGGATAGGGTCTCGTTCATGCCGATAATGTCGCGCAAATTATCAGAGGTGGTGCGGGTGGTCGGGGTCGAACCGACACTCCTTGCGGAACCGGATTTTGAGTCCGGCGCGTCTACCAATTCCACCACACCCGCATTCGCTGCCGATTGTGTTTCAGTTCACTGAGGCAATGCCACGGCGTCTATCACGGGCGAGACCGTGCGTGCAAGCCCAAAAGCGGGAAATTTGCCTCGCGAAACGTTATGTTCGTGCGCCGTTAGGTGAGGCAAAAATCACGGGCCGCTATTTAAAAAAATCCGCAGGATTGCCGCGGCGAAGGCAATTCAATCGGTCGCGCCTGTTTCAAAATGATACACCTATGATTGAATTATTCGGATAATTTTAGATATCTCTAATAAATTAGTATATACGCAATTGCTAATTGAAACTATGATACCGAGGTGGAGTTTTCCACGCGGGGCGGGAGTAGCCAACTCATAGGGAGGAAATTATGAGGGCTCTTTCTCGCAATTTGTTACTGTCTGCCTGTCTTATCCTGCCGGTTAATGCCCATGCACTGGATATCGGGATCGGCGGAGAGAACGGGGTAAATGCTAGCGTGGGTGGCAATGGCAGCGGTGGTCTCGGGGTCGATGCCTCCGTTGGCGGCAGCGGCGGTGTCAACGCCAGTGCGGATGTCGGCGGCAGGAGCGGCGGCGGATTGGGTGCAGATGTCAACGCTTCGGTCGGTGGCAGCAATGGGGTCAACGCCAACGTCAACACATCCGTCGGTGGTGCCGGCGGTGTCAATGCCGCCGCCAAGGCTTCCGTCGGCGGCTCTGGCGGCATCAACGCCAATGTCGGTGCGAATGTGGGTGGATCGAGCGGTCTCGGCCTCGATGTCGGGCTCGGAATTGGTGGTTCAGGTTCGCCTGGCAATCCAGGTAACCCTGGGAATCCGGGAAATCCAGGCAATCCGAACAATCCAAATAATCCCGGTAGCAATCCGGGGCAACTTTCCCCTGGCGCCGTGCGTAATGCCATACAGGCCTATAACGACATGTCACGTATCGAGCAGATCAAGCTCGCCCGTCGGTGTGTCGATATTCTGGGTGGCGGATATGATGCTGCCCTGACGCAATTGTGCAAGATGATCCGGACGGCCTCGCGCTGAAGCCGGCCGCATTTGCCGAACTAATCCGAAGGGCGCCCCGGCGTCCTTCGGATTAGTTGCCCTTGCGTCCGAAGGATAGGATCTTCTGCCGCAGGCTGCGGGCGAGGTTGCGGGTATTGCGGTACATGTCCACCTGCGTGGAAACCTGCCGCACGTCGCGGTCGCTGTTCTGGGTCAGGCCGACGACCAGCGTCCCCATTTCCTGCCGTTCCTGCCAGAAGCGGCTCATGATCGGATGATCGGGCACGGCGCAGCTGTCGCTGCGCAGAATATTGGCGTCGTCCAGATGCCAGTCGGTGAGTTTCTGCACCAGCAGCTTGCCGGGCGAATATTGCGAATAGGTTTCGTCGAAGGCGGTTTTCCACGTATAGGCTTCGCCGGCCGTGATGAAGACCACCATGGATGCGATGGCGCTACCATTGAGATCGATGGTGTGGATACGGACGGCATCGGCTTCGGCGAGGTTGGTGATGGCCTCGCGGGCGAAAGCGGCGCGATACCGGTCGTTGACCAGCGCGGTGCGTTTGCGGCCCTTCCAGCCACTCGCCTCCAGCGCCAGAAATTCCTCCATCCGGTAGCGCACATCCTTCGGCTGGCGGGTCACGCTGTAGGAGAGGGATCCAAGTTTTTCGAGCTGGCGCCACTGCCTGCTCATTTCGCGCAGATGGTGTGGTGCAAGGGTGTTGCGCAGATAGGCCTTGCCATCAAGGAGGCTTTCCAGCATCGGCCGGTGATAATTGCCCGTCGTCGTCACCGGCAGGTTGCGGCTGAGCGCAATCGCCCTGAACATGCGCGCAAATGGCCCTTCCAGCCGCACATCCGGCAGGACAAGAACATTCGGCAGACGCATGTTCCGGTCGGAAAGGGCATCGAAAAGATTGTCGAGGGTTTCAGCTGCCCCTTCGGTATCGACCAGCGGTGTGCCGAGCGGCCCAAATGGATTGGCCCAGACGCGAATGATGGACGGACCAATGGAAAAACCTGGCTTTTCCACGGTAAAAGGCATCAGGAAGCGCATACGGCTTCTGGCGCCGTTCTCGTCGCGAATGAGGGCGAAGCGCACGGACTTGTCTTCGATACGTGGCATGGCGGGCGCAAGTAGCCGCCCGGTGAAGAAGACATTCGCCTCCATCACGCGGTTGGAAAGGAAGTCAAGTTCTTCCTGCATGTCGTAACCGAGTTGACCCGGATAGATGCAGAATTCCCGGCCGTCGCGTCCCACGCGCCGGCTGCTGTCTGCCGCGGGACGGTCACGCTCCGCAGACGCCAACAGCGCCGCGATGCGCGGGTCCTGAAAATCCGGATTCTTTGGATCGCTGGACATGCTTGTTGTTATACCGCCTTCCCAGTGTCTTAACCTGCCCGGGGATCGTTGAAAGCAAAAAGCACGATCCCGAGTGTGCGGCGAATGGCAATATGCAATAGCACAGCTTCCATGCACATGGCTATTGCCACCGCTGCCGCGGCCCCTGCCAGACCATAGACCGGAATGAGCGCCATGTTGAGTGCAATGTTGCAACCAAAGATAATAATATAAAGCACAACGCAAAGTTTTTGTTTGCCGGCCATATTCAGCAGCGTTTCTCCCGGGCCGATCATCGCTTTGGCGAGGAAACCGGCAAACAGGAAGAACATTAGCTGGTAACCCTGGACGAAGCCCGGGCCGAAAAGTGACAGCAGGAACGGACCTGCCAGAAGCACCATGCTACCGACGGCGAGCGATGGCCAGAAAGCCCAGCGTGCGGCCTGACCGGCAAAACCCGCAAGCCCCTGACGATCATTGGCCGACATCAGGGCGGCAAGACGTGGCGCGGCAGCCGCCTGCACGGAGAAAAACACGAATTGCATCAGCACGATGGTTTTCGCCGCCGCAAAATAGATGCCGACCTGATCGGGTGGCAGGTAAAGCCCGACAATCACCACGTCGGAATTGGTCATCAGGAAACCGATGCCATCGATCAGGAACATCGGGAAGGCGAACCTTATCCAGTGACGGAAATGAACCTTGCGGGCTGTGCTGCGGAAATGCCGGTTGAGCCGGCGGTTCATGAAGGCGAAGTGAAAGAGCGTGGTGACGTAGGTGGCCAGAAGGGCCATGAGCATGGCGGTGGTCGCGGTTTTTTCCGCGCCGAAATGGACCGCCGCCATCATGAACAGCAGGATCAGCACCGGGCGGACGATATAGGTGGGGCTGAGGGCGGAGACGGCCCAGCCATTGGCGCGCGCGGTGCCGTTCAACACATCGCCCAACGCCACCATCGGCAGGGTGAAAAGCGCCAGCGCAACCGGGATGAGATAATAGGAAGCGATGCGCTCGCCGAAGAAATACAGGAAAACAAAACCGAAAATTGCGAGCGCGCTGGCTGCAAGCATCGCGAAGACGCGTGCCGTCGACGTCAGCCCCATGATCTTGTCATGGGCTTCCTCTAGACGGTAGCCGGGTAAAAAGCGGATCACGGTCGTATGAAAACCGAGACAGGAAAGGTTGCCGAACAGGATCACCAGAACCCAGACAAAGGCGAAGAGGCCATATTCGAATTCGCCCATCAGGCGGGCAAGGATGATCTGGGAAATGAAGGCGATGCCGGCGCTGACGATGCGCACTGCAAAGGCAACGAGCGCCATGCGTTGAGCGCGCGAAACCTCATCTCTTCCGGAAAGAAGGACGGCAACTTTCGCCCCCAGCGGCGCAAGCTTTGCGCGCAGGCTTGCGGGTAAGGCTTTTTCCGCCGAGTTGAGGATAGCCATGATCCACACGCCATCATTTCCAGTTGAATAGGCAGTTCGACTGTAAGCGCTTATCCTTAACGAAGGGTTTGGGAGGCGCCGGCCTGTGTGCCGATATCATCCACCTCGCGTGGCCTGCGGACGCCGTTGAAGAGGAAAAGTGCGAGCGGGCTCCGGCGTATCGCCTGATGCAGCACATAGGCCGTTGCCGTCGTAGCTGCGACGATGATCGCGAATTCCAGGATCGGCGGCAGCGCGATCAGGATGAAGAGGATACCAAAAGTGTAAATCAGCGGATGATGAAACAGGTAAATGGTGAAGGACGCATCCGTCATGCGTCTCGCAAGCGGGCTTGGCCTGTCGAAATAGCGGCAGGCGAGGTCGATCAACAGACGGCTCGCTGCCACCGCAGCAATTGCGGAAACAAGGACCAAAAGGGCCGGAGTCGAAAAAGGATGTTGCAGGCGCAATGCCACCGCCGCACCAATAGCGCCCGCAGCGATGACAACGGTGGGAAAACCCGTCTGACGGAATTGGTGAAAAAGAGCGCGATTACGCTGCAACAGGGCGCCAAGCAGGAAGAAGGGCAGGTAGCGCGCATAGGGGTCGGAAGCACGCTCATAAAGAAGGAAGAGCCTGCTTCCACTGCTTGCCGCAAGCAGACCGGAACCATAGACCATCAACTCCCACAGAACCGGGAGGGTGCACAGTGTCGCGAAAACCAGGGTAGCGTGCCGCTGCTGCAAGCTGTTGAACCAGTTTCTGACATGGGTAAATGGCGGGTGTGCTGCCAGAAACAGAAGAGCTGCCAGCAGGACCGAATAGGCAATGAGGGCCGGCAGGAACCACAGATGCATGATCCACTGTTCGCTCGGGCGCAGCAAGCCGGGTAGGCTCTCAAGCAAATGGTCAGCGGGAATATCGCCTTTGGCGACGCTGGCCAGTTGCAGCAGGAACAGCTGTAATGGCCCGAGCAGAACCACGGCCACGATGAAGGGCACGCCGAGGCGCAGGAAACGCTGCCTCAGCCAGCGCATCTTGCCCTTCTTGCCGATGACCATGGTGGAAAAATACCCCGCCACCAGGAAGAATGTCGGCATGCGGAAGGTGACGAGCGCAGCACCCAATGCGCTCAGAAGCGGGCTGGTCTCGAAATCCTTGATGTCCCAGGGCAGAACGTGGCTGTAGAGCAGGGAGGCGTGGTAGGGAATGCCGAGCATCATCAGGAGAGCCCTTAGAGGGTCCCAGTAATGCTCATAGTCTGACTTGCCCGGTTGCATTTTTCCCCCGCGCCGAAAACGCGATCCCGCGTGCTCCGTGACGACCAACACGACTATTGGTGGAAAACGCTAATAAACCCTTCACGCGCCCGAAGGGGTAGGCGGCGCCTTTTTCTTGGGCAGAAGGTCGAGCACCAGCGCGCAGCCGAAAATGATGATGCCGGCGCCGAAAAGCTGGGGAAGCGACAGGGGTTCATCGAGCACCAGGGCGCCGACAAGCACCGCCACGACGGTGACGGCAAATTCCACGCTGATCGCCTTCGTTGCGCCGATTGAGGAGACCAGCTTGAAATAGGTGATATAGGTCAGGCCGCTCATGACGACCGCCTGTATCAGAAGATAACCGTAGTCAACGAGATCAGGTGTTCCGGGCAAGGGCACCGCGAAAAGAAGCGGCAGGGTCATCAGGCCGCCTGTCAGGAAGGAACCGATGGTGATTTCCCACGATCCAACCCCTTTGAGGTGCAGGCTCGCAAAATTACTGCCATAGGCCGCACAGATGCAGGCGGCGACAGCGGCAGCACAGCCGATGATAAAGCCGGATGTGACGGGAACAGCGGGAAAGCCGACGAGCAGAACGATACCGGCAAAGCCGATGACGAGACCGGCAATGCCCTGCCGCGTCAGGCGTTCCAGACCCCATATCTGCGAGATGAGCATCGAGAAAAGGGGAATGGTCGCCACCAATATGGCTGCCATCGCGGTGCCGATCTGTGGCGTCGCATAGGAAAGGCCGATCAGTTGCCCGGCGACCGTCGTTGCGCCGACGATTGCGAAAGCGCGCCAGCTGGCGGAAAATGCCAGCTTCCGGCGGGCTGCCCGCGCAATGAGATAAAGGGCGACAGCGGTTATAAGCGAGCGAAGCGTGACCGCGCCAATCCAGCCGAAGGCGGCGACGACATGCAGAAGCAGCAGGAAAGACACGCCCCACGTAATCGCGAGAAAAATATAGGCGGCAAGATCGCGAGGGGCCATGAAAGCAGTTTCCGCAAGGTGATCCGGCTCCCATATGGAAAGTGCCGATACCAGTCAACACCCCGGCCGGCAGCAATGATCCGGCACAAACAAAATCGCCCGTAACGCAGGTTACGGGCGACCGATTTCTGGCATAAAGCCCTGACCTTTTACGCCTGTTCGTAAACGCCATGGCAGTGCTTGTATTTCTTGCCGGAACCGCAGGGGCACATTTCATTGCGCCCGATACGGCCCCAGGTGGCGGGGTTATTCGGATCGCGCTCCTCGGCCGGCACGAAAGCGGCAGGCACGCCCAGCGCCATCTCGTCTTCGCCGGTGACGGGGTCGAGGTGATGGGCGGTCATCTCAGGCAGTTCCGGCTGCTGCGGTTCCTGCTGCACCAGTTCCACGCGCATCAGCTGGGCAGTCACGGCCTCGCGCAGATTGGTGAGCAGCGACTGGAACAGTTCGAAGGCTTCCGCCTTGTATTCCTGCAGCGGATCGCGCTGGGCGTAACCGCGGAAACCGACGACAGAGCGCAGATGGTCGAGATTGACGATATGTTCGCGCCACAGATGGTCGATCGTCTGGAGAATGACCGAGCGTTCCACATAGGTCATGATCTCGGGGCCGAAACGTTCGGCGCGCTCGGCGGCGTATGTGTCGGCCGCTTCGGTGACGCGCTGGAGAATATCGTCCTCGGCGATGCCTTCTTCCTTCGCCCATTCCTCCACCGGCAGGTCGAGGTTCAGGAACTGGGCGATACCAGCTTTCAGGCCGGCGATATCCCACTGCTCGGCATAGGCATTTTCAGGAATATGCTTGGTGACGAGCGCTTCGATGACCTCGTGGCGCATGTCGGCGGCGGTTTCACCGATATTGTCGGCTTCCATCAGCTCGAGGCGCTGATCGAAGATGACCTTGCGCTGGTCGTTCAAGACGTCGTCGTATTTCAGAAGGTTCTTGCGGGTCTCGAAGTTGCGGGCTTCGACCTTCTTCTGGGCACGTTCCAGCGCCTTGTTGATCCACGGATGGACGATGGCTTCGCCGTCCTTCAGGCCGAGCTTCTGGAGCATCGAGTCCATACGCTCGGAGCCGAAGATGCGCATCAGATCATCCTGAAGCGACAGGTAGAATTTCGAGCGGCCCGGGTCACCCTGACGGCCGGAACGGCCGCGCAGCTGGTTGTCGATACGGCGGCTTTCGTGGCGTTCGGTGGCGATGACGTAGAGACCGCCGGCGGCAAGCGCCTTTTCCTTCAGCACCTTGATCTCGGCGCGGATAGCCGCTTCCTTGGCATCAAGCTCCGGACCCGGCTCCATACCTTCCAGCTCGCGCTCGAGGCGCATGTCGACGTTGCCGCCGAGCTGGATGTCCGTACCACGACCGGCCATGTTGGTGGCGATGGTAACGGCGCCAGGAACGCCGGCCTGCGAAACGATATAGGCTTCCTGCTCGTGGTAACGGGCGTTCAGCACCTGGAAATCGGTAAAGCCGGACTGGCGCAGCATATGGGCCAGAAGCTCGGATTTTTCGATCGAGGTCGTGCCAACCAGAACCGGCTGGCCGCGCTCATGCGCCGCCTTGATCTCGGTGATGATCGCCAGGAACTTCTCTTCGCCGGTGCGGTAAACCTCGTCGTCCTCGTCGATACGCTGGATCGGCAGGTTGGTCGGCACTTCGATGACGTCGAGGCCATAGATGTTGCCGAACTCTTCCGCTTCTGTCGAAGCCGTACCGGTCATGCCGGCAAGCTTGGCATACATGCGGAAATAATTCTGGAAGGTGACGGAGGAGAGCGTCTGGTTTTCCGGCTGGATCTGCACTTTTTCCTTGGCTTCGAGAGCCTGGTGCTGACCTTCGGAATAACGGCGGCCCGGCATCATGCGGCCGGTGAATTCGTCGATGATGACGATTTCATCGTTGCGGACGATGTAGTCCTTGTCGCGGGTGAAGAGCTTGTGGGCCTTCAGCGCATTGTTGATGTGGTGAACGATGGCGACATTTTCGATGTCGTAAAGCGATTCGCCCTTCAGCAGACCCGCCTGACGCAGCAGGTTTTCGAGCTTCTCGGTGCCATCTTCGGAGAAGTTGGCCGAGCGCTGCTTCTCATCGATCTCGTAATCTTCCGGCGACAGAAGCGGGATGAAAGCGTCGATGGTGTTGTAAAGGTCGGAACGGTCGTCCAGTGGGCCGGAGATGATAAGCGGCGTGCGCGCTTCATCGACGAGGATCGAGTCGACTTCGTCGACGATCGCGTAGTTGTGGCCGCGCTGCACCATCTGGGCGCGATCATATTTCATGTTATCGCGCAGATAATCGAAGCCGAGTTCGTTATTCGTCGCGTAGGTGATGTCGCAGGCATAGGCCTCGCGGCGCTGGTCGTCGTCCAAACCGTGGACGATGACGCCGGTCGTCAGCCCGAGGAAGCCGTAGAGCTTGCTCATCGTGGCGGCGTCGCGCTTGGCGAGATAGTCGTTGACGGTGACGACATGCACGCCCTTGCCGGCGAGTGCGTTGAGGTAGACCGCAAGGGTCGCCACCAGCGTCTTGCCCTCACCGGTCTTCATTTCGGCAATGGCGCCGCCATGCAGAATCATGGCGCCGGTCAGCTGCACGTCGAACGGGCGCATGTGCAGAACGCGGCGCGATGCCTCGCGAGCGACGGCGAAAGCCGGGATCAGCAGATCGTCCAGCGTCTTGCCGTCGGCAAGCTGTTGGCGGAATTCCGCGGTCTTGGCCGCCAGCGCTTCGTCGGAGAGCGCCTTAGTGGCCTCTTCCAGCGCATTGATGGCTGCGATCTTGCTTTTATAGGAGCGGACGCGGCGTTCATTTGCCGAACCGAACAACTTGCGGGCTATTCCGCCGAGACTGACCATCTTACTGGCCCTTTCTGAAATTCCGTTTTGCCGGGCGCTTTTCTCCGTCACGCTGTTTTCAGCACAAATGACGGACTTCGCCCTTCAACGTATCTGGACGCGAGGTTGCGTGACAGATAAGAGGGGGGGCAAATGATGTCAACGGTTCTGCCCGTTACAGAATGGCCACATTCCGGTGTTTGGAAGTTTTTTCAGAGCCGGAAACCATGTCTGGAGCCGGCATTGTCCCCGAAAGGTTCAAAATGTTGCGCTATAATAAAATTGCGGCTGCGGTGATTGTGGCCACGCTCGGCCTCCAGCTTCCGGCCTTTGCACAGGAAGACAAGGTTGTCGCCAAGGTCGGCGATCTGGAAATCCACCAGTCCGAACTCGACCTCGCCATGGGTAACCTCGACCCCCAGCTCGCGCAGCTTCCCGATGAACAGAAGAAGGTCGCAGCCTTGTCCGGCGCGATCGACGTCAAGCTTCTCGTGAAGAATGCAGACGCCGAAGGTCTGGAAAAGACTGAAGATTTCAAGAAGCGCATGGAATTCATCAAGGATCGTGAGCTGCACAACGCTTATTTCCGCAAGCATGTGGTCGACGCCGTCACCAATGACGAAGTGAAGGCCCGCTACGACAAGGAAGTCGCAGCCCTGCCGCAGGAAGAAGAAATCAAGGCCGCGCACATCCTCGTCGCCAGCGAAGACGAAGCCAAGGACATCATCAAGCAGCTTGATTCGGGCAAGGATTTCGCCGCACTCGCCAAGGAAAAGTCGACCGATTCCAACAAGGATGACGGCGGTGATCTCGGCTGGTTCGGCAAGGGCCGCATGGTGCCGGAATTCGAAGAAGCCGCTTTCGGCCTCGAAAATGGCGCCTACACCAAGACCCCTGTCAAGACGCAGTTCGGCTTCCATGTCATCAAGCTGGAAGACAAGCGCATCGCCCCGCCGCCGGCTTTCGAGCAGGTCGAGCCTCAGGTTCGTCAGCTTGTCATGCGCGACAAATACGTTGCCCTCATCGAGAAGGCAAAGGCTGACCAGAAGATCGAAATCATGGATGAGACGCTGAAGAAGGGCTACGACGAAGCCACGAAGGAACAGCAGGCTCAGCCGCCGCAGCAGTAATAAATACCAATGTTACGGGGCGGCTTCGAGGCCGCCCCGTTTCATCTCAGGCTTTCCCAGACCCTCCCTTTCCAGAGTTTCAGGCGCTTCCCATGTCCGTTGCCGTTTCCCCGCTCGCTCCCAAATCCTATCCCGATATGCCCGCGCTGCGCGGCGTTCGCATGGCGACGGCTGCCGCCGGCATCAAGTACAAAAACCGCACCGACGTTCTCTTGATGGTGTTCGACAAGCCGGCAAGTGTGGCTGGCGTCTTCACCAAATCGAAATGCCCCTCGGCCCCCGTTGATTTCTGCCGCGCCAATCTCGGCGGCGGCGCGGCGCGAGCCGTGGTGGTCAATTCCGGCAATGCCAATGCGTTTACGGGCGTCAAGGGCAAGGCCGCGACCGAACTGACGGCGAAATCCGCCGCCGCTGCCGTCGGCTGCTCCGAAGGCGAAGTATTCCTGGCATCAACTGGCGTGATCGGCGAGCCGCTGGACGCCTCGAAATTTGCCGGTGTTCTCGGTGATATGAACGTCAGGGCGGAAGCCGATTTCTGGCAGGAAGCCGCCAAGGCGATCATGACGACCGACACCTATCCCAAGGTTTCGACCCGCACCGCCGAGATCGGCGGCGTGATCGTCACGATCAATGGTATTTCCAAAGGTGCCGGCATGATCGCGCCTGATATGGCGACGATGCTCTCCTTCGTGGTGACGGATGCCGACATCGAACCCGCCGCGCTGCAATCCTTGTTGTCCGCCGGTGTCGGCCCGACCTTCAATTCCGTGACGGTCGATAGCGACACGTCCACGTCGGACACGCTGATGCTGTTCGCCACGGGTGCGGCGGCAGAAGACGGTCAGGTAAAGGTGACGAGCGCCGATGACGAGCGCCTGTCCTCCTTCCGCGCCGCGCTCAACGATCTCCTGAAGGATTTGGCGCTGCAGGTGGTTCGTGACGGCGAAGGCGCGCGCAAGATGGTGGAAGTCACCGTGACAGGTGCGGAAAACGATGCCGCTGCCAAGAAAATTGCCCTTTCCATCGCCAATTCGCCGCTGGTGAAAACTGCCGTTGCAGGTGAAGACGCCAATTGGGGCCGCGTCGTCATGGCTGTCGGTAAATCAGGCGAAATGGCTGACCGTGACCGCCTCGCCATCTGGTTTGGCGGCGTGCGCGTGGCCGTGAACGGTGAACGCGATCCAGATTATTCGGAAGCGGAGACCACCGCCGTGATGCGGCTGGAAGATATTACGGTGAAGGTGGATATCGGCCTCGGCCAAGGCACGGCCACGGTCTGGACCTGCGATCTGACCAAGGAATATGTTGCGATCAACGGCGACTACCGGAGCTGACCGTTGGAATCGAAGAAAATGCAGGACAACAAGGCCGTCAATCTGCCGCTGGTTCGCCGTCTGGAAGCCGTCAGCTTCCGGGCATGGCCTGCCTCGTCGGTGATTTATGATGGCAGCTGGCAGATCCGTCTCACGGGTTCGCATCCCTCCAAACGTATCAACTGCGTGGTGCCGCTTGACCCGTCCGACTATGGCAACTGCGCGGTGCGGCTGGAAAAGGCGCGCAAGCGTTTCGAGGATTTCGGCCGGCCGCTGGTGGTGCGCGAAACGACGCTGATGCCGCCGCAACTCGTGGATTTTCTGATTGGCGATGGCTGGTCCGTCTTCGAAGAGGTGCTGGTTATGACGGCCGATCTCTCCAGCATGGAACTGCCGGAAACGCTGGTCAGCCTTCCCAGCCATGATATCGGTCGTTTTGTCGAAGCGAGCATCAAGGTGAGCGATGGCGATCCGGCGCTGCGCCCGGCAATCGCGGAAATCGTCAGTTCCATCAAGCCGACGCTCAGCCTCTTTATCAACGAGGAAGTGGAGGGCAACCCGCTCGCCACCATGATTTGCGTGCAGGATAACGATCTTGCCGGCGTCATCTCGCTCGATGTCGAAAAATCGCAGCGTAAAAAGGGACTGGGCACGCAGGTTCTGTCGTCGGCACTGCGGTGGGCCAGAATCAGCGGCGCCAAAACCGCCTGGCTGCAGGTGGTTTCCACCAATGCACCAGCGATCGCGCTTTATGAAAAATTCGGCTTCTCCGAGGCTTATCGTTATCGCTACTGGCAAAAGGGCACCGGCGAATGAGTGAGGCGGGCAAAAAAATCCTGCTGGTCGCCGCCTGTGCGCTTCTCGATCAGGATGGGCGCATTCTCCTGGCGCAGCGGCCGGAAGGCAAGTCGCTTGCTGGGCTGTGGGAATTTCCCGGCGGCAAGGTGGAGCAGGGCGAAACACCGGAAGAAACCCTTGTCCGCGAACTGGACGAGGAACTCGGCGTCAAAACCAAGGTCGCCTGTCTCGCACCGCTGACATTTGCCAGCCATACCTACGAGACCTTTCATCTTCTGATGCCGCTTTACGTGTGCCGCCGTTATGAAGGCATCGCCCATGGCCGGGAAGGACAGGCGCTGAAATGGGTCAAGCCCCAGGCGCTGCGCGATTATCCCATGCCGCCGGCCGATGAGCCGCTCATCCCCTTCCTTCAGGACTTGCTGTAAGAATCGAGGGGCCTCTGAGGCCCTCCTGCCTTATCCCGTCACAGCTTCGTGAAAACGCCCTTCGTGCACGGTTTTGCCGTGCCAAAACGGGGCTTCGTTAAGAGATCGTTCAGCACCCTCTGGCAGATTGTTAAGCTAAAGAAGCGGTAAACTGCGCGAGACGAGGTTGGTCATGAACGAGGATTTCTGGAAGACGGTGGAAGGTCGTCATTCGTATTCCAACAAATCCCGTCGCACCGGCGTACTCAATGTGGCGCTGTTGTTCGGCACGGCGGTCATCGCGCTCTCGCTGATCATCACTCCCATGCTTGCCGGAAAATCTCCCACGCGCGTGGCGCAGTTCCCCGACAATTACGACATGATCAGCACCGGCTCCATCAAGAAGACCGATGTGGGCAAGACCTATTCCATCCGCCGCAGTGTCACCCAGCCGATGCCGGAGATGCCCTGCGTGGTCACGGGTTACAGCAACGAGGGCGGTTGCTGATCATTTACCATCAACGGTAACGGATTCCTCATGTCGCCGACCTAGGATGGTGCTGAATTTCAACAGGGCGTGTGCCGGTTGTCGAAACGCACCGGATGGTGGATGGGGAATATCCTGTGCTGCATTTTTTTATCAATTTTTGCAAAAATGAAAACGGCGCGACAGCGATTGAATACGGCCTGATCGCAGGGATAATTTCCGCAGCGCTCATCGCCGGCCTCGGCAACATCAGCAGCGGTATCAATGCCGTGTTTCAGTTCATCGTCGACGCTTTTCCCAAGGGTTGAAAGCTCGCGCCGATCATTCAGGACAGTTTTACTTCTGTTGTCTTCAAGGCGTCAGCAAGGCGCATCTTGGCGGAGCCGGGCTTCAGGGGCTTTTGCTGGCTCTCATGCGGCGCCCAGCCCGATACATAGATGATGGAAAATGTCGCCCTTATCCGCCCGTCGGGATCGGAATAACGCTCGGCATAGAGTTCCGCCGCCCGCAGGAAAAAGGCGCGGTTGAGCGGCGTTCGGCTTCTGCTTGCCAGCGGGTTGGCCATGCCCATGGCGCGCAGGTCGCGCATCAGCGGGAAAATCGAATCATAACGCACCGTGTAGGTCTCTGCGTCGGTGACGGGAAGCGCAAAACCGGCGCGTTGCAGGAGCGCACCGACATCGCGCACATCGGCGAAGGGAATGACGCGCGGGCTGGCACCTCCGCTCAGCTCCGCTTCTGCGGTCAGCAAGACATCGCGCAGCTCATGCAGGGTGCCGCTGCCGGGAATGGCGCCGAGAAACAGACCATCGGGCTTCAATGCGCGCCTTATCTGGATCAGCGCACCGGGGGTGTCGTTGGTGAGATGCAGGGCAAGCGGTGAAACGATGAGATTGGCGGAGGCTTCCGCGAGCGGCAGATGCTCCATCGACGCCGTCTCAGGAATGTTTCCGTCCATCGCAAACGCGCTTTCGGTTTCGATGCGGCGAATGCTGTCCACTTTTCCCGTCTCGGCCAGCCGGCGGGCGGTGACGCCCGTTCCGCCGTGCAGTTCGATGGCCGTCTCGAACTTTCGCTCGACGATTGCAAGCCTGTCAGCCAGTTCTTCGGCCGCCATGTCAAGGAGAAACAGTGCCTTGTCGTCACGCCGGGTCCACGCCCGGTGGCGGTTTTGTTCGATCAGGGCCTGGTCAAAGAGAATATCCATCGTCTTGCCTGCTCGGCCTTCAGCGCCTTCTGGGTCGGCGGGCCGTATCGTTGCTGTCATGCCGCTTCGGGCATTATTTCCGGTGTCGCGCCGGAGCGTATCGCTCTCGCAAAGGCACCCGTTCGGCGCTAAAGTCAACCTCATGAGTGCTGGTGACGACTTGTTTTCGGGATTGCTGTCGAAGTCCGCCGTCGTGCCTTCCGCGGCACGCGAGGTGGCGCGTTCGTTCTTCCGCCTCGTCTATCCGCCGACCTGCGCCGGCTGCAATCGCATGACCGGTGGCGAAGGCGCCTTATGCCCCGATTGCTGGATGGATGTCGGCTTTATCGATCGCCCTTTCTGCGAGGTTCTGGGCATTCCCTTCGCGCGGGACCATGGAGAAGGTGTTGTCAGCGGGCGGGCAATCGCCGATCCGCCACCTTTCGATCGCCTGCGTAGCGTCGCCAGCCATGAGGGCACGGCCCGCAAGCTGGTTCACCGGTTGAAATATCAGGATCGCACCGATCTCGCCCGGTTGATGGCGCTGTGGATGTTGCGGGCAAGTGACGGGACGGTTGACGCCTGCGATTGCATCGTGCCGGTTCCGCTGCATCGCCGCCGCTTCCTGCACCGCCGTTTTAACCAGTCCGCTGAGCTGGCGCGGCATCTTTCCAAAGCCGCCGGCAAACCTTTGCTCGCCGGCACGCTGCTGCGCGTGAAGCCGACCGAGCGGCAGGTGGGGCTTTCCGCGCTTGCCCGTCGGGATAATGTGCGGGGCGCTTTTTCGCTCGCACCCGGCCGGGAGGCCGATATTTTCGGCAAGCGCGTGGTGCTGGTGGATGACGTCTATACGACAGGCGCGACGGTGGGCGCGGCAAGCCGCGCCCTGCGCAAGGCGGGTGCCGTGGATGTGACAGTTTTGACCTTTGCAATGGCCATTTCCGGCCCTATATGAAGCCTGAACGACGTGACTTTATCGTGCGTTTTGCCGCACGTTTGCGAGGCTCTGAAGAACATGGCACCGGTAACGATCTATACGCGGGATTTTTGTGGTTATTGTGCGCGCGCCAAGGCGCTGCTGGACATGAAGGGCGTCGATTACGCCGAATATAACGCCACCACGACGCCGGAATACCGGCAGGAAATGATCGAGAAATCCGGCGGCACGACCTTCCCGCAAATCTTCATCAACGGCCAGCATGTAGGCGGTTGTGACGATCTGCATGCGTTGGAACGTGCCGGCAAGCTGGATGCCATGCTGGCTGGCTGATCGGCAGGGTTTATGGAGGACGTGATGAGTTTCAAGGCTGCCGCCATCCAGATGCGCTCCGGCGTCGACCCGGTAAGGAACGCCGCCGATATGGAACGGCTGGTGCGCGCCGCCGCTGCGGAAGGGGCTGTGTATGTACAGACCCCGGAAATGACGGGCGCAATCCAGAAGGACAGGCAGGCGCTTCGTGCCCAGCTGCGTGATGACGATGGCGATATCATCGTAGCGACCGCCGCACGGCTGGCACGCGAACTCGGCATTCACGTCCATATCGGCTCCACGGCCATTGCCCGCCCGGATGGCAAGATCGCCAATCGCGGTTTTCTCTTCGCGCCGGATGGTTCGCGCATCTGCAGCTACGACAAGATCCATATGTTCGATGTCGATCTCGATAATGGCGAAAGCTGGCGTGAAAGTGCCGCTTACCAACCCGGTGAAGTGGCACGTATCGCCGGACTACCGTTGGCAAAATTCGGCTTTGCGATTTGTTATGACGTCCGTTTCCCTCAGCTTTTCCGGGCAGAAGCGCTGGCTGGTGCGGAGGTTCTGACGGTTCCGGCGGCCTTCACACGCCAGACGGGGGAAGCCCACTGGGAAATCCTGTTGCGTGCCCGTGCTATCGAAAACGGTGCTTTTGTCATCGCCGCCGCACAGGCCGGCGTTCACGAGGACGGTCGCGAGACATTCGGCCATTCCATCATCATCGACCCCTGGGGTAAGGTGCTGGCTTTGGCGGGCGGTGCGGGGGAAGAGATCATCTTTGCCGAGATCGACACGTCGCTGGTTGCGGCTGCGCGCGGCAAAATTCCCAATCTGCTCAATGCCCGCGAGTTCGGGCTGGACACCGTCATTCCCCTGAAACCTGCCGGAGGTGAGGCGGCGTGATCCGTTATGCGCTGGCCTGTGAAAAGGGCCATGAGTTTGAAGGCTGGTTTGCCGGTAGCGACGATTTCGACAATCAGTTGCAGCGCGGCTTGCTGTCTTGTCCGGTCTGCAATTCCGTTGAGGTCTCCAAGCTCCTGATGGCGCCTTCCGTCTCCACCGCCCGCAAGAGGGACGAACGCCAGACGCTCGCGATGGATTCCGCCAGGAAAGAGGCGCTTGCGAAAATCCGGGAAGCCGTTGCCAATATCCGCGCGAATGCGGAGGACGTCGGCGACAAGTTTCCCGAGGAAGCCCGCAAGATCCATTATGGCGAGGCGGATGAACGCGGCATTATCGGCAATGCCTCGGTACAGGAAGCCAAGGCCCTGCTGGACGAGGGCATAGAGATCGCGCCTCTGCCGGTGCTGCCCGACGACGTGAATTGAGTTTCTTCAGCTCGATATTGCCGCACCTAATCGCCTTCACGAGATGGCCGACCTGAGAGCGGCCCGTAAAAGCAGATAGGTTGTTTCACGCGGCCGCTGGGCGTTTCGCCATCATCATATAGTTGACTTCCATGTCCGGCGAGAGATTCCAGCGATCCTGGAGCACGTTATAGAAGACGCCGGTGCGGTGAATGATATCCATACCGCTCGCCACGATCGGCCGCTCGAGTTCTTCCGGGCGGACCAGCTTTTCATACTGGTGCGTGCCGCGCGGCAGCCAGCGCAGCACGTTTTCGGCGGCGAAGATTGCCAGCGCCCTAGCCTTCAGCGTGCGGTTTATGGTGGCGGCGAACATCAGCCCGCCGGGGCGCACCATTTTCGCGCAGGTGGTGACGAACAAATCGACATTGGCCACATGCTCCACCACCTCCATGTTGAGGATGACGTCGAAGCTTTCGCCGGCTTCCTGCAACTGTTCCGCGGTCACGGCGCGGTAATCAACGCTGACGCCGCTTTCCCGTGCATGGGTTGAGGCGATGCCGATATTCTTCTCCGAGGGATCGGCGCCCACCACGGTGGCACCCATGCGTGCCACGGGTTCGGACAGAAGGCCGCCGCCGCAGCCGATATCCAGCACGCGCAGCCCTTCCAGCGGGCGATGCGCCTTCGGGTTGCGGCCGAAATTCTCGCAGACGCGGTTGCGGATATATTCGAGCCGAACCGGATTGAATTTGTGCAACGGGCGGAACTTGCCTGTCGGGCTCCACCATTCCGCAGCCATCGCGGAGAAGCGATCCACCTCGCTCTGATCGACGGTCGTCTGTGCGGTCTCGCTCATGGGTCTGCTCCATATTGCTCTTGCATTGAAGTCGGATGATTGATCCCCGAAGTCAAGACCGGCGGTCTATTCCGCAGGTAAATTGTCGGGGGGCGCATTGCCGCAGATGGAACTGACACGGCACCTTGTTTGTTTCATGCTGCGTTCATGGAGGAACGCGTATTTTCCGATCGTGGCAGTATGCGGAACGCATGCTCGTCCATCGAATATGATGGATGCCGACAAGGGCAAAGCGGGCCTTTGCTTGAGGAGAAAGAAGTGAAGAGAAAACTATTTGGCGCACTAGCGCTGGTGGCGATGCTCGCTGCGCCGGCACTTGCAGAAGCTGCGACGCGCGGTTTCGCCACCGCAAATGTGAATATGCGCTCCGGCCCGAGCACGGCTTATCCGGCCGTCGTGGTGATCCCGGTTGGCGCACCATTGACGGTGCACGGCTGCCTGTCCGATACGCCGTGGTGCGACGTCTCTTTTGTCAATGGCCGTGGTTGGGTCGCCGGTCGTTATATCCAGACGACGTTCCGGCAAAACCGAGTCTACGTCGAGCCGCGTTATTATCGCGATCTCGGTGTTCCCGTGATCACCTTTGAAGCCGGCCGTTATTGGGACCGTTATTATCGCGACCGCGACTTTTACCGCGAGCGTGACCGCTGGCGTCGTCCGCCGCCATCAGGCGGTTACTGGAACGCGCCACCTCCGAGTGCCGGCTGGGATCGCCCGCGTCCGCGTGATGACTGGCGCGATGGCCGCCGGGATGACGGGCGCCGTGATGAATGGCGCGATCCGCGTCAGGGTGGCCCGAATGATGGTCGCTGGGAACGTCGTTACGGCGACTGGAACCAGGGTGACCGAAATCAGGACAGGCCACGTCGCGACGACGACCGCCGCCGTTGGGAAGATGAGAACCGCGACCGAAATCGTGATCGAGACAGCAATCGAGACGGCAATCGTGATCGCCCGCAAAATCAGTATGATGGTCAGCGTGGCCAGTTGGAAGGCCAGCCACGCCCGCCTGCACCAGCCCCGGATGCTCCTCTGCAGGGGTGCATAATCGGTAGTCCAGGTTGCGCCCAGCGCTAACAGACAAAGCCCGGCGAGATTTCGTCGGGCTTTTTCATTTGGGGCTTTGTTCGATGTATTCGTGCGGCGTTATTTCGCGGCAGTAGCCTTGCGGGCACGGCTCTTGGATTTTGCCGGTGCTTCCGCGTCCAGTGCGGCAACGTCAACAATCGCCGTAGGAGCGGCTTTTTTGCGAGTTGCCGGTTTTGTCGCTTCCGATGTCTTCAGCAGCGAAAATTCGTGCCTGGCCTGTTCCCAATGCTGCGCATCGCGGCCATGGGGATGGCCTTCCTTTTCCCAGAGTGTATATGCCCGTTTACTGATCCATTCGTTTTCCGAAACCTGCATGCTCGTCTCCCGTTGCTGTTTACAGCGCCTTTGTGAAGGCGACATTCCGCTTGGTCCGGCACACGCTCGACAGCAATCAATGCCGGCATTTCCACAACCTATTACATGCCATGATCTTTCGGGCGTCAAGCAAACATGCTGCATTGCGAAAGAGGATTTCTGGCATTTTCTCTCCTGCAAAGCGGTTTTGGCGAAAGACGTTCCCGCAGGACAAGATCAACGTTGCGTGATCGCGCCAAGGCCGCCAAGATGGGTGGATGCATGGCGGCGGAGGAGGCGGTCTTGGAACTGGCAAGGGAAGTGGAAACTGAGGTCATCGTCGAGACAAAAGGAGCGGCCGGCATCATCGGCCTCAATCGCCCGAAGGCCATCAACAGCCTGACGCTGCCGATGGTGCGCGCCCTGTTTCAGGCACTTCAGCGCTTCGAGGACGATCCCGCCATTTCCTGCGTGGTGTTGAGAGGAGAGGGCGAGAGAGGGCTCTGCGCTGGCGGTGATGTCCGTATCATCCATGATCTCGGCAATGCAGGCGACCCGCAAGTGCTGGATTTCTGGCGGGAGGAGTTTCCGCTCAACTATCGCATCGCCCGTTTCGGCAAGCCCTATGTGGCCTTGATGGACGGCATCGTCATGGGCGGCGGTGTCGGTATTTCCGCCCATGGCAGCCACCGCATCGTCACGGAGCGCACGCGGCTCGCCATGCCGGAAACGGGCATCGGTTATTTCCCCGATGTCGGCGGGTCCTGGCTTTTACCGAGGGCACCCGGCGAATGCGGTACCTGGCTGGGGTTGACGGGCAACGCCGTCACCGCTGCAGATGCGATTTATGCCGGTTTTGCCGACTATTGCGTGCCATCAGGACATCTCGACGAATTGGTGCAGGCTCTGTCGAAAGCCACCGATATCGAAGGTGTCGATGCGGCGATAGCGTCCTACGCCACTGACGAGGGCGAAGGCCTGCTGGCCGCAAATCGGGATATCATTGACGCGACATTCCGTTTCGACACGGTCGAGGAAACCTTCGCTGCGCTTTCGGCGCGTGAAGATGCTTTTTCACGCGAGACCCTCGAGATACTGCGTAAACGCTCTCCCACCAGTCTGAAACTGACCCTGAAGTTACTGCGCCTTGGCCGGGAAAGCGCGAGCCTGATCGAATGCCTGGAGCGCGAATTCGCCGCAGGCACGGAGATATTGCGGCAGCACGATTTTTACGAGGGCGTGCGTGCGGCCCTGGTCGATAAGGATCGCAATCCCCGCTGGCGGCCTGCACGGCTGGAAGAGGTGAGTGAAGAAGACCTTGCACCTTATTTTGCCGCGCATTCCGGCAATCTGTTTCCCGAGCATCGTCTTTAGCCTGACGCAAAAGAAATCCGTCTTCCCGCTCCATATGAAATCATCGCCTTTAGAAATTCAATTCTTTGGGCGAAATTTCCAATCTGCGCTTGCGCAAAGCACGACTATTTCTCGTCGCTGTTGCCGCCGCCGGTTATGTTGAGCACCATTCGAATTGCCGGGGGTATTCATGAAACGTCTTCTCATTATCGGTACTGCCATTGCCGCTCTTTTTGCAGGTGCGGCGCAGGCGCAGTCTCCGACCACCATTCTCAACGCGTCCTATGATGTCGCCCGTGAAGTTTTTGCGGCCGAGAACGAGGCGTTCATCAAGCTGCATCCGGGCATCACGGTCGATCAGTCGCATGCCGGCACTTCCAAGCAGGCGCGCGCCATCGTTGAGGGGCTGGAAGCCGATGTCGTCACCTTTAACCAGGTGACGGATGTCGATTTTCTGGTGAAGCAGAAGTTCGTGTCCGCCGACTGGAAAAAGGATTTCCCGAACGACGCCTCGCCGTTCTATTCCTTCCCGTCCTTCCTCGTGCGCGCCGGCAACCCCAAGAGTATCAAGGACTGGGACGATCTTGCCCGCGACGATGTGAAAGTGGTTTTCCCCAATCCGAAGACCTCGGGTAACGCCCGTTACACTTATCTCGCCGCCACGGCTTACGCCAAGGAGAAGTTCAACGGCGACGAGAAGAAGGTTCAGGAATTCGTCAAGAAAATCTTCGACAACACGCCAGTGTTCGATACCGGAGGCCGCGCAGCCACCACCACTTTCGTGGAGCGTGAAATCGGCGACGTGCTGATCACCTTCGAAGCCGAAACCCGCGGCATTGCCAAGCAATATGGCGCCGAGAAGGTGGAAGGCGTTGTGCCCTCGGTCAGCCTGCTCGCCGAATTCCCTGTCGCCGTGGTGGACAAGGTGGTCGACAAGCGCGGATCGCGTGAGCTGGCGAAGAGCTACCTGGACTTCCTCTATACCGAGGAAGGCCAGCGCATCGCCGCAGAATTCGGTCACCGCGTTCATGATGAAAAGGTCGTCGGCGAGTTCAAGGACAAGTTCCCGGCCATTCGCCTCGTCAACGTCAATGATGCCTTCGGCGGCTGGGAGAAAATCCAGAAAGAGCATTTTGCATCAGGCGCGACGCTTGATACGCTTTACGGCAGCCGTTAATCACAACGATAGAGAACGGTCAAAAGACCCGGCGGGAAACTGCCGGGTCGCTTTATGATTGATGGGGGCGGGTTTGAAGCGGAATGTTCTGCCGGGGCTGAAATTGTCCCTTGGCGTTACCCTCACTTACGTCGCCATCATCGTGCTCCTGCCGCTCTCGGCGCTGGTGTTCAAGGCCGCAAGCCTTGGACCTGCCGAATATTGGTCGATCATCTCTTCGCCACGCGCCGTCGCCAGTTACCGTGTCACGGTGCTCTGCGCGCTGGCTGCGACATTGTTCAACGTCGTTTTCGGGGTGGCGCTCGCCTGGGTGCTGACGCGTTATCGCTTTCCGGGCTGGCGCATCGTCGATGCCATTGTCGATCTGCCTTTTGCGCTGCCCACCGCCGTTGCCGGCATTGCGCTGACGACGCTGTTTGCGGGAAATGGCTGGTTCGGTTCTCTGCTGGCGCCGCTCGGCATCAAGGTGGCCTATACGCCTGTTGGCATTATGGTGGCGATGGCCTTTACCAGCTTGCCCTTTATCGTACGCACCGTGCAACCGGTGCTGGAAGACCTCGATCCGGCGCTGGAGGAAGCGGCGCAGTCGCTTGGCGGCTCGGATCTGGAAATCTTCCGCAAGATCATCCTGCCGCTGCTGACGCCGGCGTTGCTCGCCGGTCTTTCGCTTTCCTTCGCCCGTAGCCTCGGTGAGTTCGGGGCGATCATCTTCATCGCCGGTAACCAGCCGTTCTCGACAGAGATTACTGCACTGCTGATCTTTATCCGGCTGGAGGAATATGATTATCAGGCCGCCGCCGCCATCGCCTCCGTGCTGTTGATAACCGCCTTTGTGATGTTGGCCGTGACAAATTACCTGCAGGCGCGTGCGCTGCGTTATACGGTGAGGAGCTGAGGCATGAGCACCGTTTCCCGACACCACAAGCCGCCGCGCGTTGGTGACGCGCCTCTCGTTCGCCGCAGCCTGATCGCCTTCGTGCTCGTCATTGGCGCTCTCTTGGTTGTCGCACCGCTTATCATCATCGGTGTCGAGGCGTTTTCGCAGGGGTGGAAGGTCTATTCCGCCACCATCACCCATCCCGATACCCGTCACGCCATCATGTTGACGGTTCTCACGGCGCTGATCGCGGTGCCGGTCAATACAGCCTTCGGGGTTGCTGCGGCCTGGGCCATCACCAAATTCGACTTTCCCGGCCGGCGCTTCCTGCTGGTGCTGATCGAGATACCCTTCTCGATTTCGCCGATCGTCGCCGGTGTCGCCTATCTCTTCGTGTATGGTTTGCAGGGGCTGTTTGGACCGTTCCTTGACGCGCATGACATCAAGATACTGTTTGCGCTGCCGGGTATCGTCATTGCCTCGATGTTCGTCACAGCACCTTTCGTGGCACGCGAGCTGATCCCGCTGATGCAGGCGCAGGGGCGCGATCTCGAGGAGGCTGCGACCTCACTCGGCGCGTCCGGCTGGCGCACCTTCTTTTCGGTGACGCTGCCGAATATCAAGTGGGCGTTGCTTTATGGCGTGGTGCTGTGCAACGCCCGCGTGATGGGCGAGTTCGGCGCGGTATCGGTCGTATCGGGCAATATCCGCGGACAGACCAATACGCTGCCTCTGCATATCGAACTGCTTTACCACGACTACCAGACGGCTGGCGCCTTCGCCTCGGCCTCCATCCTCGCTTTGCTTGCCGTCGTTACCATCATCGCCAAGGTGGCGCTGGAACGGCGCGGTGCCGGGCGCGGAGCCAAAAAGACCAACGGCGATGCCGCCATCGCCACGGAGACCTGATTCCCATGAAAATCCGCCTCGAAAATGTGGTGAAGACCTTCGATACCTTCCGCGCCGTGCGAGATGTTTCGCTGGATATCGAAAGCGGCGAGCTTCTGGCGCTGCTCGGCCCTTCCGGCTCCGGCAAGACCACGATTTTGCGCATGGTCGCGGGTCTCGAATATAGCGATGGCGGCCGCATCTTTTTCGGGGACGAGGATGCCACCAATATTCCCGTTCGGGACCGCGGCGTCGGTTTCGTGTTCCAGCATTATGCGTTGTTCCCGCATATGACGCTCCATGAAAACATCGCCTTCGGCATGAAGGTTTCGAAGGTCAAGCGCGACAAAGCGGCGATTGATGCCCGGGTCAAGGAACTTCTGAACCTCGTCAAACTCGATGGTTTGGGTGACCGTTTCCCGGCGCAGATTTCCGGCGGGCAGCGGCAACGCGTGGCGCTGGCCCGCGCCCTTTCGGTCGATCCCAAGGTGCTGCTGTTGGACGAACCGTTTGGGGCACTGGACGCCAATGTGCGTCGCGACCTGCGGCGCTGGCTGCGGGAAATTCACGATTCGCTTGGTATCACCACGATTTTCGTGACCCACGACCAGGAAGAGGCGCTTGATCTGGCTGACCGCGTGGTCATTCTCAATCAGGGCGGGATCGTGCAGCAGGGCACGCCGAAAGAGGTGTGCCGCCAGCCCAACAGTTCTTTCGTCATGCGTTTCCTTGGCGATGCCAACCGGGTGTCCGGCGTGGCGCGCGGCGGCAAGGTCTATGTCGGCGACAACGAGCTGCCCTTCTCCTATGCTCAAGGCGACGGCGCCGTTGATATCTATGCCCGCCCCGGCGATCTTGAATGGGAAGATCTACATGAGGGGATTCCGGCTTCGGTGGAGCGTGTCCTCGACCGCGCTGGCGAGCGCCGGGTGATCGCCAGCACCGATGGTGGCGATATCCTGGAGTTCGACGTGCCCCCTGAAAACGATGTTACGGCCGGAGATCGCGGTTCGGTCATCATCCGCCGCGCGAAGATTTTTCCGGTGGCATAGGGGTGACAGCCGGCTTCAGATCAGAAGCTCGAAGGCGCTTTCCGCCACAAGCCTGCCATTGATCATCAGCTCGACCTTGTGGATACCGGCATAGTGCTTGCGCGTGGTGAAGTCGCGCATGGCGCGGCTGATCGACAGCGCGCAGGTTTCACCGGGCTGAAGTTCAACTTCTTTCCATTTGAAAACCTTGGCGGAGGCATCGCCACTCTTCTTCACGTAATGCACGGCGTAATCGATCACCAGCTTCTGCGGGCGCGTTGCCGTTGAGGTGAAAGAGGCGGAAATCCGCACCGGATTGCCGAGAGTGACCGTCTCAGGCGAGACTTGAAACGCCGCAAGCGTAATCTGCGCTTCCTCATGGGCGCCGAGATGGGCAAGCGCTGCGGCATCACCCTTTTTGATGAGGGTGCGCAGAGCCTGCCGCATGATCCAGCGGGTATGCGCGTTGTCCTTCGGCCATGTGTCGATCAGCGCCAGCACGAAAGCGGGATTATCCTTGGTAATATCGTTCAGGTGATTGGCGACGGATTTGCGCACATATAGCGCTTTATCGGCTTTCATGGCGTCGAGGATCGCGGTGACCGGGGAGGGATCATCGATCAGCGGTTTCAGCTGGAACGACCAGGGCAGGCGGGGCCGGCAGCCTTCGCTCGCCAGCCGCCGCACATGCTCGTTTTCGTGCAGCGACCATGTTTCCATCACGGCAAGCGTGGCGCCCAAGTCCTTTTGCAGGAAATGACGGATGGCGAATTCCGAGGAGCCGAAGCGGGTGAAATAGGACAAGGCCTGCATGGAAAGATCGAAATCATCAAGACCATAGAGTGCCACATATTCCGGCAGCGAAATGGAGGCGAAACCGTTGCCGATACCGGGGGCTGCGGCGGTCAGGATTTCGATGTTGCGGGCATAGTCGCCGGGAAGCGTCGCATGCAGGCTCGTCGCCACCTGCCGCATGCGCTGCATGATGCCGAGCGCCTCCAGATTCGTCGTGGCGTGTGCCATGAAGGCGGAAACGTCGAAGGACGGATGAACGGCCTTGGTCTGATCGGCGATGTGCTGCAGTTTTTCGCGGTTGAAGATTTCCTTCAATGCCGGTGCCGCGGTGTCGCTCATGTTGCCCTCAAAGTTCACTTTTTGTTCTTTTAGGGGATGGTAGGTCTTGAGGCAAGGGAGAGATTGCAGCTTTCATAGGGTGAGGGGCTAACTCGGTGCACCCTGCGCCTTCTCGCGGCCGGGGGAGAAGGTTGCGGCAGCGGGTTAAGGGGGGCGAGCGTAGCGACGCGCGGCTAGCTTGCCCCCTCTGCCATTCGGGCATCTTCTCCCCGGCGGGGAGAAGAAGTTTCTGTAAAAATCAACTCATCTGGCTGACGAATTTGGTCTCCAGATAGGCCTGAACCGCTTCCGAACCGCCTTCCGTGCCATAACCGGAATCCTTGATGCCGCCGAAGGGGACTTCGGGAAGCGCAAGGCCGTTATGGTTGATGGTCAGCATGCCGGCCTCGACCTGTTGGCCGAGCGCATGCGCGGTCTTGACCGAGCCGGTGAAGGCATAGGATGCAAGGCCGAAGGGCAGGCGATTTGCTTCGGTAATGGCATCATCGAAGCTCGAAAAGCGGTTGATGATCGCAACCGGGCCGAACGGCTCGTCATTCATGATCTTGGCGGTCACCGGCACATTGGCGAGAACCGTGGGCTCGAAGAAATTGCCCTTGTTGCCGATGCGGCGGCCGCCGGTCTTCAGTTCCGCGCCATGGGAAACGGCGTCGTTGATGAGACCTTCCAGGGCGGGAATGCGGCGCTCATTGGCGAGCGGACCCATGATGACGCCCTCTTCGAGACCGTTGCCGACCTTGATGGCTTTCGTTGCTTCCACGAAACCCTCGAGAAAGCGGTCCGCCACGCCATCCTGCACGAGGAAGCGGGTGGGGGCGACGCAGACTTGGCCGGCATTGCGGAACTTGGCAAGCGAGGTCACCTCGATCGCCTTCTCGATATCGGCATCATCGAAGATCATCACTGGTGCGTGGCCGCCCAGTTCCATCGTGGCGCGCTTCATGTGCTTGCCGGCCAAGGCCGCCAGATGTTTGCCAATGGGCGTGGAGCCGGTGAAGGAAATCTTGCGGATGACCGGATGCGGGATCAGATATTCCGAAATCTCCGACGGAACGCCGTAGACGAGGCCGATGACACCTGCCGGCACGCCCGCATCCACGAAGGCGCGGATGAGTTCGGCCGGCGATGCCGGGGTTTCCTCCGGTGCCTTGACGATGATGGAGCAGCCGGTGGCAAGCGCTGCGGAAAGCTTGCGGACGATCTGGTTGAGCGGGAAATTCCACGGCGTAAACGCCGCCACGGGGCCGACCGGCACCTTGATGGCAAGCTGCGACACACCGGTGGCGCGCGCGGGGATGACCTGGCCATAGGTGCGGCGCGCTTCCTCCGCGAACCAGTCGATAGTGTCGGCGGCGCCCATGATTTCGGTGGCGGACTGCGCCAGTGGCTTACCCTGCTCGCGGGTCATGATGTAGGCGATCTTGTCCTTGCGCTCACGCAGGATGTCGGCGGCCTTGCGCATGATCTTCGAACGCTCATAGGGCGAGGTGTCGCGCCACAGCTTGAAACCGCGCTCGGCGGCGGCAAGCGCCAGATCGAGGTCTTCCTTCTCGGCATGGGCAATCGCGCCGATGATCTCGTCGGTTGCCGGATCGGACACGGCGATCGTCTTGCCGGAAACGGCGTCTCGCCATTCGCCATCAATGAGAAGTTTGATGTCGGGATAGGTGTGCATAGGGACTACCTTCATGATGTGGCCGATACAGCGAGTGCCGTCCGGCCCGGAGACGTGAACAGAATTTTCCTGACCGGACGATATCCGGCGTCGCGGCTTGCGCTGCGCGGAACAGATGTCTGGATATTTCCGGCATCCGAGATGGCCAGAAACGGAAGTGACAGTCTTTATATTAAGTTCCGGGCGGTGCGTTTCAACCGTGCGCGTCGGCAATTGTCACGATTTTTCTGTGACGGGGACCTGTCTGCGTCATTCCGGTTCGGTATCTGGAAGGACGATGAGTGGCAGGCCGGTCCGCGCGAATCAGAAGGTTCTGTCCAAGGGTGGAACAGCTTCCGTCACAATTCGGCCTTTGTCACACCGGACGGATTGCCTCTGGCGTCTGCGGATTGCCTCATAACAGGGCGTCGAGCGTAAAAAACTATAATAAGACGGAAAAATTATCCAAAGGGTTTACTCAAAACCTAGAGAAAATACGGATAAAATCTCAGTGAGGATATAACATCAGTTCCTGATATATATTGTGAGTGTCGGTGCCTTTAACCTTCAAAGGTTGGCGAAAACCCTCGAGCTGAACGTTATAGATGGAGAAAAAATATGAGTGTCGGCCGGGTACTTCTCAGTGCATTCTTGTCGCTTATGTGGCTTTCCTGCGCGCAGGCCGGGACAATTGCCAAACCGCAGGGCAAACCGATATTAACCATATCCGGAAACATCACCAACACGAATGCCGAGGGTGCGGCGCAGTTTGACCGCGACATGCTGGAAGCGCTCGGCATGGAGACGGTGGAGACGACGACGCCCTGGCATGATGGCCGTGTTCGCTTCGATGGTGTTTCGCTGGCAAAGCTGATGGATATCGTCGGCGCGAAGGGCACAAGCGTCACGGCGGTCGCTCTCAACGATTATGTCAGTACGATACCGATTGAAGATTTTAAGAAATTTAACGTTATTCTGGCGATCAAGCTGGATGGCAATTACATGACAGTTCGCGAAAAAGGCCCGTTGTTCGTCATCTATCCCTATGACAGCGACCCGGAGCTGCAGAAGCAGACGTATTATTCGCGGTCCGCATGGCAAGTTGCCAAACTGATAGTGGAATAAAGGTGCCGTTTGCGAAAACTTGTGGCGGTGATCATCTGTTGCTTCGTCCTGGCAACGGGCTATATCGCTTTCGTCATTGCCGAGCGGCAGACCGCTCTGCAGAAATTCGCCCGCTACAATGATTCCTGGGCGGTCAGCCAGACGGTGGCGGAATATCTGCGCCTGCAGAACAAGCTGGCCGTCTTCGCACTCAACCCCGGCAAGATAGACCGGGACGAGTTGCAGCTGCGTCTGGACATCATGCTGAGCCGGCTTGAGCTTCTGAAGCAGGGCAATCTCGGGGCCTTCATCAATGAGAAACAGCAGTGGCGGGATTTGGTAACCCGCCTCGATGCCATTCTTGCGCACCTGGAGCAGGAGGTGAACACCCTTGATCCCGCCGAGGTTCCGGATTTGCTAGCGGCGATGAGCGCGCTCGATGCGCCGATGACGACGCTCGCCTCCTCTTCCGTCGCTTATGATGTCAATCTCATCGATACCGCCCACGAGGATGTGCGCAAGCTGCATATCGTCTATACCGCGCTGGCCGGTGGCCTGATCCTGTGCGGTATTGCTCTCGTCATATTGCTGCTGCGCCAGAACGATCTCCTGAACCGCGCGCAGAAAAGCATGCGTGGCCTGACGGACGACCTGCGCGCCGCCACGCTGGAATTGCAGGCGAAGAATGTCCGGCTCGAGCACGATGCCTATCATGACGCATTGACGGGGCTGCCGAACCGTTCACTGTTCCGGCAGGAGCTGATCGAGAGGTTGCGACGATCCTTCGGCGGCACCGGAACGACGGCCATCCTCCTGCTCGATCTCGACGGGTTCAAGGACGTGAACGATACGCTCGGCCATGATGCGGGCGATGCGCTGCTTCAGGCCGTGGCGCAGCGCCTTTCGGCCATCGGCGGCGATTATGACATGGTCTGCCGTCTGGGCGGCGATGAATTTGCCGTCGTCTCCGACGATCTGAACGAAGACGCCGCCCGCCGCCTTTCCACCAAGCTCATCGACCAGATCAGCCGCACCTATCAGCTGGGTGAGCAGGAGGTCAAAATCGGCACCTGCATCGGCATCGCCATCTCGCATGGTGCCGTCGATGCCGATGAATTGTTCAAGCGCGCCGATCTGGCTCTTTACGAGGCGAAAGCCATCGGCCCGGGCCGCGCAAGCGTGTTCAAGGTCCGCATGCAGAAGCAGCTGACCGAGAAGAAATCCTTCGAGGCCGATCTGCAGACGGCACTGCAGAACGACGAAATGGAAGTCTATTACCAGCCGCAGGTGGCAACGCAGACCCGCAAGCTCTGCGGTTTCGAAGCGCTGCTGCGCTGGAAACATCCGGTCAGGGGCGATGTGCCGCCCAGCGTGTTCATTCCCGTCGCGGAAAGGACCGGCCTTATCCATTCGCTTGGAAAATGGGTGATGGAGACCGCCTGCCGCGAGGCGATGGGGTGGGACGAGGATATGAAGGTGGCGGTCAATCTTTCGCCGGTTCAGTTCCACAGCACCAACCTCATCCAGAACGTCATGGGCGCGCTTGAGAAAAGCGGGTTGGAACCGAGCCGTCTCGAGCTTGAGATTACCGAATCGATCCTACTTAACAAGAGCGACCAGACGATCAACACCCTGTCGCGGCTGAAGGCCGTCGGTATCAAGATCGCCATGGACGATTTCGGCACGGGTTATTCATCGCTCGCCAATCTGCGCGGCGTGCCCTTCGACAAGATCAAGATCGACCGATCCTTCCTGCGCGATATCACCAGTGACCGTGACGCCTTGGCGATCGTGGAATTCGTGGTCGGCGTCGGTCGCAGCCTGCGCATGACGACGATTGCGGAAGGTATAGAGACGGAAGAGCAATATGAATGTGTCAGACGTCTGGGATGTGATCAGGTGCAGGGATATCTGATCAGCCGGCCCTTGCCAGCCAAGGAACTGGTGGCCTGGAGTTCCGTCTGAAACAGGCCTGTTTCACGACCTTGCAAGCGTGTCGAATTCTTAACCGATATATCATTGCCTGCTAAAACCGATATCGGTCGCCGCGCCGATGTTGTAGAGCAGTCCCGGTCGATGTGGATCATTCGGACGAAGCGACCGGGTTTTGCGAAAAGGCTTGAAACATGGAAATACTGGACGTGCATGGAGTTGCCCTGCCTCTTTCTTCCGATGAGGTGTCGCCCGTCATATGGCAGGCGCTGACCGACGGTAGCTACGAGGCGAAGGAGGCCCGCAGCGTCCTGAAAGCCATCAAGCCCGGCGACCGCGTGTTGGAGCTGGGATCCGGTATCGGCATCATCACCTCGATCATCGCCGGCATCGAGGATGTTTCCGTCTGGGCCTTCGAGGCCAACCCTGCGACGGCCGCGCTGGCGGAGCGGGTCATCAAGGCCAATTGCCGCGACAATGTGGTGTTTTCGCAGGGGCTCCTCACGGCAGACGAGCCTCGCTCCTATCCCTTTTATGTTCGCAAGGATCTCTGGATGTCGTCCATGGACGAAAATCAGGGTCCTTATGAAAAACGCATCGAAATCTCCTCGGCGAATATCGATGAATTTGTGGCCGAGCAGGGCATTACCGCGCTCGTCATGGATATCGAGGGTGCAGAGCGCGATCTGCTTGGCAAGGCCGAGCTGGCCGGTGTCGAGCGGATATTCGTCGAGCTCCACGACCACCTCTATGGTCTCGCCGGCGTTCGAGACATCATGCAGGCGCTGACCGCCAAGGGTTATGCCTATGATCCGCGCGGCTCACGCGGCCCTTGCGTGCTGTTTTCCAGGGATGACAGCCCGCGGGAATACGATCCCGACGTGGATTGAAAGCCGGGCACCTCAAGTAGAGGGTGACGTCAGAGAGTTTGTTCAAACTGAGGGCAGGGCGCGGAGCGTTCTGCCGTCAATCAGTTTTCCTTCCGCTTGCGCCATCCGGTGCAACTTTTGAGGCTGCGTGAAGTTTAGTGCCCATGCCATAATCCGGCAGGCAGCGGGCGGCTCCATTATTATTGCTAAAAGCGCAACTCATTCCGAATTATTATTGTAATTGTTGGGACCGTTTTCCTGCGTCATTATCCCTCCATCAAACCGGCGCACAAGAAGCTGCACTGTAGATGCCAACGCAACCGAAGGAGAAACGATCATGGGCTTTGTTAAGACGACAGACGGAACCGAAATCTTTTACAAGGACTGGGGCCCGAAGGATGCCCAGCCGATCATGTTCCACCACGGCTGGCCGCTCTCGTCCGATGATTGGGATGCGCAGATGCTGTTTTTCCTCTCTAAAGGTTTTCGTGTTGTCGCCCATGACCGCCGTGGTCACGGCCGCTCCGCCCAGGTAGCCGATGGTCACGATATGGACCACTACGCCGCGGACGCCTTCGCCGTCGTCGAGGCGCTCGATCTGAAGAATGCCGTTCATATCGGCCATTCCACCGGTGGCGGCGAAGTCGCCCGTTATGTCGCCAAGCATGGCGAACCCGCCGGCCGCGTTGCCAAGGCCGTTCTCGTTTCCGCGGTACCGCCGCTGATGCTCAAGACCGAGGCCAATCCGGAAGGCCTGCCGATGGAAGTCTTTGACGGCTTCCGCTCAGCCCTTGCCGCAAACCGAGCCCAGTTCTTCCGCGACGTGCCGTCCGGCCCGTTCTACGGCTTCAACCGCGATGGCGCGTCCGTGCAGGAAGGCGTGATCCAGAACTGGTGGCGTCAGGGCATGATGGGCGGCGCGAAGGCTCATTATGACGGCATCAAGGCCTTCTCCGAAACCGACCAGACTGAAGACCTGAAGAATATCAGCGTTCCAACGCTCGTTCTCCACGGTGAAGACGACCAGATCGTTCCGATTGCCGACTCGGCTCACAAATCGGTCAAGCTGCTGAAGAACGGCACGCTGAAGACTTATCCCGGGTTCTCGCACGGCATGCTGACAGTCAATGCCGATGTGCTGAATGCGGATCTGCTGGCCTTCATCAAGGGCTGATCCTCTGCAGAATCGAAATGCGGTCGATTGTTCGGCCGCATTTTTATGCGGATCAGGTCAGATGGTTTTGCCAGGCGGTGCGATAAGACGTAAGGCCCGCAATATCCTCCGCCGTGAAATGACGCTCGCGACCGGCAACCGGCTTGATCCCGGTGAGGAGCGCTGCACCCGCACTGGTTCCCGTCGAACCCTCCATGGCAATGACGTCGGTTGCGGCGAAAGCGGCGAGTGCCTTCAAATACAGTGCGTTTCCGGCGAATGGACCCTCAACGACAATCGGCCCTCTCCGCTCAACGAGCGAAAGGCAGAACTCCGTCATCAGGGCGAGATAAAGCGAGGCGGCCGCATGTCGCTCCGCCCCTGTTGCATCGCTATCGGCGATCCAGCGTGATGCGCTTTCCGGAAAGGGGCCGGAGCCGCTGACGACGCTCGGCAGCAACATCATCCCTTTTTCGACAACCCCACTGAGCGCGGTTTCGATGTCGTGGGGCGTCGCAGCTCCGAATTGCTGCGCCAGCATCTCATATTCCCTGCCGCCCATGAAGCGGGAGGAGGGAACGGGTCGCCCGAGAGCATCGACATTCAAAAGCGTATCGCGGGCGGGATCCAGTGCATCCGCCTTGCCGCCAATGGCGAAATTCACCACCCAGGTGCCGGTGGAGACGACGGAAAAATCGCCCTCCCGGCGCAATAGATGCGGCAGGAGCGATGCGTTGGAATCGTGGATGCCGCAATAGACCGGCATATCGGGTGAGAGCCCGGTTTCCTGCGCCAGTGATGGGCGGATCGTGCCCAACACATCGAAAGCGGAGCGGACAGGTGCCATCAGGTGCTCGATGCCAAGACGCCCGACCAGCGAGGAGAAGCTTTTCCAGCGTGGGTTCCACAGATCGGTATGGCACCCGAGCGACGTCGTTTCGGTTGCCTGCACCCCGGTCAGCCGGCCCGCCCAATATTGGGGATAGGTGACGATGCTGCGCACGCTGGCGAAATCGTCCGGAAAGTTGGTTTTCTGGAAATGGATCTGCGCACCGAGGTTCAGTCCGGCGGGAAGTTCCGGTGAGCCGGTTTCGGCAAAATCGGGCCTGATGCCGCGATAGGCCTGCTGAACCGGTTCGGGGTAGCTATGCTCGTAATCGAGCACCGGCATGGCGAGGTCGCCGGTTCCATCGAGAAGCGCTGCCGAAGCGCCATGGGTGGTGATGGAAATCGCATCGAAACCCGGCTCGCGGCCAAACCGCGCAAGAGCGGCAAGAATGAAGTTCCAGAGCATCTCCACATCGTAATGCGGGTAGGGGCCATCGCGAAGAACCGGGTTCGTCCGCTTCTCGGCAGCAATCTCCTCGCCGCTGCCGGTGTCGATGACGACCACCTTGGCGTTGGTCTTGCCGATATCGATGACCGCGACGCGGCCAGGTTTGATGCTGTCGCTCATGGCAGATGGAACACCGTCACCAGGTCTTTTGCGACGGGCGAATTGTCGGGATTGCTCTCCATGATATCAGCCATATGCGCCCACCATTTTTTCATCACGGGATGTTCGGGCAAAGCCGCCATGCCATGGACCTTCGGCCGGGTCAGCACGCCGAAAAGAATGTTGGTTTCGGGGTCGAGATGGATGGAGTAGTCGCTCACACCCGCCTCGTGCAGCAGCGCCACCAGCTCCGGCCATATCTCGTCATGGCGCTTTTTGTATTCGGCCTCCTTGCCGGCGAAGAGTTTCATCTTGAAGGCGTGTTTTTCGAGTTCCGGCATGGCTCAGCCTCTCATGGCTTTAAGGCGGCGAACGACGATGGGGATGGCGATGGTAATGATCAGCAGCAGGCCGACGAAAATCGACATGACGATGCCGGGCACGTTCAGAAGCCCCAGACCGAAAGTGACGAGACCCATGACGAAGGCAGCGATGACGACGCCCGCAATGGTGCCGGAGCCGCCGAGGATAGACACGCCACCCAGCACCACCATGGTCACCACCTCAAGCTCCCAGCCCTGAGCGATTGACGGGCGGGTGGAGCCGAGCCGCGAGGTGAGGCAGACGGCGGCGATGCCGCTCATCAGGCCGGTGAGCAGGAAGAGGATGAACTTCACGCGCTCGACGGGAATGCCGGAAAAGCGGGCGGCGAAGGGATTGGTGCCGATGACATAGACCTGCCGGCCGAAATTGGTGGCGTGCAGCAGAATGGCGAAGAGGACGGCCATTATGACGAACAGCACGAATTCGAAGGATATCACCCAGAACACGTAGCCCTGACCGAAATAGGCGAAATCCGCCGGATATTTGCCATAGGCCTGATCCCCCAGCACCATGTAGGAGATACCGCGAAACAGGCTCATCGTGCCGATGGTGACGACGATGGAGGGTAGTTTCAGCCCCGCGACCAGAAAGCCGTTGAAGGCGCCGCAGAAAAGCCCGGTGCCGATGCCGATGGCGACGAGGCCAGGCGTGCCGACCCCCATCTGCACCGCCGCACCCATGGCGGTGGAGGCCAGTGCAATGATGGCGGCAACCGACAGGTCGATTTCACCGGCAATGATCAGAAGCGCCATGGCAAAGGCGATGATCGCCTTTTCGGTGAAGTTGAAGGTCGCGTCGGAGAGATTCCAGGCATTGAGGAAATAGGGCGAGGCGAGCGAATTGGCGATGAAGATGAGGATCGCGACGCCAAGCAGCAACACTTCCCAGCTGGCCATGATACGGCTGAGCGGCGTGCCAAGTTTGTCGGGAATGACGCGCGGTGCCTGTGATGGTTGGGAATTCGTGCTCATGCAGATGCTTCCTTCCCATGGTCTGCCGCGGCCCGGTCACGCAGGATGATACGGCCTTTTCTGGCTTCGGCGCGGGCGTTGAAGACAACGGCGAGCACGATGACCACGCCTGATATCGCCATCTGCGCGAAGGGCGAGATACCGATGACGGGCAGCGCGTTCTTGATGACGCCGAGGAACAGCGCGCCAAGCACCGCACCGGCCACCGAGCCGATACCGCCGGCAATCGAAATACCGCCGATCACATTGGCTGCGACGCTGTCCAGTTCGAAACCGGCGGCGATATCCACATAGGCGACGGCGTAACGCGACACCCAGAGATAGCTAGCGAGGCCAGCCAGAGCGCCTGAGAGCACGAAGGCGAAGAAGCGCGTGCGGCCGACATCGATGCCCGCATAGGCCGCCGCACCCGGGTTGCCGCCCGACGCATAGGCTGAGCGGCCGAAAGAGGTACGGGTGAGCACCAGCCAGGCTCCCGCGATGATGAGAATGGCGACCCAGGACAGAACCGGCATGCCAAGGATCATCGTGCGCGGCACGTTGAGGAAGGTCGGCGAAAACTGATGCGCATTCACCCAGCCGCCGCCCGAGAGCACGAAAGCCATGCCGCGATAGATGGTGAGCGTGCCGAGCGTCACGACAATGGGCGGGATGCCGAGCCACCAGACGAGGATGCCGTTGAGCGAGCCCAGAAACGCGCCGATGCCGACCGCCATGACGATGAGCAGCGGCAGGGGCACGCCCGGAAAGGCGGCATTGGTCATCGCCACCGCCATGCCGGTAAAGGCGAGATTGGCGGCGACTGAGAGGTCGATGGATTTGGTGAGAATGACCGCCATCTGGCCAAGCGCCAGGATGATGAGGATCGACGTGTCATTGAAGATATTGACGAGATTGCCGGGCCGGGCGAAGCCGGGCGCGCGCAGGGCAAAGCCGGCAATCATGATGATGATGATACCCGCCAGCAGCCATTCGCGATTTTTGAGTAGACGTTGCATGTTTTGCCCCTCTCAGGCATTGCCGGTGGCGGCGCGCACCAGCTTTTCCGGAGAAAATTCGGTGCGTTCGAACTGGCCCGCCATCAGGCCTTCGCGCATGACGATGGCGCGGTCGGACATGCCGAGGATTTCGGGAAGTTCGGATGAAATCATGATGATCGACAGGCCCTCTGCCGCAAGCTCGCTGATGAAGCCATGGACGGCGGCCTTGGAGCCGATATCGATGCCCTTGGTCGGCTCATCGAGAATGATGACCTTCGGCTTCGTGGCCAGCCACTTGCCGATCACCACCTTCTGCTGATTGCCGCCTGAAAGCGTGCCAACAGGCACCGAAAGCGCGGCAGCGCGCAGATCGAGCCGCGCGGCATATTTGCGTGCCAGCGCGAATTCATTGGCGGCAGCGAGAAACCCCTTGCGCGACGTGCGGGTGAGGGATGGCAGCGACATGTTCTGATAGATCGGCATATCGAGTGCCAGCCCGTGGCGGCCGCGCTCTTCCGGCACGTATACGATGCCGGCGCGGATCGCATCTTCCGGTGAGCGGATGGTGAGCGGCTGGCCATCCAGCGTCACCTCTCCCGAAGCCGGGCGGGTGATGCCGAACAGCGACTGGCAGAGTTCGGAGCGCCCGGCGCCGATCAGCCCATAAAGACCGAGAATTTCACCCTTGCGCAGCTCGAGGGAAATGTCGCGGAATTCGGTCTGGTGTGAATAATCACGCACCGAAAGGACGGTTGGACCAAGGGTGACCGCCTGCTTCGGGAAGGCATTCGTCACGTCGCGGCCAACCATCAGCCGCACGATCTCATCCTGCGGGGTGGTGGCAAGCGTGCCGGCGCCAACCATTCTTCCGTCACGGAACACGGCATAATTCTCGGCGATTTCATAGACCTCATCGAACTTGTGGCTGATGAAGAGGATCGCCTTGCCCTGCCGTTTCAGGTTCTCGACGATGCGGAAGAGATCGTCGATCTCCTTGCGGGAAAGAGCGGCCGTCGGCTCGTCCATGATGACGATGCGGGCCTCGACCGATAGCGCCCGGGCGATGGCGACCAGATGGCGCTGGGCGATCGACAGGTCCTTCAGCCGGATGGTAGGATCGATGGTGCTTTCGAGCTGTTCCAGCAGAATTCTGGCCCGCTCGTTGATGGTCTTCCAGTCGATCAGGCCGAAACGGCCTTTGGGCGCATGGCCGAGGAAGATGTTCTCACCAACGGAAAGCTCGTCGAACAGCACGGTTTCCTGATGAATGGCGGTGACGCCGGCATCGATGGCATCTTGCGCACCGTGAAAGGTCACAGCTTTGCCATCCAGCAGGATTTCGCCCTCGTTAGGGCGATAGATGCCCGTGAGAATCTTGACCAGCGTGGATTTGCCCGCGCCGTTCTCACCGATCAGCGCGGTGACCTTGCCGGGGTAGAGCGCGATATCGACGCCATCAAGCGCTTTCACGCCGGGGAATATCTGGCTGATGCCGCGCATTTCCAGAATGGGCATGGCGCTGGAAGCCTCTGAGATGTTTATGGTTTGGGTTTCAGCACGCATCATTCCGTCTTACCGGTCAGTTTTGAGTGAAGTGATCGGGGCCACCCCCCTCTGCCCTGCCGGGCATCTCCCCCACAAGGAGGGAGATCGGCCAGAAGAAAACGCTCGCTCACTCGCAACGTTAGAGATGGCCGAGAGGCCGCCGCCTATCGATCTCCACCCTTGTGGGGGAGATGCCCGGCAGGGCAGAGGGGGGGTAGCCTCCGCACCGCCGGATATTATCAAGATCAGAAAATCTTCGAGAACTGATCGATATTCTTCGCGTCATAGATAAACGGATCGGCCATGGCGGCTTCACTGTTTTCGCCAACCTTGATCTTGCCCATGCGGCCTGCCTCGATTTCCGAGCCCGGCTTGCCATCGGCTTCACCCTTCACAAGGCGATAGGCGATCTGGGTAGCGGAATAGCCGAGGTCGATCGGGTTCCAGATGGCGAATTCCTTGGTCGCGCCAGACTTGATGGCGCCGGCCATTTCAGACGGCAGGCCAAGGCCCGTCACGAAGACCTGGCCGATCTTGCCCGCATCCTTCACGGCCTGCGACGCGGCGAGCACGCCAACGGTGGTCGGTGCGACGATGACCTTCACATTCGGCTGCGAAGAAAGCAGTCCCTGCGCTTCGCGATAGCTCTTGTCGGCCAGGTCGTCACCGTAAACCGTGGTGACGAGGTTGAGGCCGGGGAAGTCCTTCAGCTGCTTCTTCATCTCGCCGATCCAGACATTCTGGTTCGTGGAGGTGGTGGTGGCGGAAAGAATGGCGAAGTCGCCCTTGCCGCCGTCCAGATGGGCTGCCGCGAGCTGCAGGCACATCTTGCCGATCAGCGCGTTGGAGGACGGGTTAAGCTGGAGAATGCGGCCTTCAGGTGCAACGCCGGAATCCCAGGAAATGACCTTGATGCCGCGCTGGGCAGCTTTCTTCAGCGCCGGAACAACGGCGTCGGGGTCGTTGGCGGAAATGGCGATGGCGTCGACGCCCTGTGCGATCAGCGAATTGATGACTTCGATCTGGCCTTCCGCCGTGGTGCTGGTCGGGCCGGTATAGATGATCTCGACGCCGCCGAGATCCTTTGCCGCTTCCTGCGCGCCCTTGTTGGCGGCTTCGAAAAAGCCGTTGCCGAGCGACTTGACCACCAGTGCGATCTTGACGTCTGCCGCTTGGGCAACGCTGCCAAGCCCCGCGACGGAGAGTGCCGCGCTGAGTGCCAGAACGCTGGTCAATGTTCTGCGTGTAAGTTTCATGTCCCTTTTCCTCCCGTTTTGAACCTTGTCTTTCCCTCCAGCGCTCCTCAAGCGACTGAAGAAGAATTCTCCTCATCCGGCGGACCGGCGGCTTTACCCGCCGCCACCGCGCCGGCGATCAGCAATTCCACGCCGGCATTTTCCACCATCCTTGCCGCTTCGTCCGAAATCCCGTCATCGGTAATGATGGTCGTGACGTTTTCGAGCGGGCATAAAATCAGGCTGGATCGTTTTCTGAATTTCGAGGAATCGACCATGACGATTAGCTCCTCGGCCTGCCGCATCAGCTTCTGTTCGCTCTGGATGACCAGTGCGTCGGATTCCATGATGCCAAGCGCGCCCACGCCCTGCGCCCCTAGAAAAATCCGTCGCGCATAAAAATTGCGGATCGCGTCGTTTTCGAAAGGCGACAGGATAAGGCTCTGATCGCGATAGATCGCGCCGCCCGGCACATTGATGTTGCATTTGGAATGTTTGACCAGATGTTCGGCGATGGCGAAAGAATTGGTCATCACCTGCAGCCGTCGTGCCGCCATGTAATGCACCATCTGGAATGTCGTCGTGCCGCCATTCAGGATGATCGCGTCACCATCATTGCAGAGATCAACCGCCTTGCGCGCAATTGCGCGTTTCTTGTCGATATTGACCGATTCGGAGACGCGGAACGGGCGGGCTGCGAGATTGCCGAGCTGCGGCGGATGAACCGCTTCCGCTCCGCCGCGCACGCGCCGCAACTTTCCCTGCACATGCAAAGACGCAATATCCCTGCGGATCGTCGCTTCCGACGCATCCGTCAGTTCGGCAATATCCTGCACCGTCACGACAGCTTTTTCCTGCGTGGCGCTCAAGATGATGCGATGGCGTTCGCGTTCGTGCATGGGGTCCTCCTGATTGTGATTATTCGCAATCTCTTTACGTTGTCAATCAAGAACGATCAAATTAATCAATATCGCGTTGCAACATGAAAATTTATGATCGTTTTTGATTGACATTCTGCTTTTGGATGCGCGATACCTGCCATCAAAGGAGGCGGGCCGATATCGGCTCCGCGAATGCAGACAGATATTGGGAGGAAGACATGACGGGAACATCCCGCCTTCTCGAAAGCCGTTGGGACGACGCCTACGCACAGACGCTCGATGAGCCCGGCAAGCTGCTTTATCGCTCCAATCTGCTCGGTGCCGACAAGCGCATCACCAATTACGGCGGCGGCAACACATCCGCAAAGGTGCTCGAAACCGATCCGCTAACCGGCGGAAAGGTCCGGGTGATGTGGGTGAAGGGCTCCGGCGGCGATGTCGGCACCATCAAGCTCGATGGTTTTGCCACCCTTTATCTCGAAAAACTGGAAGCGCTGAAGGGCATCTACAAGGGTGTTGAAGATGAGGACCGCATGGTCGGCTTTTTGCCGCACTGCACCTTCAACCTCAACCCGCGCGCGGCCTCCATCGATACACCGCTGCATGGTTTCGTGCCTTTCGATCATGTTGACCACATGCATCCGGATGCGATCATCGCGATTGCCGCCTCCAAAAACTCCAAAGAACTGACACAGCAAATCTTTGGCGATGACATCGGCTGGCTGCCCTGGCGTCGTCCGGGTTTCCAGCTCGGTCTCGATCTGGAGGCTTTCGTCAAGGCCAATCCCACGGCAAAGGGCGTGGTGCTGGAAAGCCATGGTCTCTTCACTTGGGATAATGATGCCAAGGCTTGCTATGAACTGACGCTCGCCATCATCAACAAGGCGATCGAATGGTTTGCCGCTGAGACCGAAGGCAAGACAATCTTCGGCGGTGCCTTGGCCAAAAGCCTGCCGGTGGCCGAACGCCGTGCCATCGCTGCCCGGCTGATGCCGGAAATCCGTGGCCGGATCGGCCGCGAGGAGCGCAAGCTCGGTCATTTTGACGATCAGGACGCGGTTCTGGAATTCGTTAATTCGAAGGATCTGAAACCGCTTGGTAACCTCGGCACATCCTGCCCCGACCATTTTCTGCGCACCAAAATCCGGCCTCTGATTCTCGATCTCGATACCGCGAAACCCGATGTGGACGCGCTGACGGCGGGTCTGGACAAAGCGCTTGAGGCTTACCGCGCCGACTACAGCCGCTATTACGAGGCATGCCGCCACGATAACTCGCCAAAGATGCGTGATCCGAACCCGGTGATTTTCCTGATCCCAGGCGTTGGCATGTTGTCCTTTGCCAAGGATAAGGCGACGGCCCGCATCGCTGGCGAGTTTTATGTCAACGCCATCAACGTTATGCGTGGTGCATCCACCGTGTCCGAATATCAGGGCCTGCCCGAGCAGGAAGCCTTCGATATCGAATATTGGCTGCTGGAAGAGGCAAAGCTGCAGCGCATGCCGAAGCCGAAAAGCCTTGCCGGCCGCGTCGCCTTCGTCACCGGCGGTGCCGGCGGCATCGGCCGGGCAACCGCGGAACGGCTGGCAGGCGAGGGCGCCTGCGTTGTGCTGGCGGATATTGACGAGGCGGCGCTGGAAGCTGCCAAGGGCGATTTCGTCAAGCGTTACAGCGGCGATGCGGTGCGCACCGTCAAGCTTGATGTGACGCAGGAAGATGCGGTCATTTCCGCCTTTGCGGAAGCGAGCGTCGAATTCGGCGGTGTGGATATTCTGGTCTCCAATGCCGGCATTGCTTCCTCCGCACCCGTGGAAGACACGACGCTTGCCATGTGGAACAAGAATATCGACATTCTCGCGACGGGCTATTTCCTCGTCTCGCGAGAAGCATTCCGGCTGCTGCGGCGCCAGAATCTCGGCGGCAACATCGTCTTCGTCGCTTCCAAGAATGGCCTTGCTTCTTCGCCCAATGCATCGGCCTATTGCACGGCCAAGGCTGCGGAAATTCATCTCGCCCGTTGCCTTGCGCTCGAAGGGGCAGAGGCCGGCATTCGCGTGAACACCGTCAATCCGGATGCCGTGTTGCGCGGTTCGAAAATCTGGAATGGCGAATGGCGTGAGCAGCGTGCGGCGTCGTCCAAGATCGAGGTGACCGATCTGGAGGAACATTACCGCAAGCGTTCGATGCTGAAGCTCAATGTGTTTCCGGAAGATATCGCCGAGGCGATCTACTTCCTGGCATCCGATGCTTCGGCCAAGTCGACCGGCAACATCATCAATGTCGATGCCGGCAATGCGCAGAGTTTTACGCGATAATTGGGGACGGTGACAGGCGGGTGCACCGCCGTGATGACCGGGGAGGAAGACATGACCGAGACGAAAATCGCCGCCGATGTGATCGCGGCTGAAAACGAAAAGCGCGCCAGCGCACAGAAAGACGATTATCAGGCGCTGGGCAACCAGCTGGCGCGCCGCAACATCGACATCGATGCCGTTACTGCCAAGGTGGCGGAATTTTTCGTCGCGGTGCCGTCCTGGGGCGTCGGCACGGGCGGCACCCGTTTTGCCCGCTTTCCGGGCGCGGGTGAGCCACGCGGCATTTTCGACAAGCTGGACGATTGCGCCGTCATCAACCAGCTGACGCGAGCTACACCAAACGTCTCCCTGCATATTCCGTGGGACAAGCAAGACCCGAAGCGGCTGAAGGCGCACGCCGATGCGCTAGGTCTCGGTTTCGACGCCATGAATTCCAACACCTTTTCGGATGCGCCGGGCCAGGGCCACTCCTACAAATACGGCTCGCTCAGCCACACCGATGCCGCGACGCGGCAACAGGCTGTCGAGCACAACATTGAATGTATCGAAATCGGCAACGCCATTGGCTCGAAGGCGCTGACGGTGTGGGTGGGTGACGGTTCCAATTTCCCCGGGCAGAGCAATTTCACCAGAAGTTTCGAGCGTTATCTCGCCGCCATGGCCGATATCTACAAGGCGCTGCCGGATGACTGGCGCATCTTTTCCGAACACAAGATGTACGAGCCGGCCTTCTATTCCACCGTCGTGCAGGACTGGGGCACCAATTACCTCATTGCCAACACGCTCGGTGAAAAGGCCTTCTGCCTTGTTGACCTCGGTCACCATGCGCCCAACACCAATATCGAGATGATCGTCGCCCGGCTTATCCAGTTCGGCAAGCTCGGCGGTTTCCATTTCAATGACAGCAAATATGGCGATGACGATCTGGATGCCGGCTCGATCGAGCCCTACCGCCTGTTTCTCGTTTTCAACGAGCTGGTGGACGCCGAATATCGCGGCGTGAAGGGTTTCCATCCCGCCCATATGATCGACCAGTCGCATAATGTGACGGACCCGATCGAAAGTCTGATCTCCAGCGCCAATGAAATCCGCCGCGCCTATGCGCAGGCGCTGCTGGTGGATCGCGCGGCTCTCGATGGCTATCAGCAGGATAATGATGCTCTGATGGCGTCCGATATGCTGAAGCGGGCTTATCGTACCGATGTCGAGCCGATCCTTGCGCAGGCCCGGCAACTGACCGGTGGTGCGATCGATCCGGTCGCGACTTACCGGGCGAGCGGCTATCGCAAGCGGGTGGCGGCGGCACGCCCGGCTTCGGTTGGCGGTAGCGGGGGCATTGTTTAAGGTCGATCTGACAGGGACAAGCGCTGGTTCCAAGCGTTGTCAATGACCTTGCCTCAAACAACGACGTCATTCTCAGCCTTGTGCCGAGGATCTGCCCAGATTGCACGAAATCGATACGTAGCAGATGCTCGGGACAGGCCCGAGCATGACGAAGGCAAAGGTGCTGGTTATGGCCCTCGTCCGTTCGCCATGTTAGTCCTTCACTTCTCCGAAGGCGACGGCTTACGCACCTGAAACGTATGCTCCGGCCCTGGAAATGCACCGGAGCGCACCTCATCTGCATAAGCCGCAGCCGCTTGCGAAGCCGCCGTGCCGAGATCGGCATACCGTTTCACGAACTTCGGTTGGAAATCGGAAAACAGGCCAAGCATGTCGTCGGAAACCAGCACCTGCCCGTCACAGGCCGGCGATGCCCCGATGCCGACGGTCGGGGCGGCAAGCTTTTCCGTCAACTCGCGGGCAAGTGGTTCGACGGTGCCTTCCACGACGATGGCGAATGCGCCCGCCTGATCGACCGCAATACCATCGCGCCAGATCTTTTGCGTTTCCGCATCCGAATGGCCGAGCGAGCGGAAGCCACCGGCGGTGTGGACGAGTTGCGGCATCAGCCCGACATGGCCGAAGACGGGAATGCCACGCGCCACCAGAAAGGCGATGGTCTCGGCCATTTCCTCGCCGCCTTCCAGCTTCACGCCGTCGCAGCCGGTCTCCTGCATCAGCCGCACGGCGTTGCGGAACGCCTGTTCCTTCGATTCCTGATAGGTGCCGAAAGGAAGATCGACGATGACGCAGGCATGCTCTACGCCGCGCATGACGGCGCGGCCATGGGCGATCATCATATCCAGCGTCACACCAACAGTCGTATCCATGCCGTAAAGCACCATGCCGAGGGAATCCCCCACCAGCAAAAGGTCGCAATGTGGATCGAGCAGCCGGGCAATCGGCGTCGTATAGGCCGTGAGGCAGACGATGCGTGCCTGGCCCTTCATTTGCCGGATGGAGGCTGTCGTCAGCCGCTTTTGTTTTGCATGGGCGCTCATTGGGCGGCCTCCTGTTTCCCGGGTTTTTCGCGGCCGATGACGCGGTTGTCGAGAAGCCGCGTGCTGCCAAAGCGCACGAACAGCGCGACCAGCACAGGCCCGGCCTGCATGGAGGCAACGGGCGCCAGCGTATCGGGATCGCGCACTGCAACGACCTCAGGCGACGCCAGCGGCTCGGCTGCGATGAACTTTTCTATCGCCGCTTCAAAGGCTGCCGGGTCATCGACGCCTTCAGCATAAAGCCTCTCCGCCTCGTCCAGCGCCTGCGGTACGATCACGGCGGCAGCGCGTTGCTCGGGGCTTAGATAGACATTACGCGAGGAGCAGGCGAGCCCGTCGGCCTCACGCACCGTGGCGACGGGAACGACTCTCACTGGCTGAGCAAGGTCCTCGACCATGCGGCAGATCAGCGTCACCTGCTGATAATCCTTTTCGCCGAAATAGGCGGCATCCGGCTGGACGAGGTTAAAAAGCTTGGTCACGACGGTGGTAACGCCGGCGAAATGCCCCGGCCGCACCGCGCCTTCCAGCTGGCTACCCAGTTCAGGCACATCCACCACCGTCTGCATCGGGCGCGGATACATCTCCGTAACGTCAGGAGCGAAGAGAATGTCGACGCCGGTTTCTTCCAAAAGCGCGCTGTCACGGGCAAGATCGCGCGGGTAACGCGCCAGATCCTCATTCGCGCCGAATTGCAGGGGATTGACGAAGATGGAAACCACCGTCACGTCGTTTTCTGCCTTGGCTTGGGCAACGAGTGTGAGGTGCCCGATATGCAGAAAACCCATGGTCGGCACGAAGCCGATGGTTTTGCCGGTGCGGCGAAAGGCGGCGATCGCATCCCGCAATTCGGCGACGGTTTTTACAAGGCGCATGGGGTCTCCTCCGACTGCCCGATCGCCATCCGGCGAAAGGTGCTGGATAGAACGCGATTTGCTGAACGGGGTCAACGAGGCTGCGGGCATTATATCGATTAACAGCTGAAGCGGTGACGACTGCCCTGAAACGCGGCGGTTCAGGATCTTCTGATCCATTTGGGAGGGCGCTTTTCTGCAAAAGCCTGCCGCCCTTCGCGCGCCTCATTGCTGCCGCTGATGGCTGCGATGGCACCTTCCGCGAAGGCAAGCCGTTCGTCCGATGGCATGTCACGCATCGCCAGCAAGGCCGCCTTTCCCGCGGCGACGGCACCCGGCGCGTTCTGTCGCAGCTTTGCGAGAACCTCTTCGATAAGGCCATCGAGTTCAGCCAGCGGCGCCGTGCGATTGACGAGGCCGAGACCTTTTGCCTCCGCAGCGGTGATCGGCTGGCCGAGATAAGCCATTTCCTGAAGCCCGCCCAGGGGTATTTTTGCCAGCAGCTTTGCCGCCACCATGGCCGGGAAAAGCCCGATCCGTACTTCCGGCAGGCCGAATTCGGCATGATCGGCCGCATAGGCAAGATCGCAGGTGGCGACAAGGCCGAGCCCGCCGGCCAGAACCCGGCCATTGATGCGGGCAATGACGGGCTTGTCGCAGCTCTCTATCGCGCGCATCACGTCGGCAATGAGGTTCGTGCCGTTGCGCGACAGGAACATGCCGCCGGCACTTTCCTTCAGATCGGCTCCCGAACAGAAGCTGCGGTCTCCGGCTGCCGTTATCACCACGGCGCGAAGGCTGCCATCGCCGGACGCAGCGCGGATCGCATCCGTGAGTGCCTCCGTCATCGCGGCATTGAGGGCGTTGTGAACCTCGGGCCGGTTGAGCGTCAGCCACAGAACATCTTGGCGCGTATCGTGCAGCAGTTCATCCGCCATGCAGGTCTCCTTTCTGTTTTGCGGCAAGCAGCGCTTTTCCGGTGCGCGCCGCATTCGGCCTGCCGAGATGCCGGCTGATCCACTCACCGGTCTTCGCCACCGCCATCAGGTCGATACCGGTTTCGATGCCAAGTCCTTGCAGTAGATAAACGACGTCTTCCGTTGCGACATTGCCGCTCGCCCCCGGCGCAAAGGGGCAGCCACCCAGCCCGGCAACGGAACTATCGAAAACGACGATGCCTTCCTGAAGTGAGGCGAGCACATTGGCGACACCCTGCCCATAGGTATCATGGAAATGCATGGCGATTTGGTCGCGTGGAATCCCGGTCGCTACACGTTCGATGACATCGCGAATCTGGCCGGCCGTGCCGACGCCGATCGTATCGCCGAGCGAGATTTCATAGCAGCCGAGGGCCACAAGCGCCTCGGCCATCGCCGCCACTTCATCGGGCGCAACTGCCCCATCATAGGGACAGCCGGCAATGCAGGAGACGTAACCGCGCCTGCGGATATTTTTGTCAGCGGCAGCCTCCGTGACATCGTGCAGGCGCTCGAGGCTTTCAGCGCGCGAGCAGCCGATATTGTGCTGGCTGAAACCTTCCGAGGCAGAGACGAAAACGGCGATTTCCGCAACACCTGCCTCGATGGCCGCCTCGAAACCTTTCATATTGGGAACAAGCGCCGGATAGGCTGTTCCGGGCCGCCGTTCGATGCCCTGAAACACCTCCTTCGAACCCGCCATTTGCGGCACTTTCCTGGGAGATACGAAAGCGCCTGCCTCGACCGCTGGCAAACCGGCCGCGGCGAGCCGCTCGATCAGTTCGATCTTGATGGCGGTGGCGACCTCGGCGCTTTCGTTCTGCAGACCGTCACGCGCACCCACCTCAACGATCTTCACGTTGCGAGGCCAGTCCATCTCACACAGCCTCCGGCTCGAAATCCACCAGCACCGCACCGGCGGCCACCATGTCGCCTTCAGCGCAGTTGATGGCGGTGACGATGTCTTTTGCCGGCGCGCGGATCGTATGCTCCATCTTCATCGCTTCCATCACCACAAGCGCATCGCCGGTTTTGACGGCCGCGCCGCTCTGGCTGAGCACGGCGCGGATGACGCCCGGCATGGGCGCTTCCAGACCGCCCGTATGGCCAGAAGAATCTGCGATATCGACCGGGTCTGGCTGGCTGATGCGATAGTGTTCGCCGTGCAGAAAAAGTGCGTAGCTATCACTCTCTGCAAAGAAATAGCCTTGCCATGTCCTGTCGTTGACGGTGGCGCGGAGGTGGCCATCGTCTGAGAGGTTGCCACGGGCGCGGGTCGTCTGCCCGCCGGTCTCCAGCGAAAAGCTGTCCGCCTCATGGGTAACGCCAAGGTCGATCGGCCGGTTCTGAATGGTGAAATGCAGCGTCTCCCGGGCCGGCGCATTCAGCCGGAAGGTGTTGGTGGCGTTCCAGGGACTATAGCGGTCGGCCTGCGCTTGCGGGTTGGTGATTGCGTTTTTACGGCTGAGAAGGAGGCCGAGTGCCGCCAGTGCGATCTCATTGTCGCCAACGGCCTCCAGAGCAAAAAGGTCTGCCTCGTTGCGCGCGATGAAGCCGGTGTCCAGGTCGGCGGCGGCGAAAGCATCGAGCCCCGCGAGCCGGGTCAGAAAGGTAGCGTTGCTGGTGACACCGCAAATCGCCAGCTTTTCAAGCGCCGCCTTTAGACGCCGCACCGCGACGGGGCGGTCATTATCCCAAACGATCAGCTTGGCGATCATCGGATCGTAATGCACGGTGATGGCATCACCGGCGCGGATGCCGCTGTCGATCCTGAAGTGAGGACCTTCATCGGGAAAGACGAGGTGGCTGATCGTGCCAATCGACGGGAGGAAATCATGCGCCGGGTCTTCGGCATAAATGCGTGCCTCGATGGCATGGCCGTTGATGCGGAGTTCGGTCCAGTCTTTGGGCAGGACTTCGCCGTTTGCAACGCGCAGCTGCCATTCGACCAGATCGAGACCGGTAATATATTCCGTCACCGGATGCTCGACCTGAAGGCGCGTGTTCATTTCCATGAAATAGAAGTCGCCGGAAGGGTCGAGCAGAAATTCCACCGTTCCCGCGCCGCGATAATCGATGGCACGGGCAGCGGCGGTTGCCGCGTCATACATGCGTTGCCGCAAGTCATCGGGCAGGCCGGGGGCGGGGGCTTCCTCTATCACCTTCTGGTGCCGGCGCTGGATCGAGCAGTCGCGTTCAAAAAGCGAAACACAATTGCCGTAGTCATCGGCAAAGACCTGCACTTCCACATGGCGCGGCCGTTCGAGGTATTTTTCGATCAGCATGCGGTCATTGCCGAAGGCGGCCAGTGCTTCGCGTTTGGCGCCGGCAAGCTCCGCCGCGAAGTCGCGCTTTTGCCGGACAACGCGCATGCCCTTGCCGCCGCCGCCGGCCGAGGCTTTCAGCAGCACCGGATAACCGATCTTGTCCGCTTCGCTCGTCAGTCGTTTCTCGGCCTGTTCATCGCCGTGATAACCGGGAACGATGGGAACACCCGCCGTTGCCATCAGCGCCTTAGCTTCGCTTTTTCCGCCCATGGCGCGGATTGCTTCTGATGGAGGGCCGATGAAAACGAGGCCCGCAGAAGCGCAGGCTTCGGCGAAATCGGCATTTTCTGAAAGAAAACCATAGCCCGGATGGATGGCCTCTGCGCCGCTCGCCTTTGCGGCAGCGATGATCTTTTCGCCGTCGAGATAGGAGGCGCGCGCAGGTGCGGGGCCGATGGCGATGGCCTCATCGGCCAGCGCCACATGCATGGCGTCGCGGTCGGCATCCGAATAGACCGCGACGGTGCGGATGCCCATACTGGCTGCGGTGCGGATGATGCGGCAGGCGATTTCGCCACGGTTGGCGATCAGTATTTTCGAGAACATCGTCGCCTCACATCCTGAATATGCCAAAACGGGTGGGTTCAATCGGCGCATTGAGCGCGGCGGAAAGACCAAGGCCCAGCACCAGGCGGGTATCCTTCGGATCGATGATGCCATCGTCCCAGAGTCTCGCGCTGGCATAATAGGGATGGCCTTCCCGCTCGTATTTTTCGCGGATCGGCTGCTTGAACGCCTCTTCGCCTTCTTTCGACCAGTGGCGGCCATCGGCCTCGATACCGTCGCGGCGGATTTGCGCGAGCACGGAAGCCGCCTGCTCGCCACCCATCACGGAAATGCGGGCATTCGGCCACATCCAGAGAAAGCGCGGTGAATAGGCCCGCCCGCACATGCCGTAATTACCGGCGCCGAAGGAGCCGCCGATGATGACGGTGAATTTCGGCACCTTGGCCGATGCAACGGCGGTGACGAGTTTGGCGCCATCCTTGGCGATGCCACCCGCCTCATAAGCCTTGCCGACCATGAAACCGGTGATGTTCTGCAGGAAGACCAGGGGAATACCGCGCTGGCAGCAAAGCTCGATGAAATGTGCGCCCTTCAGCGCCGATTCCGAAAACAGTATGCCGTTATTGGCGATGATGCCGACCGGATAGCCATGGATATGGGCGAAACCACAGACCAGAGTTGTGCCGTAAAGTGCCTTGAACTCATCGAATTCCGAGCCATCCACCAGGCGGGCGATGATCTCGCGCACCTCGAAGGGTTTGCGCGTATCGGCAGGAACAATGCCATAAAGCTCGTCGGCCGGATAAAGCGGCTCCGCCGGCTCGCGGATATCCAGTTCCACCTGCTTACGGCGATTGAGGGTGGAGACGATCCGCCGGGTTAGCGCCAACGCATGGCGGTCGTCATTGGCATAATGATCGGTGACGCCGGATTGCCGGGAATGCACATCCGCGCCGCCGAGGTCCTCCGCGCTCACCACCTCGCCGGTCGCTGCCTTCACCAGCGGCGGGCCACCGAGAAAAATCGTGCCCTGATTTTTGACGATGACGGACTGGTCGCTCATGGCAGGGACATAGGCCCCGCCCGCCGTGCAACTGCCCATCACCACGGCGATCTGGGCGATGCCTTCCGCCGACATATTGGCCTGATTATAGAAGATGCGGCCGAAATGATCGCGGTCGGGAAAAACCTCGTCCTGATTTGGCAGGTTAGCACCGCCGGAATCGACGAGGTAAATGCAGGGGAGGCGGTTCTCGGTGGCGATCTCCTGCGCGCGCAGATGTTTCTTCACCGTCAGCGGATAATAGGTGCCGCCCTTCACCGTCGCATCATTGGCGACGATGACGCATTCGCGGCCCGCGACCCGGCCGATACCGGTAACGATGCCAGCGGCGGGAACGGGTTCGTCATAGACCTCGTAAGCCGCAAATTGCGAAAATTCGAGGAACGGACTGCCGGGATCGAGAAGCGCCTCGATGCGATCACGCGCCAGCAATTTGCCGCGGGAAAGATGCCGCTCGCGAGCCTTGTCGCCGCCGCCTTTCGAGATTTTTTCGACATGCCCTCTCAAATCCTCCACCAGACCGGACATGAAAGCAGCATTGGCGGTGAAGGCGGGATCGCGGTTCAGGCTGGAAGTTAGCTTCATCGCATTCCTCACCCGTTGCCCTTGACCAGTTCGCGGCCGATCAGCATCCGGCGGATTTCGCTGGTGCCTGCGCCGATCTCATAAAGCTTGGCGTCGCGCAGCAGCCGTCCGGCCGGGCTTTCATTGACATAACCGGAGCCGCCGAGAAGCTGGATCGCATCCAGCGCCACCTGTGTCGCCCGCTCTGCGGCGAACAAAATCGCGCCCGCCGCGTCCTGCCTTGTGATACGGCCATTGTCGCAGGCGCGGGCCACGGCATAGACATAGGCGCGGGATGCATTCATGGCCGAATAGATATCGGCAAGCTTTCCCTGCACCAGCTGGAACTCGCCGATCGGCTTGCCGAATTGCTTGCGCTCGCGGGCATAGGGCAGCACCAGATCGATGGCCGCCTGCATGATACCAACAGGGCCGGCGGCCAGCACGGCGCGTTCGTAATCCAGCCCGCTCATTAACACCGTCACGCCGTTATTCAAACGCCCGAGGATGTTTTCCTCCGGTACTTCGCAATCCTCGAACACGAGTTCCGAAGTGGGCGAGCCGCGCATTCCGAGCTTGTCGAGTTTCTGGGCCGGGCGGAAACCCTTGAAGCCCTTTTCGATCAGGAAGGCGGTGATGCCGCGCGCACCGGCGGACATATCCGTCTTGGCATAAACCACCAGCGTATCGGCCTCGTGGCCATTGGTGATCCACATCTTCGCGCCGTTCAGCACGTAACGGTCACCCTTGCGTTCCGCCTTCAGCCGCATCGATACGACGTCGGAACCGGCTTCCGTCTCGCTCATGGCGAGCGAACCGACATGTTCACCGGAGACGAGTTTCGGCAGATATCTGTGCTTCTGCTCATCGGTTCCCCAGCGGTGAATCTGGTTGATGCAGAGGTTGGAATGAGCGCCATAGGAAAGACCGATGGAAGCGGAAGCCCGGCTTATCTCCTCCATCGCCACGCAATGGGCGAGATAACCCATATCGGCACCGCCGAATTCCTCCGACACGGTGATGCCATGCAGGCCAAGCTCACCCATTTGCGGCCAGAGCTGACGCGGGAAGCGGTCGTCGCGATCAATCTCGGCGGCGAGCGGCGCAATTTTATCGTCGGCGAATGCACTGGCGCTGTCGCGCAATGCTGCGATTTCCGGGCCGAGATCGGCATCGAAAATGGCGGCGAGGTTCAAACTCATCGCGTCTCCTCCTCCGGACGGCTTTGCCGCCGTCCCTCTTGTTAGTCGCCGGCACCTCCTCCGCGCCGGCAACCCTCATTTTACGGCGCGTCACCTCCGGTGAAGGCGGCGGAACGGCGCACGAATGTCTTGATGGCAAAATTGGACTGGATGCGCGACACGCCGGGCACCGTCGTCAGGAAATCCAGAAGCTCCTGATAATGCGGCAAATCCCGAACCATGGCGTGGATCAGGTAATCGGAACTGCCGCTGGTCTGGTAACCGCCCACCACTTCGGGAATGGAAGCGACATGATGTTCGAAGGTCGTCAATGCTTCCTTGATCTGTCGTTCCAGCGTGACGGAAATGAAGACGCCCATATTGCCGAGCAGCCGGTTCTCATCGAACACCGCGGTATAACCGCGAATGATGCCTTCATCTTCCAGTTTGCGCACGCGGCGCAGCGTCGGCGTAAAGGAGAGGCCGATGCGGGCGGCGAGATCGCGCCAGCTTACTCGCCCGTCATCACCGAGCACATGCAGAATCTTGCGGTCGAAACTGTCGAGCTCAATCATGGATCATTTGCTCTATGATATGACTAATTGTTGGATCAAAGATATCGCCAATCAAAAAACTGTCAATCAAAATAGCTTTGAAATGAATTCGAGTTGGTGATAGCGTTCATGTCAGTCGCGGTCTGGAGGAGATCGTGATGATGGTCGTTCTCTCAAAGCGAGAGGATGGCCAAGGGAGGTGAATTTGGCTGTGCATGACCCTGTCGTGATCGTCGGGGCCGCCCGTACTGCTATGGGTGGGTTCCAGGGCGAATTCAAATCGGTGGCTGCGCCCGATCTTGGGGCCGCGGCGATCCGTGCGGTCGTCGAACGGGCGGCTATTCCAGTTTCTGACATTGATGATGTGCTGATGGGCTGTGTGCTCACGGCTGGGCAGGGGCAGGCTCCGGCCAGACAGGCAGCCATTGCCGCCGGTATCCCCAATTCCGTGGGCGCAACGACCATCAACAAGATGTGCGGCTCGGGCATGAAGGCGATCATGCTGGGGCATGACCAGATCGCGGCGGGAGGCTCTTCCATAGTGCTGGCGGGTGGTATGGAAAGCATGAGCAATGCGCCCTATCTGCTGGACCGCGCCCGGAACGGCTATCGTCTCGGCCATGGCAAGGTCATCGACCATATGTTTCTCGATGGTCTCGAAGATGCCTATGACAAGGGCCGGTTGATGGGCACTTTCGCGGAAGATTGCGCTGAAGCCTACCAGTTTACCCGCGCAATGCAGGATGACTATGCGCTGACCTCGCTTGAACGGGCGCGACGCGCCATAGCGGAAGGCGCATTCCAAGCGGAAATCGCGCCTGTTGGTGATGTTGCCGTGGACGAGCAGCCGGGCAAGGCAAAGCCGGAAAAAATCCCGCAGCTGAAGCCAGCCTTTCGCGATGGCGGAACGGTGACGGCGGCGAATTCCAGTTCCATTTCAGACGGTGCGGCCGCTCTTGTTCTCATGCGCAGATCGGAAGCGGAAAGGCGGGGTCTTTCACCGCTGGCAACCATCATCGGTCAGGCCTCGCATGCCGATGCACCCGCCGGATATCCAACGGCTCCCATCGGCGCGATGAAAAAGCTGTTCGATAAAACCGGCTGGGCCGCGAAGGACGTCGATCTGTTCGAAATCAACGAGGCCTTTGCGGTCGTGGCCATGGCAGCGATGCGCGATCTCGATCTGTCGCATGAGAAGGTGAATGTGCATGGCGGCGCCTGCGCGCTTGGCCACCCGATCGGCGCTTCCGGCGCGAGGATTGTCGTCACCTTGCTGGCGGCCCTGCAGCGCCACGGGCTGAAACGGGGCGTGGCCGCCGTCTGTATCGGCGGCGGTGAAGCAACCGCGCTCGGCATTGAGCGGCATTGAGGGAGGCGGCGATGATCCTGAACGAAGCCCAGCAGCAGATCAGGGACATGGCCCGCGATTTCGCCCACGAGCGGCTTTCCCCCGGCGCTGCCGTGCGTGACCGGGAAAGCCGGTTCCCGAAAGACGAATTGAAGGAAATGGGCGAGCTCGGTTTCCTCGGCATGCTGGTTTCAGAGGACTATGGCGGATCGGAAACTGGTGCCGTGGCCTATGCTCTGGCGCTGGAGGAAATCGCTGCCGGTGATGGGGCCTGTTCCACCATCATGAGCGTGCATAATTCTGTCGGCTGCGTGCCGATCCTGAAATTCGGCACAGAAGACCAGAAACAGCGTTTCCTGCCGAAGCTGGCTTCCGGCGAGTGGATCGGCGGTTTTGCGCTGACCGAACCGCAGGCCGGTTCGGATGCCTCCAATCTCAAGACCCGGGCGCGGCGCGATGGCGATCGCTATATTCTCGACGGCGCGAAGCAGTTCATCACGTCCGGCAAGAATGGCGATGTCGTCATCGTCTTTGCCGTTACAGATGCGGCGGCCGGCAAGAAGGGTATCAGCGCCTTCATCGTGCCGACGGATACGCCGGGTTACGAGGTCATACGCGTAGAAGAAAAACTCGGGCTGCATTCGTCCGATACCTGCCAGATAGCCTTTACCGACATGGCGGTTCCGGCCGACTTGCGTCTGGGCGAGGAAGGGCAGGGTTACCGTATCGCGCTCGCCAATCTGGAAGGCGGCCGCATCGGCATCGCCGCGCAGGCCGTCGGCATGGCGCAGGCCGCTTTCGAGGCGGCGCGGGACTATGCCCGCGAGCGCAAGGCTTTCGGGCAGGCGATCATCGAACATCAGGCCGTGGCGTTTCGTCTGGCTGATATGGCGACGCGGATTACGGCGGCGCGGCAGCTGGTGCTGCATGCGGCGGCGCTGAAGGAGGCGGGTGAGCCCTGTCTCTCGGAGGCGTCGATGGCGAAACTCTTCGCATCCGAAATGGCCGAGCGCGTCTGCTCGGACGCCATCCAGATTCACGGCGGTTACGGCTACATGGCGGATTATCCGGTGGAGCGGATCTATCGCGATGTGCGCATCTGCCAGATTTACGAGGGGACCAGCGATGTCCAGCGCATGGTGATCGCTCGGAACCTGTGAGGATTGTTTCGTGGTCTGGAGGAGACCACGACGGGAGGAGTAGAATGGATATATCAGAAACGCCACATCTCAGCCTGCATGTTCCAGAGCCTGCGGTGCGGCCCGGCGGGGAGCCGGATTTCTCCAATGTGAAGATACCCAAGGCCGGCACCGTGCCGCGCCCGGAAGTGGATGCCGCACCTGAAAGCATGCGGGATCTGGCCTATTCGATCATCCGCGTTCTCAATCATCAGGGCGAGGCTGTCGGGCCATGGGCAGGGCTGCTCTCGGACGAGGATTTGCTGGTAGGCCTCAAAAACATGATGCGGCTTCGGGCTTTCGATGCCCGCATGCTGATGGCGCAGCGGCAGGGCAAGACTTCCTTTTACATGCAGCATCTGGGGGAGGAGGCCGTCAGTTGCGCCTTCCGCAAGGCGCTTTCCAAAGGCGACATGAATTTCCCGACCTACCGGCAGGCGGGGCTGCTGATCGCCGACGATTATCCACTCGTCACCATGATGAACCAGATCTATTCCAACGAACTCGATCCGCTGCACGGGCGGCAATTGCCGGTTCTCTATTCCTCGAAGGAGCACGGCTTCTTCACCGTCTCCGGCAACCTCGCCACGCAATATGTCCAGGCGGTCGGCTGGGCGATGGCGTCTGCCATCAAGGGCGATACGAAGATCGCGGCCGCCTGGATCGGTGACGGTTCGACGGCGGAGTCGGATTTCCATTCGGCGCTGGTCTTCGCCTCCACCTACAAGGCCCCGGTCATCCTCAATATCGTCAATAATCAATGGGCCATTTCCACCTTTCAGGGCATTGCACGCGGCGGTTCCGGCACCTTTGCGGCGCGCGGACTGGGCTTCGGCATTCCTGCACTTCGCGTCGATGGCAATGATTATCTCGCTGTTTATGCCGTGGCGTGCTGGGCGGTGGAGCGGGCACGCCGCAATCTCGGCCCGACACTGATCGAATATGTCACCTATCGTGTCGGCGCTCATTCCACCTCGGATGATCCAAGTGCCTATCGGCCCAAGACCGAATCCGAAGCATGGCCGCTGGGCGACCCGGTTCTGCGGCTCAAGAAGCATCTGATCCTCCGAGGCGTCTGGTCGGAGGAACGGCACCGGCAGGCAGAGGCCGAAATCGCCGACGAAGTGCTTGAAGCGCAACGCGACGCGGAAAGCCACGGCACGCTGCACGAAGGCAAAAAACCGCCGAAAAAGGATATTTTCGAAGGCGTTTACGCCGAGATGCCGCCGCATCTCGCCCGCCAACGCCAAAAGGCAGGATGGTAAGACATGGCAAGAATGACGATGATCGAAGCCGTCCGCAGCGCCATGGATGTATCCATGGAGCGAAGCGACGATGTCGTGGTGTTTGGCGAAGACGTAGGTTACTTCGGCGGCGTTTTCCGCGCCACGCAGGGGCTGCAGGGGAAATACGGCAAGACCCGCTGTTTCGATGCGCCGATCAGCGAATCCGGCATCGTCGGGACGGCGATCGGTATGGCCGCTTATGGCTTGCGGCCCTGTGTCGAAATCCAGTTCGCCGATTATATGTACCCCGCCTATGACCAGATCACCCAGGAGGCGGCCCGTATTCGGTATCGCTCCAATGGCGATTTCACCTGCCCCATAGTCCTGCGCATGCCGACAGGCGGCGGCATTTTTGGCGGGCAGACGCATAGCCAGAGCCCGGAGGCGCTTTTCACCCATGTCTGCGGGCTGAAAGTGGTCGTTCCCTCCAATCCCTATGATGCCAAGGGGCTGCTGATCGCCTCCATCGAAGACCCTGACCCCGTGATGTTTCTGGAGCCGAAGCGGCTTTATAACGGGCCTTTCGACGGTCATCACGACCGGCCGGTGACCCCTTGGTCGAAACACGAAATGGGCGAGGTGCCGGAGGGGCATTACACCATTCCCATCGGCAAGGCCGAAATCCGCCGTCCCGGAAACGATGTGACCGTTATCGCCTATGGCACCATGGTGCATGTGGCGCTGGCGGCGGCGGAGGAGACGGGCGTGGATGCCGAAATCATCGATCTGCGCAGCCTGCTGCCGCTCGATCTCGACACCATCGTGAAGTCTGTCTCCAAAACCGGCCGCTGTGTGATGGTGCATGAGGCGACGCTGACTTCAGGCTTCGGCGCTGAAGTCGTGTCGCTGGTGCAGGAACATTGCTTTTATCATCTCGAAGCTCCCGTCGTCCGGGTCGCCGGCTGGGATACGCCTTATCCCCATGCGCAGGAATGGGACTATTTTCCGGGACCCGCCCGCGTCGGGCGTGCCCTCGTAGACGTCATGGAGGCCTGATTATGGCGGAATTTGTTATCACGATGCCCGATGTCGGTGAAGGCGTGGCGGAAGCCGAGCTGGTGGAATGGAACGTCAAACCGGGCGATATCGTCCATGAGGACATGGTGCTGGCCGCTGTCATGACGGACAAGGCGACGGTGGAAATCCCCTCGCCGGTGGCGGGGATCATCACCTGGCTCGCCGTGACGGTCGGAAACACGGTGCCGGTGAAAGCACCGCTCGTCCGTATCGAAACCGATGTCGCTGCGGCTGCACCCAATGGCAGCGCGCCGGAGGCGGAGGCGCCAACCCGAATGACGGAAGAGGAAGCGCCTGCCGACATGACGGAAGCGCCGCCACCAGTTGAAACCCAGCCGGCGGCGCGGCAGGCCGAGGAGGCGCCGTCTGCGCCCATAGCTGAGCCGCATCATAAACCGCTGGCATCCCCCGCCGTCCGCCAGCGTGCCGACGATCTCGATATCGATCTCACGCATGTCAAGGGAACGGGGCCGGACGGGCACATCACCCATGCCGATCTCGATGGGTTTTTAACGGTACGGGCACGGCCGGAACGTCCCGAGCCGATGACGCCGCACGATAGCGCGGTCGAGGAAGTGAAGGTAACAGGGCTGCGGCGCAAGATTGCCGAGAAGATGGTGCTCTCCGTCTCGCGCATTCCCCACATCACCTATGTCGAGGAAATCGACGTGACGGAGTTGGAGGATTTGCGCGCGACGATGAACGGTAACCGTCGTTCCGGGCAGCCGAAACTGACGATCCTGCCGTTTCTGATGCGTGCGCTGGTGAAAGCCGTAGCCGATCATCCCGGCATGAACGCGACTTTCGATGACGAAAAAGGCGTCGTCAGTCATTACGAAGCGGTCCATATCGGCATTGCTACGCAGACGCCCGCGGGCCTGACTGTTCCGGTCGTTCGCCACGCGGAAACGCTCGGCCTCTGGGACTGTGCGGAAGAAGTCGCGCGCGTCGCGGAAGCCGCCCGCACCGGCACGGCGCATCGGGAAGAGCTGATGGGTTCCACCATTACCATCAGTTCGCTTGGAGCCTTGGGCGGTGTGGTTTCGACGCCCATCATCAATCATCCGGAGGTGGCGATCATCGGCGTCAACAAGATCATGACGCGGCCGGTCTGGGACGGGAACCGGTTTGTGCCGCGCAAGATGATGAACCTGTCTTCGAGTTTCGACCATCGTGTGGTCGATGGCTGGGATGCCGCGGTCTTCATTCAGGCCGTCAAAGCGCTGTTGGAAAAGCCGGCACTGATTTTCATCGAGTGAGGGGCCGTTTTTGATCGGTGCGTTTTACGCCCTCATCCCTGTGCCTGTCACAGGGATCCAGCCAGCCCAAGTCCTTGGGCTGAAAAGAGTCCTCTCGCCGCGCAGACGCGCTTCGGCTGGATTCCTGTGACGAGCACAGGAATGAGGGAGGACGCGTGGTTTGACTGCATTTTTACCCAGTGTTTTCGACCTTCATGGAACTGTTTCGCTGCTGGTATAGGCTTGCGTTCGTCATCTTCGGGTATAGAAGAGAAGAACGAGAAGCATGTTTTCTCACCATGATCATAGTGGCGGACGCGGGCGCTCCGGTGCCCAGCGGTCCGCTGTCCGCCGGCAACCGAATGAAAAAGAAGGTCCTCCCATGCGCACTCCCAAACCCGTTGTCCTGACTATTCTCGATGGCTGGGGGCTGAACGAGGACACATCCAGCAATGCGCCGGTTCTGGCGAATACGCCGACCATGGACCGGCTTTTCGCCACCTGCCCGAATGCAACGCTGACCACCTTCGGCCCGAATGTCGGCCTGCCCACCGGGCAGATGGGCAATTCCGAAGTCGGTCACACCAATATCGGCGCCGGCCGCATCGTTGCGATGGATCTCGGCCAGATCGATCTGGCGATCGAGGATGGCAGCTTTTTCCGCAATGCGGCGATGCTTGATTTCGCCGCCACGGTGAAGGCCGCAGGCGGTGTGGCGCATCTGATGTGCGTCGTTTCCGATGGCGGTGTGCATGGCCATATCCTGCACGGCCAGGCGGCGGTGAAGCTGATGGTCAGCCATGGGCTGAAGGTCGTGGTGCATGCCATCACCGATGGCCGCGATGTCGCGCCGCAATCGGCGGAAGATTTCGTGGCGGCGCTTGTGGCAAGCCTGCCGCAGGGCGCGAGTATCGGCACAGTGATCGGCCGTTATTATGCGATGGATCGCGACAATCGCTGGGAGCGCGTCGAGAACGCCTATGACGCCATGGTTCTCGGTAAGGGCGAACACGCGCGGGATGCGGTGAGTGCCGTGGCCCAGAGCTACGCGAACAAAGTCACGGATGAATTCATCCTGCCGACGGTGATCGATGGCTACGAAGGCTTCAAGGCTGGCGACGGCCTGTTCTGCCTGAATTTCCGCGCCGACCGTGCCCGTGAAATCCTGCTTGCCATCGGCGCGGATGATTTCGACGGTTTTGCGCGCGAAAAGCCCGTGCTTTCGGCGCTGCTGGGCATGGTGGAATATTCGACGCGGCACAGTGATTTCATGACGACGGCTTACCCGAAGCGCGATATCGTCAACACGCTCGGCGCCTGGGTGGCAAAGCAGGGTCTGACGCAGTTTCGCCTGGCTGAAACGGAAAAATACCCGCATGTCACCTTCTTCCTGAATGGCGGCAAAGAAGAGCCGGAAGTGGGCGAGGACCGCTTCATGCCGAAATCCCCGAAGGTCGCGACATACGATCTTCAGCCGGAAATGAGCGCTGCCGAGGTCACGGAGAAATTCGTCGAGGTGATCGGCAAGGGTTACGACCTGATCGTCACCAACTACGCCAATCCTGACATGGTCGGCCATACCGGTGATCTGCAGGCGGCCATCAAGGCGTGCGAAGCCGTGGATCGCGGGCTTGGTGCCGTCGTTGCTGCTCTCGAAAAGGTGGGCGGCGCGATGCTCGTCATTGCCGACCACGGCAATTGCGAAACCATGGTCGACCCCGTCACAGGTGGCCCGCATACGGCTCACACCACCAATCCGGTGCCGGTGATCCTGTTTGGCGGCCCGGAAGGCGCAAAGGTGCATGATGGCATTCTCGCCGATGTCGCGCCGACGCTGCTGCAACTGATGAACGTGCCGTTGCCCCCGGAAATGACGGGAAAGAGCCTGATCGATCTGTAATAGAGCGTGGTCGCGCGGGTGTTTTTCGCCCGCGCGACCATCTGCTTTTCGTCCATCATGAATGAGTACTGGCGTTAGGGCTCTTTGGCGTAGAACCGGTCGTGAACGAACATGCCGGCAATCATGGCGCAGACGAAGAGGATGACCGGCGCAAGCCCGAGGGTGAAAGCCGAGAGTGCCGGGCCGGGACAGAAACCGGCAAGCCCCCAGCCAAGGCCGAAAATCGTCGAGCCAAGGATGAGCGGCCGGTCGATGCGGGTTTTCGCGGGGAGGCTGAAATCTTCCGCAAGGATGGGCCTGACAAGCAAACGGCTGAGCAGGACGCCTGGCACGGCCACAAGGACCGCGCCGCCGAGAACGAAGATCAGGCTCGGATCCCAATGGCTGCTCGCTACATCAAGAAAACCCGAAACGCGAGCCGGATCGATCATGCCGGAAAGCGAGAGGCCGAAGCCGAACAGCGCTCCGGCAATGAGTGCCAGCGCAAGACGTGCCGCTGCCGGATTTTTCATGACAGCACTCCCACTATCGTCGCGGCACAAATGCCTGAAATCAGGAAAGTGGCAGTGGCGGCGATGGAGCGGCGGGAAAATCGCGCCAGCCCCATGATGCCGTGACCGGAGGTGCAGCCGGAGCCCATGCGCGTGCCGAACCCTACAAGCAAGCCGGCAATGATAATGAGCGGCCATGGCGTTACCGCCGTGACGGCGGGAAACCGACCGAAGACGGCGGCATAAAGATAAGGCCCGGCCAGCAGGCCCGACAGGAAGGCCAGATCGGCAAAGCGCCGCTCGCCACTGAGCGCCTTGCCCATGATGCCGCTGATACCGGCGATGCGGCCGTTAAAGACAAACAGCAGAATGCTGGCGAGACCAAGCAGCATGCCGCCGAAGAGAGAGGGCCAATAGGGCGTCACAGATTTTCCTCCGGCGCGCAGAAAATGGCGTAGAGAGCCTCAATCAGCCGCGCCGCCTTGTCTTCCGCCAGCCGGTAGAAGATTTGTTTGGCTTCACGCCGTGTGTCGACGATACCCGCTTCCCGCAGCACGCCGAGTTGCTGGGAGAGCGTCGGCTGGCGAATATCGAGCTTGGCTTCCAGCTCGCCGACGGAAAACTCCCCCTGCGCCAGCGTGCAGGCCAGCATCAGCCGGGCAGGGTGAGCCAGCGTCTTTAAAAGTATCGCGACCTCTACGGCGCGTTTTTCCATGGCGGGAAGGGGTATTTCGCCGATATGTTTGGGTTTTTCCAGCGGGGTTTCCGTCACCATGTGCTGCCCTCCAGCACGTCGAGCGGAAACTTCAGATAGTGCTTGCCATTCGCCTCCGGCTCCGGCAGGCGGCCGCCGCGAATATTGACCTGCAGGGCATGGAGAATGAGCTTCGGCATTGGCAAGGTGCGATCCCGCGCTTCCCTCAGACGAACGAAATCCTCTTCCGTCATGCCGGCCAGATGCGGATTGCTGCGTGTCTGTTCGCCCACCGTGCTTTCCCATTTCGGGGCGCGGCCGCCGGGCTGATAATCATGGCCGGTGAAAAGCCGTGTGTCGTCGGGAAGGGCGAGGATATCCTGAATCGACGCCCAGAGCTGTTTGGCGCTGCCGCCCGGAAAATCGGCGCGCGCCGTGCCGGAATCCGGCATGAACAGCGTATCGTGCACGAAAGCCGCGTTGCCCACCACATAGGTCACGGAAGCCAGCGTATGGCCGGGCGAAAACAACACGCGGGTTTCCAGCGAACCGATGGTGAACCGGTCTCCGGCCTCGAACAGCCGGTCCCATTGCGAACCATCGGTCTTGAAATCAGGCCAATTGTATTTTTCCTGCCAGAGCTTCTGTACGCCGGTGACTTTGGCGCCGATGGCCGTCTTCGCGCCGGTTTTCTGCTTCAGATAATCGGCGGCGGAAAAATGGTCGGCATGCGGATGGGTATCGAGGATCCATTCCACCGAAAGCCCATGATGCTTCACATAGTCCAGAATGGCGTCAGCATTCATCGTTCCGGTCGCGCCGGATTTTTCATCGAAATCATAGACCGGGTCGATGATGGCACAGCCGCCGGTCGCGGGGTCGGAAACGACATATTGCACACTCCAGGTGCGCGGGTCGAAAAGCGCCTTGACGTGCGGCACCGCTGCCGACTGGCGCTCCAGCCAGCGCGTGGCGGCGGAAAGATCAAAACCATGCGTCTTGCCGAAATCCTCAATGTCGCTCCGCTGAATACGCCCGTCGAGCGCTTCACCGAGAACATAAAGTGTCAATGCCCGAGTGCCGCCTTTGCAATGGGCGAAAACGGGACCTCCGGCCTCGGCCATCTTCTGCTGGAAGGCGCGGATATCGGCTTCGGTGATGGTGGGACCATCGACCGGGATGAAACCATAATCCATGCCGGCGGCACCGGCGGCGCTTTTTTCCTGCGTATTGCCCGGCTGACCGGGCTCCTCGCCATCGGGCCGGGCATTGATGATGCTCTTAAAGCCCTGGGCGGAGAGCGATGGGAAGTCGGCAATCATCGGCTGGCCCGCAATCGTCAGACGTTCGTTGATCCTTACGGCCTTCATCGCCTTCTCCTGTTTGCTAAATTAGTATATATTATCATATAATGTATAATGTTTATTTGCAAGGGCTGAAAATTGCCGTCGTGCCCAATGCCTTCTGCGATCCTTTCAGGAGGATTCGAAAGGAGATTCTAGAGGCGGGATTTCTTCTTTTTGTGACGGGTGAACGGAGATCCGGCCGCATTTGGCGCGCAAAACACGCTGTGCCCGAAATTACTCGGGCACAGCGCGTCTTCTCCGGAAGCCGGTTAGATTTCGACGTGCCTCACGTGGCAAGCCTGCGGCGCGTCGCCTTCCAGCCAAGACAGATCGCAGCGAGAAGCAGGACCGTCTGAGCCACGACAAATGGCGGCTCATTGCCGTTCGGCGCCAGATTGTTGAGGGTTTCGACCTTGAGGAAGGACTGGACGATCAACACGAACATATTGAGATAAAGGCTGATCGTGGCGGCGATCGTGTAGATGAAGCGCGATCTGCCATTGAGGCCATATCCGTAAAGCGCAACGAGCGCGATTGCCAGAAAGAGGGTCGAGATGATGCCGACGCCGAGTGCGGGCGTGAAATTCCCGATGGGAAACAGAAAGCCGGTAAGCGTGGTGGCAAGCGTGGTGACGAGAAAAACCGCCGTCATGCGCGGCATCCACCGCCCCACCGCATAAGCGGGCAGGGCGATCAGTCCGGTGGCGATGCCGATGAGGCTCAAGGCCACATGCAATGTCGTGAATTGGGGAATGGTCAGTCCAAGGATCATGATACGTCTCCCACTATTCGGTTTTGCCTGCACGATACCGGCTGGCGGCAAGTGCATGCGACAGATTGGGCCTCAACGCTGCGCGTGCTGCAAGGAAATTTTCAAGGTCGACCGTATCCGGCAGGGAAGGAATGGTCAGCGCCTCACCGAGATCGAGACCGGCAAGGGCCGCGTCCACCATGTCGTGCACGTCCATGACCATGGCGGCCGGGATGGCATCGAGCCGTTCCTCTTCCCATATCGCGGTGCGGGTGATGCCGGGCAGCACGGCTTGAACCCGCACGCCGGACGGCGAAAGCTGCGCCTGCAGCGCTTCGGTGAAGGCGAGCACGAAGGCCTTTGTGGCCGGATAGACGGCGGTGAATGCCGCCGGCATCAGCGCCGTGACCGAAGTCATGTTGATGATCGTACCTTTGCCTGCGGCGGCAAGGCGGGGCGCGATGGCTGCCGCCAGCCGGGTGACGGCAAGAATGTTGAGATTGATCATCGTCGTCACATAGGCCGGGTCCAGTGCCGTGATCGCGCCTTCCCCGGCTATGCCGGCATTGTTGACGAGGCCGGTGATACGCTGGTCTTCGCGCAGCCGGACCTCGACCTTTTCGAGGTCTTCCGCCCTGGAAAGATCGGCGCTGAGAACCTCGACGGCAATGCCGTGGTCCTTTTCCAGCTGCGCTGCCAGTGCCTTCAGCTTCTCGGCACGCCGCGCCACGAGGATAAGATCGTGGCCGCGTCTTGCGAGGCGTTCGGCATATACGGCGCCGATACCATCGGATGCGCCGGTGATGAGAAAGGTATTCTGTGTCATGTCCGTGTCTCCGGTGTCTGGTGGTTTCAGGCGTTGATGAAGGTGAGGAGGTCGGCGTTGAACCGGTCCTGATGGGTCTGCGTCAGGCCATGGTCGGCGCCCTCGTAGATTTTGAGGGTCGCATGTTTGACGATCTTGACCGTGGAAAGTGCTGAAGCGCCGACCGGCACGATCTGGTCGTCATCGCCATGCAGCACCAGCGTTGGTTTGTCGAAGGCCTTCAGGTCCTGGTGGAAATCGCTTTCTGAGAAGGCGCGGATACTGTCGAGCTGGCCCTTGAGGCCGCCCATCATGCCCTGCCGCCAGAATTCCTCGCGAATGCCTTGCGAAATCACGGCGCCTTCACGGTTGTAGCCGTAGAAGGGAATGGTCAGGTCCTTGAAGAACTGGCTGCGATTGTCATAGGTGCCCTTGCGGATGCCATCGAAGACATCGATCGGCAGGCCGATGGTATTGCTTTCCGTCTTCAGCATCAGCGGCGGCACCGCGCCGATGAGGGCGATCTTCGCGACACGGGCCGTGCCGTGGCGGCCGATATAACGGGTCACCTCGCCGCCGCCGGTGGAATGGCCGACCAGAATGATGTCGTGGAGATCGAGCTGTTCGATCAACTCGGCGAGATCGTCGGCATATTGATCCATGGTATTGTTGTGCCAGACCTGATCCGAGCGGCCGTGGCTGCGGCGGTCATGGGCGATGGTGCGGAAACCGTTATTGGCGAAGAACACCATCTGCGCATCCCAGGTATCGGCGCTGAGCGGCCAGCCATGGGAGAAGATGATGGGCTGGCCGTCTTTCGGACCCCAGTCCTTGTAGAAGATGTGCGTTCCGTCTCTGGTGGTGATCGTTGTCATGGCTCTCTCTCCTGTTGCAGGCAGCTTGCTTGCGTCCCGTGGGAATAGAGATACTCTTGATGCAGCCGGGGCTGGATTGGCGCTTCTGACAGAAAGCGAGCCAAAACTGACAAAACAGGGGTAGGGGCATGGCGGGTGTAACGGGAAGCACGCTGGAAGTCGGTCTGGTCCTCTACCGGGACTGTCAGATCGCCATGGTACATGGCATCACCGATCTTTTTGCCATCGCATCGGTATTTTCACAGGATCGTGGCGGGCCGAAATTGCGGGTCAGTCACTGGAGCATGGGGGAGAGCGGTGAATTCTCCCGCTGTCATGATACCGATCCAGGTGTGGGCCATCCCGATATCTTTGTCGTACCCGGGAGGCTGACCGGGCCGGCAGAAATCGAGGAGGCCGAGCCTTACGCCCGCTGGCTGCTCGACCGACACGCGCAAGGTGCTACGCTGGCAGCCAGTTGCGGCGGCTCCTTCATGATCGCCGCGACCGGGCTTCTGGCCGCCCGCCCGGCCACGACCCACTGGCTGTTTGCCGAACGGTTTCGTGAGCGTTTTCCCGATGTACGGCTGGAAATAGACAAGATCGTCATCGAGGACGGTGATATCATCACCGCCGGCGGGCTGATGGCGTGGACCGATCTTGGCCTGCGCATCGTTGACCGGCTGCTCGGCCCTTCGGTCATGATCGAGACCGGAAAATTCCTGCTGATCGATCCTTCCGGGCGGGAGCAGCGCCATTATAGCAGCTTCGCCCCGAGGCTGACACATGGCGACGAGCCGATCCTGAAGGTGCAGCACTGGCTGCAGGCGCGTGCCGGGCGGGCAACGAGCGTGACCGACATGGCCGGTCACGCCGGGCTGGAGGAGCGGACCTTCCTGCGTCGCTTCAAGGCGGCGACCGGTATGAAGCCCATCGAATATGTCCAGCATCTGCGGGTCGGCAAGGCGCGGGAGTTGCTGGAATTTACCCGCCGTTCGGTCGATCAGATCGCCTGGTCGGTTGGTTATGAGGATGCTGCCGCCTTTCGCCGCGTGTTTCACCGCATTCTCGGGCTTTCGCCGGGTGAATATAGAAGCCGCTTTTCCAGCAACTCGGCCATGGCGGCCGCCTGAACCTTTCCTGCGGCTGCTCCGACGCTGACGCCGGCCCTTGCAATGTAGCGGGTGTTTGCTAACATGCCAGACAGGTTTAAAACAGGTGGGCCGGAATGGACATTGAGAGCAGCACCAAGCAAGTATCGCTTGCGGCGAAAATCAGTTCGGCCTTGCGGCGGGATCTGGCGGAAGGCGTGTTCCGCCCCGGTGACCGGCTTCCGAGCGAAAGCGAGTTGACGCGGGAATATTCTGTCAGCCGCACGGTTGTGCGTGAGGCCATCGCCATTCTTCGTGCCGATGGCCTGGTTGAAGCCCGCAAGGGGGCAGGCGTTTTTGCCATTGAGGCAAAACCGGCGAAGGAAGTGCCTTTCAACGATCTGGCGGTGGGACGGATTTCCTCCGTCATCGAGCTGTTGGAATTGCGCACCGTCTTTGAGGTCGAATCCGCCGGCCTTGCGGCCTCGCGCCGTTCCGCCGTGCAGGTGGAAGCGATTGTCGATGCACATCGGCGTGTGGGAGACTGCCTTGGCGTGGGCTTGCCGACGCGCGACGCGGATTTCGAGTTCCATCTGGCGATTGCACAGGCGACCCAGAACCGGCGTTTCCCAGAATTTCTCCAGCTTATCCGCTCCGGTATCATTCCCCGTGGCGAATTGCAGGGTGCGGCGCCGGGGTCGCGTCCCAAGGACTATAATCTGCATCTCCAGGAGGAGCATGCGAAGATCGTCGATGCCATTATCGAAGGGGACGCCGATGCCGCGCGCCAATATATGGCGGCGCATCTGCGCGGCAGCCTTGAGCGTTACAAGGTGCTTCTGCGTTCCCGTACCATGGCTGAGTGAGGCGGAAATAGTATAAACAACAATGGCTTATGCGCTGGCTCGTCGGTAAAGGGCAAGGGACGCGGCAAGCGTCAGCAGCGCGCCGCCGCAGATGCGGTCGAGCCACAGGGCGCCGGACTTGCGCAACACCCTGACCGCCTGCGCGCCGAGCAGCGCGTATCCGAACATCACGATAAAATCGATGCCGGCGAAGACCAGCGCAAGAACGGCATATTGCTGGATTTGCGGCGCGGCGGGATCGATGAATTGCGGCAGGAAGGCCGAAAAGAACAGATATCCCTTGGGGTTGGTCACGGCGACGAGAAAGCTTTTCAGAAAGATCGAGCGCGCCGATGCTGCGCCGTTTGCCTCCGCGGAGCCAAGAGCGCCATCGAGCATTCCTCTTGAACGCAAAAGCATGATGCCGAGGAAAACCAGATAACAAACACCCACCCATTTGACGACGCCGAACCAGAATTCCGAGGCGGCCAGGAGGGCTCCCAATCCCAGCGCAACCGCGCCAATCAGAACGACATCCGAAAGGACGGCGCCAGCCATGCCGATCATGGCGCGACGCACGCCGAATTTCGAGCCATTGGCGAGTGCCAGCAAGACGGTAGGGCCGGGCGTTGCAATGCCGATAAAGGCGACCACGGCAAAGGCCAGAAGCGTCACGTCGATCATATTTTCCTCCCCCGAGGTGGCAGACATTGTCGGCGATATCGCCGCAAGCTTCCATGTCCGCCTCTTGTGAAGCAGGAGAATACAGGCTTTTGCATTGGCGGCAATGCGGGCGATTTTTCTGAAAGAAGAGTGCCGGAACCGCCGCCCGAAACAACGCCGCGCACGCATTTCGCTGCCCTTGGCATATCGATTTCGGCGGCGCATGCTTGACAGCTTTCGACACCTGTGACAACTTGTGAATAGTTGTCAGACAGGATTGCGCTTTTATCCTTGCGCCGGTCGGTTTCTGGCAAGGGAGGAATCATGTCAAAAAGACGCCTTTCGCTTTATGGCCTCTCCGGCCAGATCGGAAGTATTGCGGTTACGCTGCTTGGATTGCTGTTGCTGACCTTTTTTATCGGCCGCCTGATGCCCGCCGATCCCGTGCGGGCGATCGTCGGCGAAGATGCGACGCGCGAAACCTATGAACAGGTCTATCATGCGCTCGGCTTCGACCGGCCGCTGTGGCAGCAGTTCATCTATTATCTCGGTGATGTCTTCACCGGCGATTTCGGAACTTCGATCCGAACCGGCCGCCCGGTGATCGAAGATATCATCCGGGTCATGCCAGCAACCATGGAGCTTGCGACCTTCGCCATCCTGATCGGCGCCGGTCTCGGCATTCCCATGGGCGTTTATGCCGCCGTCAACAAAGACCGCTGGCAGGATCATCTGGTGCGCGTGCTCAGCCTGTTCGGCCATTCCATGCCGATCTTCTGGACAGGCATGATTGCGCTGATCGTTTTTTACGCCCATCTCGGCCTTGTCGGCGGCGGTGGCCGCATGGACCAGTTCTATATCGGTTTGGTGGAGGAGCGGACGGGCTTCCTGCTGATCGACAGTCTGCTTGCGGGCGATATGGAGGTGTTTTGGTCGGCGATCAACCACCTTATCCTTCCCGCCGCCCTGCTCGGTTATTCCTCCTCGGCCTATATCACCCGCATGACGCGCAGCTTCATGCTGGACCAGCTGGGCCAGGAATATGTGACGACAGCGCGTGTCAAAGGCCTGTCGCAGCGGCAGACGGTGTGGCTGCATGCTTTCGGCAATATCCGCGTGCAGCTGGTCACCATCATCGCCCTTGCCTATGGCTCGCTGCTGGAAGGCGCGGTGCTCATTGAGACCGTCTTCGCTTGGCCGGGTTTCGGGCAATATCTGACCAGCAATCTTATCATTGGCGACATGAATGCCGTGATGACCTGCGTGCTTATCGTCGGCGTCATCTTTATCGGGCTCAATCTCCTGTCCGACATTCTCTACCGCTTTTTCGATCCGAGGACCCGCTGATGACGGCCCGTGCAGAAACCTCTTCCCGTCTTCCCGTGCCTTTGAACGCGCTGAAGAATATCATCCTCTTCCTGCTGAAAAGCCCGACATCGGCCTTCGGCCTGGCTGTCCTGCTTCTCCTCGTCATCGCCGCGATTTTCGCGCCCTGGCTTGCGACGCATGACCCTTACGCGCAGGATCTCGCCAACACGCTGCAGGCCCCGGGCAACGGCCATGTCTTCGGCACGGATGAGCTGGGACGCGATATTTACAGTCGTCTTCTCTGGGGCGCGCGCATCACGCTCACCATCATCTCGCTGGTCTCGATCATCGTCGGCCCCGTCGGTCTTCTGGTCGGCACGGCATCCGGTTATCTCGGCGGCAAGTTCGATACGGTGATGATGCGCATCACGGATATCTTCCTGTCCTTCCCCAGCCTCATCCTGTCGCTCGCATTCGTCGCGGCACTCGGCCCGAGCCTCAACAATGCGATCATCGCCATTGCGCTCACCTCCTGGCCGCCGATCGCGCGTCTTGCGCGTGCCGAAGCCATGACTTTCCGCAAGGCGGATTACATTGCTGCCGCAAGGCTTCAGGGGGCGTCACCTCTGCGCATCATCGTCAAATCGATCATGCCCATGTGCCTGCCGTCTGTTCTCATCCGCCTTACGCTGAATATGGCGACCGTCATCCTCACCGCCGCCGGCCTCGGTTTTCTCGGTCTCGGTGCACAGCCGCCGCTGCCGGAATGGGGAGCGATGATCGCGACTGGACGGCGCTACATGCTGGACAGCTGGTGGCTGGTGACCTTTCCCGGTGTCGCTATCCTCTCTGTCAGCCTCGCCTTCAACCTTCTGGGCGATGGGTTGCGGGATGCGCTCGATCCGAAGCAGATGAACCGGAGATAAGACCATGGAAAAACCAATCCTTGACGTCGAAAATCTCCGCATCCGTTACGGCGGCTCGGCCACCGAGGCGGTGCGCGGTATCTCCTTCACGCTCGGCCGGGAACGTCTCGGCATCGTTGGTGAAAGCGGCTCTGGCAAATCCACCGTGGGCCGCGCTCTGCTGCGGCTTCTGCCATCGGCGACGATCACCGCCGACAGGCTTGATTTCGAAGGGATTGATCTTCTCGCCCTCAGCGAAAAAGAGATGCTGAAGGTGCGTGGCCGGCGCATGTCGATGATCCTTCAGGATCCGAAATTCTCCCTTAACCCCATTCGCCGGGTCGGTGATCAGGTGACCGAGACCTATCTGCGCCACTTCAAGGCGTCGAAATCGCAAGCTCGTGAAAAGGCGTTGGCTATGCTCAATGCGGTGAAAATCCGCGATGCGGAGCGCGTCTACGAGCAATATCCGCATGAAATTTCCGGCGGCATGGGCCAACGCGTCATGATCGCCATGATGCTGCTTGCCGATCCCGATCTCGTCATTGCCGACGAGCCGACCTCGGCGCTTGACGTGACGGTACGGCTGCAGGTGCTGAATATTCTCGATGGCCTGGTGCGCGATCGCGGCATCGGCCTCATCATGATCAGCCACGACCTCAATCTCGTGCGCAATTTCTGTGACCGGGTTCTCATCATGTATGCCGGCCGCGTGGTGGAAACGCTTGCCGCCCGCGATCTCGATCAGGCGCAACATCCCTATACGCGCGGCCTGCTCGCGGCGCAGCCGCGCATTGGAGGCTCGCGCTCACCGCTTGCGGTGCTGGATCGCCGTCCCGAATGGCTGGAGGAGAAAGTATAATGGCCGTTTCCGTTGAAACCCGCGATCTCTCCATCACCTTCGGCAGCGGCCATACGGCACTAAAAGTGCTGCCTTCGGTATCCTTCCGCGTCGAACCGGGCGAATGTTTTGGGCTGGTCGGTGAAAGCGGATCGGGCAAATCCACCGTGCTTCGCTGCGTCTCCATGCTCAACGATTTCTGGACGGGCGACATCCTCATCGACGGCAGGTCGGTGCGCGACATACCGCTGATCGAGCGGTGCCGCATGCTGCAGATGGTGTTTCAGGATCCCTATGGCTCGCTGCATCCCCGCCAGTCGGTGCGCACCGTGCTTTCGGAATCGCTGTCGATCCACAAACTCGGTGACCGCGAAGAGCGTATGCGTAAGGTCATCATGGATGTCGGCCTGCCGGTCTCCTTCCTGGACCGCTTCCCGCATCAGCTTTCCGGTGGCCAGCGGCAGCGCGTGGCGATTGCGCGCGCACTGATCCTCGAACCCTCGCTGCTCCTGCTTGATGAGCCGACCTCCGCGCTCGATGTCTCGGTGCAGGCGGAAATCCTCAACCTGTTGCAGCGGCTGCGTGAAGAGCGCGGCTTCACCTATATCATGGTGACCCATGATCTCGCCGTGGTCGACCACATGTGCGACCGTTTCGCGGTGATGCTGCGCGGCGAAATCACCGAAATCCTGCCGCGCGAGGCCATCGCCGGCAACGGTGCGACGCATCCCTATGCGCGCGAATTGATCGGCGCTTCGCTGGAATATGAAGGCGCATGACGGCTCCAAAACGTGATCGTCCTCCTCCGGGGCGTCACGGATAATAAAATCCTCCTTCCTCGCCCGGCCTCCCTGCCGGGCACTTTTTTTGACTGGTTACGGCGGAGTGCGGAGGATGCGCTTTGGCCAAGCATTTCGGCCTTGCGGGGCTTTGTCGCCAACAAAAAAGGCGCGGGGGTTAGCCGCGCCTTATCTTATTCGCAGACAGGATGGCGGGTTACCGCTCCTTGCTCACTTCTTCGAACCGCGACAGCCAGGGGCTGACGATCATGCCCTTGACGTCGCTGCGGAAGGCGGCGGTGTCGACAACTTCGGAGAAGGGCTGAATGGACATGACGATCTCGTCCATATAGCCCTGCAGGTCCTCATAAAGCTTCGTCTGTTTGGCAACGTCGCGCTCGACCAGCGCATCCTCGATCATCTTGTTCAGCTTTTCATCGAAGAAGCTGGTGCGCCAGCTCTGGTAATTGGTGAGCTTGGCGTCGTCGGCATTGTTGGGGTTATAGGCGATCGAGCGCAGGTTGTTGTCGGGATGCGGCTGCTGGCCGCCGCCGCCGCGACCGAGCAGGAGTTCGAAGTTTCGCTCGCGCATCGCGCCGTAAATCTGGTCGCCGGAACCGCTGATCAGTTCGGCCTGAATGCCAGCCTGGGCGAGCGTATTCTGGATCGCCGTTGCCGCCTTCATGAAGGGGTCTTCAGAAAGCACACGCAGCGTCGTCTTGAAGCCGTTCGGATAACCCGCCTCCGTCAGAAGCGCCTTGGCTTTTTCGATGTCGAGCTTGTAGCCCTGATCCGGCAGCGCGCCCATGACCCCGGTGCTGAGGGAGCGCTGATGCAGCTTGCCGTAATAGGGCATGACCGCCTTGTCGAGACCGTCGTAATCGATCAGGTAACGCAGCGCCTCGCGCACCTTCTTGTTGGCGAATTTCTCATTCTTCATCGAAACGCTGAGGTAATAAAATCCGGAACCGGGTGTAGATTCGATGGTCACGGCCTTGTCGGCCTCAAGCGATTTCAGGTCCGGGGCCTGCAGGGAATAGGCAACGTCGATATCGCCCTTTTCCAGCATCAGACGCTGCGATTGCGATTCCGGCAGATGGCGCATCAGGATGCGTTTCATCTTGGCCTTTTCGCCCCAATAATCATCGTTGCGGGTGAGGATGATATATTCGTTGGACTTCCACTGCGTCAGCTTGAAGGGGCCGGAGCCAGCGGAATTCAGCGTCAGCCATGCGCCGCCCAGATCGCCGTCCTTCTCGTTCTCAAGTGCGGTCTTACTGTCGATGATCGAGCCTGGACCGTTCTGCGCGAGGATCATCAGCAGCAGGTTCGGGTCATCTGGTTTGGGGATATTCAGCACGAAGGTCTGGTCGTTTTCGGCAACGAACAGCTTGTCGGCCTCTTCCAGCTTGAAACCACGGGTTTTCAGGAAGGATGATTGTGCCAGGTTGCGGGCGAGCAGCCGCTTCAGGCTCCAGGCCACATCCTTTGCCGTCACCACATTGCCGGAGGCGAATTTGGCATCGGCGCGCAAATGGAAACGGATCGATTTGCGGTCTTCGGCAATTTCCCAGCGTTCGGCAAGGCGTGGCTGAACGCTGCGATCTTCAGAGGAAAGCACGACCAGCGTGTCATAGACGTTGTTCAGAACCTGCACGGTCTCGCGGCCGGTGATGGCGGCGGGGTCGAGGGTCAGGATGTTGCTCATGGTCGTGGCGACGATGAGCTGGTCCTTCGGCGTTTCGGCAAAGCTGCTAAGCGGCATGGCGCCGATCAGCAGGGCGCCAAGCGCTGCGGTTGCAAGAAAATGTTTCATCTTTCCTCCCAATATGGCCGGTTCATACGGCCTTTCCACGTTTTGATCCACGCGCCCGGTTCCTCCGCAGGCGGCGCATGATCAGCCAAGAATGTCTCTGACCGGCGCGGCAAGCGCCCGACCGATCGCCGCCGTTGCCGGCGCATCCAGATGCACGCCATCCACCGGCGAGGCGCTGGCGACCGATCCGGCATCGAAGAAGTGATGCCCCAGTTCGGCAGCGAGTTTGCGATAAAGCGGCGCAAGCCGCATGGACTGTTCGATATCGCGGCCGCCCGCCGGTTGGCCGCCGGGGCCGGCGACGCAGGGCGGCGGCGCGACGATCAGCAGTTTCGGCACGGCCTCGCGCGGTTTGTAGATGAAGGTTTCCACAATCTGCGCCAGCCTGCGCATGCCTGAAACGGCGGCTTCCGCCCGCCCGCCATGCACCGGCTTGATATCGTTGGTGCCGAGCATGATGATGACGAGATCGAGCGGCATGTGGCAGGACAACGCTACTTCGAGCGCCCGCGCGCCGTTGCGGCAGGCGGGGCCGGCATGGTCGTCGTAACAGGTGGTGCGCCCGCCGAGACCTTCGGGGTGAACCTTCGCCTTTCCGGCAAGCTCAGCCTCGAGCACATCCGGCCAGCGGTGCTCGACAGGGTGCCTCAGACCCGTGGCCGGGTCGGCTCCCCAGGTGAGGCTGTCTCCAAAGGCGAGCACCGTTTTCATCGCCGCTTACCTCACCCGGTTATTTTCGATGAAGGTGAAATCGATGTCCTCGCCAAGGCCCGGCCGATCAGGGACATGCACGAAGCCGTCGCGATCCATCGGGTCCGACAGCGACTTCAGATAGTCGTGGCCGTCATCATATTCGAGGAAGGGGTGCAAGAGGCCGCGCTCATACCAGCGGCAATTCTTTGTCGCGGCGACGACATGCAGGTTCATCGCCGTATTGCCGTGCACCTCGCATTCCATGCCAAAGGCTTCGGCCAGATGCATTGTCTTCAGCGCCGGTGTGATGCCGCCGACATCATTAACGCCGGTGCGCAGAATATCGCAGGCGCCGGCCTTGATCCATTCGGCGCGGTGCCACTGTTTGCCGGCTGCACTTTCCGGGCCGACGACGGGGATATCCAGATTGTCGGAGAGCCATTTGTAGGAGGAGAGCGACTGTTCATCCATCGGCTCCTCGATCCAGTCGAAGCCGAGCTTTTCGAGACCACGGCCCAGCGCCAGCGCATCGGTGCGCGAATACCAGTGGAAGGCGTCGATCATCAGACGAATATCGGGACCAACTGCTTCGCGCACAGCCGCGCAGGCCTTGAGGTCCATCTTCACATCCGGCGCCCAGCTGACGGGCGGCATCCAGGTGTGCAGCTTGATACCCTTGTAACCGCGTTTTACCAGCGTTTCGGCAAAGCGACCATAATCTTCAGGTGTCGCAAGCCCACCTTCCAGCTCGTCACCACACATGATGGAGCCATAGGCCAGCACCTTGTCGCGGTAACCGCCGATCAACTTGTATACAGGTTGTCCGAGCGAACGGCCGGCAAGATCCCACAGCGCGCAATCCACCACCGCCAATGTGCGGTCCGTCAGCTGTGCGGCCGAACCGCGCTGCCAGTGGGCAAGATCCTGCCACAACCGTTCGCGGTCACGGTGGTCCTCGCCGATCAGAACCGTCTTGACGAATTTTTCGATGACATGCGGGCGAACGATCTCCGGCGCGGTGAAGGAGTGACCTTCCTGCCCATCTTCCGTGCGGATGGTCAGCATGGCCTGTTCCACCTGATGCGCCGGCCCCGGATGTGCATGACCTGCACTGTCCGAGTGCCGACGGGTCGTCGTGCGGAAAACACGGACCTCGACGTCGGTGATGATCATAATTCCTCCCTCATGCAGATGTCTCGGCGTTTTGATTGCCGCTATGTCATACATGTATGCGTTATTTGTCAACATGTATGATAATCTGTATTACATGTTTGGATGAGAAATCAAGTTTATTTGCGCGGAACGTCATAGGGATGTCTCTGGTGGGTAGGGCGTTCCTGGCCGGGTGAGGGGGCAGTGTCACCTCAAAAGCGCAAGGCAGGGAGCAACGCCTGCCATCGCAAAGTAATCTATAATTTTAGTAGATTATTGAGTCGCGCAATGATCTTTTAACAATCGCCGTGACTATAAAAGACCATGCCGTGCCATCCCTGCCGGCCATCGTGCATTCTGCGGACATATGCGCGGCACGGGAGGACAGCCCGTACCTGCGCTGCCTGAGCCCCATTTTCCCATTAACACCTGGTCCCGGATGCACACCATGCCCTTTTCCCATATTTCCCATTTCGCCTTTCTGGTTCCCGGCAATTATCACGATGATGACCCTGAGCGGGGACTGGAGGAGACCCTGCAGCTTTTCGAAGCCGGGGAGGGGCTGGGTTATCACAGCGCCTGGGTTCGCCAGCGCCATCTGGAACGCGGCGTTTCCTCGGCTGCCACTTTTCTTGCCGCAGCGTCGCAACGCACCAAGCGGATCGGACTTGGCACTGCCGTCATTCAGCTGGGTTATGAAAATCCATTCAGGCTGGCCGAGGACCTCGCCACGGTTGATGTCCTGTCACACGGGCGGTTGAATGTCGGCGTTTCGGTGGGTGCGCCGCCCTTCGCTCACCTGATCTCTGACTATGTCGATACTGCTTCCGATGCGGATTACAGCCACGCCCGTGCCGAAAAGCTGGCAAGGGCCTTGAGATCGGAACCATTGTCTGGCGATACGGAGGCGGGCAATGCGGCAGGCGCGCAGGTGCCACGCCTTCGGCCCTTTGCCAAGGGTTTGATCGACCGGCTGTGGTACGGCGGCGGATCGCAGAATTCCGCCTGCTGGGCGGGTAAGGCAGGGTTCAATCTTCTGACCGGCAATATCGTCAGTGGTGAAAATACCGATGATTTTCTGACGGCGCAGGCGGCTCTTGTTGCGCGCTTCCGGCAGGAATGGGCGCATGAGCGCCAGCCGCGTATTGCGCTTGGCCGCGTGATCCTTCCGACCGATAGCGCAAGCCCCGCAACACGCCGCCGTTATGCGGAATTCGTTGCTGAGCGCGACAAGCGCACGCATGCGCCACATGGCGCGCGCCGCACGCTTTTCCTGCCTGACATCGTCGGTACGACGGGTGAAATTCTGGAGACGCTATCGCGTGATCCCGTGCTGCCGCATGTCTCGGAATTCCGTCTGGAATTGCCCTATGAGTTCCAGCCGGATGATTATCGTCAGATCGTGACCGATTTCGCTTCCGTTTTACCGCAGCTTTCGGGTGGAAGGCCGGTTTTGAAAGTGGCGACGGGTCAATGATGTGTCCCTGACATCAGCCACTCCCGCGCGCAGCGGGAATGGCGCGAGATGGACCTGTGGCGCTTTAATTGCGCCACATCTTTCGTTCAATCGGGATAAGGCAGACCATAACGATCGCGGACCGTCGCGCCTTCATATTCACGCGGGTAAACGCCGCGATCCTGCAATACCGGCACGACCTTCGCGACAAATTCCTCGATATCGTCGGGCGCTCGCGGTGGCTGCAGGGTGTAGCCATCCACCGTGCCATCCTGCCAGAGATCGATGATACCATCAGCCACCTCTTCCGGCGTGCCAAGCAGCAGCCGGTGGTGCCCCTCCGAGCGGCGCACGGCCTCGCGGGCAGTCAGCTTTTCGTGGGTCAGAAGCTCGGAAAGGCCGAGCCCCATGCCAACGGCCCATTGACGGTTCTGGTCGGGAATGAAGCGCTCGCCTTCAAGTTTCGCGTCGGGGTCAAAATCGCGCGGATCGATACCGTTTTCCTTGGCGAATCGCGCCAGGAGGCCGTCTTCCGAACCGGTTCCACTGTAGAGTTCATGCTTGCGCAGCGCTTCTTCGCGGGTCTCGCCAAGAATGACGACGAGGCCGGGAACAATGCGGATGCCGGAGGGATCGCGGCCGAAAGAGACGGCGCGGTCACGCACTTTTTTGCCGAAGGCCTGGCCGGCGGGACGGGAGAGAATGTTGCAATAGATGATCTCGCCATGGCGTGCGGCGAGATCAATGCCGCCTTCGGATGCGCCCGCCTGCGCAATGACGGGATGTCCCTGCGGACCGCGCGGAACGTTGAGCGGGCCTTTCACCTGGAAATATTGCCCGTCGTGATCGATTGTCTCGGCCGTCGCCGCATCCCAGAAACGGTCTTCTGGCACATCGCCTTCCCGGCGCGGATCCCAGCTCGACCAGAGCATTTTCGCCACATCGAGAAATTCGGTGGCCTTGGCGTAACGTTCGTTGCGCGGCGGCAGCGGGTCGTTGCCAAAATTGGCCGCGACATTTGGGTTGAAGGACGAGACGATGTTAACGATCAGACGGCCGCCGGTGACGACGTCAATGGACTGCGTCCGTCGCGCAAAATTATAGGGCGAATTATAGGTGGAGGACACCGTCGCCACAAAACCGATATCCGGCACCTGTGCCGCAAGCGATGTCGAGAGGATCAGCGGATCGATGGTGTGAAACGGGCGGCTGGCAGGATCGGTCAGCAGTGCCGGGTGATCGGACAAGAAAACGGCGTCGAACCGGCCCTTGTGGGCCAGTTCCGTCAGCCGCCGGTAATAGCCGATATCATTGATATCGTGCCGGTCGCCGCTCCTGTATTTCCAGGCATTGGGAAGATATCCCGTCGTGTTGATGCCGACATTCAGATTGAGCCGGCGTTTGGTCTTGCTCATGCTTCTACTTTTCTTTCGGTCCGCGTGGGCTGTCCGGCCTGCGGCCGGTGCGATTATCCGAAAACCTAACAACCGGGGTTGGGGTCGCGAGTTAAAAATCCTTGCTGTTCGGAGAAGAAAAACTTTCAGCCGACGTGCAGCTGAATGGAGGATGCGATCAAACAAGTGGGCGACGATCCGACCAGAAATCCCGAAATTCTCGAAAGGATATTCCGTCGTCGCGCTCAGGCGAGGTCATGAAGGAAACGAATTTCTCCAATGGCGCCTTAAATAGTACACTTTATCTATAGAAAATACCCCATGGCGTGTAGCGTGCCGTCCAGATCGCAATTTCGAGGACGAACACTATGGCCGATGCCGCCCTTCGCCAGGTAACCCAACCCGTAACCCTGTGGTACACACGCTGCCCGGCGCCCACGCCGCTTTCCATCGCGGTGCAACTTGGCTGGATAGAGGAGCGTTTCGCCGGCCATGGTATTTCCGTTTCCTCCATTCGGGATTCCGCCGATCCGGCCGTCAGGCAAAGCCATTTCGATCACCGGCTGGACTGGTCTTTCCGCCAGGGCGGCAATATTCCCCCCATCTGGGCGAAATCCGGTGGCCGGCAGACGCGGCTGGTGGGGCTGACGAGGACAGATGAGTTTCAGGCGGTCATCGCGCTGCCCGCAAGTGGCATAAGCAAGGGCCGCGATCTCAAGGGGCGGCGCATCGGCCTGCCGAAGCGGCCGAATGAAACCATCGACTTCCAGCGCGCCACATCACTCAAGGGCATCGTGTCGGCGCTCACCGTCTCGGACCTCTCCATTGCGGATGTCGAGCTTGTCGATCTGACCGCAAGAGAGCCGGTGCTGCTTGGCCCGGACGATGAGCGGTTCCACGGTCTGCGCCGGCGGCTTCCCTATGGCGAGGAAATTGCAGCATTGCACCGGGGCCAGATCGATGCGTTTTTCGTCAAGGGTGCGGAAGGCGTGACCGTCGCCAATCTTATCGGTGCGCAGGTCGTCGTGTCGACGGGGTTTCATCCCGATCCGAAAATCCGCATTAATAATGGCACGCCGCGTCCCTTGACGGTGGACGCCACCTTTGCAGATGAACGGCCCGATCTGGTGGCGGAACTCGTGGCGACGGTCCAGCGGGTTGCCCAATGGGCTGAGGATAATCCGGCGGAAGCGGTGCGTTTCATCGCGCGTGAAATCGGCGTCAGCGAGGAGGCGGTTCTGGCCGCCAATGGCGCGGATGTGCATCGCAATCTGCGGCTCGACCTCGATGCGGACGAGCTGGAGGCGCTCAGCCATTTCAAGGATTTCCTGCTGCAATGGAAATTCATCCCCGACGATTTCGACGTGCGGGACTGGGCCGACCCTCGCGCTATTGCTGCACAAAACAACACCGAAAAGTGAGGGCGCCATGACAGCCGCTATTCTCGTAACGGGCGCAACCGGCAAGCTCGGCCAGCGTGTCGTCAATCGTCTTTTGCAGAAACAGGCAAAGGTTCGGGTACTGACCCGCAGGCGCGAGGATGCGCTGAAACTCTGGGGCGACAGCGTCGATATTGCTGAGGGAAATTTCTCCGACCCGGCGAGCCTGAAAGGGGCCTCACGCGATGTAGACAGGGTCTTCCTGCTTTCCCCCATCGGCAAAACGCTGGCAGCGGATCAGAATGCGGTCATTGACGCGGCTCTCTCCGCCGGCGTGTCGCAGATCGTGAAACTATCCGGCTCCGACTGGACCCTTAAAAATGCGGCACGCTCGATCTCGGGTACCGCCCATGCGGCGGTCGAAAAGCATCTGGCGGAAACCGGCATAGCCCATACGGTGCTGCGGCCGAATGCCTGGATGCAGGTGGCGCTGGAACCCGTTGTCGCCGCTTTGCGCAACGGCGAGGATGTGCCTGCCCGTTTCGGGAATGCGGCCGTCTCTTTCATCGATGCCGATGATATCGCCGATGTCGCGGTAGAGGCGCTGTCTGCCAGCGCGCCGCCTGCCGGCACTCTGGTGCTGACCGGCCACGAAGCCCTGGCGGCTCTGGGAATCGCCCGCATCGCGGCCCGCATCCTGCATCGGCCGGTCGGAGTTTCGCATCAGTCTGCCTCGACCTTTCCGGCGCATATCGGTGCGTTCGAACAGAAGGCCATTGCCGAATTCGGGCAGCTGATCGGCGAAGGTCTCGCTGCATTCACCACAGATACTGTTGAACAGATTATCGGCCGCCCACCCCGCAGCGTGGAGAATTATCTGCGTGCCCGGCTCGCCGCCGCCCAGCAGGGCGATCATTCCGAAGGAGAAAAGACATGGCGCTGACCGTTGCTTTGCCTGATGGGCTTGAGCTGAGAGGCCCCGCCGATTTCGCGGAAAGCCCGCTCAGCCGGGCGGCAAGACAGCCGCTGATGCTGGGCCTTTTCCTCAATCTGCAGGACATCAACTTCTCCAGCCTGCCGACCAGCAATAGCTGGACCTTCGACTACAATGCGGAACTGGTGAAGCGTGCGGAGGAGTTGGGTTTTGAAATCGCCTTCAGCCGCACGCAATGGCTGCCCAAGGGCGGGTATGACGGGGAATCCTCGCTCGACAGTTTCATCGCGCTGGGCGCCATGGCGGCGGTCACGAAGAGCATTCTGCTGATCTCCACCATCCATGTGCTCTACGGTCCCCTGCATCCGCTTCATCTCGCCAAATATGGTGCGACGCTGGATCATATCGCCAAAGGGCGTTGGGGCATCAACATTGTCACCGGCCACCGCGCCATCGAGCACGAAATGTTCGGCTGGCAGCGGATCGATCATGACAGGCGTTACGACATGGCGGGGGAATTGTTCGATGTGCTTCACCGTCTGTGGGGCGAGACCGAGAATTTTTCCTATGAGGGCAAGTTAAACCCGTGGGCGATCAACAATGGCTGGATCACGCCGAAGCCCGCCTTCGGCCGCCCGCCGCTGGTGACGGCGACCGGTTCACCCGCCGGTATCGATTTTGCCGCCCGCCATTCCGATCTGGTTTTCGTCACCTCACCCGGCGGCGCGCATATCGACAGTGCGCTCGAAACGCTTCCCGATCATATCACCACCATCAAGAACCGCGCCAAGGCCTATGGCCGGCAGGTGAAGACGCTCATCAACCCGATCATCGTCAGCCGCGATACGGAGAAGGAGGCGATCGCTTATGCCGATGCCATCGAGGCCGGAAAGCCGCAGCCCGGAACGCGTGCTTTCGCCACCAATAATTACGACAGCGACGCCCATGCCTGGCGCGGCCGCGGCGATGCGCGCCACAAGCAGGGACGCAATCTCGGCGGCAATATCGAAATCATCGGCTCGCCGGAACAGGTGGTCGAGCAGCTTGTCGGCCTGAAGAAGGCGGGCATCGATGGTGTGCAGTTGAATTTCTACGATTTCCGCGAAGATCTAGAATATTTCGCGCAGCGCATTCTGCCCTTGATGAAGGAGGCGGGCCTGAGGCTCTGACGTCTCTCGTCGCCCCACCTTTCCAGTTCCAAAGCCCGCACTTCGCAATCGCCGAGATTGCGAGAACGATATTTTTTCCCTGAGGAGATACCGTGACTATCGCCGTCGATCCCATCAAAATGTCAGCACCTGAAATCATCGATCGGACCAAAATGAAACCGGCAATTTTGCCGGTTTTTTTTATTGTTGAAACGGCTCCCAGCCACGTTTGTGGCTTCGCGCGCCAACCTCGTTTTCGAGAAAAACATTGCGCGTGAGACAAGTCATCCAGAAGAGCGGTCCATGTTGGCTCAATTCCGAAAAAATAAGTTCATCAATAATTTAGCGCGAAGGAAATCTTTGTTTCAAAGCAAGAATTGCTTTCTGGACCCGCGCTTTGGCCGTCTGCACTGTGAGCTGGAAATCTCACCCTCACATGATGGATGCCATGGCCAAGGACACGCTTTTTTTGATCTCCCCCGGTTTCGAAGACCCAAAGCACCCCGGTGTCCGCTTCGTCTGCCCGCATTGTAACCAGATCGAAGGACTGCTGGCCGCCTTTCCGGACCTTGCCGCCGGGATCGATATCCACCGTGTCGGTTTTCAGCGCCCGCGAGAAGCGGTCATTGCCGTCGCGGGCGAGGAAAACCAGTCGCTGCCGCTGTTTGTTTTTGCCGGCGATGCGCCCGCCGATGCGGCAAGCCACGGCGACACGCACTTCATTCAGGACACGAAACGAATTTTGCAAATCCTCGCCGAACGCCACGGGTTCCCGCAGCTCCATTGAGCTGCCGCACCTGCGCATCGGATTTTTTCGGAGACAGACATGACTTTTTCCAGACGCCAGTTTCACAAAATTGCACTTGCCGCCGGGGCTTTCGTGGCGCTTCCCGGCGGTTCTTTCGCTGCTGCCGAAGAGCCCGTTTCGGGCGGCACGCTCAAGATCGTCTATTTTCCGGAGCCGACGCAGCTCGTGGCGATCAATACCAGCGCGGGTGGCCCGCAGTTTATCGGCTCGAAGATCTATGACGGGCTTTTGACATACGATTACGAGCTTTCGCCAAAGCCGAGCCTCGCCAAAGAATGGAGCGTTTCCGCCGACGGGCTGGAATATGTCTTCCATCTGCAGCCGAATGCGAAATTCCATGACGGCAAACCGGTGACATCGGCGGATGTGGAGTTTTCCATCCTGCGTCTGAAAGAGGCCCATCCGCGCGGCCGGGCGACTTTCGCGAATGTCGAAAGCATCGATACGTCCGATCCGCTGGTCGCGAAGGTGAAGCTTTCCAAGCCGGCGCCGGGATTGATCACCGCGCTCGCCTCATCGGAATCGCCTGTTGTGCCAAAGCACATCTTCGAGACCTTCAAGCCGACCGATAATCCGAAGCCCGCCCAGATCATCGGTAGCGGTCCCTTCGTTTTGAAGGAGTGGGTGCCGGGCAGCCATATCCTGCTGGAAAAAAATGCGAATTATTGGGACGCGCCGCGCCCCTATCTCGACCGCGTCATCATCCGCCTTATCAACGATGCCGGCGCACGCGCCGCAGCGCTGGAAACCGGGGAGGGCGACATTGGCCCCAACCCGGTAGCGCTTGCGGATCTGGAGCGGCTGAAATCCATCCCGACGCTGAAGGTGGATGACCGAATCTATGCCTATGCCGGCCAGCAGAACCAGCTCGTCATCAACCTTGAGAACGACTATCTCAAGGAGTTGAAGGTGAGGCAGGCCATCGCCCACGCGATCGACGTTCCGGCGTTGATCGATACCGTACTTTATGGGTACGCCGTGCCATCACCCACGCCGATCAGCCCCGGCCTTGCGAAGTTCCACAATCCGGATATCGGTTTTGCCAAGTTCGACGTCGCGCTGGCGGAAAAACTGCTGGATGAGGCGGGTTTTCCGCGCAAGGATGGCGGTAAGCGCTTCAAGCTCAGGGTCACCACCAACCCGTTCAATCCACAGACCTATTCGGATTTCATCGCGCAGGCGCTTTCGAAGATCGGCATCGAAGCGGATATCCAGAAGTTCGATTTCGGTACCTATGTGAAGGTCGTCTATACCGACCGCGCCTGGGATCTTTCAGTCGAATCCCTCTCCAACACCTTCGATCCGACAGCCGGAGTGCAGCGCGTCTACTGGAGCAAGAATTTCAAGATCGGTCTGCCGTTCTCGAATGCCAGCCACTACGCCAATCCGGAAGTGGACCGGCTGCTGGAAGCGGCCGCGATTGAACCGGATATCGAAAAGCGCGCCGCCTTCTTCAAGGAGTTTCAGGCCGTCGTCGCGAAGGACCTTCCCGTCATCAATCTTGTCTCACCAATCCAGCCGGTCGTCGGCAGCGTCCGCATTAAGGATTACGCGACAGGGGCGGAGGGGCTGAGTGGCAATCTCGCCAAAGCCTGGGTGACGAAGGAGGCGTAAGCGCCTCCCCACCTCTCGTCTAAAGCCGCGTCAAAGTTGAAAAGGGTTCATCGCCATGAGCAGAAAATCTGAGAAGCTGGTCCTCAATGCGTTTATCTATCCGGGTGGACATCATGAAGCAGCCTGGCGCCACCCCGAGTCGGAGCCACTGCGCGTCACCGATATAAAGCTCTACCAGGATATCGCCCGCAAGGCCGAGGCGGCAAAGCTCGATGCCATCTTTTTTGCCGATGCGCCGGTGCTGGACGCCAATATCCGCTATGCCGCCCGCCACCGGCTGGAACCGATCACCATGCTGGCGGCCTTGGCCGCCGTCACCGAAAAGATCGGCTTCATTGCGACGGCCTCAACCACCTATTACGAGCCGTATAATCTCGCGCGACTGTTCGCCTCGGTCGATCATATCAGCGGCGGCCGGGTGGGCTGGAATATCGTGACCACCTCGGCCGATGCGGCGGCCGGCAACTTCAATCTCCAACAGCATCCGCCGCATGCCGACCGTTACCGTCAGGCGACCGAGTTTGTGGAGGTGGTGACGAAGCTCTGGGACAGTTGGGAAGACGATGCCATCGTCGCCGACAGGGAGAGCGGTCTTTTTGCCGATACCGACCGCATTCACCCGGCCAGTCACGATGGCGAATTTTACCGGGTGCGGGGTGCTCTGAACCTGCCGCGCTCGCCGCAAGGACGCCCGGTCTATGTGCAAGCTGGCTCCTCGGAGGACGGGCGCGGCTTTGCGGCCCGTTATGCTGAGGCAATCTTTACCGCGCATCAAACTCTGAAGAGTGCGCGGTCTTTTTATTCCGATATCAAGCGGCGCGTGGCGGCCACGGGGCGCAATCCCGCCCATGTGAAAATCCTGCCGGGCATCAGTCCCTTCATCGCCTCCACCGAAGAGGAGGCGCGAAAGCTCGAGGCGAGTTTCAACGATCTCATCCAGCCGGCATTTTCGCTAGGCCAGCTGCAGCGCATCACCGGCATCGATCTCTCATCGGCCGATCTCGATCAGCCCTTGCCAAAGGAGGCTGTGGAAGCGACGCGTGCGCAGGCGGATAGCAGCCGTCATCAACTGGTCCTCGATGTCATCGACCGGGAGAACCCCACGATCCGGCAATTGCTGCACCGGCTTGCCGGCGGGCGTGGCCACAAGGTGATTTCCGGAACGCCCGAGCAGGTGGCGGACTGGATAGAGACGTGGTTCCGTGAAGGCGCCGCCGACGGCTTCAATATCATGCCGCCATGGCTAAATGGCGGGTTTGATCTCTTCGTGGACGAGGTGGTGCCGATCCTCAAACAACGAGGCCTCTTCCGTGAGGATTATGAGGGCGACACGCTGCGAGACCATTACGGCCTGCCCCGGCCGGAAAACATCCATGCGACCAGGGAGTTGCAGAGAGAACGCGCCTGATGTGGGACGGGCGTGTTCAGGCGGCGGCCTCGAGAGAGCGTATATCCTCGCGCAACAAGGCGAGTAGAGATGCGATTTCCGGCAGCCGCCGCCTGTCAGGACTGGTCAGCAGATGGTAACGGCTGGCGGTCGGCTGTGGTGTGCCGAAAGCTGCGATCAGACGACCGGATTTGAGCTCATCGGAAATCAGCGAATGGCGGGCAAGACCTATGCCGTGGCCGGATAAGATCGCCTCTATCAACGCGCTCTGGCGCGAAAAGCGCGGTCCTGTTGCCGAAAGTCGCAACGGAATGCGGCAGGCGCGAAGCCAGTTTGCCCACTCGAAAGCGGCATCCCCACCATTGCCGCGTAACATCGCAAAAGAGATATCGCGAAGTCGTTCGGGTTCGCCACAAAGCTGGTGACGGGCTGCAAAATCCGGCGTGCAGACGGCACTGACGGTGTCGGCAAAAAGCGGCTCGTGAATGAAACCGGGGATTTGTCCGTGGGTCGCGACGATCGCGCAATCGGCATCGAACTGCGTGAGGTCGATGGCATCGCCCTCGAGGGATTCGATCGAGATATCCACGTCTCCAAGGGCTGGAACGATGCGTCCCAACCTTGGCGCCAGCCATCTGGCCGCAAAACAGCCTTCCGCCAGAACCTTCACCTGCCGCCGGCCGCCGGAGGCCATGAGATCGGAAAGGCTGCCGATCATCGTCTCGAAAGCGTCCGCAAGGCCGGGGTAAAGCGTGCTGCCGGCGTCGGTCAGCACGAGCTCGCCGCGCTGGCGGCTGAAAAGCGGTTGCCCGAGATGGGTTTCGAGAATGCGGACCTGCTGGCCGATTGCGGCGGTCGAGACATGCAGTTCTTCTGCTGCCCGCGAGAAGCTGGAGTGACGTGCGGCCACCACAAATGCGCGCAGGGCGGTCAGCGGCGGCAGCCGGGAAAGCGTCGGCAATCGAAAAGCTGCCCGCGTGACCGAAGGAGGGATGAATTCCGTTCTCATGGCCGTTTTCCCTTCATGGCTAAAATACCCGGCCTTCCCTGAGATGGGTCGTGGTGCCGTTGAGGTAATAATCGCCGATGACGCGCGCCTTATGGGCAAGGGGATTGTGATTGTAGACCGTGCGGATGTTGCGCCAGTGGCGGTCGAAATTCCGCTCGCTTGATGTCGCCGAGCCGCCACCCAGTTCGTAAAGGTTGGTGGCGACCGTCAGCGAAAGCTGCGAGGCGATGATCTGGGTTCGCGCGGTGGCGAGCGATCCTTCCAGCAGGGCGGCCTCTATCGCCTCTTCATCGCCGGTGGCGAAGGCCGCCGCAGTGCGGTCGAGCGTCCGGGCAGCCTCGCGGATCAGGGTCTTGACGGCGAAAGCGCCGGCGCTGATTTCGCCGAGCATCTTCTGCACGAACGGGTCCTGATTGGCGGTTTCCGCGCTGCTGTGAAGGGTGGTGCGCGCCTGGCGCAGAACATACTCCACGCCGTCATTCAGCGCGCCTTGAACGGCACCGGCGGCAGAGGCGGCGAGATGCAACTGCCGCATGGCGGAGCTGTGGCGGCCGATCTGGCTGCCGAGCTTGCGGGTTGTCAATTCATGCGGCAGCACCTCGACATTTTCGAGCAACACGCCGCCGCTTGCCGTCATGCGCTGGCCCATGCTGTCCCAGTCGTCGAGGATGGTGATGCCGGTGCGATCGAGCGGAATGAGCACGCCGATTGGCTGCTCGTCGTCACCGATCGCGCTGAAAGTGCCGAAATCGGCAAAGGCGGTGCCGGTCGCATACCATTTTCGGCCGTTCAGCCGGTAGCGGTCGCCATCGGCGCTCAGCCGTGTGGTGATTTCGCCCGGGCGCTTGGTGCCCTGTTCGGTGCTGGCGCCCGCAAAGAGCTTGCCGGCAAGCACCTGTTCGAGATGCCGCCGGTCTTCCAGCTCGATGGGGGCGAGGGCGAGGTTTTCGGTGAAATTAAAATGGCTGCGCAGCGCGTGCGGAATATTGCTGTCGGCTTCGCCGAGGATCATCAGAACCTCAATATAGTCGGCAATCGAGCCGCCCGGTCCGCCCTTGGCTTCGGGAACGCGCAGCGTACCGATCTTTGCTTCCTTGATAAGCGCGAAGATGTCGAAGGGCAGGTCGCGGTGGCGCTCGCGGAGGGCGGCATCCTTTGCCGCGATAACCGCAATGTCCTTTGCCCGGGCCAGAATCTCGTCCCGGCTCGGCACGCCGGAATGATCGGTGGTGGTTGTCTGTGGTTTCGGAGTGGACATTGCGGTTTTCCCGTGAGCGGATGTGAGGGCCTGCGGCACGGTCGCGCCGCAGACTTTTTTTCGGTGATCAGGCGACGGCGCGCGGCTTGAGGGCCGGGCGGGGTGCGGGCTCGACATTGCGCGGCACGCGGCCTTCGACGGGATGGCTTGGGTCGTTGAAGCCGGGCGTGGACGGATGGCCTGTCGTGACAAGGCTGTCGACCAGCGCTTCATCTTCCGCATCGATCTTCACATCGAGGGCGCGGACATAACCGTTCCAGTGCTCTTCGGTGCGCGGGCCGGTGATGGCGGCGGTGACGAACTTGTTGTTCAGCACCCACGCGAGCGCGAAATCTGCCGCCGAAACGCCCTTCGAAGCGGCATGGGCCGCGACCTTCTGGGCGATCTCAACCGATTCCGGACGCCATTCCGTTTCCAGAACACGCTTGTCGCCACGACCGACGCGGGTATCGGCACCCGGCTGTTCGCCCGGCTGGTATTTGCCGGTAAGCACACCGCGTGCGAGCGGTGAATAGGACACCACGCCAAGGCCATAATGGTTGGCTGCCGGCAACTGCTCGGCTTCGGCCGTGCGGTTGACGATATTGTAGAGAGGCTGGCTGGCGACAGGCCGGTCAATGCCGAGCTGGTCGGCCAGATGCGAGATTTCGGCAATGCGCCAGCCACGGAAGTTCGACACGCCGAAGTAACGCAGCTTGCCGGCGCGGATAAGATCGGCAATGGCGCGCACCGGCTCTTCCAGCGGCGCGTCGAAGACGGCGCGGTGGAAATAGAGGATGTCGATATAGTCGGTATTGAGACGGCGCAGCGAATTCTCGACGGTCTCGATCACCCATTTGCGCGAATGCCCACCGAGATTAGGACCCTTGGTATGGGAGTTGACGAATTTCGTCGCCAGCACCCAGTGATCGCGACTGGCCTTGATGCCTCGGCCGACGACTTCTTCCGACTTGCCGTCATGATAGACGTCGGCGGTGTCGATGAAGTTGATGCCCTGTTCGCGCGCCTTGTCGATGATGCGGAAAGCCACGTCATCCGGCGTCGGGCCTCCGAACATCATCGTGCCGAGGCTCAGCGGCGAAACTTTCAGCGCGCTGCGTCCGAGATAGCGATAGTCGACCATTATAATTGCTCCTTGAAGTTATTGGGCATGGTGGCAAGCCACGGCGTGGTTCTTGCCGAAAAGGGTGTAATCCGGCGCTTTTTCGCGACAGAGATCGGTGGCGAGCGGGCAGCGGGTGTGAAACCGGCAGCCGGCTGGCGGATCATGCGGGCTTGGCAGATCACCGGAAATCGGTGCCGCCTGTTTGCGGCGGGCGGGATCCGGAACGGCGGCGAGCAGCGCGCGGGTGTAAGGGTGCTTCGGCGAGGCCCAGAGCTCTGCGGTCGGCGCGCTTTCCACGATCTTGTCGAGATACATAACCAGCACGCGGTCGGAGAAATAACGTACCACGGAAAGGTCGTGGGAGACGAAGAGATAGGAGAGCGACAGCCGCTTCTTCATCTCCACCAGCAGGTTGAGGATCTGTGCCTGTATCGAAAGGTCGAGCGCCGAGACAGGCTCGTCGCACACCACCAGTTCCGGTTCCAGAACCAGCGCGCGGGCAATGCCGATGCGCTGGCGCTGGCCGCCGGAAAATTCATGCGGATAGCGGTCGAGCGCGTCCGTCGGCAGGCCCACCTGCGCGACGATGGCCTCGACGATTTCGCGCTGGCGCGCCCTGTCGCCGATGCCGTGCACCTTGAGCGGCGCGGTGAGGATGGTGCGAACCGTCTGGCGTGGATTGAGCGAAGCGAAGGGATCCTGAAAGATCATCTGGATGCGGCGGCGGATACCGCGCAGCTGCGACGACGTCATCGCCGTGACATCAGCGCCCTTGAAGGTGATCCTGCCGGAAGAGGGTTCGACCAGCCGCATCAGCGATTTGCCGAGCGAGGATTTTCCGCAGCCGGATTCACCCACCAGCGCTACGGTCTCGCCCGCCTCGATGTCGAGCGAGACATCATCGACGGCGCGCACGGTGCCGCGTCCGCCCGTATAATGGGTGGAGAGACTATGCACTGACAAGAGCGTCATCGGATACCTCCTGTGATGTCGGGAATACGAAGGGACAGGCGGCGTAGCGGCCTTCCGAAATCGGCCTCAGTGGCGGCACGAACTGCCCGCAGAAACCACGGGCGCTCGGACAGCGTGGCCGGAAGGCGCAGCCGCGCTCGCCGGTGGCGGAGACGATGGAGCCGGGAATTTCGATCAGCGGCCCGTCACGATAATGCTGGCCGTCTTCCGCGCGTGGCGAAGCGGCAAGCAGCCCGCGCGTATAGGGATGGTAGGGGTTGGAGAACACCGGTTCCGGCAAACCCTCTTCCACCTTGCGGCCGGCATACATGACCATCACCCGGTCTGCCCATTGCGCCACGATGCCGAGATCGTGGGTGATCAGGATCACCGCCATGTTGAGATCGCGGCGCAGATTGTCGAGCAGTTGCAGGATCTGCGCCTGTATCGTCACATCGAGCGCGGTCGTCGCCTCGTCGGCGATCAGCAGTTTCGGATTGCAGGCGACGCCGATGGCGATCATCACGCGCTGCCGCATGCCGCCGGAAAGCTGGTGCGGATAATCATCCACCCGTCGGGCGGCATCGGGAATGTTGACGAGGTCCAGAAGCGCGATGGCGCGTTTGCGGGCCTGATGCCGGTCGATCTTCTCGTGGATGCGCAGCACCTCGATGATCTGCTCGCCGACCGTCAGAACCGGGTTCAGCGAGGTCATCGGCTCCTGGAAGATCATGCCGATATCGCGGCCGCGAATGCCGCGCCATTGCCGTTCGGAAAGCGGCAGCAGGTCGCGGCCCTCGAGCTGAACTCGCCCACCGGTCTTGGCGTGTGAGGGCAGCAGGCCAATGAGGCCGAGCGCCGTCAGGGATTTTCCAGAGCCGCTCTCGCCGACGATGGCCAGCATTTCGCCGGGGCTGACATCGAAACTGACGCCTTTGACCGGCTGGGCCGAGCCGAAGCTGACGGAGAGATCATGAACTTCGATCAGTTTGCTCATCGGCGTTCCTCCGAGAAACGGGGGTTGAGTGCATCGTTGAGGCCGTCGCTGATGAGGTTCAGCGAAATGACGGTGAAAACGATGGCGAGGCCGGGAAGGGCAGTCAGATACCAGGCGGTGCGGATGACGTCGCGTCCCGAACCGATCATTGAACCCCAGGAAACGCGGTTGGGATCGCCAAGTCCCATGAAGGACAGCGCCGCTTCCATGAGGATCGCACCCGCCACCATGACGGAGGAGGTGACGATGATCGGCGGTAGCGCATTGGGCAGGATTTCCTGAAAGACGATGCGCGCATGGCCGTAACCGAGGCTGCGGGCGGCGAGCACATAGTCCTTTTCGCGGATGGCGCGGAATTCGGCGCGGGTGAGGCGGGCCACCAGCGGCCATGTGATGATGCCGATTGCAGAGGTGACCGTAGTGACCGACGGTTGGGCGATGGCGACGAGTACAACAAGCAGCACGAAATTCGGCAATGTCTGGAATATTTCGATCAGCTTGACGAGAATATCGTCGATAACGCCGCCGAAATAACCGGCGAAAGCGCCGATCGAGATGCCGATCGTCAACCCGATCAGCGTGGCGACGACACCGACGGTGAGCGAAATGCGCGCGCCGTGGACGATGCCGGCCAGAACATCCCGGCCCATGGAATCGGTGCCGAGCGGATAGGCGGCATTCTGGCCGGGCCAAAGGAACGGGCGGGCCACCATTTCCAGGGGATCGCCGGGGTAGATCAAGGGGGCGATCAGCGCGGCGATGAGGACGGTGGCGAGAAACAGCAGCCCGACGATGGCGTTGGGGTTGGTCAGGAAAATTTTCAATTCCCGCCGCAGACCGCGCCGGGGCACGGAGACGGAGCGGGCCGAAAGCGCATCCGGCGCGTGGATATAGGGCCAGACTTTTTCTTCCGGTTTCTTCGGTTTGGGATTGGTCTCTTCAGCGCCGAGTTCGGCCGTGTTGAGGACCGCTGATGTATGGGAGGAATTCATCGGCTTTCTCCGATGCGGGGATCGAGCCATGCCTGCAACAGGTCCACGGCTGCATTGACAATGATGACGACGAGGGACGAGAGAAGCAGAATGCCGAGCAGCACGCTGAAATCGCGGGCCATGACGGCTTCGAAAGCAAGACGGCCAAGGCCCGGCCAGCTGAAGACGGTTTCAACCACGACAGCGCCGCCCAGCAGGCCGCCAATGTGCATGCCAGCCATGGTGGTTATCGGGATCAGCGCGTTGCGCAGAATATGGCGTGTGATGAGCCGGAACGGCGAAACGCCCTTGGCGCGTGCCGTGCGCACATAGTCCTGAGATTTCACTTCCAGCATCGCCGCGCGGGTGAGGCGGGCGTAGATCGCCAGAAAATAAAGCGCCAGCGAAAGGGCGGGGAGAACGATGTAGCGCAACCTGTCGAGAAAGGCGGCGAAACCGGTGAGGCTGCTGCCGATGGTGCTGTCGCCGCCAGACGGAAGCCAGCCGAGCTTCACCGAGAAGGTGAGGATAAGCATCAGGCCGATCCAGAAACCCGGCACGGAATAAAAGATCAGCGAGCCGATTGAAATGATCCGGTCCGGCAGCTTGCCGGAAAAAAGCGCCATGATGGAGCCGAGGAACACGCCGACGAAGATTGCGATGCCAAGGGCGGCGCCCATCAGCGCCAGAGTACCTGGCAGCCGCTGGCCGATGAGGTCTGCGACCGGCATGCCGTAGCGCGGCGAAAAACCGAGGCTGAACTGCGCGAGATTGCCGAGATAGTTCATGAGCTGATGCACGATCGGCAGGTCCAGTCCGAAGCGGGAGCGCATTTCGGCCATGGTCTCGACGGTTGCCGAACCGGCTTCCGCCGCCAGCACATCGGCGGCATCGCCCGGTGCCAGCTGCAGCAGGAAGAAGTTCAGGATGACGATACCGAGAACCGTCGGGACGGCCTGAATGGCCACCCGTCTCGCCTGCGATAATATTCTTTTCGAATTCGACATCGGCTCCAGTCCGCAATCGAGAAAACATAAATCAGCCCGCAAAGGCACGGACATTAGTTGACTAATTTTATGGAATTTGTCAAAGAATAATAGAATTATTTTCTGAAATTTACCAAAATATGCGCATTAAAAGAAAGATAATTCCCATTAATGAGAATGGTTGGTTCCTCATGCCAATCCCACTCTCGTCTGCGGAACAAACTTCTCTCAAAGCGCAGCCGTTCAGTTTCGCCGGGTTTTCGCCGGTTCAATCAAGGAGAGGGTATCGCATGACTATTTTCAACCAGACGACGCGGCGCGGATTTCTGCTGGCGTCGGTGGCGCTTGGCGTGGTGTCGTTGCCGGGGCTGAAGCTCAACGCGGCAGAGCCTGCAAGCGGCGGCACGGCCACCTTGCTGATCTCATCGGAACCGCCGGTGCTGACGACGATCGCACATACGGCCTATAACTCCGTCTATATATCGCCCAAGGTTACCGAGGGTCTGCTGACCTATGATTTTGATCTTAATCCCAAGCCGCTCTTGGCTAAATCCTGGGACGTGAGCGCGGATGGACTGCGTTATACCTTCAATCTGCGGCCCGGTGTGAAATGGCACGACGGCAAGCCGTTCACCTCCGCCGATGTGGCTTTCTCCATCAGCACCATCAAGGAAGTGCATCCGCGTGGTCGCAATACATTCCTGAACCTTACCGCGGTCGAGACGCCCAATGAGCTGACGGCGGTTTTGGTTCTTTCCAAACCCGCGCCATACCTGATCACCGCACTTGCCGCCGCCGAAACGCCCATCGTACCCAAGCACCTTTATGAGGGCACGAAAGTCACCGAAAATCCGGTCAACCTCGCACCCATCGGCACCGGCCCGTTCAAGTTCAAGGAGTGGGTGCGCGGCAGCCATATCGTTTTTGAGCGTAATGCGGATTATTGGGATGCGCCGCGCCCCTATCTCGACAGGCTGATCGTCCGCTTCATTCCGGATGCATCGGCCCGCGCCATCGCCATCGAAACCGGAGAGATCGATCTCGCCCCCAGCACGCCGGTCGCCTATAGCGATCTTGACCGCTTGAAGGAATTGCCGAGCCTCGGCTTCGACACCAATGGCTATCAATATACCAATTCGATCAGCCGCGTGGAATTCAACCTCGAAAAGGATGTCTTCAAGGATGTGCGTGTCCGCCGCGCCTTCGCGCATGTGATCGACCGCAACGTCATCTTCAATACGGTCAATTTCGGTTATGGCGCGACGATCACGGGCCCGATCAATCCGAAGCTGACGAAATGGTTCGTGGATGATCTGAAGACCTATCCGATCGACCTGAAGGTGGCGGAAGCGCTGCTGGATGAGGCCGGATACAAGCGCGGCGCGGATGGTATCCGTTTCAAGCTCAATCTGGATTACGTGCCGAGCACCGAGGCCTATCCGCGGGGCGCGGACTACATCCGCCAGGCGCTGGCGAAGGTCGGCGTGGATGTGACGGTGCGAACGCAGGATTTCGCCACCTATACGAAGCGCATCTACACGGACCGCGATTTTGATTTTGCCTATGAGGGCATGAGCAATCTCTTCGATCCGACCGTCGGCGTGCAGCGGCTTTACTGGTCGAAGAATTTTAAGAAGGGCGTGCCCTTCTCCAATGGTGCGGCCTACAGCAATCCGAAGGTGGATGCGCTGCTTGAAGCCGCCGCCATCGAGATCGATCCGGACAAGCGCGTCGCTCAATGGAAAGAAATCCAGCAAATCCTCGTCGAGGACGTGCCGGCTATCGACATCGTCGCAGCACCTGAAATCACCATCTTCAACAAGCGCATCGCCGATCACACCATCGGCGCCGAAGGTGTCGCGGGAAGCCTCGCTTTCGCGCATATCGCTGCATCCTGATTGTCTCGCCAGACCCGGCTCCCCTTTTTGCGGGGGCCGGTATTTTTCCCTTTCATCGAGGCCAAAGCCATGAGCACGACACTTTCTGAAATCTGGTACACACGATGCCCGGTGCCGACCCCCGTGGGGCTGGCGGCGCAACTCGGTTATCTCGGGCAGACCTTCGAGGAGGTCGGCATAGCGTTGAAATCCATCATCGATTCGCCTGACCGTTCGGTTCGCCAGAGCCATTTCAACCACACGCTCGAATGGTCCTTCCGCCACGGCGGCAACGTGCCGCCCATCCGCGCCCGTTCGGAAGGGCGCAATACGCGTCTTGTCGGCATTACCTGGACGGATGAATTTCAGGCGATCATCACCCTGCCGGAGAGCGGCATCCGCTCGCTTGCCGATCTTGTCGGCCGTCGTTTCGGTGTGCCACGGCGACCGGAAGGCATTGTCGATTTCATGCGGGCGACGGCGCTGAAGGGCATTGTCTCCGCGCTTTCATTACAAGGGCTGGGGGTTGAGGATGTCGAACTGACTGACATCGTCATTGCGGATTCGGTGCTGGCCTCGCAGGAGGGGCCGTCGCTTTTCGGCCTGAAGCGCCGGCAGTCCTTCGGTGAGGAGATCATCGCGCTGCTGCGGGGCGAGGTCGATGCGATTTTCGTCAAGGGAACGGCGGGTATTGCCGCAGCCAATCTGATCGGGGCCGTGCAGGTGGTGGAATTCGGCTTTCACCCCGATCCGAAGATCCGCATCAACTCCGGCTCGCCCCGGGTGCTGACGGTTGATGGGCGGCTTGCAGACGAGCGTCCCGATCTGGTGGAGCGGCTGGTTGGCGCTATTCGCAAAGCCTCGCTCTGGGCGGAGCAGCATGCGGAAGAGACGCGCCGGTTCATCGCGCGGGAGGCCGGCGCCACGGAAGAGCAGGTTCTGGCCGCCAACGGGCCGGAGGTTCACCGCCATCTTGGCCTCGGCCTTGATGCCGACCTTGTGGCCGCTGTCGGCCACTACAAGGATTTCCTGCATCAATGGGGTTTCCTTGAAAACGACTTCGATCTTGCTGCCTGGATCGACGCCCGTTTCGTGACGGCAAATGAGAGGGCGGTGGCATGAGTGGTGCTCTATCCACCGTTCCGCGCCCGCCGGAGCAGCAATCCAGCCCTGTTGCCATCGCAACCGCGCTGGCCGAAGATTTCAGCCAGACGGCGGCGGACCACGACAAAAGCGGGGAATTCGCCGCTGGCAATTTCGAAGCGCTTTTCAAGTCGGGTCTGCTCGGCCTGGTGACGGCTGAGAAGGATGGCGGCTGGGGCGAGGGCATGGAAACGGCGCATGCCGTCATTACGGCCATTGCCAAGGGCGATCCGTCCACCGCGCTCATTCTGGCCATGCACTACAGCGTTCATGCCGCAATCCGGCGCGGCAAATGGCCGGCTGCTCTCTCGGCAAAGGTACTGGCCGCCAATAACAGGGAGCCGGCGCTTCTGAACAATGCGCAGGCGGAGCCGGGTGTCGGTTCGCCCGCCCATGGCGGCCTGCCGGAAACGACGGCGCGGATCGAGGGCTATGTCTGGGTGGTCAATGGCCGCAAGAGCTTCGTCACCGGCCTGCCGGGGCTGAAATGGGCGATCGTGCTTGCGGTGACGACGGAAGAGACGCCACGTCTCATTCAGCTTCTGGTTCCACTCGATGCTGCTGGCATCGCCCAGGAAAAGGCATGGGAGGCGACCGGCATGTATGCCACCGCCAGCCATGATCTTGTGCTGGAGGATGTAAGAGTACCGCTTGCAGACATCGTTGCCGAACAGCCAGCGGATGAGCCGCTGCGGCGTGATGAGACCGATGGCTATAATTTCTTCGTGCTCCTGGCGTCCGTTTATCATGGTGTAGCACTTTCGGCGCGGGATGATCTGCTGCGCCATCTGACGGGCCATGCACCAGTAAGCCTCGGTGCGCCGCTCTCCTCCATTCCGCGTATTCAGGAAGGTCTTGGCCAGATCGAGGTGCTTCTCGCGGCAAACCGGCGCCTGCTTCTTTCCGTCGCCCGTGATATCGATGCGGGAGAGCGGGTGGGAACGGATGCGCTGGCCGTTCGCCATGTGGTGATCGACAATGCGGTGACGGTGACCGATCTGGCGCTGGAGCTTGGTGGCAATCGCGGCCTGCGGCGGGACTACAATCTCGAACGCCATCACCGCGATGCCATCACGGCAAGGGCGCATGCGCCGCAAAGCCACATGATCCGCACGATTCTCGGCCGTCAAAGCATCAAGGCGGCGGATGGCTGATTGGCGAAGGCACCGGGCGGCCTTGCTTCGGCAAGACCGCCCGGCATCGTCCCCGCTTCAATCCCGCAACAGCGGCAGCAGCCTGTCACCCTGCCGTTCGATTTCCTTCAGATAGGGCGTGTCGGAAAGGATGAAATGGGTGATGCCAAGCGCGCGGTATTTGCGCAGCGAGGCGGCGACATCCTCCGCCGAACCCACCAGCCATGTGGTTGCGGCACCGCCGCCGCCGAATTTGCCGGGCGCGGTATAAAGATTATCATCAAGCACGTCACTCCGATGGTGCAAATCCAGCAGCCGGCGCTGGCCGACCGCCAGGCCTTGCAGATGGTCGTTCCATCGCACGCCATTATTAGCGGCCATTTCAGCGACTTTCGCCTCGGCGTCGCGCCACGCTTCGGCCGTCGTTTCACGCACCAGCGTGGTGATCCGCAGGCCGAATTGCAGCGGCGGCAGGTCGCGGCCAAGCGTCTGGCTGAAATGTTTGAGCCTTTCTATCCGCTCGCGCACGTCAGTAAGTGGTTCGCCCCAGAACAATTGCACGTCGGCCTCGGTTGCGGCGACCTGCTCAGCCGCTTCGGAAGCACCGCCGAAGTAAAGCCTGGGATGCGGGCGGTCGGCGCGTGCGGCGATACGTGGTAGGACAGTGGAATTCTTCACCCGGAAATGCTCACCGTCAAAGGTGACATTTTCCTCTGTCCAGAGCCGCCGTACCAGCCGCATGAACTCTTTCGTTCGGGCATAGCGCTGCGCCTGATCACCTTCCTCGTCGCCATAGGCTGCAAGCTCGTCTCGACCCGAGACGACATTGATCCGCACGCGGCCACCGGAAAGCTGGTCGAGCGTGGCGGCGGCCGAGGCTAGGTTGGCCGGTTTCCAGTAACCGGGACGGATGGCGATCAGCGGCTCGAATGTCGTGGTCCGCGCCGCAAGGGCTGCTGCGACCGTGAAGGTGTCGGGCCGGCCCCAGCCGGTGCCGAGCAGCGCGCCCTTCCAGCCATGATTTTCCAGCGCCTTTGCATGGCTGGTCAATGTATCGAGGCTGTTATGGTTGTCGCTGACGGCATCGCCGCGATGACCGGGTTTGACGTCATTGGGAATATACCAGAGAAATTCACTCGTGCTGCTCACATCATCCGCCTGAATTGTCGGTTTGTCGCGCGGAGGAGGGGCCCGCCGCTGTAACGTCCGGTTTGGGAGGCGAAAACCTCCGAGGACACGAGAATGGCAAAGCCGCGCCTGCGGGGCCAAGCAGCGGCGTTTCTTTTGGCATGCGGCGGGGGAAAAGCTTTGCTCAGACTTTGCCGATATTGCACATATTTTCCATGTAAAAAATTGAGATAAAAGATTCCGTTTTTTCGGTGATCCTAAAGCCCACGGGAACCCATTTTCTACGCTGCTGTCATTACGTGGTTTGATTTTTCCCCGTGCTTAGAAAGGTGAGCAAGGCAATAGTCGACGGGAATCGTAGGATTCTCCATTCTTGAGGCACACCGCCCGCAAACCACGGAGTAGGCATGTGTACCACCTTGATTGTCCCCGGTCTGAACGGTTCGGATGAGGGGCATTGGCAGCGGCACTGGTTGCTGGATGATCCTCAGGCCCGGCTGGTCGATCAGGACAATTGGCAATGCCCGGTTCTCGAAGACTGGATTGACCGTCTTGAATCAGCGCTATCCGCAGTTGAAAGCGCCTATATCGTTGCCCATAGCCTCGGTTGCCCACTCGTGGCGAATATGGCGTCGCGAGCTTCGGCTGCCAAAATCAGGGGCGCGCTTCTGGTCGCTCCCGCCCATCTCGATCGGGTGGAGGCAATGCATCCTTGTATCGTCCGGTTCGGCGCGTTTCCGCAGCAGCCGCTTGCTTTTCCCAGTCTCGTGGTGGGGAGCATGAATGACCCCTATATGGACCCTGAAGAACTGGCGCAAACCGCCGCCAGCTGGGGAAGCGACCTCGTCAATCTTGGCTCCGTCGGGCACATCAACATCGCCGCCGGTTTTGGTCGGTGGCCCCAAGGTTATGCGCTTTTCGACCGTCTGAAATCGACCGCTGAAAAGACCGCGACCGGATCGAGACTGCACGGATTGCCGGGGATACATGCTGTGCATCTTCAGGGCGACGCCAGCGTGCTCTGAAACGGAATTTTTCCCGTGGCCACATCCTTGGTCCACCTTTGCCGGCGATGCCGCAATTATAGAATAGTAATTTTATGGAAAATATTGACGATTTTTGCCAGTCGCCGGAGGATAGGGAGAATTGAGCAAAGGAGGCGCACATGCCGCAGGGACTTCATGCGTTTACTTTCGATCTGTTCGGCCTGACCCGGCGTCAGCCCCGTGAGGAAGAACGGCTTCATCTTCACCCGCTAGATCACTCAGGGCGCATCCGGCAGGGGAAAAGCGATCTCGAACTGGAGCGGGAAGAGATCTGCGAAATGAACTTCGCGATGCTGGGCCTCTACCCGGTCTTCTGAGCACGGTTCGCAAGCGCTTCTTTCCCTTTTGATCCCGTTCATTCGAGAGAGAAACTCCCCTCGATGGATGGAAATTGGAACAAAATTTCTTAAACGCGCCGGGGAACTGGTTACCCTTCCATCATGACGTCGCATCGCCCGAGGGGCGGATTGCAAAGGACCTGCCGATGAGCAAGCACGATAAACCACTCGATTTCCTGTGGTTCATACCCACCTCCGGCGATGGCAGCTATCTCGGCTCCGATGATCTGTCGCGCCCCGCCGATCCCGGATATTTCCGGGAAATTGCCCAGGCCGCCGACAGACTTGGTTATTCCGGCGTGCTCATTCCCACCGGCGTTGCCTGCGAAGAATCCTTCATTCTCGCGGCCAATCTCGCTGCCTATACCGAGAAGCTGAAATTCCTTGTCGCCATTCGCCCGGGCGTTGCTTCACCCGCTTATTACGCGCGTTTGGCCTCCACGCTCGATCGTGTGTCCCATGGGCGGTTACTGCTCAACATCGTTGTTGGCGGCAGCGCGCAGGAACTGGCCGGGGACGGCATCTTCCTGCCGCATGACGAGCGTTACGACCATGCCGACGAATTCTTTCAGGTGTTCAATTCCCTGATCGAAACCGGCAAGGGAGATCTCGACGGCAAATACATCAAGGCGCAGGGTGCCCGGCTCGGCCTGCCGCCGGTGCAGGAACCGCGCCCGCCGCTTTATTTCGGCGGCTCTTCCGATGCCGGCATCGAGTTTTCGGCTGGGATCACCGACAAATATCTGACCTGGGGCGAGCCGCCGGCACAGGTGGCGGAAAAAATCGTCAAGGTTCGCGCTGCCGCTGCCAAAAAGGGGCGGGAGGTGACCTTCGGCATTCGCCTGCACTTCATCGTGCGCGAAACCGATGAGGAAGCATGGGCCGATGCCGATAGGCTGATTTCCAAGCTTTCCGATGAGACCATCGCTTCTGCCCAGGAGGTCTTCTCCAAGGCATCGGACTCCGTCGGGCAGGCAAGAATGCAGGCGCTGCACAATGGGCGGCGCGACAAGCTGGAGGTCTCTCCCAACCTGTGGGCGGGTATCGGTCTTGTGCGGTCTGGCGCGGGTACCGCGTTGGTCGGATCACCGAAGACGGTGGCGGCACGGCTCAGGGAATATCAAGCGCTCGGCATCGATACCGTCATCGCTTCCGGTTATCCGCATCTCGAAGAAGCCTATCGCCTGTCCGAGCTGCTGTTTCCGGAAATCGGCATTGACGGGCCGCGAAACCAGATTCGATCGTCGTTCGGCGCAAAACAGGTTTTCGGCGGTGGCGGCCATGGCGGCAACGTCAAGCTGGTGTCCGGATCCTGATCCATCCATGGAGAGTTTGCAGCGGTACCCACCCAACGGCGACATATAAAACATTATTTCTATAGAATATTACGATTATGGAAAACGATGTCTATTTCAGCCCCCGCCACCGCTGCTAGCTATTGAACAATTCAGCTGTTTCAGGAGCCACGCGATGACATTGCAATATGCGGCCAAGGATCAACAATTCATCAATCTGCGCGACCCGGTCGCCGGCAGGGCGGCAGATGCCGACAGCCTCAAGACGGCGCTGAGGACGCTCGGCGGCGGCGTCAGCGTGATTACCGCAGGCGAAGGGGATGAGCGTACGGGCGCGACCGTGACATCGGCCACCGCTTTGTCGGTCGATCCGCCGCGAATCCTTGTCGCGCTCAACCGTTCCTCGTCTACCTGGCCCGTGGTGCAGAGTTTCGGTCATTTCGCCGTCAACATCATCGGTACGAACCATCAGTTCGTCGCCAACCAGTTTGCCGGCATCGGCGGCCTGAAGGGCCCGGACCGGTATCGCGGTGCGGAATGGACAAGGCTCGCGAGCGGCGCCCCCATCCTCGAAGATGCCGTGGCCGCGATCGATTGCACCATCGAAGAGGCGATCGAGCGTCACAGCCACGTCATCGTCATCGGCAAGGTGGAAGCGATCCGTGTCGGTTCCGGCCATTCGCTGCTCTACCAGAACGGTCGTTATCATTCACTGGACTGAGCGTCGGTCGTTTCGACGCTTTCATTTTGTCATTGTTTGAGGGAGTTGAGCATGGGATCCGTCACGTCTCTTGGCGAAAGACTTCGTTTCGTTCCTCCACGCCTCGGCGCGGATATCGATGTGCTGACCGTCGCCCGGACGATCGCCGAAAAATGCGCCATCGAAAATCCTGGGCAAATCCATGCCCGGATTGCCCGCTCCGGCCTCCTCGCTCTCTCGGTTCCAACTGATATGGGCGGGGCGGATATCACCAATGATGTTCTCTCTCAGGCGCTTTCGATCATTTCCATAGCCAATGCCGAGGCGGCGCATGATCTCGTCGAGCATTTCACCGCGCTTGAATTCATCCGCAACGCCGGTAGCGATGAGCAGCGCAGGGTCCTCTTCGCCCGCCTGGATCTCGGTGAGACCTTCGCCCTGGCGACATCCGATGACGGGTTGGATAACGCAATCCCGGTGACGGCTGACGACTATGCCCTGAGGCTTCCCGATGACATTGCGCTGTCGGCAAGGGCCAATGCGGACTGGATCGTCGTTCCAGCCGTCAACACATCTGGGCAGCCCATACTTGTCGTTCTGCGTAATCGGCCGAATATCTCATGGGAGGGCCTGCTGCGCGCCGATCAGGTGGTGTTCCTCGCCCAGGGTGTGGGAAATCTCGCCACCGCCGTTTCCACCCTGTTAAAGGCTGCGGTGGCTCTGGGGCAAAAACAACGTGAGCTTTCGGTGCTGCTGATCGACAGGCTGGCGGATGATGGTGCGGCGAAACCAGTCATTGGGGAAATATTTCTCGCCGTCGAACTGCTGAAGGCGCAGATATCAAGTCTGGCGACCCATATCGACGCAGCGCAGGTGGGAGCGGAAAACGTCACGTGTCGTTCGGTCCGCAACAATGCCATTACGCTTGAAATTCTGATGGCGCGCCTTGGTCTTATCGAGGGCGTCAGCGAATCCGGGCTCATCGCATCGCTGGTGGATGATCTACGCCGTCAATAAAGTGACGCTGCCGTCTCTGCGAAATCCTATTCGCCGGCTGGGATGGACCGCTGGTCCTGCCCATCCTTTGCGACGAATTGCGCGAGCGTCATATTGTCCAGAATGGTTGCGATGGCATCACGCACGTCCGTCATCGAAACCCTGACCTGACAGGTCTCGGGATCATCGCAGTCATCACAGGCTTCAAAGGCCGTGCGGCTTGCGCAGCGAATGGGCGCGAGCGGGCCATCGAGCGTGCGGATAACCTGTCCGATCATGATTTCGGAGGGCAGTTTCGAGAGCGAATAACCACCATTCGGGCCCTTCTTGGAGCGTAGAATGCCGCTGTTGCGCAGTTCCAGAAGAATGGTGTCCAGGAATTTTTTCGGGATGTTGTTACGGGTCGCAATCTCGGTCACGAAGGCAGTCTCGCCCTGGGGCAACCGCGCCAGATCGACAAGCGCCTTCAATCCGTATTTGCCTTTTTTGGTCAACATCGCCTGATCCGAAAAGAGAACCGGCATATTCACAATGCCGGATCGTATTGTTCCTAAGTTACTTAGTAGTTTTTAGCGAATTCCGGTGCAAGCCCGTTTCAGTGCGTTCTCCGGTGAAAGCGCCCTGTAGCAGTCCTTTGAGGCAAGGTTTTCAGCGTTTTCGAGCGCCCCGATCAAGGCAGACTTCGAAAACCTGACTGAAAACAATATTTTCTCTGATCTCCTCGCAGCATGGAACAAACATCCTTTATTAGAATATAAAATCGGTAGACAAACTATGCATCAAGACACACGAGGTGACGATGTATACGCTCAGTTTGCTCGACAAGAGCCCGGTGCCGACGGGTGAGGACGCGGTAAGCGCGTTCCGCGATACGATCAATCTCGCCAAGCGCGCCGAGGAACTGGGATATCGCCGGTTCTGGGTGGCCGAACATCACAATTCGCCGGAACTTGCCGGTTCTGCGCCCGAGGCGCTGGTGGCGTGGATTCTGGCGAAGACCTCCCGCATTCGCGTCGGTTCGGGTGGCGTGATGCTGCAGCATTACAGCCCCTACAAGGTTGCCGAGGTTTTTAATGTCCTCTCCTCGCTGGCGCCCGGCCGGGTCGATCTTGGCGTCGGCAAGACACCGGGCGGCCTGCCGCTTGCAACCTCCGCCTTGCAGCAGGCCTATGATCTCGCCCGCAAGCCGGATTTCGAGACGGCTTTTGGTGAGCTCACGACATTTCTCGCCGGCAGCGCACCGCAGGACCAAGCTCAGGCCGGACTACAGGCGACACCCGTGCCGCCGATTGCGGCGGAACGTTTCCTGCTCGGCGCCAGCCCGGAAAGCGCAAGGCTTGCAGCGTCCAAAGGATGGAATTTCGTTTTTGCCGGCCATCTCAACGGCGATCCGGAGGTTCTGCGCCGCAGCCTCTTGGCTTTCCGTGAGACAAGCGGCGGAAGCGCGCCGATCCTTGCCCTCTCGGCTTTTGCCGCGAGCGATCCCGCCCATGCGGCAAGACAGGTCGAAGGCCAGCGCATCTACCGCGTGTTCCTGAGCGATGGCAGGGCCTTCAATCTCGGCCGCCGCGAACAGGCGGAAGAGTTCGCCCGCCAGTCCGGTGACAGCGATTATCGCATCGAAGAGCGCAAGCCCAATGTCCTGCATGGTGGGCCGGACGATATTCACCGGGCGCTGCGCGCGCTTTCCGAAGAGCATGGCATCGAGGAATTCATCATCGAGCCGCCGCATGTCGGCGCCGATCAGCGGCTTGCCTCGATCGAGCTCTTGGCCACGCATCGCCTTTCCCGGGCAGCGTAATTTTGTCCTCAGGAGAAAATGACATGACGAAAAAGAAAATCCGTTTCGGCATCATGCTTCAGGGTCCTGGCGGGCACATGAACGCCTGGCGGCACCCCAAGAGCCCGGTGGATGCCAGCGTCAATTTCGACTTCTTCAAGAAGACCGCGCTGAAAGCCGAAGCGGCCGGCATCGCTTTCGCCTTTGTGGCTGATGGCCTCTATATCAACGACAAGTCCATTCCGCATTTCCTCAACCGGTTCGAGCCGCTGACCATCCTTTCGGCGCTCGCCGCAGTCACTTCTAAGATCGGTCTTGCGGGTACGGTCTCCACTTCCTACAGCGATCCTTTCACGATTGCCCGACAATTCGCCTCGCTCGATCTTCTGAGCGGCGGCCGCGCGGGGTGGAACGCGGTGACGACGCCGCTTGAAGGCACGGCGAAAAACTACAGCCGCAACCACCCCGAACATGCACTGCGTTACGAAATCGCCGACGAATATCTAGAGGTCATCAAGGGCCTGTGGGACAGTTGGGACGACGGTGCCTTCGTTCGCAACCGTGAAACCGGGCAATTCTTCGACCGAGACAAACTCCACACGCTCGGCCACAAGGGCCGTTTCTTCCAGGTGGAAGGCCCGCTCAACATCCAGCGGTCGCCGCAGGGGCAGCCGGTGGTATTCCAGGCCGGCTCCTCCGATGCCGGCATCGGCCTTGCCGGCAAACATGCGGATGCCGTCTTCACCAATTCCGCCTCGCTGGAGGAAAACCAGACCTTCCTGAAGCGGGTGAAGCAGAGCGCCGTTGCGCAGGGCAGATCAACGGCGGACGTCAAGATTTTCCCGGGCATCGGCCCCATCGTCGCTGAGACGCAGGAGGAGGCGGAGGCGAAATACGACGTCATCCGCAACCTCATCACGATAGAGGATGCGCTCGCCTATCTCGGACGCTTCTTCGATCATCACGATTTCAGCGTCTACCCGCTGGATGAGCCTTTCCCCGAGCTCGGCGAGATCGGCAAGAACAGCTTCCGCTCGACGACCGACCGCATCAAACGGCGGGCGAAGGAAAAGAACCAGACGCTCAGGGAAGCGGCGCTGGAGGCCGCAACGCCGCGCGAAGGTTTCATCGGCACGCCGGACAAGGTGGCGGACGAGATCATCCGCTGGGTGGAGCATGATGCGGCCGACGGCTTCATTCTCGGCTTCCCGGTGATTGCCGAAGGGCTGGATGATTTCATCCGCCTCGTCATCCCGGTGCTGCAGCGACGCGGTTATTTCGATCCGCATCTGGAAGGGGCGACGTTGCGCGATCATCTCGGCCTGCCTTTCAAGGAAAGTGTCTACTCCGGCAGCGAAAGCAGCGCGAACAAGGCCATCGCATAAGGCTGCGGCCGGGCGATGGTGATCGCCGCCCGGCACAGATTTCAAGACGCGGGGCGAAAACGCGCTGCGCAGGAGACAGAACCATGAATATCCGCATTGACGGCGCGCGTCCGCAGGACGACGCCGAACGGGGGATCCTTGCCTTTATCGAGGAAAGCATCGCCATCCGGCACGATCTTCATCGGCACCCGGAGCTGTCGCTCAAGGAGACGCGCACGGCGGCGCTTATCGCCCGTTATCTCCTGTCATTCGGATATGAGGTGACGGAAGGTGTTGGCGGTAACGGCGTTGTCGCCACGCTCAAACGCGGCCACGGCGAAAAACGTCTCGGCATCCGCGCCGATATCGATGCGCTGCCGATCCATGAGGAGACGGGCCTTGCTTATGCCAGCGAAACATCTGGCATCATGCATGCCTGCGGTCACGATGGCCACACGACGGTCCTGCTTGCCGCCGCCCGATATCTTGCCGAAACCTCGAATTTTTCCGGCACGCTGACGCTGATCTTCCAGCCTGCGGAGGAAATCGGCGCTGGTGCGAGAGCAATGATAAAGGACCGGCTGTTCGAGCGTTTTCCCGTCGATGCCGTCTTCGGCCTGCACAATTGGCCGGGTGTGGAAACCGGTCAGTTCGGCTTCGTCGAAGGCCCGGCCATGGCCTCCGTCGACAAGGCAAGCGTGCGGATCATCGGCAAGGGTGGGCACGGCGCAGCACCACATGAGACGGTCGATCCGGTTCTCGCCTCGGCCAGCTTCATCACCGCCCTGCAAAGCATCGTCTCGCGCAATATCGATCCGCGCGAGATGGCGGTGCTGACGGTCGGTTCCATCCATGGCGGAACGGCCTCCAACGTCATTCCCGAAAGCGTGGAGCTGCAAATCACCGCGCGCGCTTTCTCAACTGCCGTGCGTGACCGGCTGGAGGAGCGGCTTCCGGCGTTGGCCAAAGCGCAGGCGGAAAGTTTTGGTGCAACGGCTGACGTCTCTTATTCCCGTGGTTTCCCGCCAGTCATCAATCACGCACCGGAGACGGCTTTCGCCCGCGATGTCGCCAGACGGCATTTTCCTGCTGCACAGATCGCCGACGCCTTTCAGCCGAGGACGGCGAGCGAGGATTTTGCCTTCATGCTGCAGGAGCGGCCCGGCTCCTATCTCTTCGTCGGCAATGGCGAAAGCGCGCCGCTGCACAGCCCCCATTATGATTTCAACGACGCGATCATCGCACCGGCAGCGCGTTTCTGGGTGCGCCTGGCCGAAGGCTATCTCTCCTGACGTAAAAAATTGAGGACAAGGACATGAGCGACAGTTTTTTCTACACATCGGTCAAGGATCCGCTCGCAACCCCGCTTCTGGAGGAGTTGCTGTTCGAATATGACAGCCGTTACGGCACCTTTTTCAACGCTGAAGGGGCGAGAGCCGAGCTGAACAAATATCCGCCGGAGGCCTTCAGTCCGCCTTCGGGCAATTTCCTGCTGCTGCTGCGGGACGGCAAGCCGATCGCCGGTGGTGCCTTCATGCGCCACGACGATGAGACCGCCGAGTTCAAGCGGGTCTGGACCCATTCCGCTCATCGCCGGCAGGGGCTTGCAAAAATCGTGCTGCGCGAACTGGAAGAGCAGGCGGTCCGGCAGGGTTATGCACGCGTCTATCTAACCACGGGTTTCCGTCAGCCGGAGGCGGTCGGCCTTTATCTCACCAATGGTTACCGCGCGCTCTTCGATACGGCGGCCGACCCCGAGACGATCAGGTCGCTGCCTTTCGAAAAATGGCTTTCCAATACGGTTCTGGACGGAGCGCCGATACCGGTGGCCCAGCCGCAACCTTCCCCGGTCCACCCCTGAAAGGTCCGTTCCGATGACAATAGCATCTGATTTTCCGCATGTTGCATTGAACGAACCGAAGGCCGCTCCAGTCGAGAGCGGGCTGGCCAAAAGCGGTTATTCGCATTTCCGCATCGTCCCGGCTCGGTATCCGCTGCGGACGGTGGGCACGGTTTTCTCCGTTCTCGTTATCGCGGCCGTCCTGCATTCCGTTTTCGGCAATCCACGCTGGGGCTGGGACGTTTTTGCCGAATGGTTCTTCGCCGAACCCGTGCTGGTCGGCCTTGGGCGAACGCTGCTGCTCACCGCGCTCGGCGCCCTTTTCGGTTTCGTGCTGGGAACGCTGTTGGCGCTTGCCCGCGTTTCCCGTTCGCCATTGCTGGTTGCCGTTTCCTGGACCTATATCTGGATTTTCCGGTCGATCCCGCTGATCGTGCTTCTGCTGATCCTCAACAATCTCGGTTATCTCTATGAGACCGTGACGATCGGCGTGCCCTATACCGGCATCAATTTCATCAGCTGGAACACCACGCAGTTGATGACGCCCTTTGCAGCCGCCATTCTGGGGCTTACACTCAATCAGGCCGCTTTCGCTTCCGAGATCGTGCGCGGTGGTATTCTCTCCGTCGACCAGGGCCAGCTTGAGGCCGCAGCGGCTCTCGGCCTGCCACGTCGGCGGCAGGCCTCCCGTATCATTCTGCCGCAGGCGATGCGCTCGATTCTGCCGACCGCTTTCAACGATATTATCGGCCTCGCGAAGGGCACGTCCCAGGTCTATATCCTCGCGCTGCCGGAACTGTTCTACACGATCCAGATCATCTATCGTCGCAATCTGGAAGTGATCCCGCTCTTGATGGTCGCGACCGTCTGGTATCTGGTGATCCTGACCGCGCTTTCCATCGTCCAGCATCATATCGAACGACACTTCTCGCGCGGCGCGCTGCGCAATCCGCCGCCCTCGCTGTTTGCCACGATCTTCCGCACCTTCCTGCCGCGCAAATCAACGCCTGGAGCGGTGGAAACGGTCACGGCCAAGTCCGAGCGTAAGGCACCGGCTCGCGCGGCTAGCTTCCAGCTCGGCAATCGCGGCGGTTCGGTCAATATCCACGGAGTTTCGAAATCCTTCGGATCGCTGAAGGTGCTTGACGATATAAGCCTCTCCATTCCGGCGGGAAGCGTCACCACCATTCTCGGCCAGTCCGGCTCCGGCAAGTCGACATTGCTGCGCTCCATCAATCATCTCGAGCGCGTGGATGACGGTTTCATCGCCATCGATGGCGAGCTGGTTGGTTATCGCCAGAAGGGCGACACGCTTTACGAATTGAAGGAGCGCGAAATCCTCAAGCGCCGCGCCGAAGTCGGCATGGTGTTCCAGAGCTTCAATCTCTTCCCGCATCTGACCGCGCTTGAAAACATCATCGAAGCGCCCGTCGCGGTTCGCGGCATCTCGAAAGAACAGGCGGAGGTCGAAGCGCGTGATCTTCTGGCCCGCGTCGGGCTTGCCGATAAGGCAGCGGCTTATCCCCGCCAGCTTTCCGGCGGGCAGCAGCAGCGCGTGGCGATTGCCCGCGCCTTGGCCCTGCGACCGAAGGTGCTGCTCTTTGACGAACCGACATCGGCGCTCGATCCTGAACTGGTCAACGAGGTGCTTGATGTCATCAAGGAACTGTCCCGCTCCGGCGTTACCCTCATCATCGTCACCCATGAAATCGGTTTTGCCCGCGAAGTCTCCGACAGGGTCGTCTTCATGGAACAGGGTCGCATCCTCGAAACGGGCACGCCGGACAAGGTTTTCAACAGCCCGGACCACCCGCGCACGGCTGAATTCCTCGCAAAAGTTCTCTAATCAAAAACAAGGAAACACTCACATGGCATTTTCATCGAAATTATTGTCCCTGCTCGCGGCTGGCCTTTTCACCGCCACCGCTTCCCTTGTGCCGGCCGCGCATGCGCAGAAGGTGGACCTGTCGCCGGAGCAGAAGGGCCGGGTGCGCGCCGAAAAGGTGGAGGAGGCGATCAAGCTTCTGCCCGCCGGCCATAAGTTCACTGCCGATGGAAAGCTGACGGTCGCGACGGTGCCATTCCGCCTGCCGCTGGTGGATTATGCGAGCGACACGAAGACACCGATTGGCGTTGAGCCGGATATTGCCCAGCTCGTCGCCGACAGTCTTGGGCTCGAGTTGCAGCTGGTCCCGATTGCTTGGGCGGACTGGCCGCTTGGCCTGTCTTCCGGCAAATATGATGCCGTTACCTCCAACATCACCGTGACGGAAGAGCGCAAGCAGAAGTTCGATTTTTCCAGCTATCGCAACGATCTGCTCGGTTTTTATGTGGGCAATAACAGCAAGGTCACCTCAATCGGCAAGCCTGAGGATGTCGCCGGGCTGAAGGTTATCGTCGGCGCCGCCACCAATCAGGAGCAGATCCTGCTGAAATGGATCAAGGACAACAAGGCGAAGGGACTGGCCGATACCGAGGTGCAATATTACGACGATCAGGCCGTGCTTGACGTTGCCCTGCAATCCGGCCGCGCGGACGCCTATCTCGGCCCCAACGCCACTTCGGCCTTCCAGGCGGCAAGCCAGAAGAAGACCAAGCTCGTCGGCACCTTCTCCGGCGGCTGGCCGGAAGCGGCGGAAATCGCCGTCGCCTCGAAAAAGGACGCCGGCATTGCCGAAGCCATCACGGCGGCACTGAATGCCCAGATCAAGAACGGCAATTACGGCAAGGTTCTCGCCCGCTGGAACCTCGGCTCCGAAGCCATCACCCAATCCCGTACCAACCCGCCCGGCCTGCCGAAGAGCTGAGCTGGCAGTGCCCAAAGCTGAACTGCCAAATGCTGAGTTGCCAAATGCTGAGTTGAAGGTGGGACATCACTCAGCCGGTGGCGCGGGCATCCTCCCGCCCGCGCTACTTTCGTCCCGCAATCCTAATCGGGAAACCACAATGACCTTCATCTCTCGTTTCGCCACGGTCACGCTTGGCACTTTCCTCTCCGTTGCCGGTTTTGGACCCGCTTCCGCCAGCGATGTCTTTGATCTGTCGCCAGATCAGCCCGGCCGCATCAAGGTCGAAAAAGACCCCGACGCGATTGCCGCCGTGCCGAAGGATTTCAAGTTCGTGACGCCGGGCAAATTGACCGTTGCCGTTTCTCCCGGCGGTCCGCCGCTGGCCACTTATGCAACGGATGCAAAGACGGTAGTCGGCGCCGATCCCGATTATGCGCTTGCGGTGGCCGACAGCCTTGGTCTCGAACTCGAACTGGTGGCGGTGGCATGGGCGGACTGGCCGCTCGGGCTTGCCTCGGGAAAATACGATGCCGTCATCTCCAATGTTGGCGTGACCGAACAGCGCAAGGAGAAGTTCGATTTCTCGACCTATCGCCAGGGCCTGCACGGCTTTTTCGTCAAGTCGGACAGCGGCATCACCGAAATCAAGGAACCGAAGGACACGGCGGGGCTGAGGATCATCGTGGGTGCCGGCACCAACCAGGAGCGTATTCTGCTGAAATGGAGCGATGAGAATGTCGCCGCCGGATTGAAGCCGATCGAGCTGCAATATTACGATGACGAAGCCACCCGGTTTGTCGCGCTTTCAGCGGGGCGGGCGGATGTCATCGTCCAGCCGCATGCGCAGCTGGTTTTCATCGCGGCGCGCGACAAGACCATCAAGCGTGTCGGAACGCTCTCCGCCGGCTGGCCGGAACGTTCGGATGTCGCCATCACCACGCGCAAGGGTTCGGGGCTCGCCGATGCTCTGACGCTTGCGACCAACGATCTGATCAAGAGCGGCGCTTACGCGAAGATACTGGACCGCTGGCAGCTTGCGGAAGAGGCCTTGCCGGAATCGCGGACAAATCCACCCGGTCTGCCGAAGAGCTGACCGGTCGAAAAAATGCGGCGGACGACAACACCCGCAGGTCATGCCTTGCGGGTGTTGTTTTATTCATCAGTGGCACCCCGCGCAGGGAAATCAGAAATCCGCAACCTTGCCCCAAGACGAGTCACGGAAACGGTTGGGGTGATAGGGGGCGGGATCAACGATCGGGTTTGAACCCGTCACGATATCGGCGATCAGGTGGCCAGCACCGGGACCGATGCCGAAACCGTGGCCGCTGAAGCCGGCGGCCAGGATGAAACCCGGCAACTCGCTGGTTTCGCCGATGGCGGGCACACCATCCGGCGTGCTATCGATGAAGCCGGCCCAGGCGGCGGATATCTGGGTTTTGCGCAGTGCGGGCAGAAGTTCCAGCGCCCGTTTGTGGGTTTCGCGGATGGCTGCGGCATTCGGTCTTGGATCAAGAATACGGATCCGCTCCATCGGCGTAGGTGCATCAAGCCGCCAGCGTTTCAGCGTCTCGTGACCGCCGCGAATCCCCTCCAGTCCGCCGAGCCGCAGGCTACGCCAGCGCTTGAGGAACATCGGAACGAATTCGCGTGCAAAGCGCATTTGCTGCGCGGTTGGGTCGATGCGACCGAGGCCGCTGATGGCGAGATTATAGCCACCATTGTACCGCTTCGTGACCGAAACGGCGGCGGTATGCAGCGCATCCGGCAGGCCTTCCGCGCCCGGCGTGACGGACAGAATGGAAGAGCGAACCGAGGCCTGCGGAAAACGAATGCCGAGCTGGCGGCAAAAGGAGGAGGCCCAGGCCCCGCCGGACATGATGGCGGTCTTGGTGCGAATGGTGCCTTTTTCGGTGACAACGGCGCTGACCCGGCCGCTTTCCGTTTCCAACCCGCGCGCAGCGCAATTCTGATGTACCGTGCCGCCTAGTTTGATGATGGCCCGCGCGACGGCGGGCGCTGCCATGGACGGATCGGCGGTGCCGTCTGTTGGTGAAAAGACACCGCCTTTCCAGCGTTTGCCGGTGGCGCTGCCGCGTTCGCTGGCCTCATTGGCACTCAGCATATGCGTCGTCACGCCCGCGGTGATGGCAAAGTCGCGCCAGCGCGCCCAGCGGTCAATCTCCGCTTCGCTATCGCTCAGGTAAAACAGCCCGCAACGACGAAAACCAGTGTTCTCGCCGGTGACGGCAGCGAATTCTTCCCAGAGCGCAAGGCTCTGGGTCGATATCGGCAATTCGCGGGCGTCGCGGTTCTGCTGGCGGCACCAGCCCCAGTTGCGGCTGGACTGTTCCGCCCCGATCAGGCCTTTTTCGACAAGCGCCACCTTGAGGCCGCTCCGGGCGAGATAATAGGCGGCGAAGACACCGACGATACCGCCGCCGATAATGACGGCGTCTGCGGATTTCGGCAATTCCGGTGAGGTCGTGATCTGGTGCAGCGGCGCTGGCATGGTCGGCTCCTTATCTCCCTCCTAATTTATCGTGGTTTGCGGGTAAACGCTGCCAGACTGTGGTGATTGCCGGCATCTCCTGCTGTTCGGAAACCTGTCTGCAACTCTTTATGCTGGATGAAAAAAATATCCCCGCGTCGACAGCGTGCGCCTATGTGTTAAGATTTCCGCTGCCGCGTCAGAATTTTATGCCGCGCTCAGAAAAAATCAAAAAGGGGTTCCGCACGTGATGAAACTCGATCGGATCGATATCAAGATTCTCTACGAACTTCAGAAAAACGGTCGCATCACCAATGTCGAGCTGGCGGAACTGGTCAACCTGTCACCCAGCCCCTGCCTGATGCGCGTCAAGAAGCTTCAGTCCGAGGGGTATATCGAGGGATATTCGGCGCAGATCAACATCAACAAGCTTGGCCAGACGCTGACCGTCTTCACGGAGATCACGCTCAAAAACCACCGTCAAATCGATTTCGCCCGTTTCCTCGGTGTTGTCGAAAAGATCGACCAGGTGGTGGAATGCCACCTTGTTTCCGGCGGTTATGATTATCTGTTGAAATTCGTCACGTCAGGCATCGTCGAATATCAGTCGATCATGGAGCGGCTGACGGATATGGATGTCGGAATCGACAAATATTTCAGCTTCGTGGTGCTGAAATCGCCGATCATAAAATCGCATATGCCACTGACCAGCCTGTTTCCGCTTTAAGGTGGAAAGGCGTTGCATTCACGCGCCGTCAACCCGGACTTGATCCGGGGTCCAGTGCGATCAAGTCCTTGCTCGCAAAAGATTCTTTTCACGGCGCAGACGCGGCTGGCTGCCGGCTCAAGGCCGGCATGACGGAGGAGAGTTTCTCATCGCTTAGAAAACGCCCTAACCAGCTCCGCATCCTGCTGGAGATTGTCGAGCCATGTTGGGTCGAGCTTCGGCACCGAGGAGAATAACAGCTTCGAATAGGGATGGGTCGGCGACTTGATCGCGTCCGTTTCCAGATGCTCCACCTTCTGCCCGCCATACATCACGACGATTTCATCGCAGATGCTTTCCACCACTGAAAGATCGTGGCTGATGAAGATGTAGGACAGGTTCAGCTCTCGCTGGAGTTCGCCGAGCAGGTCGATGATTGCGGCTGCGACGACGGTATCCAGCGCCGAAGTGATTTCATCGCAGATGATGAGCGATGGTTCGGCTGCGAGCGCGCGGGCGAAGTTGACGCGCTGCTTCTGTCCGCCCGACAGGCCGGAAGGATGGCGGTGACGAACCGAGCGTGGCAGTTTCACCATATCCAGCAGCTGGTCGATCCGGGCGTCGCGCGCCTTGCCCTTCAAGCCGCGATAAAAGGTCAGCGGCCGGCCGAGAATATCCTCGATGGATTTCGCCGGGTTGAGCGCCGTATCGGCATATTGGAAAACGATCTGCATACGGCGCAACTGATCGCTGGTGCGTCGGCGGGCATCGGCATCCAGCTGCCGACCTTCGAAGATGACATGACCGCTGGCGGCGGGGAGAATGCCGGCAATGGCACGCGCCAGCGTCGATTTTCCGCAGCCGGATTCGCCGATGATGCCGAGATTGCGGCCGGGATAGACCGCAAGGCTGACGGAATCGACTGCACGCACCAGCGGCATATGGTCGTCGCCTTTCGTTCCATACCCGGCGATCAGCTTCTCAATATCCAGCAGCGGCTTTGCGCCATTCTGTTTGAGCGGCGCTACAGTTCGCACCTTGTCGTTAAAAGCGGTCAGCAACTCCCGTGTATAAGGATGCTGGGCATTCTCAAGAATATCCGTTGTCGTGCCGATTTCCTGTATCTCGCCACCTTTCAGCACCACGATCCGGTCGGCAATCTGGGCGACGACGGCGAGATCGTGCGAGACATAGACGCCGCCGATACCGCCCTTGCGCATCGCTGATTTGAAGGCGCGCAGAACCTCGATCTGTGTCGTCACGTCGAGTGCCGTGGTCGGCTCGTCGAAGATGACCAGTTCCGGACTGCCAATTAACGCCATGGCGGCGGAGAGACGTTGAAGCTGGCCGCCGGAAACCTGGTGCGGATAACGCTCGCCGATGGTTTCAGGATTGGGCAGCGACAATGCCTTGAACAGTTCCACCGCTCTTCGGCGCGCCTCCTGCGGCGGCATCAGATCGTGGATGCGGGTGACCTCTATGACCTGATCGATGATCTTTTGCGCCGGGTTGAAAGCGGCCGCCGCACTTTGCGGGACGTAGGAGATTTTCGTGCCGCGAATTTTGGCCCGTTCCATTTCGGAAAGCTGCACCATGTCGCGACCCGCCACCGTGACGCTGCCGCCGGAAATATGGCAGCCTGGGCGTGCATATCCCATCAATGTCAGCGCAATGGTGGTCTTGCCGGAACCGCTTTCGCCGATCAGTGCAACAATCTCACCCTCGGCGATATCGATGTCGACACCCCTGATGATTTGGATGCGGCGGCCGGAATCGGTGGTCGCCTCGACTTTAAGTCCACGGATTTCAACGAGATTGCTCATTATTCGCTCCTGTCGCGGATTTTCTGCGGCAGATTGTCGATCAACAGATTGACGCTGATCGTCAGGCTGGCAATCGCCAGCGACGGGAAGATCACGGCCGGTGCGGCAAAGGGCAGGCCGCCGATGTTTTCACGCACCAGTGCACCCCAGTCTGCATTCGGCGGTTGCAGGCCAAGGCCGAGGAAGGAGAGGCCCGACAAAAGTAGCACGATGAAGACGAAGCGCACGCCGAGATCGGCAAGCACCGGACGGATGATGTTGGGCAGGATTTCCGAGCTGATGAGGTAAAGAAGGCTTTCCCCGCGTACGCGTGCGACAGTGACGAAATCCATGGTGTTGACATTCACTGCCAGCGCCCGGGCGAAACGATAGGCGCCCGGTGTATAGATGACCGAGAGGGTAACGATCAGCACCGGAATGGACGAACCGACGGCGGCGACGACCACAAGCCCGAAAAGCTTGCTGGGAATGGAATTCACCGCATCCAGAAACCGGCTGAGGGCGGCATCGAACCAGCCGCCGATGACGGCCGCGCACATGCCGAGCACAACGCCGGATACGCAGGCGATGGTGACGGCCGCCAGCGAAATGCCGACCGTGAAGCGTGCACCCATGAGAATCCGGGAGAAGACGTCGCGGCCGAGATAATCCGAACCAAGCCAGAGATCGGAGGTCATCGGTCCGAAATAATCGAGATCGACGATGTCTCCCACCGGATACGGAATGAGATAGGGCGCGAAGATGGCGACCATCGCCCAGATAAAAATGACGAGAAAGGCGAAAATGCCGACTGCGTTGATCTTGTAGCCCAAACGCGAAGTTCCTGAATATGTCTTGAGATGATCGGCCATCAGCGCAGCCTCGGATTGGACATGATGGCGATGATGTCAGCTGTCGTGATGAGGAGCAGATAACCGACGCAGAAAATCATCGCACAGCTCTGTATCAGCGGCAGGTCGCGGGTCGCGACGCCATCGACCATCAGCTTGGCGATGCCAGGATAATTGAAGATCGTCTCGACGATGATGACGCCGCCGACGAGATAAGAAAGCGACAACGCCACAGCATTGACGATGGGGCCGAGTGCATTGGGCAGCGCATGGCGCAGGACGATGCGCATGCGCGGCGCACCCTTCAGGAGCGCCATTTCCACATAGGGCGTATCGAGTGTTTCGATGACGGCGGCGCGGCTCATGCGGATCATCTGTGCCGAGACGACGAAGGTGAGTGTGATGACCGGCATGGCGTAAATACGCAGCACATCGAAGACGGAGTGGATCTCGCTCACCAGCGACAGAGCCGGCAGCCATTTCAGGTAAACGGCGAAAAGCAGAACGGCGAGCGTCGCGATCATGAATTCCGGCACCGAGATGACACCGATGGTCAGGACCGTGACGGCACGATCATACAGCGTTCCGCGCAGCATGGCGGAGCTGATGCCGAGTGTCAGCGCCAGCGGCACGGCGATGATGGTTGTAATGCCGGCAAGCTTCATGGAGTTGATGAAACGTGGACCGATAAGGTCGGCAATCGCCATATTGTTGGCGTAGGATGTGCCGAGTTCACCGTGCAGCAGGCCAAACAGCCAGCGAACGAAACGCAAAAGGGCGGGGTCATCGAGATGCATGGCGGTACGCAGACCGGCCACGGCCTCCGGCGTTGCCGACTGACCAAGAAGGATCGTCGCCGTGTCGCCGGGCAGCAGACTGGTGGCGGAAAAGACGATAAATGACACGATCAGCAGCGTCGTCAGCATGACGACCAGCCGCCTGGCGATAAGAGACAATATTCGGCTGTTCATTCAAGATGCTCCTGCGACCGGCCCTTATTGTGGAGGCTTCCCGCATCGGCGGAAAGGTCGCCGGGCACTTGAATGCCCGGCTCCATGGTCTATCAGGCTTCGAGCCAGACGTATTCCGCAAAGGCGTACCCCATCATGCCACCAAGCGGATTTGCTTCCAAACCCTTCAGCTTGGAGGAGATCGCGTCGACATTCGAAATATAGGCCGGAATGATGGTGCCAGCTTCATCGGCAATCATTCTTTCCATTTCGAAGTAGATCTGCTTGCGCTTTTCCAGGTCGAGCAGACCGCGTGCTTCAAGCATCATCTTGTCGAATTTCGGCGACTTGTACTGGCTTTCGTTCCACGGCGCGTCGGAGGCATAAAGCAGCGAGAACAGAATGTCCGGCGTCGGGCGCGGGTTGATGTTGCCGAAGTGTATCGGTGCCTTCAGCCAGTAATTGCTCCAGTAGCCATCCGATGGCACCCGTTGTACGTCGAGTTTGACGCCGATTTGTGCGGCGGAAGCCTGCATGATCATTGCCATGTCGATGGATGATCCCGCCGCATCCGATGCGATGACCGGAATGGACTGACCGATGACGCCGGCTTTTTCGAAATGGAACTTGGCCTTGTCCAGATCAAAGGCCTTCGGTTTGAGGTCCGGGTTGTAATAGGGGCTCATGGGCGGAACGGGCTGATCGTTGCCAACTTCACCGAGGCCGCGCAGCGCCGCCTTGATGATCTGCTCGCGATTGATCAGCGATTTCATGCCAGCAACGAAGTCGGTTTTGTTGCCGGGTGCCTGATCAAGCCGAATGTTGAGGTTGGTATAATTTCCGGACGTCGTCTTGGACATGACGACGCCGTCCTGTTTGTCGAGCAGGCGAAGTGCACGCGGATTGATGGCGGCAGCAAGCTGGATATCGCCGGAAAGAAGGGCGTTGACGCGTGCATTGTCGTCGGAAATCGCCATGAACTCAAAACTGTCGAGGTGCGGACCGCCGGACTTCCAGTAATTTGCATTCTTTGCCATGACGGAGCGAACGCCGGGCTCGAATTTCTCGAGCTTGAACGCACCGGTGCCATTGCCTTTGGAGAAGTCCGTGGCGCCATCGGCAACGATCATGAAGTGATGCAGCGCGAGGATGGATGGCAGGTCGGCGTTCGGGTTCGCCAGCGTAATTTCGACGGTGTTTTTGTCGACCGCTTTGAAACCGGTCATTTGAGCCGCGATCTTGGCGACCTTGGAACCGACAGCGGGATCGAGGTGACGCTTAAGCGAATAGACCACGTCATCGGCCGTCAAAGACTTGCCGTCATGGAAGGTGACGCCGGAACGCAATTTGACCGTCCACGTTTTGGCATCCTTCGTTTCGATGGATTCGGCGAGCTCCATCTGTGGTGTGCCGGAAACGTCGAGAAAGGTAAGCCGGTTATAAAGGGCGCAGCAACGGACATAATCTGTCGAAAGCGAGGCCTTTGCGGGGTCGAGCGTATCGGCGGTGGAGGAGGACCATCCGGCCGCCTTTAACGAGCCACCGGAAACCGGTGTCGCCGCCACGGCCTTCGAGGCGCGACCGAGGATGGCCGATCCGGCAGAAAGCGCCACACCACCGGCCAGCATCATGTGAAGCAGCTCTCGCCGCGTCGCGCCGCGACGGATAGCCTGTTCAACGGCGGCGTCGTCAGAGCGGGTCCAATTTGTAATCCTGTCACTCATGGTCTTCCCCTTTTGTATGATTTGTTGAAATGCGTCGGCAGAAATGTCCGGCATGCCGCATCCCAGTTCGCGGCAAGCCATGGGAGGAGCGCTTCAGCCGCCCGTTTGCCTGACGGCCCCGGCAAGATCGGCCATCGAGGTGAAGTGGTAGTCCGGCTCGGTAAAGTTTTCCGGCTCGATCGTGCCGCCATATCCCTTCTGGGCGTGGCGGCGCTCGATCCAGCAATTGGTCATTCCGAGCTGCCGGGATATGCCGATATCGTGGTACTGGCTTTGCGCGACGTGCAGAATGTCATCCTTCGATGCACCCTCGCTTTCCACGAAGGCAAACACCTTTTCGAAGAAGGCCGGGTCCGGCTTTTCCGTGCCGGTATCATCGGCGGTGAAGGCGGCATGAAAGGGATTGCCAAGCTCTTTCGAGAAATATTCGAAAGCCCAGCGCTGGGCGTTGGTCATGGCGATCAGGCGGTGAGTCTTTGCAAGTTCGGCCATGGCGGCGCGGCTGTCCGCAAAGCCTTTCCAGCTTTTTGCCGCATCACGCAGGCGCTCGCTGAGCGCGCGTTCCCCCGGCAGGCCAAGTTCAGGAGCGATGATCAGGTAAACGCGGACGAGATCGTCCGGAAACAGATCAGTCGCATCGGAATAACGGGCCGCGCGGTAGAGCGCGAGTGCTTTTTCACCGTCGACCTCCACGCCGTGTTCCGTGCCGATCTCAGCAAGCGTCGCTTTCAGACCACCTTCGAAATCGATGAGTGTTCCCACCACGTCGAAGCTCATATATTTGAAGTCGCTCAGGTTTTTGGGCAATGTCGGTCTCCGCTTCGCCGCTTTGGCCTCTTGGGGGAGCCTGCGGCAGATTATTCTGTTCCCGGACGGGATCCTTGTCCCGTTCCCATTTGTGACTACGCCCTTTTTTATGGCGTTTAGTGCCGTTTGCATTGATAGTTTGGCACTTCCAGCACGTTGGATACGCCGAAATGGATCGGCTGTTCGGCAGAATATTGCGAATATGCGGTGCGTTGCGACATTTCGAGAGGGTGCCGCAACGCCGCCCGTTTTTTCTCTCAGGCCATGGCCGCCCGCACCGCCGGGTCCTCGAGCGTCTGATCGAGCGTCTTCAGCGTCCGCTCGACGATGGCGTCGATTTCGCCATCGGTGCAGCAGAGCGGCGGCGCATAACCGAGGATGCCGTTTGCGAAGGCGCGTACGATGAGGCCGTTTTCCCAAGCGCGGTCGAAAACTTTTCGCGCGGGGGCGGCTGCGGCCGGCAAGGGCGTTTTCTTGTCCTTGTCGGTCACGAGTTCGATGGCGGCGAGCATGCCCCGGCCGCGCACATCACCCACCAGCGGGTGGCTTCTCAATCCTTCAAGGCCGGCCATCAGCCGTTGACCGGCACGACGGCCGTTCTCCAGCAGTCCGCCTTCATAAAGTTTCAGAACTTCAAGGCCGACAGCGGCGCTGACGGGGTGGGCGGAATAGGTATATCCGTGCCCGATGGCGGCCTCGCCGGCGAAGTCGGCTATTGTATCATAAACACGGTCGGCCATGAAGACGGCGCCCATCGGCACATAACCTGACGTGAGGCCTTTTGCGGCCGTGATGAAATCAGGCACGATGTCCTCGTCGGCGCAGGCAAAGAGCGGTCCCGTGCGGCCGAAGCCGGTGATGACTTCATCGGCCACGAAGAGAATGCCATAGGAACTGCAGAGCTCGCGCATGGCCTTGATCCAGCCCGGCGGTGGCACCAGAACGCCGCCCGAGCCCTGGATGGGTTCGGCGTAAAAGGCGGCGACGCGGTCCGGGCCGATGGCCTCGATCTTGTCCTTCAGAATTTGCAGCGAGGACGCGATGATGGCGGCCGGATCGCTGCCGGCCGGATTGCGATAGGCATAATGCGACGGAATTTTATGCTGCCAGTCGTAGGGCACGCCGAAACCCGCATGGAAAGCCGGTAGCGCAGTGAGGCCGGAGCCGGCGGTGGTGGAGCCGTGATACCCCTGTTCGATGGAAATGAACTGGTCGCGCTGCGGCTGGCCTTTCGCATGCCAGTAATACCGGATGAACCGGATGGTGCTGTCCACCGCATCGGAACCGCCAAGCGTGAAATAGACGTGATTGAGATCACCCGGCGCGCGGTCGGCAAGTTCCGAGGCTAGCCGGATCGCCGGTTCGCTGCCAATGTCGAAATAGGCGGTGGCATAGGGCAATTCACGCATCTGCTTTGCCGCGGCTTCGACGATGCTGTCGTGCCCGTAACCGGCATTGACGCACCAGAGGCCGGCAAAACCGTCGATCAGCTGATGGCCGGTGATGTCTGTTACGGTGGCGCCGCTTGCCGATTTCAGCACTCGTACGCCAAGTTTTTCATGGCCGCGGAAGGAGGAGACGGGGTGCACCAGATGGGCGCGGTCCAGTTCGATCAGTGAATTGCTTAACATGGGTCTCTCCGGATTCAGCCGAGTGCCTGGCTGGTCAATGCGAATGTCTTGAATTTTGTGTCGGCTGCGATGTCGGCTTTCGGCCGGCGCATGGCGATGCCGCCGCCGACATGGGCAAGGCCGCGTTCTGCAAGCCAGGGGGCAAGGCCTGCATCCACTGTCGTGTCCACGCGCAGGAATTCACCGGCGCGTTCGGACATTACGAATGCAATCAAATCTTTCGCGATTTCAACGTCTTCCGCCACGACAGGACCGATGACTTCACCACGTCCGAAGGCGCGCAGGGCCGCAAAACCCTTGATGACGCCCTGTTTCTCCACAAGTGCAAAACGGGCGCGTTCTGCAAGCACGGCGAATAGATTGCCTCGATCTGCGCCGAAGGCCTGGGCATCAAGCGCCGCAAGTTCGGCTGGCTCGACCTTATCCGTCCATGCGACGCCAGCCGGCTTTTCGGTGGCGAGCGGAACGGCCTGATATTGAAGCACCTGGCCGCAGGCGACAAAGCCCATTTTTTCGTAAAGCGGCAGGCCGTCAGACGTCGCCGTCAAACGGCATTCACGATTTTCTGCGGCTGCCATCGCCGCCTGCATCAGCTGACGACCAACGCCGCGGCCTCGCATGGCCTCATCAACGATCACCATATTCACCGTGGCGCAACTGTCGCCGAGAAGGCTCGCCATGGCGGTCCCGACGACGCGCCCGTTATCGAGCGCGACGAAACCCTTGCTGATGGAAAGGGCCAGCGCCCAGTCGTCCTTCCGGTGCGGCCACCCTGCCTGGCGGGATAACTCAACCGCTGCGTCGAGATGGTCAGGTTGAAACGCCTGGATATCGATGAGGTTCGCCTGCATGCTGGAACTCCGTTTATTCTTGTCATTCATTGATAGACTGATGCGGGAAGAAGATTGTCCCGACAAATGGGAAGGTTCGATATGTTTCGCTGTTGCTTTTATCCGCCGCCGCATCTTATGCCGCCGCTTGTCGGCATCGGGCGGTGAACCCGGGGCGGGCCATGGGCTTTCGGTTAGCCTCAACGCAACTCTCTGCCAAACTGGCAGTCGCATACGCAACAATCTGCTTCCGTGAGCAGCAATTGCGGTGCGCCGATCGGACAAAGGCCTCTATGATCTCATTATTGCAGCCACCACCAATCCCCAAGCAAGGATGACGACGAGATGACCATCTTCCGCCCCAAATACATCACTTTCGATTGCCACGGCACGCTCATTCATTTCCAGATGGCAGAGGCTGCCCGCGATCTCTACGGTGATCGTCTGGGAGAAGCGGAGATGGAGGAATTCATCAAGAATTTTTCCGCCTATCGTCTGGATGAGGTCATGCATGACTGGAAGCCTTACGCAGACGTCGTTCACAATGCTCTGTCGCGCACCTGCAAGCGCAATGGTGTTGCTTTCAAGGACGAGGATGCGGCAATGGTCTACGAGCGGGTTCCGACCTGGGGGCCGCATGCGGACGTTCCGGCGGGTCTGTCAAAGGTCGCCAAGGAGATTCCGCTGGTTATTCTGTCCAACGCCATGAACGCGCAGATCATGTCGAATGTCGCAAAACTCGGCGCACCGTTCCATGCCGTCTATACGGCCGAACAGGCACAGGCCTACAAACCGCATTTCAAGGCTTTCGAATATCTGTTCGACATGCTCGGTTGCAGCCCGGAGGAAATCCTGCACGTGTCGTCCTCCTTCCGTTACGATCTGATGTCGGCGCATGATCTTGGCATCAAGAACAAGGTCTGGGTCAACCGCGGCCATGAGCCGGCAAACCCCTATTATGGTTACACGGAGATTTCGGATATTTCCGGTCTTGCGGGCGTTGTCGGACTGTAAGAAAGGGACTGGATCATGAAGCTCGTCTCCTATTGGCACGACACGGCGCCCCTGTTTGCGGGGGCGGCGCAAGGTCCTGTCGAAGGCCACTATGATGTGGCCGTCATCGGTGGCGGCTTCACGGGTCTCGGTGCCGCGCGCCAGCTTGCGAAAGCCGGTGCGCGTGTCGTCGTTCTGGAAGGGCAGCGTGTCGGCTGGGGTGCCTCTGGCCGTAATGGCGGCCATCTCAATAATGGCCTTGCCCATTCCTATCTTTCCGCCAAGGCCGAACTCGGCAAGGAACGCGCCATCGCTCTATACCAGGCGCTGGATGCTTCCATCGATACGCTGGAAAGCCTTATTGCGGAGGAGAAGATCGACTGCAATTTCCGCCGGGCGGGCAAGCTTAAAATGGCGTCGAAACCACAGCATTTCGAAGGACTTGCCAGGAATTTCGAAGCAGTTCACGCCGAGGTGGATCCCGATACGGCGCTTTTGTCCGAGGCAGATCTGAAGGCGGAAATCGGCTCGCCTTTTTACGGCGCGATGCTCTCTAAGAAAAGCGCCATGATGCATATGGGCCGTTATGTCGCCGGCCTTGCCGAAGCCGCCAGCCGGCATGGCGCGGTGATTTTCGAAAACGCTGCGGTGACGAAGCATACCCAGAACGGCAAGCTCCATGATCTGGAAACCACACGCGGCAAGGTGACGGCCGATAATGTGCTGGTGGCAACCGGCGCCTATACGCCGTCCGGATTCAGCTATTTCCGCCGCCGCATCATCGCCGTTGGCAGCTTCATCATCGCCACGCGGCCGCTGACGGACGCCGAGATCAAGGCATCGGTTCCGGGCAACCGTACCTATGTCAACTCCATGAATATCGGCAATTATTTCCGGCTTTCGCCGGATAACCGGCTGATCTTCGGTGGCCGTGCGCGCTTTTCTGCGACATCAGATCAACGTTCGGATGCCAAGAGCGGCGCGATCCTGACGGAAAGCCTGCACCGCATCTTCCCGCAGCTTGCGCATGTGCCGATCGATTATTGCTGGGGCGGGCTGGTCGATATGACCAAGGACCGTTACCCGCGCGCCGGTTTCCATGACGGCGTCTGGTACGCCATGGGTTATTCCGGCCACGGCGCGCAGCTTTCCACCCATCTCGGCATGATCATGGCCGACACCATCATGGGACGGCCGGATACCAACCCTCTGAAGGGGCTGGACTGGCCGGCAGTGCCGGGCCATTTTGGCAAGCCCTGGTTCCTGCCTCTGGTGGGCCTTTATTACAAGATGCTCGACAAGTATCAGTAATTCAAAGCGGCCTCCGGGCCGCTTTTTTTGTTGCGTCGGCACAAAAAGAAGGGCCGCAGAGCGGCCCTTTAGGCGGGGAGAAAGAAACAGGCGTCAGGCAAGTCCGCCGATGTGGAACGTCTTCGTTTCCAGATATTCCTCGATGCCGACCTGCGCTCCTTCGCGGCCTAGACCGGATTGCTTGACGCCGCCGAAGGGAGCGACCTCCGTGGAGATCGCACCGGTGTTGAGGCCGACCATGCCGAATTCCAGCGCTTCACCGACGCGCCAGGCGCGCTTGAGGCTCTCGGTGTAGAAATAGGCGGCAAGGCCGAAGGGCGTGCCATTGGCGATGGCGAGCGCCTCCTCCTCCGTCTCGAAGCGGAAGAGCGGCGCGACGGGCCCGAAGGTTTCTTCGCTAGCCAGCTGCATTGCCGTCGTCGCGCCCGTCAGCACCACGGGTGCGGTATATTGCGGGCCTTCCGGCAGATCGCGCGGCTTGGTGATGATCGTTGCACCCTTGGCAACGGCGTCATCGATATGGGCGCGGATTTTCGTAATGGCGGGTTTGTTGATCATCGGGCCGATGGAGACGCCCGCTTCCGTTCCTGGACCGACCCGCATGGCGTCGACGCGATCCGCCAGCTTTTTCGCAAAGGCGTCGTAAACGCTCGACTGCACGAGAATGCGGTTGGCGCAGACGCAGGTCTGGCCGCCATTGCGGAATTTCGAAACGATCGCGCCTTCGATGGCGAGATCGAGATCGGCATCATCAAAAACGATGAAGGGCGCATTGCCGCCGAGTTCCAGCGACAGCCGCTTGACGCTATCGGCAGCACCCCGCATCAGAAGCGAGCCGACGCGGGTGGAGCCGGTGAAGGAAATTTTCCGCACCGTCTCGTTGGCCATGATTTCATTGCCGATTTCAGTCGGCATGCCGGTGACGATGTTGATGACGCCGGCGGGAATACCCGCCCGTTCGGCAAGCACGCCAAGCGCCAGCGCCGAATAGGGCGTGAATTCCGAAGGCTTGATGACGACGGTGCAGCCGGTGGCGAGCGCCGGCGCGACCTTGCGGGTAATCATCGCATTCGGGAAGTTCCACGGCGTGATGATGCCGCAGACGCCGACCGGCTCCTTCAGCACCACGATCCGCCGGTCCGGCGTCGGTGAGGGGATGGTGCCGCCGCCGATGCGCCGGGCCTCTTCCGCAAACCATTTGACGAAGGACGCACCGTAGCGGATTTCGCCCTTGGCTTCGTCAAGCGGCTTGCCCTGTTCGAGGGTCAGGATCAGGCCGAGATCATCGATGTTCTCGATCATCAGCGCAAACCATTTTTCCAGAAGGGCGGCGCGCTCCGCATGGGTCTTTTTCTTCCATGGACCGAAGGCGGCGTTAGCCGCCTCGATTGCCGCGCGGGTTTCCGCGCCGCCCATATCAGGCACGGTGCCGATAACCGCCTGTGTCGCCGGATCGATGACATCCACCACCTTGCCAGATGCCGCCGCTTTCCATGCGCCGCCGATCAAACCGGTCTGGCGAAAGAGTTCCTTGTCCTTCAAGCCCTGCATCATAATTCTCCGAAATCAGGCGAGTGCCGCGAGAACCGCGGCGGTGATGGTGTCAGTCTTGTCCTTGCCGGGCACGGTGCCGATGCCGCGGCCGGTCGCCGTTTCCAGCGCCGCCATGATTTTCGCGGCTGCATCCTTTTCGCCGAGATGCTCGAACATCATCGCGCCGGACCAGATGGCGGCGATCGGGTTGGCGATGCCGAGATGGGCGATGTCAGGTGCCGAGCCGTGCACCGGCTCGAACATCGAGGGGGCGCTGCGGTCGGGATTGATATTGGCGGAAGCGGCAAAACCGAGGCCGCCCTGAATGGCGGCGCCGAGATCGGTCAGAATATCGCCGAAGAGGTTGGAAGCAACGACGACATCGAGGCTTTCCGGCGCCATCACCATACGTGCCGCCATGGCGTCGATGTGATAGCTTGAGACCTCCACGTCAGGATATTCCGCCGCGAGCTTGTGGGTCACTTCGTCCCAGAACACCATCGAATATTTCTGAGCATTGGATTTGGTGATGGAGGCGAGCTTGCCGCGACGTTTTTGCGCCTGTTCGAAACCGAAGCGCAAGATCCGCTCCACGCCCTTGCGGGTGAAGATCGAGGTTTCGACGGCCACCTCGTCCTCCGTGCCTTGATGCACGCGGCCGCCGGCGCCGGAATATTCGCCCTCCGTATTTTCGCGAATGCAGAGAATATCGAAGCCATCGGCCTTCAAGGGCCCTTGTACGCCTGATAGTAGCCGGTGCGGGCGGATATTGGCATATTGCACGAAAGCCTTGCGGATCGGCAGCAGCAGACCGTGCAGCGACACCGAGTCAGGCACCTCCGCCGGCCAGCCGACCGCGCCGAGCATGATGGCGTCGAATCCACGCAGCGTTTCGATGCCGTCCTTCGGCATCATCGCCCCGGTTTCCTTGTAGAAGGCGCAGGACCAGGTGAATTCGGTTCCTTCGAGCGCAAAACCGGAGGTTTTGGCGACGGCATTGAGGACCTGCCACGCCGCGTCCGTCACGCTTTGGCCGATGCCGTCCCCGGGGATGAGTGCGATGCGATGCGTTTTCAAGAGAATTCCCCTGTTACAGTCCGATGAGGACGCTTTTGCTCTTGCGGTTGGCGAGATAGGCGTCCCGTCCCAGATCCTTGCCAATGCCGGAACGCTTGTAACCGCCGGTCGGCAGGATGTGGTCGCGCGAACGCCCGTAACGATTGACCCAGATCGTTCCCGCCTGGATGGCGCGCGACAGGCGTAGGACACGCGAGACGTCCCGGCTGAAAAGACCCGCCGCCAGACCGTATGTCGGATGATCGGCAAGCGCCAGAGCCTCTTCTTCCGTGCGGAAGGTCTGTAGTGTCAGCACCGGCCCGAAGATTTCCTCGGTGACGGCGGGCGAGGTCTGGTCGACATTGGCGATCAGCGTCGGCTGGTAGAAATAACCGGGACCATCCATGATTGCGCCACCCGTCAGGCATTCGCCGCCATGGGCGACGGCTGCCTGCACGATACCGTCTATACGCTGGCGCTGCACTTCGGAGATGATCGGCGAATATTGGGTGGCCTCGTCCCAGGTCGGGCCGGGCTTTACCGTCTTCATGCGGGCGATGATCGCGGCGGAGAGGGCGTCGGTCGCACTTTCCTCAACGATGATGCGCGAGCCGGCGACGCAGGCCTGTCCGGCATTTGAGAGAATATTGCCGGCGATTGCCGCTGCCGCCTTTTCGATATCGGCATCGGCAAAGACCAGTTGCGGGCTTTTGCCACCCAATTCCAGCGTCATGGGCTTGATGCCGGTGCGGGCGACATTGGCCATGATGGCCGCGCCTGCCGCGGTCGAGCCGGTGAAGCTGACCTTGGAGATTTCGGGGTGGCCGGTGATGGCGTTGCCCGTCACGGGTCCGTCGCCCAGCACGATGTTGATGAGGCCGGCGGGCAGACCGGCCTTGATGGCCAGCTCAGCCATGAAAATGCTGGAAAAAGGCGTCATTTCCGATGGTTTCAGCACCACGGCATTACCGGCCGCGAGCGCCGGGCCGAGTTTCCAGCCGGCCATCGAGACGGGGAAATTCCACGGTGTAATCGCGCCGACTACGCCATAGGGTTCGGTCATGATCATGCCGAGGCTGGCATCGTCGGTTGGCACGAGATCGCCGCCTTCCTTGTCGGCGAATTCGGCGAAGAAACGGATCTGTTCGGCGGTCACGGCGATATCGCCGGCGATCAGCTGGCCGACGGGCCGCGTGGAGGACAGGGCCTCGATTTTCGCCAGCGTCTCAGCCTCTTGTTCGATCAGGTCGGCCCAACGCTGCAGGACCTTCGTGCGTTCGCGCGGGCGCACGCCGCCCCAGTTGCTGCTTTTCAGTGCGACCTTGGCGGTCTGCACCGCTTCATCGACGAGTGCGGCATCCGCCCTCGGGCAGCCGGCATATTCGATGCCGTCCGAGGGGCGGTGCATGTCGATGCCGTTTTGAGCCGGGATCAGCCGGCCGCCGATGAAATGGCCGATCGGCAAGGACAGGCTGTCTGGATCGAAGCTGAGTGTCATGGGAAACCCTCTGTGGACATGCCTCAAACCTAGGCCCTGATGGCAAGCAGCATCGACCGACTGCGGCGGGGGCGGTGAACGAAAATCCTGTTTTGCCGCCGGCGGACAGCGCAATCTTCGGTGCGTGTGTCCGCCGGCATTTCCCCGACACAAACCTTCAAGGGCGATGCCGAAATGCGGGGTGTCAGCTCATCCGTTCACGGTGACGTAGATCTTGCGCACGGTCTCGATGGTCTTCCACACACCGACGAAACCCGGCTTCATGACGAAGCTGTCGCCCGCCGTATAACGAACCGTTTCTCCGCCTTCGGGGGTGATTTCGATCACACCTGAAACGATGTGGCAGAACTCGAAGGTCTCACCTTTGATAGACCGGTTTGCGCCAGGCGTTGCTTCAAAAATGCCCGTTTTTACGGTGCCGTCACGGGCCTCGTCCAGCGCCCAGGTCTTGTAGGAGGGATCACCTTCGACGAGGCGTTCCGGCATGGTCTTGGTTTTCTTGGGCTCGAAGGTGGGATTGGTATCGATGGTCTTGAGAAGCGACATGGTGGTCCTTTCCTGGAACGGGGGTTAATATCCACGGCTGCGATCGACGAGGCCAAGTGGCTCGAGACCGGACTGGTATCGTTTGATGTTCTCGACAACGGTGCGCGCTGCCGAATGCGGCTGGGTGACGCTGGCAACATGCGGTGTTAGCAGAATTTTCGGATGTGCCCAGAAACGATGGTCTTCCGGCAGCGGTTCGGGCTCGGTGACGTCGAGCACCGCGCCGGAAAGCCTGCCGCTATCCAGCGCGTCGATGAGGGCATCGTGATCGAGCTGCCTGCCGCGTCCGGCGTGGACCAGCCCCGCGCCCTGAGGAAGCATCCCCAGACGTTCGCTGTTCAAAAGACCCGTGGTTTCCTCCGTCAGCGGCAGCAGGCAGACGAGAATATCGCTCGTCGTGAGGGTCGTCGCCAATCCGGCCTCGCCATGATGGCAGGTCACGCCATCGATCTCGCGCGGTGAGCGGCTCCAGCCGGACAGCGGAAAACCGAAGGGTTTCAGCCGTTCCAGCGCCGCAACGCCCAGCATGCCAAGGCCGAGAACGCCCACCCGGCATTCTTCCGCCTGGCGCTGGGGCAGGGCCTTCCACAGGCCTTGACGCTGCTGGCCCAAATAGGCGGGCAAATTGCGGTGAAGCGCCAGCACGCCGAGGCTGACATATTCCTGCATCATGCGGATGATGCCCTCATCCACCATGCGCACGACCTTCACATGGGGAGGGACTGCGTCGATGTGAAACTGGTCGACACCGGCGCCGATCGAGAACAGGATTTCGAGATTGCGGTAGCGGCCTATATCCTCGGGCACCGTCCAGCTGATGAGGTATCGAACAGTATCCGGATCGACGCTCGCGGCATCCATCGAAAAGGGCAGGTCCGGCAGGTCGCGGGCCAGTGCCTGCCGGAAAATCTCGCCGCGCTTGGCGTCGGAATTGAAAAAAAACGTCATCTGAAATCCGTGTTCCGAAGGTTCAAGCCGTGCAGCGGTTTGCCAGTGTTTCCAGCATGGACTGGCAGGCCGACAGTTCGCCGGTGGTGATATATTCATCCGGCTTGTGGGCGCGGCCGATGTCGCCCGGGCCGCAGATGATGGCGTCGATGCCGGTCGCCTGGAAAAGCCCGGCCTCCGTGCCGTAGCTGACGGCGGGAATGCAGGGCGCGCCGGTCAAGTCTTCCAGAAGCTTTGCAAGCGGCGCATCGCCGGCAAGGGACAATGCGGGATAGTCGCTCATCGGCGTCCATTCGATATCGATGCCCTCAGCGGCAAGCGCCTCCACACCATCTCGCACCGGCTGAAGCAGCGTAAGTGGTGAAACGCCGGCAATCGCCCGCGTTTCCAGCTCGATGGCGCAATAATCGGGGATGATGTTGAGCGCCTGTCCGCCCCTCACCGTGCCGATCTGCAGGGAGGAATAGGGCGGCTCGAAGGTCGTTTCGAAGGGCCCCTGCGTCAGTGCCTGCGCCGTTTCGACCGCCTTTGCCATGATGCCGGTCATCAGGTGGATGGCGTTGACGCCCTGATCGGGCCGCGACGAATGGCCGGAGCGGCCACGAATGGTGATGCGCGCGGCGGCCTTGCCCTTGTGGGCACGCACGGCGCGCAGATTACTCGGCTCGCCGATGATTGCGCCCGCCGGTCTTGCGCATAGTTCCGGCAGTCGGGCGATCATGTGCGGCACGCCACGACACCCCGCTTCCTCGTCATAGGAAAAGGCGATGTGCACGGGCCGTTTCAGCGCCATGCGCGAAAATGCCGGTGCAGCGGCGAGAACCGTGGCGAGGAAACCCTTCATGTCGGTGGTTCCGCGCCCGTAAAGACGCTCGCCTTTGGCTCTCAGCATGAAGGGATCGGAAGACCATTCCGGCTCACCGGCGGGCACCACATCCATATGGCCGGAGAGGATGTATCCGGCGACATCAGCCGGGCCGAAACTCGCGAAGAGATTGGCGCGGTCGCCTTCAGGGCCGGCAAGCATGGACACTTTCGCACCGTGGGTTTCCAGATAATCGGCGATCCATCCGGCGATATCGCCGTTGGCGGTTCCGACGATCGATGGGAAGCCGACAAGACGCTCCAGAATTTCGATTGCGTTCATGGCTGTCTCCGTCGTTTCAACGTCGAGAGCTTAAAGTGGCTGATGGCGTTTATCTGCTGAAATGCGGGTGATTTCGGTAGATTGTTGTGTCCTTCCAGTGCTTTCGGAAAATTCGTGCTGGCAAGGCTGGTTATCTTCGGATGTCGTGGGCTGGGCTGCCGGGATCAAGGTTCCGCGCCGGAGGAAATGAGAGCCTTTTGCTATGGAGCTGCTCAAAGTCGATAGTTTCGAGTTGCGAACCGTGGATATCGCCGATGTCGAGGCCGATCATCTGCACGCGCTTTCCATGGCGGTGGGGTGGCAATATCACGCGAATGAATGGTGTTTTCTGCGGCAGTGCGGCGTCGGCCTCGCTGCCCTCGATGAGATTGATCGCGTCGTCGCAACCGCGATGCTGTTTGCCTATGATGAGGGTTTCGCAACGCTCGGCATGGTCATCGTTTCCCCACGCCTGCAGGGGCAGGGCGTTGCGCCATGGCTGGTGCGGCGGCTTTTGGCGAAGTTCCCTGTCATATCGCTCCGGATCAATGCCACGGACGAGTCGAGGCGGTTGTTTGCCCGGTTGGGGTTCACCGGAGAAACGGAAAAAGTGCATCTCTTTCGGGGAAAGGTGCAACGTCCGGCCGAGATGCCGCCCACTGGCAGAAAACAGAAAATTGAGCCGCTATCCGAAGACCATCTTGCCGATGTGGCTGACATGGACCGGGCGGCTTTCGGCGTTTCGCGCGGCAGCGTCCTGTCGCGTCTTCTCAGGGAAAAGACGGGTTACGGTCTGTTCGAAGCCGGCCGGCTTGTCGCTTTCGCCTTTCGCCGGACGGCGGGACGAGGCCATATCATCGGTCCGGTCGTTGCCATAGAGGAAATGGATGCGATCGCGCTGGTCAGGCGGCATTTTGCCGATCTGGAAGACCAGCTTGCCCGCCTCGATGCCGTACGCGACAGTGGCGCCTTTTCCGATTTTCTCGCGCAATCAGGCCTGGTAGTGATCGAAACGCTGACGACCATGTCAAAAGACGAGCCGCAGCCGATGGGGTCCGGCACGGCGAGAATTTTTGCGCTGGCGGGTCCTTCCCTGTTCTGACTTTGTGCTGAGCTGCGACACGATCGCAATTGACGCTCCGCCTCTTGCCCCTTATGTGAGAAAGCGACGGTTCCTGCAGCCGAAAGGCAAAGGGATTAATAGGGAACATGGTGCGGGCGATCTTTTTCGTCCAATGCCGTGGCTGCCCCCGCAACTGTAAGCGGATTGTCGTTCATCCCAGTGACGCTTGAAGGCGTCATGCCACTGTATTTTTCGGAATGCGGGAAGGCAGATGAGGGACGCAAATCCGTGAGCCAGGAGACCTGCCGTCAAAATGGAAACCATCGTTACGGGCGGGGAAGCCCGGAGGAGGAATTTGTAATGTTATTTCATAACATTTCGTTTGCGTCCTATAACCGTTCTCCGTACAAGACGTCCCGCTGTTGCTGCGCGTTCTGACGCCTGCTGCTCTGGAATAAGTTTTACTTTCGACTGGAGAACACATGTTTCATTCTAGACGCCTGCCGGTTCATGCCGGCTTTCTGGCCGCCGTGCTTTGGGCTTTGCCCGTTGTCGGTGCAAATGCCGCCGAAACCACCTATCCCCTGACGATCAACAACTGCGGCCAGGAGATCACCTTTAAGCAGGCACCCGCCCGTACCGTTTCCGTCGGCCAGAGCACGACCGAGGTTCTTTACCTGCTCGGCGTTGCCGACAGGGTCGTCGGCACGGCGCTGTGGATCGGTCCGGTTCTGAAGGGTTATGAGGAGGCCAATGCCAAGGTCGAACGGCTGGCCGATAATGATCCGAGCTTCGAGGCCGTTGTCGGCAAGAGGCCGGACCTCATCACGACGCAGTTCCAGTGGCAGATCGGTCCCGAGGGTGTTGTCGGCACGCCGGCGCAATTCGCCGAACTCGGTATTCCCGTCTATACCTCGCCTGCCGATTGCGTCGGCAAGGACAATTCCGGCGGCGGTGATGGCGTGCGCAATACCGGCTTCACCATGGAGCTGATCTATCAGGAAATCCGCGACCTCGCCAAAATCTTCAACGTGCAGGATCGCGGTGAAGAAGTCGTTGCCGACCTGAAGAAGCGCGAGGAAGCCGCCCGGGCCAAGATAGCCACCGCGAATGGCAAGCTTTCCGCCGTCTTCTGGTTCTCCAGCGCCGAACTGGATATCGACCCCTACGTCGCCGGCCGCAATGGCGCTCCCGGTTACATCATGTCCGCGCTCGGGCTAAAAAATGTCATCGAAAGCGACGAGGAATGGCCGACCGTCGGCTGGGAGACCATCGCCAAGGCCAATCCGACCGTGATTGTAGCAGGCAAGATGGATCGCCGCCGCTTTCCGGCAGACGATATCGCCGTCAAGCGCAAGTTCCTGGAAACCGATCCCGTGGCCAGCATCATGCCCGCCGTCAGGCAAGGCCATGTGTTCGACATGGATGCGCAAGCGATGAACCCGACCATTCGCACCATCGAAGGAATTGAAACGCTGGCCGAGGCGATTTCGGCCGCTGGCCTCGCCAAGTGAACCGTTTCTCCACCCATCTTGGCAGGGCGGGGCTGGCATTTGCAGCACTCGCCCTGCTGCTTGTCGCGCTGATGGCCGGGGCGGCCATCGGCGAGACCGCCATTCCTTTCGATGTCGTCGCAAAGACGATTGCCAACCGCGTTTTCCATGTGGGTTATCCGCTTGAGCCGCTGGATGAGGGTATTGTCTGGAGTTACCGCCTCAGCCGCGCGGTCGTTGCCGCCTGCTGCGGGGCGTCGCTGGCGCTTGCCGGGGCGGTGCTGCAATCGCTTTTGCGCAATCCCCTTGCCGATCCCTATATTCTCGGTATCTCCGCCGGTGCCTCCACCGGTGCCGTCGCGGTGGCACTTCTGGGTTTCGGCGCAGGGTTTCTGACAATGCCGGCCGGTGCGCTCATTGGCGCATTCGTCGCTTTTTCGCTGGTCAGCCTTCTGGCCGTGCGGGCAGGGCATGGTAACAGCGCCATCATTCTGGCGGGCGTTGCCGGTTCGCAATTGTTCAACGCCATGACCTCCTTCATCGTCACCAAATCCGCCAATGCCGAACAGGCGCGCGGCATCATGTTCTGGCTGCTCGGCAATCTTTCCGGCGTGCGCTGGCCGGATGTCTGGCTGGCGTTGCCGATCAGTCTTGCGGGCCTGGCCGTCTGCCTCTGGTATGCCCGGGCGCTCGATGCCTTCGCCTTTGGCGGTCAGGCGGCAGCCTCGCTCGGCATTCCGGTGCGCTGGGTCTATGCGGTGCTGATCTCCGTTTCCGCAATCATGACGGCCGCGATGGTGTCGCTGGTCGGTTCCATCGGTTTTGTCGGGCTCGTCATTCCGCATGCCGCGCGCATCTTCGTTGGTGTCCGCCATGGCATATTGTTACCGGTGACGGCGCTGACCGGCGCGGTTTTCATGATCATCGCGGATATTCTCTCGCGCATCGTCATTCCGGGCCAGGTGCTGCCGATTGGCGTCATCACTGCGCTCGTCGGCGCACCCGCCTTCGCCTTCATCCTGGGGCAGAAGAGAGGTCGGTCATGAAATTATCCGCCCACGACCTGCATTTCCATGCCGGCAATATCGATATCGTCCGCGGCGTCTCGCTTGATGTCGGTTCCGGGGAGTTTCTCGGCATCATCGGCCCAAATGGGTCCGGCAAGAGCACGCTTCTGTCCATGCTCGCCGGTATCCGCAAATCGCGCCGGGGACACGTCACGCTTGGCGAGGAGCCGCTTGGCTCATTGGGACGGCGCGACCTTGCCCGCCGGCTGGCCTTCGTGGAGCAGCAGGCCGAAACCACCGAGCGCATTACGGCACGACAGGCAGTGGAGCTTGGGCGTACGCCCTATCTCGGCCCGCTTTCCGGCTGGTCGCAGAATGACGATGCCATCGTTGATGCAGCACTTGCCAATGTCGACATGGCTGACAAGGCGGAGCGCAGCTGGCACCACCTTTCCGGTGGTGAACGGCAGCGCCTGCATATCGCCCGAGCCCTGGCGCAGGAGCCGCACATCCTGCTGCTGGATGAACCGACCAATCACCTCGATATCGGCCACCAGATCGGCCTGCTCGATCTGGTGCGCCGGCAGGGGCTGACGGTCGTGGCGGCGCTGCATGATCTCAATCATGCCGCCATGTTCTGTGACCGCGTCGCCATCCTGCATCGGGGCGAGATGATCGCGGTCGGGCCGCCGCGTGAGGTCCTGACGGCGGCAACGATCGCCGACGTCTTCGGAGTGAAATGTGCGGTCACCACGGATGAGGGCGGTTTTTCCCATATTCGTTTTCTGCCGGCCCATGGGCGGGCTGATCCAGCAAGGAAAGTACTGGCACGATGATGACATTGCCGACGCTCGTAAGCGCCGCTGCAAAGGCCAGATGGTTTTATGCCGCTGCCGCAATTGCCGTGGTAGTCGCAGGGTTTCCCCTTCATGCTTCGGCCGAGACCTTCGAGGTGAAGATGCTGAACCGGGGTGAAAAGGGCCCGATGGTGTTCGAGCCCGATTTCCTGGAGATCGGCCCTGGCGACCGCGTGCGCTTCGTGCCGACCCACAAGAGCCACAATGCCGCGACCATCGACGGCATGGTTCCCGAAGGTGTCGAAGGGTTCAAAAGCCGGATCAATGATGAGTTCGAGACCGGGTTAGAAAAACCGGGCTTTTACGGCATCAAATGCTCGCCGCATTACGGCATGGGCATGGTCATGCTGATCAAGGTGGGCGAGGCGACGTTGCCGCAAAGCTACAGGGAAGTCGAGGTGCCCGGTCGTGCCAAGACCCGGCTTGATGATCTTTTCGAGCAGGCGGGAAAATGAGTATTCTGCGGAAATCTTGATTGGCGTTCTGGATTGTCCGGGAGGTTGCTTCCGTCATGCTCGGGCCTGTCCCGAGCATCTGCAACGCGTTGATTTTGCGATACGTGATTGGATCCTCGGGACAGGCCCGAGGATGACGTCGTGTATGCGGATAGTGAAGGGGACTGTGGCTTTCCTCAGCCCTTGCCAGAAGTATCCGGCTTCACCGCACAGACCGCGTAACGATGCTGCAGCCCGCGCAGGATGCCCTTCAGCAGGCTGAAGTTTTTCGCCTGGGCGCGGTGAATGGCCTGAAGTTCCTGATCGATTGCGACAGGCTCGAAACCGGTCGCATGCAACATCGTCGCGACATCGCCTGCCCTTGCACCCTTCGAAAAATAGACCCGTGAGAGGATGCTGTTGAATGTATTTTCCGGGTCTGCCGGCTTGTGCGGCTGGTCGGCTTTGACGAGGCCGACGCTCTCCAGGCTGACGGCGAGTTTCTTCACCAGTCTTTCGCGCCAGCCGGTATTCACGAAATCGCCGTCGACGATCAGCAGTTTCCCGCCGGGTTTCAGAACACGGAACCATTCGGCAAAACTTGCCTGCGGGTCCACCAGCGTCCAGACCAGATGGCGGGTGATGATGACGTCGGCGCTTTCGTCCGGCTCCATCGTATTTTCGGCGTCGCCAACGAAAAAGCGGATGTTGCGCCCACGGCTCTTCGCCTTTTCCCGCGCAAGCCCCAGCATCGTCTCGGACCAGTCCATGCCCGTCACCTGGAAGCCGAGATCGTCCATCAGGTGCGAGATGACGCCGGTTCCGCTGGCGAGATCGAGCGCCTTGCGGCCTTCACCGCGGCCCAGATGTTTCAGGATAAGCGCGTGCCAGGCCGCGCGCTCGTCTTCGGAGAAAATTTCGTGCCCGGGTGAAAGGTCGAAAGTCGCGGCGCGGCCGGACCAATAGGCCTTTATCTCGTCTCTCAGGCTGTCGTTTTTGCCATAATGGATAGTGTCTATCATCGGTCTTCAGCTCACATACCAGTCAGTTAAGAATGGCTCTAAAACATAAAACTTGACTAGTATAGTCAGAAAATAATACAGCCGCGCCAGTCAACACTGGAGAGCAATATCCGATGCGCATCTCAGCCAAATCCGCGGCACTTGCCCTTGGCCTTCTCGTATCCGCCGCATGGCCGGCATTTGCCGAAAAAGTCACCGTCAAGGATGTGACCGGCCGCGATGTCGAAGTCAATGTGCCCGTTTCGCATGTGATCCTCGGCGAAGGACGTCAGATCTATTTCCTGGCGGCGCTCGACAAGGAAAATCCTTTCCAGCACGTTGTCGGCTGGCGCGACGACCTGGCGAAAGCCGACCCGGAAACCTATGCGGCCTATCTCGCGAAATACCCTGAGATCGCCAAGCTGCCGACCTTTAGCGGCATGAAGGACGGCACCTTCGATATCGAGCAGGCCATTTCGCTGAAGCCAGACGTTATCCTGATGAATATCGATGCGAAGACCGCCACGCAGGAAGCCGGTTATATCGAGAAGCTCGAAAAGGTTGGCATCCCGCTCGTTTACGTCGACTTCCGCGAAAAGCCCATGGAAAATACCGAGCCAAGCATGCGCCTGATGGGCAAGCTGACCGGCAAGGAAAAGATCGCCGAAGACTTCATCAAGTTCCGCGCCGATTCCATCGCCAAGGTCACCGATACGCTTGAAAAGGCAAATCCGAAGAAGCCCGTCGTGTTCGTTGAACGCGCCGGCGGTTATTCCGACGATTGCTGCATGTCCTTCGGCAACGAGAATTTCGGCAAGATGGTCGAGCTCGCCGGCGGCATCAACATGGCCAAGGACATCATCCCCGGCACGTTCGGCAACGTCAATCCGGAACAGATCATCGCTTCCAACCCGGAACAGATCATCATCACGGGTGGCAACTGGAACGGTTATGTTCCCGGCGGCAACTGGGTTGGTGTCGGTTATGGCGCGGATCTGAAGGAAGCCCACCGCAAGCTCGAAAACCTGACCAAGCGTCCGGCTTTCACCGGCGTGCAGGCGGTCAAGGACGGCAATGTCCACGCCATCTGGCACCAGTTCTACAACAACCCGTATCAGTTCGTGGCCATTCAGGAAATTGCCAAGTGGCTGCACCCGGATCTGTTCAAAGACCTTGACCCCGAGGCGACCTTCAAGGAATTGCATGCCCGCTTCCTGCCGCTCGACTACAAGTCCGGCTACTTCGTGTCGCTGAAGGACGCGAAATAAGACAGGGACGGTGAGGGGGAGCGCCGTCCGATCGATGGATGAAGCCGCAGCCCTGCGGCTTCATCGTTTTGTTTAGGAACTCAGTGAGGATTTCTCATGCGGCCCAACGCTCTCAGGCATCTTGCGGTGCTGGCTTTCTCCCTTCTCGCCGCGGCGGCGCAGGCCGGGGAGATTACCGACGTCACCGGACGCAAGGTCGAGCTGGACCTGCCGGCCAAGCGTGTCATCGTTGGTGAAGCCCGCCAGGTGCATGTCATCGCGGCACTCAGGGGCGATCAGACCTTCGATACCATCGTCGGCTGGCGTGACGATCTCCTCAAGAAGGACCCGGACAGCTACGCTGCCTATGTCGAGCGTTTCCCTGAGATAGAAAAACTGCCGCGTTTCGGTTATGTGCCGCAGGGTGATTTCAGCCTGGAAACGGCCATCACCCTCTCGTCTGATGTGATTACCCTCAATCTGGAAGCGGAAAAATCCGCGAAGGAAAGCGGTTTCGAAGACAAGGCCGCGGCTGCCGGTATCAAGGTCATCTATCTCGATTTCCGCATCGATCCCGAAAAGAACAGCGAAGCTTCCATCGAAATCCTCGGCAAGCTCTTCGGCGCCGAAGAGCGCGCCAAGGAATTCATCGCCTATCGACGGGCTGAAATCGCCCGCGTGACCGACCGGCTTGCCAGCGTCAAGGATCTGAAACGCCCGAAGGTCTTCATAGAGCGTGCACCCGGCATTTCTGGCGAGGACAATTGTTGCCGCACCTTCGGCCCGGTCAATTTCGGCGCGATGGTCGATCTCGCCGGTGGCCACAACATCGCCGACGGCATCATCAAGACGACCTTCGGTGATCTCAATCCCGAGCAGCTGGTGATTGCCGATCCCGACCACGTCATCGTCACCGGCTCCAACTGGGCGGCGGAATCCGACATCAACCAGTTCGTTCCCGTCGGACGCGGCGCCGATATGGCCCTTTCCCGTCAGAGGCTTGCCAATCTGATGAAGCGCACGCCGTTTCCGGAACTGAATGCCGTGAAGCGTGGCAATGTCCATGCCGTCTGGCACCAGTTCTACGGCGCGCCTTACGAGTTCTTCCCGATCCAGCAATTTGCCAAGTGGTTCCACCCCGATCTCTTCGCCGATCTCGATCCGGAAAAGAATTTTGAGGAATTCCACCGGAAATTCCTCCCCGTCACCTATAAGCCGGGCTATTTCGCCTCGCTCGAAAAAGGTTTGAACCAATGACTTCGCTGAATGAAAGCGCCGATGGCGTCAGCGGGCGCGATCAATATCGCGCCCTTGCCGCACGCAGGATCCTCATCCTCGTCGGGCTTTTCCTTGCCCTGTGTTTCAGCATGGCCGCAGACATGGCGCTCGGCCCGGCGCGTTATACGCTGTCGGAAGTTCTGGCGACCATTGCCGATCCGGCGGCCGTCGGAAACCAGCTTCGGGTGGTGATCTGGGATATCCGCATGCCGATCGCGCTGATGGCGGTTACCGTTGGTGCCTCGCTTTCGGTTGCGGGCGCGCAGATGCAGACCATCCTGTCCAACCCGCTTGCCAGCCCCTTTACGCTCGGCATTTCGGCTGCTGCAAGCTTCGGCGCGGCGCTGGCGCTTGTCGGCGGCGTGGCGATCTTTCCGGGGGCGGTGCATTACATGGTGCCGATCAACGCCTTCATCATGGCGATGATTGCGGCGCTCTTCATCCATTTTGCCTCGACGATGCGCGGCGTGACGGTCGAAACCATCGTGCTCCTCGGCATCGCGCTGGTTTTCACCTTCAATGCGGCGCTGTCGCTGCTCGAATATCTGGCTTCCGAACAGGCGCTTGCCGCCGTGGTGTTCTGGACCATGGGCAGTCTGACCAAGGCGACCTGGGACAAGGTCTATATCACCGCCGCCATTCTCGTCGTCACCGTACCGCTGTTCATGCGCCAAGCCTGGGCAATGACGGCACTCAGGCTTGGCGACGACAAGGCGGCCAGCATGGGCATCAATGTGCGCCGGCTGCGGCTGACGACCATGCTGACGGTCAGCCTTCTCGCCGCCATCCCGGTTTCCTTTGTCGGCACCATCGGCTTTGTCGGTCTGGTCGGGCCGCATATCGCCCGCATGGTGGTGGGTGAAGACCAGCGCTTCTTCCTGCCCGGCTCGATCATCTGCGGCGCGCTGCTTCTGTCGGCAACCTCGGTCATCAGCAAGATCCTCATTCCCGGTGCGATCCTGCCGATCGGCGTCATCACGGCGCTTGTTGGCGTACCTTTCTTCTTCGCGCTTATTTTCGGCAACAGGAGACGCGCATGGTAATGCTCGCACTGAAGGATGTCGGGGCCGCCTATGGCCGCACCACCGTTCTCTCCAAGGTCGGCATCGATACGCTGGAAAGCGGCAGCGTTACGGCCGTGATCGGCCCCAATGCCGCCGGCAAGTCGACGCTTTTCAAGCGTATCGCCAGCCTCATTTCCGGCCCCGGCCTGGTTGAACTGTCGGACACGGCCCGCGGCAAGCGCGCCATCTGCTACATGCCGCAGGATACCGGCGCCAACGCCGTGCTGACGGTTTATGAGTCCGTGCTTCTTTCGGCCAAGCAGGGCGGCGGCTGGCGCGTTCATGACGATGAATTGTTCGAGATCGACGCTATTCTCAAGGCGCTGAAAATCCACGACCTTGCCTTTCGTGGCCTCGGCGAACTTTCCGGTGGCCAGCGGCAGCTTGTGTCGCTGGCGCAGGCGCTCGCCCGCAAACCGGAAGTGCTGCTGATGGACGAGCCGACCTCCGCACTCGATCTTCACCGGCAGATCGAGGTTCTGGGGTTCGTCTCCGATCTCGCGCAGAAAACCGGCATGATCGTGCTGATCGCCCTGCATGACCTCAACCATGCGCTTCGTTATTGCGAAAATACGATGGTGATTGCGCGCGGTGAAATGGTGGTGAGCGGGAGTACCGAAGCGGTGATCACGCCTGCCATGCTGCGCGATATCTATCGCATCGATGCCCGCATCGAGCCCTGTTCGCAGGGCAGGCCGATGGTTATCGTCGACGGCGCTATCTGAGAGAGCAAGACCCGGCCGCATCTGTGGCCGGGTTCCCGTCGCCGGCAGGTTGTCAAGCATAGACCGCTACCGGCTTAATTCTTGATAATAATTGTCATGAAATATCTGTTCGATGCCGCTTTTGGATGTTAGAGCTATGAACGGCAGAACTGCGCGGCCAATCAGGCCTCGGCGGGTTTCGTCCATCCCTCGAATTTCTCTCGGTTGAGACATGGGCATACGGGAAGATGACAAGCGTTATAACGCTTACGTCGCGCATAGGGTCGACCTGATCAAATACGCCGCCCTTATTCTGGGGTCACGCGCGGATGCGGAGGACGTGGTTCAGGAAGCCTTCCTGAAATTCGTTCCCGAAGCCTCCGGCAATCCCACCAATCTCAAATCCTATCTTTTCCGCATCGTTCGCAATCTTGCCCTTGATAATCGCCGACGCAGCCGGCAGGACCTTCGGGAACGGCCGGACGATACGCCTTTCTGGGGCATGCCGCAGGATAATGGCACCCCGGAGGAACATGCGCTTTTCTGCGATGAAGTCCGGCAGATGCAGACTATTTTGGCCGGCCTGCCGGTTCAGGCACGGGTGGCATTGGAAATGCACAGATTTGGCGGTTACAATATGGAAGAGATCGCGCGTCATCTTGGCGTATCGGTGGCCAGCGCCCACCGTCTTATAAAGGGCAGCATTGTCGCGATTACCAGAGAAATGAAGTAAAATAGCCTTATTGTCCTGTCTTGTGAAAAAAATCCCGTCGTCAAACGTCTTTATAGCAATTGAGAGAGACGACCCTTCCCGTCTGCCCCGCAAAGGAACTGGCCCGGTTCAATGACTGTTGATCCCGATAACAAGATTGAGTTGCCGACCGGGAAGGCGGAAGAGGCGGCCGACTGGCTGCTGCGGCTGCAGGGGGGCGCGACGGAACCGCGATTGAAGGCGGAGTTCGAGCGATGGCTGGCTGCCTCGCAGGAAAATCGCCTTGCCTGGGAACGGACATGCAAGATCTGGCGGAACCTCGGCCTGGTCGAACCGGAATTCAAGAACCTTTGGGAAGATGCTGCCCATCTGCCGGGCAAGGCTGCAATAAGTCCAACCCGGCGGCGCTGGTCCGTCAGACATTATGCAGGTGCCGCCGTGGCGGCGGCATCGCTCTGTCTTGTGGTGCTGTTAATCCCGACATTTTCTGTTCGCCTTGAAGCGGATTATCAGACCAGCACGGCCGAAAGGCGCACCATCACCCTCGAAGACGGCAGCAGGGTAGAACTTGCCGCTGCAAGTGCGCTTTCCGCAGATTTCAGGGATGGCCGCCGCACCGTGAAGGTGCTGAAGGGCGAAGCCTTTTTCGATGTCGTGCCGGATAAAGCCCGCCCCTTTGTCGTGGAGGCAAAGAACGTCACCGTTCAGGTGCTGGGGACGGCATTTGATGTCGACTTGACGGATGGGATGACGCAGGTCGCACTTGCCCATGGTTCCGTGGAAGCCTCCTTCCGCAACGCGCCGCCAACGCGGCTTGTGCCGGGCGAGATGCTGGTTGTCGACGCCACCGGTGCGATCCGCAAAGAGAATGTTCCTGTCGAGGATATTGGCGGCTGGCGCAAGGGCGAACTCTATGTGGTCGACGCAACGATTGGCTCGGTGGTGGAGCAGATCCAGCGTTACCATCCCGCATGGCTGACCATGGCCGACAAGCGGCTGGCCGAGCAGAAGGTGACGGGATTTTACGATCTGCGCGACCCGGACCGGGCGCTGGAAGCGCTTGTGGAACCCTATAAGGGCAAGGTGCATGCGATTGGCGGATCGGCCCGCATTATCACCCGCTTCTGAAACGGTCAGAAGCGGAAAATATTATTTACTTTCAGTCGTTTATAAAATTTCTTCCAAAAGCCTGAAAAAAATCGCCGTGGCAATCGTCTTTTTGTTGAGTAATCCGGTCAAGATATGTCCGGAGCGAAAGACAGGAAGACAGAAGCATTATGCGCCTCCAGATATGCAGGACCGGTTCAGGGGAAAAAACCGCAGGGCAGACCCGCAGGGCCGTGTTGCTGGCGACAACAGCGATCGCCATTTCATTCGCACCGCCTGTTCTTGCCCAGACTGGAGCGGATGCCGCAAATTCCAGGCAACCGGGCGGTGAGCAGGGGGCGACGCGCCCATTCAATATTCCCGCCCAGTCGCTGTCGTCAGTCGTGAGTGCTTTCGGCCGGCAATCCGACCTTCAGGTCACGCTTGCCACGCCGACGGCCGGTAATGTGCGCACCAATGCCGTCACCGGCAGTTTTACGGTGCGGGAGGCTCTGTCGCGACTTCTCGCCGGTACGGGTATCAATTTCCGCATTGCCGGGAATGGCAGAACGGTGATCATCGGCACAGGGGAATCCACTGTCGATCTTTCCAGGGCGGCGGGTAGCACGGTTCTCGAAACCATCACCGTGACCGGCAAGACCGGGCGCAATTCCCTTGCCGGCGCCGGTTATCAGGGAACGCCCGACTGGGTTTACGACACGCCTGCCAGCGTCAGCGTGGTCAGCCGCGAGGCGATCCAGTCGGCCGGCGTGCGCAACACGCGCGATGTCTTCAACCGGGTCTCCGGCGTTTATGCCGGCGAGGGCAATGGCAGCTTCCCGACCGTTTCGCCCAACGTGCGCGGCTTGCAGGAAAGTGGCCGTGTGGTCGTCTCCATCGATGGCGCGCGGCAGAACGCGCAGCGGGGCTACAGCACCGGCGGCGCTTCTATTTATTCCGCCAATAACGGTCAAGCCTATGTAGACGCGGCCTTTATTCGCGCCGTCGAAGTCGAAAAAATGACCAGTGCCACTTCCGGCAATGCCGGTTCACTGGGCGGCAAGGTCGAGTTCCGCACCGTCAGCGCCGCCGATCTGATACCCGAAGGTGCAAATAAAGGTGCAGAGGTAAATGTCTCCCGCGGCAGCAATGGTTACGATTTCCAGGGTTCCGTTCTGGCCGCGGTTCGCGAACCGGACGGCCCTCTCTCTTTCGTCGCAGGTTATAGCCGCACGATCATGGATGAATACAAGATTGGAACAAAAGGCGAGGCCCTGAGCACCGCGTTAACGATGAAAGACCTTCTAGGCCGTGACGGCTGGTCGACCTTTTTCAAGGGTGAAGGCGACTTCGGGGATGTGCAGACGTCGCTTTCGTGGATGCACCAGCAGAATGATTTCGTGCAGGGTGCTTCCACGGTGGTCGATCGGGAAGGCGTGCGAAATGACAGCATCGTCGCGAAGCTGGACTGGGACCCGGAAAGCGAACTCATCGACTTCAAGTCGTCGTTGTGGCTGAACGATAATATGACGCATGAATTGCGGGCGGCGCGCACTTATGCGGTAGAGACGAATCTTGACATGGGCCTGCGCAGTTTCGGCGGCAGTCTGGAAAATACCAGTCGTTTCGACACCAGGGCTGGTGCGCTCAGCTTGAACTACGGAGCCGAAGCCTTTCGGGACATTGCGACATCCGTTGCGACGAGTGCCACAATTGCGCAAAATCCCTCCTTTGCAAGCAGCTACACGTCTTTCAGCCCTGCCGGGCGGCGCGATGTGGCCAGTCTGTTTTTAAACGGTGAACTGGAGCCGGCCGATTGGATCACTCTGAGTGGCGGGGTGCGTTACGACTGGTCGCGCCTGAAAGGATCTGCGACCTATTATAGTTTCAAGGAATCGATAGTAACGACAAGTGTGCCTTGCGATCTTGTTCGCAATCACTATACGGCCCTGGAATACTTCAATCAGGTCTTTCTGCCTGCAAATCTCCCCGTATGGGCATCCCGCTATAACGTTTTTCTCGCCAGCATCTGGCCGCGGACATCGGCCAATTGCATGCCGGGCACCGGTATAACCACCAAGACACCGGTCACCGAATACCCGTCGCATGAGGTCGATATCGATCGCACTTACAGCGCCTGGTTGCCCTCCGCCACCATCGAACTGAAACCCGTCGACTGGTTCCGCCCCTATGTGAGCTATTCCAAGAGCCTGCGCCCGCCGACAATTCTCGAGACATTTTTCGCCGGTGCGCGCCCGGGTGATAGCGCCGGATACGAATACGCTCCGAACCAGTCTCTACGCGCCGAAAAAGCGACGACCTACGAAATTGGCGCGAATATGAGTTTCGACGGCGTGCTGCTGGACGATGATACCCTGCGCATCAAAATGGCCGCCTTTCGCCGGGAGGTGAAGGACTACATCGCTCTCGGTCATCTCGTCACGGATCAGGTCTTCGACCGCACCTATACCAGCTTCGTCAATCTGGATGGCACGACCTATATGCGCGGGCTGGAATTGGAGGGCAACTACGACGCCCGCAGTTTCTGGATTGGCGGTTCGGCGACGGTTCTGAAAACGGAATGGCCTGAAAAGACACAGGTTTTTTCCAACAGCACGACCACCACATCAGGTGAAATCGTTGCCTGGCCCGGCGATGTCGCGCCCAAGATGAAACTGACGCTCGATGGCGGCATGCGTTTCTTCGATGAAAAATTCTCGCTGGGCGCAAGGCTCAACCACGTCACGCCGACCCAGTCGCGCACGCTGGATACGGAGGGCAATCTGCGCGAGGTGACCGATCCTTATACGACGGTGGACCTCTACGGTTCCTATGCCTTCAACGACAAGGCCACGCTTCGTTTCGCCGTAAACAACCTGACGGACCGCAAATATATCCCGGCCGCAAGCGCCTACACGGCGCCGGGCCGCACCTTTATCGCGACGATGAACGTGAAGTTCTAAAACGCGGAAGAATTCTCCGGGCTGGGTTGCAGCCCGTCCCGGAGATGAAACGCCTTCGCTACAGGACGAAGGTACCTCTATAGGCCAGCAAAGGAGTACACCTATGGCTACCACAATTCAACTGACGCAGTCTTCCTCCGACCTGATCGGTTACCTCAACGGTTGGACGAGCGGTTTCGGTTCGACCTATGGTGCGTTCTACGACGCTCAGACCAGCTCTCTCGCCACCACCACCATCGATCCGAACACGACCTATGAGGCGTGGGGCGATGGCAGCTCCGGCGGCAAGGGCATCGTCATGAGCGGCGCTCTGCAATACTCCCAGGGCAACCTGACGGGTTCGGTCGACAGCATCGTTCTGGGCACCGGCTACAGCCAGTCCACCAGCGGCATCGCGGTCAGCCAGCAGGAACTGCTGATCGACCCTGACAGCGCCTATTCGCTGGCCGGTGCCCGCGATCTTCTCGATCTCGCCGTCTACCAGCTTGCCCGCTTCGGTTCGCTGGCCGGCTTCTATGATTATTTTGCGGCCACTGGCACGGTGATCGAGGATACGGCTGCCTCCAACACCCTGACCGGCTTTGCCGGCGCGGATACCTTCGTATTCTCCGGCGGCAATGATGTCGTGCAGGCCGGACCGACCGGAACCTACGGCTATCAGGACGGCACGGATACGCTTGATGTCTCGGCCTGGGGCGCAACTTCGGTGGACGATTTGTTGTGGTATAATGATAACGGAAATGCCGTTATCCTTTCCGCAACAGACGCTTCCGTCTCTATCACGCTGAATGGCGTCGATGCAAATGTACTCGACGCATCGGACTTCATTTTCGCCAGCGCATTGGCGCTTGCCGCGTAAAGGAAAAACAGGCTGTGGGCTTTCAAAACCACCAGCAGACACCGCCGCAGTCCCTCACTGCGGCGGTTGTTTCGCCTCTTAAAAGCACGTTTCTCGGTGTCGCCCTCGTCAGTGGCGTGGTCAACATACTGGCGCTGACGTCGCCTCTGTTCATGCTGCAGGTCTATGACCGGGTGCTGGCCAGCGGCAGCCTGCCGACACTGGTCGGGCTCGCGCTTCTCGCGCTTGGCCTTTACGGTTTCCAGTGCCTGCTCGATATCATCCGCGCGCGTGTTCTGATCCGCATCGGCGAAGATTTCGACATGCGTTATTCCGGCAGGGTGCATGACGCGGTGGTGCGCCTGCCGCTCGTCAACCGCATGCCGGGTGACGGGTTGCAGCCGCTGCGTGATCTCGACAATGTGCGCGGTTTTCTTTCCGGCACCGGACCGACGGCCTTTTTCGATCTGCCGTGGATGCCGCTTTATCTCGGCCTATGTTTTCTGTTTCATGTCTGGATCGGCGTGACCGCGCTCGCCGGCGCCGTGCTGCTGGTATCGCTCACGATCCTCACCAACATCTTTTCACAAAAGCCGATCCGCGACACCATGGTAGAAAACATGGCCCGCAACCGGCAGCTGGAAGCCTCGCGCCGTAATGCCGAGGTCGTGCAGGCCATGGGGCTTGGCCGCCGGCTCGGCAAACGCTGGCAGAGTTCTAACGAGGCCTACCTCGCCGCCAACCGCAAGGCAGGTGACGTGGCCGGTGGTCTCGGCAATCTCGCAAAATCGCTGCGGGTCGTGTTGCAATCGGCGATTCTGGCGGTTGGCGCCTGGCTGGTCATCAGACAGGAAGCCTCGGGCGGCGTGATGATCGCCAGCTCGATCATGATGGGCCGGGCATTGGCGCCCGTCGATCTCGCCATTTCCAACTGGAAGTCCTTCGTGGCCGCCCGGCAGAGCTGGGCGCGGCTGAGAGAGCTGTTTGCGCAGATGCCGGCCAATGCCGCCGCCATGGCCCTGCCAAAGCCCGAAAAGGAACTGCGGGTCGAGAATGTCACCATCGTTCCGCCGGGAGAAAGAAAACCCACCGTCACAGGGCTTGGTTTTGTCGTAACCGCCGGAAACGCGCTCGGTGTCATCGGCCCTTCCGGCTCGGGCAAATCCTCGCTCGCGCGCATTCTCACCGGCGCCTGGATGCCCGCCGCCGGCAAGGTGCGGCTGGATGGCGCGAGCTTTGATCAATGGGATCGCGAAACGCTTGGCCGCCATATCGGTTATCTGCCGCAAGGGGTGGAGCTGTTCGATGGCACGATCGGCGAGAATATCTCCCGTTTCGACGACAATCCCGATCCGGAGGCCATCATCGCAGCGGCCAGGGCGGCCGGTGCACATGAACTGATCCTGCGCTTTGAAAAAGGTTATGACAGCGATATCGGCGAGGCGGGTTCTGCACTTTCGGCCGGACAACGCCAGCGCATCGGTCTTGCCCGCGCGCTCTACGGCAATCCCTTTACCGTGGTGCTGGACGAGCCGAACGCCAATCTCGATGCTGAAGGTGAGGCGGCTGTGGTCAAGGCCATTACATCGGTCAAAGCACGAGGCGGCATTGCCGTTGTCGTTGCCCACCGGCCGAGTGCCATCGGCGCCGTCGATTTTATTTTGATGATGGAAGAGGGGCGAATGAAGGCTTTCGGTCCACGCGATGAGGTGCTGTCGAAGGTGCTGCGCGTTCCGCAGGCGCAGGCTGCCAAGGGATTTATAGCATCCGCCCAGGCCGTCTCGCCGCTGCGTGTCGTTGCCAATGTCCAACCCAAACCCGCGCTGGTGGACGATGTTCAGGATGAGCAGAGCCAGGAAGGAGATGCGGATGCCAAACATTGATCAGCGAACCCATGTCTCCCGCTCCATCCGCAAACATCTTCTTGCCGGTCTTGCCGCAGGCGCAGCACTACTGGCCGGTGTCGGCGGCTGGGCCGCAACGACCAATCTTGCCGGCGCGGTGGTCGCTTCCGGTCACCTGGTGGTGGATTCCTATACGAAGAAGGTGCAGCATCCTAAGGGTGGTGTCGTCGGCGAAATCCTGGTGAATGAGGGAGAGAGGGTGAAGGCGGGTGACGTGGTCATGCGTCTTGACGCGACCCAGACCCGCGCCAATCTCGCCATCGTCACCAAGCGTCTGGATGAGCTTGGCGCGCGCATGGCAAGGCTGGAAGCGGAGCGCGACGACCTTGCCGAACTCATCTTTCCACAGGCTCTGATAGCGCGCAGGGACGATCCCGATGTCGCCTCCGCCATGCGCAGCGAAACGAAGCTGTTCGAATTCCGCAAATCCTACCGTGAGGGCCGCAAGGCGCAGCTTGCCGAACGCATCACCCAGTTCGAGCATGAAATCGAAGGGCTGAAGGCGCAGGAGGTAGCTTACAATAACGGCCTTGCGGTACTGGAAGCGGAAATCACCTCCCAAAAATCCCTGCGTGAACAGGGCGTCGTGTCCGTGCAGCGGCTGAACAGCCTGCAGACACAGGCCGCGACCTTTGGCGGCGAGCGTGGTGAAAAAATTGCCTATCAGGCGCAGACGGCGGGGCGCATCACCGAAACGAAGCTGCAAATCCTGCAGATCGATCAGGAGTTGCGCACCGAGGTCGGCCGGGAACTGCGCGAGATACAGGCTCAGATGGGCGAGTTCGTCGAGCGCAAGGTCGCCGCCGAAGATGAGTTGAAGCGCATCGATATCGTCGCGCCGCAATCCGGCATGGTGCATGAAATGGCCGTGCATACGGTCGGCGGCGTGGTGACGCCCGCCGATCCGATCATGCTGATCGTGCCAGACGGAGACGAGCTGGCGCTGGAGGTGCAGATCGTGCCCAAGGATATCGACCAGCTGCAGGTGGGGCAAAAGGCCATGCTGCGCATGACCGCCTTCAACCAGCGGGTCACGCCGGAACTGGAGGGTCATGTCAGCCGTATCGCGGCTGACATCACCACCGATCAGCGCACCGGTCTTTCCTATTATCTGGCGCGGATTTCTGTACCGGTCTCCGAGCGGGAAAAGCTGAACAATGCGCCGCTGGTGCCGGGCATGCCTGCCGAGGCCTTCATCCAGACCAGCGAAAGGACGGCGCTGTCCTATATCGCCAAACCACTGACCGATCAGATCAGCCGCGCCTTCCGCGAAGAATAGCGACCTTTTTGCCCGTCCGATGCCGTCATAGCAGTACGGCGGCGACGTATCGGGCGATGTAAGCATCGCCACGCATGACACGGTCTAAGACGTGAAACTGTCGGCGGCTATCGAGCTTGAGATAAAAAACCGGTGACATGAGGCACTATCGGCGGCAAAAGGTTTGAACCGATACCCGCTCGTTTTTCATCCATTGGTGCTGGCCTTATGAACATCAAGCAGCTCGAAGTCCTGCGAACGCTTCTTTCCACCGGCTCGACCATCGCCACCGCCAAGGCCATGGGGCTGAGCCAATCCGGTATCAGCCGGCTCCTGGCGCAGCTGGAGGCGGATCTGTCGCTGACGCTGTTTGCCCGTGACAAGGGGAGGCTCATTCCGACGCCGGAGGCTGCACTTCTTGCCCGTGATGCGGAAAATGTGCTGCTGGCAGTTGATCGTATGTCCGGCCACGCCGAAGATCTGCGCAACGGTGCGGCGGGTCCGGAAATCGTCCGCATCGGCCTGCCGAGCAGCATGTGGGAAAATTTCGCGCCCGCCATGCTGATTGATTACGTCCGGGATTTTCCCGGCGTGCGCATCGAGACTTTTTTCGAAACGACGACGGCCATCAACAAGCTTGTGGGGGAACGGGTGATCGATCTGGGTTTCCTGCGGATGGAAGGCGAGATCGGACCGGGCATCGATGTCGAGCGCGTTGCGACCGGCGAGAGCGTCTGCGTGGTCCGGGAGGATCATCCGCTGGCTGAATTCTCCGAGATCACCGTCAAGGACCTGCGCAATATTCCGCTGATCCTCATTGGTCGCCAGCGGCCGAACCGTATGGCGCTCGATCAAGTGTTCAAGAAGGCCGGCGTCAAGCCGATGGTGAAGATCGAGACCCATACCAACAGTTCCGCATGCGCTTATGTCGCCCACGGGCTAGGGGTAACGATCATCAGCAGTTTTTATGCGAATCTCTACCGGCATCTTCCCGTCATTGCCCGACCATTCGTCCCGCAGGCGACGCAGGAATTCGGTCTAGCTCGGGCTTCCGGTGCACCGTTGTCCATCGCTGCGCAGGCGCTTAGCAATGCGTTGAAGCGGGAAATTCAGCTTTCGCAAAAAATCGACTGAAAACGGGATTTTGGGCGGGAAATCTCATTGTCTTCATCAGGATGAAACGCGCCGCCATTCTGCATAGCTATATGACGTTTACGCATAATATTGCGCGATATTTCTCAATCCGTCATAGTCACCAGCAACGAAACCGATAGAGGCCGGATGTCATTCCCGGCCATCAATCGTGGGGAACCGATGATAAGATTCATACTGAGCCGTCTTTTGATGGCGCTGCCGACGATCGCATTCGTGTCGATCACGGTCTTTGCGCTCATCCGCTTCATTCCGGGCGATCCGGCTGCCCTGATGCTGGGCGATATGGCGCAACCGGAACAGATCGAGGCGATGAGGACTGAACTCGGCCTCGACAAGTCCATGCCGCAACAATTCGTCATCTGGGCGGGCAATGTGGTGCAGGGGGATTTCGGCCGGTCCATCGTCAACGACGAGGCGGTGTTGCCGCTGGTCGTCTCGCGCTTTCTCGTCAGCGCCGAGATCGTCGTGGTCGCCGTGTTGCTCGCCAGCCTGATTGCGGTACCGGCGGGTGTGATCGCGGCCTGGAAACAGAACAGCCTGACAGATCTTGCGCTGGTGGGAACGGCGACCCTGCTCCTGTCCATCCCGACATTCTGGCTGGGCCTTCTGTTGCTGCTGTTCTTCGGCCTCAAGCTTGGCTGGTTGCCGGTGCTGGGATATGTGTCGATCAGCGACAATCTCGTTGGGGGCATGCTGTATCTCGTCCTGCCTGTGATGACGCTTGTCATCCACGAAATGGGCGTTCTGATCCGCATGGCGCGCGCCTCGACGCTGGAAGTGCTGCGGCTGGATTACATCACCCATGCCCGCGCCAAGGGGCTGTCGGAAAGCGCAGTGCTCTGGCGGCACGCCTTCAAGAACGCCTTTGGCCCGACATGGACGATGATCGGCCTCATCCTCGGCAATCTTCTCGGCGGCATCGCTGTCATCGAGACGGTGTTCACCATTCCGGGGCTGGGACGGCTGATGGTCGACAGTATTTTCGCGCGCGACTACCCCGTCATACAGGGCTGCCTGCTGTTCGTTTCCCTGTCTTACGTGCTGGTCAACCTCGTCGTCGACCTTCTTTATCCCCTCTTCGATCCGCGCGTGGTTGCCGAATGAAAAAGTTCACACTCAACGGGCTTATCGGCGGCATTCTCATCGCCCTCCTGCTCATCACCGCCATTACCGGCCTGTTCTGGACGCCCTATGATCCGATGAAGCTCGGTTTCGCTTCGCGTCTGGCCGCACCGGGTCCAAGCCATCTTCTCGGCACCGACGAGTTCGGGCGCGATGTTCTCAGCCGCCTGATGGTCGGCGCGCGCGCCAGCGTCTGGATCGGTTTCCTGACGGTGAGCTTCGCGACGATCTGCGGCACTCTGATAGGTCTTGTCAGCGGTTATGCACGCGGCTGGGTGGATGGCGTCATCATGGCGATCAACAACGCGCTTCTCGCCTTTCCGGGAATTCTACTGGCGCTTGGTCTTCTCGCGGTGTTCGGCGCCAACCAGTACGGTATCATCTTTGCGCTTGGCATCGCCTACACGCCGTCCATGGCCCGCGTGGTGCGCGGGGCAGTGCTGTCGCTGCGTGAGCGCGAGTTCATCGAGGCATCGCTGGTAATGGGCAATGGCGAGATTTACACCATGTTCCGCCACATCCTGCCCAATTGCATAGCGCCGATCACGGTTCTCGCTACCTCCATGTTCGGCTGGGCCATCCTCTCGGAAAGCGCGCTGTCCTTCCTCGGCCTTGGCGTGCCGCCGCCGGCCCCCACCTGGGGCAATATGCTGGCCGCCGGCCGGCCTTTCATTCAGCAGGCCGTCTGGCTCGGGCTGTTCCCCGGTCTCTGCATCGCGCTGACGCTGCTCGGCATCAATCTTCTGGGCGATGCCCTTCGTGACAGGCTTGACCCGCGCATGAGAGGTCTCAAATGACTGATAATACACTTCTCACAGTGCGCGGCCTTTCGCTGGAGGTCGCAGGCAGCGGCCACCGGGTAGTCAAGGACGTCTCCTTCGATATTGCGCCTGGCGAAATCTTCGGCATCGTCGGCGAAAGCGGATCGGGAAAGACGCTCGCCACCCGCGCGCTCATCTCGCTTCTGCCCCCGGCAATCGCCGTTATCGGCGGATCGGTCATCTACAAGGGACAGGACGTAATGTCCCTGCCAGCAAGGGAGCTTCGCCGCCTGCGCGGCGCGGAGATCGGCGTCGTATTCCAGGAGCCGATGACATCTCTCAATCCATCAATGACGATTGGCCGGCAGCTGGAAGAAGGCCTGATCCTTCACACCAAATTGTCGCCGGAAGAGCGTCGTGAAAAAATTCTCGAGATGCTGAGACGGGTCGGCATCCGCGATCCCGAAGGCGCGCTTGCTGCCTATCCGCATGAGTTTTCCGGCGGTATGCGCCAGCGCATCATGCTGGCTTCGGTCATGCTTTTGAAACCCGCCTTGCTGATCGCGGACGAGCCTACGACGGCGCTCGATGCCGTCATCCAGCGTGACGTCATGGAACTGATGGTCGAACTGACACGCGCCGAAGGGACGGCCGTTCTCCTCATCAGCCACGATCTGCCGATGGTGGCGCGTTATACCAGTCGCATCGTTGTTATGGAGAAGGGCGCGATCGTCGAACAGGGTCGCACCGAAGACCTGCTCGACGCGCCGCGGCACCCCTATACGAAAAAGCTGCTTTCCTCCCTGCCATTCCGCGGCGAGCCGCGCAGTATCGACACCTCCAAGGCGCCGATGGTTTCGGCCCGCGGTATCGTTGTCGATTATGCCGGCCGCAAATCCTTGCTGAAGAAAGCCAAACCGAAGCGGGCGCTGCATGGCGTCAGTATCGACATTCATGAGGGCGAGGTCGTGGCGCTGGTCGGCGGTTCCGGCTCCGGCAAGACGACGCTGGGGCGCACCATCGCCGGTCTCGTCAAAGAAAGCGAAGGGCATATCCGCTTTCAGGGCCGGGAGCGCAACGAGGACTGGAATGACTATCGCCTGAATTGCCAGATGGTGTTTCAGGACCCCTATTCCTCGCTCGATCCGCGCATGACCATTCAGGCTCTGGTGGAAGAGGCGCTGCGCCTCGTGCCCGGTCTCGATCAGGCGGCCAAGCGCAAGCGGGCGCTGGAAACGCTGGAAGAGGTAGGACTTGGCGTGGACTATGCTGGCCGGTACCCGCACGAACTTTCCGGCGGCCAGCGCCAGCGCGTGGCGATTGCCCGCGCCATTGCCCGCCGCCCACGTTTCCTGATCGCCGACGAACCGGTTTCGGCGCTCGATGTGACGGTGCGGGCGCAGGTGCTCGATCTCTTTTCCGATCTGCAGAAACGCTACGGCTTTTCCTGCCTGTTCATCAGCCACGACCTCGGTGTGGTCGAACAGGTGGCCGACCGTGTCGTCGTCATGCAGGACGGCCGCATCATCGAAGAGGGCGACCGCGATACGATTTTCGACAGCCCGAGGGAGGCCTATACGCGCCGGCTTCTCTCGGCCATTCCCGCCCTGGACCAGAATGAAAAAGGCGGCGTGACACTCAAATGGCGTCTCGAAGATGAAGCTTAACAGGAAGATGACAATGACCGTGGCTGAACAACTGAATGCTATCTGTGATGTACAGCCTTTCGTGACGCGCTTCATGGTGCGCAATCTCCTGACCGGCGAAGAGATCGGTCGGGGAGAAAACGAGGAGACGCCATCGGGCAGCACTCGCAAGACGTCGATCATGATGGCCGTGCTCAAGGCTGCCAGCGAAGGGCGGATAGATCTCGACCAGCCCGTCACCTATGAAAAGCGGCTGGCGGAAGAGGTTGCCAGCGGCATGTTCCGCTATATGACGCCGGGCATCGTCATTTCGCTCCGCGATGCGATCGCCGGCATGATGGTGCTGAGCGACAATGTCTGCACCAAGATGGTGCTGGAGAGGCTGACGCTGGAAGAGGTGGACGGCTATTGCAAATCGCTTGGCATGGCCAACACCCACCACCGTTTCCTCATTCCGCCGCTGGCGCTTGCAGCTGACCATCCGCTGAAGACCGTCACCACCACCTCGGCGGCGGACCAGGTGCTGTTGCTTCAGACCATTCTTGATGCGCAGTCGTCGCCGGAAGCGCAGGCGAAACTCGGTTGCAGCCCGCAATTGTGTGAGTGGGCCATGCAGACGCTGAAAAACCAGATTTTGCGGTACGGAATTCGCTCCCGCCTGCCTTTCGAGGCCATGGTGGCCAGCAAGAGCGGTCGTGGCAAACGCGGGCGTATGGATGCCGGCATCGTCTACAGAAACGGCGCGCCGTCCTTCATCATCACCACCTATACAGACGAAGTACCGCAGGTAATGCCCGATGGCACGCCGGGATACACCATCGCGCTCGAAACGATCGGCCGGCTGGCGCAAGCCTGCTGGGACGGCTTTAAGCAATGACAATCAACGACAACAAAGAGGGTAGAACAGTGAAAAAACTTCTTCTTGCAGGCGTTGCCCTGCTCGTGACCGCCAATTTTGCCGCAGCACGCGACATCACCATCGCGCAAAGCTCCGATCTGCGTAGCAGCAATCCGGGCGTAAACCGTGACGGCAATACGGACGGGGTGATCCTGCACATCGTCGAAGGCCTCGTTGGTTATAACAATGCCGGTGAGGTGAAGCCGCTTCTCGCCGAAAGCGTCGAGGTTGCACCTGACGGCCTCGCCTATACGTTCAAGCTGCGCAAGGATGTGAAATTCCACAATGGCAAGCCGCTCACCGCAGAGGATGTCGTCTGGAACTGGACACGTTACCTGAAGCCGGAAACCAAATGGACCTGCCTCAACGATTTCGCGGAGGGCGGTGCAGCACACGTTACCGCCGTCAAGGCCACGGATGCATCGACGGTTCAGATCACCCTTGAAAAACCCTCAGGTGTTTTCCTCGGCCTGATGTCGCGGCCCGAATGCGGTTATAGCGGCATGATCTCGCCGGAATCGGTCGCCGCTGACGGCAGCTTCGTCAAACCCATCGGCACCGGCCCGTTTCAGTGGAACGAATGGAAGAAGGGCGAATATATCCGTCTTGCCAAATTTGCCGATTATGTTTCGCCGGCAAATGACGGCAAGCCTGATGGCATGGTCGGCTCTAAGCGGCCGCTCGCTGACGGCATCAAGTTCATGGTCATTCCGGATGCTTCCACCGTGAAGGCCGGGCTGGAATCCGGCGTGCTCGATACGGCTGAGATTTCTCCCGATCTCATTCCGGAGTTCAAGACCAATGACAAGATGCAGCTCATCGTGTCTCGTAACAACGGCAAGAACCTGTTCTACATCCAGACCCGCGACAAGGTGCTGAGCAATCCCGGCGTGCGCCGCGCCATGGCGATGGCGCTTGATCTCGACGAGCTGGTCGCTGCCGCATCGAACGGCACGGGCGAGGCCAACGGCTCGATGGTCTCGCAGGACTCGGTCTATTATGACGAGACCCAGAAGAAGCGCCCGGCCTATGATGTCGAGGCCGCGAAGAAGGAACTTGAGGCAGCCGGTTACAAGGGCGAGCCGATCTCCATCATCGCCAACAAGCGTGGCAACGTGCCGAGCTTCCCGGCCGCCGTCATGGCGCAGGCCATGATGCAGCAGGCGGGTCTCAATGTGCAGATCGAGGTGCTGGATTACGCCACGCAGGTGGACCGCCGCCGTTCCGGCAATTATCAGGTGATCTCGCAGTCGGTCGCCCCGCGTCTCGACCCGGCCCTGATGTATGCCTTCTACGTCGGCAACAAGGACAAGAACGCCTCCCTGATGTGGGATGATCCGAAGGCGATCGAGTTGATGAAGGCCGCTTATGTCGAGGCCGATCAGACGAAGCGCCAGAAGATTTTCGATGAGTTCCATGAGCTGATGCTGAAGGAAATGCCGGGCATCTTCCTCTACGACATGGTTGATGTCTGGGGCGCGACGAAGAAGCTCAGGGGCCAGCCGGTCTGGCAGTCGAATGCCCGCCTCTGGGAAGTCTCTGTCGACGACTGATCCGCTATCGCCCGCGCCGGAGGCGGACCCCGGCGCGGGCATTTCCATCATAGACCGTAATGATTTGGCGGCCCATCCGCCGAAGCGTTTGCGCGCGCCCTTGAGGGCAGGAATGCGAGGACAAGCCATGAACCGTGACGCCGTGACGTCGATTGCCGCCGAAATCGAGGCAATGAAGCCCGATTTCACCACCTTGAGCGACAGCATCTGGGACTTTGCCGAACTCAAATTCGAGGAGAGGCAATCCGCCGGGGTTCTGGCAAACGCGCTTGAGGAAAACGGCTTTGTGGTCCGCCGCGGTGTAGCCGGCATGGACACGGCCTTCATCGGCGAATTTGGTCAGGGCAACCCGATTATTGCCTTCCTTGGCGAATTTGACGCGCTTGCCGGCATGAGCCAGGTGGCCGGTGTGGCCGAGGCAAAACCGCTTGAACCCGATGCCACTGGTCATGGCTGCGGCCATAATCTACTCGGCGTCGGGTCGCTGATGGGGGCCATTGCTCTCGCCCGGCATCTGAAAGGCAATAACCTTCCCGGCACGGTGCGTTATTATGGTTGCCCCGGTGAAGAGGGCGGTTCCGGCAAGACCTTCATGGTGCGGGCCGGCCTGTTCGATGATGCCGATGCGGCTTTGACCTGGCATCCGGCACCCTTCAACGGTGTGCGTTCCACCAATAATCTTGCCGTGCTGGAATATTTTTACCGTTTCAAGGGTGTTGCGGCCCACGCCTCCAACGCCGCCCATCTCGGTCGCTCGGCGCTCGATGCTGTCGAACTGATGAATGTCGGCGTCAATTTCCTGCGCGAACACATGCCGCAGGATTGCCGGGTGCATTATGCAATCACCGATACCGGCGGCAAGGCAGCGAATGTGGTGCAGGCAAAAGCCGAAGTGCTTTACCTGATCCGCGCCCCGGAAATGCGTCAGGCACTCGACCTTGCCGCGCGGGTGGACAAGGTGGCGCGTGGTGCTGCCATGATGACCGAAACGGAGGTGGAGATCGTCTTCGATACCGCTTCCACCAATCTACTGCCCAACATCACGCTGGAAACGGCGATGCATGAAAACATGGTTGCGCTTGGGCCCATAGCCTTTGACGAGGCGGATATCGCCTTCGCCAAACGCATTCAGGATACTTTTACCGAAGAAGCGATCACAAGCAGCATCCGGCTTTACCAGATAAAGGATGATGTCTTTTCCAACCGGAAGATCGACGGCTCGACGCCTTTGCATCTCGGCCTGCGTGATTTCGAGGGCCAGTCGCATTTCAGGGCGGGCTCCACCGATGTCGGTGATGTCAGTTGGGTGACGCCGACGGCACAATGCTGGACGCCCGCCTGGGCGATTGGCACCAATCCGCATACCTGGCAGGTGGTGGCACAGGGTAAGGCCCCTGCCGCACACAAGGCCATGGCACATGCCGCCAAGGCGATGGCATTGACGGGTCTTGCGCTGATGACCTCGCCGGAACTGCTCGCCAATGCCAAAAAGGAGTGGCAGGAAAAGACCGAAGGCAGCAGATATGTCTGCCCGATTCCTCCCGATGTCATGCCCGGTTCCTACCTGTAAGACGCTGTGCGCCCATCACACCCGCTCGTCAACCGATCCGTTTGCCCCCAGATTTTTACCGGCGGCGTGGTGAATCGTATAGACGTTCCAGGTGAAGAGACAGGATCTTCCGTCGGCCCTCTGAAGAGAGGGCTGACGGTTTTCGGCGTGGAATAAATCTTCCATCATAGTAGACCTGATCCTGAGTCTCGAACCGGGTGTTCGCGATTTCAACGGCTTATGGCTCTCCGCCTCAAGGGCGAGAATGAGGCTGAAGGCGTCTTGATATTGCCGTTGGCAATCCGGTCCGGAACGCGCCTCTTCTGGAATTTCCCTTTATCACCGCCTTGTGTGCCGCTTTGTAGTGGGGCTGCGAAGAAAGCATTGACGTTCGAACCAAAAATGGAATAAATATATCGAACAGACAGAAAATCGGTTTCATTATTCCGTTTTCTGAATCTGAGGAGGTTGCGGCGGGCTTTCGGGTTCGCCTCCGGTTGGGAGAGGCGGCACCGGACGCCATGGAGGAGAAAACGCAATGAAGAAATTTATCATTGGCGCAGCCATGTCTGTGCTTCTCGGCACAGCAGCACATGCGGAGACGGTCGGTGTCTCGATGGCGCTGTTCGACGACAACTTCCTGACCGTGCTGCGCAACGGCATGCAGGATTATTCCAAGGAACTGAAGGGTGTGACCCTGCAGGTCGAGGACGCTCAGAACGACGTTGCCAAGCAGCAGAGCCAGATCCAGAATTTCATCGCCTCCAAGGTCGATGCGATCATCGTCAATCCCGTTGATACGGATGCGACGGCGGCCATGTCGAAGCTTGCTGCCGACGCCAAAATTCCGCTGGTTTACGTCAACCGCCAGCCGGTGAACGTCGATAGCCTGCCGGACGGCCAGGCATTCGTCGCCTCCGACGAGACGGTTGCCGGCACGCTTGAAGCGAAAGAAGTTTGCCGTCTTCTCGGTGGCAAGGGCAACGCGGTCATCATGATGGGTGAGCTTTCCAACCAGGCGGCGCGTATGCGCACACAGTCTGCGAAGGATGTTTTGAAGACCGACGAGTGCAAGGGCATTTCCGTGGTTGAAGAGCAGACCGCGAACTGGCAGCGCACGCAGGGTTCCGACCTTGTAACCAACTGGCTCTCCAGCGGCATCGAATTCAACGCCGTCATTGCCAACAACGATGAAATGGCGATTGGCGCGATCCAGGCCCTGAAGGCTGCCGGCAAGGACATGAAGAGCTATGTGGTCGCCGGTGTCGACGCCACGCAGGATGCTCTCGCGGCCATGCAGGCCGGCGATCTGGATGTGACGGTGTTCCAGGACGCTGCAGGGCAGGGCAAGGGTGCGCTCGATGCCGCGCTGAAGCTCGTCAAGGGCGACAAGATCGAGAAGAAGGTCTACATTCCCTTCCAGCTCGTCACGCCTGAAAACGTCAAGGACTACGTGGCCAAGAACTAACGTCCGCGTTCCGGCATCTGCGCCCGTTTTCTATATGACGGGCGGATGCCGGTTCTAGACGGCGCTGGAGTAATTGCTTCGGCGCCCACGCGGGCCAGGATTGAATTTCAGTAAATTCAAACTATTACAGCGCCCTTTTTGTCGTGACCGACATGGCGCTGTAAGCCTCCCCGGAGGCGAGGCGCCTTATGGCGAGCCTGTCGCCGGTATTTTTGTCTATTGTGGAGGATGAGATGGTCGTCAGTCCATCGACAATGGCCGCCGTGCGCGCCAGCGGAGCCGTGCCGAATGCGGAATTTCTTCTCGCGGCGGATGGCATACGCAAGGAATTTCCAGGCGTTGTGGCGCTCGACGATGTGCAGTTCCACCTCAAGCGCGGTACCGTGCATGCGCTGATGGGTGAGAATGGCGCCGGCAAATCGACGCTGATGAAGATTCTCGCCGGCATCTACCAGCCGGATAACGGAGAAATCCGCCTGAAGGGCGCGCCGATACGTCTCGATTCCCCGCTCGACGCGCTGGAAAACGGCATTGCCATGATCCATCAGGAACTGAACCTGATGGCTTATATGACGGTAGCCGAAAACATCTGGATTCGCCGCGAGCCGAAAAACCGGCTGGGCTTCATCGATCATGGCGAAATGTATCGCCGCACGGAAACGCTGCTGGAACGGTTGGGCATTGATCTCGATCCGGAAACACGTGTCGGCGAGCTTTCCGTCGCCAGCCGTCAGATGGTCGAAATCGCCAAGGCGGTTTCCTACAATTCAGACGTTCTCATCATGGATGAGCCCACATCGGCTTTGACGGAGCGCGAGGTCGAGCATCTCTTCCGCATCATCCGCGATCTGAGGGAACGAGGTATCGGCATCGTTTACATCACCCACAAGATGAACGAGCTGTTCGAGATCGCCGACGAGTTCTCCGTTTTCCGCGACGGCAAATATATCGGTACCCACGCGTCCACCGATGTGACGCGTGACGACATCATCCGCATGATGGTAGGCCGAGAAATCACCCAGATGTTCCCGAAGGAAGAGGTTCCGATCGGTGACGTAGTGCTGTCGGTCAAGAACCTGAATCTGGACGGTGTCTTCCATGACGTCTCTTTCGATGTCCGCGCCGGTGAAATTCTCGGCGTCGCGGGCCTCGTCGGCTCCGGACGCTCCAATGTGGCGGAAACGGTATTTGGCGTGACGCCCGCTTCCTCGGGTACGATTTCGATCGACGGCAAGCCGGTTTCGATCGACAGCCCGACAACGGCTATCAGTCACCGCATGGCGTTCCTGACGGAGGACCGCAAGGATACCGGGTGCCTGCTCATCCTCAATATTCTCGAGAATATGCAGATCGCGGTGCTGCAGGACAAATATGTCGCCAACGGCTTCGTGCAGGAAAACGCGCTGTCGGAAGCCTGCGAAGAAATGTGCCGCAAGCTCCGCGTCAAGACGCCGCATCTTTACGAGCGCATCGAGAACCTGTCAGGCGGCAACCAGCAGAAGGTACTGATCGGACGCTGGATGCTGACCAAGCCGCGCATTCTCATTCTCGATGAACCGACGCGCGGCATTGATGTCGGGGCCAAGGCGGAAATTCACAAGCTGGTTTGCGAGATGGCGCGCCAGGGCGTCGCCGTCATTATGATTTCCTCCGAAATGCCGGAGGTTCTGGGTATGAGCGACCGTGTCATGGTCATGCATGAAGGTCGGGTGACGGGTTTCCTTGCTAGAAGTGAAGCCACGCAGGTGAAGGTGATGGATCTCGCATCGCGGTGAGGCGCGCCGGGATTTCTCGAGGAGGAACGATTATGACTACGAACGCCGCCAACGCACAGTTGGACGCAAAATCCGGACGCAAGCCGCACCGGCGCATCCCGCCCGAGGCCAATATCTTTTTCGTGCTGATCGGCATTGCGCTAGTTTATGAAATTCTCGGCTGGATTTTCATCGGCCAGAGCTTTTTGCTGAACCAGCAACGCCTGACGATCATGATCCTGCAGGTATCGGTGATCGGCATCATCGCCGTTGGCGTGACCCAGGTCATCATCACCGGCGGTATCGATCTTTCCTCCGGCTCCGTCGTCGGCCTGACGGCGATGTTGGCCGCCAGCGTGGGGCAATCATCCACATGGCCGCGGGCGCTTTATCCGGGGCTGACTGATCTGCCCTTCTTCATTCCGCTGGCTGTCGGCATTCTGGCTGGCGCATTGGCCGGCTTTATCAACGGGCAACTTATAGCGCGCACGAAAATCCCGCCCTTCATCGCAACCCTCGGTATGATGGTGACGGCGCGTGGCCTTTCCAAATGGTACACCAAGGGCCAGCCGATTTCCGGTCTGACTGACGGTTTCACCTTCATCGGTACAGGTGTCTGGCCGGTCGTGGTGTTCCTCGTCGTCGCCGTCATTTTCCACGTCGCGCTGCGTTATACGCGTTATGGCAAGTTCACCTACGCCATCGGCGCCAACCAGCAGGCGGCCCGCGTTTCCGGTATCAATATCGAAGCGCATCTGATCAAGGTCTATGCCATTGCCGGTCTGCTGGCCGGTCTCGCCGGCGTCGTCACCGCCGCCCGTGCACAGACAGCGCAGGCCGGCATGGGTGTGATGTATGAACTTGACGCCATCGCTGCGGCCGTCATCGGAGGCACATCGCTCGCCGGCGGCGCTGGCCGGATTACCGGAACTGTCATCGGCACCATCATTCTTGGCGTCATGACTTCAGGCTTCACGTTCCTCAGGGTCGACGCCTATTACCAGGAGATCGTCAAGGGCCTGATCATCGTTGCCGCCGTGGTCGCCGACGTTTACCGCCAGAAGAAACGCGCAAAGCGCTGAACACTCCTCCTCCCGGACTTGGGGCAAGCTTTCAGAGCTTGCCCCTTTTTTATGGGCGGATGAATGAGGGGATCGGCAAAGATCAGGCCTTGCTGTTACGGTAAGCGTGAACAGCCTTGCCAAATGCCTCGAATAGCGCGCGCGAGGGCGCATCCGTCTCGGCCCAATATTCCGGATGCCACTGCACGCCGACGGCAAAGCCCTTGGCGTCGATGACGGAGACAGCTTCGATGGTGCCATCCGCGGCGGTCGCTTCCACCTGCAAGCGCGGTGCTGTCTCGGCAATCGCCTGTCGGTGCAGCGAATTGATCTGGATTTCGCCTGACATGCCGAGATGTTGCGCGATGCAGGAGCCCTCGCGCACATGCACCGGCTGGCGGATGGCGAAGGCGACGTCACGGTCGTCATGTTCCGGCTTGCGGTGATCCCACGTTCCGGGCTGTTCCTGAATTTCGGAAGCCAGCGTGCCGCCCAGCGCCACATTCAGTTCCTGAATACCGCGACAGATGGCAAGCATCGGAATGCCGCGTTCCAGCGCCCGACGTATCAGCGGCAGGCTGGTGGCGTCGCGGGCAGGGTCGAAGGGACCATCGCTTTCCTGCGCCTCTTTGCCGTAGAGGGAAGGGTGCACATTGGTGGCGGAACCGGACACGAGCAGGCCATCCACCCGGTCGAGAATGGCGTCCACCTCGTTGCCATCCTCGAGGGCCGGGACGATGAAGGACATGACGCCCGCCACCTTCAAAGCGGCGGAAAGATACTGGTTCTGCGCGGCGTGCCAGTCGGCTCCGGCAAAATGCCTGATGTCGGCGGGAACGGCGATGATGGGTTTTGGCATGGTGGCTCCGGGACGAATCTTCGAAATTTGTGCGACTGCCGGTGGGCCAAGTCAAGCGTGTGTTTTGCGTTCTATCGGTCATATATGCATCTAAAGTATAAGGCGTCGCTCGGATATTTCAGTTGCAAATAAAATACGGAGGAGAAGTCGAGAAAATTCTCGAAACCGCCGGTTTTTCCGCGATTAATTCTTGGAACGGGTGCTTGTCAGCCGGGCTGGAACCGTGCTTACTTCGCTACGATGCCTGAACAGCGACGAGGGGAATTCAAAGCTGCGGGCAGCGTTCATATCTGGGAGGATATAGATGGATCGCCGTTCCTTTATGAAAAAAGGCGCGCTTGCGGGGGCTGCTGCGACAGCCTTGGCCGCGCCTGCCATTGCACAGCAAAATACCAAGATAAACTGGCGCCTGACGTCGTCGTTTCCGAAATCACTCGACACTATCTATGGCGGTGCAGAGGATATTGCCAAGCACGTCGCGGCAGCAACCGACGGCAATTTCACCATTCAGCCCTTTGCCGCTGGTGAAATCGTGCCCGGCCTGCAGGCGGCCGATGCCGTGTCATCCGGCACCGTCGAAATGTGCCACACCTGCTCCTATTATTACGTCGGCAAGGATCCGACCTTCGCCATCGGCACGGCGATACCCTTCGGCCTTAATGCCCGCCTGACCAATTCCTGGTTCTATGAAGGCAACGGCAACAAGCTGCTCAACGAGTTTTACGCCAAGCACAATCTCTACGGGATGATCTCAGGCAATACCGGTGCCCAGATGGGCGGCTGGTTCCGCAAGGAAATCAATACCGTCGACGATTTCAAGGGCGTGAAGATGCGTATTGCCGGTCTCGCCGGCAAGGTGGTGGAGAAGCTTGGTGTCGTGCCACAGCAGATCGCCGGCGGCGATATCTATCCGGCGCTTGAAAAAGGCACCATCGATGCGGCTGAATGGGTCGGCCCTTATGACGACCACAAGCTCGGCTTTCAGAAGGTCGCGAAGTATTATTATTATCCGGCCTTCTGGGAAGGCGGCCCGGTCATCCATTCCTTCGTCAATCTGGACAAGTGGAACAGCCTGCCGAAGAACTATCAGATGGTGTTGCAGGATGCCTGCGCTTTTGCCAACACCAGCATGATGGCGAAATACGACGCGAAAAACCCGATCGCCATCAAGCAACTGGTGTCGGAGGGCGCGGTGCTCCGGCCCTTCAGCCAGGAAATCCTCGAAGCCTGCTACAAGGCTGCGCTGGAAGTTTACGCCAACATCTCGGCATCCAACCCGGACTTCAAGAAGATCTACGAGGACCAGGTCGCGTTCAAGCGCGAGGGCTATCTCTGGATGCAGCTTGCGGAATACACTTTCGATACGTTCATGATGATCCAGCAGCGTAACGGCAAGCTCTGATTATTCGGTAACGGCGGCGGACCGGGCAAAGACCTCGGAGACTTCGTTCTCCGGGGTTTTTGTTGTGTGCCTATGCCTTCACGCGCCCGACAAGAAAGGATGATTTACGATCATTTCTGTTGTGCGCAAAAGCAGTAGGTTCCGATACCAGCCGGAGTGTCGGCGAGGATTGGCCACGCCGACCTCGGCAAAGGCCTTGCTCTCAACTGTGGATGTGATGCGATGTGGAAACCACTGAGCATTGCGTTTGTCATTAGGAAAAACCGGACAGGCTGGTCAGTGACTGTCCGGCTTCATTTCAAACGATAAACAAACGGAAGGCAGGGCTGGAACCCTGTCTTCCACTCCGCAACTATAAGCGTTTCGCCCAGCCCTTACAACACGCCACTTACGGCCCGACCTTCGGCGGTTCGCCGAGATTAGGCATGCCCGGCAACCCGCCCGGCTGGCCGAAATTGGGCATGGTGTTGCCGCCCTGATTGCCGAAGGCGGGAATCTCGATCTTGATGGAGTTCAGATCGACGTCGGGTGCCTTGTCGAGCCAATAGGTGACGGATTCCGGCCAGAAGATCACGATGGCGACGAGGATGAGCTGCATGCCTAGCCATGGGATGGCGCCCATGTAGATATCCGATGTCTTGACCGAGCGCGGTGCGATGGAGCGCAGGTAGAACAGCGCAAATCCGAAAGGAGGATGCATGAAGCTCGTCTGCATGTTGATGCAGATCAGCACGCCGAACCAGATCAGATCGATGCCGAGCGACTGGGCGATCGGCGCCAGCATCGGAATGACGATGAAGGCGATCTCGAAGAAATCGAGGAAGAAGGCGAGGAAGAAGATGAAGATGTTGACGAAGATCAGGAAGCCGATCGGGCCGCCCGGAATGCCCGACAACATGTGTTCGATCCACAGTGAACCATCCATGCCCTGGAAGACAAGGGAGAAGCAGGTGGCGCCGACCAGAATGAACACCACCATCGATGTGATGTGCATGGTGGAATGCATGCCCTGCTTGACAAGGTCCCAGCTGAGACGACGGTGTGCCGCGGCCAACACCATGGCGCCGACGACACCGAGCGCACCCGCTTCGGTGGGTGTTGCCAGCCCGAGGAAGATGGTGCCGAGCACCAGGAAGATCAGCACGATGGAGGGGATCATGCCCGCCAGCACGCGGAATACCAGCGCCCGGTTGAGCTCGCCGCGCGCTTCCGGCGGCAGCGCCGGCAGGTCCTTCGGCCGCACGATCGACATCAGCAGGATGAACAGCATGAAGATCGTCACCTGCAGGATCGAGGGGCCGATCGCGCCGAGATACATGTCGCCCACGGATTTGCCGAGCTGGTCGGCGAGAACGATGAGGACGAGGGAGGGTGGAATGACCTGGGTGATCGTTCCCGATGCGGCGATGACGCCGGTGGCAAGCCGCGGATTATAACCGTATTTCAGCATGATCGGCAGCGAGATGACGCCCATGGTGATGACGGAAGCCGCAACCGTGCCGGTGATGGCGCCAAGGATCGCGCCGACGATGATGACGGCATAGGCGAGGCCGCCGGGAATAGCGCCGAACAGCTTGCCGGTTCCCTCAAGCAGGTCCTCCGCAAGGCCACATCGCTCCAGGATCGCGCCCATGAAGGTGAAGAAGGGAATGGCGAGCAGCAGGTCATTCGAGATGATGCCGAAGATGCGCAGCGGCAGGGCCTGAAGAAAGGCCGGCGAAAAATGCTCGGTGAAAATGCCGATGACGCCGAAAACGAGGCCGACGGTGGCAAGAGAGAAGGCAACCGGGAATCCGTAAAGCATGAAGATGATCATGCCGAGGAACATCAGTGGTGGAAGAATACCATATTCAAACATGGGAAATATCCTGAAGGTTCAGATCGGCGCGATCATTGCAGGGGCTTTTCGTATTTCGTATCCAGCGCATAAAGCCCGTTGAGGGCGCCGACGCGCTTGATGAGTTCGGAAAATCCCTGAAGAACCAGCAGGGCGAAACCGGCGAAGATGACGAGTTTCACGGGCCAGCGGATGAGACCGCCGGCATTCGAGGACATTTCACCCTGATGCCAGGAAAGCGTGAACATGGGCCAGGACAGCCAGGCGAGGTAAAAGCAGGCGGGTATCAGAAACAGCACGATGCCGATGATGTCCACCCACAGGCGGCTGCGCGGAGAGATGGCACCATAGATGATGTCGACCCGCACATGTTCATTCATGCGCAACGTGTAGGATGCGCCGATCAGCACGATGAAGGCGAACATATACCACTGGATTTCCAGCCAGCCGTTTGAACTATAGTTCAGGGCGTAACGGACCATGGCATTGCCGGCGCTGACGAGGCAGCAGATGAGCACGAGATAACCGGCAACCTTGCCCAGAGCTTCGCTCACAAGGTCTATCAGCGCGCTTAGTTTTAAAAGCGATTTCATTACTTTCCCCTCTTCCCGTTTGCGGGCCCTTTGCGGGTTTATGGCGGAGAGCAAAGTCCGGTATCCCTACGGCGGCCGCGCCTCCACGCGCATCCGTTGCCACAGGTTCCCAGAGTTCCTCCTCACAGAATCCCGTGTATGGTCAGGCAGTTCGAAAAGCAACCAAAACCGCCATGAAACGGCGCGGCGAAGCCCGCTTTTCAACCGTTTGCGAAAGAATGTTGCCCTATGGCATACTTTGCCCGGCGGAGCAGTCATGGTGCATGTCGTTGCCGCTCTTTCGCGCAGAACGCATTGCACTTTTCGGCGACTTCATGTTACGTCTGGCTCCGGAGAATCCGGCATGGACCTGCGATCGTCCGCGGGTAAATCGTCTCGTGCGACAGGCATGGCGGATGGAGCAAAGGGGAAGCGGAATGAGCGAACATCACACGGGTCCGGTCGAAGTTGGTGCCGAGATGAACTACGCCGAGCACGAAAAGACCTATAACGGTTTTCTAGCCATGACGAAGTATGGCACCATGCTGCTATGCGTGCTGATGCTGGCCATGGTCGCAGGTTTCTTCACATCCGCGGGCTTCCTTGGCGGTCTGATCGTCTTCGTCGCGCTTTCGGCTGCGGGTTTCGTTCTGCTGCGCTGAGCAATGTCATTCATGAGCGGTTCCCGGTCCGGGAACCGGGCGATGCCGGATAACCGGAAAGGCCAAGCCATGAAGCGTCTGGTATATTGCCTGTTCTTGCTGGTGGCGATTGCCCATCCTGTCTGGTCGCGCGATCTTTCGCCTGCCGAACAGGATGGTCTTCGCACGCAGATCGAGCGGTTCAGCGCGGCTTTGAATGCGCAGGATTTTGGAACTGTCAGCAAGACGGTGCCGCCGAAAGTCTTTGAATTCATCGCAAGCGAGGCCGGTATCACCGTGGAGCAATTGCGCGGCGCCTTGACGGCGCAGATGCAGATGGCGCTCGCGGCGGTCAAGATAACCGAATTCACCATGGACACGCAGGAGATCAGCCTCGCGCAAACGCCCGACGGAACGCCCTATGCGCTTGTTCCGACGAAAACGGTCATGGAAACCGGTGGCCAGACGATCGAGGCGAAATCCCATACCCTGGCACTGATGGATGGTGCGGAATGGTATCTACTGCGGGTCAGCGACCAGCAGCAGGTCGCTATCCTGCGCAAAGTCTATCCGTCCTTCGCAGAGGTGACGTTTCCGGACGATTCCATGCAGCAAGTGAAATAGGCAAGGCCTCTTCCTTCAGGAAAAGCGTCCTGGCCTGAACGGGTCGACCGAGATTGCCGTCTCCTCGCCGGTGGCCAGCTGCGTCACCAGACGGGCAGTTGCTGCAGATTGTGTCAGCCCCAGATGGCCATGGCCGAAGGCGTAGATCACGGAGGGCGTGGCGCGGGCCGTGCCGATGACGGGCAGACAATCCGGCATGGATGGGCGGAACCCCATCCATTGCTGCCCACCCTCCGGCTTCAGTCCGGGCAGGAAGCGCCCGGCCTTCTTCAGCATCGCTTCGGCGCGGCGGAAATTCGGTTTCAGTTCGAGCCCGCCGAGTTCGACGGCACCGCCGACGCGGATGCCCGTCGACAGCGGGGTGACGACGAACCCATGATCATTGAAATAAAGCTGGCGCGTCAGGTTGAAGGCTCCAGCGGGCAGGGTGGTGTTGTAACCGCGTTCGGTCTCCAGCGGCACGATGTTGCCAAGCGTTTCGGCAAGCTTTTTCGACCAGGCGCCGCCGGCAATCACCACTTTGTCGGCGTCGATCTTGTCGCCGTTTTCGAGCGTCACGATCGTGCTTTCGCCGACGGCATCGATGCGCTCGGCCTCACCTTTGCGCAGGCTGGCGCCACGGGCAACCACCAGATCGAAGATGGCGCGGGTGAAATCATAGGGGTTGGAGACCTGGAGGCCATCGGGAGAGAATATGGCGTGGCGGAACTGCGGTGCGAGGCCCGGCTGCAAGGCATCGATCTCGTTACGGCCGACACGCTCAAAGGTGAAGCCGGCGCTTTGTTTTTCTTCCCAATCCTTGCGAGCGGCGTTGAGACTAGCCTCGCTGTCGTAAAGATCGAGCGTTCCGGTTTTTGAAACGAGGTGCGATAGTTCCGGCATGGCGGCAACATGGGCCATTTCCACGGCCGCCAGCCGGTTTATTTCCGTAAGCGACTTCAGCCCGTGACGGAAGTTTCGCTCGGCGCTGGCGCGCCAGAAACGCCATAACCAGGGCGCAATCTTCGGCGCATAGGCCGGCGGCACGCTGAGCGGGCCCAGCGGATCGAACAGCCAGCGGGGCGCTTTTTTCATGATGCCCGGCGCTGGGATGGGAATGATCTCGGGAAAGGCCAGAATGCCGGCATTGCCGGAACTCGCGCCGCGGCCAACCTCGCCCCGCTCCAGAAGCACGACGTCGCGCCCGGCATTCTGCAGATAAAGCGCCGCCATGGAACCGATGATGCCGGTGCCGATCACCAGCACATCGCATTTCAGGGTTTTGGTCATCGGCGCTCCTGCAAACTAGTCTTTCACCCCGCCATAACAATGAATGCCGTTTGGATGAAAGGCCGCATCGCGTCGTTGACGCAGAAATATCAGCACTGTGGCAAATAAGCGGTTCGAAATAGACAAGGCGAATATTTCGGCGGCAAAGCATGTCGGCAGTTAATCGACGCTTCGGATTGATAGTTATAAGTCATCATTAATCGCTATTTAACCGTACCCGGCTAGTTTCGCGTGCAGGCAGGCTGACCGTTTTCATCTTTATATTTCAGGGGTGAAGCGGTCCGCATATTGGTTACTGTTGGGGTTTCAAGCATATGTCTCACTTTTCCAAATTTGGTCTGGACGCTTCTGCAGTGCTGGACGCGCTTAGCCGTTCACAGGCCATCATCGAGTTCGACCTGACCGGAAAAATTTTGAAAGCGAACGATAATTTCTGCAAGGCTGTTGGCTATCAGCCGTCTGAAATCGTCGGGCGCGCCCACAGCATATTCCTGTCTTCCGAAGACGCCGCCTCGCCGGAATACAAGGCATTCTGGGCAAAGCTGTCGCGCGGCGAATATGATCAGGGTCAGTATCGGCGCCAGGCCAAGAATGGCGATGAAATCTGGATCGAAGCCTCCTACAATCCAGTGTTCCGTTTCGGCAAACCTTACAAGGTGGTCAAGATCGCAACCGATATCACCGTGATCAAGCGCAAGAGCGCCGAAGATGACGGCAAACTCGCCGCGCTCTCCCGGGCGCAGGCCATGATCGAATTTACGCCAGACGGAAAAATCCTCGGCGCCAACGAAAATTTCCTCACGACGCTTGGTTACACGGCGGAAGAAATCATCGGCAAACATCATTCGATCTTCTGTGGGCCGGCCTATGCCCAATCCCAGGACTACCGGGATTTCTGGAAGGAACTTGGCAGAGGTCATTTCTCGACCGGGCAGTTCATGCGGCTTGGCAAGGATAACAAGCGGGTCTTTATTCAGGCTTCCTATAATCCGATCATTGATGACCGGGGTCGCGTCTTCAAGGTGGTGAAATTTGCTTTTGATGTGACGGACAGGGTGCATGCGGTCGAGGAACTTGGGGCTGCGCTCGAGCGGCTGTCTCAATGCAATATCCGAGTCACGCTGGACAAACCCTTCGTCGGCGAATTCGAAAGGCTGCGGCAGGATTTCAACAAATCCATCGCCGAATTCCAGAAGACGCTGGAGAATGTTCTCGGCCAGACTGGTGACCTGACCCGCAGCAGCCAGGAAGTCAGCGAAGCCTCCGTCAATCTCGCCGAACGGTCGCGTGAGCAGGCGGTGGCGCTTGAGGAAACCTCGGCGGCGCTCGAAGAAATCACCGCGACCGTTCGCTCATCGACGGAAAATATGAAAGAGACGCGCAAACTCGTGCAGAGCGCGCGGGCCTCCACCGTTGCTTCCACCGAAGTCGTGGAGCGCACGGTCGATGCCATGCAGCGTATCGAAACGGCATCGCGGGAAATCAGTCAGATCATTGGCGTGATCGATGAAATTGCCTTCCAGACCAACCTACTGGCACTGAACGCCGGTGTGGAAGCCGCGCGGGCGGGCGATGCTGGCAAGGGCTTTGCGGTGGTGGCGCAGGAAGTGCGTGAACTTGCACAGCGTTCCGCCAGTGCCGCCAAGGAAATCAAGGCGCTCATCAACAATTCCGGCACCGAGGTTCTTGAGGGCGTCAGGCTGGTCGGCGAGACCGGTGAGGCGCTGAAGCAGATCGATTCACTGGTCCGGCATATTGACGGCAATGTCGACACGATCTCCAAAGCGGCGGACGAGCAGGCCGCCGGTATCAGCGAGATCAACAAGGCCGTTAACCGGCTGGACCGGATGACGCAGGAAAATGCGGCGATGAGCGCCCGCACCACGGTAATCAGTACGACGCTGGCACAGGGCGCCGATGCGCTGGCTCAGCTTGTCAGCCTGTTCAAGCTGAACCGCCGCACGGCTCAGCGCGACGATGGATTGTCCATGCGCCCCGATACTTCAAATACCGTTCGGCGCGATCAGGCCTCCGCAAGGGTGGCCGCATAAAGGGAGCGGCCCCGGGGCCGCTTTTCATGAACAGGATTTGGTGGATGCGGATGCCTTTGATCGGGCATCCGCACACCGTTATGCCCGCACGGCCGGTCGCGCGATACCGAGGTGGTCACGCAGCGTCGAACCCTCATAGTCCTTGCGGAACAGGCCGCGCTCCTGCAGGAGGGGCACGACCTCGCGGTTGAATTCCTCCAGCCCGCCGGGGAAGAAGGGCGGCATGACGTTGAAACCGTCGGCCGCACCGTTTTCGAACCACTGCTGCATCCGGTCCGCCACCTCTTTCGCCGTTCCCATGACGATGTGGTGACCACGGCCCGCGGCAACGCGCAGCGCCAGTTCCCGGATTGTCAGCTTTTCACGACGTGCGAGCTCCGTCAGGAGTTCAGCGCGACTGCGCAGCTGGTCGGAGATCGGCAGGTCCGGCAGCGGGCCGTCGAGATCGTAATCGGCAAGGCTGTGGCCGATACGTTCTTCAAGTAGCGGCATGGCGTTTCTGATGTCGGTCCAGCGGTTCAGTTCCTTCAGCTTTTCGCCGGCCTCCTCGAAGCTCCGGCCGATGATCGGCATGAAACCCGGCATCACGGCGACGCTTGCCGGATCGCGACCGAATTTAGCCACCCGCGCCTTGAGGCTGGTATAGAAGGCCTGCGCTTCGGAAATTGCCTGCTGGGCCGTGAAGACGATATCGGCGGTGCGGGCGGCGAGGTCCTGTCCCGGTCCCGAAGAGCCCGCCTGAATGAGAACGGGGTGCCCCTGCGGCGAGCGCGGAATGTTGAGCGGGCCCTTGACCGTAAAGTATTTGCCTTCGTGGTCGAGGATATGGACTTTTTCCGGATCGACATAACGCCCAGCCTGCTTGTCCTTGACGAAGGCATCGTCGTCCCAGCTGTCCCACAGGCCGCGCACGACGTTTACATATTCTTCCGCCACGGCATAACGCTCGTCATGCTCGGGATGGCTCTTGGAAAAATTCGCCGCCGTGCGGGCATAGGAGGTGGTGACGATGTTCCACGCCGCGCGGCCATGGCTGAGATGGTCGATGGACGCGAAGGCGCGGGCGGTGTGATAGGGCTCGCCATAGGTGGTGGAGGCGGTGGCGGCCAGACCGATCTTGTCGGTCACCATGGCCAGCGCTGCCAGCAATGTCAGCGGCTCGAAACGGGCGATCATCGACGGATGGGCGTCGACACCGCTGGTCAGGCCATCGGCGAGGAAGACCATGTCGAATTTTGCGGCTTCCGCCATTTTCGTGACGCGGGTGAGCAGATCGAAGTTCTCGCTGCCGGCCTCCGCATCGGGGTGACGCCAGCCGGAAACGTGGTGCCCGGCGCCCTGCAGGAAAAGGCCGAGATGCATCTGTCTTTTGCGGGTCGTATTGGTCATGGGGTCATGCCTTCATGTCGGTCGAGTTATATTGCGGTTGCCAGAAGAATTTCGAGCTTCCTGAGATCGGCTGCGGTCTTCATGCTCCGCACCAGCGCCGGAATCCCGGCGAATTTTTCGTTGCCGCCGGTGGCGTCGGCGAATTTCTCCGTCGGATCGTCGATGCCGGGAAGACCGTCTATGCGGCGCGAGAGAACTGAGCCGTCCTTTTTTGTCACATCGATGACCACGAAACGGGTGGTCGGATCGGGGGAGAGGCGGCGGGCGGTCTCATCGTGCCGGCGCGAGACCCTTGCTGAAAGTGCGAGCAGATCGGCACGCGCCGGGCGTTCGTCGAAATGGCCGATGCCGATTGCTCCGTCGGTCAGCGCGGCAGCAAAGACATATTCGGGGCTGAAGCGCGCATCGATGCCGGTTGCGGGTGTGGCTGAGCCGACGAGGGCAGCGTCGCCACCCGGGGGGAAGGTGATAACGACTGTTTCAATCTCGTTCGGTGTCAGATCATGGGCGCTGCGCAGCGCAAGCGCGCCGACGGCGACGGGGTGGGCGGCAGTGCAGCAGGGAAAGGCCTTGAGCGTCAATCCGGGCGAGACGATCTGCCAGGGTGCGCCCCAGCCGGAGAGAACGCGTTTTGGCTGCTCGGCGCCGAAGGCGAAGGCGGAATAAAAGCCGATCGGATTTTCCAGAAAATCCGGTGCGCCCTGAAAACCTGATCGTGCCAGTCGCGCAGCGGTAAGGCCGGCGCGCGTGGCAAGCCCGGCATGCAGCGGCTTGGCATCGAAGCCGAACTGTAGGCGAAGCCCGGCCGATTGCGTGGCCGCGAGCCCGAGTGCCACGGCCGTGGTCTGCGGATCGAATTTCAGGAGATGGGCAATAGCTGCCGCAGCGCCGATGGGGCCGAGTGTGGCAGTGGCATGGAAGCCATTTTCGTAGTGCTTGGTGCCGAGCGACAGGCCAATCCGCGCCATGGTCTCCAGCCCGACGATATAGGCGGCGATGAAGGCATCCGCTGTAGAGTTTTCCTCGACCGCAACAGCCAAAAGGGCTGGAATGATGGCGACAGTGGGGTGGCCACGCACGCTCCCATGGACGTCGTCATAATCAAGCACATGACCGGCGTGGCCGTTGATGAGGGCGGCGGTAAAGGCATCGGTGCGCAGATCGTGGCCGATGATTCCGGCCGTGCCTTGCGTTCCTGACGTGAAGGTATCGATCAGGATTTTCGCGCTTCTGTCGGCAGCGCCACCCAGCTGGCAGGCGAAAAAATCGATCAGAGCCGTGCGGGCGATTGTGACCGCCTCTTCATCGCGTAACGGATCGGAAGCGGCGATGGCTTCGGCAAGATGGAGGGTTAGTTTTTCGTCGGCGGCCATGGCGTCAGATCCCTTCGCCGTCGGTCACCCGCGCCACCTGCCCGCCAAGACCCTTGACGAAGGCGTTGATGCGTGGGTTGGTCGACCTGTAGAAGATATGTTCCGGCGTGCCCTGATCGACGATCAGGCCGTTTTCGGTAAAGACGATATTATCGCTGATTTCCTCGGCAAAGCGCATTTCATGGGTGACGAGAATGCTGGTCATGCCGTCATTGACGAGATCGCGGATGACGGCGAGCACTTCGCCCACGGTCTCCGGATCGAGCGCCGAGGTGACTTCGTCGAACAGCACCAGCTCCGGCCGCATGGCGAGCGCACGGGCAATGGCCACGCGCTGCTGCTGGCCACCGGAAAGCTGGCCGGGATAGGCATCGACCTTCTGGGAAAGACGGACCTTCTCCAGCAATTCGCGGGCATGGCGCTCGGCTTCCGCCTTCGGCGTGCCGAGAATTTTGATCGGCGCGATGGTGATGTTTTCCATGACCGTCAGATGCGGGAAGAGGTTGAACTGCTGGAATACGATGCCGATGCGCTTGCGCAGCGCGATGCGCTCTGCCTCGGTTTTCAACTGGTCTACCCGGGTGCCGCCGACGGTGATCTTGCCGGATTGCGGAATGAGCAGGCCGTTGATGCAGCGCAGGATCGTGGATTTTCCCGAGCCGGAAGGGCCGATGATGGAGACGGCGTCGCCCTTGTTGACCGTGAGGTCGATGCCTTTCAGGACCTGATTGTCACCGAAGGAGAGATGAATCCCTTCGAGTTCGACAAGTGCTTTGGTGACAGGGGCTTGGGCGGCGTTTTGTGGTGCGGGTGCGGACATGGCGTGTTCCAATCAGCGGGAAGCGAAGCGCCGTTCCAGGCGCTGCGTGAAACGGGAGACGGGATAGCAGAACAGGAAGAACGCCATCAGGACGGTGAGATAGACCACGACGGTGAAATCGTTGCGCTGCACGGCGGTGCTGGCATCCGTGGCGGCGTGCAAAAGCTCATGCACGCCCACCAGCGAGGCGAGCGCCGTGCCCATGGTGATCGAGGAATAGAGGTTCATCCATGGCGGCAGCGAGCGTTTCACGCATTGCGGTAGGATGATCCAGCGCAGTGTCTGGTTACGGGAAAAGCCCAGTCCTTGCGCCGCTTCCCATTGGGCGGTCGGGATGGACTGGATGGCGCCGCGAGTGATTTCGGCAATATGGGCGCTCGCCGGAATGGCAAGACCGACGACGGCCTTGATCCAGTCCGGGAAGGGAATGTAATTGCCGAAGGCGACGATCTCGAAAGGAAAGATGTAGGTCGCGGCAAATATCAGCACCAGATGCGGGGCGTTGCGGAAGATTTGCACATAGGTGAGCGCCGGCGCGCGCACCAGACGGTAAGGCGCAAGCTCCATGATGCCGAGCAGGACACCGATGAAGGTACCGATGGCGATTGCCAGAATGCTGATCAGCACATTCATGGCGAACCCCTTCGCCAGATAGGGCAGCCATTGCAGCAGCACCTGACCGAGCGAGGGGTCGAGGATCAGCCACAGAACGACTGATATCACCACGCCGAGCAGCAGAATGGTACCGAAGGGCAGCTTCTTTGCCACCCGCGTTTGAGAAACCACCGCGCTCATTGGCCGAACCCCGGAACCGCAAGGCGTCGTTCAAGCCAGAGACCGGCCCTTGCGACGATGAAATTGATGACGCTGAAGAAGATGAGGATGACGAGCATCAACTCGACCACATTGTCGCGCTGCGTCCAGATCAGGATCGAGGCATAGGTGATTTCACCCACCGCAATCGCCGAACCGACCGTTGTGAGCTTCACCAGGTTGACGAGATTGTTGATGATGGAAGGGAGCGCCGTGCGGATCGCTAGCGGAAACTCGACGTAACGCAAAATCTCCAGCGAACTGAAACCGATGGCGCGCGCCGCCTCGATGGTGGTGGTCGGCACCGCCTCGATACCGCCACGCAACGCTTCCGCATGGAAGGCGGCAACGTGCAGGCCGGTGATGGCAACGACCCAGAAAAAAGGCGTCAACGGATTGTTCTGCGCACCGCCCAGCGCATTGGAAATCAGCATGTTGAGCACGAGGAAACCGCACATCAGCTGCACCAGTGTCGGCGTGTTGCGTGTCAGTTCGACATAGGCACGCACGGGACCGGCGAGCCAGACTTTGCCCGACGTGAGCATGGCGGCGAAAATGAAGCCGAAAACGAGGCTGAGCGGCAAGGTGACGGCGACGAGGATGAGCGTCATCTTCATGCCATCAAGCCAGATCTGAACCTCGTAACCGCTGTTCAGAAAATCATAGTTGAGGCCGAGATGCGCGGCGAGTTCAATGAAGCGCGCTGTAAACGAATCCTGCATCGGAAATCCATGCTGTTATTGCGGGTGCCGCCGGACGGGCGGCGCCAGAATGGCCTGCCTTGTTATAAAGCAGAAAAGAACGGCAGGCGAAACCGGCCGTTCCTTAGGGTTGTCGTAAACGCCTTCTTGGCTGACGCCCGCCATCACGCAAAGGTGAAGGTGACGAACCAGATTGCCCAACGCCTTATTGCGCGGCGGAAAGCTTCTTCTTCTGCTCTTCCATGTAGCCGATGCTCGGCAGGCGGTTGGCCTTGGCAAATTCGATCATCTTGCCGGAGGCGTGCAATTCCTTGACGATCTTGTCGAGTGCGGCCTGCGTGTCGGCTTCACCCTTGCGCAGCCAGATGACGGAATCCGACGGGATGAGGTCGGTGGGGATGAGGATGCCGTAATCCTTCCACTCGTCGGCGCGGTCCTGGAGCATCAGGCTCAGCGTGCCGTTGACGTGAACGGAGACATCGCAATTGCCGCCCTTCAGCGCCAAGAGCGACTCCGGCTGGCTCGGCAACGCCTTCACCTGCGCGCCGTACTGCTCGATGAGCGGCTGGGTGTAGTTCGAGCCCTGCGAAACGCAGGCGATCTTGCCCTTCAGGTCCGACCAGTCCTTGATGCCCGAATCCTTGCGGCCGATGGCGGCGCCACCCTGACGGTCATAGGGGGTCGGCACGTAATCAAGCGTTTTGGCGCGTTCTTCGGTGTATTGCATGTTGGCGATGAGAATATCGACCTTGCCCTGCTGCAGGAACTGCACGCGGTTGGGCGGGGTCACGGTTTCGGTGACCAGGTCTACGCCGAGACCGGCGGCCAGTGCCTTGGCAACATCGATGTTGAGGCCCTTTTGCTCCTGCGTCTTCGGATCGATGAAGCCGAAAGGTGCACCAGACAGGATGACGCCGACGGTGAGCTTGCCGCGACCCTTGATGCGGTCAAGCGTTGCATCCGCGTGGGCGGCGGTGGCCATCGAAGCGACGACGACGGTTCCGGCAATGAGTTTTGCGGCAAATCTGGAGAAAGAGAGGGCCATGGGTATTTCCTTTTGAGTGTGAGTGGAAACTACATGAGGCACCCGCCGAGAGCGAGAATTGGCATTGCGCAAAAAATAGTATGAATAAAATCGCGTTCCAATAAAGCTACTTATGCGAAAAAATATCCTACTAATGGGAAATCGTAGAATCCTGTTCTTTGGTTTCGCTGCCTGTTGACCGGTTCGCCAGATATGAGGCGATCGATTGCGGTGTGTTCTTCTCCTCGCGGGGAGAAGAACACACGGCGACGTCACCGTCCGGCGTTATAGGCCGCGATTGCCGCCATGTTGACGATATCGCTGTCCTTGGCACCCATTGAGGTGATCTGCACCGATTTGTCGAGGCCGACGAGAAGCGGACCGATGACGGTCGCGCCACCCAGTTCCTGCAGCATCTTGGTGGAGATGGAGGCGGAATGGATGGCGGGCATGACCAGCACGTTGGCCGCACCGGAAAGGCGGGCAAAGGGATACTGGCTCTGCATGCGCTGATGGTTCAGCGCCACATCCGCCGACATCTCGCCGTCCACCTCGAAATTGACATTGCGCTTGTCGAGGATTTTCACCGCTTCGCGCACCTTGTCGGAGCGTTCACCGACCGGCTGGCCGAAGGTGGAATAGGCAAGCATGGCGACGCGTGGCTCATAACCGAAACGGCGGGCGAGGTGGGCCGCCTCTTCCGCGATATCGGCAAGGTCTTCCGCATTCGGCATGTCGTGCACGGCGGTATCAGCGACGAAGACGGTGCGATTTCGGGAGACAACAAGCGAAACGCCGATGACGCGATGGCCAGGCTTGGTGTTGATACAGCGGCGGATATCCTCCAGCGCGGTGGAATAATTGCGGGTAACGCCGGTCACCACGGCATCCGCATCGCCCATCGCCACCATGCAGGCGGCGAAATGGTTGCGGTCGTTATGGATGAGACGCTGCACGTCGCGCAGCAGGAAGCCGCCGCGCTGCAAACGCGCGTAGAGATAATCGACATAGGCATCGACACGGCTGGAGAGACGGGCATTGGTGATTTCGATATTGGCGCGGTCGAGATCGATGCCGGCTCGTTCCGCATTGGCCTTGATGATATCGTCGCGGCCGAGCAGGATGGCTGTGCCGAGACCCTGCGCCGTGAACGAAATCGCCGCGCGCATGACCTGCTCTTCTTCCGCTTCGGCAAAGACCACGCGCTTGGGCGAACGGCGCACACGCTCGTAAAGGCGCTGCGTCGTCGAGGCCATCGGGTCGCGGCGGGCGGAAAGCTCGCGGGCATAGGCGTCGAGATCGGGTATTTCGCGCTGGGCGACGCCGGTTTCAATGGCGGCTTTGGCCACGGCCACCGGAATGGCCGAGATCAGGCGCGGATCGAATGGAACCGGAATGATGTATTGCGGCCCGAAGCGCGGGCGGTTGCCCTGATAGGCGGCGGCCACGTCGTCAGGCACATCTTCGCGGGCAAGATCGGCCAGCGCCTGTGCGGCGGCAATCTTCATCGCGTCGTTGATCTGGCGGGCACGCACATCGAGCGCGCCGCGGAAGATATAGGGGAAGCCCAGAACGTTGTTGACCTGGTTCGGGTAGTCAGAACGTCCAGTCGCCATGATCGCGTCGTCGCGGATGCGCGAGACTTCTTCCGGCGTGATTTCCGGATCCGGGTTGGCCATGGCGAAAATGATCGGCTTCGGCGCCATCGAGCGGATCATCTCTTCAGTGAAAGCGCCCTTCTGCGACAGGCCGAACACCACATCCGCACCCTTCATGGCTTCCGTCAGCGTGCGGTTATTGGTCTTCACCGCATGGGCGGATTTCCATTGGTTCATGCCTTCGGCGCGGCCCTGATAGATTACGCCCTTGGTATCGCAGAGCGTGATGTTTTCCGGGTTGAACCCCATGGCCTTGATGAGATCCATGCAGGCAATCGCCGCAGCGCCCGCACCGTTGCAGACGAGCTTGGTGGTCTTGAAGTCGCGGCCGGTCAGTTCGATGGCGTTGATGAGGCCGGCGGCGGCGATGATGGCGGTGCCGTGCTGGTCATCATGGAAAACGGGAATGTCCATCAGCTCGCGCAGGCGGCTTTCGATGATGAAACATTCCGGGGCCTTGATGTCTTCGAGGTTGATGCCGCCGAAGGAGGGGCCGAGGTAACGCACGCAATTGATGAATTCATCGGCGTCTTCGGTATCGACCTCGAGATCGATGGAATCGACATCGGCGAAACGCTTGAAGAGGACCGACTTGCCTTCCATGACCGGCTTGGAGGCGAGCGCGCCGAGATTGCCGAGCCCGAGGATGGCGGTGCCGTTCGAGATGACGGCCACCATGTTGCCGCGGGTGGTATAATCGTAAGCGGTCGCCGGATTTTCGGCGATGGCTTTCACCGGCACGGCGACACCGGGCGAATAGGCGAGCGACAGATCCCGCTGCGTTGCCATCGGCTTGGTCGGGGTGATTTCCAGTTTGCCCGGCCTGCCCTGCGCGTGGAAATCTAGGGCTTCCTGATCCGTAACCGATGTTCTTGTGCTGGCGGATTTTGTCGTGTCGGACATGGGCTGAGCGTGCTTTCCTGTCGTTATCAGTATAAAAATATTCGTTGTTGTTATGGTATTTTTTGCACGCCTGCCAAGCCTTGAATGTTGTTCAGTGCAGCAAATTTAAGCGTGATGAAATTTACGGCCGATTCAATCGATTAAGTCCGTATGTTTGTTGTCAAAGGCTTGGTTGGTAAGCCTGGCGGGCCATATTTACGAAGGCATCGACGTGGAGGGCAAGCGGGCCGCGCCTGACGACCAGCACGCAGTCCGACCATGCGTCGGCGCTGTCGAGCGGTACGCCGGTAATACCGCGGGTGGAACGCACGGTGTTTTCCGGCAGGATGGAAATGCCCGCACCCGCTTCCACCAGGGCAAGAATGGTATTGATGTTGGCGATACGCATGCCGATTTGCGGTTCGCAACCGGCATCCTCGAAAAGCGTGAGCGCGCTGCTGCTGAGGCCGAGGCCGATCTCATCGATCGGCAGCAGCAGTTTTTCCTGCACGATATCGCCAGCCGATATTCTGCGGCTGGAGGCCAGCGGATGACTGTCCGACAGGGCAACGCACAGTTTCGAGCGGTCGAAAGGCATGGCCCTCAGGGTCTGTGGCAGCCGGGGAAGGGGTGCACGGATGAAGGCGACATCGGTCTTGCGTGTTTCCACCTGCTCGATCAGCTGTTCCATCGTCATGCCGGGCAATAGTTCCAGCGTCACATCTCTGTGCTCATCACCATAGCGGGTGATCAGTGCCGGCAGCTTCCGCTCGGCCATGACACTGGTGCCGTAACCGATGCGCAGCGTGCCGAGCTCACCGCGCCGGATCTGCTGCGCCTTTTCAAGCGCGCCTTTGGTGCGGGCAAGGATTTCTTCCGCCTCGATGAGCATGGATTGCCCCGCCGGGGTGAGTTCCACACCCCGATTAATGCGGTGAAAGAGCTTGAAGCCCAGATTCTCCTCCAGCTGCCGTATGCGCTGGGTCACGGCTGGCTGGGCGATGCCGAGCTGGACGGCAGCGGCCCGGAAGTTTCTGGCCTTGGCGGCCTCCACAAATATGGTGAGCTGGCGAGTATCCATTGGCGAAGAGGTCTTTGTGTTATCGGGCGCGGCGTGATATAAGCCTAGCTTATCAAAATTGCCCGTCTTGCGCATTGTCATCTTGTCGCGGGCGACGTTATACCGCAGCCAGCGTCCAGAACGTCTTTCCCACCCTTGCAGGTGAGGGCGATCAGGGCCGGGGAGGATTTGTTCAAGCATATGTCCCGTCGTCCATTCGGCCGGCGATAACCTGCAGCGAATGGGTCAAAAATGACGGTCACTACCGAAGCCTCCCCCACTATCGTTCCCCGTTCAGCCGCGCCGCCTCCGGCGCATCTTTGCCTGGCCTTATCGGCGGCGAACTGTCCGGGCTTTGCCGGACACTGAACGATCATCGGGCTTCAGCCTTTCGGGCGGCTCTTATAGACGGACATTCATTCATGGGTAATCCAACAACTTCATTGTCGCTCCCGGCCAGATTATGGCTGTTGGTGCTCGGCGCGGTCATCATCGCTGCGGGCCTGTTCTTCGCCATTGGCGGCTGGCAGCTCGTCGCTCTCGGTGGCAGCCCCTACTTCATCGCCGCAGGTCTTTCGCTCATCGTTTCGGGCCTGCTGATCCTGCTGCGCAAGCCGGCAGGCGCGCTTCTTTTCGGTCTTGTTTTCATCCTCACCGGCGTCTGGGCTGTATGGGAAGCGGGCCTTCACTTCTGGCCGCTGATTTCCCGTCTGCTGGCCATCGGGGTTGGCGCAACCGTCGTTGCCCTGTCATACCCGCTGCTGCGCCGCGCGGCCGGCAAAACGCCGGCATATGGCTCTTCTTTCGCGGTAGCCGCTGTTCTCGCCATCGCTTCCGGGGCCGGTTTTGCCGGCATGTTCGTGGCGCATCCGACCGTTGCCTTCAATGGCGAGCCGGCGGCGCTGACGCCGGTCAAGCCGGAAACGGAGCAGAAGAACTGGGAACATTACGGCAATACGTCCGGCGGCAGCCGTTTCGTGGCGCTTGATGAAATTACCCGAGACAACATCAAGAACCTCGAAGTCGCCTGGACCTACCACACCGGCGATACCCCGATCAGCCCCGGCGCCAACGGTGCGGAAGACCAGCAGACGCCGCTGCAGGTAGGTGACACCGTGTTCCTGTGCACGCCGCACAACAATGTCATCGCGCTCGATGCCGATACCGGAACCGAGAAGTGGAAGGCGGAAATCAATTCGAAATCCTCCGTCTGGATGCGTTGCCGCGGCCTTGCCTATTTCGATGCCAAGGCGCCGCTGAAGCAACCGACTGCGCCGGGCTCCACGCCCGTCACGGCCGCGGTTGTGGCCGAAGGTGCACTTTGCCAGCGCCGTATTCTGATGAACACGATCAATGCGGAACTCATCGCGCTTGATGCGGACACGGGCGCGTTTTGCCCTGATTTCGGCACAAATGGCCGCGTCGATCTGAAGATCGGTATGGGAGATGCGCCGGACCCGCAATATGTGCTGACCTCGGCACCAACGCTTGCCGGCACCACCGTCGTTGTCGGCGGCCGTATCGCCGATAACGTGCAGGTGGACATGCCCGGCGGCGTGATGCGCGGTTTCGACGTGGTGACGGGCGAGCTTCGCTGGGCTTTCGACCCCGGCAATCCCGATATCACCAAGCTGCCGCCTCCGGGCCAGACTTACACACGTTCCACGCCGAATGTCTGGGCATCCATGTCCTACGATCCGGACCTGAACACGGTCTTTATGCCCGTCGGCAGCCCTTCGGTCGATCTTTATGGCGCGACACGCACGCCGCTCGACCATAAATATGGTGCCTCCATGCTGGCGCTCGATGCCACGACCGGCCGCGAAAAGTGGGTATACCAGACGGTTCATAACGACCTCTGGGACTTCGACGTGCCGATGCAGCCGAGCTTTGTCGATTTCCCGAAGGCTGACGGAACCAGCGTTCCGGCGCTGGTCTTCGGCACCAAGGCGGGGCAGCTCTACGTGCTCGACCGCGCGACGGGACAGCCGCTGACCAAGGTGGAAGAGGTTTCCGTCAAGGCTGCCAATATTCCCAATGAGCCCTACGCCCCCACGCAGCCGCGTTCCGTCGGCATGCCGCAGATCGGTGCGCAGACGCTGACGGAAGCCGATATGTGGGGTGCGACCCCATTCGACCAGCTTTTGTGCCGCATCGCCTTCAAGGGCATGCGTTATGAGGGGTTGTATACGGCGCCCGGCACGGACCTCTCGCTCGCCTTCCCGGGGTCACTCGGCGGCATGAACTGGGGTGGTCTGTCGACCGATCCGACCACCAACACCATCTTCATCAACGACATGCGCCTCGGTCTCTGGATCGAGATGAAGGAAGCCGCACCCACCAAGGCCGTTGCCAGCGGTGGCGAAAGCGTCAATACCGGCATGGGCGTCGTCCCGATGAAGGGCACGCCCTATGCGGTGAACAAGAACCGCTTCCTGTCGGCTCTCGGCATCCCATGCCAGGCTCCGCCCTATGGCACCATGACCGCGATCGACATGAAGACGCAGCAGATCAAGTGGCAGGTCCCGGTCGGCACGGTCGAAGATACGGGTCCGCTCGGTATCAAGATGGGGCTTCCGATCCCGATCGGCATGCCGACGCTCGGCGGCACGCTCGCCACCCAGGGCGGCCTCGTCTTCATCGCCGGTACGCAGGATTATTATCTGCGCGCCTTCGATACGGCGACCGGCAAGGAAGTCTGGAAGGCCCGCCTTCCGGTCGGCAGCCAGGGCGGCCCGATGAGCTACAAGTCTCCGAAGACGGGCAAGCAATATGTCGTCATCTCGGCCGGCGGTGCCCGCCAGTCTCCCGATCGCGGCGACTACGTCATCGCTTATGCATTGCCCAACTGATCCTTTTGGTTCAACACTTTGAAAAAGAAACCCCGGGAGATAATTCCGGGGTTTTTCTTTGTTTGGGTTCAGGATAACCGGCACTTTCGTGCGGAACCTCGCCATCATCCTCGCGTTAGGAAAACAGGCCCGCCGGCAACACACCGCCATTCACCAAGCTTTCACAAGGCGAATTTATGAGCTTGAACTTGTCCGCCCGTGAACCGATGATGGCGGTATTTGGAAATATCTATATTGTCCGGCGCGCCGGGAAATTTTTTAGAGTTGGAAAGGTTTTGTTGTGAACGAACAATCTCGAAAGATCACGCCGGTTCTTCTTGCTGGCGGTGCCGGTTCGCGGCTCTGGCCGGTGTCGCGCGATCAGTTGCCCAAGCAGTTCCAGCCGCTGGTCGGCAATCTTTCGACCTATCAGCAGACGTTGAAGCGGGTCGGCGACAAGAGCCTTTATGCAGAGCCGCTGGTCATCACCAACGAGGATTTCCGCTTTTTTGCCCGCCGACAGGCCGAAGAGATCGATCTGCCGGCGACCGTGGTGCTGGAACCCGCCCGCCGCGACAGCGCCGCCGCCATGGCCGCCGCCGCCGTGCTGGCCGAACGCCGTGAACCCGGATGTCTTGTGCTGGCTCTTGCCGCCGACCATGTGGTGCTGGATGTCGACACGTTCTCCGAGGCCGTGAAGCTTGGTGCGAAAGCCGCCGATCAGGGCAATATCGTCGTTTTCGGCCTGGTGCCGACCGAGCCGCGCACCTCCTACGGTTATATCAAGCCGGGTGACGCGATCGACGGCGAAAAAGACCTCAGCACTGTCGATGCCTTCGTGGAAAAGCCTGATGTGACGACGGCCATCTCCTATCTGGAAAAAGGTTACCTCTGGAACTCCGGCAACTTCCTGTTCCGTTCCGATGTGATGATCGCGGAGCTTAAGGCCTTCGCGCCGGAAATCCTGGCTGCGGTGACGCAGGCGGTCGAACAATATGAAAGCGACCTTGGTTTCGTGCGCCTGCATCAGGCAAGCTTCGAGGCTTCGCCTAAGAATTCCATCGATTACGCTGTCATCGAGAAGACCAAGCGCATGGCTGTCGTGCACGGCCATTTCCGCTGGTCCGATATCGGCAGCTGGGACGCGATCTGGGAAATTGCCGACAAGCATGGCAATGACAACGCGCTCGAGGGCGATGGCGTCTTCATCGATTCCGAGGGTTGCCTGATCCATTCCACGCAATTGCTAACGACGGTGGTGGGCGCGAAGGATCTGGTGGTGGTGGCCACCAAGGATGCAGTTCTGGTGGTGCCGAAAAACCGGGTGCAGGATGTGAAGGGGCTGGTCGACACGCTGAAGGGCGGGAACCATGCGCCGCAGACCCAGACCCACAAGCGCGTCTACCGCCCATGGGGTTACATCGAGCACATGTATGTCGATCAGCGTTACAGGGTCGGCCATATCACGGTCGATCCCGGCCATCGCATTTCTTTCCAGAAACACTATCACCGCTCTGAACACTGGATTGTCGTCAAGGGCACAGCGACGGTGACGATCGGCGAAGAGACCCGTCTGCTGACGGAAAACCAGTCGGTTTACATCCCGATCGGTCAGCCGCACCGACTGGCCAATGAGGGGCAAATTCCGCTCGAACTTGTGGAAATCCAGACAGGCGCCTATCTCGGCGAGGACGATGTCATCCGCATCGAGGATGATTACAAGCGTCAGTAGTAGATGGTGTTTTGAGGTAGCACGACAGAGGCGAGGCGGGAGGCGTTCCGGCTCGTCTTTAAGTTTTAGGGGAGCACCCGCTACCCAAATACGGATGCAGCAGCCGCGCCCCTTGCAGAAATTGCAGGAATGGAAAGGACCCGCCGACAGGACGCAGCATGCCGCCGGTCGCAGATTTGCGGGGTTTCCAATCGCAAGGGATGTCCAAAACAGCCACATCGAGATTCATATTTTAGGCGGTTGCCTAATCAAAAATCTTCGCATAGGTTCCTACTGCAACGTTTCAGTGAGGGAGGAGACTCATGCGAATGCGTGTTATTTCTGCGGCCTTTTTGGCCAGTGTCATGATTCCGGCGGGTATGGCCGGGGCCACCGATCTTGAGGTGACCCATTGGTGGACATCGGGCGGCGAAGCCGCAGCGGTGGCCGAACTGGCCAAGGCTTTCGATGCGACCGGCAATAAATGGGTGGATGGCGCGATTGCCGGCTCGGGCGGCACGGCCCGGCCGATCATGATCAGCCGTATCACCGGCGGCGACCCGATGGGCGCCACCCAGTTCAACCACGGCCGGCAGGCGGAAGAGCTGGTGCAGGCCGGCCTGATGCGCGATCTGTCCGACGTTGCCGCAAAGGGCAACTGGAAAGAGGTCATCAAACCGGCAAGCCTGCTCGACAGCTGCACCATCGACGGCAAAATCTATTGTGCGCCGGTGAATATCCATTCCTGGCAGTGGCTCTGGCTTTCCAACGCCGCCTTTAAGAAGGCGGGTGTCGAGGTTCCGAAGAACTGGACGGAATTTGTCGCAGCCGCACCGGCGCTCAAAAAGGCCGGCATCCAGCCGCTGGCGCTTGGCGGGCAAGCCTGGCAGGCCAACGGCCTGTTCGACACGCTGACGCTTTCGATCGGCGGCAAGGACCTCTATCAGAAGGTCTATGGCGACAAGGATGCCGAGGCGGCAGCCGGTCCCGATATGGCGAAGATTTTCGCGGCGGCCGTCGAGGCGCGCGATATGGCCAAGGGCACCAATGTTCAGGACTGGAACCAGGCCACCAACATGGTGATAACAGGTAAGGCGGGCGGCCAGATCATGGGTGACTGGGCGCAGGGCGAATTCCAGCTGGCCAACCAGAAGGCCGGCACGGATTATTCCTGCCTGCCGGGTCTTGGCCTCAATGACTATATCACCACCGGTGGCGACGCCTTTTATTTCCCTGTTCTGAAAGACGAAGCGAAGACCAAGGCGCAGGATGTGCTGGCCGAAACCATCGTCGATCCGAAGACTCAGGTTGCTTTCAACCTGAAAAAGGGCTCGTTGCCGATCCGTGGCGACGTGGACCTCAATGCAGCCAATGACTGCATGAAGAAGGGTCTGGCAATTCTGGCCAAGGGCAATGCGCTTACCAGCACCGACCAGCTGATTTCCGCAGATACGCAGAAACAGAAGGAAGACCTGATGGCTGAATTCTTCGCCGGCTCGATGTCTGCGGCGGATGGCCAGAAGCGCTTCGCGGACCTTATCGGTTCTGCTGACTGATAGTGATCTCTCCGGGTTGGGGAGCGGTTTACCGCTCCCCATTCCAACGTCCGGTCCGTGCAATATTCACCAGCAAGGGCAGGGGTTTCATGCGGTGAGGTTTTTGCCTGACCGTTGACTGTAACGTTACAGGAGGAGGTAACATGGCAGGTCAAACGCGCTCCAGGCGTCCCAATCAGCTTTTCCGCAATCTCAATTCCAAGATTGCCTCCATTCCCATGATCTTGACCGCGATGGTGATCTTCCTCGGCGGCACGGTCTGGACGGTGATTTATTCCTTCACCAATTCCAAGCTTCTGCCGCGGGCGAGCTTCATCGGTTTTGACCAGTATGAGCGACTGTGGGCGGCACCACGCTGGATCGTTTCCATCCAGAACCTGGCGATCTACGGCATCTTGTCGCTGATGTTCAGCCTCGTCATCGGCTTCGTGCTGGCGGCGCTGATGGATCAGAAAATCCGCTTCGAGAACACCTTCCGCACCATCTTCCTTTATCCCTTCGCTTTGTCGTTCATCGTTACCGGCCTTGTCTGGCAATGGTTGTTGAACCCGGAATTCGGCATCCAGTCCGTGGTCCGTTCGATGGGCTGGGAAAGCTTCACCTTCGATCCGCTCTATAATCCGCAGATCGTCATCTACGGTATCCTGATCGCGGCGCTCTGGCAGGGCACGGGGCTCGTCATGTGCCTGATGCTGGCCGGTCTTCGCGGCATCGACGAGGATATCTGGAAGGCGACGCGCGTCGACGGCATTCCGATGTGGAAGACCTATATCCTCATCATCATTCCGATGATGCGGCCGGTTTTCATCACCACCCTCGTCATTATCGCGAGCGGCATCGTCAAGGTCTACGATCTTGTCGTCGCGCAGACCAGCGGCGGGCCGGGCATCGCGTCCGAAGTGCCGGCGAAATATGTCTATGACTACATGTTTCAGGCGCAGAACCTGGGGCAGGGCTTTGCCGCCTCGACCATGATGCTTCTGACCGTCGCGATCATCGTCATTCCATGGGCCTACCTCGAATTTGGAGGCAAGAAGCGTGGCTAATATCAGCACATTAAATACGGTCGTCGCCGCCACCGATGCGGTTGCCAAAGACCTTTCCGGCCCGCGCGGCAGGAAGCCGAGGAAAACCTTTTCCCGCCGCAACATCATTCTTTACGGCACGCTGTTCGTGGCTGCTGCCTATTACCTGCTGCCGCTTTACGTGATGGTTGTCACCTCGCTGAAGGGCATGCCGGAAATCCGGCTCGGCAACATTTTCGCACCGCCGGTGGAGATCACCTTCGAGCCCTGGGTAAAGGCCTGGGCAAATGCCTGCACGGGTCTGAACTGCGACGGACTTTCGCGCGGCTTCTGGAACTCGGTGCGCATTCTCGTGCCTTCCGTCGTCATTTCCATCGTCGTCGCTTCCGTCAGCGGCTACGCCATGGCCAACTGGAAGTTCAAGGGATCGGAACTGTTCTTCTCGATCCTGATCATCGGTGCCTTCATTCCTTATCAGGTGATGATCTATCCAATTGTCATCGTGCTGCGTGAAATGGGCATTTATGGCACGCTGACCGGCCTTGTCATCGTGCACACCATCTTCGGCATGCCGATCCTGACGCTGCTGTTCCGCAATTATTTCGCCTCTCTGCCGGAGGAACTGTTCAAGGCGGCGCGCATCGATGGCGCCAATTTCTGGCAGATCTATTTCCGCATCATGTTGCCCATGTCACTGCCGATCTTTGTTGTGGCAATGATCCTGCAGGTGACCGGCATCTGGAACGACTTCCTGTTCGGTGTGGTGTTCACCCGGCCGGAATATTACCCGATGACGGTGCAGCTCAATAATATCGTCAACTCGGTGCAGGGCGTGAAGGAATACAACGTCAACATGGCCGCCACGCTTCTGACCGGGGCAGTGCCGCTGATCGTTTATTTCGTCTCCGGCAGGCTTTTCGTCCGCGGCATTGCTGCCGGCGCAGTAAAAGGTTGAGCTATATGAACAAAAGCGTTTCCATCCGCGATCTTTCCCTGTCCTTCGGCGCCGTTACCGTGCTGAAAGACCTCAATCTCGATATTTACGACGGCGAATTCCTCGTGCTGCTCGGCTCTTCCGGCTGCGGCAAGTCGACCCTTCTCAATTGCATTGCCGGGCTTCTGGAACCGACCGACGGGCAGATCTTCATCAAGGATCGCAACGTCACCTGGGAGGAACCGAAGGACCGCGGCATCGGCATGGTGTTCCAGTCCTATGCGCTTTATCCGCAGATGACGGTGGAGAAGAACCTGTCCTTCGGCCTTCAGGTCGCAAAGATTCCAAAGGACGAAATCGAACGGCGTGTGAAAAGGGCGGCCGGTATCCTCCAGATCGAGCCGCTGCTGAAGCGCAAGCCGGCCGAACTTTCCGGCGGCCAGCGCCAGCGTGTGGCGATTGGCCGGGCACTGGTGCGCGATGTGGATGTGTTCCTGTTCGACGAACCGCTCTCCAACCTCGACGCTAAACTGCGTTCGGAACTGCGCGTCGAAATCAAGCGGCTGCACCAGTCGCTGAAGAACACCATGATCTATGTAACGCACGACCAGATCGAGGCGCTGACGCTGGCGGATCGCATCGCCATCATGAAAAGCGGCGTCATCCAGCAATTGGCGGACCCGGTCACCATCTATAACAAGCCGCGGAACCTCTTCGTCGCCGGTTTCATCGGCTCGCCGTCGATGAATTTCCTGCGCGGTGAATTGATCGAAAAAGACGGCAAGGTGGTCTTCACCACCAATGGCGTCAGTTTTTCGTTGGATGGCTATCAGCCGGAAACGCCGCTTGCCGCCGGTCGCGCCGTCGTTCTCGGCGTGCGTCCCGAACATGTGCGTGTCGATGCCGATATCCTCAGTGGCGAGGTGCATGAGGCTGTCGTCGATATCGAGGAGCCGATGGGTGCTGACAATCTGATCTGGCTGAAACATGCCGGCCACACAATGTCGGTGCGCGTCGGCGGCCACAGGCGGTTTTCGCCCGGCACAAAGGTTCGCCTCGGCCTCGACCTGACCATGGCCTCGTTGTTCGACGCTGAGAGCGAGGAGCGGCTTTAGACGCTGCAACTATTCCCCCACACAATCCCAAGACCCAAATCTCTATGGAGGAGACAATGACAGAACTCGGTTTCCAGCTTTACAGCGCCCGCAATTTCCAGCCTTTTTCCGATATTCTGAAGAAGCTTTCGGCGGCCGGCTACAAGCAGGTCGAAGGTTATGGCGCGATGTACGCCTCTCTTGATGAGGCCGGGCTGAAGGGCCTGCGCGCGGAACTCGACGCCAATGGCCTGACCATGCCGACCGGCCATTTCGGCCTTGATCTTCTTGAAGGCGACCCGAAAAAGGCGCTCAATATTGCCAAGGTTCTGGGCGTTGAGGCGATCTATTGCCCTTACCTGATGCCCGACCAGCGCCCGACCGACGCGAGCGGCTGGTCCGCTTTCGGCAAGCGCCTGCAGGAAGCCGGAAAACCCTTCGTAGATGCCGGCCTGACCTTCGGCTGGCACAACCACGATTTCGAGTTCAAGGCGCTTGCCGACGGTTCCACCCCGCAGGAGCAGATTTTTGCCGGCGGGCCGGACCTAAAATGGGAAGCGGATATCGCCTGGATTATCAGGGGCAATGCCGATCCGCTTGCCTGGATCGAAAGCTATGGCAAGCGCATCACCGCCGTGCATGTGAAGGATATCGCACCATCGGGCGAGAATGCGGATGAGGATGGCTGGGCCGATGTTGGCCATGGCACGGTGGACTGGAAGGGCCTTGTGGCGGCGCTGAAGGCGAAATCCGCCACGAAACATTTCGTGGTCGAGCACGACAATCCCAAGGACATAGATCGACTGATCACCCGCTCGATCGCTTCCTTCAAAACCTACTAAGTCTCACATTTCGGAGTTTCATCATGACCAGGGATCTTGGCGTCGGCATCATCGGATGCGGCAATATCTCGTCTGCATATTTCTCGCTGGCACCGCTCTTCAAGGGGATCAAGGTGCTTGCCTGCGCCGACCTCAACCGCAATGCGGCGGAGCTGAGGGCGGAAGAGTTCGGTGTTGTCGCGCAGTCCATCGAGGAACTGCTCGCCAACAAGGATATCGACGTGGTGGTGAACCTTACTGTTCCTGCCGCGCATTTTCCGGTGTCGAAAGCAGCCCTCGAGGCGGGAAAGCACGTCTATTCGGAAAAACCTTTGGTGCTGTCGCTCGAAGAGGGCGAGGAACTGCGTCGCATCGCCCGCGAGAAAAAACTCTCCGTCGGCTGCGCGCCGGATACGTTCCTCGGCGGCGCGCATCAGCTTGCCCGACAATATATCGATGACGGCAAGGTCGGGCGCATCACGTCAGGCACCTGCCATGTGATGAGCCCCGGCATGGAGATGTGGCACCCCAATCCCGGCTTCTTCTTCCTGAAGGGCGGTGGGCCGATCCTCGATCTTGGCCCCTATTACGTTGCCAATCTCATCAACCTCATCGGGCCGGTCAAACGCGTCGGTGCTTTGACCTCGATGGCAAACCCCACCCGCACGGTGACCAGCCAGCCGATGAATGGCGAAATCATTCCGGTGGAAACACCGACCAATATCCATGCGCTGCTGGAATTCGTGAATGGCGCGACGATCACGCTTTCGGCCAGCTGGGATGTGTGGTCGCACCGCCATGCCAATATGGAACTCTATGGCACCGAAGGCTCGATCTACGTGCCGGACCCGAACTTCTTCGGCGGGGTGGTGGAGGCCAGCGGTCGTGACAAGAATATCCAGCCGCTGGAAGACTGGGCGCATCCCTTCGGCATCGCCAATCAGGAAAGCCCGAACGGCCCGCGCGCCAATTACCGCACGGCGGGACTTGCAGATATGGCGATAGCGATCCTTGAGGGCCGTGATGCGCGCTGCTCGCTAGATCGCTCCCTGCATGGCATCGACGTGATGACGTCGATCCTGAGGTCAGGCGAGGAAGGTCGTTTCATTGAGATGACGACGACCTGCACGCAGCCGGCAGCACTCGGTATCGAGGAGGCGCAGGCGCTGCTGCGCTGAGGTTTGAGGCGATACGGAAAGCGGCGAAGGGGACTTTGCCGCTTTCGTGTTTTTACCGCAGGTCTTCACAATCCCTTCGGTTTGGTTTAAAGCCGCGCCGTATCCGGTCGCAGCCCACCCGGTCAAAACAAGGGATCCCAACTTATGAAAACCATCGTGATCTGCTCCGGCGGATTGGACTCCGTTTCGCTTGCCCATAAAATCGCGGCGGAACATGAACTTCTCGCTCTCGTCTCCTTCGATTATGGCCAGCGCCACAAGAAGGAACTGGATTTCGCCGCCGACTGCGCAAAACGTCTCGGCGTGCCGCATCATCTCATCGATATCGGAACCATCGGCGCGCACCTCACCGGTTCGGCGCTTACGGACGATATCGACGTGCCTGATGGCCATTATGCGGAAGAGACCATGCGCTCCACCGTGGTGCCAAACCGCAACGCCATCATGCTGACCATCGCGTTTGGCCTTGCCGCCGCCCAGCAGGCGGATGCGGTGGCGATCGCCGTGCATGGCGGCGACCATTTCATCTATCCCGATTGCAGGCCGGGCTTCATCGACAGCTTTAATGCCATGCAGGCCCATGCACTGGAAGGTTACGCCGACGTCACCCTGTTTGCGCCCTACGTCACCGTCTCCAAAGCGGCGATTGTGACTGACGCGGTGAAATACGGCACGCCATTTGGCGAAACCTGGTCCTGTTACAAGGGAGGCTTGCGCCATTGCGGCCGTTGCGGCACCTGCGTGGAGCGGCGCGAGGCCTTCCATCTGGCGGGAGTCACCGATCCCACGGAATACGAAGACCCGGATTTCTGGGTGGCGGCCACGCAGGCCTATGCGGCGCAGGAGGTGCACTGATGTTTCGCATCACCAAGGAGTTTCACTTCTCCGCCTCGCATCAGCTGAAAAGCCTGCCGTCAGATCACCAGTGCAACCGCCTGCACGGGCACAATTACATCGTCGAAGTGGAACTATCAGGCGAAGAGCTGAACGAGCATGGTTTCGTGCGCGATTATCACGAGCTGGCGCCGCTGAAGCGCTACATAGACGATCATTTCGACCATCGCCACCTGAACGACGTTCTCGGCCATGACCAGGTGACGGCGGAATGTCTGGCAAAGCATTTCTACGACTGGTGCAAGACCAGCCTGCCGGAAACCAGCGCCGTTCGAGTGAGTGAAACCACCAAGACCTGGGCGGAATACCGGCCATGACGGAGGCTGCACGGAATATTGCTGCGAGGGAAACCACGGTCCGCATCAGCGAAATCTTCGGCCCGACCATTCAGGGCGAGGGGCCGCTGATCGGCCTGCCAACCGTCTTTGTGCGTACCGGTGGCTGCGATTACCGCTGCTCCTGGTGCGATACGCTGCATGCGGTCGACAGTGAGTACCGCGACACGTGGAAACCGATGTCCGTCGAGGCGATATGGCAGGAGGTGCTAGGGCTTTCCGGCGGCATGCCGTTGACGGTGTCACTGTCAGGCGGCAATCCCGCCATCCAGCCGCTCGGCACTTTGATCGCGAAGGGGCAAGGCGAAGGGTATCGTTTCGCACTGGAAACGCAGGGCAGTATCGCGAAAGACTGGTTTGCCGATCTAGATCATCTGGTGCTGAGCCCGAAACCGCCATCGAGCGGTATGGAAACGGACTGGCAGGCATTCGAAGACTGTCTCGCCGCCGCCGGCGATGGTCCGCAGGTGGCTCTGAAGGTCGTTATCTTCGATGATGCGGACTATGCCTATGCCAAGGCGGCATCCGCGCGTTTTCCGCATCTGCCGGTCTATCTCCAGCCGGGCAATCACACTCCGCCGCCGCCGGATGATGACGATGCGCGGGTGGATATCGATGGGGTCATGGACCGAATGTTGTGGCTGGTGGAGAAGATCAGTGAAGACCGCTGGTTTTCAGCGCGCGTGTTGCCGCAGCTGCATGTGCTGTTGTGGGGGAATAAGCGTGGGGTGTGAAAGCGGCGGCCCGCGCCGCCGCTTTCCTGCAACTCAAGCCGAAACGGCCACCTCGCGCCTCTCCCTATCCGCGATGATCGAAAGATCGAGCACCTTCTGCAGATTGGCTGCGTGGCGGAAGTCCGGGTCGGCGGGGCCGCCTTCCATGACCGCCTTGGCGAATTTTTCGTAATTCGTCGGCACCGGACCGACATCGATCGTCTTCCAGATCGCCTTTTCCACATCGTCGCCAATGCAGGCCCGCAGGCTGGAATAGTCAGGCGTGTGGATGACTTCCAGAGCACCCTTGTCGCCATGGATGCGCAGGCGCAGTTCGTTGAGGTGGCCCGTTGCCCAGCGGCTGGCGTGGATGACGCCCATGGCGCCGTTTTCCAGCTCGGCGGTCATGGTGAAGCTGTCATTGGCGTCGAGGTCGTAGACGCCAATTTTATTCCCTTCGTATTTGTCGAAGGTCTTCAGCCGCGTGAAGATGCGCTCCACATCGCTGCCCGCGCCATAAGAGGCGAAGTCGAGAATGTGGATGCCGACATCACCCAGCACGCCGTTGGAGCCATGCTTGGTGGAAAGCCGCCACAGCCACTTGCTCTCCGTCATCCAGTCGCCCCAGGCCTTGGAAACCAGCCAGCTCTGGAGATAGGAGGCTTCCAGATGGCGAACTTTGCCGATTTTTCCAGCCAGCACCATCTCGCGCGCCGCCTGCAAGGGGGCGACATTGCGATAGGTGAGGTTGACCATGGCAACGAGACCCGCTTTTTCGGCGGCATCGGCCATTTCGGCGGCCTTGGCGTAGTTTTCCGCCAGCGGCTTTTCGCAGAAGACGTGTTTGCCGGCCGCCAGCAACTTCAGGCTGGTCGGGTGGTGGATGGCATCCGGCGTGACATTCGCCGCCGCGTCGAATTCGCCCCAGGCAATGGCGTCATCCAGTGAGGTGAAGGAGAGCGGGATGTTGTGGCGGAGCGCAAAGCCGCGCACCACCACATCGTCCACATCCACCGCCGCGACGAGTTCGACGCCGGGGATTTGCGCAAAATAAGTGGCATGGTTGTTGGCCATGCCGCCAGTTCCGAGAATGAGAAGTCTCATGGCTTTTTACCTGTAACCTGCTTCGCCGGCCTGATGCAGCTTGGGGCCGCGTTCCTCGATCGGCTCCAGCGCCTTGTCGACGGGAACATTGGGGGCGTCATGAATGCTTTTCAGCGCGCCGATCGGATTATAGGCCCATTTCACCGAGTTGCTGATGACCTTCTGGACATTGGCGTCGTGATAGGTCGGATAAGTCTCGTGGCCGGGGCGGAAATAGAAGATATTGCCCGCACCGCGACGCCAGGTGAGGCCTGAGCGGAAAACCTCGCCGCCCTGGAACCACGAGATGAACACGGTTTCCAGCGGCTCCGGCACGGAGAACTGCTCGCCATACATCTCCTCGTTTTCCAGCTCGAAATGCTCGGGCAGACCGGCGGCAATCGGGTGGCGCGGATTGATCGTCCACAGACGCTCACGTTCGCCCGCCTCACGCCATTTCAGCGCGCAGGGCGTGCCCATCAGGCGTTTGAACGGCTTGGAGAAGTGGCCGGAATGCAGGACGATGAGGCCCATGCCTTCCCAGACGCGTTTGGCAACGCGTTCGACGATCTCATCCTGAACCGCGCCATGATCCTTGTGGCCCCACCACACCAGCACGTCGGTCTTGTCGAGGCGATCCTGCGAAAGGCCGTGCTCCGGCTCCTGCAGCGTGGCGGTTGTGGCATTGATCTCGGGGTTCTGGTTCAGCCCATCGGCGATGGTGTTGTGCATGCCGTTCGGATAGATCGAACGCACCGTCTCATTGATGTGTTCGTGGATATTTTCGCCCCATACAACGGTGTTGATGGTCATTGTCATGCTCCTCGGTGAAAGCCGGGACCTTGGGTGATCCCGGCGGAAGTTGAAGTTTCAGGCCGCGCCGCGCACGGGATTGCGAGCCAGCGCCTGGCCTTGTGCGTCGAAACGGTGAATCTGCGCCGCATCGGCCACGAGCGTGATACGCTCACCAGCCTTGCGGTCGGTCACGCCTTCTTCACGAACGACGATGGGTTCGCCGGCGCCGATCTCGACATAGATGAAGCTGTCCGATCCCAGCATTTCCGAATGCACGATTTCGCCGTTCCAGCCGTTCTCGCCGGTGGTGACGGTGATGTGCTCGGGGCGGATACCGATGGTCGCTGCCCCTTCCGCCTCGGCATATTTGCCAGCAAGGAAGTTCATCTTCGGCGAGCCGATGAAGCCGGCGACGAAGGTGTTGACTGGGCTTTCGTAGAGCTCCAGCGGCGTGCCGATCTGCTCGACGCGACCGTCGCGCAGCACGCAGATGCGGTCGGCAAGCGTCATGGCTTCCACTTGGTCGTGGGTGACATAGATCATCGTCGTGTCATGCATCTCGCGGTGCAGCTTGGCGATTTCAAGACGGGTGGCAACGCGTAGCGCCGCATCGAGGTTGGAGAGCGGTTCGTCGAACAGGAAGACCTTTGGATCGCGCACGATGGCGCGGCCGATGGCGACGCGCTGGCGCTGGCCGCCGGAAAGCTGCTTCGGCAGGCGTTCCAGATAGGGCGTGAGCTGCAGCATCTCGGCTGCTGCTTCGACACGCTTCCTGCGTTGCTCCTTGTCGGCGCCCGATAGTTTCATGCCGAAAGCCATGTTCTCGAACACGGTCATATGCGGATAGAGCGCATAGGACTGGAAGACCATGGCGACACCGCGTTTGGCGGGCGGCAGGCGGTTGACCGTCTCGCCGTCGAAGGAAAGCGTGCCGCCGGTGATTTCCTCCAGCCCGCAGATGAGGCGCAACAGCGTGGACTTGCCGCATCCGGAGGGACCGACGAAGACCATGAATTCGCCGGAGCGGATGTCCATGTCGATGCCCTTGATGACATCGAAGGCGCCGAAGGATTTGCGAAGATCGCGCAATTGAATGGTAGTCATGAGTTTTCTCCTAGCCTTTGACGCCGCCGGCGGTGAGGCCGGAGATGATGCGTCGCTGGAAGATCAGAACGAGGACGACGAGCGGGGCGGTGACGATGACGGACGCGGCCATGATCGTTCCCCAGGGGATTTCGAACTGCGAGCCGCCCGACAAGAGCGCGATGGCGACCGGCACCGTGCGCTGCTCGTTCGATGAGGTGAAGGTGAGCGCGAAGAGGAACTCGTTCCACGCCGCGATGAAGGCGAGAAGCCCTGTGGTGACGAGCGCCGGCCACATCAGCGGCATGAAGACCTGGGTGATGATGACCCAGGGCGTTGCGCCATCGACGATCGCCGCTTCTTCGATCTCGATCGGCAGATCGCGCATGAAAGTTGTCAGCACCCAGACCGTGAAGGGCAGGGTGAAGATCATGTAGGAAAAGATCAGCGCGAGCGGCGTGTTGAAGATGCCGGCCCAGCGGATCAGTTCGAACAGGCCGGCGAGAACGGCGATCTGCGGAAACATCGAGACCGACAGGATGGTGAGCAGCAGCAGCGAGCGGCCACGGAAGCGAACACGGGCCAGCGCATAGGAGGCAGTGACCGCCAGAAACAGCGACAGCACGACAACCGAGGAGGCCACCAGCAGCGAATTGCCGAGATTGCGCAGGAAAGTGCCGTTGCCGATGACGAAGCTGTAATTGGTCAGCGAGAAGTCACGCGGCCAATAATTGACCTGGAACAGCGCCGAGCCGGATTTCAGGCTGGTCAGGATCGCGTAGTAGAACGGGAATACCGAAATTACCATGATGATGGCGACCAGCGCATAAAAGGCGGTGGTTTTCAGGATGCCTGGCAGAGTCATCGTGCGCCTCCATCGGTATTGACGCGCCCAAGCCACATGTAGATGACCGTGATCGAAGCGATGATGAGGAACAGCATGGTCGAGGCCGCCGCGCCGTAAGCAAACTTGTCGAAATCGAACAGGTTCTCGCGCGCCAGCACCGACATGGTGCGGGTCTGTGCATTGTTCGGCGTCAGGATGTAGATGAGATCGAAAACGCGCATCGCATCCAGCATCCGGAAGATGACAGCGACCATCAGTGCGGGACGGATCATCGGCAGGGTGACGCGAAAGAACACCTTGACGGGGTGGATGCCGTCCACCTTGGCCGCCTCATACATGTCCTTCGGCACCATCTGCAGGCCGGCGAGAATGAGCAGCGCCATGAACGGCGTCGTCTTCCAGATATCCACAATCAGGACGGCGACCATGGCGGTATCCGGATTGGCGGTCCAGGCGATCTTGTTGGAGATCAGTCCGAGATTGAGGAAAAGATCGTTCAAGATACCGAACTGGTCGTTCAGCATCCACGCCCACATCTGCGCCGAGACGATAGTGGGAATGGCCCATGGCACAAGGATGGCGGCGCGCACGAAGCCGCGCCCTTTAAATTCGGCATTCAGCACCAGCGCGACGATGAGGCCGAGCACGGTTTCGAAGCTGACCGAGAGAATGGTGAATTTCAGCGTGTTGAGAACCGCGCCCCACCAGGCGGGATCGGCGAGCAGGCCGCGATAGATGGTGCGACCGCTGCTCAGCGTGATCCAGGTAAGGTAGTTCTTTAGGCCGACGAACTGCGCACCGTCGAGATTGGTCAGCGATGCGTCGGTGAAGCTGAACCAGACGGTGCGCACCAGCGGCCAGCCAGCCACCAGAGCCAGCACCAGAAATGTGGGGGCAAGAAACAGCCAGGCGGATTTCAGTCGTTCCGACTGCAGGTCGGAGCCGGTGCTGGCGGCCGCGACCGGTCTTTGAAGGGCGATGTCGTTCATGGGATATCTCGCGGTTGGGGCGCGGGAAACGATCAGGCGAGACCGCTTCCCGCGCGGGCCGGGTTACCAGCCGTTGCCTTTGAGATCGGTCAGTTCAACCTCGAGAAGTTCGAGATTTTCCGCCGCCGTACCATTGCCGGAGAGCGTGTTGTGCACGGCGCCCCAGAACTTGGCCGAAACCTCGTTATATTTCACCTTGGCCGAGGCGGAAGGACGCGGAACGGCGGTCTCAAAGATCGGCTTCCATGTCGGCATGAAGGGCTGTGCGGCCGCGACATCCTTGTCGTCGTAAAGCGAAGCGATTGTCGGCATGTTGGACAGCTGGATCGCGCGCAGCTTCTGGGTATCCTTCGATGCCAGGAATTTTACCAGCTGGATAGCCGCTTCCTGATCGTCGGAATATTTCGAAACAGCAAGGTTCCAGCCGCCGAGTGTGGAAGCGGGGGCTGCGCCTTCTTCACCTGCCGGCAGCGGCGTGACGCCGAACTTGTCCTTGATCGCGCTGTCGGCACCATTTCCAAGCGCATAGGCATAGGGCCAGTTGCGCATGAAGACGGAATTGCCGGTCTGCCAGACACCGCGTGCTTCCTCTTCCTTGTAAGCGAGAACGCCCTGCGGTGCGATGGTGCCGACCCAGCCTTTGGCGGTTTCGATTGCAGCTGCCGCCTTCTCGTTATTGATGGAGATATCGCCGTTGGTTTCAACGATATGGCCACCGCCCGCGGATGCGATCCATTCCAGAGCGTTGCAGGTCAGACCTTCATAGGCGCTGCCCTGAAAAACGAAGCCCCAGAGGTCCTTCTGGCCGGCCGCGCGTTCCTTGTCCTGAACCTCCTTGGCGGTCTCGCTCAGTTCCTTCCAGGTTTTCGGCGGCTGCTTGCCATATTTTTCCAGAAGGTCCTTGCGGTAAAACAGCGCCGGCGCGTCGGTGAACATCGGCATGGCGACGAGCTTGCCGTCCACCGTCTGCGAGGCGACGATAGAAGGGAAATGATCCCCGATGACATCCTTCGTCGCTTCTGTCAGGTCCACGAACTGGTCGGAGAGCTGCGGCGCCCAGATCACGTCCGTCTGGTAGACGTCGACATCCTTGTTACCCGCGGCAAGCCATAGCCTGTACTGGCTGAACTGCTCACTGGACGATGACGGCATGGTGACGAGATTGACCTTGTGGCCGGTTTCTTTTTCGAAGGCGGCGATCCGCTCCTTGAAAAATGCGATGTTCTTGCCCGTCGAGTTGGCGGCGATGGAAAGTTCGGCCGCCTGGGCGGAAACTGCTGCAGACAATACGCTGCCGCACAGGAACAAAGTCTTCATGGAAATATTCATTGTCAAACTCCTCCGTTGACGCTTCCAATCATCCTCAAAATTGAAAGCGCTTTTGACTGAAGGAAGGCTCGCAAAAGCTGAACAATCTGTCAATACTCTTTCTAACTGAGCGAAAATTGGGCGTTTTTGTCTGCAATTTTTCGTTGTTTGCCTTTCGAAGTGATCAACTGTACGGTTTCAGGTGGAGGAAAATTGAAATCGTTTTCAATTTTTGTCGGCTTGAAAAATCCGCGGCGGCGACGCATGCAGGGGCAAATTGGCAAAAAACATGAAGCTCAAGGAATTCGCAGCAAAGGTCGGGCTCTCGCCCACCACCGTCAGCCGGGCGCTTGGCGGCTATCCCGAGGTGCGCGAAGAAACGCGCCAGCGGGTGATGGAGGCTGCGCTGAAATATGGCTATCGGCCAAATGCCAACGCGGTGCGGCTGGCAACGGGCAGGGCCGGCGCCATCGGCGTCGTCATGGGCCGTTCGGGCGGCGGGCATTTCTTTTCTGAATTCATGGGCGGCATGGCCACGCGGCTTGAAAACGAGGAGACCGATATCCTCGTCAGCGTCACCGTTGATAATAATCTTGACGAGGAATTGGCGATCTTCAGCCGGCTGGCGGCGAGCGGCCGGGTCGATGGCATCATTGTGCATTCGCCAAGACCGGAGGATGAGCGCATTGCGCTGCTCAACCGGCTGGGCGTGCCCTTCATCGTGCATGGTCGCTCAAAGACGGCTTTCGAACATGCCTGGCTCGATATCGACAATCACGATGTGACCTATCGTCCGACGATCCATTTTCTGGAGCGCGGCCATCGCCGTATCGCCCTTATCAACGGACCTGTCGGCCGCACCTTCGTGCAGGATCGTGAACAGGGTTTTCGCGAGGCGCTGGCGACCCATGGGATCACGCCTGATCCGCGTTTCATGATGAGCGAGCATTTCAGCGAAGATGCCGCTTTCCGTTTCGCTCGCTCGCTGCTGGAGCAGACCCCGCGCCCGACGGCCTTTGTCGCCGGTGCGATGATGACGGCCCAGGGCGTTTATCGCGCGGCAACCCAGCTGGGGATGGTGATCGGCAAGGATGTCTCCGTTATCGCCCATGACGACGTGTTTCCCTATCTCACTCCGGAAAGCATGATGCCGCCGCTTTCCACCACCCGCTCATCGATGCGTATGGCTGGCATGCGCGTCACGGACCTGCTTTTGCAGATCGTCGGTGGCCGACCTGTCCGCGAAGTTCAGGAATTGTGGCCGGTCGAGCTGATCTTGCGGGAATCGGTCGGTCTGGCCTAAGCCCGTTGCCCTAGCTCACTGATTCCACTCCATTTTGTGAACGTCATTTGATAACGTTCGCCTTTCATCGTCTATTCGTTAAGCCGGTCTCGTGTATAATCGGAGCAGTCACGGGTTTAATGGAACAGGTCCCGTGCCGGCGCGTTGAGGGGATGCATGAAGGAGGATGACGGATGTTTGAATTTTTAAAGCCGCAACAGCAGACTGTGATCGACGACGTCGAGGCGACCGGCACCTATGCCGATGCGCTTCTCAACGTTCCAAGCCCGGAACTCACCCGTTCGACCGCCCGCGAGCATGGTCATGAGGCCCATTCCCGCGATTATTGCGAAAACCGCCATATTTCCCGCAGTGCGCTCGGTTTCGTCTGAGCTGCCGCAAAAACCTTCCTGAAAAACGGAACGGACCTGCCGTCCCCGCGTTTTCCTATACGATCCGCAGGGCGGCGCAACCTATACCGAAGGGACCTTACCGGCATTCGACCGATGGGCGAATTGGGTGTTGCGCCGCCTGAATGGTGAAGGCGTAAGCGCGTTGTCCCGAGAGATTTAGCGTCGCCGAAATGGATAGGCGCGCTCATGTTAGGAGCCCGCAATGTCGACCGTTCCCGTTGAACCCTATCCCGAACCGCCGATGCCTGTGCCGCCGCAGCCGGATATTCCACCGGTGAAAGAGCCCGAGCCCGACCGTTTGCCGGATGAACTGCCGACGCCCAACCCCGATGAAAATGACGGGCCGCCGAGAGTCCTTTAGAAGTCCGGCGCAGCCGTTCTTTCCCTAGCGCTGGTCTGGCCCTAGCGCTGGTCTGGCTCGAACTTCTTGCTGACGAAAGTTGAGCCTTCCAGCCCGAACCGCCAGGGATAATCCACTGCACGGCTGATACCGATGCGCCTGCCGGTGCTGATTGCGGCGGCTTCCTTTGGCAGACGCAGCAGAAATGGTGGTGCGTTGAGCGGTGCTCCATCCATCTCTCCGGTAATCGCCATCGCCTGGCACAGCTTGCCCGGACCCGAGCAGAGAAGTTTGAGCTTTTCGGTTCCCCGGCGCAGTTTCATCATATCTATACCGGTCAGCGGCTCGATGGCGCGCAGAAGCACGGCGGAGCCGGGGGCGCAGACGAAGTTGGCGCACCAGTGGATGCCGTAGGACCGGTAGACATAGAGATGGCCGGCCGGGCCAAACATTGCCCTGTTGCGTGGGGTCTGCCCATTGAAGGCGTGGGATGCCGGATCGTCGGGATGGTAGGCTTCGGTTTCAACGATAATGCCACCGGCGTTGCCGACGCGAAATTCCGCACCGATGAGCGCGCGGGCCACATCCAGTGCGTCGCGCTGGAAGAAACTCTGCGGCACTTCCGGGCTAAAGGACTGATTCATCGGGAACCCCTTCCGCTCTGCCATCGTTGTGAATTCAGGTTTCAGTATTACCGCATCGGATGGCTAGCCGATGTTTCTCAAATCGGAGGGCATGTCATGCAACTTTCCACGACCTATGTAAAACGCAATAACGGCGTCATATCCGTCGAGTTCGTCGGCAGCGACGGCGACCAGGTCTCCGTCCGTCTCGCAGATGGACTGGAAGGGATCGATGATGCGGAGGCCATCAAGCGCGCCAGTGCGGTTATGGTGCAGCTGACGGCTTTCGGCACCCGGCATGGCGCTGATGCATCGTCGCAGTTTTCTGCGCTTGGAACGGCGCAGGATGATGGTCCGCATGGTCAGGCAAGCGCCCGCACCGCAAAGGATAGTGCTATTCTGGAGGAGGAATTGGACGAGGGGCTGGAAGATAGCTTTCCAGCCAGCGATCCGGTCTCAGCCACCGTTACCTCGATAGCGTCCAGAAAAGGCGGGCTGTGACATTGGCTTATCGCAAAGTTGCTCTCGTCACCGGTGCAGGTTCCGGTATCGGTCGCGCCGCCGCCCTCCATCTGGCCGCGGCAGGTTTTTCGGTTGGCCTGCTCGGGCGCACCGAATCCGAATTGCAGACCGTGGCTGCTGAGATAGAGGCCGCCTCCGGCTCTTCGAGACTTCTTCTCGCCGATGTCTCGGATGAGGCGGCCATGCGACATGCCGTCACAGCGCTTGTGGACGATTTCGGTCGGCTGGATGTCGTCGTGGCGAATGCCGGGGTCAACGGAGTCTGGGCGCCCATCGATGAGTTAAAGCCTTCCGACTGGGACGACACGATCCGTATCAACCTGCGCGGCACCTATCTCACCGTCCACGCCAGCGTGCCGCATCTGAAAGCGGCCGGCGGCGGGTCCATCGTTATCGTTTCGTCCATCAACGGCACCCGGACGTTTACCTCGCCCGGTGCCACCGCCTATTCCGTGACAAAGGCGGGACAGCTTGCCATGGCCCAGCAACTGGCGCTGGAGCTTGGCCGCCACCGGATCCGCGTCAATGCGGTGTGCCCGGGCGAGATCGAAACGGCAATCGATGAGAACACCGACATCCGCGGGCGGGAAAGGACCGAAGTGCCGGTCCGTTTTCCGGCGGGCGACATTCCGGTGACGGGCGGTGTCGCCGGGACGAGCGAGGATGTCGCCGAACTCATCGGTTTTCTCGCCTCGGATGCATCGCGTCACATTACCGGCACGCCGGTATGGATCGACGGCGGTCAGGGCCTTCTCCGATAATCCACCCTCAGCCAGCCGCCTCGGCATCACGGGCTTGTGTGCCTATGATTAACGAAAGGGTAACGTCTATTCACGAGACTTTGTCCATGGCGAGGTTGCCGTGTTGTGGCCACCTTCGGTAGTTAAGCGTCTGCCGTAAAGGCGGGCAAATCAGGCGGGTAAAACGATCCATGGGCATGCAGGCATTGCTGGATTTCGCGGTTGCGGGGTTGCGGCAAAAGATTAGCGCAGGGGTAAGAATGGCTGCGGTCGTCGCGATCGGCGGCAGCCTTGTTGCATGTACGTCTATGGGCCTCGATAGCGTCAAGAAGGACCCGCCGAAGCTGTCGTCCAAGATGATGGCGCAGATGTCGGCCAAGAGCATGCGTCCCGAAAGCCCGGTTCTCGTTCGCATTTTCAAGCAGGAGAGCGAGCTAGAGGTCTGGAAGGTCGACAAGACGGGAAATTACGCCCTGCTCAAGGCATATCCTATGTGCCGGTGGTCGGGAAAGCTCGGCCCCAAGATGAAGACGGGCGACCGGCAGGCGCCTGAAGGTTTTTATCATGTCTCTGCCGGCATGCTCAATCCGAACTCGCAATATTACGTTTCCTTCAATCTCGGTTATCCCAACCGGCTGGAATCAGCACTTGGTTACACCGGTGAGGCGCTGATGGTGCATGGCGCCTGCTCGTCTTCCGGCTGCTACGCCATGACCGACCAGCAGGTTGGCGAGATCTACGCCATCGTCGCGCGGGCGTTGCAGGGCGGGCAGGATCGCTTTCAGGTCCAGGCCTATCCCTTCCGCATGAGCGCCCGCAACATGGTGGCGCACCGAGACGATCCCAACATGCCGTTCTGGAAGACGCTGAAGGAAGGTTACGATTATTTCGAGGTGACGCGCCGCCAGCCCAAGGTTTCCGTCTGCGGTCGCCGTTATGTCTTCAACAGTGAATTTGACGGCGGCGAGCCCACTGACCCGCTGGCTGCCTGCCCACCCGCCGTCAATCAGCCCGACCCGACAGTGGCGTCGAAACTGGCTGAAGAGCAACAAAAACTTGCCGCGGCGATGAGCGAGGGAACTTCCGCCCCGCTCAGCGCGTATGTAGACGGCGGCATGCATCCGAGCTTCCGGGCCCTCCTGAAATCCAGCGGCGCCAAGGTCATGGCATCGCAGGTTTCCGGCACGAAGTACCCTATCAGCCGTCCTGAGGCGGCGCTGGCAGACCCCTTTGCCAGTGTGAGATGATGTAAATGAGGTTTTTCAATTGAACGAGACGACAACGACCCGGCGGGGTTTCCTGCTTGGAGCAGGTGGATTGGCGCTTGCCGGCCTTGCAGGCTGCAACACCACGGCGCGTGAGGCCACGAAGCCTGCTGCACCTGCCGATGACCCGATGTATGCGCTGATGTACGGCCCCAAGCCGGACGAGCAGTTCCCGTTGCCGGAAATTCCCTATAAGCGCATTCCGCGCCAGTTCCTGCGGCAGATGGTGCCGAACCCGACCGGCGAGCGTCCGGGTGTCATCGTGGTCGATACGGCCAATCATTTCCTCTATCTGACCTATGAAGACGGTCAGGCCATGCGTTATGGCGTCGGTCTCGGTCGTGCCGGTTTCGAATGGGCCGGTCGCGGCGTGATCCAGTACAAGCGGCAATGGCCGCGCTGGACCCCGCCCGACGAAATGATCGCCCGCCAGCCGGAACTGGAACCCTATAGCGGCCGCAATGGCGGCATGGAGCCGGGCCTCAAGAACCCGCTCGGCGCGCGTGCGCTCTATATCTTCAAGGACGGCAAGGACACGATCTATCGTCTGCACGGCTCGCCGGAATGGTGGACCATCGGCAAGTCGGTATCGTCAGGCTGCGTACGCCTGTTGAACCAGGATATCGTCGACCTCTATAGCCGTGTACCTGACGGTACGCCGATCGTGGTGACGGCGCTCGGCCCGGCACAGCAGGGCGTGCCGATCGGGCAGGCGGGCGTTCCGGTGGCGCAATATGGCAATGGCGTGATCGGCGACGGCCTGTCGCAACCGGTGCAAAGCTATTGATCACGCGGTGGCGCGTGAATGCGTGATAGGTCGTGACACATAAAAATACCCCGGACGATGTCCGGGGTATTTTTATGTGAAGGTCCGGAAATCTACCGGTCCGATCTTTCAAAAAAGGCCTGGCTTTTGATGTTTCGGCTACGCCACACGGCGCATCCGCCCGCGGCTTTCATCTTCTGTTTCAAGGCGAAACCGGGAAACCAGCGCGCGCAGCTTGGCCGTTTCGCTGGCGAGCATTGCCGAGGCGTCGGTCGATTGCTGTACCATTGCGGCGTTCTGCTGTGTGCTTTGATCCATGGAATTCACCGCTGCATTGATTTCGGCAAGACCCGTGGATTGTTCGGATGCCGAGGTGGCGATGGCATTCATGTGTCGGTCTATGCCGGCGATCCGCTCGCTGATGTCCTTGAGCGCCGCTCCCGTATCGAGCACGAGTTTGACCCCGCCTTCGACTTCCGAACTGGACTGGCGGATGTGCCCTCTAATTTCACTGGCTGCCTTGGCAGAGCGCTGGGCGAGATCCCTGACCTCCTGCGCCACCACGGCAAAACCCTTGCCCGCCTCACCCGCCCGCGCTGCCTCCACACCGGCATTCAGTGCCAGAAGATTGGTCTGGAAGGCGATTTCATCAATAACGCTGATGATGCCAGCAATCTGTTTTGAGGCATCTTCTATCCGGCGCATCGCCTCTTCAGCGTGACTGACGACCTCGACCGAACGCAATGCGCGCTGATTGGCGTCGGTGGCGGCCAGTCGCGCTTCGGTGGCGCGTGTATTTGCGTTGGCCACGTTGACCGTGATTTCCTCAAGCGCAGCTGCCGTCTGCTCAAGCGAGGCTGCCTGATTTTCGGTACGGCGGGACAGTTCGCCTGCACCCGACGCAATCTCCTGGCTGTTACTGTCGATTGTTCCAATACCTGCCGAGATGGAAACCAGGGTCTCCGCGAGCTGCCTCACTGAGCTGTTGAAGTCATGGCGTAGCGCTTCGAAATCTGGAGAAAAGGGTTGGTCTAGCTGGAAGGCGAGGTCTCCGGACGCCAGGCGCTTCAGCCCTGCCGCAAGTCCTGATGTTGCGGCCCGCAGTCTTTCCGCGGCGTCGGCTTCCGCTTCGCGCCTTGCGGCTTCCTGATCCGCCTGTGCCCGTTGACGGGCGTCTTCAGCCTGTGCTTCCAGCGCTTTATTTGCGATGGCCGCCTGCCGGAAAATCTCCACGGCACGGGACATCAACCCGATCTCGTCTTTGCGACCGGTGCCGGAGGGAACCTGCGTCGTGTCGCCGCCAGCAAGCGTTTCCATGTTCTTCGACAGGTGCAGCAAAGGCGTAATGACCGATTTACGGGTGAGGAGGAAGAGACCCACACAGAAAAGCGTTGAGAGCAGCAACAGTCCTCTCAAAAGAAGATCGATACTGCTTTTCGCCTTTTCACTTTCGGCCAGAGTTGCACTCGAAAGAGCATCGATCTGCTCGCTGGCTTTTTCCATCGTCGTTTCGAGAGCGCTGAATTGCCGCACGAAGTCCGGCACCAGCTTGACCGCAGCATCTGGATCGGTGTTTGCAAGAGAAACAACCTTTTTCGCGATGTCGATATAAGACAGCAGCGGTTTCTCTACGCCCTCGATAACCTCTTTGGCCGCCGTCCCCTCGGACAAAACTTCGTTGTCCTTCAGCGCCCCGAGGAAGATCGCTTCATGTTCCGCAAGGTCTGTCTTTACGGCCTCGTAGGAGATGCCGACTTTGTCGTTTGCTGACAATATTGCCGCCAACACATCCGACCGCAACGCATCATGCATCATGTCGGCGCGCATGTGGTTGTGAAGGATTTCGGCGGAACGCGATACCTCGGCGCTGTTGGTATTGAGCGTGTCCGCGGCCCATATGCCGATGCCCACTGCGCTTCCCGATAAAGAAAATATCGCGGCACTTACAAATATGATCTTTTTGTTAATCGATGCCATGTGGACGTTCCCGCTTGGATGGTTATACTGCGGAAAGATAGTTTATCATCTTTAATAAATAGTCTATTTCTCTTGTTTTTTGATTGATGTCAAAAAAAGGCTGCAAATTCTATTGCAGCCTTTTCTTTATTAGGTTTGCCTATTCTAAACGGCGCGGTTCAGCGCGTCGCCCAGAATGGATACGATATCGTCGAAATGGGATTTCTCGGCGATCAGCGGCGGCGACAGGGCGATGATGTCGCCGGTGACGCGGATGAGCAGGCCGCGCTCGAAGCAATCCACAAAGACATCATAGGCGCGTGCGCCGACAGCACCTTCGCGCGACTGCAGTTCAATGCCGGCAATGAAACCGATGGTACGGATGTCGATGACATTCGCCGCGCTCTTCAGCGAATGGATGGCATCATGCCATGCATCCTGCAATTCGGCCGCGCGGGTGAAGAGACCCTCATCGCGGTAGATATCGAGGGTCGCAATGCCGGCGGCACAGGCGACCGGGTGGCCGGAATAGGTGTAGCCGTGGAACAGTTCGATCTGGTTTTCCGGGCCGTGCATCAAGGCATCATGTACCTTGCGGCTGGTGAAGACGGCACCCATGGGGATGGCGCCATTGGTCAGGCCCTTGGCCGTGGTGACGATATCAGGCGTAACGCCGAAATAGTTGCTGGCGAAGGAAGAGCCCATGCGACCGAAGCCGGTGATGACCTCATCGAAGATCAGCAGGATGCCGTGCTTGTCACAAATGGCACGCAGCCGCTCCAGATAACCCTTCGGCGGCACCAGAACGCCGGTGGAGCCGGCCACGGGTTCCACGATGCAGGCGGCGATGGTTTCCGCGCCATGCAGCGCGACCAGCCGCTCCAGATCGTCGGCAAGCTCCGCGCCGTGCTCGGGCTGACCCTTCACGAAGCTGTTTCTGGCAAGATCATGGGTATGGCGCAGATGATCGGCGGGAATCTGCGGGAAAACCCGACGGTTGTTGACGAGGCCGCCGACGGAGATGCCGCCGAAACCGACGCCGTGATAACCGCGCTCGCGACCGATGAGGCGGCTGCGGGTGCCCTGACCGATGGCGCGCTGATAGGCGATGGCGATCTTCAGCGCCGTATCGACCGATTCCGAACCGGACCCGGTGTAGAACACACGGTCGAGCTTGCCGCCTTCCGGCCCGGGCGCGATTTCCGCTAGCCGTTCGGCAAATTCAAACGCGACTGGATGGCCCATCTGGAAGGATGGTGCGTAATCCAAGGTCGAAAGCTGATGCTTGACGGCGGAGGCAATCTGCTGGCGGCCGTGGCCGGCATTGACGCACCAAAGTCCTGCCGTGCCGTCGAGAACCTGGCGGCCGTCATTGCTGGTGTAATACATGCCCTCGGCACTCGTCAGCAGCCGGGGATTGGCCTTGAACTGGCGGTTGGCGGTAAAGGGCATCCAATAGCTATCGAGTGAGGTGGAATTGGATCGGCTCGGGTTGTCCATAACGGTTCTCCTGTTCGTTACCGCCGATTGAAAGCTATTTTGGCCACCGAACAAGCCCTTTTCTTCCCGTGGCCAAGCTATTGAAAATGTTATAGGCATGAAGACATGTTTTCGATATTTCGAACAAGGGCAACGGAGACTTACGCATGTCGGTGGATTTAGGCGGACGTTTGCGCCATTTGCGTCTGCGTCACAATATTTCCCAGCGCGAACTGGCGCGGCGTGCCGGAGTCACCAATTCAACGATTTCGCTGATTGAGAGCAACACGTCGAACCCATCCGTCGGCGCGCTGAAACGCATTCTCGACGGCATACCGATCGGTCTTGCCGAGTTTTTCGCTTTCGAGCCGGAAACCAGCCGGAAGGCCTTTTACAGGGCGGATGAACTGGTTGAAATCGGCAAGGGGCCGATTTCTTTCCGGCAGGTGGGCGAGAATGTCTTCGGCCGCAGCCTGCAAATCCTGAAAGAATGTTACCAGCCGGGCGCCGATACCGGCAAGGTGCCGCTGGTTCATGATGGCGAAGAAGGCGGCATCATCCTCTCAGGGCGTCTGGAAGTGACTGTCGATGAGGAGAGGCGGGTGCTTGGCCCGGGTGATGCCTATTATTTCGAAAGCCGCAGGCCGCACCGCTTCCGCTGTGTCGGTCCGGTTCCCTGCGAGGTGATCAGTGCATGCACGCCGCCGACCTTCTGATTCCCGCCATATCCGGTGGTTTATGGCACCGTTGATAGGGTAAAATCCTGCCGGGCCAAGAAAAAACGCCACGAGCTATGGCAATTTTGCGCGGCTGCTATGACGGGAATGCGGTTCCTTGCCACGCTTTTGCCGTCTTTGCGCCCTTGTTGCGATTTTTCCATCGCTTTTTATTGGCGCAGAGACAATGGCGGGTAAAAAAATCCCGGCTGATATGTCAAATTTTATATGCATTGCCACAATCTTGCTGCGATGCAAAAAACTTTAATAGTCTTTTCGCTAGATGCCTGTTCTTGGCGTTTCTGTCTCATCTCCGCAAGTCATAAGAAACACATAAGAAAAGACTGCCGGAGATCCAAAACCCAATACATGATGCGGCGCCACCCATGCTCTCAACACATGGCCATCGGCACATTTGTTGCTTTTTTATGCAACCGTTAATATTGCCCAGGCGTTGATCGGCCGCTCGCGCAAGAAATCGCATAGACGGTTATGGGCAATGTGCCTTACAAAAAATCCATTAGCATCAAATTCCGAACACAGACTTGTTATCTCTTTTAGACGGAAAGACACGCCTCCGGGCACCGACCAATCGCAAAACATAAATGGAGTTCTCTCTATGAAGTCCGCGACCCAATCGGCTGAACAGACACTCAGCAGTTCCGAAGACTTCGATGTCAGTTTCCCTATCGGGGGCATCGCAAAACGCAGCTTCGATATGACATCGGCTGCGCTTGCGCTGCTCATCTTCAGCCCGATTTTCCTGTTGATCGCCGTCCTGGTGAAACTCTCCGATCCCGGTCCGATCTTTTATGGTCACCGGCGTGTGGGACATAATGGCCGCTACTTCCATTGCCTGAAATTCAGGACGATGGCGATGAACGGTGACGAGATGCTGCGGCAATATCTTGCCGCCAATCCGGAAGCCGCCGAGGAATGGCGTGCGACCCGCAAGCTCAAGAACGATCCGCGCGTTACCGCTGTTGGTGCCGTGCTGCGCAAGCTCTCCCTCGACGAGTTGCCGCAGCTTCTCAACATCATCCGTGGTGAAATGAGCGTGGTTGGCCCGCGCCCCGTCGTTGACGAGGAGCTGAGCTATTACGAAAACGCTGCCGCTTATTATCTCAGCACCCGTCCAGGCCTGACCGGCCTGTGGCAGATCAGCGGCCGCAACGATGTCTCCTATAAAACCCGCGTGGCTTTTGACACGCAATACGTCCAGAACTGGTCGATGCGCCAGGATGTGTTCATCATCGTCAAGACCATTCCCGCCGTGTGCATGTCACGCGGAAGCTACTGAAAACCGATATTGAGTTCGGCTTTATCGATCTTCTTTTCGACACGCACCCGACCGGGATCCCAAGTCCGGTCTTCGGGTGCGTCATTGGTGCTAATCATACCGGCCGCTTTTTGCGGCGCTGCGCGACCGGCCTTGTTCGGTTACGCTACGGCCTGATCGCCCACGCGGCGATCCGCTAACAGGGAGTTTCCCGATGAACGGCCTTTTTGCCGCCCGCCGCCCGTTTGTGGCTCTCGTCCTTGCCGCTTCCGTTGCCCTTGCCGTGCCTCTCTCCGCAATGGCTGTGGAAGGCGCCCAATATAAGCTCGGCACCGCAGACAAGCTGCGCATCCGCGTTGCCGAATGGCAGCCGGCCGATGGCAGCATCCGCAACTGGGATGTCATCAATGGCGATTACTCGGTCGGTCCATCAGGCACCTTGTCCTTGCCTTTCATCGGCCAGCTCGAGGTTGCCGGCAAGACGCCCTCTGAAGTCAGCGATCAGATTGGTGCGCAGCTTCAGAGCAAGTTCGCCCTTCGCAACCTGCCGTCGGCCTCCGTCGAGATCGCCCAGTTCCGGCCGATCTTCCTGAGCGGCGATGTCCAGACACCGGGTGAATATCCCTATGCCGCCAATCTCACCGTGCTGAAAGCCGTCAGCCTTGCGGGTGGTCTGCGCCGCTCCGATGCCGGGCAACGTTTTGCCCGCGACTTCATCAATGCTCGTGGTGACGCCGCCGTCTACGACAACCAGCGGGCAAGGCTGCTCGCCCGCCAGGCGCGGCTGATCGCCGAGGTCAAGGGTGATGAAACGATCACCAAGACACCGGAAATGGAAAAGATCACCGAGATCGATACGCTTCTGGCCAGCGAAAGCGCGCTGATGAAATCGCGCACCGAGCGTTACACCCTGCAGCTCAAGGCACTGACGGACCTGCATGCGCTTCTGGAAAGCGAAGTGGAATCGCTCAAGAAAAAATCGGAAACCCAGAACCGCCAGCTCCAGCTCGCCAATGAGGACCGCGACCGTGTCAACCGGCTGAACGAGCAGGGGCTTGCACTGTCGCAGCGGCGTATTTCCGCGGAAGAGCGGGCGGCCGAGGTGGAATCCACCCTGCTCGATATCGACACGCAGTCGCTGCGCGCCAAGCAGGACATCAACAAGGCGACCCAGGACGAGATCAACCTGCGCAACGACTGGGTGGCCCAGCGCTCTAAGGAATTGCAGGATACCGAGGCGGAACTCGACAAGCTCAATCTGCAACTGACCACCAGCCGCGAATTGATGTCGGAAGCTCTGGCGCAATCGGCCGAGGCGATCCGGTTCGATCCCTCGGGCAAATCCGCGACCATCAGCTACGTCGTGGTGCGCGACGAGAATGGCAAGCCGAAGGAGCAGAAGGTTGATGAAAACACACTTCTCCAGCCCGGCGATGTCATCAAGGTCTCGTCTGAAATCCTGATGCAGTGAGGTTTCAATGCGGATCGCCAAATCGGCGCTGATCGATCCTGAACGCAACGAGGTATACGGAATGGCGGCCATCGCGCTGTCATTCTTCGTTTTCGCCTATTCATCGCGCTTCGGAATGGTTTCGGTTCTGGCCTATTATGGCTTGTGGCTACCTCTTGTCGTGGTGGATTACCGGCGCGTGCTCGGCAATTATCCGCGCTATCTCTGGATATTCGGTTTTGGCATTTTGACCGTGCTCTCCAGCTTCTGGTCGGAAGCCGCCTCGGTGACCATGCGCGCCTCGATCCAGTATATGACGCATATCGTCTGCGCGCTGATCGCCATGCGGGTGATCTCCATCCGCACACTGACGCGCGGCGCATTGATCGGCACCACTCTCGTTCTGCTCTATTCGCTGCTGTTCGGCATCTATCTCTTCGATGCGCTTGACGGTACCTATAGTTTCGTTGGTGCTTTTTCGTCCAAGAACCAGCTCGGCTTTTACGCCTCGCTCGGCGTCATCTTTGCCGCTTCCTCGGTGCTGGTCCTGAAACAGAGGGGGATCTGGCTGCCGATCGCTGGCGTTACCGGGCTGTTATCGGCCTATAGTCTCGTCGCATCGCAATCGGCCACATCCGCCATCACCACGGCAGCGGTGGTCGCCCTTATCATCGGTTTCATTCCAATCGGCATGCTGTCGCCGGCCAATCGCAAGATGACGTTCTTTGCGCTTGGCGGCCTTGGCGCACTACTAGTGGTCGCTTCCCTGCAGTTTGGCCTGCTCGATGCCATTCTCGGCATCTTCGGCAAGGATTCGACGCTGACCGGCCGCACCTATCTCTGGCAGCAGGGCATCGAGGCGGCAAAACAGACACCCGTCTTCGGTGTCGGTTATCAGGGGTTCTGGGTGGTGGGTTTTGCTGATGCCGAACGGCTCTGGAACGATTTCTTCATTACCGGCCGCAGCGGCTTCCATTTCCACAATACCTATATCGAAACGGTGGTGGAAAATGGCTTTGTCGGCATGCTCCTGCTTGCCATGGTGCTCTACGGAACGCTGCTCGGCCATCTGCGCTCGGTGCTGATGCGAAAGAGCGATCCACAGGGCGTCATCCTGTTTTCGATCTGCGCGCTATTTGTCGTACGGTCCTTCGTGGAGATCGACATCATCTTCCCTTACCAGATCGGCTCGTTCCTGCTTTATTTCGCGGCCGGGAAACTGTGCCTGCCGGTGAGGATGGCGCAGGATGGGGAGACTCACCCGGCTATCGGCATGCGGTTGCAGACGAGGGCCTAGAGATAATCGGCTGAAACATGCGGGCTGGCGTGGATGAAACTCCACATGTCCTTGCTCACCGCGACGATATCGGCGATCGATTTTTCAAGGTGCTCGATTTCCTTCTCGTCCATGCGTTCGACCTTGCCGTAACGCACCTGACTGTCATCCTCCACCAGCCGCATCAATTGCGTGCTGGCGATCTCGCCTTTTTCATCGAAGGAGTAGATGCAGTGATTATATTTGTTGCGCGTCCTCGCTTCTTTCTTCAGCCGCGCCATGATGGAGAGGATGGTCTTGCGGTCCTTCGCATCGGTGGAGGGAAGTTTAGCCAAGCGCTCGATCAGATCCATACGTGCCCGCGTGGTGTTGAGCGTCAGGAACACGACGATGGCCGCTTCCTTTTCCACTTTCATGAGATGGACGATCAGATAGATCATCAGGCTCTCCGTGTTGGTCCACACGTAATTAAGCCTGCCGACCAGCAGCAATACATCTGACATCACCGCCATGCCGCTTCTCCTACCCATCGGAACTATACTGGCATCATATGCCGACCGGCGCGGGATTGACAGTGTATGCCACTGTTATTTCTTCACCTTTCCTTGAAAGCGCGCGACATGCTGTCGGCGATGGGCTTGGTCAGATATTCGAAGAAAGTCCGCTCCGAGGTCTGGATCAGAACGTCGGCCGGCATGCCGGGCACGGGGTGGAAATTATGCACCTTGGCGATCTCCTCATCGGAAATCTGCACGCGCACGATATAGACGTCCTTGACCTGTAGACCGGCATTTTCCTCGATACTGTCGGCGGAAACGTAAAACACCTTGCCGTTCAGAACCGGTGTGGTGCGGCGGTTCAGCGCCGAAAGGCGGATTGCGGCGGTCTGACCCTCATGCAGCTGGTCGATGGAGGTTCTGAGCACCTGTGCTTCCAGGATCAGGGGAACATGGGCAGGCAGGATTTCCATGATCGGCTTGCCTGTCGTGATGACCCCGCCCGGCGTATGGTAATAGGCGCGTATCACGGTGCCGTTGACGGGGGAGCGGATGACGGTGCGTTCCAGCACTTCGGCCGCGCCACGCACCTGTTCGCGCACGCTATCGAGATCGGATTCCGCGATTTCCAGCGCGTCCAGTGCCGCCTGCTTATTGGCGTTGACGGCAATAACCGCCTCCTGCTTGAATTTGGCGATTTCCGCCTCGCTCTGGTTCATTTCCCCGGTCAGCCGGGCAATATCGCCCATGGCGTCGGCGATGGCGCGTTCGAGCGCCAGCATGTCGGTCTTGCGGATGACGCCATCCTTGGCGAGCCTTTCCTTGGAATCCCGTTCCTGGGTCAAAAGCGCCAGTTGCCGGTCGAAGGACTGTTTTTGACCGTCATAGCCCGCAAAGCGGAACTCCAGTGACTTGATGTTCTTGTTGATCAGGTTCAGTTGCTCGTCCAGTTTGACGAGCTTGCTGTGGAACACGACGTTCTGGCTCTGGATGATGGATTTGATATCGGGATCGCTTGCTTCCTTCATCACGATATCGGGCACCTTGAAGCTCTTTTCACCCTGTGCTTCGGCGCGCAGGCGCGTGACGATGGTTTCGAGGCGAAGGCGCCTCAACTGAAACATGCGTTCATTGGCAAGCGCCGTCGTCTTGTCGAGGGTCAGAAGAACGTCGCCGACCTTGACCGTATCGCCTTCGCTGACCATCATTTCCTTGATGATGCCGCCTTCCAGATGCTGGACCACCTTGTTGTTGCCGGTGGCGACGAAGCTGCCCTGGGCGATGATGGCAGAGGAGAGCGGCGCGGTGCCGGCCCAATATCCGAAGCCGCCGAACGAGGCGAGCAGCACCGCAAGACCGATCGAGCTGTGCAGCCGTATCGAGCGAGGCACTTCGCTGTACCATTCCAGCTGGCCCTGGGGTTTGACGTCGGTGACGGCGTTTTTCTTCGTGAACATGATGATCCTCAACCCTCGATCTGCGGCGACTGGGCCGCCGGGCGGCCATTGCCGGAAAGCGCCTTCAGCACGTCCATCCTTTCGCCGAACATGGCGACCGATCCGTCCTTCAGCACCATGATCTTGTCGACGCATTGCAGCAACGCCGGCCGCTGGGTGATGGTGACTGTCGTGATACCCTGTTTCTTGGCGTGCAGCAGTGCCCTTGCCAGCGCCTGTTCGCCAGCCGTGTCGAGGTTGGAGTTGGGCTCGTCCAGCACCACGAATTTGGGATCACCAAAGAAGGCACGTGCAAGCGCGATGCGCTGTTTCTGGCCACCGGACAACGGTGCGCCATCGGCGGCGACCACGGTTTCGTAACCCTGCGGGAAACCGGCGATCAGTTCGTGGACATCGGCCAGCACCGCAGCTTCGTAAATCTGACGGTCTTCGACATCGTCGCGCATGCGGCAGATATTGGCCTTGATGGTGCCGGGGAAAAGCTGCACGTCCTGCGGCAGATAACCGATGCTTTCACCGAATTGCCGCTGGTCCCAGTTGCGCAGATCCATGAGATCGAGACGGACATTACCTGAGGTGGGCAGAATAGAGCCCACCAGCATCTTGCCGAGTGTCGTCTTGCCGGAGCCGGAATTGCCGATGATGGCGAGCGATTCCCCCTTTTTCAGAGAAAAGGAAATGCCGTTCAAAATCACCTTTTTCTGCGGCGGGGGCACGAAAAGGATGCGCTCCACGTCGAGACGCCCTTCCGGATTGGGCAGGCGCAGGCGCGGGAAGTTGAGCGGCGAATTGATGAGAAGCTGCTTGATGCGGCCATAGGAGGCAGCGGATTTGTTGAACTGGTGCCAGCCTTCGATCGCGCCTTCGATGGGGGCGAGGGCTCGGCCTGAAATGATGGAGGCTGCGATGACCATGCCGCCCGTCAATTCGCCTGATAGCGATAGATGCGCACCCCAGCCTAGAAGCGCTATCTGGGTGACCATGCGCGCCGCCTTGGAAACGCCCGAGAACATGATGTTGCGGTCCTGCGCCGCTACATGGGATTTCAGGGAACCGGCGGTTTCGCGACCCCACATCTTCACGGCTTCAGGGATCATGGCGAGCGCATTGATGATCTGCGAATTGCGCGACATGGAATCGAGGTGGAAATTGGCGCGGCTGAGATAACCCGAGGCTTCGGAGAATTGCCGTGCAGTGAAGCGCTGGTTCAGCCAGGCAATGCCGAAAAGCACCACACAGCAAACCATGATGATGATGCCGAGATGCGGGTGAACAAGATAGACCACTACAATAAAAAGCGGCATCAGCGGTGCGTCGAGAAAGGCGATCAGTGTTCCCGATGTCAGGAACGAACGCAGCTGCTGAAGGTCCTGTAATGTCTGATAATCCTTGCCGCTGCCGTGGAGCGAGGCGCGGGCGGCGGCGGAGAGGATCGGCGCCCCGAGTTGCACCTCGAGTTCGACGGCGGTGCGCATCAGGATGAAGCGGCGGATGGCATCCATGAAGGCCTGCAGCAGAACGGCGCCGAGAACGGCGACCGTCAGCATGACAAGGGTATCCATGGAGCGGCTGGTCAGAACACGGTCGGAAATCTGGAACAGATAAAGCGGTATGGCGAGCAGCAGGATGTTGATGGCGACGGTGAACAACATCACCACCACCATGTTTCGTCTGACTGCAGCGATACCCTTGGCAAGGCTCGCGGCGAAATTGATCGGTTCGCTGCGCTTATGGAAGCCGCTATGACTTCCGCCGCCCCCGCCACCACCACCGCCACGATCCTCCGGATCCTTGCCATTGCCGCCGCCGCCGGTAACGGGCCTGCGCTCATTTTCGCGGATCGGCCCGTCATTATTGTCGATGGTCTTGACGAAAGGCAGATCGGGTGCAGCTTTCAATTCCGCATTGTCTGTCTTTGCTGCCGGTTCCGGGGTTGGCTCGGGTTGCCGGCCCGGTCGGGTCTCGGGCTCCATCGGTGGAACATCCCGCATTTGCGGGGGCTGAATGCTTGCCTGAGAGGGCTGTGGCGTAGTTGCGGCAATGGGCGCGACGGCCTTTGGCGTTTCATCCACGCCGGTCAATTGGCGCAGGTTCTCGACGGCTTCATTGATGGCTGAAATACAGGCGTCCGTCAGTTTGCTATCTTCTGCCTCCTGATCCAGCGGCAAGTCGAGTGAGCGTCCGTCGGCAATGATTTTTCTTGAAATATGATCCATTTATATCGGTCCCCTCGATGATCTTGCGGTATCTGCGGTTCACCTGGCAGCCTTGCCGCCGGCAAGACCTATGCAGTGACCGCTTGCATGACGTCGGATGAATGGGCGTTCGACCACGACATGTCGTGACCGGCATTGATGACGCCGTCGGATTCGTTTTCGATGGTTGCGGGGTCGTCGTGCAGAAAGGCGATGACCTCATTGGCGAGCTGGCTTGGATGGGCGGGCTGCGACATATCGTTTTCGATGATGCCGCCCTGTATCAGGATGGCATCGGAATAAACGCCGCCGGCGACATAGGTGGTGGGGCCAAAATTGTCGTAATCGATGATCTGCGCCAGATTGATCACCGCATTGCTGCCGGTATCGATATGAACGGTGGCGTTATCGTTGTTTTCCAGAACCTTGGACGCGGCCTGCGTCACGTCATCGGAATCGCCAAGCACGCTCACCTGTTTGATGAGGCTGACGTCATAAAGATTGCCGGTGATGAAAAGGACGTTCAATCCCTGATAGCCGGCAAAGTTGACATCATGGGCCAGCGCGTCCGGCATGTTCGGGTCACGCTCGTTGATCGCGTTCACCGTCTGATGCATATAGTCCGGCATGGTCTCGAAACGGTCGTTGCCGCCGACATTGTGGATGGTGGCGTCGTTCCAGAGCAGATTGTTGCCGGATTGAATGGTAGCGCCATCAGGCGCACCGGAATTGGCGCGTGCCCAGTCATTGTCGTAAAGCACGGCGATCTGGGTGATGACGTTCATGTCCAGCACATTGCCGCCGACGATGACAAGATCGTATTGCATGCCGATGCCGAGGAAGTTGGCGATGTTGAGGGCGGCATTCCCCCCCGTCAACAGGCTGACGCTCGCGCCCGACGTGGTGATCGTCATCGTGTCGTTGTCGCTGACGAACTGGTACTGCTCGATCCAGTGGACGAAGGAGACATCGCCTTCCAATACGCTGACACGCCAGGCTGTCGGGAATACCGGCGGTTCACCCGTCTCATGGCTGTCCGCTGCGGTATTTTCCGCACCCGGAAAGACGCTTCGCTGGAAGCTGGCGATGTTGTAGGCGGCTGTCTCGGCCTGATTGTCGGAGCGTGTAAAGACGGACGAAATCTCGTCCCGGTCGCTGTAGATATAGGATTGGGTGATGGCGTCGATCTGGTGGTAGTCACCCATGACCGCGGTCACAGAGGTCATGACGCCGGTATTGACCAGCGTGGCGATGTTGGCGACGACATTGGCGCCTGCGGCCACATCAAGGCTGTTGCCGGCGGGGCTGTCCTCATGCAGCGGCACATCGCTTTTTTCCGGCTCTTCCGGTGGCTTGGCGATACCGCGATCGGGCATGTAGTCGTCAAGAACAGGCTTTTCGCTGGCTGCCACGCCATTGATGTAAAGGCCGTTGATATCGTGACTGGCCAGAACGAAATCCTGGTCGGCATCGGTGCCAAGCGAGGTGACGTCGTTTTCACGAGCGTGCTCGATGTAATCATGGGCGGATTTGGCGAGCGCCTGCAGGGCGTCGTAACTGTCGGTGCGCTGGAAACCGGAAAAAGGGGTAAAGACGGACGCCTCATTGTAGAACTCGACGGTGCGTTGGGTCACGAAACTCGTGTCGCGGGCCACATTGGGGCCATCCGTCATGTTCAGATAATCGTCATCCTGGAGTATGTTGACCTGTGAGACATGGGCAATAACCGAACCGGGGCCGGTATGAATTACCAGTTCACGCTCGTCCTCGAAGGAGGAACGACCTGGAAAGCGGAAATTAGCGGCGGAAATATCGACAGGTACGGAATTTTCAAACTGCTGCATGTCGTATTCGACAGGGCGCACAAAATTCGGCCGGATATAGTCAAAATCATAATAGCCGGCGCGGTATTTGACGCCGGGATCGTAATCCTCGAGCGGAACGTCGTAGTTCTTGTCGAGAAGCTTTGCCGCTTCATCGTCCGGCAGACGGTCCGGATTGGAATGCGCCGGGCCTTCGCTATAGTTTGTTCTCAGGCGCGCTTCCTCGATCACCGTGTCGAACAGGCCGATGAAATGCGCGATCATGTCTGAAATTCTGTCGATAGGCATTTGAGGTCCCTCCCTGAACATCGCGGCAGGACCCTGGAGTGGCGGGCACGCATCTCAGAGGTGGTGCTTCATTTCGCCAAGCCCGGTCTTTTAACCGCGAACTGCACCGGCGGGTGCCGGTGCAGCTCTTTTCGTAGAGAGGTGATTATCAGGAGTGATCTTCACCGACATCCGACACATGCGAGTTACCGCCTGTGATCGTGACGTCAACGGCATTGGAGAGCATGTTGGCGCCCTGCACCAGTTCCAGATGGAAGCCGGAATTTGCAAGGATTGCCGATGCATCCGCAGTGCTGGTACCTGCTGCGTCGTCGCCGGCCTTGAGGTCCCATCCCTTGCCGTCCATGCCTTCGGCACCAAAGGCGTCGCCTGCATTGGCGCTCAGGTGGTTTTCAGCGCCACCGTTCTGCATCTGGACGTCATAGGCTGAATCCTGGTCCGCCAGGTGATTGGCCTGCACGAGGCTGAAGCCCGTGTCGTTGCCATCGCCGTTGAGCGAGGAGTTGAGGATGTTGTCAACGTCGAGGGTGAAGGAGAAGTCGTCACCCAGGTTGAAGGTGAGATCCCCGCCGGCGATGCCGAGGTTGCCGACATCCTTGACGCCTGCGATGTTGCCGAAGTCGTCATCCGACTTGTAGAAACTGTCGGCGGAATTAAAGCTGTCGGTCGTCGTTGATACTTTGGTGGAGGTGTCATTGTCGGAATAGGTGAAGGTCTTGTTGTCCGAATCCGAAACAGTCTTCACATTGGTATCATTGTCGCTATACGACTTGCTTTCGTAGCTCCAGTCGTAGTCGGTCTTGATGTCCGTATTGGTTTCGGTGCTTGTCTTGGTCGTGGTGTCGTTGTCGCTGTACGACTTGCTGTCATAGCTCCAGTCATAATCGTTGTCGCGATTGTCACCATTGCCAACCGCAACGTCCACCTTGGCGTCGATATCGACATCCGTGTTGGTGCTGTTGTCGCTGTTGTCGTTGTTGCGGTTTTCGCCGTTTGCGGTGCCGACATTACTGTCTTCAACCTTGGCGTCATTGGTCGAGGTGTTGGCAAAACCCTCGGAAAGCGCGCCGATCTTGGTGATGTCGTCGCCAGCAGGCTGTGGATTGTAACCCATTTCGATTTCCTCCGAAAAAGCTCGGAGCAGCTTTCGAAATCCCTCTCATCTAAAACGGGATTTTTATCGCGCTTGCCCCGGGTTGCACATGGATTGATGTTTTGCAGATGCACTCGGTACGCATCATCTGCGGCTCGGTATCGGCCCGTGACCGGGCTCTCGTTGTTCAGCCCTTGTGCACCACTCGGTAAACAGGCGCACAAATCCGTTCCTCGCTCCAACGGGGAGCGCGGTGGCTTCGTCTTTTTTTGCTTGCATGTTTCTTGAAAAGGGACCGGCGTTTTTAAACACACGTCAAAGCCGGCAATGTCTTTTCATCGGTCGCCGTTGAGCGACGGTCAGACTGTGCCGCAGAAAAATTACGCTTCCTAGATATCAATTCGGGCTAAACACATCGGCGCTTACGCCAAATATATATGTCGCTTGGGCGGCGACGGGGGCTGTTCACCCTGGTCGGACGCAAAAAAAGCCTGCTTCTGCTGGGGCAGGACGGCTGTTTTTCAAAAGATGGTTTATTCCGCCTGGAAAGCGCCCTTATCCCGAAAAGAAACAGCTTCGACGTTGCTCGTCGATGAGCTATGCAAAGGGAAAGCAACCAGAAGTTATATTTTGCCGGATTGCAAAACCGCAGCGAAAGCTTTTCCGACGGGCTTGTTTTTGCAGCGGCTCCAGAATGAATGATTCTATCCGGCCGTAACCTATTTTGTATGTCAATTGTAAAAAATAACCCGTTTGGGCCATTTATTTACACAGCTTTTCGTATTAGCTTACGTTAATTAACGGGTGATTAATGATAGTTGACATGGCCTGAAGCGGGAAGCGCCCCTAAGTATCCGGGGGATTCCCGATGAACTGCTTAGCCAAAAGAATGTAATGCGTAAGCGCTTTAGGGAGGCGTCAATGTTCATGGGAACGTCAGATTATGCAGCAAAACAAAAAAATGCCGTTGCTCCTATAAATGGAACTTTATTGATTATAGCGGACCCGGATCTGTTTTCCGAGTGCCTCATGGAGGCGCTGGGCAAAAAGTTCCCCACGTTTGCCGTGGTCAGCATAAAGTCATCTTCGGAGATCGACGATGATTACGGTAACAGTGTCCGTCTGGTCTTGCCTTACCGGATGTCGGGTGAGCGGCTTCACACCGTTCTCTCGGAAGTTCGGGAAAAGCATCCCGATGCGCCGATCGCACTTGTCGTCGAAACCATCGATAAATTCGAGGAGCCGCTGAAGCGCCTGGTGGGAATGCGTATCATCGATGGCGTGCTGCCGCTCAATCTGCGGCTCGATGTCTTTATGGCCGCCGTTGATCTGCTTATGAAGGGGGGAGAGCATTTTCCCGCAGCTCTTCTCGGCAAACTCACGCCTTATTCGCCGTCCGTCAGCGGGAAAAGCGTTCAAAACAACGCCGTGATCGCCAACCGTGCCGATGCCCTTGCTGCAAGCAGGAGCGAGGTGGCGGCGCTGACGACACGCGAAGTGCAGATCCTCGACCTTTTGTGCAAGGGCACGCAGAACAAGATCATCGCTGATCGGCTGCATCTGTCCGAGAACACGGTCAAGGTTCACGTTCGCAACATCTATAAGAAAATGAACGTGCGCAACCGCACGGAGGCGGCATCGCGTTTCTTCCATAAGGATGAAGACGCGACCTTCTCCGGCTGGACGAACTGAGCGTCAGGCCGGCCTCGGCCGACCGGACGCCAGTTGGTTCCAAGATTTCTGCCTGAGGCTCAGGGCCTCAGGAAGCAGCGGGATTTCTGCCCGAATCCGCTGGGTGAGCAGATATAGGGAGAAGAACCGGAATAGGCGTGCCGTGACACGGCGGGCGTATCCGCATCATCGGCAACAAGCGTAACGGCGGCATTGCCCGTTTTTTGATAACCGTAGGACGCCTTCGCCGGAGCGACCCGGCTCTTGATCGTGGTGGCATCGGAAGACGTGGTCTTGATGAGAACGGCGTCTTCGACAACGGAGCATGAAGCCGTCGCGAAGGTGGAAGTTACAAGTGCTGCGGCAACAAGCGCGAAGCGACAATGGTGGGCCGCTTTGCCGCTATGGGAATAAGGCATTTCATTCGTCATGTGTGTCCCCTGAAATCGACTGTCTGTCGCATCTCGCCGGGCGGTTTTGTACCCGGTGGACCGAGCCTTACAAAACCAGGATAACCCCGACTGGTTGAGCGAAGCTTGCGCTAATGCTCAATAAGAAAGGCATAATGGAGGCGTAGTTAAAAAGTATTAAATACGGGGGTTATTTTGAGTAATTTTGGGTAATCAATTGTAATATTTCGACAAAATGAAGTTGACCTGTTTTTTGTCGCGCTTATCATGAAAGTTGAAGTTTATCGAATCGAAATATTAAAACCTCCAGAAGAAGTAAAAACCGGAGGATGATATTCAAGATACCGCGCAATCGGGAGTTTGATCCAGTTTAGTTGAATCAGCCGCGCTGATTCCTCATGGGGAGGTTTGTGTAATGCGTAATTTCGTTCCCAACGATCAAGACAACGGTGCCACCATCTACTCTGAATGGAGGCCCGGGCAACGGGTTCTCGTGAATGGTGGCGCCGGTTTCCTCGGTTCCCATCTCTGTGAGCGCCTGCTGAGTTGCGGTCACGAGGTGATCTGTCTCGACAATCTGTCGACCGGTCGCACCGCGAATGTGGAGCATTTACGGGATAACAAGCGGTTTCTGCTGGTCGAGCACGATGTGCGCAAGCCCTATGACATCGATGTCTCGTTGATCTTCAACTTTGCCTCGCCGGCGTCGCCGCCCGACTATCAGCGCGATCCCGTCGGCACGCTTCTCACCAATGTGCTCGGCGCGGTCAACGTGCTGGAGGTGGCGCGCAGATGCGGTGCAACCGTAGTGCAGTCTTCGACATCGGAAGTTTACGGCGATCCCCATGTCAATCCGCAGCCGGAAAGCTATTTCGGCAATGTAAATACAATCGGGCCGCGAGCTTGTTACGATGAGGGCAAACGTAGCGCCGAAACGCTATTTTTTGATTATCACCGTTGCTACGACGTCGATATCAAGGTGGGGCGTATCTTCAACACCTATGGGCCGCGCATGCGTCCCGATGACGGACGCGTGGTTTCGAACTTCATCGTCCAGGCGCTGAAGGGCGACGACATCACCATTTATGGCGATGGCAGCCAGACCCGTTCCTTCTGCTATGTCGATGACCTGATCGACGGTTTCCTGCGCTTCTCGGCCAAACCGAAGGATTGCACCGGACCGATCAATCTCGGCAATCCCGCAGAAATTCCGGTGCGGCAGCTGGCCGATATCGTCATTCGCATGACGGGTTCGCGTTCGCGTATCATCCATCTGCCCGCTGCGATCGACGATCCGCAGCAGCGTCGCCCCGATATTTCGCGGGCAAACGAGCTGCTGAGATGGCAGCCGCGTGTACCGCTCGAAACTGGCCTGGAAAAAACCATCGTCTATTTCGACGCACTGCTCGCCGGCAGGAAAGTGGCGGAGGCCGTATGAGATGGCCCGCACAATCCTCGTCACGGGCGGGGCCGGATTTATAGGCAGCCACATCTGCAAGGCGCTGGCACAATCCGGCTTCAAGCCCATTGCTTACGATAATCTCTCGACCGGTCACGCGGATTCCGTTCGCTGGGGGCCCTTGATCGAAGGTGACGTTCTCGATGGCGCCCTGCTGAAAGCCACGCTTCGTGAATTCTCTCCGGCCTTCGTCATCCATTGTGCGGCCAACGCCTATGTCGGCGAATCCGTCGAGGATCCGCGCAAATATTATCGCAACAATGTCGGCGGCAGCCTGTCGCTGCTGGATGCCTGTCTCGACCAGAATATTGGCGGGCTGGTGTTTTCTTCCAGCTGCGCCACCTATGGCGTGCCGCAGCAATTGCCGATCCGTGAGGAAACGGCACAGATGCCGGTCAATCCTTACGGGCGCACCAAGCTGATCTTCGAAATGGCGCTGGAGGATTATGCCGCCGCCTATGGTCTGCGTTTTGTGGCGCTGCGTTATTTCAATGCGGCGGGCGCTGATCCGGATGGCGAGCTTTACGAACGCCATGAACCGGAGACCCATCTGATCCCCCGGGCGCTGATGGCCGCCGCTGCAAGGCTGCCGCAACTCGATGTCTTCGGCGCGGATTATGACACCAGCGACGGCACCTGCATTCGCGACTATATCCATGTCAGTGATCTCGCCGATGCCCATCTGGCCGCCGTCAACTACCTTTCGGATGGCGGTGAGACGCTGCGTGTCAATCTCGGCTCGGGTCACGGCACGTCAGTCGGCGATATCATCCGGGCGATCCACCGGGTGACCGGGCAGGAAGTGCCAGTGCATTTCGGCGCAAGACGTGCCGGCGATCCGCCCGCGCTCTTTGCTGACATCAGGCGCGCGGAAGAGACGCTGGGCTTCACCCCGAAGCGTTCGGATATCGACACCATCATCCGCACGGCCGGTCCCGGCTTCGGACTGGAGGTGCGGTCATGAAGACGCACTCGACGCCATCAGTGCCATCGGCCCGGGCAATTGCTGCGACCGGCGATCTGCGGATGCAGCCGGTTTTCCGCGGCTGGAACCGCATGGCCTATCGTCTCGGCATCGGCGGCTGGCTGGTGACCCTCGCCTGGTTCTGGATCTGGTGGCTCGACCGCGATCGCATCATCGACTGGCCCTATTACACGGTCGTCACGATAACGCTCGCCTGGATCACGCTTCTGCCGTCCTATTTCATCTTCATCTTCTTGAATGCGAAGGTCGTCGATCCGCAGTCGCCACTGCCGCGGGGCAGGGTGGCGATGGTCGTCACCAAGGCGCCGTCGGAACCCTTTGCCGTGGTAGAAAAGACGCTGCTGGCCATGCTGGAGCAGAAGGGGCTGGAATTCGATGTCTGGCTGGCCGACGAGGCCCCGGATGCACACACACTGAAATGGTGTGGAGCGCACGGCGTTTTCGTCTCCACCCGGCAGGGCGTCGCCGACTATCATCGCAAGACCTGGCCGCGTCGCACCCGCTGCAAGGAGGGTAATCTCGCCTATTTCTACGATCACTATGGTTACGAGCGTTATGATTTTGTCGCCCAGTTCGACGCGGATCATGTGCCTGAACCGGATTATCTGCGCGAGATCATGCGTCCCTTTGCCGATCCGGCTGTGGGGTATGTCTCGGCCCCGAGCATCTGCGATGCCAATGCCGATCAGAGCTGGGCCGCGCGTGGCAGGCTATATGCCGAGGCAAGCCTGCATGGCGCACTGCAGCTGGGCTACAATAATGGCTGGGCGCCGCTTTGCATCGGTTCGCATTATGCGGTGCGCACGAAGGCTCTGCGGGAGGTTGGCGGCCTTGGGCCGGAGCTTGCCGAAGATCATTCCACCACGCTTCTGATGAATGCCGGTGGCTGGCGCGGCATCCATGCCGTGAACGCCATCGCCCATGGCGACGGGCCGGTGACTTTTGCCGACCTCATCGTGCAGGAATTCCAGTGGTCGCGCAGTCTGATGACCATTCTGCTGCAATATTCGCGGCATTACGTGCCGAAGCTGCCCCCGCGGCTGAAGTTCCAGTTCCTGTTTTCGCAGCTCTGGTATCCGTTGTTCTCCGGCTTCATGGCACTGATGTTCGTGCTTCCGGCGGTTGCGCTGGTACAAGGCCATGTACTGGTCAATGCTTCCTATCCGGCGTTCCTCACGCATTTCCTGCCGGTTTCGCTGATCATGATCGTGTTTGCCTTTTTCTGGCGGGCCACGGGCGCATTCCGTCCGCACAATGCGAAGCTTTTCAGCTGGGAAGCCATGGTGTTCCTGTTCCTGCGCTGGCCCTGGTCGCTGATGGGTGTGCTGGCGGCGATACGGGACACGGTCCGTGGCGATTTCGTCGATTTCCGCATTACGCCCAAGGGCACGCAGGCAAAGCCGCCGCTGCCGCTGCGGGTCGTCGCGCCTTACATGGTGCTCGCAGCGCTCAGCCTTCTCGCCATGGTTCTGGCGCCGCGGGAAAACGGGGCGGAAGGTTTCTTCATCTTCGCCGCCATCAATGTGGCGATCTATGCTGGCCTGTCGGTGTTTCTGCTCATCCGCCATGCAATGGAAAACGGTTTGCCGAAGCTGCCGGCCCTGCGCGGTGGAGCAAGCGCTGCTGCCTGCTCCTTGCTGCTGGTGGCCGGAAGTGCCGCTGAACTCAGCTCCCATGCGATCGGCGGGCTGGAAGCCCTGTCGCACGGGCAACCCTATGTCAGTTTTACCGAAACGCGGTTCACGGTCGCCGGTGCGGGCGTGGAAGGCGCGAGGTCGGTACGCCTGAAACTGCGCATCGCCCTTCCGGTATTGCGTGGACCGCAGGACATGCAGGCGGAGCCTGTCGTTGTACCGCCGCCAGCGGTGGCAACTGGAGAAATATTGCTGGCCGACAATAGGGTCGGGCAATGAAGGAGGAGGCTGTGATGAGAACAACAATAAGCAAATGCGGATTCTCCGCTTTCGTACTGTGTCTTGCAATGGTTGCGCCAAGCGCCGTCCATGCTGCAGGCAGCACGAAGACGCCGAAACCGCTCAGAACCAGTGAAGTCGTGGAGATGTACTTCGACAAGACCTGGAAATGGGATACGGGCGGCGGACGCTTCATCGCCGACGGCCGTAAATTCATCGCCGCAACGGAAGAAAAAGGCAAGAAGTCCGTCGGTGAAGGCCGCTGGACCGTCGATGCCAACGGCACACTGTGCATGCGCGCCACCTGGAAAGCCGAGGCGGGAAGCGGCAAGGCCGATACCTGCTTCGACCACGGTCGCATCGGTAAGGTGCTCTACCAGCGTAAGCAGGGTGGGCAATGGTACGTGTTCAGGCACAACCCGCCACGCCCTGGCGATGAATTCCTCAAGCTCGTCCGCAAGGACGATGTAACGCCGCAGATCGCCGCCTACGACAAGGCGATGACGGCAACAAGGTAAGGAGTAAGGTGTCATGCAGATAACAAGAAGAACACTTCTGTTCGCAAGTGGTGCCGCCGCAGCCTTTACCGCCGGCATGTACCCGGTGCTCAAGCTCGACGCACAGGGGGTCGCCCCCATGACCTCGACGGGCATGAAAACATTTGCCGACAAACGTCCGACATTGCATGCGGATGGCATTCGTTTCGGCGCTTACGATCCGCACGGCGATTTCACCGGACAGACCGGGGTGGCGACGGAACATCTGTTCCTGCCCTGGGAAGATGTGGATCTCGACAGCCTGGCGCTTGCGGACGCCTATGCCCTGGAGCGCAAGCGCAACGTGCTGATCACCGTCGAGCCTTGGTCCTGGGACGTCAACTGGCGGCTTTCGTCCGACGAGTTGCGCCGCAAGGTGCTGAGCGGCGATTACGACAAGAACATGCAGGCGATCGTCGCACGCATGTCGGCGATGAAGAGCCCGCTGATCCTGCGCTGGGGACAGGAAATGGAAGACACGTCCGGCCGCTTCTCGTGGTCGGGCTGGAACCCGCGTGATTACATCACGGCCTATAAACGCATGGTGGACATGACCCGCAAGGCGGTTCCCGGCGTCAAGGTGATGTGGTCACCCAAAGGTCTTGATGGCCTGCGGGCTTACTACCCCGGCGACAACTATGCGGATCTTGTCGGCCTCTCGGTTTTCGGCCTCGAGGATTATGACAAGATCGAATATGGCGGGCCGAAGACTTTCACGGATCTGCTGCGCAAGGGCTATGGACTTGTCGAAACCTTCAACAGGCCGGTCTGGGTTGCGGAACTGGGCTATGAAGGCGGCGATTCCTATGTTCGTCCGTGGATGAACGACGTGACGTTGAAACAGGCGGATTTTCCGAAGCTGGAAGAGGTCGTCTATTTCAACGACAAGGATGTGCATCCCTGGCCGCACAATCTCGGCAAACCGGACTGGCGCGTCGTGCGCCCGGCCAAGGCTTGACTGATCTCTGAAACCGGCGAGCGGCCGATGCCGCTCGCCCGGTGGGCGAGGTTTATTGCCCTTCTGCCAGCACCGCCTCCGCCTCATAGATGGCGCAGACGATGTGATAAAACGTGCTTGCCGGTGCCGGCTCGTCGAGCATCGGCCTGTCGGCTGGCCATTTGTCGAACCACAGGCCTTTGACCGGTGTGTCGAGGAAAGGTTGCAGCGCGCCGATGGCGCGCAGGCCCGAGGCGAGGTAGCGCTGCCGTTCCTCGCCGCTCGTGACACTCGCAAGCCGCACAGCAGCCTTCAGCCACTCCGTCTGCGGCCACAGCCGCGCCAGCCCGTCATGCACTGAAAAATCATCATAAAGGCTCATGATCGCTACCTTGCGGCGCGGGCAGATGCCGTGTTCTTCGCCGATTTCGAACAGGCGCCTGGCCTTCGTAATGGCTTCATCATTGCCGCGCAGGCTGCCCCAGCGTACCAGAAGCCAGGCCCATTCGAACTGGTGGCCCGGCTCCATGATGCGGCCCTTGTCGCTTTTATGAGGCGTCCAGTCACGCTCGAAGAACTCTCGCAAGCCGCCATTGCCGCTATCGATGAAGCGTGTAAGCGCCAGATTAGCAATCTCATCGGCCATCGCCGACCAGGGGCCTTGCGGGTCCTGCGCTTCCCAGGCAAGCATCGCCTCGAAAAGATGCATGTGGGGATTGGAACAGAGCGGGGTGCGCGGCGGGTTCTCTTCCTCGAAGCCGGCGACGGGATGTCTGTAGTCGCGCTCGAGAATGGCGAGGATATCAAGCGCCCTGATGCGCATCTCGTCCTTGCGTTCGGGAAGGCTCGCGGCCGCCTGCGCTGCGGCGAAAAGCGCAAAAGCCTGATTATACAGATCGAAGGAGGGATCGATCAGCCGTCCGGTCTGGTCGGCGAGGTTGCCATAAAGACCGTTTTCAAGCCGATAGACCTTCTCGAACCAGGAGAGGCCATGCGAGAGCGCGTCTTTCCACGGTCCCTGCCAGCCATGCTGGCCGGCGGCGGCGAAACAATAGGCCTGGCGCGGCTGCACGCGGGCGCGGCGATCATCGGAAAAAATCGGCTTCGCATCCTGGCTGAGACGCTCGTAAAAACCGGCATCCGGACGCGCCGAACCCGCCTCCCACCACAAGGGCAGGGCATCTTCGTCAAGCCATTTCCGTAATGTTCCGATCTCTTCGGCAAGCGTCTGCGAAATGCTCGGAAATTGCACTGTCATACGATAACTCTCTGTTTTTACAGTTGAATTAAAAAAATGGCCAATAAAAATACGTAATAATAGACGCAAGTAGACCATGGGACATATTGCGCCGCAACCGTAAAATTATCGGCCTGACAGGATGCCAACCCCTTGGCAGCGCCGTTGGTTCCCTGTCTTTTGTGGCAGATACGGGCCGCCTCACCGATTCGCGATTCATGAAGTGTCAGAAATTACAATGCAAATTTGAGATTGCTTATTCGCAGTCCTCACGTATTTCGTAGCAATGGTCTGGTCATTAGTGATTCGGTTTCCTTTTAACCTGGGCGGTGTTGGGGAAATAGAGGGGCGCAAGGCAGTGAGATTTTCTGCCTATACTTCATTGCTGTTCTCCGTTGCGGTTCTTTCGGCCTGCAATACTCCCGCGGGCGTTCGGTCGTTCGGGGGCGCGCAGATGGCATCGCCTTCCGAAGCGCTGATTTTCCCGCCGCCCGGTGGTCCCGAAATCGTTGCCGTGGTCAATCGCACCTATTCCAACGCCGTGGCGCAGCAGGTCATCTTGCGCTCCGAGGCCACCACTCCCGGGCAGAATTATCTCAAGGCGGAGTTCTTCGGCCCCCAGCAGGCGGGCGATACCGATCGTGACGCTCTGACTTTCAAGGGTTTCAGGGCGTCTTCCGTCGCCCGGGAAATCCGCGCCGAGTTTCCGGGTGAAGCCATCGCCATGTCGGCAAATTACCTGCAGAATGGTTATGGCGCCTTTTCATACGCAGCCGGCAAGGGTCACGGCGACGATATGTGCCTTTATGGCTGGCAGGACATACGCTCGCCCGAAAGCATGCGGCAGGATTATCGCAATCTCGGACGCATCAAGGTGCGACTGCGGCTTTGCCAGTCCGGCGCAAGTGTCGAGCGGCTGCTGGCGGTCATGTATAATTACACGATCACCGGCACCTACGCTTCGCCAAGCTGGAACCCCTATGGCACGCCGAAGGCGGTGGATCAGAATCTCGGCCGGCCTGGCAACCCGGTCTATCCCATGAAGACGGACGATGTGCCGATGCGGCCGGGCGGCGAGGTGACGGCCAGTGTGCCGCCCCGGCCAGCCCGCAGCGTGACGGTCGCCGCGCCCGCGCAGCCGGAACCACAGCCGCTGCCGCCCGTTGCGGCTGTCAGTATTCCCTCGCCCACATCGGCGGGTGCGCCATCACTGCCTGCGCGACCTTCGGTGGGAGTCAGGCAGGTCGATGGTAGGCAGGTGAATAGCCATCCGGTGGAAAGCGGCCCGCAGCCATCGCAGGTTCCGCAGGTGTCCATTCCCTCGCCAGCTTGTCTCTCCGGTTCGGGAGCGGCACCGGGATGCAGGTGATCGGCGGAACCAGCGGGAAAGGCAGCGCCGAGGCGCATATCACGAAATTTCCGGGCCGAAATTCCGGACGGGGAAGAGAACGGAAAGTTTCTGGATGAACAAGGCCATCACAGTCATTGTCTGGTTGCTTGTGTCGCTTTGCGTTCTGGCCATCGTCACGATGCCGGTCAGCCTGCAGACGCATCTTGTGGCGACCGCGATCTCCCTCATCCTGCTGGCGACGATCAAGAGCTTCAACGGGCAGGGGGCCTGGCGGCTGGTCGCGCTGGGTTTCGGCACGGCCATCGTTCTGCGTTATGTCTACTGGCGAACAACGAGCACGCTGCCGCCCGTCAACCAGCTTGAGAACTTCATTCCCGGCTTTCTGCTTTACCTGGCGGAAATGTACAGCGTCGTGATGCTGGGCCTCAGCCTCGTCATCGTGTCCATGCCGCTGCCGTCGCGCAAGACGCGGCCCGGCTCGCCCGGCTATCGGCCGACGGTCGATGTCTTCGTGCCGAGCTATAATGAAGACGCGGAACTTCTCGCCAATACGCTGGCGGCGGCAAAGAACATGGATTATCCGGCCGACCGTTTCACCGTCTGGCTGCTGGACGATGGCGGCTCGGTGCAGAAGCGCAATGCCGCCAATATCGTTGAGGCGCAGGCGGCGCAGCGCCGCCATGAGGAGCTGAAGAAGCTCTGTGAAGATCTCGACGTGCGTTACCTGACACGCGAGCGCAACGTCCACGCCAAGGCCGGCAACCTCAATAACGGTCTCGCCCACTCGACCGGCGAACTCGTGACCGTGTTCGACGCCGATCACGCGCCTGCCCGTGACTTCCTTCTGGAAACGGTCGGCTATTTTGAGGAAGACCCCCGGCTCTTCCTGGTGCAGACGCCGCATTTTTTCGTCAATCCAGACCCTATCGAGCGCAACCTGCGCACCTTCGAGACGATGCCGAGCGAAAACGAGATGTTTTACGGCATCATCCAGCGCGGTCTCGACAAATGGAACGGCGCGTTCTTCTGTGGTTCGGCCGCCGTGTTGCGGCGGGAGGCGCTTCAGGATAGCGATGGTTTCAGTGGTGTCAGCATCACCGAAGATTGCGAAACGGCACTGGCGCTGCATTCGCGCGGCTGGAACAGCGTCTATGTCGACAAGCCGCTGATCGCCGGTCTGCAACCGGCTACCTTCGCAAGCTTCATCGGCCAGCGCAGCCGCTGGGCGCAGGGGATGATGCAGATCCTGATTTTCCGCCAGCCGTTGTTCAAGCGTGGTCTCTCCTTTACGCAGCGTCTGTGCTACATGTCGTCGACGCTGTTCTGGCTGTTCCCATTCCCGCGGACGATCTTCCTGTTCGCGCCGCTGTTCTATCTGTTCTTCGATCTGCAGATTTTCGTGGCTTCGGGCGGTGAGTTCCTCGCCTACACGGCAGCCTATATGCTCGTGAACCTGATGATGCAGAACTATCTCTACGGCAGTTTCCGCTGGCCATGGATTTCGGAACTTTACGAATATGTGCAAACCGTTCACCTGCTGCCGGCCGTGGTTTCCGTGATTTTCAATCCGGGCAAGCCCACTTTCAAGGTGACGGCGAAGGATGAATCCATCGCCGAGGCGCGGCTTTCGGAAATCAGCCGGCCGTTCTTCGTCATTTTCGCGCTGCTGTTGGTGGCGATGGCCTTTGCCGTATGGCGCATCTACAGCGAACCCTACAAGGCGGATGTGACGCTCGTGGTCGGCGGCTGGAACCTGCTGAACCTCATCTTCGCGGGCTGCGCGCTCGGTGTCGTCTCGGAGCGCGGCGACAAGTCGGCGTCGCGGCGCATCACGGTCAAGCGGCGGTGCGAGGTCCAGCTTGAGGGCAGCGATACCTGGGTGCCGGCTTCCATCGACAACGTGTCGGTGCACGGCCTGCTGATCAATATTTTCGACAGCGCCACAAACATCGAAAAAGGCGCGACGGCCATCGTGAAGGTCAAGCCGCACAGCGAGGGCGTGCCGGAAACGATGCCTTTGAACGTGGTGCGAACGATGAGGGGTGAAGGCTTCGTCTCAATCGGCTGCACCTTCTCGCCGCAGCGCGCCGTCGATCACCGGCTGATCGCCGACCTGATCTTCGCCAATTCCGAACAATGGAGCGAATTCCAGCGCGTGCGCCGCAAGAACCCGGGGCTCATCCGTGGCACGGCGATCTTCCTGGCGATTGCGCTCTTCCAGACGCAGCGGGGCCTTTATTATCTCGTCCGCGCGCGTCGGCCCGCTCCGAAAAGCGCCAAACCTGTCGGAGCCGTGAAATGATCGGCCGCAGACCCATAAGGGGTTCTCTGACAGTATTGATATGCGCGGTTGCCACGGGTGCGATGGCGCAGTCCTCGCCCTTCGATATGACGCCCGAAAGGCCGGCGCAGACGTCACCCGCACCGGTGCCGCCCGCCATTCCGCCTGCAGCGCCGCCGCCGCAACCGCCTGTCCAGGTGCCCGCTCCGACGCCGGGCCAGCCCTCGGCTCCGCCGCCCTTTGCGGTCCAGCCCGCGCCGCAACCCCCGGCCGCTGCGCCATTGCCGGCCACTTCGGTTCCTCCTCGGCAGGAAGGTGCAAGACCGGCTCCGGCTCCGACCTCGTCGCTTAATGCGGACAGCCGGCGCAGATATATCCTGCCCTATGAAAAGCTCAGCCTTTCCGGTGAGATTGATCGCCGGCAATGGAGCATCTATCTGACGCCGGAGCAGGCGAATGCCGCCGTTTCGCTCAATATCGGCTATCAGAATGCAATCGTGGTCGCGCCGGAAAGCTCGAATTTTCAGGTGAGCCTGAACAATGTCGCGCTGGATGCGGCGCGGATCGAAGCACCTGACAGCGAAGGCAACGTCTCCCTGAAGATACCGCCCGGCGTCTTGCAGGTCGGCTCAAATGTCGTGACACTCGGTGTGCAGCAACGCCACAGAACCGATTGCACGATCCAGTCCACTTACGATCTGTGGACCGATGTGAACCCTGCAAATACCTATATCGGCTTTAATTCGGATGTCGCCGGCAGCTTTGCAAATATCGACGACATTCAGGCAACCGGGCCTGATGGCAAGGCGATGACGGCGATCGAGATCGTTGCGCCGGCGCTTGGCAATCCGGCATTTGCGGATTCTCTCCTGCGTCTTTCACAGGCGCTGGCGCTCAGAACCCAGATGCCGAACCAGACGATTCGTTTCGTGACCGCCCCTTCCACCGAGCGCAAGGCGGGCACGCTGACGGTTTTCGTCGGCACGGCTCGCGAGATTGCCGGTGTGGCTGGAGCGCTGCCGCCCGAGGCATCGGCGGGGGCCTTTGCTGGTTTTGGCAATGCCGGTCCCGGCAATTCCTCGCCGCTTTTTGTCACCGGCCCGACGCCGCAGGCGGTGCAGTCGGCCATCGAGACGCTGTTTTCCTCGATATCGCGCACACCCGGTGCCCAGAGAACGACGTTTTCGACCCGCAGCTGGCATGCGCCGGATGTGCCGCTTGTCATGTCGGACCGCCGTATCGCGCTTTCCGAACTCGGTCTGCAAAGCACCGAATTTAGCGGCCGGCGTTTCCGCAATGAATTTTATGTCGGCATGCCCGCCGATTTTTACGCGTCTGCCTATGGTGAGGCTTCTCTTCTGCTTGATGCAGCCTATTCCTCGCAGGTCTTGCCCGGCAGCCATGTCGATATCTACGTCAATGACCAGATCGCCTCGACCGTGCCGATATCCAACAATGGCGGCGGCATTTTTCGACATCTGCCGATCAATGTGACGATGCGGCATTTCAAGCCGGGGCCGAACAAGGTGACCCTCGAGGCAGTGCTGATGACGGCGCAGGATCAGGCCTGTGCCCCCGGCGCACCCGCCAGCGCGACCCCGCGTTTTGCCCTGTTCGACACATCGGAACTTCACATCCCCAATTACGCCCAGATCGGCCGCAAGCCGGATCTCGCCGCGATGGCGGGTGCCGGCCAGCCTTACCGGACCGGCGGGCCGGTTGCCTTGTCGCTCGACCGTTTCGACACCGACACCATGTCGGCGGCAGCCACCTTGATCAGCAGGCTTGCCAGCGTGGCGGGACATCCGATTGATATCGAGACCGTTGCCTCGCCGCTGGTGATCGGTGATCGCGATGCGCTCTTTGTCGGCACGATCTCGCAATTTCCGCAGGCGCTGATCAGCCAGTTCAATCTCGTTCCGTCCAGCCAGATATCCTGGAAAATGGGAACCGGCGTGCAGGTCCCAGCCCAAAACAGCGACACCCTGTTCAACGACTGGCGGGAGCGGGTGGATGGCGGCATCTGGGAGGGCCAGGTCTCCTCCTTCGAGGAGTGGATGAAGCGGAATTTCGATCTGAGCTCGGATACGCTGCGCTTCCTGCCGGCGGCTGAACAGCCCTATGCGCCGCCCGGCAATGTCTCCTTCATGCTGGCACAGGGCCTCAGCCCCTCCGGCGAGGGGGTATGGACACTGGCGACCGCGCCGACTTCAGCGGAACTTCTAGATGGCATGCAGGCTATGACGCGGGAAAACCGCTGGCGCGACGTCACCGGGCGTGTCGCCGCTTACGATGCCGCAGCCGAAAAGATCGAAACGGTGGAAGTGGAACGGCCTAATCTTTATGCCACCCGGGCATTTTCACTCTCGAACTGGAGGCTGATCGCCGCCAACTGGCTGTCTTCCAACGTTCTTTCCTATTCGCTGGCATTCATTGGTTTTGTGTCGCTGCTCGGTTTTGCCACCTTCGTAATGCTGCGCATGATGGGGCGGCATCGATGAAGAGCGGGATTTCGAAAATTGCCGGTATTGTCTGCCTGTCGGCCATGATGCTGTTTGCCGGCCTCTCCCTCAGCCGCGCGGCTTCGATCCCGCCGGACGCATGGGCTGCCTATAAGGGCGCGTTTCTCGATCCCGGTGGCCGGATCATCGATACCGGCAACGGCAATATCAGCCACAGCGAAGGGCAGGGCTATGGCATGTGGCTCGCCGTGCTTGCCGACAACCTGTCCGACTTCGAGCTGATCTGGAGCTTCACCCGCACCGAATTGCTGGTGCGCGATGACGGGCTTTCCGCCTGGAAATGGGATCCGCGCACCAGACCGCATGTCACCGACATCAATAATGCGACGGATGGCGACATCCTGATCGCCTATGCGCTGGCGCTGGCGGCCGGGCAGTGGAACCGGCAGGATTATGCCGAAGCATCGGCGGCCATCGCCTCCGTCATCCTCAAAAAGACCATGGTGCACCGTGGCGGGCGCACGCTGCTTCTGCCGGCCGCCAGCGGTTTTGGCGAGGGCGATCGGGCCGATGGGCCGGTGGTCAATCCGTCCTATCTGATTTTCGAAGCCTTTCCGGTGCTCAATCTCGTCGCGCCGTCGCCGCTCTGGAAAGCGGTGGCAGATGATGGGGTGGCGCAGATCGGCGCCTTCGCGTTTAGTGACAGAAAACTGCCCGCCGACTGGGTATCGGTGAAGACGAAGCCCCAGCCGGCATCGGGATTTCCACCGGAGTTCGGATATAATGCGGTGCGCATACCTCTCTATCTTGCAAGGGCGAATATGGGCTCGCCTGAACTGCTTTCGCGCTTGAAAGACGGCATGACGCTGGAAAGCGGCGCTGCCGGGACGTTCGATCTGAAGAGCGGCGCGGTGAAGGACGTGCTGTCCGATGCCGGTTATCGCATCATACCGGCGCTTGCCGCCTGCATCGCCGGTGGTCCCGCCGTTTCCGCCGAACTTAAAAATTTCCAGCCAACACTTTATTATCCTTCCACATTGCATCTTCTGGCATTGTCGTTTCTGGCAAGGAATAACGGGGAATGCCGATGAATAAGCCACTGTCGACCTCGGCTCTCATCCTGCTTCTGATTGCGCTTGCTGCCTTCCACTGGCGCGATAATATTCTCGGACGGGTGTCGGACGTGCATACATCGGCGGTCGGCGATAACCGGGCGACACCGCGCATTTCACCGGCGGCCGATCCGGCGCAGATCAGTGCTTTCGTCAAAAACCGCGAGATGGTGCAGGCAACGACGCCCGTCACGACACCGCCGGTCACCGTTCCGGCAAGCGATCCGCTACCGGTGATGCAGGCTGGCGGGCAGGCGCCGCAAATGCAGACGGCACAGGCCCCGCGTACGCCGCAGCCCGCATCGGCCGATATGCCTGAAGTCGATCTCAGCGCGCTGCGTTATTTCGCAGCCCGGGGGGATACCCAGCGGCTTCAGGCCGAAATCGCGCGTCTTCGCACGCTTTATCCCAACTGGACGCCGCCGGCCGATCCTCTCGCCATTCCCGAAAACGGCGACCCCAAGCTCGACGCCATGTGGCAGCTTTATACCGATGGCCGTTATGCCGAAGTGCGCAAGGCGATCGCCGATCGCCAGCAGGCCGAACCCGGCTGGCAACCACCCGACAATCTCATTGGCATGCTCTCGCTTGCCGAAGCCCGCCAGCGGCTCGTCAATGCGTCCGATCTCAAGCAATATTCGGCGGTCGTGGATACCGCTGCGAACAATCCCGCCCTGCTGACCTGCGGCGAGGTCGATGTCCTGTGGCGGGTCGCCGATGCCTTCGCCAATAGCGACCGGATGGGACGGGCGCGCGACGCTTATCTTTACATCCTCAACAATTGCACGGCCGCCAGCGACAGGCTCGCGACGGTGCAGAAGGCATCCGCACTTTTGCCGGCGGAGATGATGGGCGAGTTGCTGGCCAAGGAAAAACCGGGTGCCGACGGTCAGCTGGAATTCGAGCCGGTCAAGAACGATCTCGCCCGACAGTTCGTGGCAAAGGCCGGAGAAAAACCGAAAGAGGGCGAAAAGGAAGGCGTCACCGTTCCTTCCGCCTATCTGATGCGGCTTGAAAGACTTGCCGAGACCGACAAGCTTGCAAGTGACGCTCTGCTGCTCGGCTGGTACAACATCCGCCAGAAGAACATGGCAGAAGCGGAAAAGTGGTTCCGCAAGACGCGTGAGGAAGAAGACAGTGCTTCGGCCTCGCAGGGTCTGGCGCTGGCGCTGATCGACCGTAACGAGCCGCGTGAGGCCGAAGACGTCATGTATAAATGGCGCACGTCATCAGATGATGCACTCGCGACCTATCTTGCCGCCACGGCCAATCTTCTGGCCCTGCAGCCACCGATCGTTCTGCCGCCTGACGTGCTGCAGCGCATTGCCGGGGAAACGGTGGCGCGCAAGGATGCGGCCACCGCGCAGCAATTCGGCTGGTATTCGCTTGCTTTCCGGCAGACACCGCTTGCTTTGCAATGGTTCAGCACTGCCCTTGGCTGGAAACCCGATGATGAGCCGTCGGCCTATGGCATGGCCGTCAGTTATCACGATCTGCGTAATCTGGCCGGTCTGCGTGGCATACAGCAGCAATGGGCGAGCCGCTCTCAACGTATTGCCGATGTTGGCACGGCGCGGATGGTGGATCAGTCCGGGCAGATTGTTGCCCCCGTGAGCACACCGCCCCTTACCCAACAGATGACGGCGCCCGCGCCGACCTATGCGCCGCAGGGCGGAACGGCGATGGTCTATGACCAGCCTGTCGTCCAGCAGCAGCCCGAACCTTCGCGCAAGCAGGCGCGCCGGCCGGTGCAGGCGCAAAGGGAAACCAGCGCCGCCTCCCGTCCACGCTCCTGCGCGGCCTATCCCGACCCGCAGCGTCTGCCGCCGCAACAGGCGCTCGATCTCGGCTGGTGCCTGATGGAAACGAACCGTCCGGCAGAGGCTCTGAAAGCTTTCGAATCCGCGATTGAAGGCGGCCAGTCGACGGTGAAAAGCGACGCGGCCTATGGCCAGAGCCTTGCTTATCTGCGCATGGGGCTGACGGACCATGCAGCCGTCTCGGCAACGAAATCGCGCATGGATCGCCCGCGTGCGACCGAATTGCAGGTCTCGATCCTGGCCGACAGGGCGGTCTCCGCCTTCCAGTCGAAACGGTATTCGGAAACGCTTCTGCTGCTCGATCAGCGGGCGCGGTTGGCAGACGAGCGAACGGACCTGATGGTGCTGCGTGGCTATTCCTATCTTGCCATGCGCCGGTATGGCGAAGCGGCCCAGATTTTCGAAAGCCTGACAGCCATCGGAAATCAGGACGGCATCAAGGGGCTGGCGGCCGTGCGCTCGGCCCGACCGAGCAACGGCCCTCAGGGCGGTGGCTGACAGCGGGCGGAAGGCTCGTCGTCGCTATTCCACCTCTGTCAGATTGCGGATGATGCGCATGAAGATGCGTGCGCCGATGCCGATCAACGTGTCCGGAAAGTCATAATCGGGATTGTGCAGGTTGGGGTAATCCCTGCCGGCGCCGAGAAAGAACATGGCTGACGACGAGACGGTGCGGAAACGGCCGAAATCCTCGGACGCCCGCATGGGCAGACCGTCGGAATTATAAGGGATTTTCTCCTCGTCGAGTGCCCGCCTTATGTGTGCGACCGCCTCTGGCGCATTTTCGCAATGCAGGAAAATGTCATCATAGGCGATGTCGAGTGTCAGTTGCTGCTCGCCTGCCACCTTCTTCGCCAGTGACTCCGCAGCCGTGCAGAGCTTTTCCATCCGGTCGTCGGTCAAGGTTCTGAGCGTCGCCCAGATTTCCGCATCGGCTGGGGAAATACCGAAGGCGGCCTCGCCCATCATGGCATGGGTGATCGTCACCATCGAAAAATCGGGTTCGGGCGGGAAACCGGAACCAAGTTCGGCGAGGGCCGGCATCATCAGGGATATCGCCCGCATTGGCGAAACGCCGTGCTCCGGTGAAGAGGCATGCGCCGTCTTTCCCGAAAGGCGGATCTTGATGCCGCGCGATGCGCAATTGACCGGGCCTTCCAGCACACTGACATGGCCGAGCGGCAGGCCGGGAAGATTATGCAGCGAAAAGGAATAATCAGGTTTTATCTCGTGAAAGCGCGGGTCGGCTAGAACGGCGGCGGCACCTGCGCCGGTTTCCTCGGCTGGCTGGTAGAGAAGGATGACGCGACCGGTTTGCGGCCTTTGCCTGGAGAGGCCGAGCGCCAGTGCCGTCAGGATGGTGGAGTGGCCATCATGACCGCAAAGATGGCCCTTGCCTTCGGTGCGGGAGCGATAATCGGCCTCGCTCTTCTCATGAATGGGCAGGGCATCGAGTTCCGAGCGGATCAGGATCGCCGGGCCGCTTTTACCGCTGTCATAGACCGCCGCCACGCCATGGCCGCCAAGATCGGCGAGAAGCCGGTCGGGTTTTGTCTGCGCAAGGAAAGTGCGGATGCGCCGAGCGGTCTCCTTTTCCTCCCCGGAAATTTCCGGATGGCGGTGCAGATCATGGCGAAGCTCGACGAGATCGAGCATGTCCTTGTTGGTCAGAAACATCTGATATCCTTGCAAGTCGGCAGGCGGTGTCCTTCGGCCTCGTGGTTTTGTTTAGATGCTATGAAACGCTGACATTTCACACCAAGAAAGTACTGACGAGTTCATTGTCCTGGATGGTCATGCCGTAAAAGCACTGCTAGAAACACCTGCTGGCTACACTCAGATGGAAACGGTTTCCATGCAATTTTTTTTCATCAGGTTCTTGATATTTGCCTCATTAATTTCACTGGCGGGTTTTGGGGCTGACTGCCTGATCGGCGTCAAAACGAATACGGATGGATTTGTGTTCAATGTATTGTTTTACAGTGTCGTGGGGTTAACCGCATATTCTCTCGTTTTATTTTTGGCGTCATTTGTTGCAACAGCGATCACTTCAAAGAACAGTTTTTCCTTGACGTTCCATACCGTATTTCTGGCCGATACCATTTTCTCATATGCTTTAGTATTGAGCTTTGCGTGGTTTTTTTTGAGGGAGAGCGGAAGCAGTGTTTCCGTAAGTGGAAGCCAAGGGGAATTGGTCGTCAACGGTTTGTACACAATTCTTGGATGGAAAAACGCTGCCTACAATGCAAGGGGCGCAGTATCCTTCGCAATCGTGCTGCATTTCTTGTTTATCGTTCATAACTATGTCGCAACAAGAAATCAGTTGATGGCAGAGAGGTCACTATAGGCGATCTTTGCAAGGCAGGCTGCTTCTCTGCGCAGTTCGACTGTAGCAACTCTTCAATCCGGCTCTGCTTCTAACCACTGCCGGTGGCGGCGAGTGTCGTGGTCAGATAGGCCAGTGTATGAACGACGTTGGAGTTTGCACGTTTCGACAAGCGAGGCGATCGTCGCCCAATTCTATGCTCCGGCATCGCCAAGCAAATAACACGTCCGGTTTCTCCTGCCGCAACTTACAGGGCGATGTCTTTAATGCAAAACCTTTGGCGGATGCCAGCGCTTGCCCGTCGTTTTCGGTTTGGCGGCAAGCTTGATGACATCGGGCGGTAGCGGAACCGTGGTCTTTGCCTTTTCCAGCCGTGCAAGGGCGGCGCGGGCTTTTTCGGCATATTCCAGATGCGCCGCATCGTCGGAATGGTAGTGCTGCAGCCTTTCAAGGATGTCCACCGCCTCCATCTGTCGTTCGGCGGCAATCAGCGCTACCGCACATTTGTAAAGTGCTTCCCGGTGGAACGGCGCGCGGTTGGTTACCTGGCGGAAGGCCTCGGATGCCTCGTGATAATGCTGTTGCGCCAGCCGCGTCTCGCCGATGCGCAGCCACAGGACGAGGGGTTCCTGGCCTGCTGCAATAAGGCTGAGAAAGGCGATCTCGGCTTCCCGGAACTCACCGCGGTCGAAGGCGAGGTTGGCAAGCCCGAACTGCGCGCCGAGATGATCCGGCGCTGCGGAAAGAACCTGCCCGAAGGCAATGCTCGCCTCGCTTTTCTTACCGCTCTTGTAGAGTTTCAGGGCCTGTTCGTAAACGAAACGGACGCTGCGCGGGTGGAGCGTGCCGCCGAGATTGTCGCCAGAGCGGGTGCGGAACAGGGTGCAACTCAGCTTGTGCTCTTCCGGGCCGAAGAAATATTTATAGGGCTCGTTGCCGCGCAGGAAATCATAGGTCTTAAAACCCTGCTCGATCGCCCTGCGGATGCAGTGACCATGCAGCACGAGGCCGGGGGACGGCGTCTTCCAGTCCTCGTCGCGGCCGGTAATGTAGAACAGGACCGATTTTTTCTGCCGGTCGATGATGTTGGCAAGCGCCCCAAGCGGCTGGTCGCCGAACCACAGCACCGGCACTTCCAGATCGCCACGCAGCCAGACATCCATCAGCATCTGCCGCGTCGCGCCGATCAGGAGTTCGGTGCGCTCCTTGCCCTTGTGCGGTGCCCAGCGAATGCGCCAGAAATCGAACAGGATGTCCATGTCCCGCTTGAGAGTGTCCCTGGTTGCGAAGGTGATGCGGTATTCGTCGCCACCCTCCACCTTTCGCAGGAAGCGCCGGAGCTTCTGCCGCGTCTGGCTGCTCATATGGCTTTCGAGATAAGCGTCGAACGTCTCGGGCAAACTCACGACCGGGCAGATGCAATTGTTGATGTTGTAGGGGTTGATTGGCATGCTGTCGCGGAACATGACGAGTGGACCCTGAAGCGCTTTGATCATCGCGTCGCGTCTTTCCGGCCCGCCGGAGAGATAGTCGAGCTTCAGCTCGGTCCAGTTCTGCTGGCGTATATAGGAGCAGAAACCGGCAATGGCGTGGTTCTCATAGTCCGGCAGGGAGATGAAGCCGGTGTAATCCGCCGCCGCATTGCCGGCCATGACGATGCTGTCGTGAAAGCGGCCGGTCTTCTTGTCCGGCTCGGTAACGAGGCGCAAGGGGAAAAACGCCACGTAAGGCGAGCCTTCCGTGCGCTCGCGCAGCGCCAGGATGAACCAGCGTTTGCGGCGCGGCATGTAATCCCGAAGCCAGCCCCAGGAAAGGAAATGCCGGGCGTGTGGATCGGCCATGAATACCGCGTCCCAGTTTTCCCGGATAGCCTCGAAGCCGGCATCCGTGTCGATGATATCGATGCGCATTCTTGCCCCCTCCCAATACTGATCACACATTCGGGAGGCTTCATTTTATGGGTAAACGGCTGGCTTCAAATATTCCCTTCGGGTGAAAGCCCTGCATCAAATGGGATTAGCCCATTGCCCTTAGCCGATTGCCGCGCCGCGACAAAAAAGACCTTGTCAGCCGGTTGCAGCACTCTAACATGCAAGGCTGAATGCGTGTCCGGCTCAACGGATCGCATGGCACTGGAGTTCTCATATGGCTGTTCCTTTCATGCTTCTGACCGGCGCCAGCCGCGGAATAGGGCACGCCACCGTCAAGCTGTTTCAGGAGAAGGGCTGGAGGATTCTCACCGTTTCGCGGCAGCCCTTTTCCGAGGAATGCCGGTGGCCATCTGCGCGCGAGAGCCATATCCAGGCCGATCTTGAGGACTTGTCGCGGATTGATGATCTGGCAGACGAGGTGCGTTCGCGCCTGCCTGAAGGCAAGCTTGCCGCCCTCGTCAACAATGCCGGTATTTCGCCAAAGGGCGAAGGCGGCAGCCGTCTTGGCGTGGTGGACACCACGGCCGACATCTGGACGCGGGTGATGAATGTCAATCTCATCTCAACCGCGCTGCTTGCCCGTGCGCTGCTGCCGGAACTGGAGGTCGCCAGGGGCTCGATCGTCAATGTCACCTCCATCGTCGGGTCGCGGGTCCACCCATTTGCGGGCGTTGCCTATGCCGCTTCCAAGGCGGCGCTTGCGGCGCTGACGCGCGAGCTGGCGCATGAATTCGGACCGCGCGGCGTACGCGCCAACGCCATCGCGCCGGGTGAAATCAACACCGCCATCCTGTCGCCCGGAACGGCTGAACTGGTGGATGCGCAGGTGCCGCTCGGCCGCCTCGGCACGACGACAGAGGTGGCGCAGACCATCTATTTCCTGTGCTCGGAACAGTCGAGCTACATCAACGGCGCTGAAATTCACATCAATGGCGGCCAGCACGTCTGACGTCTGAAGCCCTTCAACCGAAACGGAGCCCTTATCGATGACCATTCTGCCCAATTCCGTCGAGGCACGCGATATCGCCTATCAGATGCACCCGAATGTCAACCTGCGCAAATTCGAAAAGACCGGGGGTCTGGTGATCGAAAGCGGCGAGGGCATCTATGTGACCGACAGCAGCGGCAAGCGCTATATCGAGGCGATGGCCGGCCTGTGGTCGGTGGCGCTGGGTTTCGGCGAACAGCGGCTGGTGGATGCGGCAACGAAGCAGATGCAGAAGCTGCCCTATTACCACACCTTCTCCTACAAGACCCATGGCCCGTCCGTCGATCTGGCCGAACTGCTGATCGAGCTTTCCCCGGTGCCGATGTCCAAGGTGCACTTCACCTCCTCCGGCTCCGAGGCCAACGACCTCGTTGCCAAGATGGTCTGGTATCGCTCGAATGCGCTCGGCAAAAAGGACAAGAAGAAGATTATCGGCCGAATCAAGGGCTATCATGGCGTGACGATCGCATCCGCCTCCATCACCGGCCTGCCGCGCAATCATGAGAGCTTCGACCTGCCGCTGGACCGCATGCTGCACACCGCCTGCCCCTCCTATGTCCATTTCGGAAAGGACGGGGAAAGCGAGGCGGAATTTACCGCGCGTATCCTCGGTGAATTGGAAGAGCTGATCCTGCGCGAAGGTCCCGAGACCGTCGCTGCCTTCTGGGGCGAGCCGGTTATGGGTGCCGGTGGGGTTCTGTTGCCGCCGGAAGGGTATTGGGAAGGCGTGCAGGCGATCCTGAAGAAATACGACATCCTGCTTGTCGTGGACGAGGTAATCTGCGGTTTTGGCCGCACCGGCAAGATGTTTGCCTGCGAGACCTATGACATCAAGCCCGACGTGCTTGTCGTCTCCAAGCAGATTTCGTCGTCCTACATGCCGCTTTCGGCAATCATCATGAACGACAGTTTCTACCAGCCGATTGCCGATGAATCAGACCGTATCGGCTCGTTCGGCCATGGTTATACCGCCTCCGGCCATCCGGTCGCAACTGCGGTGGGGCTCGAAAACCTGAAGATCATTCAGGAGCGCGATCTGGTCGGCAATGTCGCGCGGCTGGAGGGTAAATTCCTCGATCATCTGAAGGCGCTTGCCGATCACCCGCTCATCCATTCCTCGCGTGGCATCGGCCTTCTCGGTGCGCTGGAGGTAAAGCCATGGGAGGGCACGAAAGCGGGCGATACGACGCTGGCGCTGGCCGCGGCTATCGAAAGTGAAGGTGTCATCACTCGGCCGATCGGTGAATCGATCTGCTTCTGCCCGCCGCTAATCATCACGGCCGAGCAGCTGGATGAGCTGTTTGCCGGCGTCAAGCGCGGTCTTGATAACGCGCTGGCTGCAAGGGGCTGAGGAGTTGAGGATCGCATCGGCCGGTATCCGGCCGATGCCTTCTATCCGCGATACGCCACAAGCACCGCGCCGCAGGCAATCAGCACGATGCCGAGCCAGTTGGGCAGCGACAGTCTTTCTCCCAGAAACAGCACCGCAAAGACGGCGACGAAGACGACGCTCAGCTTGTCGATGGGCGCAACACGGGCGGCATCACCGATTTTCAGTGCCCGGAAATAACATATCCACGACGCGCCGGTCGCCAGACCCGAAAGCACGAGGAATAGCCAGGTCCGCCCCGAGATGGTGGCGGGCTGCTGCCAGTTGCCGGTGACATAAACCATCAGGCCCGCGGCGGCGAGAATGACGATGGTGCGAATGAAGGTCGCGAAATCGGAATTGACGTTTTCGATGCCGATCTTGGCGAAAATCGCGGTCAGCGCCGCGAAGGCCGCCGATAAAAGCGCCCAGAATTGCCAGGAGAGAAACAGGTTCTTCATGCGGTTGCTCCGTCCATCGTATTGCGCCCTGTCTGGCTCTACAGCATCGCCGGGCCGATAAAAACCGTTTTCGTTCAGGGTCGGAACGATGAAAGGCCGACGCATCCACAGGATACGCCGGCCTTCATGCGGGCCTGTCCGGACGAACCGGAACAGGCAGGACCTTGGGAGGTCGTATTATTCGGCGGGCTGCACCGATGCCGGCAGGGCGTCCACATCGGCAATGCTGGTGAATTCTTCCTTGCCGCTGAGGACACGCGCGAGTTGCTCCTGGTCGAGTTCGCCTTCCCAGCGGGCGACGACGATGGTGGCGACAGCATTACCGACGAAGTTGGTGAGCGCGCGGCATTCCGACATGAAGCGGTCGATGCCGAGGATCAGCGCCATGCCGGCGACCGGAACCGAAGGCACGACCGAGAGGGTTGCGGCCAGCGTGATGAAGCCAGCGCCAGTGATGCCGGCAGCGCCCTTGGAGGAGAGCATGGCCACAAGCAGCAGCAGGATCTGTTCGCCAAAGGACAGGTGGATACCGGTTGCCTGCGCGATGAAGAGGGCGGCCAGCGTCATGTAGATGTTGGTGCCATCAAGGTTGAAGGAGTAACCGGTGGGGATGACGAGGCCGACGACGGAGCGCTTGCAGCCAGCCTTTTCCATCTTGCTCATCAGGCCCGGCAGGGCTGCTTCCGATGAAGAGGTGCCGAGAACCAGCAGCAGCTCTTCCTTGATGTAGCGGATCAGCGCGACGATGGAGAAGCCGTTATAACGGCAGACCGCGCCGAGAACCACGAACACGAAGAGCGCGGACGTGATGTAGAAGGTGCCGATCAGCATGGCGAGATTGGTGACGGAGGAAATGCCGTATTTGCCGATGGTAAATGCCATGGCACCGAAAGCGCCGATGGGGGCGGCCTTCATCAGGATCGCGACCAGCTTGAAGATCGGGTACATCATGGCATGCATGAAATCGGTGACGGGCTTGCCCTTTTCGCCGACGATGCCGAGTGCGATGCCGAACAGCACGGAGAAGAACAGCACCTGCAAGATATCACCGCTGGCAAACGCACCGACGATGGTGGTCGGAATGATGTTCATCAGGAAGCCGGTGATGGTCTGCTCATGGGCCTTGTCGGCATAGGTCGCGACAGCCTTGGCATCCAGGGTCGCCGGATCGATGTTCATCCCGGCGCCCGGCTGCACGGTGTTGGCAACGATCAGGCCGACGATGAGCGCGAGCGTGGAGAAGACCAGGAAGTAGATCATGGCCTTACCGGCCACGCGGCCAACCTTCTTCATGTCGTTCATGCCGGCAATGCCGGTTGCGACGGTGAGGAAGATGACGGGAGCGATGATCATCTTGACGAGGCGGATGAAGCCGTCGCCGAGCGGCTTCAGCTGTTCGCCGAAGGTCGGGTAAAAATGGCCGAGTGCGATACCGGCGATGATGGCCACCAGAACCTGAAAATACAGGTGCTTATAGAATGGCTGCTTGGCGTGGCCTGCGGCCACGGCTGTGCTGTCGATCATGTTTTTTCCTCCTCGGCCTCACCCTGCCTTTATTGGCCTCCCGGGATCGCCGTGTCGTTGACGGCGTCGCGCCGATTGCAGAGTCATGTGCAATGCGCATGCCAGACTTGCTTATTTGGTGTAACTGGCTGATTTCAAAAGTAGTTTTTATTGAAGCTTCGCCGGCTCACGGCCATTTGTGCGGAATTCCGGACAAAATCTCTTGTGGTCCGTGTGTAAATCCGCACAATCATTCCTATGGCCTATCAGGATCAGACACCTCATTCCCAGGCGAAACGGCGAGCGCAATGGCTGGCCCTGGCTGGCCTGTGGTTGCTGGTCAGCCTGGGAATGCTGCTGGTGGCCGATGAGTTCGCCCGCCGCCAGGCGATACGCACCGCCGCCTCCGAGGCCTCGACGGATGCCGAACTGAAAATCGCGCTTTTGAATGTCGCGCTGGAGCGGCCGCGCGCCATTCCGCTGGTGCTATCAGGCGATCCCGATCTTGCCGCCGCGCTTGACGGTGGCGGTCCGCCCGCCCTCGACCGGCTGAACCGCAAACTCGAAGGCCTGATCGAAGGCACGCAGTCCTCGGTGATCTACGTCACCGGGCCGACCGGGCTGACCATTGCCTCCAGCAATTGGCGCCAGGACGACAGCTTCGTTGGCTCCAATTACGCCTTCCGCGAATATTTTCAGGCGGCGATGAAGACGGGCATGTCCGAACATTATGCGCTGGGCAATGTCAGCCGCCGGCCGGGTCTTTATATTTCCCGCCGCATCGATGCCAGCGACGGGCGGCCGCTTGGCGTCGTCATTGCCAAGGTGGAATTCAACCGTCTGGAGTCTGACTGGAACATTGGCGGCAAACCGGTCTATGTGGTCGACAGGAACGGCGTCGTTCTGATGACGAGTGTGCCGGAGTGGCGTTTCAAGACCGTGGCACCCATCGACGAGGCGCGGCGGAAGATCATTGCCGAAAGCCTGCAATTCGGCAATGAGACGCTTGCGACCCTGCCATTTAGGGTGGCCCGGTCGTCGGGCGATGGCGTTCCACTCATCCATGTCGATGGGCCGGGGCGCGAGCGTGGCGATTATCTGCAGCTGGAAGTGCCTGTGCCAACGACGTCATGGACCCTGCATTATCTGCAGCCCGTCGCACCGGCACTGAACGCCGCCATTCGCGAGGGCAGGGTGGTGGCACTGGCGACACTGATGCCGCTGATGGCGCTTTCCGCATTCTGGCTGTGGCGCAGGCACAAGGCGCTCCGGGAAAAGGAAGAGGAACAGCGCGCCCGCGCTGAACTGGAAATGAAGGTGCAGGAACGAACCCGTGACCTGACGAAAACGCGCGATCATCTGCAGGCCGAAATCACCCTGCATGAAAAGACCACCGGCGAGTTGCGCAATGTCCAGCACGAGCTGGTGCAGGCCAACCGCCTTTCCATTCTGGGCCAGGTGGCGGCGGGCGTGGCGCATGAAATCAACCAGCCGGTAGCGACCATCCGCGCCTTTGCCGATAATGCCCGCACCTTGCTGAAACGCGATCGTCTGGCCGAAGCCAATGAAAATCTGGAAGACATCGCCGCTCTCACCGAGCGTATCGGCACCATTACCACCGACCTGAAGATACTTGCACGCAAGGGCCGCACCGCCGCCGAACCCGTGAGTGCCAGGCTGGTCATCGAAGGCGCGGTCGTGCTGTTGCGCAGCCGTTTTTCCGGGCAGATGGATGCGCTGGATATCGTCCTGCCGGATCAGGATCTGAAGGTGCTCGGCAGCCGTATCCGGCTCGAGCAAATCCTCATCAACCTCCTGCAAAACGCGCTGGAAGCCACGGAAACGATTGAGACGGCGCGTGTCGAGGTGCGGGTGCGGGAGGAGGGCGACATGGTCGTGATTTCGGTCAGCGACAATGGCGCCGGCATTCCGGAGGCCATCCGCGCCCAGCTTTTTTCACCCTTCAACACATCAAAGGAAAGTGGCCTCGGTCTTGGCCTCGTCATCTCCAACGATATCGCTTCCGACTATGGCGGTCGTATCGAGGTGACGAGCAGTGGGGCGGGCACGTCATTTTCCGTATATCTGAAGCGAGCATGACATGATGGCGGATGGAACCATATTCCTGGTGGATGACGATTCCCAACTGCGCAAAGCGATGGTGCAGACGCTGGAACTCGACGGATTGCCGGTCACCTCCTTTTCAAGGGCCGAGCAGGCGCTTGCGGCCCTGAACGAGGATTTCGACGGCATCATCATCACCGATGTGCGCATGCCGGGCATGACAGGTCTCAAATTCTTCGACCATGTCCGCAAGATCGATGCCGATCTGCCTGTCATCCTCATTACCGGCCATGGCGACGTGCCGATGGCCGTCGATGCGCTTCACAACGGCGCTTATGATTTCATCGCGAAACCCTTTCCCGCAGAACGCATGGTGGAAAGTGCACGCCGGGCGCTGGAAAAGCGCCGTCTCGTGCTGGAAAACCGTGCGCTTCGCCGGGCTGCGGGACAGGCGGAAGACGATCTGCCATTGATCGGCCAGACACCCGCCATGGAGCGCCTGCGCACCACGCTGCGCCACATTGCCGATACGGATGTGGATGTGCTGGTGGCAGGCGAGACGGGCAGCGGCAAGGAAGTTGTGGCGACAGCGCTGCATCGCTGGAGCAAGAAGCGTTCAAAGGGAAATTTCGTGGCGCTGAATTGCGGTGCGCTGCCGGAAACGGTGATCGAAAGCGAGCTTTTTGGCCATGAGCCGGGAGCCTTTACCGGTGCACAGAAAAAGCGTGTTGGCCGTATCGAACATTCCAGCGGTGGTACGCTGTTTCTGGACGAAATCGAAAGCATGCCGCTCGCGGTTCAGGTGAAGATGCTGCGTGTGCTGGAAATGCGCGAAGTCTCGCCGCTCGGTTCAAACGAGGAGAGGCCAGTCGATATCCGCGTGGTGGCGGCAGCGAAGGTGGATCTCGGCGACCCGGCCGAGCGCGGCAGCTTCCGCGAGGATCTCTATTACCGGCTGAACGTGGTGACCTTGTCCATTCCGCCGCTGCGCGAACGCAAGGCGGATATTCCGCTCCTGTTTTCCCATTTCGTCACCAAGGCTGCCAACCGTTTCAACATGCCGGTGCCGCAGATCAGCGCCGGCACGTCCCGGCGGCTCCAGGACCACGACTGGCCGGGCAATGTCCGAGAACTCGGGCATTTTGCCGAAAGGGTCGTGCTGGGGCTGGAGGCAGAACCGGCGGCTGCGCCCGCCTCGCAATCCGCCATTCCGGCTTCCGGCACTCTGCCGGAGCGAATGGATGAGATCGAGGCGCATATCATCCGCGAAACGCTGGAACAGTCGAACGGAGACGTGGCGGAAACCGTCGCAACGCTCGGCATTGCCCGCAAAACCTTTTACGACAAACTACAGCGCCACGGCATCAACCGGGCGGATTATGTGAAGAACGGCACGGCGTGAGATCGCGCTGATGCAGATGGAAAAGCCGCGGACGTTTCCGCCCGCGGCCTGACAATAACGGTTGTATCTATGTTGCCGGTCTTGCCGATCAACCTGCTACGCAGAAATGGCGCTGACCGTCGTTGCCAACATAGGTGCCGGAGCGGCTGTTGAAGCTGCGATAGCGCTGCGAGCAATAGTCGTACCAGGCATTTGTCCAGGGCTCGATGGTGCGGTAGGTCCGGCGCGGCTGGTAATAACCGGGATTATTGTCATAGACCGGCTGGGCACGGTAAACCGGTGCCGGACGATAGACCGGAGCGGGGCGATAAACCGGCTGTGGCTGCGGCTGATAATAACGGTAGTCGGGCTCTTCATAAACGTAGCTCGGTTCGTAACGGCGGGGCGGGTCGATATAGACGCGTTCATCATCCACCGGGCCGGGCCGCGACATTGCCGAGCCAACGGCGACACCGGCGGCAAGACCGAGTACGCCACCCAGAATGGCGGCATCGCGACGGTCGTGGCGATCCCAGTCGCCGGCGGATGCGCTGCTGAAGGGAACGAGCGTGGCGGCGGCCACAGCGATCGTCAGAACTGTTTTAGCTGCGAAGGACGACATGGTGTTTTCTTCCATCCAAGTGGCAGGGCGCTGCCAGTTGCAAATTTGATGGTTAAGGAAATACAGTCCGGCTGCTGAACGGGCGCTGAATGAATTGTGGCGGACCGGCGGCGGCCTGCAATTCCTGTTTGCGCGGACCGTACTTCGCGCTAGAACTCAACAACAAACAGGACGCACCGATGAGCCTTTCCCACATAACCGTCAATCCCGATTCCTCGCATGAAGACCGTGCACAGGCCATTCGCGATACGCTGCGTGACGCCATTGTCGACCGGCGGCTTGCACCGGGGACGAAACTGTCGGAAGCGGAAGTGGGAACCCTGTTCGAGGTCAGCCGCACGGTGGTGCGGGCGGCCCTTCAGATGCTGGCCTATGAGGGGCTGGTCAAGGCCGAGCGTAATCGTGGCGCCTTCGTTTCCAACCCCACGCCGGATGAGGCGCGGCAGGTTTTTGCCTCGCGCCGGCTGATCGAACCCGGTGTGGTGGATGCGGCGATCGAAAAAATCACCCCAGCGGCGGCGAAGAAGCTGAGGGAACATCTGGTCGAGGAAAGCCGCCATCAGCTGGAGCGCGGCCCAACCGCCAGACGCGCGGAAATCAAGGCGTCGGGCGATTTTCACCTGATGCTTGCCGCGCTTGCCGGCAATGCCATCCTCGAAAAATTCATGGATGAGCTGGTGGCGCGGTCATCGCTGGTCATCGCGCTTTACGGTCGCTCGGGTGTCTCGAGTTGCGGCCATAATGACCATGCCGACCTTCTGAATGCGCTGGAGGCTAAGGATGCGGCAAAAGCCCGCGCGCTCATGCTGCGGCACCTCGACCATATCGAAGCCGATCTCGATCTTCGCATGAAGGAGGGGCTGGCGCTCAGGGACGCGCTGGCGCTTTGATCGCCGCCCGTCCCGCCTTGTCGGCGGGAAGGGGCTTTTCTATTCCGCCTCAGGCGGCGTAGCGGCTGATGGCGAGGTCGTGTGTATCGATCTCCGGCTTGTTCCCGCTGATCAGGTCGGCAAGTACACGGGCCGAGCCGCAGGACATGGTCCAGCCGAGCGTGCCGTGACCGGTGTTGAGATAAAGATTGCTGTAGCGGGTGGCGCCGATAACAGGCGTGCCATCTGGCGTCATCGGGCGCAGACCGCACCAGAATTTCGCCTGGCTCTGATCTCCCGCGCCGCCGAACAGGTCTTCCACCGAATGGGCGAGCGTTTCCTGGCGTGCGGCCGGCAAATCCTTGCTGAAACCGGCGATTTCCGCCATGCCGCCGGCGCGGATGCGCGAGCCAAGACGGGTGATCGCCACCTTGAACGTCTCGTCCATGACCGTGGAGACGGGCGCGCGCTCCTCCTTCACGATCGGAACCGTGATGGAGTAGCCTTTCACCGGATAAACCGGCAGGGTCAGCCCAAGTTGCCGCACGAATTGCGGCGAATAGCTGCCGAGTGCAGCCACGAAAATATCCGCTTCGATCAGGCCGCGCGTGGTTTCCACGGCCTTGATACGGCCTCCCTCAACGATGGGGCGCATGATGCCGGTGTCGTAAAGGAAGGTGACGCCTGCCTCTTCGGCCATGCGGGCGAGTTCCGTGGTAAACATGAAGCAGTCGCCGGTCTCGTCGCCGGGCAGCCGCAGACCACCGACGATCTTCTCCTTGGCGGGAGCAAGGCCGGGTTCGATGGCGGCGCAGCCGTCGCGGTCGAGAATTTCGAAAGGCACACCGCCCGCCGTCAGCACGTCCACATCCTTGCCGATGGCGTCGAACTGCTTCTGGGTGCGGAACACTTCCAGCGTGCCCTGCATGCGCTGGTCATAGTCGATGCCGGTCTCTTCGCGCAGTGCCATCAGGCAATCGCGGCTATATTCGGCAACGCGCACCATGCGGCTCTTGTTGATGGCATAACGCGCCGAGGTGCAGTTGCGCAGCATCTGGCTCATCCAGCGCCATGCGGCCGGGTCGGTGGTCGGGCGAATGATCAGCGGTGCATGTTTCATGAACAGCCATTTCATCGCCTTCATCGGAATGCCGGGGGCAGCCCAGGGCGATGAATAACCGGGGGAAACCTCGCCGGCATTGGCAAAGCTGGTTTCGAGCGCTGCGGCCGGCTGGCGGTCAATCACCGTCACCTTGTGTCCGGCTTTGGCCAGATACCAGGCGGATGTCACGCCGACGACGCCGGCTCCGAGGATAGTGACGTTCATGATCGTCTCACTTGTGATTGACTGATGTTGAAGCGGTTGCCGGGCTCATGCCCGGTTGAATGTAGCTGCGGCGGTAACGGCGGCCGAGGCCGGTCAGGATTTCATAGGCAATCGTGCCCGCGTCGTTCGCAATGTCTTCCAAAGTCTGGTCAGGCCCGATCATCTGAACGAGGCTGCCCTGGGTCAATGTTCCCTCGGGCAGGGCGGATATGTCGAGAATGATGCTGTCCATCGAAATGCGCCCGGCAATCGGCAGACGCACGCCATCATACCACGCCGCGCCGCGATTGCTGAGCGAACGCGGCAGGCCATCGGCATAACCGGCAGCGATGGTCGCAAGCCGCGTCGGAACGCTCGCCGTAAAAGAGCCGCCGTAACCAACCAGCGAGCCGGCGGGAACGGTGCGGGTCTGAATGACGGCGACATCGAGACGAACGACCGGCTTCATCGGGTTGGGGCCGGCAGCGGAAGGCGCACCGCCATAAAGCGCGATGCCGGGGCGCAGTAGAGCGTTATGATAGTCGTTGCCGAGAAAAATACCGCCCGAATTGGAAAAGCACACCGGCGTCTTGGGAAAGGTGGCTGCGGTCCTGCGCATTACGGCAAGCTGCGCGGCATTGGAAACATGATCCGGCTCGTCGGCACAGGCGAGATGGCTCATGACGAAGGCGATCTCAATTCCATCAAGCAGCTGCGGCTGGGCGGAGAGGATTTCAAGCTCTTCGGGGGAGAGCCCAAGGCGGCACATGCCGGTGTCGATCTGCACGGCGGCGGTGAGCGTCTTGCCGAGCTCTCTGGCATGACCCGACCATTGGGCGATCTGTTCCAGCGAATTCAGAACCGGGGTGATGGCCAGGGCGGCGCAGGAGGTTTCGTTGCCGGGCTGCAGACCATTAAGGACGAAAATACGCGCCTCTGCCGAAAGCCGGAGCCTGAGTGCCAGCGCCTCATCGATATGGGCGACGAAGAAATTGCGGCAACCCGCCTCGAACAGGGTCTGTGAGACGATATCTGCGCCGAGGCCATAGGCATCGGCCTTCACGACGGCGGCCGTCTGCGATGCGGGGGCCATCGCCGCAAGGGTCAGATAGTTGTCGCGCAATGCGCCGAGATCGATGGTTAGATGGCCGCTTGCACCACCGGCGGCCTGCTGGCGGCTGATCTGCATGTCCATGGTCGTTCACCCTCATTTTTATCCTCTGAGGGTATTGCAACGATTATCGAATTTCTTGGCGATTATTCGAAGAAAATACGATAGAATTTGAAATCACGCAATTTTCATCGATTAATTGGAATTTTCTATGTCGTCCCTTGACGCGACAGACCGCCACATCATCCGCCTGCTTCGGCTGAATGCCCGCATCAGCAATGCAAAGCTTGCCGCAGAGGTCGGGCTTTCGCCGTCGGCGTGTTTGCGCCGTGTCGATATTCTCGAGCGGGAAGGCATTATTCGCGGTTATACCGCCCTGACCAGCGGCCTTGCCGGCGGTGAGGTGATTTCGGTTATCGTACAGATCACGCTCGACCGGCAGACGGAGGATTTTCTCAACCGTTTCGAAAATGCGGTGCGGCGATATCCGGAAATTCGCGAGTGTTATCTGATGACCGGCGGTTCGGATTATTTCCTGCGCTGTGAGGCGGAAAGCGCGGGGGATTTCGAGCGCATTCACAAGGAGATCCTGTCGAAACTGCCGGGGGTTTCGCGCATTCATTCGAGCTTTGCGATCCGGAATGTGCTGGCGACGCCGAAGGCGCGGTAGCGTCGAGTACGCGGCCACCCCCCCTCTGTCCTGCCGGACATCTCCCCCACAAGGGGGGAGATCGGCAAGCTGCTTGCTCACCGCATCCAGTGAACCACTTTATCAATAGTGAGACGATTGCGAGAGAACGAGCGGCCGCCCCATCCGATCTCCCCCCTTGTGGGGGAGATGTCCGGCAGGACAGAGGGGGGTAAGCCTCACACTCGACGCTATCCGTTAATCCCACCACCGATAAAAATGATGCACCGGCCCGCGCCCGGACCCAACGACGAGCCCCCGGCCGGCCTCGAGCGCTCCGTTCAGATAATCCTTCGCAAGCCCGACCGCCTCCCGCAATTCATGTCCCATCGCAAGGTGAGCCGTAATGGCGGCCGCGAGCGTGCAGCCGGTGCCGTGGTCGTTTTTTGTCTCCACCCTGGGTGCAGAAATCGCCTGCATGGCACCATCCGCAAACAGATAGTCGGTGCTCTCAGGTCCATCGCCATGGCCGCCCTTGATGAGCACGGCCTTCGCGCCGGCCTTCAGGATCAGCTCCGCCTGGCGGGTGATCTCTTTCTCCGTCTCCGCCATCGGGGTTCCGGTCAGCAGCGCCGCTTCCGGCAGGTTCGGCGTGACGATGGCGGCGAGCGGCAAAAGATCGCGCCGCAGCGTCTCGATGGCATCTTCATGCAGCAGCCGGTCACCCGAGGTGGCGACCATGACGGGGTCGAGCACCACCGGCTGTGATTGCTGCCGAAGCCGTTCCGCGATGGCGGCGATGGTTTCGATCCGTGAGACCATGCCGATCTTCACGGCATTGACGGCGAGATCGGAAAAAACTGCATCCATCTGCGCAACGATGGTCGCGACCGATATATCTTCCACCGCGGTTACGCCCCGGGTATTCTGGGCGGTGATGGCGGTGATGACGCTAGCTGCATAGGCGCCGAGTGCGGAGAAGGTCTTGATATCGGCCTGGATACCCGCGCCGCCGCCGCTGTCGGAGCCGGCAATGGTCAATGCAATTGAAGTCATGGCTGTCTCGCTTTCAGCGCCGCGTCAATTGCGGAGCGGAAGTCGCTGGTTGCGCTGGCAATATTGGCTGCGCGGAAGATGGCGGAAATGACGGCGACCCCATCCGCGCCGGCGGCGATGACGGCGGGCACACGGTCAAGATCGATGCCGGCGATTGCGCCCACCGGCATATCCGGCTGCCACTCCTTCAGCAGGGCGCGCAGCGTTGTAAAGCCTTCTATGCCGACCGGCTTGTCCGGGTTGACCTTGGAAACGGTCTCGAACACGCCGCCAATACAGGCATAGTCGGCGGGCATGGAGGCCGCCCTTTCGGCATCGGCGCGGTTCTTTACGGTGAGGCCGATGATTGCCTTTTCGCCGAGAATGCGCCTTGCTGTCTTTGCATCCATGTCGTCGGCACCGAGATGCACCCCATCGGCCCCTGAAGCGAGCGCCACGTCCACCCGGTCGTTGATGACCAGCGGCACGCCGGTGCCGCCGATCGCCTCGCGAATGGCGCGGGCGTTTTCGATCATCTCCCGCGTCGAGCCGTGCTTGTCGCGATATTGCAGGATGGTTGCGCCGTTGAGCGCAGCCGCCAGAGCAAGCTCCGGTAACGGCGCGACGTCGGCAAGACTGGCATCGACCAGCGCGTTGAGGCGGTAATCAACCTTGTTCATGCTTGATCCTCGCATGATTGATGATGTCTTCCCCGGAGATTTCGGAAAGCGCATCCAGAAATGACGGTTCGAATGTGCCGGGGCCTTTGGCCCGTTGTGCGGCCAGTTCTGCGGAAACGCCTGTCACCGCAAGGGCGGAGGCTGCCGCTGTCAGCGCGTCTTTTTCCACTGCCATAAAGGCGGCGATGACACCGCCCGAAAGGCAGCCTGTACCGGTCACCTTCGCCATCCACGGATGCCCGTTGACAATGCTGACGTTGCGGCTCTTGTCGCGGAGATGATCCACCGGTCCGGTCTCGATCCTCACCACATCTGGTACATCGCCGATCAGGCTCATTTCTGCGCGGTTGCCACGGACGATAGTGGGCGATTGGGCGATAAGTTCCCGCGCGAAATCCAGCCGCGAGGGTGAATAGTCGACATGCACTGGGTCAACGATCCACGGCTTGCCAGATGCGTTGGCGATCTCGATCGCCAGCCGGATCACCTTGCGTCGTTCGGCGTCCAGTGTGCCGAGATTGACGGTCAGTGCATCCGCCTTGGTGACGAAGCTCTCGATTTCTTCGAGCGAGGTCGTCATCGAGGGAATGCCGCCAATGACGGTGATGCCGTCGGCGGTGAATTTCTGCGCCACGGTGTTCATCAGGCAATGCACGCGGGGGCGCATCTGCCGCACGCGCTCCAGAATTTCGGCGGCCTGTGCCGCTGTCGGAAAATCACCGCTCATGGCTGTTGCAGCTCCACGGCGATGTCGTCCGCTGCGGGGGCCTGCTTGATCAGCTGCATCTCCTGCATGAAGGCGCCGAAACGGGCGTAACGGGCGCGGTCGAGTGCGGCCGGGCGCTTGGTGAAACGTGGCAGCGTGTCGAAAAAGGCCTGTTTATTCAGGGCGTCGTTCAGGTTCGGATAGGCCTTGATGAAAAGCTGCCACGATTCCTGCGGATGGTTGGTGATGAAGATCGCGGCCTGTTCCACGGCGGAGAGGAAACGCGGCAGGCGGCTGTCCTTTACGAGATCGGTATGAGTGACGAAGATCAGCTCGTCATAGGCCGGCACGCCATGTTCCTCGGGGAAAAAGGAGCGACCCTCGTGGCCTTCGAGCTTCATCTGCGTCAGTTCGAAATTGCGGAAACCGCCCAGCGTGGCATCCACCTTGCCGGCGATCAGCGATGGCGAAAGCGAAAAATTGACGTTGATAAGTTCGACATCATCCTTCGTCAGGCCGTCCTTTTCCAGCATGCGCTTCAGCATCGCATCTTCGAAGCCGGAAACGGAAAAACCGACCTTTTTGCCTTTCAGATCCTTCAGGCTCTTGATAGGCCCATCGGCGAGAACTGTGACGGTGTTGAGCGGCGTTTCGACCAGCGTACCGAAACGGACGAGCGGCAGGCCGGCTTCGTGATCGAGATAGAGGTTCGGCTGGTAATGCACGCCGATATCGGCCTGTTTGGCCGAGACAAGGCGCGGCACGGCGGAAGGGTCGGCGGGCGGCACCAGCTCCACGTCCAGCCCTGCATCGGTGAACAGGCCACGTTCCCTGGCGATGACCATCGGTGCATGATCGGGGTTGACGAACCATTCGAGCAACACGGTCAGCTTGTCGGCGGCTTGGGATTGCATCGGCGCAAGCACGCTTATCGCTGCGATGGCGAGGGAAAGAAGTGTTCGTTTCATGGTGCCGAAAGTCTCCGTAAATATCTGAAAGGAATGGCGTGTTCTGTTTCCTTGGCCCAGGGGGCCAGATTGGCGGTTGCCCGGTCGACGATGAGCCTGAGCAGCACGGCCATGACGGCGAGAATGGCCATGGCGGCGAACATGGTGTCGGTCTGCATACGGGCATTGGACTGGATCATCACGAAACCGAGCCCGGCGGATGCGCCCACCCATTCGCCGATGACGGCGCCGAGCGGGGCAAGCGGCGCCGCCACCCTCAAGCCCGAAATCAGGGAGGGCAGCGCCAGCGGCACGCGCAGCCGGGTGAGGATCTGCCAATGGCTCGCCTCCGTCAGCGAGGCGGCGTCGAGGATGGCGCGGTCCGTGCGGTTGAGGCCATCGGTAAAGGCCGAAGCGACGGGGAAGAAGATGATAACCGCCGTCATCACGACTTTAGAGGCCATGCCAAAGCCGAACCAGAGCACGAGAATGGGAGCGAGCACGAAGACCGGGAACGCCTGCAACACCAGAACCATGGGCCAGACAAGGCGGCCGAAGCGCGGAGTGGCGGCAATCGTGAAGGCGACGAGAATTCCAGCGGTAACGCCTGCCGCGAGACCCAGCGCCATTTCACCAAGCGTCACCATGGCCTGACCGAACAAAAAGCCGGACTGGCGCCAAAAGGCGGCCGCGACATCGGCGGGTGACGGCAGGATGTAGCGCGGCGGCGCAAACAGCCATGTCCCCGTCTGCCAGAGAAGCAGCAGAAGACCTAAACCGTTCAGTGCATGGGTGGCACGCATGAGCCGGGCCTCAGACGCAAACGCACCATGTGCGGAGGACGGAAGGTTTCAGCATCATCGGTCGTCTCCAGATGTGACAATCACGGAGATCAGGCATGGCGGAGAAGAGAAAGGGCAGCGCCTCCAGGGCACGACAGTTCCGTTCCTACGCCGGCATGACCCGGATCAGGTTCAAGGGTCCGGTTCACCACCATCTCAGCACCGTCTGGTGCTCCCCTCGGAAGAGCTTGTTTTGTAGGTCAAGTTTTGAAAATGTCAACGGTTCGCGCGAGGTAAGACCCGCACTGGATCAAGCAGTTTCAGCCAGAAACCGGCGCTCGCATGTAACAATTCGCTTCGCCTGGCCTGTAATTCGCCGGGCCTGTACTTCAAAGTCAGCCTGTCGCAGGAGGAAGGCCATCACATCACCCCGCCTGACGGGGTGATGGCAAGGACAAAGCCTTTAGCCTTCAGCCGATGGTGCGAAGCTGTTCGAACAGCCGGTGATGGCTGCTATAGGCACGATAGAACACTGCCGGCTGGCCGAGCGGTGTTTCGACGGTGATGTCTCGCCCGCCGATATAACGCTTGCCGCTCCAGAGATGCACCCATTCACCGTCGCCCGGAAGGTAGAGCGAACGTTGCGTTTCGCCCGCTTTCCAGACCGGTGCGACAAGCATATCCGCCCCGTAGAGATAGCAGTCCTGAACGGCATAGGTCTGCGGCTCATTCTCGTAATGAAGGAATAGGGGTCGCTGCACCGGCAGGCCGGTTTTTGCGGCCTCGGCGGAAAGCGATTTCAGATAGGGGGCGAGCGCGACGTATATCGCCGTCATGCGGGCGAAATGGGCAAGAACAGTTTCATCCTGATCGATCTGGAGATTGTCCCGCGGCCGGTTGCCCTCATGGGTGCGCATGACCGGGGTGAAGGCGGCCATCTCCGTCCAGCGCATGATGAGTTCCGCTGTCCGGACATTGCCGAACAGGCTGGTGTAGCCGCCGATGTCTGAGTGATGATAGGCATTGCCCATGAGGCCGGAGGAGAGCGCGCCGCAGATGACGGTGACAAGGCCGTCATGACGGGAGAAGTCGACAGACTGGTCGCCACCCCAGATCAGCGGGCAATGGGCCTGCACGCCGGTGAAGCCTGCACGCATGAAGAACAGTGCTTCGCCGGTCTTGCCACGGCTTTCGACGCCCTTCGCATTGACTTCGGCCCAGAGCGTCGGCCAGGCATTATGCATCAGCTTGGCGTCGACGCCATTGGACAGCTTGATATCGATCGGCAGATATTCACCGAAATCGGCCATCCAGCCGGAAAGCCCGAAATCCAGCATGTTTTTGCCGATGATCTCTTCGGCGAACCAGTCGGCGGCGGCAGGGTTGGTGAAATCCACCACGCCGCAATCGAATTCGCCGAAGTCCACCAACGCCGTCTTTCCATCCACATCGGTGGCGAAATAACCCGCCGATTCAGCGACCGAAAAGAGTGGGCCATCTACGCAGAGATAGGGGTTCACATAGCCCAGGAAACGAACGCCCTGATCGGCAAGCTCGGCGATCTTCTGGCGCAGATGCGGGTAGCGCGTGTCATTCGCCTGCCAGTCCCAGAAGAGGCGTGCGCCGAAGGACGTCTGACGAAGCCCCACCCAGTCCTCGCACCAGAGGCCGGACACCTTCGTTCCGGCCGCACGGATTTTCTCCAGCCGGGCAAAGGAGTTGGCTCCATCCTTTAACCCTATGATCGCGCCGTTATAAACCCAATCAGGCAATTCCGGCTGGCGTCCGAAGCGAAGAGACAGGGTGGAGACGATATCGGTGAAACTCTCGCCGGCGAAAAATTCGATCTTTTCGGGGATGGCCCAGATTTCGATCTCGTGGAAATCGCCATTGCGGAAGTCGAAGATCGAATAGGCGCTCGTTTCCACATGCAGTGCGTATTTGCGCGAGGAGAGCCAGGTCGGCTGCGGATAGTTGGTGTTGTAATAATCACCACCCGCTTTGCCGCTGACATCAGACTTGAAGGTGATTTCGGTCGTCTTGTCGCGCCCGACCCCCGGCTCGGAGGTCCAGAGCGGGAAGCGCCGGCCGCGCATGTCGAAATAGGACATCTGCTCGCCGCCACCCCAGACATGCTCGTCCGTCTCCGCGACGACGCGCAGCCAGAGGCGGTTGATCGTCTCGTCTAGCGCCGTCAGCCTGATAGCGTTGCCGTCGAGCGTCAGGCTAAGGCGCGGCGCCTGTCCTGGCGCGGAAGAGAGCGTGACGCTGTCGCCACTCACCTCGGCATGGCGCAGGGCTGTTCTCTCGATGACATAGTCTTCAATATCGAAATTGCCACGATACATGTCCATCCGTTCCTTGCCGAAACCGGCGAAGAAGGCCGGTTTATCGGGCGAATGGGAAAGGATGGTGCGGTTGCCGATCGCAAGCGTGAAGCCGTCTTTGGTCGTTTCGAAATGCATGACTTAACCTTTTAGCCCTTGAGACCACCGGCGGTGAGGCCCGAGACGACCCGTTCCTGGAAGATGACGATCAGAATGGCAACCGGCACGATGCCGACCACCAGCGCTGCCGAAATGACCGGCCAGGGGAAGGCGAACTCACCCTGATAAAGCTGAATGCCGACGGGCAGGGTGCGAAGGGCCGGGTTGGAATTGAAGGAAAGCGCCAGCAGGAATTCATCCCAGGCATTGACGAAAGCGAGAATGCCGGCGGTAAAGACGCCCGGCGCGCAGAGCGGCACGACGACCTTGAACAGGGCGCCGATGCGGGTGCAGCCATCGATCATGGCGGCGTTTTCGAGGTCGCGCGGAATGCTTTCGAAGAAGGATACCAGCATCAGCGTGCAGACCGGCAGCGACAGCACCGTGTAGGGCAGGATCAGCGCCGTCCAGCTGTTGAGCAGGTTGAGCGCCCGCATGATTTCGAACAGTGGCACCAGCAGCGTCACCAGCGGGAAGGTGGAAACGGCGATGATGAGCGAGAGGATCAGCGCCCGGTATTTCAGGTTCAGCCGCGCCAGCGCGTAAGCCGCCAGCACCGAGATCAGGATTGTGAGCGCAGTGGAAAGCAACGCCACCATGAAGCTGTTGAACAGGAAGAGGTGCAACGGCTGATCGGAAAAGGCCTGCATGTAATTGGCAAGCGTCGGCGCGTGCGGAAACCATGTGATCGGTTTCACGGTCAGTTCTGCCTCGGTCTTCAGCGAGGTGAAGAGAATCCAGATCGCGGGGAAAAGGCCATTCACCAGAAGAATGGAGGCGGCGATGAAGCGCAGCGGCTTGCCGGAGAAGAAGGAGGACAGACCGGGGGAGGTGGCAACGGTGCTCATGGGTTTAGTCCTTCGTCCTGATAATGCGGAGGTAAACGGCGGTAACGCACATGGAAAGCGCAAACATCACGACCGCTAAGGCCGAACCGTAACCGAGATCGAGGAAGGAGACGGTGTTCTGGTGGATATACATGGCAAGCGTGGTGGTGGATGTGCCGGGTCCGCCGCCGGTCATCATGTAAGGGATATCAAAGGTTTGCAGCGCCGTGATCGTGCGGAAGATGAGTGCGACGACGATCGAGGGCTTGAGCAGCGGCAGGGTGATCTCGAAGAACTGCCTTATCTTGCCGGCGCCATCCACATCCGCTGCCTCGTAAAGCGAGCGCGGAATGGTCTGCAAGCCCGCAAGGATCATCAGCGCCATGAAGGAGGAGGTTTTCCAGATGATCGTCAGGCAGATGGCGGCAAAGGCCCAGTTCGGCGAGTTGAACCAGATGATGCCTTCAAAGCCGAGCCGGTTCAGCACATCATTGACCACGCCATATTCGTAATGGAAGAACCACGCGAAGATGAGGCCCGCAAAGGACAGCGGCAGCGCCCAGGGGATCAGAAGCGAAAGCCGCATCGGCCATTGCATGGAGAAAGGCAGGTTGGCGAGCAGTGCTAGGCCAAGGCCCATGAAGAGCGCGCCGGGCACCGTGATCAGCGTGATCAGCACCGTATTCCAGGTCGTTTCCCAGAAGATCGGATCATCGAACATCGCCGTATAATTTTCAAAGCCGATGAATTCCGCCGGCAGACCTGAGGTCAGCGACAGGCTGAAGAAGCTGGTATAGACGAGCCGCGCCACCGGATAAACGATGATGAGCGACAGCAGGATCGCTGCGGGCGCCAGCAGTAGCACGGCCAGCGACCGGTCGCCGAGATCGAGCCAGCGCGTCCAGCGCGGCAGCTGCTTTTCGTCCACCCGGACCATGGTTCTTTCCGGCATTGTCACCTTTGCCGCTCCCGCAACTGGATTCACGTCATCGTCTCCCGATCGGACCGGTTTATGTCCGGCCCGTTTATCGCGCCGTTCAGGCGGCTTTATTCCTGTCAGTCGAAACAGCCGGAAAGGGCATGGCGCGCATGCCGCCTTCCGGCCTCAAAGCTTAGCGCAGAACGCGCCGCAGACGGCTTTCCATCTGCTTTGCACCATCTTCCGGTGTCATCACGCCGGCAAGAACGCCATTGACCGTGGTGCGGATCGTTTCGCTGACCTCGTTGTAACGCGGGGTAACCGGACGGGCCTTTGCCGTTTCAACGACGGGCAGGGCGTCCGCGAACCACGGGATTGTCTTGGTCACGTCCGCATCCTTGTAGAGTGCGGCATAGGTGGGCAGAAGTGCTGCGTTGATCGCCATGAACTTCGACACATCCTGACTGGAGAGATATTCCACCAGCTTCTTGGCTTCATCCTGCTGCTTGGAATAGGCGGAGACGCCGAATTCCCAGCCGCCGAGGCAGGTCGTCTGCTCACCGCCCTTGACGGCCGGCAGGCGGGCGACGCCGACCTTGTCGTTTACCTGCGATTCCTTGCCCTGGAAATGGGTCCAGGCGTAGGACCAGTTGACGGCGAAGAGCACCTTGCCGGCCTGGAATTCCTTGCGGGTGTCGTCGGTCGCCACTTCCGAAATGTTCTTCTTGGAAATGCCGTCGTCAACAAAGCTCTTCCACAGCTTTAGCGAATCCACCGCAGCCTTGTTGTCGAAATTCAGCTTGCCGTTTTCAACCAGAGACTTGCCTTCACTCCAGTAGGGCAGGAGGAAGGTGCAGACCGCGCCTTCGATCGCCTTGCCCTGGAAGGACAGGCCCTGAAGCTCGGGGTTCTTTTCGCCGTCCATCACCTTCTTGGAGGCTTCCTTCAGCTCATCCCAGGTGGTCGGCGGCTTAATGCCGTATTTGTCGAGCAGGTCTTTGCGGTAATAGAGAAACATCGAGTCGGCAAAGGCAGGCAGCGCCACGATCTTGCCGTTCACCGTATTGGCTTCGGCATAGGTCGGCAGATAGCCGGACAAGTCCTTGCCGGAGAAATCGCTGGTCCAGCCGGCGGTGGCGAATTGCGCGGGACGGATGACGTCGAGCATCAGCACGTCGAGGCTCGAATCCTTGGCCGACATGACGGTGTTGAGATATTGCGCCTGCATTTCCGAGGTATTGCCGCCAGTCTCGATGACTACCTTCACACCCGGCGTCTTTGCCTCATATTGATCAAGCGCCTTGCGCCAGATATCCGGCTGATGCTGGCTGGAAACGAAGATTTTCAGTTCGGCGTCGGCAAAGGCCTGTCCCGAAAAAGTAAGCATTGTTGCGCAGAGCGCTGCGCCCATAAGGGCTTTGCCCCTGATGGTTTTAAGTGTCATGTGTTCCTCCCGTTATTAAACTCTTGGCCGCGCAGCCTTTTTGCCCGGCAATCAGTGAATCGAGCGTTCCGTCGTCGCGTCGAAAAGATGGACCTTGGATGGGTCGACGCCGATCCGCAGTTCCTCGTTCGGCGTTGGCCGAAGCTGCGGCGGCATCCGCGCGGTCAGCGCCGCATCGCCAAGGCTGAAATGGACGAGCGTGTCCGAACCCAGCGGCTCCACCACCTGCACCCTGACGGCAAGCTGGCTGTCGAAGCCTTCGGCGGGACCGAAATGTTCCGGACGAATGCCGACGATGACGTCTCGGCCTTCGAGCCCTGTTTCGCGCGATGGCCGGATGGCCGCCATCGGCAGGGAGTTGCCGTCGGAAAATGCCAGCCGGTCGCCATTGACCCTGGCGCGGGCGAAATTCATGGCGGGCGCACCGACGAAACCACCCACAAAGACGCTTTCCGGGCGGTTATAAACCTCATCCGGCGTACCAACCTGTTCGATATCGCCGCCGCGCAGGATGACGATGCGGTCGGCGAGCGTCATCGCCTCCACCTGATCATGGGTAACGTAAATGATCGTCGTGCCGAGCTGCTGATGCAGGCGTTTGATTTCGGTGCGCACCTGTCCGCGCAGCTTGGCGTCTAGGTTGGAAAGCGGCTCATCGAACAGGAAGACCTGCGGACGGCGTACTATGGCGCGTCCCATGGCTACACGCTGACGCTGGCCGCCGGAAAGCTGGCCGGGCCGCCGGTCGAGAAGGTGCTCGATGCCCAGCATCTTCGCCGCTTCATCGATGCTGGCATTGGCCTGGGAAGCGCTGACGCCGCGCACCTTCAGGCTGAAACCCATGTTTTCGCGCACCGTCTTGTGCGGATAAAGCGCATAGTCCTGAAACACCATGGCGATGTCGCGTTCACGCGGCGGCAGCTGGTTGACGACACGGTCGCCGATCTTCACCTCGCCGCCGGTAATGCTCTCCAGCCCCGCGACCATGCGCAGCGTCGTCGATTTGCCGCAGCCGGAAGGGCCGACGAACACGACGAATTCGCCATCGTTGATTTCAAGGTCGATGCCCTTGACGATGCGAAGCGCACCGTAACTCTTGTCCAGCTTGCGCAGGCTGACCGACGCCATATTTTCCTCCTCACGACCGGCGCGCCCAGAATTTGAATGGACGCAATAGCCGGTATCAACCTTCAAGTTCCCCGTATCGCATCTTCGAAAATCGATCCCGATTGTCTGGCGATAGCGGGGATGGCGAAACGCCTGTCTCCCTGAGGACGTGATATTACCTTTCATAAAAAGGAAATCAATAGTGTATCAATTTTATTTCTGACAGAAATCAAAAACTAATAAGTCTTTGATTCTAAGAAATATAACTGCAAAATAACCCGCAGCGCGGGCCGTGGCGTGCTTGCCTCCCGTCAAATTCCTTCGTCCACGTGGATCACGCGAAATTTGCGTAATCTCAACGTATGCGAGAAACGTAGCGGGCGACGGTATGGTCGAACCAGGTCCATGAAACTTCGGCCACTGCGCCATCCTGCGCCTGGCTGAGGCGCAGAACCCGCGGCACAGAGGAGCCGGCTTTCTGGCCGAAGACCTCGGGTGTCCATTCGGGCACGTCACCGAGATCGATGCGATCTTCCGCCTTCGATATCCAGAGATTGAGGCGGGTGCGGTAGTAGAGATAGAGGGATTCCGACATGTTTTCGATGGTGATTGTGTCGACGTAAGAACCATCAAGCCAGATTTCCTCGATAGCTGCCGGTTTGCCGGCGATGCGCCGCAGGCGGCGTATCCTGTGCCCTTCTGTCGAGGTGCCGAAGGCCGGCAGATCGGCTGGCTTGGCAAGGCGGGCCACATCCAGAACCTCTGCCGTCGGCAGGCCGCCGCCTTCGATCAGTTCAAGCCGGAAAAAGGCGTAGACGCTTTGCGGATCGCTGACGGCGCGGATGTAATTGCCGGAGCCCTGCACGCGCTCGAGAAGACCGCGCTCCTGCAATTCGGCAAGTGACTTGCGCAGCGTGCCGACGGCGATGCCCAGATCTGCCGCCATGTCGCGCTCCGGCGCCAGCTTTTCGCCATCGATCAGCCGGCCCGCCGCCACCTCGCGCACCAGCATTTCAGCGATCTGCATATACATGGGCAGGCTGCCGCCAGTGTGTTTCATGATGCAGTTTCCTCCGCCGAAACAAAAATTGATACATCATTGATTTACATATTTCTTGATGTTATGCAAGAAAAACGAGAGCGGCCCTGAGGAGGAATTGCATGACCGTCGTACCCGTTACATCTGCTGATCTCGATGCTGCCGAGGTCTCCTGGTTTTCCGCTTTGTGTTCCGATGATTACGCCTATCTCGGCGTGCCGGATGGAAGCCTGCGTTCCAGCTTCGAACATTGCTCCGATATCGTCAAAAAAGCCGAGGAACTCGGCTTCCGCAACATTCTCTGCCCTTCGTCCTATCAGGTCGGGCAGGATACGTTGAGCTTCGTTGCTGGCTGCGCGCCGATTAGCGACCGCATCAATTTCCTCGCGGCGATCCGTTGCGGCGAGATGCAGCCGATCATGCTGGCGCGGACCGTGGCAACACTCGACCACATGCTGAAGGGCCGCCTGACGCTCAACGTCATCAGCTCCGATTTCCCCGGCGAAGTGGCCGACAGCGCTTTCCGTTACAAGCGCAGCCACGAGGTCGTCGAGATCCTGCGTCAGGCCTGGACGCGCGACACCATCGACCATGACGGCGAGATTTACCAGTTCAAGGGTGTGTCGACCGAACCGGCAAGACCCTACCAGCTGAATGGCGGCCCGCTTCTCTATTTCGGCGGTTATTCTCCCGACGCGCTGGAACTCTGCGGCGCACAGTGTGACGTCTATCTAATGTGGCCGGAGACGAAGGACCAGCTGGCCGACCGCATGCGCGCCGCCCATGAGCGCGCCGCCGCCCATGGCCGCACGCTGGATTATGGCCTGCGCGTTCACATGGTGGTACGCGATACCGAACAGGAAGCCCGCGAATATGCCGACCATCTAGTCTCCAAGCTCGATGACGAATATGGCCAACTTATCCGCAACCGTGCCCATGACAGCGGCTCGCTCGGCGTGTCGCATCAGGCGCGCGCCCGCGAACTCGCCGACAAGTTCGGTTACGTCGAGCCCAATCTGTGGACCGGCATCGGCCGGGCGCGCTCGGGCTGCGGTGCAGCACTTGTCGGTTCGACGGATCAGGTTCTTTCGGCGCTGGAGGAATACCAGAAGATGGGTATCCGCGCCTTCATCCTCTCCGGTTATCCGCATCTCGACGAGGCGGAACATTTCGGCACCAAGGTTCTGCCGCAGATGAAAACCTGCTCCCTGCCGCATGCCTACGGCCGGGTGCCTTCTGAAACGCCTGCTACGCCGCTCGGCAACGGGGAACGCCACTGATGCAACGTATCGCTCTTTCTGACAAACTCGAACTCAGCCGCATCGTTTATGGCATGTGGCGCATCGGTGACGATGCCGACACCTCGCCGGCGCATGTGCAGGCGAAGATCGAGGCTTGCCTCGCGCAGGGCATCACCACCATGGATCAGGCCGATATTTACGGTGGGTACACGGCGGAAGCCATTCTCGGCGGCGGCCTGAAGGCGGCGCCCGGACTGCGCGACAAAATCGAAATCGTCACCAAATGCGGCATCGTCGCGCCGGCCGGCCGACACTCCTCCGCTCGCGTCAAGCATTACGATACGACGGCCGGCCACATCAACGTCTCGGTCGAAGCCTCGCTGCGCGACATGGGAACCGATCATGTCGACCTGCTGCTCATTCACCGTCCGGACCCGCTGATCGATGCGGAAGAAACCGGTAAGGCGCTGGATGCGCTGGTCGCCTCCGGCAAGGTCAAGGCGGTGGGCGTCTCCAACTTCCGTCCGTGGGATTTTTCGCTGCTGCAATCGGCCATGAGCAACCGGCTCGTGACCAACCAGATCGAAATGAGCCTTCTCGCCACCGATACCTTTACCAATGGCGATCTCGCCTATCTACAGGAAAAGCGTGTCTCGCCCATGGCCTGGTCGCCGCTTGGTGGCGGTTCGCTGTTTTCAGGCGCGCATGGCGGCACCATGGCTGCCCTGCAGCGCATCGGCAAGGAACAGGGTGTCGATGCGACGGCTGTCGCCATCGCCTGGCTGCTGCGCCATCCGGCAAAGATCGTGCCGGTACTGGGTACCAATAATCTCGAACGTATCAGAACCGCGGCCGATGCGCTTCGCGTGACGATGGACCGTCAGACCTGGTTTGAACTCTACACCCTTGCGATTGGAAAAGAGGTGGCGTGATGACAGTTGCAGAGGCAATCAAGATGCCCAATGAGCATGTATTCGTTCCCGGCGGCGAGAACAGCCGCAGCTTTCGCAACGCGCTCGGCGCTTTCACGACAGGTGTCACGGTGGTGACGGCAACGACGCCGGAAGGCCCGATCGGCATGACGGTCAACAGCTTTGCGTCGGTTTCTCTCGATCCGCCGCTGGTATTGTGGTCCCCGGCGAAAAGCTCGTCACGCCATCCGGCTTTCAGTGAGGCGACCCATTTCGCCATCCATGTGCTGAGCGCCGATCAGGATGTGCTGAGCGCCCGCTTTACCCGCAACGGCCGCGCTTTCGACGATCTTGACTGGGAAATCAACGACGAGGGTGTTCCCGTTATTCCGGGCACGCTCGCCCGTTTCGAATGCCGTCGCGCCGCCGCCCATGATGCGGGTGACCACACCATCATCGTCGGCGAAGTGCTGCGCGCCGCCCATCGCGACGGTGATCCGCTGTGCTTTTCGGGCGGGGCCTTCGGTCGTTTTTCAAGGCAATAGACAGAACGGGATTTTCCCGTTCGATCTCGAGAGAGATTTACTCTTGGTTGTTTAACGGAGCACGCCTGTCGTGCTCCGTTTCTGTTTTCGTCTGTCAGTAAAAACCGCGCTTTTGCTATTCATACTGGAAATCATCTTCCAAACTGTCCTAGTTGATTTGACTTATTAAACAGATGATTCGCGGGATCGCGAGAAGACCGCGCTGCGCAGTTGAGGGAGACTGGATGTCCGCTGGTTTCTGCCATGTTTCGGAAGGGAAAGCCTGTCCGACTGCGGAAATGCGTGGAGTGGCGCTCGGCCGATTCCTCATCTGCGGGGCAACGGGTCTTTCCTTTCTGACATTGTCACTTGCCGCCGTATCGGATGCTGTCGCGGAAACATTGCTCTGGACAGGCCCCGACGGGGCTGAATGGTTCACCGACGCCGCCTGGGGGCCGTCGCACCGCGTGCCGAATGCGGGCGATGACGCGATGATCAACGCCTATGGCCCGGTCATCACGATAGGCACCAACGCTGAAGTGCATCAATTGTCGATAGGCAATGCTCCGGGCGACGGCACGCTGGTGGTGCAGGGCGGCTTGCAGACGAACTCGGTTATTCTCGGTGCTACCAGTGGCTCATCCGGCACCGCAAGTTTCGTCGGCGCGAACTGGGCGAATGATGGTGACGTCTCCGTCGGCGGCAACGGAACGGGCAGCCTTCTTCTGCTGCACGGTACGACGGCATCGTCGGAAAATATCTATGTTGGCGAGAGCGGAACGGGAAGCGGCTCCCTCAAACTCGATAATTCGTCGACCCTGACTGTCGCCGATACTGTTTTTGCGGGTTACAACAGCTGGTCGTCATCCGCAGCGGGTGGTAGCGGCAATGTGGAGGTCCTTGGCGCCAGCTCGCTGTACAGTGCCAATGGCGTGCTGGCAAACGACCCCGATACCGTGGGAACAGCGTTGGTTTCCGGTGGAGGCAGCAGCTGGAACATGTCATCGGACCTGGTTGTTGGTGAGGCGGGCGTTGGCACGCTCACCATCACCGGTGGCGGTATGGTTATCAGCCAGACAACGACTGTAATCGCGGATCTGAATTCCGCAGACGGCAGTAGCGTGACAGTCAGCCGTTTGGGTTCCTCGCTGCAAAGCGATTCGCTCGTCGTCGGCAATGGTGGAGCTGCAAAGCTTCTGGTCGAAGCCGCGGCAACGGTCACCAGTGGCGAGGCCATTATCGGCCGCCATTCGGCAAGTGAGGCGACGGTGACGGGCGACGGCTCGAAATGGACGACCGGCGATTTGCAGGTCGGAGGCGACACCTCCGATCCGGGCGGCGCGGCCGGCAACGGCACGCTCAACGTCACGGCAGGCGGTTCCGTGGAGAGCACTGTTGCGCACCTTGGCGTCGTCGCAGGCGCAACCGGCTATGCCATCGTGGATGGAAAGGGGTCGGTCTGGACCGTCGACCGAAACAGTCTCGAGGTGGGGGTGAGTGGCACGGGTTCGCTGGCGGTGACAGGCGGCGGCCTTATCGATGCAGCGAATATCATCATCGGAACTAGTACAGGCGGCATTGGCTCGGTCCGGGTGTCGGGGGCAGACAGCACGGTGAAAAGCCGCTCCGATCTCAATGTCGGCCTTTACGGCAACGGTTCCATGACCGTCGAGGCCGGTGGCGCCGTTAAAAGCCGTGACGGTTATGTTGCCACCTATGGCGGGTCCACTTCCGCCGTGACGGTAACGGGCGACGGATCGAGCTGGGCGATGACCGGCACGTTTTTTGTCGGACATGCAGGCGGGGCCACGGGAAATGTGACGGTCAGCAATGGCGGCGCCATCAGGGCAACTGGCGTTACCCTCGGGGATCTAGCCGGCGCTTCCGGCACGATGACCATCACTGGATCCGGTTCCAACGTCACCGCTTACGTCGACAATGGCACCGTGAATTCCGGCTCTGTCGATGTCGGCTTTCAGGGCTCCGGAAGCTTGAGTGTTGTAAATGGCGGATCGCTTGCTGCCTATAATCTTTATGTCGGCAATGGGTTGGGATCGAGTGGCGCGGTTCTGGTCAGCGGCGTGGGATCCCATGTTTCCGTTGATGGCCTTATGGTTGTCGGCAGTGCCGGAAACGGTTCCGTTGAGATAACGGGGGGCGCGTCGCTTGCTGCCCCCACCATCCTCATCGCCACGGCGGCGGGTTCGACGGGGGTGTTGAGTATCGGTGCAGGCTCCGGCCAAACGGCGCGGTCCGCGGGTGCGGTCGAGGCGCGTGCGATCGCCTTCGGCGCTGGGAACGGCAGTATCGTTTTTAATCATTCCGAGACGGGCTATACGATGTCCGCCGATATTTCAGGTGCGGGCAGGGTGGTTGCCGAGGCTGGTGTCACCACGCTTTCGGGCAATAACAGCTATTCCGGCGGAACCACCATTTCGGCCGGTACGCTGAAAGGAACCGCGAAAAGTTTTGGCTCCGGCGGCATCGTCAATAATGGTGAACTCGTCGTTGACGGTGGGGGCACGCTTTCCAATGCCATCAGCGGCACTGGCGGCTTCGAAAAGACCGGCGACGGCAATCTGCTCCTGACCGGAAACGGCACCTATTCCGGCGCAACCGCGGTTTCCTCTGGAAAGCTGAGCGTGAACGGTTCGCTTGCAAGCGCCGTTTCGGTCGGCAGCGGCGCGACGGTCGGCGGCACCGGCACCATTGGCGGTCTGACCGTCAATTCAGGCGGCACGCTTGCGCCCGGAAATTCCATCGGCACGCTGACGTCCACGGGCAATGCGACATTTGCGAGCGGCTCCACCTATGTGGTCGAAATCGATGCGGACGGCAGTTCCGACAGGCTTGCCGTGACCGGTACGATTACCATCGCAAACGATGTCAGCCTTATTGTCACGCCGCTTGGCGCCCATTCGGCCTACAGCCTTGGCACGCGATACACGATACTGACGGCGACGGGCGGAGTGACGGGCACATTTTCAAGTGTTGACGAAAGTTTCGCCTATCTGACCGCAAAGGTCGTACAGAGTGGCGATGACGCTACCACCTATCTTTCTTTCCTCAGGACATCGCCCGATGCCGGCTTACTGGCCGCCGCGACATCGACTGCCAATGCGCGGGCAGCCGCCAATGCCGTCGAGACGCTCGGAGAAACCTCGCCGCTCTATGAAGCGGCGCTCTTCTTGCAGCAGGGCGAAACGCAAGGGGCTTTCTCGCAGCTTGCCGGAGAAATCCATCCCTCGCTTGCCATGGCCTTGATCAATCGCAGCGGGCAAAGCCGGGATGTCATTCTCAACCGGCTGCGCAGCGCTTTCGAGGGCGTCGATGCGCGCCCAATCCTGCCGGTCGCTTATGCGGAAGGCGGTCAGAACCCATTTGCAGTTGATCAAGGCGCGCTTAGCTTCTGGTCCAGCGGTTTCGGGTCTCACGGGCGTATCGATAGGGACGGCAATGGTTCATCCGTCGACATGAACGGCGGCGGCATCCTGTTCGGCCTTGATGGAGAACTCAGCGACAGCTGGCGCGCCGGGGTTGCGGCCGGTTATGGCCATGACGGTATCAAGCAGACTGTGCTTGCCGCCTCGGCCGATGTGGACAGCTATTATCTGGCCGCTTATGCGGGCACACAGATCGGCCCCGCCTCTTTGCGGCTCGGCGCAATCCACGCTTTTCAGGATGCCGAAACCCGCCGCTCGATTTCTTTCTCGACGCTGCAGGAGAGCCTTTCCGCAAGTTACGGTGGTTCCACCTCGCAGGTCTTTGCCGAAGCCGCCTGGCATTTCGATTTCGATCTCACCCATATCGAGCCCTATGCCAGTATCGCCTATGTGAATACACGCACGGACGGCTTCCAGGAGAAGGGTGGCATCGCGGCTGTTTCCGCCAACTCTGCCAGTTACGACCAGCTATACACCACGCTCGGTGCGCGGATCAGCCGCGATATCGCGCTTGAAGGCATGCTTGGCCGCGCGATGTTCGATCTGGCGTGGCGTCACAATTATGGCGATACGGCCATGGGCAGCAGCTTGTTCTACGAGGGTGGCGGTGTGTTTTCGGTTGCGAGCACTTCGAGCCCGCGCGATGCAGCGATATTGAACCTGGGGCTGAGCTATGATCTCACGCCATCGGCCACTTTGACATTCCGTTATGGTGCGGTTTTCGGGGCTGGCGTGCTGGATCAATCCGCTGCCGCCGAACTTGGAGTTCGTTTCTGATGGGACATAGCCAGATGTGCATCGTGAAAGCGGCGCTTGCGGTTTTTCTTTGCGCCGGTGCCACGGCGGGTGAGGCGGTTGCGCAGGAGGCGGCAAAAACCGCAGCACCCCTCCATGAGGTTCACGGAAGCTGGCAGCTTGCCTGTGCGGCTGCCGCAAAAAAAGACGGTGCCGATGCCGCGTCCTCCACAGGGGGAGAGACGAAACCACCTTGCGCCATTGCCCAGGTGCAGTTGGAGGAAAAAACCCGCAAGCTGGTCGTCTCCGTCGAGTTCCGGCTGGACGATGCCGCAACGCCGGACAGGCTTACCGGCACCATGGTCCTGCCTTTCGGTCTGGCCGTCACCAAGCTGTTTTCAGTGAAATCGGGAAATATGCGCTTGCAGGAAGTGCAGGTCAGCACATGCCTGCCGGTTGGCTGCATCGTGTCCTTCACGCCCTTCATCGAGCTCGTCTCGGCGCTGAAAGCGGAACAGACGCTCACCATCGAGGCGCCTGATCTGCAGGGCCGCATTGTGTCGTTCCAGCTGCAGGGCAAAGGTTTTCCCGAGGCGCTGAAACGCCTCGGGGAAGTGCGTTAGGCGGCCACGGAATCCGGTTCGGCCTTCCCACGCGGTTTTTGCTGTTCTGCATGGGGCTCAACGTTTTTCTTGCGGGAAAAAAGCCCGGTGAGGAAGTGGCCGAACCGGTCCATCTCCACGAAGATCACGGGTGTGATGAACAGCGTCAGTAGTTGCGAGACGATGAGACCACCGACCACGGCGATGCCGAGCGGCTGGCGCAGTTCCGAACTTGCGCCGGAGCCGAGCGCGATGGGCAATGCGCCCAGCAATGCGCAGAAGGTGGTCATCATGATCGGCCGGAACCGGCGCACGCAGGCTTCGTGAATGGCGATTGCGGGCGGTTCCGCCTTTTCGCGCATCAACTCCACCGCCACGTCGATCATCATGATCGCGTTTTTCTTCACGATACCGATCAGCATCAAAAGGCCGATGAGCGCGACGATCGAGAAATCCATGCCCATCACCTTCAGCGCCACAAGAGCGCCGAAGGCTGCGGCCGGCAGGCCGGACAGGATGGTCAGCGGGTGGATGAAGCTTTCATAGAGCACGCCCAGCACCACATAGATGGTCAGCACCGCCGCCAGAATGAGGATGCCGGTATTGCCCTGGCTCTGCTGGAAGATCGCTGCCGTGCCGCCATAGCTGGTGAACACATCCTGCGGCAGGCCGATCGTGGTCTTGATCTGGTCGATGCGGCTTGTGGCATCGGAAAGCGCCACGCCATCCGGCAGGTTGAAGGAGATGGTGGTGGAGACGAGCTGGCCCGTCTGGTTGATGGTAACCGGCGCCTGCGTACGGGTCAGCGAGGCGAAGTTGGAAAGCGGAACCAGAACTCCCGATTTTGCCGAAAGAATATTGATATCGCTGAGGAAATCGTCATTCCAGGATTTGGAGCTGTCGAATTCCACGATGACGTCGTAGCTGTCGCCGGTCGACTGGATTTGTGCTGCGGTATAGCCGCCGAAAGACATTTCCAGTGTCTTGCGTAACTGGTCATTGGTGATGCCGAAGGCGGCCGCTTTTTCCGGATCGACGGAGATCGTCGCGGCAATCGCCCCGTTCTGGGCGTCGGTGGTGACGGCGGTGAATGTGTGGTCGCGGCGCATCGCCTCCATCAGCTTGTTCGACCATTCATTGGTCGTATCGGCATTCAGGCCCTGAACGACGAGCTGATATTGGCTGGCGGAACTGCGTCCGCCGAAACGCAGGCTCTGCTGCGGATTGATATAGGTGCGAATGCCCGCCACTTTCGACGTGGCCTGACCCAGTTCGGTCAGCACCTGGCTTATCGGCGCGCGTTCTTCCTTTGGCTTCAATTCCACAAACATCGAACCGTTGTTCAGCGGATTGCGTGAATTGCCACCGACGATGGAAGTGACATGCACGACCGCCGGGTTCTTGCGGATCTGATCGGCGACCTGTGCCTGGAGATCGCGCATCGCCGTGTAGGAAATATCCTCACGCGCCTGTGTCGAGACCGAAAGGCGGCCGATATCTTCCTGCGGGAAGAAGCTGGAGGGCAGGGTTTCGAACAGGTAGACCGAGGCGGCGACCGAGGCGAGAAATGAGGCAAGCACGATGCGGCGGTGGGAAAGGCACCAGCCGACGGCCTTGCCGTAGAGGCGAAGCGTGCGCTCGAAGCCGGCATCGAACCAGCGGATGATGGCCGGCGGCCGCGAGGAGTGGCCCGACAGGCGCGAAGCAAGCATCGGCGTCACCGTCAGTGAAACCAGCGCCGAGGCCATGATCGCCAGCGTGACGACCATGCCGAACTCGTTGAAGAGCCTGCCGATTACGCCGCCCATCAACAGAATGGGAATGAAGACGGCCACCAGCGAGACGGACATGGACAGGATGGTGCCGCTGACTTCCGCCGCCCCCTGCAAGGCCGCCTCACGCATGGGCAGGCCTTTTTCATGCAGCCGCAGGATGTTCTCCAGCATGACGATGGCGTCATCGACCACCAGGCCCACCGATAGCGTCAGCCCGAGCAGCGAGATATTGTCGATGCTGTAGCCCAGAACATACATCATGCCGAAAGCGGTGATGAGCGACAGCGGCACGGCAAGGCCCGGAATGATGGTTGCCGTCAGGTGCCCGGTGAAAAGATAGATGACCGCAACCACCAGCCCGATGGTGAGGAACAGGGTGAACTGAACGTCAGAGATCGCATCCTTGATGGCAGTCGAAGCATCGTTCATGACATGGATATTGACGGATGGCGGCAATTGCTGTTGCAGCGCCGGCAGCTTGGCCTTGATGGCATCAACCACTTCGACGGTATTGGCATCCGGCTGCCGCTGCACGGCAAGAATAATAGCCTGTTCACCATCGAACCAGCTGCCGGCATTGGTATTGTCGATGCTGTCAGTGACATTGGCGATATCGCCGAGATGAATCGGCGCGCCATTATTCGTGGAGACGACCAGCGAGCGGAAGGCGGCCGCATTGGTCCGCTGGGTATCGGCCTCGATGGTCAGGCGCTGATTGTCGGTCTGCAAGGCACCCACGGGTACCTGATTGTTCGCCTGGGTGATGGCCGTTGTGACCGTATCAACACCGAGCCCTCTTGCCTGAAGCTGCGTTGGATCGAGACCAATGCGCACCGCATAGGTTTGCGCACCATAGATGCTCACCTGTGCGACGCCCGAAATGGTGGAGAGAAGCGGCGAGATGATGTTTTCGGCGATCTCATCCACCTTGCTGGTCGGCATTTCCTTGCTGTTGACGGCAAGCAGCAGCACCGGCGCATCGGCCGGATTGGTCTTGCGATAGCTTGGGGTTGTCGTCATGTTGCTCGGCAATTGCCGTTGGGCGCGCGAAATGGCGGCCTGAACATCGGCTGCTGCGGCGTCGATATCGCGGTTGAGATCGAACTGCAGCACGATCGAGCTGTTGCCGAGCGTGTTGGTGGCGCTGATTTCGCTGACGCCGGGAATGGTTTCGAACTGCTTGACCAGCGGTGTGGTGACCGATGTGGCCATGGTTTGCGGCGAGGCGCCTGATAGCGATGAGGAGACGTTGATCGTCGGAAAATCCACCTTCGGCAGGGCAGCGACGGGCAGCAGGCGGAAGCCAGCAAGCCCGGCGAGCACAAGGCCGATGGCGAGAAGTGTGGTGGCGACGGGGCGGTTGATACAGAAATTAGGGATCATTGGCCGCCAACCTGTTCCTGCGGAATATTGGCGGCCACATTGGCAGCCGCACCGCCCTTGTCCGAGAATTGCTCGACCACCGTCTGGCCATCGGCAAGTTCGGACTGACCTTCAACGATGATATGTTCGCCGCCATTGAGGCCGCTTGTTATGGCGGTGAGATCGCCATTCGAGCGGGCAATTTCCACCGGCGTCATATGGGCACGGTGGTCGTTATCGACCGTATAGACGAAATTGCCCTTTGGCCCGGGCCGCACGGCGACCGTCGGCACCACGATCATTTCATCGTCCGAGACGAAGTGGGCGGTGACGTTCACCGACTGGCCGGGCCACAAAAGACCGCGGTCATTCTTGAACTCCGCTTTTGCCAGCACGGTGCCCGAGGTCTGGTCCACCGTATTGTCGTAAAAACGCAGGACGCCGCGCATGGGCTCGCCACCCGTCGCCGCCGGATCGACATCAACGGCGGTTTCTTTTGTCACGCCTTCACGCAATTGCGGCAGGTAGCGCTGGGAAAGCCGGAAACTGACCGAGATCGGATCATATTTGGTAATCGTCACGATATTGACGCCGGCACTGAGGTAGGCGCCGGGGCTGACGGTGATATCGCCGAGCCGCCCGTCGAACGGGGCACGGATTTCCATATGTTCGAGCGTCACCTGATCTGAGGCGAGCGTTGCCTTGTCGGCATCGATCTTGGCGCTGGCGCCGTCGCGCGCTGCCCTGGCCTGGTCCAGTACCTGTTGCGATTCAGCACTTTGCTTGACCAGATTGGTGGCACGCTGGAAGGCGGCCTCGGTCTGCTCCAGCGTCGCCTGGTCGGCGGCGATATTGGCCTTGTCCTTGTCGACGGCGGCACGGGCGATGCGGTCATCCAACTTGAGGATCAGATCGCCCGCCTTGATATGCTGGCCGTCCTTCGCGCTAATTTCCGTGACGAGACCGGCCTGAAGCGGGGCGATATTGGTGATATCGGCCGCAACTGCCCATCCCGTCGCCGTTGCATCCATCGGCAGCGTCGCCTTGGCGACGGCGATGGTGCTGACCGTGGGCGGCGCGCCATTGCGACGTCCGCCGCCCTGTCTTTGTCCCGACTGCCGGGCCGGCTGGCCGTTTTGGGAGGATTGCGCTGCAGTTTCGGCGCCGGGCTGTGGAGACGCGCTGGAAAATTGTTTGAGATAGGGAATTTGATCGAGCGGCAGGCGATCCCTAAAATACCAGGTACCGGCGGCTGCAATGGCAAGAACGCTAAGGGCGGTCCAGAAACGTTTCATCTGACGATTCCGCGTAATGAGAGTACATGTTTCCCGAACATGTGCGGCAAGCCTTGGGAGCAGCTTTCCTCCACAAGACACCCAATGCGCTACGAAATCACCTTAAACTTTTGTAATGGCGGCGACAATGCCCACGGCGGCATCGCCTTGCCACGCAGGGGCTGGAGCACTTTCGGGCAAGTTGCCCGGTCATCGCCACGGTCACCCCGGGGACCGCCAATGAAAAAAGCCGCCTCGTTTCCGGGGCGGCTTTGATGGGAGGTGTCGGGATGCCGAGTATCAGAAGGCTCGGATGGCGTTGCGTGTCGTCAGCACGTCCTCTGCAACATTGCCCGTCGTTGCCGGAACGGAGCCGACGAGATCCAGGAACTTGTAAAGTTCTGTCGCCTGCGAATTGGTGACGTAGATGATGTCGCGATCCTGCATCGGGAACTTCGTGGTGGCGAAGAAGGTCGACGGATCGCGCAGATTGGCGCGGAAGATGACCGGAATTTCCTGCCCCGGGAATTTCGACGTATCGATGCCGAGTTTCACGAGAAGATCGCGTTTCACGGTACGATAGATATAGACTTGCGCGGGGTCTGCGCGGGAATCGAGCAGGCCGCCGGCTTTGCCGAGCGCATCCGAAAGCTTGAGGCTGGCGTCCTCGAACTCGAAACGTCCGTTCAGGCCAGAAGCGCCGAAGGCGAGATAGGTGCGGCGCTCACGCTCCACCATGATTGTGTCGCCGGGAACCACATAGATGTTTTCCGACGGGGTGCTGACGAGGTGGTTGTAGTTGATGCGCGCAGTCTTGCCGCGGCGGATCAGTGTGACGTAGGATTCGATATTCGGCGCGCTCAAGCCTTTGGCATAGGAGATGACGTCGAGAACGCGGTCGCCCGCTTCCGAAAGCTGAACCTTTGTTGGCTCCTTAACATCGCCCAGCACCGATGCCTGTGCGGAGCGGCTGGAAATCTTGGTGATGAGAACCTGCGGTTCGATGGCGCGGTTGGCGAGCCGCTCCTCGATTTCGGTCTGCACATTCTCGACATTGCGGCCGGTGGCGCGGATCTTGCCGGCATAGGGAACGCTGATATTCCCCTCGCGGTCCACCGTCTGGTTCGGCAGGCTGATGAAGTTGCCGGGACGGCTGCCGGCCTCGCTTGGAATGAACAGGCCACCTGCCTGGCTTTCAAAGATCGCCACCTGCACCACGTCGCCGACACCCATCGGCAGTGCCGGCACGCCACCCTTGCCGCCGCCGAAGCTGCCGAGCAGGGTCGTATTGGTGGTATCTCCCACGTAATTGAGAACGGCGCTGTTGACGTCGATCAGGGCGTAATCGACGCCTGCGGTCTTGTGTTTGTCCTTGGACGCAAATTTTACGGAAGCGTTGGATTCGATCGTCGCCGCGTCAGGGCCGGAGGCCGCAGTGACCGTGCAACCCGAAAGTGCTGCAGAGGCAAGCAGGATCGAAACATTCAATAAACGCATTTGGTCCTCAAAATAAATTCCGTCCGAAAAAGTGAAAATAGTCCGGACACCGTATAAGTTATTAAAAATAAGCACTTCTTACATGACACCGGTAAAGGAAATCCCAACCGGCATTACATCCCTTCAGCGGAATCGCATTCGAAGATGTTTAATTCCCCCAATCAGGCATATGCCTAATTTAAGGCGATGCTTCAAGTTCTTCATTGCTCAACCGCCCCGGAAAAATCCGGATCAGGCGCGATATTCAAATTCCCCGACGGTATCAGTATTGTTGCTCTTCAATATTCAGTTATCGTCATAATCTCTTTGATTGCTGCATCGCGCTAGTGCAGTTTTGTCACGTTTGCGCGGTTTCTTTTTCGGTTGACGTGAGTGACGTCTAATCAATTGTTTTGTAAAAGACTTTTACATTCAAGGCGGACCAAGCTGAGTACTTGGCGGTGATGATGAGCTTTGGCGTGGACGGGAAATCCGGTTCAGGCCCGCTCAGCCAGGGCGAAATTCACCGTATCTGCGAATTCCCTCAGGAAGCGCTCGCGCGAGAAGCGGGCGGCATTGTCGACGCAGGCACTCTTGTCGAAACGGTCGGAATTGTCGACGAATTCCTGGACCGCGGCACAGATCGCCTCCGGTGTCTGCTCGCCGAAATAAAGGCCGGTCGGCTGGTTTGAAGCGCCGAGTGGAATGACGGTTTCCAGCACGCCGCCCTTGCCATAGGCGATGACCGGGGTACCCAGCGCCTGCGACTCGACGGGAACGATGCCGAAATCATCTTCCGCGGCAAAAACGAAAGCCTTGGCCTCCGCCATGTATTTGTGAAGCTCTTCATTGCCGACAAAACCGAGAATTTCGACATTTGGCGCGGCGATGTCGCGGATGCGTTTCATGTCCGGCCCGTCGCCGATGACGACGAGCCGTTTGTCGGGCATCTTCGCAAAGGCCTCCACGATCAGGTGCACCTTCTTGTAGGGCACCAGCCGTGAGGCGGTGACGAAATAATCGCCTTTCCTGTCGGAAGGGGAAAGATGCGCGGTATCGACAGGCGGATAGATCACCGTGGAATCACGCCCATAACATTTGCGCACGCGGCTGCGGATGAATTTGGAATTCACCGTCATCAGATCGACGCCATGGGTGGTGCGGATATCCCACATGCGAATGTAGTGAAGAATGGCGCGCGCAATCCACGAGGCGAAGCCGCGATTGAGCCGGGTTTCCTTGAGGTATTGATGCTGGAGATCCCAGGCGTAGCGAATGGGGCTGTGGATATAGGAGACGTGAAACTGGCCGGGACCGGTGATGACGCCCTTGGCGACCGCATAGCTGGAGGAGATGACGAGGTCATAACCGCTAAGATCGAACTGCTCGATAGCGAGCGGCATAAACGGCAGATAGGAGCGATATTTCTTTCGGGCGAAGGGCAGCTTCTGGATGAAGGAGGTGTTGACGGGACGCCCGCCGAGAAAGCCCCGGTCGCGCTCGCTCATGAAATCGACGAGGCAATAGAGGTCCGCGTGAGGATAAATTTCGAGAAGGTTGTGAAGCACTTTCTCGGCCCCACCTCGGTCGGTGAGCCAGTCATGCACGATAGCCGTCTTCATAATTTCCTCAATAATTTCAACGTAATAAAAATTTATTGTCCGCCTTTGAACAAGCTCGGCGGTATCGAATATCAGGTCTGTCTGCAGCCCTTGAAAACACGGCTGCGGGAAGGCGAATAAGGTAAAGATAAATAAGAATGGGCGGTTATGTCTGTCCTAGTCCGATCTTCAATAACACTTCCTTCGCAAATGCGAAACAACCAAGCTGCGTAATTCTCCACCGGCGTCTCCCTCGCGAATGCGTGCAGCAATATCCTCCCTGCCGGCTCGCTCCTTTTTGTTCCCCCGAAAAATCCTGTTTCCAGTTTGGCGATACCGGAAATCCGTCATCGCGCCGCATGGTCATTGACAAGACGTCTTATCGAGATATTCTGTTATAAAGATGCATATAACATAATAATGGAACATCGAGTTGGAACAAAGAGCTGGGAGCTTGACCATGAGACGTAAAATTGCATTTCTCGCCACCGCCGCGCTGTTGCTGGCGCCGGGTGTTATGATGGCTGCGGAGAAGGGTGGCGTCATCAATGTCGCGACGATCGGTGAGCCCCCGACACTCGACCCGATGGCCTCGACCGCCGATCTGGTCGGCATCGTCACGCAGCATATTTTCGAGACGCTCTACACCTTCGACAAGGGCTGGAAGGTGACGCCTCTTCTGGCCGAAAGCCTGCCTGAGATCAGTGCGGATAGCAAAACCTATACGATCAAGCTGCGTCAGGGCATCAAGTTCCATGACGGCAGCGACATGACCTCGGAAGACGTCGTCGCCTCGCTCGGCCGGTGGATGAAGATCGCATCGCGCGGCAAGCAGGCCGCCGGTTTTATCGACAATATTTCTGCACCCGATGCCGGAACGGTGACGATTACCCTTAAGCAGCCCTATGCGCCGCTGACCTCGCTGCTGGCTTTCAACAATTCGGCAGCCATCATCCTGCCGGCTGAAAAGCAGGCGGAGCCGATGGCCGAATTTGTCGGCACCGGCCCCTATATGCTGAAGGAACGCAAGGCGGACCAATATATCCAGCTCGTGCGTTTTGATGGCTACAAGTCCCGCGATGGCGAAAGCGACGGCTATGGTGGTGCGCGACATCAATATCTCGATGAAATCCGCTTCGTTCCGGTGCCTGATCCGAATACCCGTGTCGAGGCGGCCGTCTCAGGTCAATATGATTACGTCGATTCCATTCCGGTGGAGTCCTTCGACAAGGTGAAGTCCTCGTCAGCCTCGCAGCCCATGATGCTGAAGCCATTCGGTTTCCCGGTCTTCGTGTTCAACACCAAGGAGGGGCTTGCTTCCAAGCTTGAGGTTCGCAAGGCCGTAACCGAAGCGCTGAACATGGAGGACATGCTGGCCGCCGCTTTCGGCAGCACCGATTTCTACGCCCTTGACGGCGCCTATTATCCCGACAATTTCTCCTGGCACACGGAAGAGGGCGTCGACGGCAATTATAATGTCGGCAACCCGGAGGCAGCAGCCGAAAAGCTGAAGGCTGCCGGTTATAATGGCGAGCCGTTGCGCATCCTCACCAGCCGCCAATACGAATTCCATTACAAAATGGCGCAGGTGGCGGCGGAATATCTGAAGCTTGCCGGCTTCAAAGTGGATATGCAGGTGGTGGACTGGGCAACGCTGACGCAGCGCCGCGCCGATCCGAAGCTCTGGGACATTTATATCAGCCACAGCCCCTTCCTGCCGGAACCGGCGCTGATGGGAGCGCTGTCCACCAGCTCGCCGGGCTGGTGGGATACGCCGGCACGCAAGGCGGCAGTTGACGCCTTCACGTCGGAAGCCGATCCGGAAAAGCGCCTTGCGCTGTGGGCCAATGTGCAAAAAACGATCTATGCCGAGCTGCCGCTCATCAAGATCGGCGACTTCAACGCCGCGGCGGCTAAATCCAACAAGCTGGAAGGCGTCGATCCGGCTCCCTGGCCTTATTTCTGGAATGCTTCGGTCACGAAATAAGACTGGTTGGCAATCGGGCGCCGGGCTTTGCATCCGGCGCTCTTTCATGCCGGACCTGTGAGCCCGCTTCGCCTCCGCCCTCATTCCTGTGCTTGTCACGGGAATCCAGCCGACGCGCGTCTGCACGGCGAGAGGAGTCCTTTCAGCCCAAGGACTTGGGGCTGGCTAGATTCCTGTGACAAGCACAGGAATGAGGGTGGAGTATAAGGAGGACGTGCGAAGAGAACGTTCGATTTTACTACTGCGAGTGCCGGAATTGCCGGCACCCTCGAGAACTCGGTTCAACCGTCGCCTGGTCGCGGCAATCACGCGCTTCGGAGCTTTCATACGTGATACGCTATATTTTCCAAAGACTTGCGGGAATGATCGTGGTGATGTTTCTCGTCGTCACCATCGTTTTCGTTATCCTGCGCGTCACCCCCGGTGATCCGGCCGCCGTGATGCTGGGGCCGGATGCCACGGCGCAGGATATTGCCGAGCTTCGCACCCGGCTTGGTCTCGACCAGTCGCTCGGCGTGCAATATGTCTATTATATCGGCCAATTGCTGAAGGGTGATCTCGGCCAGTCGATCTTTCTTAACATGCCGGTCGGCTCGGCGCTTCTCGACCGGGCGGAACCGACCTTCTTCCTGACGATTTTTTCGCTGCTGATTGCCGGTGTCATCGCGCTCCCCATCGGTATCTATGCTGCTTACCGTCGCGGTTCCTTCGTGGACCAGGCCGCGACCACCATCGCGATGCTGGCAGCGAGCATTCCGAGCTTCTGGCTCGGCCTCATTCTCATGCAGTTCTTCGCCGTGCGGCTCGATCTGTTCCCGGTGTCGGGTTATGGCGGGCCCGGTGCGAGCTTCCTTGAGCGCATGTATCACCTGACCCTTCCGGCGATTGCGCTCGGCCTCGTTTCTTCCGCCCTCATTCTACGCTTCACCCGCGCCTCGATGCTGGATGTTCTCGGCGACGACTATGTTCGCACTGCCAGAGCCAAGGGCGTCAAAGAGCGCCGGGTGGTGATGAAACATGCGCTCAAAAATGCGCTCATCCCCATCCTCACCGTGCTTGGCCTCACCGCCGCCGTGCTGATTTCCGGCGCGGTCGTCACGGAGACCGTCTTCGGCCTGCCGGGTGTCGGCAATCTCGTCGTGTCCGCCGTGCTCCGGCGTGATTATCCGGTCATTCAGGGCGCGCTTCTCGTCATCGCCGGGCTTTACGTGCTCATCAATTTTGCCATCGACATGCTTTATCTGCTGGTCGATCCGAGGGTTCGTTACTGATGGCCGATATCACCTCCACCGCCCCTCCGACGCGCAACCCGACCATCCTGTTCATTCGGCGTCTCCTGAAACGCAGGACTGTCGCCGCCGGTCTTATCGTGCTGCTCGTCTTCGTGCTGCTTGCCGTTTTCGCGCCGATGATTGCGCCTTACTCGCCGTCGAAACTGTCGATCGTCAACCGCCTGAAGCCGCCGAGCGAACTCTACTGGTTCGGCACCGACGAATTCGGTCGCGACGTGTTTTCCCGCACCATCTATGCCGGCAGGCTGTCGCTTCTCGTGGGGGCCGCCGTTGTGGCGCTGTCGTCCATTATCGGCATCACGCTCGGCCTGCTCGCCGGTTTCTTCCAGAAGCTGGATACGCCGATTGCCCGCCTGATCGACGCAATGATGGCCTTTCCGGATATTCTGCTGGCCATCGCGCTGGTGGCGGCACTCGGTCCGTCGCTGACGACTGTCATCATCGCGCTCGCCGTGGTTTATTCGCCTCGCCTTGCCCGCATCGTGCGCGCCTCGACACTGGTGATTCGTGAGTTGCCCTATGTGGAAGCGGCCAGGGCGCTCGGCATCTCCACCTTCCACATCATGACGCGGCATGTCCTGCGCAATCTGGTCTCGCCGATCCTCGTGCAATGCACCTTCCTTTTCGCCAGCGCCATGCTGGCCGAGGCCGGCCTGTCGTTTCTGGGGCTCGGTGTCAGCCCTGAAATTCCAACCTGGGGAACCATGATCTCCGCCGGCCGCCAATATATCGGTCAGGCTGACTGGATGACCTATTTCCCCGGCTTTGCCATCATTCTTTCCGTGCTGTCGCTGCAAATGGTCGGCGACGGGCTGCGGGACATGCTCGACCCAAGACTGCGAAGGGATTTGTAATATGACATCAGGTGAACAGGTAAAAACGCCTCTTCATGCTCCCATTCTTCTCACCAATGTCAAACCTGTCGGTTTCGGAAAGGGGACGTCCCAAGCCCCGACCGATATTCTGATCGGCGGCGACGGCAAGATCGCTGCCGTTGGCTCTGCCCTGCAGGCACCTGCGGATGCGCAACGTATCGATGCGAAGGGTGCCTTCATTTCGCCCGGCTGGGTGGATTTGCATGTCCATATCTGGCACGGCGGCACCGATATCTCCATCCGTCCCTCCGAATGCGGCGCGGAACGCGGCGTGACCACGCTGGTGGATGCCGGTTCGGCCGGCGAGGCGAATTTTCACGGGTTCCGTGAATATATCATCGAGCCCTCGAGGGAGCGCATCAAGGCCTTCCTCAATCTCGGCTCCATCGGCCTTGTTGCCTGCAACCGGGTGCCGGAACTGCGCGACATCAAGGATATCGACCTCGACCGCATCCTCGAGTGCTATGCCGAAAACAGCGAACATATTGTCGGCCTCAAGGTGCGGGCGAGCCACGTCATCACCGGCTCCTGGGGTGTGACGCCGGTCAAGCTCGGCAAGAAGATCGCCAAGATCCTCAAAGTGCCGATGATGGTGCATGTGGGCGAACCGCCCGCACTTTATGACGAGGTGCTGGAAATTCTCGGCCCCGGCGATGTCGTGACCCATTGCTTCAACGGCAAGTCGGGCTCCAGCATTATGGAAGACGAGGACCTGTTCAATCTTGCAGAGCGCTGCGCCGGCGAAGGCATCCGGCTGGATATCGGCCATGGCGGCGCATCCTTTTCCTTCAAGGTGGCGGAAGCGGCGATCGCGCGCGGTCTGTTGCCGTTCTCGATCTCGACCGATCTGCATGGCCATTCGATGAATTTCCCAGTGTGGGATCTGGCGACCACCATGTCGAAGCTGCTCTCGGTCGATATGCCTTTCGAAAACGTCGTCGAGGCAGTCACCCGCAATCCGGCCTCCGTCATCCGCCTCGATATGGAAAACCGCCTCGATGTCGGCCAGCGGGCGGATTTTACGGTTTTCGATCTTGTCGATGCCGATCTGGAAGCCACGGATTCCAATGGTGACGTGTCGCGTCTGAAGCGCCTGTTCGAGCCGCGTTACGCGGTCATCGGTGCGGAAGCCATAGCCGCCAGCCGTTACATTCCAAGGGCGCGCAAGTTGGTGCGCCATAGCCATGGTTATTCCTGGCGCTGAACCCGACTGGAATGGCGCAGGGTCTGCCCTGCGCCTTCCGCAGACAAGGCGGGATACCCATCCCGGCATTATGAGGAATTCGCGTGAAACAGTCTTTGCTTGATGCTGAAGGGCACCTTTCGCCCTATGACCGGCTCGCTGCACTTGGCATCTCTCTGCCGCCGCCGCCGCCGCCGATTGCCAATTTCGTCACCCATGTGGTGGAAGGCAACATGCTTTATCTTTCGGGGCAGGGGCCGCGGGAAGAAAACGGCCATCTTTACGCCGGCAAGGTTGGCGCGGAAATCGGGCTGGAAGAGGCCTATAATCATGCGCGCCTCACCGGCATCAACCTGCTTGCCGTCATGCATGAGGCGCTGGGGGACCTGTCGCGGGTGAAGAAGGTGGTCAAGCTGCTCGGCATGGTCAATGCCGTCAGCGATTTCCGCGATCATCCGAGCGTCATCAACGGCTGCTCCGATCTGTTCATCGACGTGTTCGGCGATGCGGGGCAGCATGCCCGCTCCGCCGTGGGTTTTGGCTCGCTGCCGGGCAACATTACCGTTGAAATCGAAGCCATCGTCGCGCTGAAGGGTTGAGGCTGTTTAATGGTTGCGCCAGCCCATCAGCTTTTCGATCCGTTCTGCCGAGACCCTGACCTGTTCGGTATAGTGGTTTTCGTCCGCCAGCACCTTCTGTTCCGGCAGCACGATGGAAATCGTCGCGACGCATTCGCCGTTGATGTCGCAGATCGGCGAGGCGATGCAGGCGACGGCGTAATCGGATTCGGCGACCTGTATCGACAGGCGGTCACGAAAAGCGACCGCCGCCGATTGCGACAGGGTCTCGGGATTGATTTCCGCACGGCCCGTGGGCGAGGAGCGGGCGCAACGCCTGAAAAGTTCGAGGCGTTCGGTTTCCGGCAGATGACCGACGAGCAGGCGGCCGGATGCCGTCCAGTTCAGCGGAACACGGGTGCCGACGCGGGACGCGACCTGAAAGTGGCTGGGGCCATCGGCCATCGCCAGCACAAGCATATGATCACCATCGCGTCCGCAAAGCTGTACCGTCTCGCCGGCATGGCGGCACAGATCATGCATTTCGTGGGTAGCGACACCCATGAAATCCAGCGAGCGCGCATAGGCGAGGCCATAGTGGTAAAGCCGTGCGCCAAGCCAGATGTTGCCGTCGGCGTTGCGCGCCAGCATGCTCTTTTCGACGAGATCGTCGACGATCACATAGACGGTGGAAAGCGGCGCCTTGATGGCCTTGGCAATCGCGTAAGCGCCGGCTGGCGATCCGGTTTCGTAAAGGTAATCAATAACCTGAAGGGCACGGTCGATGCCGCTGACGCGCGAGCGCTTGGCCGCCTTCACGTCCGGGTTTTCCGCTGTGTCGGAAAGGGCGGTTGAAGCTATTTCGTCCAGTCGATGGGCGTCCAAATTCCGGCTCCTCATGCATTTTGAGAAGCTATTACATTATTATGGCATATATGTCGATGCCCATCGCATCGCAAAGACAGGAGAAAGACATGACCGAGGATATCAGAAGCAGGATCGGCCTTCGCCCGGTCATCAACGTCTCGGGCACAATGACGTCGCTCGGTGCTTCCATCGTCGTCCCCGAGGCGGTCGAGGCCATGGCGGCGATCCTGCCGCAATTCGTGGAGATCAATGATCTGCAGCGCAAGGCGAGCGCGATCATCGCGAGGCTGACGGGCGGCGAGGCCGGCTTCGTCACGGCGTCCTGCTCGTCCGGCATCAGCCTTGCTGTGGCGGGTGCGATTACCGGCAATAATCTGCTCGCCATCGAAAAATTGCCCGATATCGCGCCTGAAAAGAACGAGGTTCTGGTCCAGATGGGCCATGTGGTGAGCTACGGCGCGCCGGTGGATCAGGCGATCCGGCTCGGCGGTGGCAAGGTGGTGCTGGTCGGGCAGGCGACATCAACCCATCGCTACCACATGGAAAACGCCATCACTGAAAAAACCGCGGCAGCGGTCTATGTGGTCTCGCATCATGTGGTCGATTATGGGTTGCTGCATCTGTCCGAATTCGTCGAAATTGCCCATGCCAAGGGCGTGCCTGTCATCGTGGATGCGGCGTCCGAATATGATCTGGAGTTGTTTCTGGCGACGGGCGCGGATGTGGTGCTCTATTCCGGCCACAAGTTCCTTGGCGGCCCCACGTCCGGCATCGTCGCCGGAAGCAAGGAACTGGTGCGGCATGCCTTTCTGCAGAACATGGGCATCGGCCGCGGCATGAAGGTCGGTAAGGAAAGCATCTATGGCGTGATGGCGGCGCTGGAAGCCTGGGAAAAACGCGACCATGCCGGCATTCGCGAGCGCGAAACCGGCTATCTCAATCTCTGGAAAAAGACGCTGGACGGACGCCCGGGCGTGACGGCGCTGATCGAGCCCGACCCGACTAACAATCCGCTCGACCGCATGCGTGTCATCATTGATGCCGAAGAAGCGCATATCACCGCCTGGGATCTGACGACAGCGCTGGCCAGGGGTAATCCGCCGATCATCACCCGCGATCACGAGGTCGAGCATCGCTATTTCTATCTCGACCCCTGCAACCTGCATCCCGGTCAGGAAACCATCGTGGCTTCCCGGCTGGCCGAGGAGCTGGACAAGGCACGCGCCTCCAACGAGATGATTGCGACACCGTTCGAAGACCGCAGCCGCCACCGCTTCGACGGCATGCTGCGCTGGCCGGACTGAGTAAGCGAGCGGGTGCCGCGAGCATTGCAACGACAATAAAGAGAAGGGAACGATCATGACCATGCCGCAGGCAGCACCGCTTGGTGCCGAAGATGCCGTGCTTTCCGTCCGCAATCTCACCACGTCCTTTCACGTGGATGGCGGCTGGAAACCGGTGGTGCGTGATATCTCCTTCGATGTCGGGCCGGGCGAGACCGTCGCGATCGTCGGTGAAAGCGGTTCGGGCAAGAGCGTGACGTCGCTCTCCATCATGCGGTTGCTGGATCGGGAAAGCAGCAGGGTTCAGGGTGAGATCATGCTCGGCGGTCGCAACCTATTGTCCCTTTCCGAAGACGCCATGCGGCGGGTCAGGGGCAACGAGGTCGCCATGATCTTTCAGGAGCCGATGACCAGCCTCAATCCGCTGTTCACCATTGGCGACCAGATTTCCGAAGCTCTGCTCTGCCACCAGCCAATGTCGAAAGCAGAGGCAAGAGCGGAGACAGTCCGCCTTCTCGAAAAGGTACGAATCCCTTCCGCTGCGTCCCGTTTCGATGAATATCCGCACCGCTTTTCCGGTGGCATGCGCCAGCGCGTGATGATCGCCATGGCGCTTGCCTCAAAACCAAAGTTGTTGATCGCAGACGAACCGACGACTGCACTCGACGTCACGATCCAGGGCCAGATTCTCGACCTTATCAAGACGCTTCAGGAAGAGGAGGGCACCTCCGTCCTGTTCATCACCCATGATATGGGCGTGGTGGCCGAAATCGCCGACCGCACCGTCGTCATGTATCGCGGCGAGCAGGTGGAGGTCGGCGCGACGGCCGATATCTTCCATCGCGGCAAACACCCCTATACCCGTGCGTTTCTGTCCGCAGTTCCGGTTCTGGGGTCGATGAAGGGTGAAGAAAGGCCGCTCCGCTTCCCCATCGTCAACACCGCCACGGGGGAAACGCAGGAACCTGCCCGCCCGGCCGATACCGTCGATGCCACTGCCCAACCGGTGCTCAAGGTGGAAGGGCTGACCAAGCGTTTCGACATTCACTCCGGCCTTTTGGGACGGCTCAGCGGCCGGGTGCACGCGGTGGAAAATGTGTCCTTTGATCTCAGGGCTGGTGAAACACTCTCATTGGTGGGCGAAAGCGGTTGCGGCAAATCGACCACCGGTCGCGCCATCATGCGGCTGATCGAGCCGGATGCCGGTTCTGTGGTGGTCAATGGCGAGAATATTCTGGCCCTCGACAAATCAGGCATGCGCGAGATGCGCAAGACAGTGCAGATGATCTTTCAGGACCCTTTCGCCTCGCTCAATCCGCGTATGACGGTGGGTGCGGCGATTGCCGAACCTTTTCTGGAACACCGCATGGGCAGCGCCCGCGAAGCGAAGGAGGTGGTGGCCGACATGCTGGAAAAGGTCGGCCTCTCCCCTGATATGGCGGCGCGTTACCCGCACGAGTTTTCCGGCGGCCAGCGCCAGCGCATTTGCATCGCCCGCGCTTTGGCGCTGCAGCCGAAGGTCATCGTTGCCGATGAAAGCGTTTCGGCGCTGGATGTGTCGATCAAGGCGCAGGTCATCAACCTGATGCTGGATCTGCAGCAGAGCCTCGATCTCGCCTTCCTGTTCATTTCACATGACATGGCGGTGGTGGAACGCGTCAGCCATCGCGTGGCGGTGATGTATCTCGGTGAGATCGTCGAGATCGGCCCGCGCGCTGATGTCTTCGACAATCCGCAGCACGATTATACCCGCAAGCTGATGGCCGCCGTGCCGGTGCCGGACCCGGACCGCCGGAATACGCGGCGTGGTGCGGCGAATGACGAGCTGAAAAGCCCCATCCGTCCGGTGGATTACACAGTCAATCCGCGGGCGTATCGCGAGGTTTCACCCGGCCACCTCGTGGCGCTCTGACTGCCGCCCCGTTTTCCCGGAGCGCGGCGCTTTACACGGGGGGACATTCTTCTATACCGCTTCTGGCCGCGTGACACCGATCACGCGCGGAAGGCGGATCATGGCGGTAACGGAAAAGCAGTGGCGCAAAAGCTTCGAGACGGCGGCAGCGGTGATGCTGTCACGTTTCGATGCCGTGCTCGGCGCGGTGGCCGCGTTGATCCTTGCGGCCCTTCTCGTGGTGGTGCTGATCAATGTCACCCTGCGATATCTGTTCCACACCGGCTTCATCGGCGCGGAAGATCTCGGCATATGGCTCAACGTCGCGATGATCGCCGTTGGCGCACCGCTCAGCCTCAAAAGCGCATTGGCGATGCGGCTCGATGTCTTCGTGCGCTTCCTGCCGCAGCGGTTTCATGCCGTCATTGAAATTCTGGCCGATGCCTTCTCCTTTGTTGCGGCGCTCATCCTCGCTTTGGGTGGGGTGGAGATCGCGGCGATGCTGGGTGGTACTTCGCCGACGCTCGGCCTGCCGGAATGGGTGCGTTTCGGTTTTCTTGGCGCAGGCGGCGCGCTTATCTTTGTCTATCTGACGCTTCAGCGTTTCAGCGAAGGCAAGACATTCGCCGTTCTGCTGTCCATGACCATCGCACTTGTGGCCTATGTCGGACTGCCGCAAATATTCGTTGATACGACCCTGCCGCCGAGCCTGTTTCTGGTGCTGACGGCGGCGGTAGGGCTGGTTCTGGCGGCACCGCTCGCTCACGCTTTTCTTGCCGCCGCTTATGTGGCGATTGCCTTTGGCAGCACCTTGCCGGAGCCGGCCATCGTTTCCTCGACCGTAACGGGCATGTCGAAATTCCTGCTGCTCGCCATCCCCTTCTTCCTGCTGGCCGGAAGCCTGCTGACAATATCGGGCGTCGCCAACCAGCTCGTCCGTTTCGCCGCTTCCGTGGTCGGCCACCGCCGGGCGGGTCTGGCGCAGACGACGCTTTTGACCAGCGTGCTGTTTTCCGGCGCGTCCGGTTCTTCGGTCGCCAATGCCGCCTTCGGCGCGTCCACCTTTCACCCGGAACTCGTCAAACACGGCTATCCGCCGGCGCAGGCGGGCGCGATTATTGCCGCGACATCCGTGCTCGACAATGTCATTCCGCCCTCCATCGCTTTCCTGATCCTTGCCACGGCCACCAATCTTTCGGTGGGCTCACTGCTGGTCGGCGGTTTCTTCGCCGGTGGGCTGATGGCAGCCTGCCTCGGCGTGGCGATCCATTTGAGCGTGCGCAGCGTCGATACCCTGCCACGCGCTACCGGGGCAGAGCGATGGCGCTCGGCCATCGCCGCCATACCGGCTTTCGGCCTCGGCGTCATCGTGGTGGTCGGCATCCGTATCGGCATCGTCACCACCACGGAAGCGGCGGCCCTTGCGGCGCTCTATACGCTGCTCCTTGGCTTCGGTTACCGGCTGGGCGTGGGCCGCATTTTCGCGACCTTCCGGCAATCGGCCGGGGAGGCGGCAGCAATTGGTCTTCTGATCGGCACGGCCGGTCCTTTCGCCTTTCTGCTGGCGGTAGACAATGTCTCCCGCCTCGTTATGGATTTTGTCACTGTGCTCGGCGGCAGCAAGATCGCCGTATTGCTGCTCTCCAATCTCATCCTGCTGGCGGTCGGTCTGGTGCTGGATATCGGCGCGGCGATCCTGCTCTTCGGGCCCATCCTGCTGCCCGCTGCGGTGGCGGCCGGCATCGATCCCATTCATTTCGGCGTCATTCTGGTGGTCAATCTGATGATCCACGGCCTGACACCGCCGCTCGGCATGCTCATTTTCGTTGTCAGCGGCGTGACCCGTGTTCCGGCGGCAGCACTTTTTCGGGCGGTCATTCCCTATCTCGTCTCGCTGCTCGTTGCCCTCGCCATTTTATGCCTATGGGCCATATTGTTTTAAGTCAGAGGTTTTCGTCATGACCATTATCGATCGCCGCCATCTCCTCAAACTCTCCGCTCTCGGTGCCGCGACGCTTGCCGCACCGGCCCTGATGCGCCCGGCGCAGGCCAGAACCCGCCGCCTCACGGTCGCATCGCTATTTGCCAACGACAAGCCGGAGACGAAGATCTGGGTGAAGATCAGCGAGCTGGTGGAGGCGAAACTACCCGGCCGTTTCCACTTCAACATCGTCAAGAGCGGGGCCCTCGGCGGCGAAAAGGAAGTGGCGGAAAACATCCGCCTCGGTTCGGTGCAGGCCAGCCTCTCCACCGTCTCTTCCCTGTCCGGTTGGGTGCCGGAACTGCAGATCCTCGATCTGCCCTTCTTGTTTCGAGATAGTGAACATGTGCGCAAGGTGGTGACGGGTGAGACCGGCGAAGAACTGAAGACAAAGCTTGCCGCACAGCAATTCGTCGCCGCCGATTTCATCAATTACGGCGCACGTCATCTTCTGGCCAAGGAGCCTGTGACCCGGCCGGAACAGTTGAAGGGCAAGAAAATCCGCGTCATTCAGAGCCCGCTGCACACCAAATTGTGGAGCGCCTTCGGCATGACACCGGTCGGCATTCCGATCACCGAAACCTATAATGCGTTGGCGACCGGGGTGGCCGACGCCATGGACCTCACCAAATCGGCCTATGCCGGTTTCAAGCTTTACGAGGTCGTGCCTTATCTGACCGAGACCGGCCATATCTGGGCCTCTGGCGTGGTTTATTACGGCGCGGCCTTCTGGAGCCAGCTGGATGATGAGGAAAAGAAGGTGCTCTTGGAAGCCTCCAGCGAAGGTGCCCGTTATTTTAACCAGTTGATCGTGGAAGATGAAGTAAAGTCCGTCGACCTTGCGCTCTCGAAGGGTGGCAAGGTACTGCAGCCGGAAATGGTGGATGAATGGCGCAAGGGCGCGCAGGGCGTCTGGCAGGATTTCGCCGGAATTGTCGGTGGTCTCGAAAAGATCGAGGCGATCCAGTCTATCTGAGGCAGCCGCATCGGACATGAAAGGGGAAGGCGCTTTTGCGCCTTCCCCTTTGTTTTAGCGGATGTCTTCGGGCAGAACGTCCGAAGGGATGTTCTGGTAGGAAACCGGGCGCATGAAGCGGCGGATCGACATGGTGCCGACAGAGGTTGCGCCGAAGTTCGTCGAGGCCGGGTAGGGGCCACCGTGAACCATGGCTTCGGACACTTCCACACCGGTCGGGAAACCGTTGGCGAGAACACGGCCGGCCTTGCGCTCCAGGATCGGCAGCAGCTTGCGGCCGAGTTCGGCGTCGCCGGCATCCAGATGCATGGTTGCCGTCAACTGGCCTTCGAAGCTCTTGGCGACTTCAAGCATTTCTTCCGCGCTATCAACAGTCACGATCAGTCCGAGCGGTCCGAAGACTTCTTCAGCAAGCGCGTGGTTGGCAACCCAGTCCTTGCCGGCAACACGGTAGAGATAAGGCGTTGCATTGCGCAGATTGCAGGTGGTCGTCAGCACGTCGCGCACGCCGTTGCCGGCAGCGATACGGTCACGGCCGTCACGATAGGCGGCGGCGATGCCGTCCGTCAGCATGACCTGCGGGCCGACTTCGGAAAGTGCTGCGCGGGCGGTTTCAGCCACGGCATCCGCCTGCTCGGAGAGAATGACGGCGATGCCGGGATTGGTGCAGAACTGGCCCGCACCCATGGTGAGCGAACCGGCCCAGCCCTTGGCGATGGCTTCACCACGGGCGGCAACGGCTTCCGGCAGCAGGAACATCGGGTTTACGGAACCGAGTTCGCCGAAGAAGGGGATCGGCTCGGGGCGCTGGGCGCAGAGATCGAACAGCGCACGGCCGCCGGCGAGCGAGCCGGTGAAACCGACCGCCTTGATGCGCGGATGCTGCACGAGTGCGGAACCGACATCGCGGCGGCCGCCCTGGATCAGCGAGAAGACGCCGGGATGCAGATTGTGCTTCTTGACAGCGGCAAGGACGGCTTCGGCAACGATTTCGCCGGTGCCGGGATGGGCGGAATGGCCCTTGACGACCACCGGGCAACCGGCTGCCAGAGCGGCGGCCGTATCACCACCGGCCGTGGAGAAGGCGAGCGGGAAGTTGGAAGCGCCGAAGACGGCGACGGGGCCGATCGGACGCTGCATCAGGCGGATATCCGGACGCGGCAGCGGTTGGCGATCCGGCAGGGCTTCGTCGTGGCGGCGGTCGAGATAATCGCCCTTGCGGATATGCGATGCGAAAAGGCGAAGCTGACCAACGGTGCGGCCACGTTCACCCTGAAGGCGTCCAGCAGGCAGGCCGGTCTCGGACGAGCCGATTTCGGTGATGGCGTCGGCGCGGGCTTCGATCTCATCGGCGATGGTGTCGAGGAATGCGGCGCGCTCTTCGCGGGTGGTATAGCCGTAGCTCCAGAAGGCCTCTTCGGCTGCTTCTGCGGCCGCATTCACCAGATCGACGGTGCCGACCGAAAAATCGAAAGCTTCGCCATGTGCAGGCTCACTGCGGAATTTTGCTTCCGTTGCGACCCATTCTCCTGCAACCAGATGTTTGCCATGCGGCTTGAAACTCATTGTGCTCTTCCCTGAAAATCTGATCCTGTGTGGAAAATCCACCGATACCGTGACATCGCATCGAAAGGCGACAGCGCCAAGGCCATCAGCCACGATCCTCGTCCGGTTGCCTTCTGCCTTAGCCCGTGTGGGGCCTGAGCGAAAGCCGGTTTTTGAACTATCTGACCAAAAAGTGTGATTAATTGGGCGAGGCGTGAAAAAGACGTGCTTCCGTTTGCGCGGGTGGCACTCTATTGTTACGCCATGATGACAAACAGACTTCCAAAATATATCGCCTGGTCGGTTCTTCTACTGATCGTGATCGTTACAATCTGCCCGATCGGCTTTCGTCCGCACACGCTGACGAGTGTTGGCCTCGATCGCGCGGCTGCCTTTGCCTTCTGTTCGGCGGCCTTCGTGCTGGCCTATCCGCGTTATTGGCTGGCGATCATCGTGGCGGGTATTGTTGCGGCGTTCGGTATCGAGGCGTTGCAATTCCTCTCGCCGACACGCCACCCGCATCTGATGGACGCCGCCGTGAAAGCCGCTGGAGCGGTTGCCGGCGGACTTGCAACCTTCTCCTATCTCACGTTCCGGGCGCGGTTGGCCGCAGGCTGACGCATCGCCTGCGGTCAATTTTCCCGCTCAGCCTTTGCCGGTCGCAAGGCCGAAACGGCCATGCGACAGCGTGCGCTCGATACCGCGCAGCTCCGCCAGCCCCTTCAGCCTGCCGATGGCGGGATAACCGGGCTGCGCGCCGCGCGTCAGGTCGTTGAGTATTTCCTGACCGTGGTCGGGCCGCATCGGAATGGTATGGTCGTCGCGGCCCTCCGCCCGGCGTCGGGCCTCTTCGGTGACGAGTGCGGCGATGACGGCGACCATATCGGTTCCGCCCTCCAGATGTTCGTCCTCGAAGAAGGAGCAGGGAACGGTATCGGTATCGCGCGTCACATTGCGCAGATGCACGAAATGAATACGATCGGCAAAACGGCCGGCAATGAAGGGCAGATCGTTATCGGCGCGCGCCCCGAGGGAGCCGGTGCACAGCGTCACGCCATTGGCGCGGCTGTCGACCTGGGACAGCATATGGGCATAGTCCGCTTCCGTTGACAGAATGCGCGGCAGGCCGAGTAGCGGCCATGGCGGATCGTCGCCATGGGCGCAGATGTTGATGCCGACCTCTTCCGCAACCGGCGTCACTTCGGAGAGAAAGTCGATCAGGTTCTGTTGCAGTCTTCCCCGGTTAATGCCGTGATAGGAACGCAGCTTTTCCAGAAGCTGGGCGAGCGTATAACCATCCGCCGAACCGGGCAGGCCCGCGCCGATATTGCGCCCCAGAGCGGCGATTTTCGTATCCGGCATCTCGGCAAAACGTTTTGCCGCTTCCTCCAGCAGCCAGCCCGGATAATCGGCCTTCGCGTCAGGGCGTTTCAGAATATAGATGTCGAAAGCGGCGAAATCGGTGAGATCGAAGCGCATCGCCCTTGCGCCATGTCTGGTTTCCCAGCGCAGGTCGGTGCGCGTCCAGTCCAGCACCGGCATGAAATTATAACAAACGGTGCGGATGCCGGAGGCGGACAGACGGCGCAGCGTCTCCTGCCAGTTGGTGATGTGATTTTTCCAGTCGCCGGTCTGGGTCTTGATATCCTCGGAAACCGGCACGCTTTCCACCACATCCCAATAAAGCCCGCCGGCCTTGATCGCTTCATGCCGTTTGGCGATCTCGTCCACCGGCCAGACATCGCCGGTGGCGATGTGATGCAGCGCGCTGACGATGCCTTCCGCGCCCGCCTGAGCCGCATCCTGAACCGTGACCTTGTCGACTGGACCGAACCAGCGCCATGTATGTCTCATCTTTGATCCTCAAATATCAGTCTGCGGAAAATGTCAGCTGCACCTTGCAGGCGGCGGAACGATCCCCGGCCTGTTCGAATGCCGCTTTCGCCTCGCCAAGCGGGAAGCTGTGGGAAATGATCGGTCGCACATCGATCTTGCGGGTGGAAATGAGCCCGGCGGCGATGGCGAATTCGTCGTGGAAACGCTGCGAGCCGCGCCAGACAATCTCTTTGCCCACCAGCGCATTGAGCGGAATGGTGACGTCGCCTGTCACGCCCACCTGCACGATGGTGCCGCGCGGGCGAACGCAGGCGAAGGCGGAGCGGAGCGCGGGGCCGGCTGCGGAGCAATCGAAAATGACGTCGAAATAACCTTTGTTGTCCTGATAGGGCAAAAGCGCATCGGCGTCCTTCGCGACATTGATCGTGCGGTCGGCACCCATGGCGGGTGCGCGCTCCAGTGCCGCATCGGTGAGATCGGTCGCGACGATGATGCCGGCACCCGCCTGGCGGGCGGCGGCTATGGTAAGGAGGCCGATGGGACCGGCGCCGGTCACCAGTACCTTCGCACCTGCCAGATCGCCAGCCTGTGCGACGGCATGCAGGCACACCGCAAGTGGCTCGGTACAGGCGGCCTCGGCGGGCGAGGTGGCGTTCGAAAATGTCGCGCATTGTTTTGCCGGAACCACCAGCCGGTCGCGGAACATGCCCTGTTCGTGCGGCAGGCGCATGGCGCTGCCCATGAAGTGCATGTCGAGGCAATGGATCGGCTGCCCCTTCAGGCAGAACTGGCAATGGCCGCAGGGTTGCGAAGGGTTGACGGCGACGAGTTGGCCGATGGCAAGCCCGCTGACACCCGCGCCCAAAGCCGCGATATGGCCGGATGCCTCATGACCGCAGATAATCGGCTCGCGCACCCGCACCGGGCCGAAACCGCCATCCTGATAATAATGAAGATCGGAGCCGCAAATGCCACCTGCCGCCATGGTCAGCAACACTTCGCCGGGGCCGGGGGGCGCAACGTCCTGCGTTTCGACGCGGATATCTTCACGGGAATATAGACGTGCCACGCGTGTCTGCATGACGATGCCCTCATATAGTCTGTGTGTGGAAGGAATGAACCCGCACGGCGAACCGCGCGGGCGATGATGTTTGCCTTAGCGGATCAGGCCCATTTCGGTCGGCAGCCACAAGGTGATTGCCGGAATGAAGGTGATCAGCAGCAGCGCCACGAATAGCGGCACCAGCCATGGCAGGATGGCGACAGTCGTGCGCTCGACGGAGAGTTTCGCCACGCGCGAGAGCACGAACAGCACCATGCCGAGAGGCGGATGCAGCAGCCCGATCATCAGGTTGAGCGTGATGATGAGGCCGAAATGCACTGGGTCGATGTTGAATTGCAGCACCAGCGGCAGAAGGATCGGCACGAGGATGGTGATAGCCGCAATCGTGTCGAGGAAGCAGCCGACGAACAGCATCAGCAGGTTGACCAGCACGAGGAAAATCCACTTGCTGTCGGTGATCGTCAGGATTGCCGCCGACAGAAGCTGTGCAGCCTGACTGACCGTCAGCAACCATGCGAAGACCGAGGCTGCCGCAACGATGAAGAGTACCGATGCGGTCGTCTCGATGGTGTCGAAGGTCGATTTCGCCAGCGTCTTGAACGTCATCGTGCGATAGCGGACAAGGCCGAGGAACAGCGACCAGAGAACGGCCGCAACGGCTGCCTCCGTCGGTGTGAACCAACCCATCGTCATGCCGCCGATCAGGATCACCGGCGTCATCAACGCCATCACGGCAGAGAAATCAAAATACCAGTCGCAGGCGAGCAATATCACCAGCACGATCAAGATCGACAGGTTGAGCGACAGGCCAAATGCCGTGAGGATATAGATGCCGAGCGGCACCATCATGACAACGAGGACTTCAAGCGATGCGCCGAAGATTGTCCTGAGATTAAACGGCGTATCGGAACCCCAGCCCTTGATATAGGCAAAGACCGCAACCGTGATCATCATCAGCAGCGTCATGACGACGCCCGGAACGATGCCGGCCATGAACAGCGCACCGATCGAGACATTCGCCATCATGTCGTAGATGACGAAGGGCAGGGACGGCGGGAAGATCGGCCCGAGCGTTGCGGAAGCGGCGGTGACGCCGACGGCCGCCTCGACCGGATAACCATGATCCTTCATGGCCTTGATTTCGATGGTGCCGATGCCGGCAGCATCGGCCAGTGCGGTGCCGGACATGCCGGAAAAGATCACCGAACCGATGATGTTGACCTGCGCGAGGCCGCCCTTCATCCAGCCGACGAGCGCGACAGCGAAGGAATAGATACGTCCCGTTACACCTGCCGTATTCATGAGATTGCCGGCAAGGATGAAGAAGGGAACCGCCAGGAGCGGGAAGCTTTCCACACCCGCAATCAGGCGCTGCGCCGCGATGATATCAGGCGCGACATTATAAAAGACGATGTAGAGCAGCGAAGCCGAGGCCATGGAAATGGCGACCGGCAGGCCGATCAGCATCAGAAGAAGGAATGAGCCGATGAGAAGCAACATGTGATCAATCCCCCGCGCTCTGGAATTCTTCTGGCCGTTCCAGAACGGAATAGCCACGCCGCATATTTTCAATGAAGACCTGCACGGAGCGGAAGAACATCAAAACGAAAGCTGCCAGAACGGTGTAGAAGACGATATTGCGCGGCAGCGCCACGGTGACCATCTCCTCATCCGCAACGATTTCCAGATAACGCCACATCAGCCAGGATGTGTAGGCGAAGAACAGGATGCGCAGCACATCGACCAGGATCGACATGGCGTGGGCCACCTGCGGCGGTACATAATGATAAAGCACATCCACTTGGATGTGGCGCGACATGCGCACGCACATGACGGAGCCTAAAAACACCACGCCAATCAGGCAATTGACGGCGATTTCTTCCGTCCAGGCGTAGCTGTTGTTGAGAACGTAGCGGGTGAAGAACTGAAGGAACACGCAACCTGTCATCAACCAGAACAGGGCGAGCGTGACCCAGTCCTCGAAGGTGTAGACCTTGAGATCGACCTCGGGCGGTGCCTCGTCGAACGTATGGGCGAGTTCCTCAGGCGTGACCTGAGTATGGATTTCCTGCGACATTGAGATATCCCGTCTGGAGAGAAAGGGCGGTGCGGCGCAAGGGCCGCACCGAATCTTGGCTCACTTGACGGCGCGAATGGCTTCCCAGTCGGCCTTGTCGTAACCGAAGTCCTCGAACTTCACCTTCTCGATGACATTCTTTTCGAAGTCGGCCTTGTCGACCTCGGCGACGTTCAGGCCACGCTTCTTGAAGTCTTCCACGAGGCTTTTTTCGCGTCCTTCGATGGTCTTTGTGGTCCGCTCGGCGGCCTCTTGCATGACGTCCGTGAAAATTTTCTTGTCTTCATCGGAAAGCTTGGACCATAGGTTCTTCGAGACAACCGTGTTGAGATGGTCAACGATGTGGCCCGTCAACACGATGTTCTTCTGCACTTCGAAGAACTTCTTCGCCTCGATGGTCGTCAGCGGGTTTTCCTGTGCATCGACGGTGCCGTTCTGAAGCGCCAGATAGACTTCCGCAAATGCAATCGGTGTCGTGTTGGCGCCGCAGGCGCGCGGCATGGCAAGATAGGCAGGAACGTCGGGAACGCGCATCTTTAAGCCAGCCATATCGGCGCAGGCGGCAATCGGCTTGTTGGATGTTGTGTGGCGCGTGCCGTAATAGCTGACGGCGGCGATGTGGTTGCCGGTCTTGTCTTCATAACCCTTGGCGAGACGCTTGAAGATATCGCTCTTGGTATAGGCGATGAGATGGCTCGGATCGCGGAAGATGTAAGGGAAATAGGTGACGCCGATCGGCTTGAAATCACGCGCGGCAAAGCTCGAACCGGAGATGATGATGTCAACGGTGCCGATCTTGAGACCCTGGTTGATATCGGCTTCCTTGCCAAGCTGTGAGGCGGGGAAAACATCCACCTTGTAACGGCCGTCGGTGCGTTTGGCGATTTCTTCCGCAGCCCAGACCGAATCCGTGTGGAACGGTTCGGAGGTTTCGTAAACATGCGCCCATTTCAGCGTGGTCTGCGCCTGCGCCGCCAAGGCGGAAAGCAGGATGGCGGCTGTTGCGCCCATTAAAGTCGACAATCTGATTTTCATTCTTAACTCCTCCCGAATTAAAGCCAGATTTCTGTTTTTCCCGTCGCCGATTACGGCGCGGTCACTCTTCTCCGATCGTTTCCTCCCCGAAACTTTCGGAAAATCTCTTTTGCGACAGCGTCAGATGCTGCCGCATCGCCTCACGAGCCCCTTCCGGGTCGTCGGCGGCAATGGCGTCGCGGATCGCTCGGTGTTCCTGAACGGCGAGGCTCCAGGTGTGCGGGCCTTCGAAATAGCTGGCGAGCTTTTCGAAAAAGGGCGACAGGCTGCGCTCGTCATAAATCAGGCCGGTAAAGCGATTGAGCGCGGCATTGCCGATGATGTCGGCAATGGCTGTATGAAACGCGCGGTCAAGATTGAGCGCCAGCGGCGAATTGTCGAGCGCGCCGGCCATGCGTTCGATGATGTCATCGAGCTTGGTGATACATTCCGGCGTCGCAAGTCGCGCGGCTTCCTCCGCAATCGCGCTCTCGATGATGCAGCGCGCCTGCAGGATTTCGAATGGGCCATGCGCGTCTGGCACCGGCGGCTTTTCCCTCGCCTGCCTGCCGGCAGCGTTGACGTAAACGCCCGAACCCATGCGGATATGGATGTGGCCTTCCACTTCCAGAACGATGAGGGCTTCACGAACGGTAGGGCGGGAAACGCCGAAGCGTTCCGCAAGGTCACGCTCCGCCGGCAGGCGCTGACCTTCGGTCAGCTCCCCGCTCTCGATGAGCAAGCGAATTTGTTCCGCGACCAGCCGGTAAAGGCGGCGCGGCTCCAGAGCCACAAACATGATGTCCTCCCAGCGCGAAGGTCTCCCCCCGTTCGCGCAAGCGGTAAGATGGTCTTACCAATTTTATTAGGACGTATTTATGGATGGCTGTCAATTAGCCGTCTTGGAAAAGCTTACAGGTTATGCTTGAGGGCGGCTCAGCCGGTCGGTGGTCGCCGGCAGCTCTTCAGGCTTTGCTGCTGGTCAGCTTCAGGCCACCATTCCCGTCGATCACCACACCCAGTTCACCGTAACTGCCGATGGCAAGATGCGGCGTCTCGATCGGGTGGGAATGGGTCACGTTGATGACCACCACCGCAGCCCCCATGCGTTCGCCGGCCTGGATGCCCGCGGGCGCATCTTCGAAGACGACGCAGCTTTCCGGAGCAACGCCGAGCCTTTCGGCGGCCTTCCGGTAACCTTCAGGATCGGGCTTGCCGTTGACCACATCGTCCGCGCAAATCATCACGGGTGGCGGTGTGATGCCGGCCGCCGCGAGCCTTTTTTCCGCCAGTTCACGCACGGCGGAGGTGACGATGGCCCATTTTCCCGCCGGCAAAGACGCGAGAAAAGCCGCGGCGCCCGGTATCGGAATGATGCCCTCCACGTCATCCATCTCGGCGCGCAAGATCATGTCGGCCTCAGCGTCCACATCGAGGCCGGGAACCGCCTCGCGACGGATCACCTCGGAAGCCCGCATGCCGTGAATGCGCTGGAGGAAAGCATTCGGCTCGATACCGTTTGCAACGGCCCACTCCCGCCAGACGCGCTCGACAACGGCAATCGAATTGACCAGCGTTCCATCCATGTCGAACAGGAAGGCCGCGAACTCTTGCGAAAATATCTGGGTCTGCGGCGGGACTTTGCTGTGCATCTCATTCTTCCGTTGGAACTCTCGGGTATAGCCGTATCTACAGTATCCGGAGACATAACGGAATCGCTTTTCGGCTGCCATAAGCAGATGATCGTCTCCTGAGTGTTGAAAGAATGTTGTTCCAGAATCGGACGCTGCGTGATGCCTGCGAGTCGAGCCCGAAAAGCGGGGAGGGCGAGGGTTGCCTGCTGAAAGGAGGCGTCAGCTTGCAGCAAGGATGCTCTGCTATCATGCGTCTTCATTTGCAAGGCAGTGACATCAATTCAAGGCGTAACAGCTGTTTTCGAATGTTTTGCGCGAAGGCTTTTGCAAGCGGAATTTTATTAACGAATTCACCGCTTCAGGGGCTGCGTTAACCATTTGTTAACCATATTCGAGGTACCTAATTGTCAACGATTTGTTTACCAAGATGACCAAAGTGCTAACAGACCAGCGTTCGATCCGTATCAAAGGCCGCTCCTTCCTCGCGGTCGTCCTGTCCCCCGAATCTCCGGTCGATCAATGGCTCGAAAGGCTTGATGATCTGGCTGCCCGCTCGGCCGGGTTCTTCCTGTCGCGGCCGGTGGTTCTCGATGTGTCGGAGCTGTCGCTCGACAAGGCGGGCCTGAAGGAACTGCTGGCGGCGCTGAGAGAACGCAATGTTGGCATCATGGGCATCGAGGGTGTTCGCCCGTCGATGATCGAGCCGGGCATGCCGCCGTCGCTGAAGGGTGGCAAGCCTGCTTCCGATGTCGAGGTGGAGCCGGTCGCCGTGGCTGCCGAATTGCCGGAAGACAAGCCGCACGCTTCGGGCGAAGTTCGCGCCGTCGTGCAGTCGCTGGTCGTCAACGAGCCGGTGCGCTCCGGCCAGTCGATCATGTTTCCAGAGGGTGACGTCACCGTCATCGGTTCGGTCGCTTCGGGCGCTGAAATCATCGCCGGCGGTTCGGTGCATATTTACGGTGCGCTGCGCGGACGGGCCATGGCCGGTTCGCTCGGCAATGTCTCGGCGCGCATCTTCTGCCGCAAGCTTGAAGCGGAGCTTTTGGCCATCGACGGCGTCTACAAGGTTGCCGAGGACATTGACGACAAGCTGCGCGGCCAGCCCGTTCAGCTCTGGCTGGAAAACGATACCATCAAGGCCGCGAAGCTCGGCTGATAACAGAGAAACGAACAGGAACAGGAGAGAGCCATATGGGGAAGGTAGTCGTTGTAACTTCCGGCAAGGGCGGGGTCGGCAAGACCACCTCGACCGCAGCGCTTGGCGCCGCATTGGCGCAGAACAAAGAGAAGGTCGTGGTCGTCGATTTTGATGTCGGGCTGCGCAATCTCGATCTCGTCATGGGTGCTGAACGCCGCGTGGTTTACGATCTCGTCAACGTCATCCAGGGTGATGCCAAGCTGACGCAGGCGCTGATCCGCGACAAGCGGCTCGAGACGCTGTTCCTTCTGCCGGCCTCGCAGACCCGCGACAAGGACAATCTGACGCCGGAAGGTGTCGAATGGGTCATCGCCGAGTTGAAGAAGCACTTCGACTGGGTGATCTGCGACAGCCCCGCCGGTATCGAACGCGGCGCGACGCTGGCCATGCGCCATGCGGATGTGGCTGTCGTCGTTACCAATCCGGAGGTCTCTTCGGTGCGTGACAGCGATCGCATCATCGGCCTGCTCGATTCCAAGACGCTGAAGGCCGAGCGCGGCGAGCGTATGGAAAAGCACCTGCTCCTGACGCGTTATGATTCCGTCCGCGCCGAACGCGGCGACATGCTGAAAGTGGATGACGTTCTCGAAATCCTCTCCATTCCGCTGCTCGGCATCATTCCGGAAAGCACCGATGTGCTGCGCGCTTCGAACGTCGGTGCGCCTGTCACGCTGGCGGATGCCCGTTGCGCGCCGGCCATGGCCTATTTCGACGCCGCCCGCCGCCTCTCCGGCGAGGATATTCCGGTCGTCATCCCGGGCGAGAAGCGTGGCATCTTCTCCAAGATCTTCGCAAGGAGGGCTGCATGAGCATCTTCAGTATCTTCCGTAAACAGAAGTCGGCACCGCTTGCGCGCGAACGCCTGCAGGTGCTGCTCGCCCACGAAAGGGCGTCGTCGGGAACCGATCTCGTCGCCGTTCTGCGGGAAGAAATTCTTAGCGTCATCGCCAAGCATGTACAGATAGACAATGACCGGGTGCATGTGAAAATGGATCGTGACGAACATGTCTCCATATTGGAGATCGATGTCGAAATTCCGTTGGGCGCCCATCTTCGCGCTGCATAAGGCACTTCATAAAAGACGCCGCCCGCCTCCGGGCGGCGTTTCTCATTCTGCCGTCGTATCCACAGGGCTTCGAAACGCTTCTGCCAGATCGCCGGGCAGCGGGCGTTTCAGGTTGATGCCATTCGGCGGGATCGGCGCGTTGAACCATTTGTCGTAGATTTTTTCGATTTCGCCGCTTTGATAAATCTGCTCCAGCGCTTCGTTGACGGCGTCCCGGAAGCCGGTATCGCCGTGCCGCAGCATCAGGCCATAGGGCTGCGGCGGGGCAAGATATTCGTTCGAGATGACGTAATCTTCCGGCCTGCCGGTCTCGGCGATGAAGGATCGCAGGAGGATATCGTCCATGACGAAGGCAGAGGCGCGATTTTCCGTCACCATATCGAAACTGCCCTCCGTGCTGTCATTCTGCAGGACGGCGATGTTCATTCCCAGTTTGCGATTGAGCACGTTGAGCTGGCTGATATTGATGGTGCCTGTCGTCACCACCACCGTTCGCCCGGCAAGATCGGCGACGGTGTTCAGGCCACTTGATTTCAGCGCGACATAACGCGTGCCGGTGATGAAGTGGCTGTAGGAAAACCAGACGGCCTTGCGTCTTTCCTCCGTATTCGTGCTCGCCACGCATTCCAGGTCCATGGTGCCGTCATTGAGAAGCATGATGCGGTTGCTGGGCGTGCGCTTGACGAACTCGACCTTCAGTTCCGGCAGGGCGAGCTTTCTCTTGATGGAATCCGCCACGCGGAGGCAAAGCTCGATGCTGTAGCCGATAGGCTCCGGGCCGGTGCCCAGATAGGAAAAGGGAATATTGCGATCGGCAAAACCCAGCCGGATCGTGCCAGTCCTGGCAATGGTTTCAAGTGTCGGTGGTTGGGCATTGTCGCTGGCCGCCGCCACGGGCTGAAAGCTCAGGAAAAACAACAACAGCCACAATGTCGATCTCTGCATCGCGCATCTCCAGCTAAAACAATCCGTTAAAACATCGTCATCAAATCAATGCGGTTCGGCGTCTTGCGCTTTCAGTCCTGGTATTCGCTCGGATGGTCGTAGGCCTGTTTCAGGGATGCGGCCATTGGCAGGTTCAGGTTCATGCCGTTCGGCGGAATGGGTTTGGTGAACCACTTTTCATAAAGGCCGTGAATGGTCGAACTGGTGTAGATATGCCGAAGACTATCATTGACCGCCGCCTTGAACGCCGGGTCGTTCCGCCGGAAAACCAGACCATAGGGTTCGGGAGCGCTGAGCGTTTCCTCGGAGAGTGCATAAAGGTCAGGATTTTCCGAGGTCGCCGCCAGCGCCGCCAGCAATATGCCATCCATCACGAAGGCGGAGGCCTTGCCGGCAACAACGAGGTCGAAGGCTTCTTCATTGGTCTTGGTCGGCATGACAGAGATATTGAGGTTCTTCGCCCGGTTCACGGCGTTCAGCTGTTCGATATTGACGGTGCCGGAAGCGGATGTGACGGATCGCCCGGCGAGATCGGCAAGGCTTTTCAAATTGTCCTGCTTGCGGGAGAGAAACTGTGTCGCGGTCATGAAATTGGGATAGGAGAAATCGACGATCTTGCGACGTTCGCTATTATTGGTCGTGGCGGCGCATTCAATGTCGATCTGGCCGCTGCGGACAAGAATGAAGCGGGTCGCGGGCGTTGCCTTGACATATTCGAGCTCGATCTTGTCGAGCTTCAGCTTGCTGCGAATATCCTCGCTGATTGCCCGACAGAGATCGGTAGAGAAACCGGTGATTTCCCCGTTTGGCAATTGATAGGAAAAGGGCGGTTCGGCCTCGCGATAACCGATACGGATTTTTGCGGTTTTGGCAATCTGCTGAAGCGTGTCGCCTTCATCGGCGGCCTGCAGCGGGGTAACAGGAGCAAAGCATGTGAGGAAAAGGCAAAATACTGAAAGGCGCATTTTATGTCCTTTTGGTCGGCGGCTGGTTTCTCAAATCGCTTTTTGTGGTGGATGATAAGAACCCGGTGCCGACCGACCGGCATCGCCGTACTCGTCCTTGGCGGCCGGGGTAATAACGGCGCGGTTTTTGAGGATTCGGGCCAGAGGGGCAGGTTCAGCAAAATAATAGCCTTGAGCCTCGTCGCATCCCGAAAGCTTGAGGGCTTCGACCTGATCCCTGTTTTCAACGCCCTCGGCGGTCACCTTCAGGCCGATCTGCTCGGCCATGTCGATGATGGTGTTGACGATGGCCGAACACATGGGATTGGTGGGCAGGCCGGAGACGAATTCGCGGTCGATCTTGATCTTGTCGAAGGCGACATGGGTCAGCGTGCTGAGCCCGGCATAACCGGTGCCGAAATCATCAAGCGCGAGGCGGACGCCTCTTTCCTTCAGCAGTTTCAGCGCTTTCGTACTGCTATCACGCTCCAGCATCGCGGTTTCCGTGACTTCAAGCTCCAGCCGCTCGGCCGGGAAGCCGGATTTTTCCAATGCCCGGTCGACAACAGGGACGATATCGTCATTGGAGAGCTGGACGGCGGACAGATTGACGGCAAGCCGGATATCTTTCGGCCACGTCATGGCATCCATGCAGGCCTGTGCCAGAACCCATTCACCCAATGGCTTGATGAAGTTGTTTTCTTCGGCAAGGGTGATGAAACGGTCCGGGGTGATGAGGCCGAGTTTGCTGTGCCGCCAGCGGGCCAGCGCCTCGTAAGCGACGATGCGGCCGCTCTGCAGATTGACCACGGGTTGGTAATACAGCTCGAATTCCTGGTTTTCGAGCGCGGATTTCATGTCTATTTCCAGCGCATGCTTGTGCTTCGCCGCCATGTCCATGCCCGGCTCGTAAAACACGAAATAACCGCAGCCCATGGATTTTGCACGGTAAAGGCCAAGATCGGCATGTTGCAGAAGTTGTGTGGCCGATGTGCCGTGGCCCGGCGCGCAGGCGATGCCGATGCTGGTATCGATGCTGATAGCGCTGCCTTCCAGGCTGAAACTGCGCGAGACCGCGTGCACCACCCGCGCCGCTAGCATCGCTGCATCGCTCTCGCAGTCGGCGTTTGTCGACTGGATGATCGCGAACTCGTCGCCGCCAAGACGGCTCACCATGTCGTTTTCACCAAGCACGGCGGAAATGCGCGAGGCCACCGCCACCAAGAGGGCATCGCCTGCAGCGTGTCCCAGCGTGTCGTTGACGGCTTTGAAGCGGTCGAGATCGAGCAGCATGACATTGAATGGCTGGCCGGACGCGGAAAGATGTTCCAGCCGGGTTTCCAGCGTCTTCATCAGCAGCACGCGGTTGGGCAGTCCGGTCAGCGCATCGTGATGGGCCATATGTTCGAGTTGCTGCGCCATATCGCGTATCTGCCGCAGACGTCCGCGCTCCAGTACCGCCTCACGCAGCGTTTCGATGGCGGTCGCCATATCGCCGATCTCGTCCCGTCGTTCCTGAAACGGTGTGACGACGTCGGTTTCTTCGCGGGCAATTCGAAGTGTGGCCTGCACCAGCGCCGGGACCGGTTTGAGGAAATGCCGGGCAATGACGGTCACAAGCACGCCGGTGACGGTCAGGACCACGATCAGCGCGGCGAGCGAATTATAGATCAGCTTGCGCTGTGCGCCATAAAGCGCGTCCGAACCGCCGATGCTAACGGCGACCGCGCCGATGGGTTTCTTCGTTTCCGTGCTGATGATCGGCAGCAGGCCGATATAATGGCTGGACTCGCCGATGGTGGCAAAACCGGTCGAAAAACGCGCGGCAACTGCATCCCTCGAAAAGATGGGGTCGGTGGCAAGCGGTTTTTCGTTGTCGTCGGTGGCATTGTCAAAGGCCGCGGCGATCTGCCTGAAACCGGCATCGTCCTCGTCATAACGAAAAAGCCAGACGGCATTTTTTGTCTGTGCGCCGATGAGGGCGAGAACGTCGCTAGGATTGAAGCCGGTAACGAGAATGGATCCGTCGTCGCCAATCGGCTTGTCGGTCAATATGCCGTTGACCTGTCCGTCCGCATCGGCGGTGACGCTGACATAGGTATAGATGCTGCGCAACGTCGCGCTGGCGATCTGTGAATTGACGCGAGCCTGATTAAGCCATTGTTCGCTGGAGGCAGCCACGAACATGTACCAGCCGACAAGAGCGCCGATGCTGTAGGAAAAGATCACACCACCAAGGAATATCAGGGTTATCTTGCTGGCGAGCGAGCGCCGCCGCGAAAACCGGCCCATTTCCGGCTGCGTCGTTGAGCGAAGCGTTTGGCCGGGTTCAATCTGTCTATCTGTCCCCTGATAGGCAGTCTCTTCCATTCGCGATAGTCCCCCGCGATGTCGCGTTATAATTGTTTTATGGAATTTTTATAGGGCATGTATTTCGGCGGTGTCTGCTAAATAATTCAACAAAGTTTAGATGCGATTAAGAATTAGTCCGTCTTTTTATAGTCGTTGCTGATACGCTGCGTCACGGGCCTGTACCTGTGGTTGAAAAAACCGGTCTGGCGGAAACGCAGCGCGGGGTTATTTTACGCCGCCCGGTTGATCATGGCTGTGGTGATTGGCCTTGCCAAGTGGCCGAGAAACGGCATGTTGAGCGCGACATGCGGGTTTCAGGGAAGATATCATGGCTCACCGGGGCAAAAACATCGCGCAGCTTTCCGTTCTTATCCAAAGCGGCCATCTCGATCCGCGCGCCTTGGCGGAGGAGACGCTGGATGCGATCGGCAAAGAAGATGACCAGGCGATCTTTGTCAGCGTAACATCGGCGCGGGCCATGGCGGAGGCGGAAAGCGCCTCGAAACGCATTCGCGAGGGCCGTTCCTGCGGCGTGCTCGATGGGATTCCGGTGGCCTGGAAGGATCTGTTCGATCTCGAGGGGATGCCCACGACTGCCGGGTCGAAGATATTGTCGGATGATGCGCCTGCGTCCCGCGATGCGGATGTGGTGGCGGCGCTGAAGCAGGCCGGAATGGTTTCCATCGGCCGCACTAATATGAGTGAGTTCGCTTTTTCCGGTCTCGGCATCAACCCGCATTACGGTACGCCGCGCAATCCCGTCTCCACGGATGGCCATCGCCTGCCGGGCGGTTCTTCATCGGGAGCGGGCGTTGTCGTTGCCGCCGGTCTGGTGCCGGTGGCTATCGGTACGGATACGGGCGGATCGGTGCGCATTCCGGCCGCCTTCAATGGCGTGGTTGGATATAAGGCGAGCCGTGGCCGCTATTCGATGCATGGGGTTTATCCTCTGGCGAAAAGCCTCGATTCGCTCGGGCCGTTGACCCTCACCGTGCAGGACGCCGTCTGGGTGGATGCCGCCATGCGCGGCAGAACGGCTGCGGATCTGGCGCGCATGCCTTTGTCCGGCGTGTCGTTGGTGGTGCCGGAAACGGTGGTTTTTGATGGCATCGAGCCGGGCGTCGCGGCCGCATTCGAACAGGCGGTGGAACGGTTGGTCCGTGCCGGCGCTTCGGTTCGGCGGCAGGCATTTCCGGTTTTTTCGGAATTGTTCGATCTCATCAGGGAAAAGGGCGCGCTGGTGACGGCGGAAGCCTTTTCCCTGCACAAAGCCCGACTTGAAGGTGCCGACGCCGCGCGCATGGACCCGCGCGTGGTCGTGCGAACAAGGCTCGGAGCGAATATCTCCATGCCTGATTATATCGCCATCATCGAGGCGCGCGACCGGATGACGGCGGCGTTTTCCGCCATGATCGGCAGGGACGAGATTCTGATTTCACCGACATTGCCACATGTCGCGGCCAAGGTGGCGCCGCTGGTTGAAAATGACGATGCCTTTTTCGCGATGAATGCCAAGACCTTGCGTAACACCCAGATCGGCAATTTCCTGGATCACTGTGGCGTGTCTATTCCCTGTGGAACCGGCGAGGCAGGCATGCCGGTCGGCCTGCTGCTTTCGGGCCTGCATGGAACGGACGACCGTCTGCTGGGTGTTGCGATGGCTGCGGAAGAAATTATCCGTGACTGGTAAGATGGAAGAGCGGCCTTTCAGGGCCGCTCTCGATGCAACCGTTAGCGTGCGGCCCAGTTGGCGCCGCGGCGGAACATGGTCTTCATCTGCGGCACGGAAAATTCCTTGGCCTGATGGCCGAGTGCCGAATAAAAGACGCGGCCCTTACCGTATTTGCGCTTCCAGACGACCGGCATCACCACGCCGTCGATCCACCAGGCGTGATCGCCGGTGAATGTCGTTGTCGCCAGAACCTCGTTCGAGGGGTCGACATGCATGTAATATTGTTCCGACGTATAAGGGAAATCGGAAATCCCCTCCATCAGCGGATCATCCGGCCGGGTGATATTGACTGTGTAATCGATGATATTGCCGGGATGGGCGACCCACTGGCCGCCGATCATGAACTGATATTCCACACATTCGCGGAAACTGTCGCCTGCACCGCCATGGAAGCCGGCAATGCCGACGCCGTTTTCGACGGCGGCCGTCAGGTTCTTGATTTCTTCCTTCTCGATCTTCGACATGGTGACGATCGGCACCACAAGGCTGAGATCATGCACTGAAGGATCGGCGAAGGCTTCGGTGCTATGCTCGACATAGACCTTGAACCCGTCTTCCTCCAGAATGTCCTTGACGATGGTGGCGCATTCCTGTGGCTCGTGGCCGCTCCAGCCGCCCCAGACGATGAGTGCTTCGCGCATTTATTTCCTCCTCAGGATTATTTGCCGAGCTGGCCGTCGACCAGCGATGTTTCAAGCGGAGCAGGGCGCTCCACCTTGGTGGTGATGGAAACGGTGGTGCCACTGTCCGATGCCGTCTGGAAAGCTTCCATGACCTCCAGCACATGTAGCGCAAGATCGCCATTGGCGCGGTGCGGACGGTTTTCGCGGATCGCATGGGCCATGTCCGCGACGCCGATCGAGCGGTAATTGCCGTCGGCATAGGGGGATGACAGCGCCTGCGGTTCGAACTGGCCGCCCTTTTTCAGCAATTGCACCTCGCCCCCGAAGTGGTTGGGGTCGGGCACGATCAGTGTGCCTTCCGTGCCGTAGATTTCCAGCGGCACATGTTTATGGCCGGCCACGTCGAAGCTCATGCCCACCTGCACCACGGCGCCGTTCTCAAACGCCAGCACGCCGGAAACATGGGTGGCGACATGAACGGGGATTTTTTCGCCGTTCTTCGGTTCGCTGGTGATAAGGCGCTCGTTGCGCGGCGCAATGGCAAAACCTGCAACCTTGGCGACCGGGCCAAACAGATTGACGAGATCGGTGATGTAATAGGGGCCCATGTCCAGCATAGGCCCGCCGCCAACCTCGTAATAGAAGGCGGGGTTGGGGTGCCAGCGCTCATGGCCGGGGCACATGAAAGTGGCCGTTCCGCCGACCGGCTGGCCCAGCACGCCCTCGTCGATCAACCGGCGTGCTGTCTGGTGGCCACCGCCGAGGAATGTATCCGGGGCCGAGCCGATACGCAGGCCCTTTGCTTTTGCCGCATCCGCAAGACGTTTGCCTTCGGTGAAATTGATGCCCAGCGGTTTTTCGGAATAGGCATGTTTGCCGGCGTCCAGCGCTCGCAGACCCACTTCCACATGCGCCTTGGGGATCGTCAGGTTGACGATGATTTCCACTGAAGGGTCAGAAAGAAGCGCGTCGACGCTTGTTGCCTGAAGGCCAAATTCTGCCGCGCGGGCCTTCGCCACCTCCTCGTTCATATCCGCCAGACCGCGAATGTCGAGAATTGGAAACGAGGCCATGGCCTTAAGATAGGCGCTGGAAATGTTGCCGCAGCCGATGATGCCGATACCGACCTTTTTCATGTGATTCCTCCCGTAAATCAGAAATGCCGAATCCCGTGCACGAGCCTTTCGGCTAGAGCGCCGGCCCCGTGGTGTTCCATGGCGATTCGTAAAGTTCATAAAGCGCGACGGCCGCAGCCCCCTGCGCCCATAAGTCATCGCTCGCAATGTCAAAAACCAGCTCCGCTACGCCGGCCAGTGATGGCGGCACGGCGGCATTGTAGCTGTTGCGAATGCTGGTGATGAAGGGCTCGCCGAGCTCCAGACTGGAGCCCGTGATGATGACTCGCGGCGGCGCAAACAGCGTGACGATATTGGCAAGTGTCAGGCCAAGGGCCGCACCGGCGCGCAGCGCTGCGGCGATAAGATCGTGGTCTTCCGCCGCAATCAGCGCATGGGCATGCTGCATGCCGCGACCAAGCCGGATCGCTTCGGCAAAACGCCCGTCCACCGGGCGCGAGCCAAGAATGGCATTTTCGCCCGCCTGGCTCGCCAGCCGCACCGTGCCTTCATTGGCAAGGCCGATGACGAGGTCGCCGAGATTGTGGCTGAGGCCGCCCGCGCCGCGGAAGAGCTGGTTCTGATGTAGTACGCCAAGCCCGAGCGTCTGTTCGAGCGAAATCAGCACCATGTCTTCGAGGTCACGAGCATGGCCGAACCAGTGGTGGGCGAGCGTGATGGCGTGGGCGTCGCTTTCGATGATGGTCGGGGAATTCAGCCGCGCCGTCATTTCCTCGGCAAAATTGACGTTTACTTCCCGCAGGATAGGGCTGCTGCGGATCCTGCCGGTGCGATGTTCGATGACGCCGGGCAGGCCAAGACAGACCATGTCCACGTCCTCAAGCGAAAAGCCGGCATCGACGACGCAGCGGCGCACCCCGTCCTCCACCAGATCGGCAATGACGCCGATCGGCTGGCGGTCGACGCGGATCGGCAGGGCAAGAGTGGACAGCACATTGCCGCAGAAATCGGTGACGACGAAAACCATGCGGTTCGCGGCGATCTTGGCGCCCACCACGCGGGCGGCGTCCGGGTTCAGCTCCAGCATCACGCGCGGTCTGCCGCGTGCGCCTTCGGTGCGGATATCGCCGATATGGCGGGTAAGGATAAGGCCGTCATCCAGCAGCGAGGCGGTGATCGCCGAAACGGTCGTGGTGGAGAGCTGCGTTCTTTCGCTGATTTCCACCCGCGAAATTGGCCCATGGCGGCGGATGCTGTCCAGCACGCTCAGCCTGTTGATCGCGCGCATCAATTCTGGGTCTGCGGTCTTCATGGTGTCCTGCTGCGATCAATGCCGTTGCTTCCCGATTTATATCGGAATGCGGATTAAATAACGGGGTGGGGGTGGGGTGTGTCAAGCGCCAAGCGCAAAAAATCGGCATTGTGCCTTGACAATGAGCGAACCCTGATATGAATTAATCCGCATTGGGGAATAAATGAGGAAATCCCCGAGGGAGGATCACCATCATGACGATTTGGCACGCAGGCGCAAGCCTGGGCGGCAAGCTGACAGGCTTTGCCACAACGACAAGCATTGCTCTCATGCTCGGCGCCGTAAGCGCCTCGGCCGCGACGGTCGTTAAATGGATGCATGTGGAGCTTGACCCGAAATCCGTGGCTGTCTGGGAGGAGATTGCCAAGGAATATGAGGCCAAGCACCCCGATGTCGATGTTCAGCTGCAGTTCCTTGAAAACGAGGCCTTCAAGGCAAAATTGCCGACGTTGCTGCAATCCAACGACGTGCCTGACTTCTTCTACAGCTGGGGCGGCGGCGTCCTTGAGGAGCAGTCCAAGACCGGTGCGCTGAAGGACCTGACCGAAGTTTTCGATGCCGATGGCGGCAAGCTGCGCCAAGCCTATAATGCCTCCGCAATCGACGGCCTGTCTTTTGACGGCAAGGTTTGGGCCGTGCCGTATCGCGTCAGCCTCGTCAGCTTCTTTTACAACAAGGAGCTGTTCGCCAAGGCCGGTGTGAAGGCCGAGGATATCAAGACCTGGGCGGATTTCAGCACAACAGTCAAGAAGATCAAGGACGCGGGCATCGTGCCGATTGCCGGCGGTGGCGGTGAGAAATGGCCGATCCATTTCTACTGGAGCTACCTCGTCATGCGCAATGGCGGGCAGGCCGTGTTTGATGCAGCCCGCAAGGGCGAAGGCGAAGGCTTCATGGACCCTGCCATCATCAAGGCGGGCGAGCAGCTGGCCGAGTTCGGCAAGCTCGAACCCTTCCAGCCCGGTTATCTCGGCTCCACCTGGCCGCAGGCGCTCGGCGTCTTCGGGGACGGCAAGGCAGCCATCATCCTCGGCTTCGATAATACCGAAGCCAACCAGCGCAAGAATGCCGGTGACGGCAAGGGGCTTGCCCCCGAAAATATCGGCCGCTTTGCCTTCCCGGTCGTTGAAGGCGGTGCCGGCAAGGCCACCGACACGCTGGGTGGGTTGAACGGCTGGGCGCTCACCAAGAACGCCTCCAAGGAAGCGATCGATTTCGCGACCTTCCTGACCAGCAAGGCAAGCGAAGAAAAGATGGCGACCGCTGGCATGATCCTGCCGGTTGCAACGGGCGCTGCCGGTGCGGTGAAAAACCCGCTGCTCGCGGATTCCGCCAAGCAGCTTGCCGCCTCCACCTGGCACCAGAACTTCTTCGACCAGACACTGGGGGCCGCCGTTGGCCGTGTCGTCAACGATGTCTCGGTCGAGATCGTGTCCGGCCAGATGACCGCAGAGGAAGGCGCCAAGCAGATTCAGGACGCATTCGAACTGCGCTGATCTGACGATTTCCATGGTGGCGCCGCCGAATATGCGGCGCCGCTTATCTGCCTCCATGAAAGCGGATAGAGATGACGGATATTTCCATGACTTCTGCGTCCAGACCGGCGCGGCGCGCGGCAAAGCGCAAGCAAAGCTCGGTCGCACATGACCGGGCGTTGACCCTGCTGGTGTTTCTGCCGCCGGCACTTCTGCTCTTTACCCTGTTCGTCATCCTGCCCATGGGCGAGGCGGCGTGGTATAGCCTTTATCGCTGGAACGGTTACGGCACACCGACCGATTTTGTGGGCTTGAAGAATTTCCAGGTCCTGTTCGGCAATGCCGCCTTCTCGCAGGCCTTGATGAATAACGGACTGATCATCCTCATCTCGATCCTGATCCAGATTCCGCTGGCGATCTGGCTTGCCATGATGCTGGCGCACCGCATTCCCGGCGTCGTCGCCTTCCGGCTGGTGTTCTTTCTGCCCTATGTTTTGGCTGACGTTGCAGCGGGTCTGATCTGGCGTTTCGTTTATGATGGCGATTACGGTCTGTTCGCCGCCATCTCCAATTTCTTCGGCTTCGCCAATCCTTACGTGCTGGCCGACAAGGATGTGGCGATCTATGCCGTGCTCGGCGTCATCGTCTGGAAATATTTCGGTTTCCACATGATGCTGTTCATCGCCGGGCTCCAGTCCGTCGACAAGAACGTGCTGGAGGCGGCTGAAATCGACGGTGCGTCGGGCTGGCAGAAATTCCGTTACGTCACGCTGCCGATGCTTGGCTCCACGGTGCGCCTTTCCGTGTTCTTTGCGGTCATCGGCTCGCTGCAGCTGTTCGACATGATCATGCCGCTCACCGGCGGTGGCCCGTCCAACTCCACGCAGACCATGGTCACCTTCCTTTACACCTACGGCGTCATGCGTATGCAGGTGGGGCTTGGCAGCGCGGTCGGCGTCGTTCTTTTCGTCATCTGCGTGACGCTCGCCTTCGGTTACAAAAGGATTTTCATGCGCCATGACTGACACCTCCACCTCCGTCCGTATGCCGCTGCAAACCAAGCTTTATCTTTATATTTCACTGAGCCTGATTGCAGCCATCGTGCTCATCCCGCTTCTGACAACGGCGCTTGGCGGCTTCAAGACGCTGGGGGACCTGCGCGTCAACCCCTTCGGCATTCCGGCCGAATGGCAATGGGCCAATTACGGCGATATTCTCTTCGGCAAACGCTACTGGCTGCAAATCTTCAATTCGCTTGTTATCGCGCTGTTGACGGTGTTCCTGACGCTGACCGTCTCGGCCATGGCGGCTTTCACCTTCGCGCATGTGAAGTTTTTCGGCTCGTCCTTCCTGCTCAATTATTTCCTGCTGGGGCTGATGTTCCCGGCGGCCACCGCCATTCTGCCGCTGTTCATCCGTATTCGCGATCTCGGCCTGCTCGATACCTATTGGGGCGTGGTTCTGCCGCAGGTGGCCTTCGGGCTGGGCATGAGCATCCTTCTGTTCCGCAATTACTTCCGTAATCTGCCGGACGAACTGTTTCAGGCTGCCTTCGTGGACGGCTGCGGTTATCTACGGTTCTTCTGGCATATTTCCGTGCCGCTTTCGCGGCCGATCGTGGCGACCGTAGGCATCGTTTCGTTTGTCGGCAGCTGGAACAGCTACATCCTGCCGCTGATCATGCTGAATTCGGAATCGAAATATCCCTGGCCGCTCGGCATCATGGTCTATCGCGGCGAATTCGGCACCGAATGGCAACTCGTGCTCGCCTTCATCACGCTGACGATCCTGCCGACTGTCATCGTCTTCTTCCTCGCCCAGAAACACATCATCGCGGGCCTGACGGCCGGTGCCGTCAAATCGTGACTTGAAAGGAGCAAAATATGGCTTCCGTCGAACTTAGGGATATCCGCAAGTCCTATGCCGCACTCGATGTCATTCACGGCATCTCGCTTGATATAGCCGACGGCGAATTCATTGCGCTGGTCGGGCCTTCGGGCTGCGGCAAGTCCACACTGCTGCGCATGATCGCCGGGCTGGAGGAAATCACCGATGGGGATATTCTCATCGGCGACAAGGTAGTCAATTCCATGACCCCGCGAGAACGCAACATCGCCATGGTGTTCCAGTCCTATGCGCTTTATCCGCATATGACGGTGGCCGAAAACATGGGCTTCAACCTGAAGCTCGCCGGCCAGCCGAAAAACGTCATCGAGGAGCGCGTGGCGGAAGCCGCCCGCATGCTCGATCTCGGCAAGCTTCTGGATCGCAAGCCCTCGCAGCTTTCCGGCGGCCAGCGCCAGCGTGTCGCCATGGGCCGCGCGGTGGTGCGCAATCCCGCAGTCTTTCTGTTCGATGAGCCGCTATCCAACCTGGATGCCAAGCTCCGCGTACAGATGCGCAGCGAAATCAAAGCCTTACATCAGAAAGTCGGTACGACCTCGATTTACGTCACCCATGACCAGATCGAAGCCATGACGCTGGCGGACCGGGTGGTGGTACTCAATCACGGCCGCATCGAGCAGCAGGGCACACCGCTCGAGCTTTACAAGACACCCGCCAATCTCTTCGTCGCCGCCTTTATCGGCTCGCCCGCCATGAACCTCATCGAAGGCGTGGTCGACGGCGAGGACGACCAGCCCGCTGCCAGGCTGAAGGATGGAACCGCGATCCGCATTGCCGCCTCCAGAAAAGTCAAACGCGGCCAGCCGGTGACGATTGGCTTGAGACCGGAACATATCGGCTCATCCATCGGTGGTGATATTTCGCTTTCCGGACGAACGGTACTGGTGGAACCAACCGGCGCGCAGACGCATGTGGTCTTTGAACTGGCGGGTGATCAGGTGACGGCGGTGGTGGATGGCGAGCAGCCGGTGAAGGTCAATACGCCCTTCGCCACCACCGTGCATCATGAGCGTGTGCACGTCTTCGACAGGGCGAGCGGCCTGGCGCTTTAAGCGCCATGTGCATTTTTAGTGGAGTGCGAAAATTCTTTTGTCCCGCCGCTTTTGGGGCTTGTTTGAAAACTACGAGCGGTTAGCTTGGCGCTGGAGAAAAAAGCGGGTTACCGCGTAACTGTATCGATGCAGGAGGAGATTTTAATGAGAACGATCAAGGGCCCGGGTCTTTTTCTCGGTCAGTTTGCCGGTGATGTTGCCCCCTTCAACAGCTGGGATGCCATCACCAAATGGGCGGCGGAAAAAGGTTATGCCGGCGTGCAGGTGCCAAGCTGGGCAGGCCAGCTGATCGATCTCAAAAAAGCGGCTGAATCGAAGGATTATTGCGATGAGTTCGCCGGTGTAGCGCGCCAGAACGGCGTGGAAGTAACGGAGCTTTCCACCCACCTGCAGGGCCAGCTCGTTGCGGTTCACCCCGCTTATGATGAGGCCTTTGATGGTTTTGCCGCACCGGAAGTGCGCGGCAACCCCAAAGCGCGCCAGGAGTGGGCGGTAGAGCAGGTGAAGCTTGCGTTGAAAGCCTCGAGGAATCTCGGCATCAAGGCGCATGCGACCTTTTCCGGCGCGCTTGCCTGGCCGTTCGTCTACCCGTGGCCGCAACGCCCGGCCGGTCTGGTGGAAACCGCCTTTGACGAGCTTGCAAAACGCTGGACGCCGATCCTTGATTATGCCGATGAACAGGGCGTCGATGTCTGCTACGAGATCCATCCGGGCGAGGATCTGCATGACGGCGTCACCTTCGAGATGTTCCTGGAGCGGGTGAAGAACCATCCCCGCGCCAACATGCTCTACGACCCCTCGCATTACGTGCTGCAATGCCTTGATTATCTTGACAATATCGACATCTACAAGGATCGCATCAAGATGTTCCACGTCAAGGATGCGGAGTTCAATCCGACCGGACGGCAGGGCGTCTATGGCGGGTATCAGGGCTGGGTGAACCGCGCTGGTCGTTTCCGCTCGCTGGGCGACGGGCAGGTTGATTTCGGTGCGATCTTCTCGAAAATGGCGGCCAATGATTTCGACGGCTGGGCCGTGGTCGAGTGGGAATGCGCGTTGAAACACCCTGAAGATGGCGCGCGCGAAGGTGCCGAGTTCGTCAAGCATCATATCATCCGCGTCACGGAAAAGGCCTTTGACGATTTCGCATCTGGTGGCACCGACGATGCGGCCAACCGCCGTATGCTTGGGCTTTGAAAGCATTTCAGGGGAAATATTATGGCTATTGAAGGAAAGACAACCGACGTGGCGAACAAGCGGATTCGCCTCGGCATGGTCGGCGGCGGTTCGGGCGCATTCATCGGCGGCGTTCATCGCATGGCAGCGCGGCTCGACAATCGCTTCGATCTCGTGGCGGGGGCCCTGTCCTCGACACCGGAAAAATCCCTAGCTTCCGGGCGTGAGCTGGGGCTCGACTCTGAGCGTTGCTACGGCTCGTTTGAAGAAATGGCCGAAAAAGAAGCGCTGCGCGAGGATGGTATCGAGGCGGTGGCGATCGTCACCCCCAACCATGTGCACTATCCCGCTGCAAAGGCCTTCCTGGAGCGCGGCATCCATGTCATCTGCGACAAGCCGCTGACTTCCAATCTCGAAGACGCGAAAAAGCTGAAGGACGTGGCCGATAAGGCCGATGCGCTGTTCATCCTGACGCATAACTACACCGGTTATCCAATGGTGCGGCATGCGCGCGAGCTGGTGGAGGCCGGTGCACTCGGCAATATCCGTCTGGTGCAAATGGAATATCCGCAGGACTGGCTGACGGAGGCGGTGGAACAGACCGGCGCGAAACAGGCAGTCTGGCGTACCGATCCGGCCCAATCTGGCGTTGGCGGTTCCACCGGTGACATCGGCACCCATGCCTATAATCTCGGCTGCTTCATTTCCGGTCTCGAAGCGGATGAGCTGGCGGCGGATGTGCATACCTTCGTCGAAGGCCGTCGGCTCGATGACAATGCTCATGTGATGATGCGCTTCAAGCCCAAGGGCGGCAAGCAACCCGCCAGGGGCATGCTCTGGTGCAGCCAGGTGGCAGTCGGCCATGAAAATGGGCTGAAGATCCGCGTTTATGGCGACAAGGCCGGTCTCGAATGGACGCAGGCCGATCCGAATTATCTGTGGTTTACGAAGCTCGGCGAACCGAAGCAGTTGATCACCCGCGGCGGGGCCGGGGCAGGGGCCGCAGCCGCTCGCGTTACCCGCATACCCTCCGGCCATCCGGAAGGATATCTGGAAGCCTTCGCTACCATCTATACCGAGGCTGCGCATGCCATTGAGGCGCGCCGCACCGGTTCGGCGCTGGATAAGGCGGTCATCTATCCGACGGTGGATGACGGCGTCAAAGGTGTGGCCTTCGTCACGGCCTGCATCGAGTCAGGCAAGAAGAATGGCGGCTGGGTGAAGCTGTAAAACAACGTTGCGGCCTGGTTTCTTCTCCCCCTCGGGGGAGAAGCGGCCTCCGCTCGCTTCTTTCCTTTGCGATACGCCTCCGTGCTCCAGAGCCTGATCTGCCTCGACACATCAATTAACGCGTGTCGACTGCTGCTGTGTCCGCTCTGTCACCGGGCAGCCATCCTCGATCTTGGTCCAGGACGAAACATTGAGCTTCATCTCGCAGCGCGCGAGATAAGAAGCACCATCGACCTTCAGGCAGGATGTCTGGCCGAGTTCGAACATGGTGCCGCGATTTCGGCATTTGCAATTATGGGCATCCGCCAAGGCGGGGCTAAGGGCCACTATCAGGCCGGGTACGAGCACTCCAAGACGCATGGCTGAGGCTCCCAAGGATATGCCGCCAATTTATACCTCTCCGGCGGCATAGTCAAAAACGGCCTCTGCCTGAGGATACGCACGGCCGGACGGGAGAGCCGGCTCGAACGCTTACACCTTCACCATATCAAAATCGCCCTGATATCATTCACATTCGTCAGGGTCGGACCGGTGACGACAAGATCGCCCGCCGCCTTGAAAGCGGTATAGCTATCATGGCTCACCAGCGACTGGCGCGGATCGACACCTGCAGCGCGCATGCGCGCCAGCGTATCCGGCGTTACCACGGCACCTGCCGCATCTTCCACGCCGTCTATGCCGTCGCTATCGCCTGCAATCGCCCAGATGCCGGCTGCGCCTTTCAGCGTCAGCGCGAGGCTCAGCAGGAACTCCGTGTTGCGGCCGCCCTTGCCGGCCGGTCCCTTGCCAATCGTGACCGTGGTTTCGCCGCCGGAAAGCAGCACGGCCGGACCTTTGACCGGCAGGCCCTTGCGGCTGGCGGAGGACGCGATGCCGGCCATGACGGCACCGACATCCCTGGATTCGCCTTCAAGGGAATCCCCGAGGATAAGCGGCGTAAGGCCGAGCTTCACGGCCTCATCCGCTGCGGCCTGCAGCGCAAGCGAGGGCGCCGCGATCATCCTGACATCCTCTTCGATATCACCAGACTTCGGGGTTTCCTCACCCTTTTCCAGCACTTTGCGCACGGTTTCGGGAAGATCGAGCGCATATCGGGCGACGATTTCGCGCACGGTCGCGATATCACTCGGATCGGCAACCGTCGGGCCGGAGGCGATCTCGGAGGGATCGTCACCCGGCACGTCGGAAATCAGCAGCGAAACAACCTTGGCCGGTCTGGCGGCCAGCGCCAGCCGTCCGCCCTTGATGCGGGAGAGATGTTTGCGCACCGCGTTCATTTCGGAGATCGTCGCACCGCTGGCTAGAAGGGAACGATTGACAGCCATCTTGTCGGCAAGCGTCATGCCTTCGGCCGGCGCCACCATCAGCGCCGAACCGCCGCCGGAAATCAGCGCGATGACCATATCGTCGGCAGTCAGTTCCTCAACGGCGGCGAGAATGCGTTTGGCCGCTTCCGCACTTTTGTCATCAGGTACGGGATGCGAGGCCTCGATGATCTCGATACGGGAGGTTGGAACCGCATGGCCATAACGCGTCACCACCACACCGGAAAGATCGACATGCGGCCATGCCTCTTCCAGCGCTGCGGCCATGGCGGCTGAGGCCTTGCCGGCACCGACGACCACGCAGCGACCCTTGGGTGGGGATGGGAGATGCTGTTGCAACACCTTCGCCGGATCAGCACTTGCGACTGCCGCCATGAATATCCGGTTGAGGGCATCTTTGGCGCGGGTGTCGTTCCATGCGGTCATCGGGTTCATGCTCCGATCCAGAGAAATCCGAGCGCAAACAAGGCTGGCAGTGCCTGAATGAACAGGATCTTCATATTGGCGGTAACGGCGCCGAAAATACCGGCCACCAGGACACACAGCAGGAAAAACACCTTGAAGCTCAGCCCTTCATCGCCCTCTGTGAGCCCATAGATGAGCCCGGCTGCCAGAAACCCGTTATAAAGCCCCTGATTGGCGGCGAGCACTTTCGTCTGCCGGGCAAAATCCGCCGAGAGACCGAAGGCCTTGCGGCCGGCCGGTTTTTCCCACAGCAGCATTTCCAGGATGACGATGTAGATATGGATGGCCGCAACCACGGCAATCAGAATGCTGGCGATCATCGGCGGTTCCTCCAAACCATGGTGTCCGGCGCCTGCGGTTTTCACAGGGAGAGCAGACATTTCCGTTTTAACGGCGGAACGAAGCGCTGCAAGGCCAGAATCCCCTCTTCCCGTGCAAACTGTTGAAGAGCGGCAGCCTGTTGCTTGACTCTTGGTTGAAATAGGAACAAAACAGGAACAATAGAAGTGAAAATCTGGAATTGAAACCTGTCATGCCATGCAAAAGCGCGCGGACCAGTTGCTCGTTGTCGAAGAGCTGCGTGAAAGGCTGGAAAGGATCGGTAACGGCCCTGAGCGGCTGCACGAGACCTTGCCTTTCGGCGTGGATGCCATTGACCATCACCTGCCGGGAGGCGGGTTGAAGCTCGGTTGCCTGCATGAGCTGAGCGGCGGCGGCAATGGCGCTGCCGATGGCGCGGCAGCAGCGCTGTTTGCAGCCGGTGTGGCGGCAAGGCTTTCCGGCAAGGTTTTATGGTGTGTCACCCGTCGGGACCTGTTCATGCCGGGCCTGACGCAGGCCGGCCTGTCACAGAACCGGCTCATCATCGTTGAATGCCGCGATGAAAAAGGCGTGCTCGACTGTTTCGAGGAGGGACTGCGCTGCAACGGTTTCGGCGCGGTGATGGGTGAATTGTCAAAGTTGCCGATGACCGCCTCGCGGCGGCTGCAGCTGGCGGCGGAAATCTCTGGGGTTACCGGCATCGCCATCCGCCGCTTCCGGCGTCAAGCCGATGCGGCGCTGTTCGGTGAGCCGACAGCGGCGGTGACCCGCTGGCGCATTTCCGTGCGGCCTTCATCCCCCCTGCCGGTGCCGGGAGTGGGCAGGCCGCGCTGGTTGCTGGAGCTTTTGCGATGTCGCGGCGGCGAAAGCGCTGAATTTGAAGTGGAAGCCTGTGATGCAAAGGGTCGTCTCGCTCTACCTGCCGACATGGCCGACGGATCGTTTCCGGCGTCTTTCGGGCAAGAACGTGCTGCCGGTTGAAAAGCCGCTGGTCATGATCGGCCGCCAGGGCAGCCGCCGGCTGGTGCTGGCGCTCGACAAGGCGGCAAAGGCGGCGGGCATCCGCCCCGGCACGCCGGTCAGCAAGGCGCAGGCGCTGGTGCCGGGTCTTCTCGTTGAAGAGCTGGATGCGGCTGGTGATGCCCGTGCCCTGCAGCAGCTGGCCTTTCATTTCCTGCGCATCTATGCCCCCATCGTCGCCGCTGATTCACCGGATGGGCTGGTGCTGGACACATCAGGCGCGGACCATCTGCACGGCAATGAGACGCTGATGCTGAGCGGCATGGTCAACCGTCTGCATGCTGCCGGATTCGCTGCCCGCGCCGCCATTGCCGATAGCTGGGGGGCGGCCCATGCGCTGGCGCGTTTTGGCCGTGAAGCGATCAGCATCGTGCCGCCGGGCGGGCAGCGTGTGGCGATCAGCGGCTTGCCGCTTGCTGCCCTCAGGCTGGAGGAGCGCATTGTGTCCGGGCTGAAGGTGCTCGGTTTCCGCAGTATCGGCGAGCTTGCCGAAGCCCCGCGCGCGCCGCTGACCCTGCGTTTCGGCCCCGAGCTCGTTCGCCGTCTTTCCCAGGCGCTCGGCGAGATCGGCGAACCCATCGAACCGGTGCGCGTGGCTGAACTGGTGGAGGTGCGGCGCGCCTTTCCCGAGCCGATCGCGGCGGCGGAGACGATTGCCCGTTATACACAGAAGTTGGTTGTCGACCTTTGTGCCGCGCTGGAGAAGCGCGGCCTCGGCGCGCGCCGGGTCGATCTGGTGCTGCACCGGGTGGATAGCGGCCTGCAGGCCATACGGGCCGGCACTTCCAGACCGGTGCGCGATGTCAAACAGCTTGTTCGGCTTTTGACCGACCGTATCGACAGCATCGATCCCGGCTTCGGCATTGAGATGATGGTGCTGACCGCCACCCATGCCGAGCCGCTTGTCGCCGCGCAAGCCCGTTCCTCGCTGCTTGAGGAGGGGCGGGCGGAAATCGCCGATACGGTCGATGTCATCCTCAATCGCGGCCACCGGGTCTATCGTTATGCGGCGGTGGCAAGCGACGTGCCGGAACGTTCTCTTGCACGCGTTGCGGCGCTTGCGCCTGAGGATACGCTCGGCTGGCCCGGCCACTGGCCGCGCCCGGTCCGGCTTTTTGCAAGGCCGGAACCCATCGAGACGCTGGCGCTGCTGCCGGACCACCCGCCGCGTTATTTCCTCTGGAAGGGCGAGCGCCATAATGTGCGGCGCGCCGACGGGCCGGAACGGGTGTTCGGTGAATGGTGGAAACGCGACCGGGAAAAGGCCGCCGTGCGCGATTATTTCACGGTGGAAAATGAAGGCGGAGAACGCTTCTGGATTTTCCGCTCCGGTGATGGCGAACATGCCGAAACGGGCTCACAGGGCTGGTTCATCCACGGGGTCTTCGCATGAGCGCGCCCGGTTATGCCGAACTTCAGGTGACCACGCATTTTTCCTTCCTGCGCGGGGCAAGCTCCTGCGATGAGCTTTTCGAACAGGCCAAAAACCTCGGCATAGAGGCGCTGGGCATTGCCGACCGCAACAGCCTTGCGGGTATTCCCCGCGCCTTTGAGGCCGCCAATAATCATGGCATCCGCCTCGTCATCGGCTGCCGGCTTGATCTGGATGACGATCTTTCCGTGCTTGTTTATCCCATGGATCGCCCGGCTTATGGGCGGCTTTGCCGGCTGCTATCCGTGGGCAAGAAAAGGGGCGGCAAGGGCAAGTGCAGGCTCACCTGGGACGATCTCGTAGCCTATGCCGAAGGCCTGATCGTCGTGTTGCTCGCTAACCTCGCGGATGATCTCTGCGCGCTTCGCCTGCGTCGGTTGAAGGCAACTTTTGCCGACCGGGCCTATATGGCGCTCAGTCTTCGAAGACGACCCAACGACCAGATGCGTCTTTTCGAGCTGTCAGAGATAGCGCAAGCCGCAGGCGTGCCGACTGTTGTTACCAATGACGTGCTGTTTCATGTGCCCGAACGGCGCATGCTGCAGGATGTTGTCACCTGCATAAGGCACAATTGCACCATCGACGAGGCGGGCTTCCGCCGCGAACGCCATGCCGACCGCTATATGAAACCGCCGGAAGAGATGCACCGGCTGTTTGCCCGTTACCCCGAAGCGCTCTCCCGCAGCCTCGAAATTGCAAAACGCTGCAAATTTTCGCTGAAGGAGCTGGTTTATCAATATCCCGAGGAGCGTAGCCTGCCGGGGCTAACGGCGCAGCAGGCGCTGGAGAAGATGGTCTGGGAGGCGGTGCCGGGGCGTTATCCGAATGGTTTGCCGGAGAAGGTGGAGAAGGCGCTGCATCATGAGCTGGCGGTTGTCGGGAGGCTGCAATATGCCTCCTATTTCCTGACCGTGAATGCCATTGTCCGTTATGCGCGTTCAAAAGATATTCTATGTCAGGGGCGTGGTTCGGCGGCCAATTCGGTTATCTGTTTTGTGCTTGGCATCACCGCCATCGATCCCGCTCTTTTCAGCAATCTCGTCTTCGAACGGTTCGTTTCCGAGAACCGGGGAGAACCGCCGGATATCGACGTGGATTTCGAACACCAGCGGCGTGAAGAGGTCATTCAGTGGGTCTATGACACCTACGGCCGTGACAAGGCTGCACTTTGCTCTGTCGTTACCCGTTATCGCGGGCGTGGGGCGCTGCGCGATGTCGGCAAGGTTCTGGGCCTGCCGGAAGACCTGACCAAACTTCTGTCTTCCCAGGTATGGCGCTGGAGCGAGGGTGTGGGTGAAAAGCAGGTGAAGGAACTGAACCTCAATATGGAGGATCGCCGCCTGAAGCTTGCCTTCGAACTGGCCAACCAGCTTGTCGGCACACCGCGCCATCACAGCCAGCATCCGGGTGGCTTTGTTCTTACCCATGATCGGCTGGACGAGCTGGTGCCTATCGAACCCGCTGCCATGAATGATCGCCAGATCATCGAATGGGACAAGGACGATATCGATGTCGTGAAGTTCATGAAGATGGATTGCCTGGCGCTTGGCATGCTCTCCTGCATGAAGCGCGGCTTCGACATGTTGGAGGCACGCACCGGAGAGAAATACGATCTCGCCGCCATGCCGCCGGATGACGGGCCTACCTATGCCATGATCCAGAAAGCCGATACGCTCGGTACGTTCCAGATTGAAAGCCGGGCGCAGATGTCGATGCTGCCGCGCCTGAGACCGAAGGAGTTTTACGACCTCGTCATTCAGGTCGCCATCGTTCGCCCCGGCCCCATTCAGGGGGATATGGTCCATCCCTATCTACGCCGCCGGCAGGGAAAGGAGCCGGTCCTTTTTCCGAAAAAGGAACTTGAAAGCGTCTTGGGAAAGACGATGGGTGTTCCGCTGTTTCAGGAGCAGGCGATGCGGATCGCCATGGATTGCGCCGGTTTAACTGCAGATGAGGCTGACCAGCTGCGCCGGGCTATGGCGACTTTCAAGAATGTCGGCACCATTTCCAAATTCAGGGAAAAACTGGTTACGGGCATGGTAGAGCGCGGTTATGACAAAGAATTCGCCGAACGCATCTTCAAGCAGCTGGAAGGGTTCGGCAGTTATGGTTTCCCTGAAAGCCATGCGGCCTCCTTCGCACTGATTGCCTATGCCTCCTCATGGCTGAAATGCCATCACCCCGATATTTTCTGTACGGCGCTTCTCAATTCGCAGCCCATGGGGTTTTACGCACCGGCGCAGATTGTACGGGATGCGCGCGACCATGGCGTGGAAGTGCGCCCGGTCTGCGTTAATAACAGCCGCTTTGATTGTACGCTGGAGCCTACGGGCAAGAAGAATGGCAAGGGTGAGGAGCGCTTTGCCGTGCGGCTTGGTCTGCGCATGGTAAAGGGGCTTTCCAATGACCATGCTGCAAAAATCGTCGCCGCCCGGCAGGATCGGCCTTTCTCCTCCGTCGATGATCTGTGGCGAAGGGCGGGGGTTCCGGCTGCTGCCCTCGTCTGCCTTGCCGAAGCCGATGCCTTCCTGCCGTCGCTTCGTCTTGCCAGACGCGAAGCGCTCTGGGCCATCAAGGCCTTGCGGGATGAGCCGCTGCCGCTTTTTGCCGCTGCCGCCAGCAGGGAAAATGCCGTTATCGAAGAGCTTCAGGAGCCTTCCGTTGCGCTTCGGCCCATGACTGACGGTGGCGAGGTGGTGCAGGATTATGGCCATGTGGGGCTGACCCTGCGCGAACACCCCATGACCTTCCTGCGCCGCGATCTTTCCCGCCGCCGCATCGTCACCTGTGCGGAGGCGGTGCGTGTGCGGGATGGCACATGGCTGGAAACGGCCGGTCTGGTGCTGGTGCGCCAGCGTCCCGGTTCGGCAAAGGGCGTGATCTTCATGACGCTGGAGGATGAGACGGGCATTGCCAATGCGGTACTGTGGGTGAAAACCTTCGAAAAATACCGGCGCGTGGTGCTGTCGGCCGGCATGGTCGGCATTTACGGCAAGATCCAGCGGGAAGGCGAGGTGGTGCATCTGGTCGCCCACCGGCTGACCGATCTGTCGCAGGCGCTGGCGAGTGTGGGTGAACGCAACCACGCTTTTCCCCTGCCGCACGGGCGTGGCGACGAATTCCACCACGGCATGCCGCCGGAAGATCATCGCGCTATCAGGAGACGTCCGCCGCCCTCCAACCATGATGACGATGAGGTCGAGCGGATAAAGGTCATTTCCCGCAATTTTCACTGAGAAGCTTTTAAGCCGCTTCCTCCAGCCCTGCCGTATCCTTTCGGCGGAACTGGCTTGGCGGCGCGCCGAGTACACGTTTGAAGGCGCGGCTGAAGGAGGCCTCGGAATCATAGCCGAGCTTTTCCGCTGCCACTGTCACACGCATGCCTTCGCGCAGCCACAGCCGTGCCTGATGCATGCGTACGCGCACCACATAACGCGCCGGGCTTTCGCCCACCACGCGGGTGAAGCGTTCCGCGAAACTGGAACGGGATGCACCCATCAACGATGCGAGTTCTTCCACGCTCCAGTCCTTTTCGGGGTTGAGATGGATGGCGGCCAGCACGCGGCCGAGTTCGGGATTGCGCACGGCGGCAAGCCAGCCGCTGGAATCGCCGCAGCCATGTTCCACCCATGTGCGAATCAGGGTTGCGGTCAATACATCGGCAAGCCTTGCCAGAATGCCGCCTGCGCCGACGCGATTGAGCTCCACCTCGCGGGTCATGGCTTCCAGCAAATGCGGAATGGCCGGATCGCTTTTGGCCAGATCGCTGGTCAACATCACATCCGGCATCAGTTGCAGGAGTGGGTGCAGATTATCCATGTTGAAACGCATCGAAGCGGTAAAGGCCACGGTATCACCGCCGGCGCTCGCGCATTGCAAGTCGAAAACACCCTGACAGACTTCCTTTTTGCCGAAGTGATCAAAGGGAGACGGCGTCACACTCTCACCACTGCCCAGCACATGGGCGTGGCCCCGGGGCAGAAGAACGGCATCGCCGCATGTCAGCGTCAGCCATTCGCCGGAAGGTTTCTGCAGTTTCGCCTGACCGACGCCGATGAAATGAAACCGCGCCGCGTCCTGTTCGGGAAAAGCCGTCGCCCAGGGTGTCGCCAGGCGGCAGCGGCCATACTCCACGCCGTCGAGCCTCAGGCCACGCAGCATTTCTGTCAGGGCATCATTCATGGCAGCTCTCGCAAATTCAGACGATTGGTTAAGGAATTTCGGTTTTATGGCATGAAAACGCCTGGATGTCACGCGCAGCGTGCAGAGGCGGATGCAAAGTGGTCAGCCGTGGTTTCGCTTAGGACTCGCGTCTTCGGGCTGGTGGCAGCGGAGTTTCTGCCGGTCAGCCGCCTTCCCGGCGGCAAGGTGCAGACACCCGCGCCGGAGGCGCGCGCCTTCAAACCATCTTGATCGCGTTCTGCGTCCGGTCCTTGCCCACCTCGATCACATGACGCATGGCTTTCACGGCCGCATCGGCATCACGCGCGGCAATCGCATGCACGATGCGCAGATGGTTGGAGGCGATCTCGGCGATGGTGCCGGGCGAGGCGGCGGGCGAGGAAAGCTGGAAGGAAATGGCAAGGGCCGCTTCAATCAGCCCGCTTGCCGAACGCATGAAGGGATTGCCGGACATATGCGCCACGGCCAGGTGGAATTCGAGATCGACCTTGGCGATGGTTTCCGGCGTATGTTTCGGATTGTCGAATTTGGCGGCGATGACATAGAGGGACACGATGTCGTCATTGGAGGCCTGCAGGGCCGCTGCTGCTGCCGCCGCCGGTTCCAACGCCAGGCGGATTTCCGCCAGATGCTTGACGAATTCCTGGTCTATGCCGGCCTCGCAGCGCCAGCCCAGCACGTCGGGATCGAAGAAATTCCAGCTCGAGCGATCAAGAACGCGGGTGCCGACCTTGGCCTTGGGTTCCACCAGCCGTTTGGCCGCCAGTGTCTTCATGGTTTCACGCAATACCGTGCGTGAAACGCCGAAGCGCATGGAGAGTTCGGCATCATTGGGCAGCAGCGAGCCTTCCGCAATCCGGCCCGAGACGATGGCGCTGCCGAGTTCGGAGACCACATGGGCGTGGCTGTTCCGGCGTTTTCGCCCGCTTATCGTCGTTTCGAGCAGCCCCAAGAAAGCCTCCGTTTGCGTTATGCCGGATGTGGTCCGGCCAGTCTCCTGTTTGAATACCAGATGATTGCGCGCTGCAACACGATGAAGACGAAAAGCAGCACGCCAATGACGATTTTCGTCCACCAGGATGACAGCGTTCCGTCAAAAACGATGTAGGTCTGGATCAGCCCCTGGATCAGCAGGCCGACAAACGTTCCCGCCACCAGTCCCGTGCCACCTGTGAGAAGCGTGCCACCGATGACGACTGCGGCGATGGCATCCAGCTCTACGCCAACCGTCGCCAGCGAATAACCCGACGAGGTGTAGAGCGTGTAGACGATGCCGGCGAGGCCGGAGAGGAAACCGGAAAGCGCATAGATGCCGATTGTCGTGCGCCCGATCGGCACGCCCATCAGTTCGGCCGATTGCGGGTTGCCGCCCAGCGCATAGATATTAGCGCCGAAGCGGGTGCGGCTGGCAATCAGCATACCGGCGGCAAAGACGATGAGCATCAGCATGGCGAGCGCCGTCAGCCTGCCACCGCCCGGAAAGCGGAAATAAAAGCCTTGGATCTCGTCGATGAAGGGGTGCGAAATCGGCACCGATTGCGTGGATATCAGATAGGCAGCGCCGCGCGCCAGAAACATGCCCGCCAGCGTCACCACGAAAGGCGGGATAGACAGGAAGCGTATCATCGCTCCCATCAGGCAGCCGAACAGCGTGGAGACCACGAGCACGATGGCGAAGGCCAGAAGCGGGTGAATATTATAGGTGCCGACCATCACGGCCACGAAAACACTGGTGAAGGCGATGACCGAGCCGATGGACAGATCGATGCCGCCCGACAGGATGACGAAGGTCATGCCGACGGCGGCAATGCCGAGAAAGGCATTGTCGGTCAGAAGATTGCCGATCACCCGTGTCGACAGGATAGCCGGATATTGCAGCACGCACAGCAGATAGGCGATCACGAAGATCATCAGCGTGGTGAGGAAGGGCAGGTTGCGGCTGTGGATCATCGCGCGGTTCCTTCCTTGGTCATGCCGTTGGCAGCAGCCGGTTTTGCGTGCGGCTTGGGTGTTCTGACGAAGCCGAGAACCGCCATGATCGCCGGCGACTGCAGCGTCAGGACGACCATGATGATGCCGGCCTTGATGATGAGGTTGAATTCCGGCGGGAAACCGGAAACCAGAATGCCGGTATTGATGGTCTGGATGATGAGTGCGCCGATCAGCGATGCGGTGATGGAGAAGCGGCCGCCATTCAGCGATGTGCCGCCGATCACCACCGCCAGGATGGCGTCAAGTTCCAGCCACAGCCCGGCATTATTGGCATCCGCGCCGCGAATATCCGCAGTCACGATCATGCCGGCGATGGCCGCGCAGAGACCGGAGACAGCATAGACGAAAAACAGCAGGAAGCGCGCCCGCACCCCGGCAAGGGCCGCCGCGCGGCGATTGATGCCGGTCGCCTCGATCAGGAAACCGAGCGCGCTCTTGCGCACCAGAACGCCGATGACGAGAGCCGCCGCCACCCAGATGATGACAGGCAGGGGAATGCCGGCAAAAGAGCCGGAGCCGATGGCGGCAAAGCCGTCATCGTTGAAGGTAAGGATGACACCTTCCGTGATGAGCTGGGCAATGCCGCGTCCCGCCACCATCAGGATCAGCGTGGCGATGATCGGCTGGATATCCAGAAGGGCGACAAGCACGCCGTTCCACAGGCCGCAGGCAATGCCGACCGCAAGCGAGACGGCAAGGACGGTGGGGATGGAATGGCCGTTGCTGATGAGCGTGGCGGCAACTGCGCCGCAAATGGCGATGACCGCGCCGATCGACAGATCGATGCCCTTGGTGGCGATCACCAGCGTCATGCCGATCGTCAAAAGCGCCACGGGGGCAGCGCGCACGAGAATATCGATCAGACTGCCATAGAGCCGTCCGTTCTGTAAGGAAACATTCAGAAAGCCAGGCGAAATGATTGTAATCGCTGCCAGAATGATGAAGAGGGCGGCGAGCTGGGGTGCAAGCCTCTTGAGGCGTCGTGTCACGGCCACCATCATGCCGCCTCCGTTTTCGCCGCGTCGGCAATCGCCCGCATGATGTTGTCGGCGGTGACGTCACCACCCTTCAATTCGCTGACGTGGCGGCGGTCGGAGAGCACGACGACGCGATGGGCAACGGAGGTCAGCTCTTCGAGTTCGGACGAGATGACCACAAGCGACATGCCCTCGGTACAGAGTTTTTCGATCATTTTGAGAATTTCTGCATGGGCGCCGATATCGATGCCGCGGGTTGGTTCATCGAGGATCAGAAGCCGGGGATGGGTGGCGAGCCAGCGTGCCAGAATGGCTTTCTGTTGGTTGCCGCCGGACAGGAATTTTATCGGCCGGTTGGGATCGGCGGGACGGATATCAAGCGATTTGATGAAGCTTTCGGCAAGCTCCGCTTTTTGCCGCCGGGACAATGGTCGCGCCCAGCCCTGACGGGCCTGAAGTGCCAGCGCAATATTGTCGGTCACCGAAAAATCGCCGATGATGCCGTCCGTCTTGCGCTCTTCCGGGCAGAAGCCGAAGCCGGCGGTGATGGCGGCTTCGGGCGAGGAAATTGCCACCGTCTTTCCGTCTATCGTGGCCTTGCCGGTATCGGGCTTGTCGACGCCAAACAGCAGGAAAGCCGTTTCGGTGCGGCCGGAGCCGAGAAGACCGGCGACGCCGACGATTTCGCCGGGGCGAATGCCAAGGTCGAAAGGGGCGATGCTGCCACGTTTGCCGTAACCTTCGAAACGGATCGGCGGTTCGCCATCAACGACCGTATCATCCGCCGCCTGATGTTCGTGGGTGATGTGCTGCAATTCGCGGCCCAGCATCATCGCGATGAGTTCGGATCTGGGCAGGCTGCCGATATCGCGCGTGCCGACGAGGCGACCGTTGCGCAGAACCGTCACGCGGTCGGCGATATCATAGACCTGATTGAGGAAATGGGTGATGATGATGATGCCGATGCCGCGCGCGCGCAGGTTTTTCAGCACGCCGAACAACATCTCGACCTCATGGGCGTCGAGGCTGGCGGTCGGCTCGTCCAGCACCAGCACCTTGCCGGAAAGGTCGACGGCGCGGGCAATGGCGATGATCTGGCGGATGGCGACAGAATAGCTGGACAGCAGGGCGTTGACGTCGATGGAGAGCCCGTATTGTGTTAGCAGCGCCTGTGACTGCTTCTGCATCGAGGCCCGGTCGATCATGCCGAAGCGGTGCGGCTGGCGGCCGAGAAAGAGATTTTCCGCAACCGTGAGATTTTCGAGAAGGTTTACTTCCTGATAAACGGTGCCGATACCGAGCGCCTGTGCCTCGCCGACATTGGCGGGCGATATCTCGTTTCCGGCGAGAAAGATCGAGCCGCTGTCGCGGTGGTAAACGCCGGTCAGGATTTTGATGAGCGTCGACTTGCCCGCGCCGTTTTCGCCGAGAAGCGCATGGATTTCACCGCGTCCAAGCGAAAAATCAACGCCGTCCAGCGCCGTGATCCCGAGAAAGGATTTACCGATGGCGCGTGCTTCCAGAAGTGGTGCAGTTTCGGACATTGATGAGGTCCCGGATAAGAATGCGACGACGGAGCGGCACGGGGAGGTGCCGCTCCTCGAAGAAATGGCTTAGTAACCCAGGCCCTTCTTCGCCTCGTAGACCTTCATCGGATCGTCGGACGCCGTGTAGAGCTTGGATTCGGTCTGAATCCACTTCGCCGGTGCCTTCTTGTCTTTCAGATAGGCTTCAAGCGCGTCGAAGGCCGGGCCGGCCATGTCGGGCGTCAGTTCCACCGTCGCATTGGCTTCTCCGGCCGCCATGGCCTTGAAGATATCAGGAACGGCATCGATGGAGACGACCTTGATGTCGGTTCCGGGCTTCAGACCGGCTTCCTTGATGGCTTGGATTGCGCCGACGGCCATGTCGTCATTGTGGGCGTAAACGGCACAGATATCCTTGCCGCCGCCTTCGGCCTTGATGAAGCTTTCCATTACTTCCTTGCCCTTGGTACGGGTGAAGTCACCCGTCTGCGAGCGCACGATCTTGATGTTCTTGTGCGAAGCAATGGCTTCTTCGAAGCCCTTCTTGCGGTTGATGGCAGGCGAAGAGCCGGTCGTGCCCTGAAGTTCGACGACTTTGCAGTCCTTCGAACCGACATCCTTCACCAGCCAGTCGCCGGCAACCTTGCCTTCGTGGACCTGGTCCGAGGTAACGGCTGTCAGATAAAGATCGTCAGGCGCTTCGATCTGGCGATCGAGCAGGATGACGGGGATCTTTTCTTCCTTGGCTTCTTTCAGAACGGCGTCCCAGCCGGTTGCGACGACCGGTGCGATCAGGATTGCATCGACGCCCTGCGCGATAAAGCCGCGAACGGCCTTGATCTGGTTTTCCTGCTTTTGCTGCGCGTCGGCGAATTTCAGCGTGACGCCGCGTTTCTCGGCCTGCTGCTTGGTGACCGTGGTTTCAGCTGCACGCCAGCCGGATTCCGAACCGATCTGCGAGAAACCAACGGTGAGCGATTTTGCGGAAACACTGGATGCAAGGCACAGCGAAACGGCGACAGTGACTGTCGCGAGAGCTTTTCTCATCTTATTCCTCCCAGAGATGATGTCAGCGTGACGGACACACTATGAGCATATAGTAATACTCTTGAAAAGGGGCATTTTCGCATATTTCAATTTTAAAATGACGCCAAAATCATGAAATTCTGGAATAAATCTATATAAATCAGTAGTATAAGATATTCACGTTTTCTGGTTCGAACAGCCGGCATTCCCGCTTTGTCAAGCGCTATATCGCTTGACAGGATGTGGCAAGGTCTAATAGTAATACAAATAAGAAGATGATTTTTGTCGGGATTTTGGGTCACAGGACCTGTGATTAAACCGGCAAAAGAGGGAGGGAGATTCCGTTGCGCAGTTCCGCGATGGCCGTAAATACCGAAAAATATTCGGTTAAAGCCGAAGAGCAGCCCAATGCCACTCGTCTGGGCTTGCACTGTCGGTTATGCGTGATCTCCGAGAAGCTGATTCCATTTTTCTTGCGCACAACATAAGCTTGTCGCATTTCGTAATATTTTACCGTTGGCCACTTCCGGCTGGAGACCCGCATCATGACGACATCTGATAATCTTCCTGCAACTCAGGGCAAGCTCCGCTCGCGCGCCTGGTTCGACAACCCAGCCAATGCGGACATGACCGCGCTTTATCTCGAGCGTTACATGAACTTCGGTCTCAGCCAGGCCGAGCTTCAGTCCGACCGCCCGATTATCGGTATCGCGCAGACCGGTTCCGACCTTTCGCCCTGCAACCGTCATCATCTGGAACTCGCCAACCGTCTGCGTGAAGGCATTCGTGAAGCCGGCGGCATCGCCATCGAATTCCCGGTGCATCCGATCCAGGAAACCGGCAAACGTCCGACTGCTGGTCTTGATCGCAACCTGGCTTACCTCGGCCTCGTGGAAGTGCTTTATGGCTATCCGCTCGACGGCGTTGTTCTGACCATCGGCTGCGACAAGACCACACCTGCCTGTCTTATGGCGGCGGCCACCGTCAACATTCCGGCCATCGCCCTTTCTGTCGGTCCCATGCTGAACGGCTGGTTCCGCGGTGAGCGCACCGGTTCCGGCACCATCGTCTGGAAGGCCCGCGAACTGCTGGCGAAGGGCGAGATCGATTACCAGGGCTTCGTCAAGCTCGTTGCCTCGTCTGCCCCGTCCACCGGTTATTGCAACACCATGGGCACGGCAACGACCATGAACTCGCTCGCCGAAGCGCTGGGCATGCAGCTTCCCGGCTCCGCCGCCATTCCGGCGCCTTACCGTGACCGTCAGGAAGTCTCTTACCTCACCGGCCTGCGCATCGTTGACATGGTCAGGGAAGACCTGAAACCATCAGACATCATGACCAAGGATGCCTTCATCAACGCCATCCGCGTCAATTCGGCGATCGGCGGTTCCACTAACGCGCCGATCCATCTAAACGGCCTTGCCCGCCATGTCGGCGTCGAGCTGACGGTGGATGACTGGCAGACCTATGGCGAAGACGTGCCGCTGCTCGTCAACCTGCAGCCGGCAGGCGAATATCTCGGCGAGGATTATTACCACGCTGGCGGTGTTCCCGCTGTCGTCAACCAGCTGATGACCCAGGGGCTGATCATGGAAGACGCCATGACCGTCAACGGCAAGACCATCGGCGACAATTGCCGTGGCGCGATCATCGAGGACGAGAAGGTCATCCGTCCCTATGAGCAGCCGCTCAAGGAGCGTGCTGGCTTCCGCGTTCTGCGCGGCAACCTGTTCTCCTCGGCCATCATGAAGACAAGCGTGATTTCGGAAGAATTCCGCGGCCGTTACCTCTCCAACCCTGATGATCCGGAAGCCTTCGAAGGCCGCGCCGTGGTGTTCGATGGTCCCGAGGATTACCATCATCGCATCGACGATCCGTCGCTTGGCATCGATGCCAACACCGTCCTGTTCATGCGCGGCGCCGGTCCGATCGGTTACCCGGGCGCAGCGGAAGTGGTGAACATGCGCGCGCCGGATTACCTTCTGAAGCAAGGCGTCAGTTCGCTGCCCTGCATCGGCGATGGCCGCCAGTCCGGCACGTCGGGCAGCCCATCCATCCTCAATGCCTCGCCGGAAGCGGCGGCCGGCGGCGGTCTGTCTATTCTGCAGACGGGTGACCGCGTCCGCATCGATGTGGGCCGCGGCAAGGCCGATATCCTGATATCAGGTGAAGAGCTCGCCAAGCGTTACGAGGCGCTGGCAGCTCAGGGCGGTTATAAGTTCCCCGACCACCAGACGCCGTGGCAGGAAATCCAGCGCGGTATCGTCAGCCAGATGGAAACCGGCGCGGTTCTGGAACCGGCCGTAAAGTATCAGCGCATCGCCCAGACCAAGGGCCTGCCGCGCGATAACCACTGAGGCGGCGTGGTTGACGTTTCAATGATGGGGAGGGCTTGCTCCTCTCCATCGTTATTCCTGCCTGTGCCGCAGCTGTCAGGTCTAGCTGATGAGATATGCTGGATTATATTGATTTAGCAGGTGTTCGGAGGCGTTCGCAACGTTGCGGACGTAAACCGGGCACGACGTCATCAAATGAATGCCGAGGCTTGCTAGACCCTCAGTCGTCATCCTCGGGCTTGTCCCGAGGATCTGCAACCGATTGATTTTATTAGAAGTGGTTAGATCCTCGGCGCAGGGCCGAGGATGACGCCGAGTGTGGTTTTGGCGCTCTTGGCGACGCGTTCGCGGCCTGTAGTCACAAACTTAAATCACCGGATAAAGCGACCAGAAGAACAGTTCATATTCCTGATCGCGGTCGTCGTCATGAGGTTCGTTGTCCGGTCTGCGCGGTGTTTTGTCCTGAAACTCGGTCTCCACCCGCTCATTGACGACGGGCATTCTTCGGCCGATGCCAAAGAGGTCAAAGGAGAGCATATTGAACCCTGCTACCATGGCCAGTTCCCTTCTTCACGCGAGTTAACGGTGTGTTAAGTTTCGCGCGTTGCCATGATTTCGTCAAGATTGGCCATGGAATTTGTCTACCAATTTTAACAACAATGTCGTGATTGGCGTTTCACCGGGGCCGGATTTCACGCAATGAATGTTTATCCCTGCCGTCAGACCTCTTTCGCCGAGGCTTCGGAATAGCTCTTCTCGGCCGCTTCCAGCGCGGAATCGGTGTTTGTTGAATGACCGAGTGTCTTCAGGGCGTTCGCGACAGCGGCGATATTGGCTTTCACCGCCTGCGGATGCGCGCGCCGGCCGGTGTGGTTGAGCCTTATCAACCGTTCCGCGCCGGGGCCGACGCCGACGGAAATATCCGCGCCATGCTGTCTGGATACAGCGGCGTGAAACGCTCCGGCTTCGACGGTATCCGGCAGGACGGCCGTGGAAACGAGGGCTGAGGCATGCGCTTCCTCCACCCAGTTGGCGATGCCGAGCGCCCTGATGCCATGACGGGTGGCAGCCGCTGCCCGCTCGTGGCGCTCATTGGCGGCTGGCAGACCCTCCGCCTCGATCCTGTCGAGTGCGGCGTCCAGCGCGTAAAATTCCAGCGGTGCCGGCGTTCCGGGCAGCGCGCCACGGCCGGCATCGAGCCAGAGCTGTTTCTGGTCGAGAAGCGAAAGCATGGAATTGGTGGGCGCCTTGTCGTGCGAAAGAAGCTCCCATGCCTTCGGGCTGACCGAAATGGCCGATACGCCTGCCGGGCCGGCCAGCGCCTTCTGCGGGCCGATGACGGCGATATCAATACCCAGCTGGTCAACCTCGAAAGGGTGGCCGCCAATGGAGGCGACGGCATCCACCAGCGTGACGACGCCTCTGGTCTGCGCCAGCGCGGCAATGGCGGGCAGCGGGTTGAGAATGCCGCTTGCCGATTCCGCATGCACGATGGCGAGAAGATCGAAACCCGGCCCGTCATCCAGAGCCCGCTCCACCTCGGCGAGCGTCACCGGCTTTGCCGGGCTGGCCGTCAGGTTGTGCACCGCCGCGCCGCCGCGTTCCAGCCAGCCGCCGAACCATGCGCCATAGGGGCTGGTGACGATATTGAGCGCCCTCAACCCCGGCCGCGCAAGGCTTGTCGCCGCTGCCTCCAGCGCCAGCACGGCTTCCGCCTGTATTAGCAGCACGTCGTTTTCGGTGCCCATCAGGGCCGCCAGCCGGTCGGCCAGCATGGCGTAACGCTCGGCAGGGAAAGCGGGTGGGTCGAGGAGCAATGCGTAATCCGGGGCAGGCATGTCTTATCCTTGCAGGGTGGTGATGAGCCGCGGTGCAGCATCGATCAGGCTTCTGGCGGTCGAGGATTGCGGGGCGGAAATGATCGCTCCCGTCTCGCCGATTTCGACGATCCGCCCCGTCTCCATGATCGCGACACGGTGGCAGACAGCGCGGATGACGGCGAGATCGTGGGATACGAAAATACAGGAAATCGCCATTTCCCGCTGTATTTCCACCAGCAGTTCAAGGATCTGCCGGCGAACCGAAACATCGAGTGCCGAGACCGCTTCGTCCATAATGAGGAGCGACGGCTTGAGCGCGATGGCGCGGGCAATGGCCACGCGCTGCCTCTGCCCGCCCGAAAGCTCGAAGACGGAGCGGCCGGCATAGGCAGCGGGCAGGCCGACGCGGTCGAGAAGGCGGGATATTTCCGCCGCACGGTCGCGTCTTTTAACGATACGGTGAATGCGCAGGGGCTCGCTTATGGCGTCTTCAACGGTGGCGCGTGGGTTGAAGGCTCCATGCGTATCCTGAAACACCATCTGCATCTGCTGCCGGGCGGCGCGCAATTCGCTGCCGCCAAGCGCAAGCCAGTTGCGGTTTTCAAAACGCACAGCAGCGCCCTCGTCGGCAAGAATGAGCCGCATGAGGATGCGTGCCAGCGTCGATTTTCCGCAGCCGGAGGGGCCGGCCAGCCCCAGCGTCTCGCCACGCTTGAGCGAAAACGAGATACCGGAGAGCGCCCGCACCGTTCTTGAGCCGGTCCGGTAAGTCTTGGACAGGCCATCCACGCTCAGAAGGGTTTCGTTCATGGCACGGCCTCGCTGATGAGCGGCGGGGTCGAAAGATCGAGATAATCGGCAAGCAGCGTGCGGGTGTAAGGATGTGTGGGTGCGGAAAGTACCCGGCGGGCCGGGCCGTGTTCCACAAGTTCTCCGGCGCTCAGAACGGCGATGTCATCGGCAAGGCTGGAGGCAAGGCCGATATCATGGGTGATGAAAACAAGCGTTGTTTCCTCTTCGCGCACGAGACCATCCAGCAGGGCGGCGATTGCCGCCTGGGTTACCGTGTCGAGAGCGCTCGTCGCCTCGTCGGCAATCAGGATCGCGGGACGCGCCGCAATGGCGGCGGCAATCGCCACACGCTGCCTCTGTCCGCCGGAAAGCTGGTGCGGATAGGCGGAAAGCAGGTGTGAAGGATGTGGCAGCCGCACCCTTTCCAGAAGATCGCGGGCAAGATCGCGCCCCTGCCGCCAGGAGAGACCGAGATGCCGCACCGCGACTTCGGCCACCTGTTCGCCGATGGTCAGAACCGGGTTCAGCGTCGCGCCGGTATCCTGAAAGATCGTGCCGATATCGCGGCCCGGCATCGGTCTGCCGGTGAAAAGGCCGCTGTCTCGGCTCCAGGATATATCACCCGAAACCTGCGCGCTTGCGGGCAGAAGCCCGGCGATCGCCTTGCCGAGCGTGGATTTGCCCGAACCGCTTTCGCCGATGATCGCCAGCCTTTCTCCCTGCCGTATCGTCAGGGAAACCCTGCGCAACGCCGGTGCGTCGGCCGCTGCATAACGGACGCTGAGATCGTCTATCCGGCAAAGTGCGTTGCCGCTCATGGCGTCAGCCTCCTCGTCGCCATCGCCCTGTTGATGCCTTCTCCGAAAAGATAGACGCCGAGCACGGTAACCAGCAGGCCGATGCCGGGGATGACGGACAGGAACGCCGCCGAGCGGAGCACGTTGCGTCCCTCGGCGATCATCGACCCCCAGGTAACGATATTGGGATCGCCAAGCCCGAGGAAGGACAGCGCCGCCTCGGTGAGGATGGCAGCGGCGACGATGATGGCGGCCAGCGCCAGAACCGGCGGCAGGGCGTTGGGCAATATTTGCCGGAAGGCGATTTCCAGCGGATGCATGCCGATGGCGCGGGCGGATTGCACAAAGTCACGCTCGCGGATGCTCAACACCTGCGCCCGCATCAGCCGCGCCGGATCCGCCCATGCGCCGAGCGCAATGGCCAGAATGACAATGGGCATGGAGGGGCCGATGGTGCTGACGAAGGCGAGCGCCAGCAGGAAATTCGGCACGATCTGGAAGGCATCGGTGACGCGCATCAGCGCTTCATCCACGAGGCCGCCGGCAAAACCGGCAATCGTGCCGATGACGGTGCCGATAACAAGGGCGGCGGCCGCCGCACCCATGCCGACGAGCAGGGAGGCCTGCGCGCCATGGGCAAGCTCGGCCAGCACATTGCGGCCGAGCCGGTCAGTGCCGAGCGGCAGGGCCGCATCCGTGAAAGGCGCGATCAGCGGCTCGCCGACGATGGCCAGCGGATCGCCGGGAAACACGAGAGGCGCGGCGAGCGCCGTCACCACAAGCAATGCGAGGATGATGAAGCCGGTCACACCTTCGAAACTGCGCAGGAGCCGGAGAGCGAAATTCATGCCGTGCTCTCCCCGCTGCCAATGCGTGGATCGAGGACGGCATAGAGAATGTCGACGGCGAGATTGACGAGGATGACGAAGACGGCGCTGGTGAGGATAATGCCCATCAAGAGCGGCGTGTCACGGCCGCTGACGGCCTCCTGCGCCAGCCGGCCGAAACCCGGAATGGCAAAGACGCTTTCGATCACCACGCTGCCGCCCAGCATGGTGGCGGCCTGCAGGCCAAGCACGGTGATCAGAGGCAGCGCCGCGTTGCGGGCAACGTGACGCAGCACGATGCGCCGTCTGGAAAGCCCCTTGGCTTCTGCAAAAAGCACGAAATCCAGCGGCCAGATCGCCGCCATGGCGGTGCGCATGACGCGCAGGAACAGCGCCAGATAGATGAGGCCGAGGCTGGCGACGGGCAGGACGAGATGGCGGGCGATATCCACCGCCCTTGCAAAACCCTGCTTGCCCGAGGCGATTGTTTCGATGCCTGAGGTTGGCAGCCAGCGGAGCTGCACGGCAAAGACGATGGCAAGCACGAGGCCGAGCCAGAAACCGGGCGTTGCGTAAAGTGCAAGCGAAAGCGTTGAAAGGACACGGTCCGTCAGCCCGCCGGGGCGCGCGCCGGCGATGATGCCGAGCGTGGTGCCGAGGATGAAGGCGAGTACCGTGGCGCTGCCCATCAGGAGCAGCGTGTTCGGCAGTCGCTCGAGGATAAGCCCCAGCACCGGCCGGTCGAAGGCAAGCGACCAGCCGAAATCGAGCCGCAGCACCGAACTGGCATAAAGCCAGAAACGGGCGAGCATCGAACCATCGAGGCCATATTGTTCGCGCAGCGCATCCCGCAGCCCGGCATCGCCGCCGCCGATGGAAACGAGATAGGCATCCACCGCATCACCGGAGGCATTTTCAAGCAGGACGAAGGTGAAGATGAGAACGATCAGCAGCACCGGAATGGTGCTGAGAGCCCTTCGCCGCAGCAATGTCGCCGCGCGTCTCACGGCGCTGCCTCAGCTATCGACCGCCGTATCCGCCCAGTTGGAAACCGCCCAGCGCGGATTGCTGGCGACATGTTTGACCGTGTCGCGCGCCACCGTGATGAAACCCCATTCTGCGACGTTTATCAGCGGCAGATCGGCGGCGACCTGTTTCTGGAAATCCTTGTAAAGTGCGGTGCGCGCAGCCGCATCCACGGTTTCCGCCGCCTTGTCGATCAGCATATCGAGCGTCTTGTTCTCATAACCGCCCTGATTGGAGAAGCCGACGCCTGCCGGAATGCCGGAGCGCACCAGAATGGTGGTCGAGATTGCCGGATCGCCACGGAACACCGGCGGTGCAATGGCAAGATCGAAGGCGTGGTCGGTATAAACGGCCTTCTGGTGCGCGGCGGCGTCGTTATTGACCAGCTCGGCATCGATGCCGATCTCCTGGAGCGCCTGACGCAGATAGGAGCCGAACTGCTTGGTTTCGTTGAAATAGGGGGCGGGCAGAAGTTTCAGCGCAAAACGTGTGCCGTTCGGGCCGCGCGCATAACCGGCCTCGTCCAGCAGGGCGTTGGCCTTGGCGACGTCGAAATCATAGGTCTCGACATCGTCGGTGTAAAATTCCGGCGCGTTTTTCGGCACGGGACCTGTCGATGCCGTGGCATAACCCAAGAACACCTTGTCGATGACGAATTTCTTGTCGATGGCGTGGGCGATGGCCTTTCTGACTTTCAGGTCGGCCAGTTCCTTGCGACGGTGGTTGATTTCCACCACCAGCTGATAGGTCAGCGCCTCGTAACCATCGGCGATCACCTTGATGCCCGGCTGCTTGGCAATGCGGGCGAGATCGGCCAGCGGTACGGCGGAGAAAGCTGCCAGCTGGATTTCTTCCGCTTCCAGCGCCGAAGCAGCGACCGCGCGGTCGGGCAGGACGCGATAGATGATCTCGTCGAGCTGCGGCTGGTTCTTGGCCCAGTAATTGGGATTGCGGGTCAGGCGGTAATATTCGCCGGGCTTGTATTCGGCAAACACAAAGGGACCGGTGCCGACCGGTTTGGTATTGGCCGGATTGGCGGCGATATCGGTGCCTTCATAGAGATGTTTCGGCACGACGCTGGTGACCACCGGCAGCGCATTGCGGATGAGCTGGAACGGCGTGGGCTTGGAAAAATGGAAGACGGCCGTGTGGTCGTCGGGCGTTTCCACCTTTTCGAGATTGGCGAAGACCAGCCGCCCGAGGTTCTGCAGCGGTTTCCACACGGAGAGCGCCGAAAAGGCCACGTCCGCCGAGGTGAAGGGTTTGCCGTCATGCCAGGTCACGCCTTCGCGCAGCTTGAATGTGGCGCTGAGGCCATCATCCGATCCCTGCCATTCGGTCGCAAGCCGCGGCTCCAGCCCGTCCTTGCCGTTAAAGGAGGCTTCCGCCAGCGGCTCGACGATCTTGCTGGCGATATAAAACACGCCGTTGGAGGCGACGATGGCCGGGTTGAGGTTTTTCGGCTCGGAATCGGCCGCAACGATCAATCGCCCCCCGGATTTCTCCTGCGCTGCGGCAATTCCCGCCAGTCCCGTGGTTGCGGCAAGCGCAAGCGAGGTCTTGAGAAGCGAGCGGCGGGAAAGCTGGACAGGCGACATGAATTTCACTCCGGAAATGAGGGCGAGACGGGCCTTTCCGCTTGGCCCGCGGCGCGCCGATCTTAAGACTGCAACCTCGGCAGTGTCCACGTTAATTCGCGGGGTTTACAGCAATGATTTTACGTTGCGAGCGCCTTGGCTGAAACAATATGCCTTAAAGCGGCAATCGCTTTTCTCCCGCCGTGTCCATTACCTGATGGCGCCACTCAAAAACTGGATTTAATCAATTAAAATTAACAGCTTGGGATGGTCTTTCACCGTCAGGATGTGCCGCTCTTTGGCTGTGGAAGAGTTGAAAATCTGTTGCCATAGCCCGGTTTGGAAAGGGGTAATTAACCTTTATTTTCTATTTCAGGGAGACCGAAATATGTACGTTTATGATGAGTGTGCACGCTGCCATGAGCTTCTCCCGATCCAGATTCCAGAATTCGTCCAATAACGCAGGGGAGGGGAGCGACAACGCTCGTCATGCCGGCGGCAAGGCGGTTGCCGGGCAGCAGACGGCGATGAAAGCGGGTGCGACGCCCCGGCCGAATGCCGATGTCAGCGCAGCCGACGCCATTGAAGGCCGTGCCGAAATGCCCGGCTGGCAGAATGCTTTTGTGCTTGGCCCCAATGTGCGCTTTACCCGCACGCCGGAAAGCGCCTTTAATCGACGCATGCCGGTCGAGACGCCGAATATCCCGGAAGAGCCCGAGATTTCCGATGAGGAAGTGGTTGCTGTCGCCGCGCCAGAGATGCTGGAGCCAGTGGCAGTATCGCAGGAAGAAACCACTGTCGCATCACAGCCGGTCGTAAAACCGGCGGAGCAGCGTGTGCCGCCGCAGCGCATGCCGTTTCTGCCGCAGCCGCCCGATGCGCGCGGTGCAAGGGCGCTGACCTATAAATTGCGTCTGGAACTTGCCCGCAAGCAGGCAGAAGAAGCCGCGGCCGCCGCGCTGGTGCCGGCTCAGCCGCTGACGGCGGCGCCCATGGTGGAAGCGCTGGCACAGCGGGTATTTTCCCCTGTTCAGCCGATGCCCGACGCACAGCCAGCGGCTGCGCCGCAGGCTACCGTGCCGGCTGCGTCCGTCCCAGCCTTTGCCGCCCATCTGCCGGATGAGTTGTTCTGGGAAGTCATGACGCTTGATCTGCCAAGTGAGGCAGTGGAGACTGTTCCCGCCTATATCCGCACCAATTTTGCCGATCCCACCTTCGTAAACCCAGCTTTGACGAACCCGGCGCTGACGGCGTCTATCCCTGCTGTTTCCGTGCCCGCTGCCGCCGCCGTCGTGCTTTCGTCCGAACCTCCGGTCGTCACCGTGCCCGGTGGTTCCGCGATCCGGATGTACCGGGAAATCGGTGTGCGTCAGGCCATCGTTCCTGCCGTCGAACAGGAGATCACGCCACAGCCGGTGGCGGAGGTCTCCGTGCTCGTCGAGCCGCAGCGGCCCGTCGAGCAGGTCCAGCCGATTGAAAGCCAGCCGGCAGAAAGAATAGTGGCGGAGCCGCGTTTCACCGCTCGCGCACCCATTCAGGCCTCGCAGCCAATGTTCCGCGAAGCGCCGGTCTTTGCCGAGGGAGAATATGAATATCCCTCCATCGATCTTCTGCAGCAGGCACGCGTCCAGCAGACCACGACCATGACGCCCGAAGCGCTGGAACAGAGCGCCGGGCTTCTCGAAAGCGTGCTTGAGGATTTCGGCATCAAGGGCGAGATCATCGATGTTCGCCCCGGCCCGGTCGTGACGCTTTACGAGTTCGAGCCGGCCCCCGGCGTCAAATCCTCGCGCGTCATCGGTCTGTCCGACGATATCGCCCGCTCCATGTCGGCGCTCTCGGCGCGTGTTGCCGTCGTGCCCGGCCGCAATGTCATCGGCATCGAACTGCCGAACCCGGTGCGTGAAACGGTCTATCTGCGTGAACTGATCGAAGCGACGGACTACGCCGAAACCCGCCAGAAGCTCGCGCTCTGCCTCGGCAAGACCATCGGCGGCGAACCCGTTATCGCCGAACTGGCCAAGATGCCACATCTGCTGGTCGCTGGCACCACCGGTTCCGGCAAGTCGGTCGCCATCAACACCATGATCCTGTCGCTGCTCTACCGTCTGAAACCGGAAGAATGCCGCCTGATCATGGTCGATCCGAAGATGCTTGAGCTTTCCGTTTATGACGGCATCCCGCATCTCCTGACGCCCGTTGTCACCGATCCGAAAAAGGCGGTCATGGCGCTGAAATGGGCCGTGCGCGAAATGGAAGACCGCTATCGCAAGATGTCGCGTCTCGGCGTGCGCAATATCGACGGTTACAATGCAAGGGCGGCTGCCGCCCGCGCGAAGGGCGAGACGGTATTCTGCAACGTGCAGACCGGTTTTGACCGTGCGACAGGCGAAGCGGTTTACGAGCAGGAGGAAATGGATCTCACCGCCATGCCTTACATCGTCGTCATCGTCGATGAAATGGCCGACCTGATGATGGTCGCCGGCAAGGAGATCGAAGGCGCGATTCAGCGTCTGGCGCAGATGGCACGCGCTGCCGGCATCCACCTGATCATGGCGACCCAGCGCCCGTCAGTCGATGTCATTACCGGCACGATCAAGGCGAACTTCCCGACCCGTATCTCCTTCCAGGTGACCTCAAAGATCGATAGCCGCACCATCCTTGGCGAACAGGGCGCGGAGCATCTGCTCGGCCAGGGCGACATGCTGCACATGATGGGCGGCGGCCGCATTGCCCGTGTCCACGGTCCGTTCGTTTCGGACGAAGAAGTGGAAAAGGTCGTGGCGCATCTGAAGACCCAAGGTCGCCCGGAATATCTCGGCACCGTTACGGAAGACGCCGATGAGGCCGATGAAGAGGTCGAAGAGGATGCCGCTGTTTTCGACAAGACCGCCATGGGCGAGGATGACAGCGACGATCTCTATGAAAAGGCCGTCAAGGTGGTGATGCGCGACAAGAAGTGCTCGACCTCCTATATCCAGCGGCGCCTGTCCGTGGGTTACAATCGCGCTGCCTCGCTGGTGGAACGCATGGAGCAGGAAGGCATTGTGGGCCCGGCCAACCATGTCGGCAAACGCGCCATCATCGCCGGTGAGCGTGGTGGTTTCGAAACGGTCGGCGCGGACGACTGATTTCACACCGGTTCTACGGTGAGGATTTCAAGTACCGCTCCTGCGACCTCGTGATGCCGGGCTCGACCCGGCATACAGCCACGTCGCGTGTGCGACGTGGAAGGGACTTCTGAGATCAAGGACTTGATCGCACTGGTTTCCGGCGCAAACCCGGAATCATGGATATGAGGTTGTCGTATCTTGAGCGCTTATTGGCGTTTCGGTCGCGATATTCGATTGCAAAAACGCGCCCCGTGAATAGCCTGTGCGGCATAGATTCTGGAATTGGGTAGGGTTCCCTCATGACGCACGGTAACGAAAAGGCCACTGTTCTGGCGAGGCTGGACGAGTTGGAGCGGTTTTGCCGCGCCGTTTTTCTGGCCGTCGGCACCGATGAGGAAACGGCCGGTGCGGCGACCCGCGCCATGATGCATGGCACAAGGCTTGGCGTGGACAGCCACGGCGTGCGCCTGCTTGCCCACTATGTCACGGCCCTTGAAGGTGGACGCCTCAACCGGCGGCCGCAGATCAGCCGGGTTTCCGGCTTCGGCGCCGTAGAAACGATCGATGCCGATCACGCCCATGGCGCCCGCGCCACCTATGCGGCCATGGAGAATGCCATGGCGCTTGCGGAGAAATTCGGCATTGGCGCGGTGGCGATCCGCAACTCCTCGCATTTCGGCCCGGCCGGCGCTTATGCGCTGGAAGCGGCCCGGCAGGGTTATATCGGCCTCACCTTCTGCAATTCGGACAGTTTCGTGCGCTTGCATGATGGTGCCATGCGGTTCCACGGCACCAACCCGATTGCCGTCGGTGTGCCGGCAGCGGATGATATGCCCTGGCTGCTGGATATGGCCACAAGCGCCGTGCCGTATAATCGCGTTCTGCTCTACCGGAGCCTTGGCCAACAATTGCCGCAAGGCGTTGCCTCGGATGGCGACGGCGTCGATACGCGCGACCCCAATGCCGTCGAGATGCTTGCCCCCGTTGGCGGTGAATTCGGTTTCAAGGGTGCGGCGCTGGCAGGAGTGGTCGAGATTTTCAGCGCCGTTCTTACCGGCATGAAGCTCAGTTTCGATCTCGCCCCCATGGGCGGGCCGGATTTTTCAACGCCGCGCGGGCTTGGAGCCTTCGTTCTGGCGCTGAAGCCGGAGGCCTTCCTGGAGCGGGACGTGTTCGACGAGGGTATGAAACGTTATCTCGAAGTGCTGCGCGGATCACCCGCCCGCGAAGATTGCAAGGTCATGGCGCCGGGCGACCGGGAATGGGCGGTTGCGGCAAAACGGGAGAGGGAAGGCGCGCCTGTCGATCCCGTTACACGGGCGGCCTTTTCGGAGCTTGCGGAAAAATTCTCGGTCAGCCCACCCACCTATCATTAAAGCCGCCTATGGATGACGGCGGCCTACCATCGCCGGATCAGGCGGGGCGCATCAGCATGTTTGGGCGCGGATAGGGCGTTGCCGCCGCGCCCAGCCGTTCGGCGACGACCGGACGGCCGATATAATAGCCCTGCGCGTAGTCGATCTCCATCTGGCGTACGAGTCTCAGCTGGTCTTCCGTTTCCACGCCTTCGATGAGGATCTTGTGGCCGCGATTGCGGATGAGGCGGATCATGTCCTGCAACATCGCGCGGCCGCGCGGCGTGTTGCTGTCCTGCAGGAAGGAGCGATCGATCTTGACCGTGTCGAAATCCGTCATGCGCAGCCAGGAAAGGCCGGCGAAACCGGTTCCGAAATCATCCAGCCAGATATTGATGCCAAGCGTCTTCAGGTCGCTCAGGCAGCGTAAAACGTCGGAATGCATTTCCATGTCGACGCCTTCCGTGATCTCGAAGGCAAGCCTGTTGCCGGCAATGCCGGCCTCCACGAGGATGGCCGCAACCGAGGTGGCAAAACCCGGATTTTTCAATTGCATCGGCGAGACATTGACGCTGACGACATCCACCCTGTCATCGGCAAGAAGCTGCTTGCAGACGGTCTTGATGGTCCAAAGGCCCAATTCCATGATCGTGCCGGTGCGTTCGGCAATCGGAATGAAAATACCGGGCGACACCAGATTGCCGTCCAGCAGGCGAAGCCGCATCAGGGCCTCGACGCCTGCGGTCTCATTGGTGGAGACGTTGAGGATCGGCTGATAGACGAGGGAAACGAGATTTTCCGCGATGGCGATCTTCAGCAGGGCGGCAATGTTCTCGGTCTCATCGCTGGTCTGCGGATCTTCAGGATCGAACAGCTTCATGCAGTTGCGGCCGTTGCCCTTGGCGATATAGAGCGCGCGGTCGGCTTCGTTGATGATTTTCTCAAGCTTGCCGTCGGGATTGGGGCGAGTGAAAGAGGCGCCGATGCTGACGGTGACGATGAAAGTGCCGTCGCGACGTTGGTCATGCGCCAGCGAAAGCTCTTCAACGGTGTGGCGGATCGTCTCGGCAAGCTCGCCCACCTGCTGCTTGGATTTGAACGGCACCAGCACGATGAATTCTTCACCGCCGTAGCGGCCGATCGAGGCGCCGTGGTCGATGATTGCATCCTGCAGCGCGTTGCCCACCGTCATCAGGCATTTGTCGCCTTCCTGGTGGCCGTAGCGGTCGTTGTATTTCTTGAAGAAGTCGACGTCGATCAGAAGGACGGCGAAACCCTCTCCCTTTTTGCTCCAATTGTCCCACAGCAGCCGCAGATGATGGTCGATGGCGCGGCGGTTCTGCAGGCCGGTCAGGGAATCGGTATTGGAGAGCCGCAGCAGCGCCTGTCCACGCTCATCCGCTGCCTTCTGCTGCGCCTTTGCTTCCAGCGCGTTGAGGAAGACGTGGTAACGCTCGCGGTTGAGGTTCCAGTTCACATAGGAGGTGAAGACGAAGCACGAAATGTAGAAGGTGCCGAACGCGAATTTGTAGAAAACATCCTCGGGAAACTGCGTCGACGCCAGAAAATAGGTGACGAGAATGATGCCTGATGACACCAGCGACAGATGGAAGCGGAAGCTGAAAAACAGATTAGCGCCCATCATGAAGATAGCCCCGAAAACCATGTAGTAGGACATGTTTTCGATATTGTCGGTGAAAAGCGAAGGCACCAGCCAGCCGATATAGCCCATGACCAGCGCGGTGGCGCAGGTGAGATCAAGGGCTGCCGTACTTGCGCCCTTGCGCAGCTGGATCTCCAGCGTCAGCAAAGAGGACAGGACGACGACGAAACGTGCGAAAATGGTATAAAATGCGACGTCGGGTATCAGAATGATGTCGGTTGCGGCAAACAGCAGATAGATAAAAACGGCCGTCCACAGGCCTCGCCGAATTGAACCGCGGCGACTGCGCTCGCCTTCCTGTTGGTAAAGGGCAAGAAGTTCATCAGAAAACCGGGAGTCCGGCCGCCGATAGTCTTGCTGTCCACTCACCTCTCCCAATGTGTGCTTCATGCACTTTCCCATAGTGTTGCGTATACTTAATCAAGTAACTGCTTATTCCACTTTTCCGTGTGCTAATGCACTGGCGCGGGTTCTCGTCAATCTCTCCCAATGCGAGCGGAAAACACCGGGAAGAAGAACGCATCATACGTTCGCAACATTAAGTTTCACTAAATCACGTATCCGCTTTCTCCCCTACCCACGAGTGTGACCAAAAAAGTACGCTAATTTACTAATGTATCCCTACACCGCTGAAAAATCGAAAGCGAGTGGCCATCCGTCTCCCAGAAACGTATAGTTAACAATGTGTTAATACTGGAGGCTGATGTGGTGCGGGTAAAGAAGAAAAATCTTGACGGGGCAAGTCTGATCACCCCGGATACTGTCGCAAAAGAGATTTTTGCGCGAAAGACGGAAACTTTCGATGAGCAATTTGCGGTCGCGAAAGCAGAAATCGCGCTCATTCTCGAATTGGCACAGCAGCAATTCGACAATCGTGTTTCGGCTCATGAGATAATACATCGGACCGCGGGGGCGCTGCACGGTCTGCGAGAGAAGCTCCACTCAAGCGTGTGGGCTGAACTGATTCCGCTGGTACAGAATCACCCCGTGTCGGGTCATTTTCTGGAAGACCCCTTCACGCGCTGGTCCTTCGAAAAGCCGCGCGGTTATTCGGGCGACGCGCAATTGCTGGATTTCATCTATGGTCATCCCAGCGTCTCCGAACAGGTGAACGGGGCCACCCCGCTCGGCACGGCCCTTTATGACTATACGAAGGATGCCAGTTCCTCGGTCGCCGTGCGCGAGCGGCGCGATTTGCTGACGCGTTTTGTTGACGAGGCCGCCGTCCGGCACGGCAAGGACACGGAAATCCTCACCATCGCTTCCGGCCATCTGCGCGAGGCCGATGCTTCCGCAGCGCTGAAAGAAGGCGCTATCAAGCGCTGGGTGGCGCTCGACCAGGACCCGCTCAGCGTCGGCTCCGTCGCGCGCGATTTCAACGGCACCTGCATCGAGGCGATCGACGGCTCGGTACGCGATATTGTGCTGCGCACGCAGGAACTCGGCAGCTTCGATCTCATCTATGCGGCTGGTCTTTACGATTATCTGAACGACCGCGTGGCGATCAAACTGACGCGGCGCTGCATGGAGATGCTGAAACCCGGCGGCATGTTCCTCTTTGCCAACTTCTCCGAGGATATCGTCGTGGATGGCTATATGGAGACCTTCATGAACTGGGCTCTGCTGCTGCGCTCGAAGGCGGATATGTGGCGGATCGTCAATGCCAGCGCCGATCCATCGAGCATCGAGGCGGAGGTGTTTTTCGGCGAGAACCACAATATCGTCTATGCGACGATGCGAAAGAAAGTGTAACCTCTTTCGGCCGGTCTCCGCCTGCCAATAACCATTTGCTTAAACGTCGTCGCGGGCCTAAGAATCCGCGCCGAATGCGTTGCAGAATGGAATGGCTGAAATGAAGAGATATTATTCGGATATGGGCGGTCTGCCGGGGCAGACGGAACTGCTGTCGAGCAAGGCTGTTTTCAAGACCGCCTATGCCGTCATCCCCAAGACCGTGATGTCCGATATCGTGACGAGCGTGCTGCCGCACTGGACCGGCACGCGGGCCTGGATCATCGCCCGGCCGATGACCGGTTTTTCCGAGACTTTCGCGCAATATATCGTTGAGGTACAGCCCGGTGGCGGCAGCGACCGGCCGGAGCCGGACGAAAGGGCTGAAGCCGCGATCTTCGTCGTGGAAGGCGAGATGACCGTGACGCTCGAAGGCGCGCAGCATGCCCTGCGGGAGGGTTCGTTTGCCTTCCTGCCGGCCGGTGCGTGCTGGCAGGTGAACAACTCCAGCAAGGCGCCGGTCAAATTCCACTGGGTTCGCAAGGCGTTCCAGGCGGTTGACGGCCTTGAGCCGCCGCCGCCGATCTTTTCGCATGAAGACGAGATTGCCTTGTCGGCCATGCCTGACACGGAGGGCAAATGGGCGACGACGCGCTTCATCGATCCGGAAGACGTCCGTTACGATATGCATCTCAACATCGTCACCTTCGAACCGGGTGCGACCATTCCGTTCATGGAGACCCATGTGATGGAACACGGCCTTTATGTGCTGGAAGGCAAGGCAGTCTACCGGCTGAACGAGGACTGGGTGGAGGTGCAGGCGGGGGACTTCATGTGGTTGCGCGCCTATTGCCCGCAGGCCTGTTATGCGGGTGGGCCAGGCCGGTTCCGTTACCTGCTCTATAAGGATGTGAACCGCCACGTGAAGCTCTGGTAACGGGCATCCATCGGCGAGACCCCTGATTTATCGCGCAATCCGGCGGTTTGCGCGATAAATGCTTGCTTAAAGTCCAATATCCCTAATAAATCTTGATGTGCGGACGGCTGTCGCCGTTCCGTACCATTCCGGCATCCGCCTGCATCTACTTTTCGAGAAGAATGCCCGTATGACTGAGACGATCGATACCAATGTCTTCAATCTTGCACCCGTGGCGATGTGGATCGAAGATTTCAGCGAGGTGAAGAGCCAGTTCGATATCTGGCGGGCTGAGGGTATAGAAGATATCAGAGCGTTTCTTCTGGAGGATTTATCGCGGGTGGCGGCCTGTTCGCAGAAAATCCGCGTGATAGAGGTCAACGCCAAGACGCTGGAACTGTTCGAGGCCCGCGACCAGGCGCATCTCGTTGACAATCTGCACCGGATTTTTCGCGACGACATGCTGGAAAGCCATGTGAACGAGCTTTCCGAACTCTGGGCGGGCCGGACGGAATTCACCAGCAATGCGGTGAACTATTCTATCGGCGGCCGGCGGCTCGACATCCAGCTGCGCGGCGCCGTCATTCCCGGCCACGAGGATACGCTCGGCCGGCTGCTTTTGACGACGGAGGATGTGACGGAGCGGGAGGAAGCCCGCCGCAAGGAACTTCTCAACCGCCGTTATGCCGAGGGCATGTTCAAACATTCGCCGGTCTCCCTCTGGGTGGAAGATTTCAGCCGGGTACGGCGGCTGATCGAAGAGGTGAGGGATCGCGGGATTGTCGATTTCCGGGTGTTCATGGATGTGCATCCCGAATTCGTGCGGCAATGCATGAGCGAAATCCGGGTGATCGACGTCAATCAGGCGACGCTCGACCTTTTCTGTGCGGCGGACCGGCAGGTTCTGTTGCAGCGGCTTGGCGATATTTTCCGCGGCGAGATGGAAAAGCCGTTCCGGGAACAGCTGATCGAGCTTTGGAACGGCAATCTCACCCATCACCGCGAGGTGGTGAATTATGCGCTCGACGGTTCGGAGCGGCACGTCCTCCTGCATTTTTCCGTCTTTCCCGGCCATGAGCGGGACTGGTCGCTGGTGCAGGTGGCGCTGACGGATATTACCGCGCGCAAGAAGGCGGAAGCCTATCTCGAATATCTCGGCAAGCACGATGTGCTGACCAAACTGCATAACCGCGCTTTTTATTCGGACGAGTTGAACCGGCTGGAGCGCAGCGCACTGAGGCCGGTTTCTGCCATCGTCATTGATCTCAACGGCCTGAAGGATGCCAATGACAAGCTCGGCCACGATGCCGGTGACGCGTTGCTGCGGCGGGTGGGCGAGGTGCTGAATGGCGTGGTGACCGCGCCAAATCATGCCGCGCGCATTGGCGGTGACGAATTCGCCATCCTTCTTCCCGGCGCCGACAAGCAGGTGGCAGCCGCCATGGTCGACACGGTCTATGAGTTGCTGAAGATCAATAACCAGTTCTATTCCAGCGCGCCGCTGAGCCTGTCGCTGGGCGTGGCGACCAGTGAGGCTGGCGAAACGATGGAATCGGTGGTGCGCCGGGCCGACATGAACATGTACGAGCAGAAGAACGCTTATTATGCGGCCCTGCGCAGCCGTTCTGCAGACAATAGCGATACGACGAAGAGCAGCCCTCAGTCGGAAGCCTCCTCGCTGAAACGCCTCTTCTGAGGATAAAGCGGCAAGGGTGGATTCAAGGGGCGGGGCGTTCTTGTCTGCTGCGACGATTGCATTATCTCGACGTCGTCCTTGGGCTTGTCCCAAGGATTTAAACACGTCAACAAAATCAGGACCTCGCAGATCCTCTGGACAAGCCCGAGGATGATGTCGATGCGATTGGCCTGACTTTCCCACCCATTTCACGATTCCAGTCTTCCTTGGTGTCCGGTTAGGGCCGCGCGCTTCTTCACAAGCGCGTGAGCGTGTTTTTGCGCTGCAACAATTCTATTGCCGGAATTTTACATACGTCTTAGTATGTATGTAAATGTGACTTATTTTGTGGATTCGGAGCGCAGTATGGCGAAGAGATTTGGGCAGATCGCAGCGGTGTTGTTGACAGGCATCGTTCTGGTCGGGTGTAGCGATGAGCAGGCGTCCGCGCCCGCCGCACCTCCGCCCGGTGCGGTCAAGGTTGTGGCCGTGAAGCCGGAAGAACTGCCCATCACCAACGAATTGCCGGGGCGCATCGCGCCGACGCGGCTTGCCGAAGTGCGCCCACGCGTTTCAGGCATCATCGTGGAGCGGGTGTTTGAGCAGGGTTCGCTGGTGAAGGAAGGCGACGTTCTCTACCGGATCGATCGTGCGCCATTCCAGGTACGTGTCGATAGCGCCGAGGGTACGCTACGCCGGGCGCAGGCCGCCCAACTGCAGGCGAGGCAGACCGCCGACCGACAGCAGCAGCTGCGCCGCTCCAATGTCGGCTCGCAGCAGGAATTCGACAACGCCATCGCTTTGCTGGCGCAGGCCGATGCCGAAGTGGCGGTGGCGGAGGCCGGCGTTGCGGAAGCAAGGCTTAATCTGCAATATGCCGATGTGAAGGCCCCGATCAGCGGCGTCATCGGCCGGGCACGCATCACCGAAGGCGCGCTGGTCAGCGCCACCGGTTCGGAAAGCCTGGCAACGATCCAGCAGCTTGATCCGATCTATGCCGACTTCACCCAGCCCGCCGCCGATCTCATTCGCCTGCGCAAGGCGCTGCAGGACGGCCAGCTGATGACCGGCCAGAACGAGGCCGAAGTCAATCTGCTGTTTGATGACGGCAGCCGTTATCCGGTTTCCGGCCGCCTGCTGTTCTCCGAAGCGGCGGTGGATGAAACTACCGGCCAGGTGACGCTGCGCGGCGAATTCCCCAACCCGAATGGTGATCTTTTGCCGGGCATGTATGTCCGCGTCCAGATCCAGCAGGGCATTCAGAAGGCGGCCTTTGCCGTGCCGCAGCAGGCAGTGCAGCGCGATGCGGGCGGGCAGGCAAGCGTGCTTGTCGTTAATGCCGAGGATACCGTCGAACAGCGGCGCGTCAGCGTCGGCCGCTCCATCGGTGACCGCTGGGTGATTTCGGAAGGCCTTGACGATGGCGACCGCGTCGTCGCCGAAGGTTTCCAGAAAACCGCGCCGGGCGCCAAGGTGAAGCCCGAACCGTGGTCGCAGGAGCCTGATGTCGCTGCTGCCCCCGCGGCCGCCGCGAAGCAATAAGGACCGATTTCCATGGCACGTTTTTTCATCGATCGGCCCATTTTTGCCTGGGTCGTCGCCATCTTCATCATGCTGGCGGGCCTGCTCGCCATACCCATGCTGCCGATTGCGCAATATCCGAATGTGGCCCCGCCGCAGATTTCGATCGGCACCAACTATCCGGGTGCCTCGCCGGAAGACATCTATCAGAGTGTTACCCGGCCCGTCGAGGAAGAGCTGAACGGCGTTCCCGGTCTCATCTACTTTGAATCGACGTCGGAATCCTCCGGCCGTATTTCGATCAACGTGACCTTCGAGCCGGGTACCAATATCGGCGAAGCCCAGGTCGAAGTTCAAAACCGCATCGCGCGTGTCGAGCCCCGTCTGCCCCGGTCTGTGACGCAGCAGGGCCTGCGTGTCGAACAGGCCGGCACATCGTTTCTGATGATGGTGGCGCTGACCTCCGTCGACGGCAACACCGATGCCATCGGTCTTGGCGATTATCTCAGCCGTAACGTGCTGGGTGAATTGCGCCGTGTGCCGGGTGTCGGCAGCGCACAGCTGTTCGCTACCCAGCGCTCCATGCGCATCTGGATGGATCCCGACAAGATGTTGGGTCTCAGCCTGACCTCGGACGATGTCATCAACGCCATTCAGGCGCAGAACTCGCAGGTTGCCGCCGGCCGCATCGGCGCATCGCCAAACCCTGTCGGCCAGCAGATTTCTGCGACCGTCAACGTCCAGGGCCAGCTGACCTCGCCCGAGGAATTCGGCTCCATCGTGCTGCGCGCCAATCCCGACGGTTCATCGGTGCGGCTGCGTGATGTCGCGCGTGTCGAAGTGGGCGGCGAGAGCTACAATTTCTCGAGCCGCCTCAACGGTAAACCGAGTGCTGCCATCGGCGTACAGCTGTCACCAACGGCAAATGCCATGCAGACCTCCGAAGGCGTTCGCGCGACGATGGAAGAGTTGTCGCGTTATTTCCCGCAGGGCATCGAATATGAGATTCCCTATGATACCAGTCCCTTCGTCAAGATCTCGATCGAGAAGGTCATTCACACGCTGATCGAGGCAATGATCCTTGTCTTCGTGGTGATGTTCGTCTTCCTGCAGAACATCCGCTACACGATCATTCCGACACTGGTGGTGCCCGTGGCGCTGCTGGGCACCTGCGCCGTCATGTATGTCTCGGGGTTCTCGATCAACGTGCTCACCATGTTCGCGATGGTTCTCGCCATCGGCATTCTGGTGGACGACGCGATCGTCGTTGTCGAGAATGTCGAACGCATCATGGCTGAGGAGCATCTGTCGCCGAAGGAGGCGACCCGAAAGGCCATGGGCCAGATTTCGGGTGCCATCATAGGCATCACGCTGGTGCTGACCGCGGTGTTCGTGCCGATGGCCTTTTTCCCGGGCGCTGTCGGCATCATCTACCAACAGTTCAGTCTGACCATGGTAGTTTCCATCCTGTTCTCGGGCTTCCTCGCGCTGTCGCTCACGCCCGCGCTCTGCGCCTCGTTCCTGAAGCCGATCAAGGCAGGGCATCACGAGAAGAAAGGATTTTTTGGCTGGTTCAACCGCAATTTCGATAAGGCGTCGCACAAATACTCCTCCTCGGTGGGCGGCATCATCAAGCGCTCAGGCCGCTTCATGATCATCTATGCGGCTCTGCTTGCCGGTCTCGGCTGGGCCTATATGCAGCTGCCAAGCTCGTTCCTGCCAAACGAGGACCAGGGCTATCTGATCGTCGATATTCAGGCGCCGGCGGAAGCCAGCACCGAGCGCACCCTGCAATCCATCCAGCAGATCGAGAAAATCTTCATGGAAGAGCCGGCGGTGGAGCGCGTCATTGCGATCTCGGGCTTCTCCTTCTCAGGGTCAGGCCAGAATGCCGGCCTTGCTTTCGCGACGCTGAAGGACTGGAGCGAACGTGGACCCGAGGATTCGGCTGCGGCCATCTCCGCCCGGATCAACGGCAAGCTTTGGGGCCTGCCGGATGCCATGTCGTTCGCCTTGTCGCCGCCGCCTATTCAGGGTCTGGGCAACTCGAGCGGCTTCACCTTCCGTCTTCAGGATAGGTCGGGTGCCGGTCAAACCGCACTCAGCGCAGCAGGCGCCCAGCTCATGGCCGCCGCCCGCCAGAGCCCCATCCTTGCCGGTCTTCGCATCGAAGGCATGCCGGATGCGGCGCAGGTGAACCTCATCATCGACCGTGAAAAGGCCAACACCTTCGGTGTCACCTTCAGCGACATCAACGCCACCATCTCGGCCAATATGGGTTCGTCCTACGTCAACGACTTCCCCAATGCCGGCCGCATGCAGCGCGTGACGGTGCAGGCGGAGCAGGGCCAGCGTATGAAGACCGAGGATCTTTTGAACCTCAACGTCCGCAATGCCAATGGTGGCATGGTGCCGGTCAGCTCATTCGCTTCGGTGGAATGGGTTCGCGGTCCCTCGCAGGTGGTCGGTTATAACGGCTATCCGGCAATCCGTGTCAGCGGCCAGTCCGCGCCCGGTTACTCCTCCGGTGATGCGATTGCCGAAATGGAGCGTCTGGCGCGTGAGTTGCCTGGTGGTTTCGGTTTCGAATGGACTGGGCAGTCGCTGCAGGAAATCCAGTCGGGCTCGCAGGCGCCGGCACTTATCGGCCTCAGCGTGCTGTTCGTCTTCCTGCTGCTGGCGGCGCTTTATGAAAGCTGGTCCATTCCGCTCTCGGTCATGCTGGTGGTGCCGCTCGGCGTCATCGGTTCGGTGGCGGCGGTGATGCTGCGCGGCATGCCGAACGACGTCTACTTCCTCGTCGGCCTCGTCGCCATTATCGGGCTTTCGGCCAAGAACGCGATCCTGATCATCGAATTTGCCAAGGATCTGCGGGCGGAAGGCAAATCCACCTATGATGCGACAGTGGAGGCGGCCCACCTGCGCTTCCGGCCGATCCTCATGACCTCGCTCGCCTTCTCGCTCGGCGTGCTGCCGATGGCAATTGCCTCGGGCGCCAGCGCGGCGAGCCAGAACGCCATCGGCACCGGCGTTCTGGGCGGTATGATCTCGGCGACGATCCTCGCGATCTTCTTCGTTCCCGTCTTCTTCGTCTTTGTCATGAAGTTTTTCGGGGATCGGAAGAAGGACGACAAGATTGCTGCTGACGCCGTATCGCCGGCGGAATAAAACCAGGAGTGAAGTCCCGGCCGAGAGTTATGTGAATTCGTTCATCTGACTGACAGACCGGCACTGCGAACAAGGCACGGTGCGAAAGCGCCGTGCCGTGATTGGAAGGAGACATCAGCATGCGCCGAACCAAGGCCGAGGCAGAAGAGACGCGTCAGGCGATCCTTGCCGCCGCCGAGCGGGTGTTCTTCAAAAAGGGTGTGGCCAATAGTTCACTGGACGAGGTGGCGGCCGCGGCCGGTGTCACGCGTGGCGCCATATACTGGCATTTTTCCAGCAAGGCCGACCTTTTCATTGGCCTTTACGAATCCGTAGCGCTGCCGGAATCGGATCTGCTGGATTTTGGCGATCCGGACCTCAAGGGGACAGCACTGCTGGCCAAGATCGAGGAGGCGACGTGCAAGTGGCTTGCGCTTCTGGCAGAAGACGAACAACGCCAGCGCATCATGACGATCAGCCTGCGTACCAATTATTCCGACGAGTTCGCCCCGGTCCTTCATGCGCAGGAAGAACTGGACCGTCACCACAAAGACGTGCTGGAGGCCGCTTTTCAGCGTGTACAGTCAGAGGGTGTCTTCAACGATAATTGGACGGCAGAGTCGGCGCTCGGTGCGCTTTACTGGCTGCTGAAAGGCATAGTCTATGACTGGCTGCTGTTCGGTAAACGTTTCGATCTGGTCAAGGAAGGGGCCGAGGCGATGCATCGTCTCATGAAGGGATTTCAACGTCCTCCAGCACCTTGACCGGAGCGCTGCATCACCCTGCCGCGCCGGTCAAATTTGAGTGTATTCTAAAAGACCAGCGAAAATTGCTTTACGTACCTCAAAACGGACGCTAGCTTCTTCCTGGAGCTTTGGGAGGAGTTCGCAGATGATCATTTCAGGTATAATCAAGGGGCAAATGCCGTCCGTTTCCGTTGGATATCGGTGACGGTACATGGCTTTTGCTGACGAATCTCCAGACCCGGCCCTGATCCGGACGGTTGGGCTGTCGAAGTCTTTCGGTCCGGTACAGGTCCTGAAGGATATCGAGATTGCGGTGCGGGCCGGCGAGGTTCACGCGATCATCGGTGAGAACGGTGCCGGCAAGTCGACGCTGATGAAGCTTCTGGCCGGCAATGAGGAGCCGTCGGGCGGGGAAATCCACATCGATGGCGAAGCCGTTGCGCTGAGTGGACCGGTGGACGCCGAACATCGCGGCATCGTCCTCGTGCATCAGGAAATATTGCTGGCGCCGGATCTGACGGTGGCCCAGAACATCTATCTCGGCCGCGAATTGCGCCGGGGCCCGATGATGGACGACCGGGCCATGCGGGCCGGAGCTCGCAAAGCGATAGCCGATCTCGGCGGCACGATCGATCCCGATGCCATCGTCGGCAGCCTTTCGATTGCCCAGCGGCAACTGGTACAGATTGCCCGTGTTCTGCTCGTGCCCCATCGCGTCGTCATTTTCGATGAGCCGACCGCTAGCCTGACGCCCATCGAAACCGATGCGCTGCTGAACGTCATCAGGGACATCAGGGCCAAGGGCGTGTCCGTGCTTTATATTTCGCACCGCCTGCCTGAAGTGAAGGAGATCGCCGACCGGGTGACTGTCCTTCGTGATGGCCGGCTGGTCGCTTCGCACGCGGCATCGGACCTGCAGCCTGCCGATATGGCGCGGCTGATGGTGGGGCGCGATGTCGCCAAGCTCTATCCGGACCGGCATGCCGGCGGCGAGCACGAACCGGTTCTGCAGGTGGAGCATTTCACCGTTCCCGGTTATGCGCAGGATGCCGGCTTCAGCCTGCGCAAGGGAGAAATCCTCGGTTTTGCGGGCCTGGTGGGGGCGGGGAGAACAGAGCTGATGGAAGGTGTCCTCGGCCTGCGGGCCGGGCGCGGAAATATCCGCCATCTGGGTCGACAGGTGCATTTCGCAAAAGCCGAAGACAGTCTGAAGGCCGGCATCGTTTATCTGAGCGAGGACCGCAAGGGCAAAGGATTGCTGCTGACCAAGGATCTGCGGGTCAATCTCACGCTCGCTTCGCTCAACAAGTTCAGCCGGCTCTTTCAGATCGATATCCGCCGGGAGGCGCAGGCGCTCGACGATGCGGTGCGCGATTTCGACATCCGCACCGGCCGCAAGGACCTGCTGGCGGGCCAGCTGTCCGGCGGCAACCAGCAGAAGCTGCTGCTCGCCAAGATGATGCTGCTCGATCCGTCCATCGTCATCATCGATGAGCCAACGCGCGGTATCGATATCGGCACCAAGGAACAGATCTACCGTTTCATTGCCAGCCTTGCGGATGAGGGGCGGTCGATCATCGTCGTTTCCTCTGAAATGCCGGAGCTGATCGGCATCTGCGACCGTATTCTCGTGATGCGTTCGGGCCGGATCGTCGGCGAGGTGGCGGGCGAGCGGATGACCGAAAACGACATCGTGGCGCTGGCGACGGGCGTCCATACGCAGGAATTCGCCTGAGGCCCGCCTGTCATTTGAATAAGGCCTGAAGAAAAGACAATTGAGGGGAAATATGACTGAGGCCGCACTCGATAACGGCAAAACGCCGAAAACCTCGAAGGACTGGGACCTGCGCGCCGTTGCACCTTTCGTGGCGCTGGCCCTGCTGCTGGTGCTCGGCACCATCGCCAATCCGAATTTTATCGGCATCGACAATCTTTTGAATGTCGTGACTCGCAGCGCGTTCATTGCCATCATCGCGCTCGGTGCCACCTATGTCATCACGTCGGGCGGGCTTGATCTCTCCGTCGGCGCCATGGTCGCCTTCGTCGCCAGCCTGATGATCCTGTTCATGAACAGCGGTGTCATCGCCAGCCCGCTCTTGATGTTGCTCACGGCCATGGCGCTGGCCATCGCCATCGGCGCGGCCTGCGGGCTGACGAACGGTCTCATCACCACCATCGGCCGCATCGAGCCTTTTATCGCCACGCTCGGCACCATGGGCATTTACCGAGGGCTCACCACCTGGCTGTCGCAAGGCGGAGCGATCACGCTGCGCAACCCGGAAATCCAGACGCTTTATCGCCCGGTCTATTTCGGCAATGTCCTCGGCGTGCCGGTGCCGGTCATCGTGATTTTCGTGACGGCCGCCATCGCCGCCTTCGTGCTTTATCGCACCCGTTACGGCCGGCATCTGACTGCCGTCGGTTCCAGCGAGGACGTGGCGCGTTATTCCGGCATTTCGGTCGTCCGGGTGCGTACGATTGCCTATGTGGTTCAGGGGCTCTGCGTTGCCGTTGCCGTGCTTCTTTACGTGCCGCGTCTTGCCTCCACCTCGGCCACGACAGGCATGTTGTGGGAATTGCAGGCCATCACCGCCGTCGTCGTCGGCGGCACGGCGCTGCGTGGCGGGGTGGGGCGCATCTGGGGCACGATCTGCGGCGCCTTCATTCTGGAGATCGTCGGCAATATCATGATCCTGTCGAACTTCGTCAGCGAATATCTGATCGGTGCCATTCAGGGGGCGATCATCATCATCGCCATGCTGGTGCAGCGCTCGCTCAGCCGCAGGTAACACATCACGCCGCGCCATGTGGGGCAGGTGCGGTTGGAGGAGGAACGCCCCGGTCTTGGGAGGAAAGAGACTATGCGTAGAAAATTCATCGGCGTGGCATTTGTCGCGCTGGCTGCCGTCCTTGCGGGTTCTGCTCAGGCGCAGGACAAGAAGGTGACGATCGGCGTGTCCATCCCGGCGGCCGACCATGGCTGGACGGCGGGCGTCGTTTACCACGCCGAGCGTGTGGCCAAGCTCCTTATGAAGGAGCATCCGGGGCTCAACGTCATCGTCAAGACCTCGCCGGATGCCGCCAACCAGGCAAACGCGCTTCAGGATCTTGCGGTGCAGGGGCTGGACGCACTGGTCGTGCTGCCGTCGGATCCCGATCCGCTCGTCAACGCCATCAAGGAAATCAAGGACAAGGGCACCTTCGTCGCGCTTGTCGACCGCGCGCCGAGCGTCAACGACAATTCGATCCGCGATCTCTATGTTGCGGGTAACAACCCGGCACTCGGACAGGTGGCTGGCGAATACATCAAGAAGACCACGCCTGACGCGGAAGTGGTGGTCATTCGCGGCCTGCCGATCCCGATCGACCAGCAGCGCCAGGATGGTTTCGACAAGGGTATTGCCGGCTCCGGCGTCAAGGTTCTCGACCGCCAGTACGGCAACTGGAACCGCGACGACGCCTTCCGCGTGATGCAGGACTATCTGACCAAATACAAGAAGATCGACGTGGTCTGGTGTCAGGACGACGACATGGCGATCGGCGTGCTGGAGGCGATCCAGCAGGCGAAGCGCACCGATATCAAGTATATCGTTGCGGGTGCCGGTTCCAAGGACATGATCAAGAAGGTCATGGACGGCGACAAGCTGGTGCCGGTCGACGTGCTTTATCCGCCGGCGATGGTGGCGACCGCCATGCAGCTGACAGCAGGTCATTTCTACGATCAGGTGCCTGTTGCCGGCGAGTATATTCTCGACGCGACGCTCATCACCAAGGACAACGCCAAGCAGTTCTACTTCCCGGATTCGCCTTTCTGAGAATCCCGCACATGAAAACGCCCGCCAAAAGGCGGGCGTTTTTGTTTATTGGGGCCCGATGAAAACCTTTCCTCAGCCGCCCTTGCGAAACCACGCGGAGAGATAGTCCACGAAACTGCGCACCTTGGCAGGCAGGTAGCGGCGGTGCGGATAGACCGCATAGATACCGCGATCCTTGGAAATATAATCGTCGAACAGGGTCACCAGCTCACCGGACTGGATGTGCGGACGGGCGATGAAATCCGGCACCATGGCGATGCCGAGCCCGGCGCGGGCGGCGCGCAACGTTGCCTGCGGGCTATTCACCTCGATCGGCCCGCTGATGGCGACCGAGTTCGAGCCGCCATCCGGTTCGAAATAACGCACGGTATTATGAAAGCGGGTATTGGTGTCGATGATGAAGGGCACGCGGGCAAAATCCTGTGGCCCGTCGAGCGGTCCATGCTTCGCCACGAAATCCGCCGTCGCCACCGCATAAACCCGGAAATCAGAAAGCTTGCGGGCAATGAGACCCGAATCCTCCAGCCGTGTGATACGGATCGCAAGGTCGAAGCCTTCTTCGATCAGATCGACGAATCGGTCGTCGGCGACGATTTCCAGCACCAGTTCCGGGTTTTCCTTGGCGAAATCGATCAGGCTCTGGCCGACATCGGCATCGATGAAAGTGCGCGGCACCGAAATTCTGAGCTTGCCCTTGAGATCGGCATTCTTCTCGCGCACCAGGTCGGCAAGGTTGTCGATCTCCTTCAAAATGTCCGAGGCGGTGCGGTAATAGGTGTGTCCGGCCTCGGTCAGCGAGAACTGCCGGGTGGTGCGGTTGAGAAGCAGCGCGCCGAGATCATCCTCAAGCTCCCGGACATATTTGGACAGAAGCGCTTTGGAACGCCCGGTCTTGCGGGCGGCGGCGGAAAAACCTTCCGCCTCGACAACATCGATAAAGGCGCGGATGCGGGTGAGCGTGTCCATGAAAATCCTCCGGTTCGTTCCATATAATTGAACGCTGGGCAGCGACTGTTCAACCCTAAAATCATTGCTGAAAAAATCCGCGCTTTGATGAAAAAATTCTCTTGATTATGACTGCGAATATTCTTATCTCCCGTGCTGCCCAAAGTCGCACGTGCCCATGTGTGTCCGCCGAGTCCTCGATGTGGTGAGGATTTAGGTAAGGTACCTGGAACTAACCCCTCCAGTCGCTATTCCGGCCAACCGGGAAATGCGAGGACATATGAAGCAACGACGGTGCGGGCCTTTCTGGTTCTCTGCCGGCTTTCCATCAGCCGGGGTACTGAAGAGGCACACCATCATTGCCTGAAGTGCGGTCGGGTCATTCCCTCCAATCGATGGCAGACAAAGCCGAATGATGCTCTGGCAGGGCATCGTTCACATTCGCGCCTTGAGCGTATGCTATCGATTCTGCGCCTCCACCGGCTGATTCGAGTGCATATCTCGAGCGTCCTTTGTCCTCCGGATTCTGCCGGAGTCGGTTTTATAGGGAATATATCGATGACGACTGCACGCATTCTCGACTTCATCAAGACCCGACGTCCCGAAGGCCCTTGCCTCGTGGTTGATCTCGACGTCGTGCGCGACAATTTCAACGCGTTCCGGCATTCCCTGCCGAACAGCGCTATCTATTATGCCGTCAAGGCAAACCCGGCTCCAGAAATCCTGAAGCTGCTCGCTTCGCTCGGCTCCAACTTCGATTGCGCCTCCGTGGCTGAAATCCAGATGGCGCTCGATGCCGGTGCAACGTCAGACCGGATTTCCTTCGGCAACACCATCAAGAAGGAACGCGACGTCGCCCGTGCTCACGCGCTCGGCATCGATCTCTTCGCCGTTGATAGCCATGAGGAAGTCGAGAAGGTTGCCCGTGCCGCCCCCGGCGCGCGCGTGTTCTGCCGCGTGCTGACGGATGGCGAAGGTGCTGAATGGCCGCTGTCGCGCAAGTTCGGCTGCGTGCCGCAGATGGCCGTCGATGTTCTGGTCTATGCGCATCAGATGGGTCTGGAATCCTACGGCGTTTCCTTCCATGTCGGCTCGCAGATGATGAACCTCGACGCATGGGATGCAGCACTTGCCGATGCCAAGCGCGTTTTTGCGTCGCTTGCCAAGCAGGGCATCCACCTGCAGATGGTCAACATGGGCGGTGGTTTCCCGACCAAGTACCTGCGCGACGTCCCTGCTGCCGAAGAATACGGCCAGGCGATCGATACGGCGCTGCGCAAGCACTTCGGCAACCAGATCCCGAAGACGATCATCGAGCCGGGCCGCGGCATGGTCGGCAATGCCGGCGTCATCAAGGCGGAAGTCGTTCTCGTGTCGAAGAAGTCCGACAACGACAACCACCGCTGGGTATTCCTCGACATCGGCAAGTTCGGCGGTCTCGCCGAGACGATGGACGAGGCAATCCGTTACCCGATCCGCACCGAGCGTGATCAGGACGAGATGCAGCCCTGCGTTCTGGCCGGCCCGACCTGCGACAGCGCCGACGTGCTGTATGAAAAGAACATGTATCCGCTGCCGGTCTCGCTGACCATCGGCGATGAAGTTCTGATCGAAGGCACGGGTGCTTACACGACGACCTATTCGGCGGTTGCCTTTAATGGCTTCGAGCCGCTGAAGGCTTACGTCATCTAGGCATCGGGCCGAAAAGTGTAACGCGGTTTTCGGAAAACCCGATGCGCAGGTCAAAAAGTCCGAACGCCGCCCGCTGAACAGGGCGGCGTCTCGACCAAGCTTCCGTTCCGGCCCTGCCGATTGTGCTGTTGCGCAAATCCCTGCTTGCTGCACCTCTTCCAGCCGAGGAAAGCGTGTCGGCGGGCCGGAGCGGTTTCACCATTTTTCATCAAGGGCCGCGTGTGGGCGGTTGTGTGACGGGAGGCCAAGGATGGCCGCTCTTTTGAATTCGGTACGGGCATTTTTCACGCCGCAGACATTTCATGTCGATCAGGAAAATCCGGGCGATGTCGTCGCCCGTGAGAACCTGCTGGACCGCGCCATGGGCGCCGGCCGTCGCCGCAAGTCTTCTGAAAAGCTGCGCGCCGGTCGCGTTCCGGCCGAAGGCCTGGCGCTTGTCGCTCGTGATGAGGACGGTCATGTCATCGCCACGGTGCGCCTGTGGAATGTCGAAGCCGGCATTTCGCGCGAAGGTCGTCCGGTCGAGGCGCTGCTGCTTGGCCCGTTGGCCGTCGATGCCGCCCATGAGGGCAAGGGCATCGGCTCCGCACTGATGCGGGCGGCGATCGGCGAAGCCACCAAGCGCGGCCATGGCGCCATCCTCCTGGTCGGCGACGCGCCTTATTACGAGCGCTTCGGCTTCTTTGCCGACAAGGCCCAGCACCTCATCATGCCCGGCCCGTTCGAGCGCAACCGTTTTCTGGCGCTGGAGCTGAAAGCTGGTTGGCTGGAAGGTGCCGCCGGTCTTCTGGTGGCAAACGGCCGCCGGCTCTCGGCCTGAGATGATCCTCGCTGCTGACATCGAACCCCGGCCCAAAGCCGGGGTTTATTGTTTTTATTATACGGTTCATGCGCCCGACTTTATCCCGCCGACAATTTTCCAGACGCCTCTTGCCTGCGATAAGTTGCGGGTATATACCCGATATGATGCCAAACGATCGTTGCCACTGCATTCTGTTGCGCAAAGCATCCCGCAAGGTCTCGTCCTATTATGACGAGGCACTGGCGCCGCTTGGCGTTAATATCGGCCAGTTCAGTCTGCTGCGGAACATTAACCGCACGGCGCCTGTTTCGCTGACCGACCTTGCCGCGCGGGTGGACCTGGATCGCTCCACCGTCGGCCGCAATGCCAGGGTACTGGCCCGGATGGGGCTGGTCGCCATCGGCCACGGTGAGGACCAGCGGGAGGCAATGCTGACCGTAACGGAGGAGGGGCAGGCGATCCTGAAGGCAGGTGCGCCGCTTTGGGACGGCGTGCAGGACGAGATTGAGGCCCGGCTGGGACCGGAAAAGACCGCGCAATTGCAGGAACTGCTCGCAGCCCTCTAATTTTTAGATCATGAAGCGGGTATCTACCCGTAAAACTCGGCCAGAGGCCGCTGGAAAGGGATTTTGAACATGCTCTCCACACGCCTTGCCAGCTGGATGGCCGGCAGAAACCTGCATTACGGTTGGGTCGTTGCCGTCACCACCTTTCTGACCATGCTGGCCACCGCCGGCGCGATGGGGTCTGCGGGGGTGATGATCCAGCCGCTGCATCAGGAGTTCGGCTGGGATATCGCCGATATTTCCTCCGCCATGGCGGTCCGGCTGGTGCTTTTTGGCCTGCTCGGGCCTTTCGCCGCCGCCTTCATGAACCATTTCGGCATCCGGCAGGTGGTATCGACGGCGCTCGCCCTGATCATGGGTGGCATCGTCGCATCCTTCTTCATGACGCAGGTCTGGCAATTGCTGCTTCTATGGGGTGTGGTGATCGGTGTGGGCACCGGCATGACCGCCCTGGTGCTGGGGGCTACGGTGGCGTCACGCTGGTTTTCCAAACGCCGGGGCCTGGTGATCGGCCTGATGACGGCCAGCAATGCCACGGGTCAGCTGGTGTTTCTGCCGCTGCTGGCGGCATTGACCGAGGCCTATGGCTGGCGGACGGCCCTGACGCTCTCCGTTGCGGTGATTGCAGCCGCCATGATCCTCGTTCTGCTTCTGATGCGCGATCACCCGTCCGATGTCGGCCTGCCAGCTTATGGTGAGACGGCGGTATCGAAGCCGCCGAAGCAGGACCACAATCTTCTCGCCACGCTGGCCTCACCGCTGGTGACGCTGAAAAGCGTGTCCGGCAACCCGGTTTTCTGGGTTCTGTTCGGCACATTCTTCGTTTGCGGGCTGTCCACCAATGGCCTGATCCAGACCCACTGGATTTCGATCTGCGGTGATTTCGGCATGGCCGCGGTTACGGCGGCGGGCACGCTGGCGGTGATCGGCATTTTCGATTTCTTCGGCACGATCTTCGCCGGCTGGCTTTCCGACCGTTTCGACAATCGATTCCTGCTGTTCTGGTTTTACGGTCTGCGCGGCCTCTCGCTGATTTATCTCTCCTTCTCGGGTTTCAGTTTCGTCGAGCTTTCGGTTTTCGCCGTCTTCTACGGGCTGGACTGGGTGGCAACGGTGCCGCCGACGGTGAAGCTCGCCGCCGAAAATTTTGGCCGTGAAAAAGCAGGTCTGGTGTTCGGTTGGGTCTTCGCCGGCCATCAACTGGGGGCTGCCACCGCCGCTTTCGGCGCCGGTTTCTTCAAGAGCGATTTTGACACCTATATGCCGGCGCTGCAGATTGCCGGCCTGATGTGCCTGATCGCGGCTTTCTCGGTGCTGCTTCTCAGGAAGCCGGGCTCCGCCGCCCTGACGCCGCAGGCGGCCTGAAGGTAAGGAAGGGCGTCGAACCGGCGCCCTTTTCCTTTTCAAGGGTATGAAAACGTCCGTCATAGGACAAGGTTTGTTGCGCAATTGTCACAATGCCGCTTGCTTCTTTGGCCTGACAGGCAATCGCCCTTCCCATTTGATCCATCTCAATCGGCCCACCCCGTCCATCGCCATAGTGGCTGCGATCCGGTGCGGCAGGCGAAGAGTCGCCAGCCCACCGTCATCAGCGGGTTCGGGAGTTGCCTGGCCGCGCTGCGCTATAGGAGAGATGGAATGATGAAGATGAACACGAAGACCGCCCTGCTGGCCAGCGTTGCGGCAATGATGATGGTAAACGGTGCGCTGGCTGCCGATCTGGCCCCGCTGGCACCGGCGCCCACGGCCGAACAGGCGATTGCGGCGGCAAGCCCGTGGATGCTGCGCGTGCGCGGCCTCGGCGTCATCACCAATGACAGCGGCAGCGTCGACGGCGTTCCGGGTGCGGGCCTGTCCTATTCGGATACCGTGATCCCCGAACTCGATATCAGCTATTTCTTCACCGACAACTTCGCCGCCGAACTCATCCTCGGCACCACCTATGCCAAGATCAATGGCGAGGGCGTGCTCGCCGGCACGCCTGTGGGCAAGACATGGCTGCTGCCGCCGACGCTGACGCTGCAATATCACTTTACTGATTTCGGTGCCTTCAAGCCCTATATCGGTGCGGGCGTGAACTATTCGCTGTTCTACAACCAGTCAGAAAAGCCCGGTTTCAGCAATCTCGATGTCAAGAACAAGCTCGGTGCAGCGGTACAGGTCGGTTTCGACTATATGCTGGACGAACATTGGGGCGTGAACTTCGACGTGAAGAAAATCTTTCTCAAGACCGACTGGACCGCCGAACTGGGCGGCACGCCGATCAGCGGCAAGGCGAAGCTCGATCCCTGGCTGATCGGCTCTGGTATCACCTATCGCTTCTGATTGAGGGATGGGCGTGAGCCCACCTTTGACGAGCGGCGCTTTCCGAGTTATACGGACGGCCACGGGCAGAGAGCCCCGGCCGTCCGCAGGCATTTATGCCCCTGGTGAAGCTCTTTTCCTGATAACGGTCATCCCCATGTTTTGCATGTCGTCGATGGCAACGCGGACACCCCTCGGAAAATTCGGCATGTCAATGTTGGAGAACCGTTATGAACGTGTCCAGACCACTTCCCGCGCTTGAGGGTCTGAAGGAACAGGCAAAACGCCTGCGCGCTGCCCTTGAGGAGCATGGGCAAACAATCACCCACTCGAAGGCGCTGGAACTCATCGCCGCGCAACATGGCTTCCGCGACTGGAACACCCTGCATGCGAGCGTTGGCAATCGCCCGGCCCTCAACCCCTATCTTCTGGGTTCAAGGGTGGAAGGCTTTTACCTCGGCCAGCCTTTCGTCGCCTCCGTGCTCGGTGTCCAGGCGCTCGGCGGAGAGCCCGAACGCTATCGGCTCACCCTGCATCTCGACGATCCCGTCGACGTCGTGACCTTCGAAAGCTTCTCCGCCTTCCGGCAGCGTGTTCACTGCAATATCGACACGTCAGGCCGCACGGTGGAGAAAACCTCGAACGGCCGGCCGCAGGTGGAATTGGTTTGGTAGGTAGCTCTTGTGATTAAACTTCGCGATAAGACTTTAACATAAGCGCCAAGCACCGTTGAAACCATTGCACTGCATTCCGGCGCGATCCGGGGTGCAGTTTTTTTAGGGGATAGGCGCATGGTGAGGACCGTTGCATTTTGTGCCCGTGCAGCAGTATAGTTCTCCAATAAGTACAAATATTACATTTTTATAAAAAATTTTGAACGAGGCATTGATGAGCGCGGATCGCAATCCCGGACGTTGGATTTACGTCGATTCCATTCGAGGCATAGCGGCTTTGGCAGTGATATATTTTCACATTGCTGAAGTGGCGTATAAAAACAGTTTTACGTCGAATTCTGTGGAGTATTATCTCTTCTATTTATTTACTGAATATTTTGACCTTGGAAAAATCGCGGTGGTCATGTTCTTCGCGGTTTCGGGTTTCGTTATTCCTTTTTCTTTGCTGAAAGCAAGTAGCGCCCCTCTACGTGGCTTCGCAATCTCACGATTTTTCAGGCTGTATCCCGCTTATTGGCTTTCAATGGTTCTGGCTCTCGCGATTATTCCACTGGTGCGCGGAGATCTTTTCACACTCAAGCAGATCATTGCCAACCTGACGATGCTGCAGCAATTTCTGGGGCAGCAAAATATTCTTGGCGTTTATTGGACGCTGCAGATAGAAATCATCTTCTACGCCGTCAGCGGCACGCTGTTTTATGTAAGACTCCTGCACAAACCGCAGGCAGCGGTTGGAGCGGTGGTGTTTTTCCTGTTATGCGCGGTCGCCATGGGAGCAGCCCGTTATATGGTGGGCATTAAATTGCCGGTTGCGATTCCGCTTGGACTGACTGTCATGTTCTGGGGCTTGTTGTGGCGTCATGGCGCCAGCGATCAGGCGGGGGCGAATCTACGAGGGCTTATCCTTGGCACGTCACTTCTTGTGATTGCCACTGTGCCAGTCATCAGCCTCTTGAGCTATAATGTGGATATGGGCTTCGGCGAGACCTGGTATCGCTATACAATTGCCTATTACGCGGGAATGGCGCTTTTTGCGCTGTTTACGACGAAGCTTCGTATCACGCATCCGGTTTTTGTCTGGCTTGGTGCGATAAGCTACTCCGTTTATCTGCTGGGCCCGGTCGCCCAGCCGATCGTGGAATATATTCTGCCCTATCGGCAACTCGCGCCTTATCCCATACATGTCATTATCGTGTTGACCTGTGTCCTGACGGTGATAATGGCGTATTTGAGCTATCGATTCATTGAGCTACCGTCCCAGAAACTTGGCAAAAAGCTCGCTCTTCGCCAGGCCTCCCTTCCGGCCGTGTCGTCTCCGTAAAATTTGCCCAGCGCGGTCGCGATAAGCGACCGGCTGGGCCTTCCTCGGGCCATCACTCTAAATCCGCTTGCCTGCCGCATCGAACAAATGGAAATCCTTAGCCTGCGCGGCGATCTTCAGCATCTCGCCTATGCGCAGCTGTGAGCGGCCCGGCACGCGGAAGACGATGGTGGTGCCGTCTGGAAACGAGCCGTGGACATAGCTTTCCGCCCCCACCAGTTCCACGGCGTCCACCTGCACCGTGCCGGTGAAGGCGGCATCGGCGGGTTCGGCTTCTGCCAACGTGATGTCTTCCGGGCGGATGCCGAGCGTCGCGACGGTTGGCGGCAGTGCGGCGGCGCCATTCACCGACCAGCCGGCTGAGCCATTGGACGAGGCCGCGCCATGGGACAGAAGGTTCATGGAGGGGGAGCCAATGAAGGTGGCGACGAAGGTGGTGGCCGGTTTTTCGTAAAGCTCTATCGGCGTGCCCATCTGCTCGATGCGGCCGGCATTTAGCACCACCAGCCGGTCTGCGAGTGTCATGGCCTCCATCTGGTCATGGGTGACATAAACGCTTGTCGTGGCGAGCGAGCGTTGCAGGCGGCGGATTTCGACGCGCATCTGCACACGCAGCTTGGCGTCGAGGTTGGAGAGCGGCTCGTCGAACAGGAAAGCCGCGGGTTTGCGCACGATGGCACGACCCATGGCCACTCGCTGACGCTGGCCGCCGGAAAGCTGGCGCGGCTTGCGCTCCAGGAACTGTTCGATTTCCAGAGCCTTGGCCGCCTCGGTGATGCGCCGCTCGATCTCCTCTTTCGGGGTGTTGCGGTTCTTCAGGCCATAGGCAAGGTTCTGCCGCACCGTCATATGCGGATAAAGCGCATAGTTCTGGAACACCATGGCGATGTCGCGGTCTGAGGGCTCGAGATCGTTGACGACGCGGTCACCGATGATGATCTGGCCGCCGGAAATACCTTCCAGTCCGGCGATCATACGCAGCAAGGTGGATTTTCCGCAGCCGGACGGGCCGACGAGTACGATCATTTCGCCGTCGGCGATCTCCATCGACACGCCCTTGATGGCCTCGACATTGCCGCCATAAACCTTGCGGACGTCTTTCAGCGCAATTTTTGCCATTACTTCTCGGTCTCCACCAAACCTTTGACGAACCAGCGCTGCATCAGCACCACAACCATAACAGGGGGGATGATGGCGAGGATCGCCGTCACCATCACATAATTCCAGGGCGTCGAAGCGTCGGTGAAATCCACCATGCGCTTGAGGCCGATGATGATCGTGTTCATCTTGGCATCGTTGGTGACGAGCAGCGGCCAGAGATACTGGGTCCAGCCATAGATGAACAGAATCACGAAAAGAGCGGCGATATTGGTTCTCGACAGCGGCAGCAGAATATCGCGCATGAAGCGGAACGGGCCGGCATTGTCGATACGCGCCGCCTCGACCAGCTCACCGGGAATGGTGAGGAAAAACTGCCGGAACAGGAAGGTGGCCGTTGCCGATGCCATCAATGGCAGCGTCAGGCCGGCATAGGTGTCGATCAACCCGAGGTCGACGATGACCTTATAGGTCGGCAAAATGCGCACTTCCACCGGCAGCATGAGGGTGATGAAGATCATCCAGAAAAAGCCCATGCGGAAGGGAAAGCGGAAAAACACGATGGCGAAGGCCGACAGGAACGAGATGACGATCTTGCCGATGGCGATGGCGAGCGCGACGACGAAGCTGTTGAACAGTAGCCGCTCGAGGCTGACGCCAACCACTCTTTCGACACCGCCGACCATAGCCTCGGTGTAATTCGCACTGAGATGATTGCCCGGCAGCAGCGACATGGGCGGGCGGATGATATCATTCGATGTCATGGAGGACGCGACGAAGGTGTAATAGATCGGGAAGGCCACAATGATGATGCCGAGAACCAGCATCAGATGGGCAATCACGCGGGCGATGGGGCGATTTTCAATCATCGGTGATCCTCAGCCGTAATGCACGCGCTTCTCGACGAAGCGGAACTGGAAGGCGGTCAGCGCAATGACGATCACCATCAGGATCACGGACTGCGCGGCGGAGGAACCGAGATTGAGATTCACGAAGCCATCATTATAGACCTTGTAGACCAGCGTTTCCGTCGCTTTGGCGGGGCCGCCGCCGGTGACGGCATGGATGATACCGAAGGTGTCGAAGAAGGCGTAGACGGTGTTGACGACGAGAAGGAAGAAGGTTGTCGGTGCCAGCAGCGGGAAAACGATGGTCCAGAAGCGCCGCGAACCGCGCGCACCGTCAATCGAAGCCGCTTCCAGCAATGATTTCGGAATTGCCTGCAAACCCGCGACAAAAAACAGGAAATTATAGCTGATCTGTTTCCACGCAGCGGCGGCGACGACCAGCAGCATGGCCTGATTGCCGTCGAGCAACGGGTCCCACATGATGCCGTTGCGGCGCAGGATATAAGAGAACGTGCCCATGGCGGGGTTGAACATGAACAGCCACAACATGCCGGCGACAGCAGGTGCCACGGCATAGGGCATGATCATCATGGTGCGGTAAAAGCCCTTGCCACGCACCACGCGGTCGGCAGCCGTTGCCAGAAGCAGCGCCAGTCCCATGGACACCAGCGCGGTCAGCACGCTGAAGATAACCGTGACCTTCAATGAGTTCAGATAACTCTCATCCGACAGCACGGCGGAAAAATTGGCCAGCCCGACGAAATTGCTGCTCAGCCCGAAAGCGTCCTCGCGCATGGTCGACTGGTAGAGCGCCTGGCTTGCGGGCCAGAAGAAAAAGATCACCGTGAGGATAATCTGCGGGGCGACCAGCAGATAGGGCAGGATCTTGTTGGGGAATACGACGCTTTGCACGGCGATCTCCTGATGAGATGGAAATACCGCCCGCACCGGGTGAGCGATGCGGGCGGGGGCAGGGATCGTTTTAGTTGCCGGCGGCCTGCTTGATGGCGGCGTCACCACGCTCGACGATCTTGTCGAGGGCGGCTTTGGCGTCCTGCTTGCCGGCCAGCATCGCCTCGAACTCCTCATTCATGATGTCGCGTACCTGCGGCAGGTTCACGAGGCGCACGCCCTTGGAGTTTTCTGTCGGCGGCTTGCCCATCATCTGTAGCAGCGGCGTTTCGCGGGCGGGGTTCTTGTCGTAGAAGCCGGATTTCTTGGTTTCCTCATAGGCCGCGATCGTCACTGGCATATAGCCGGAGACCTGATGCAGGCGAGACTGGATCTTGGTCTGCGAGAGGAAATGGAAGAATTCCGCCACGCCCTTATATTCGGCGTCGCTCTTGCCGCCGAACACCCAGAGGCTGGCGCCGCCGGGAATCGTGTTCTGCGGCCCGTGGCCTTCATAATAGGGCAACTGGCCGATGCCGTAATTCATGCCGGTCTTGACGATATCGCCGAGGCCGCCGGAGGATTCGGTCAGGATGCCGCATTCACCGGACATGAACAGCTGCTTGGCTTCGGAGGTGCGGCCGCCATAACGGAAGGTGCCATCCTTGGCGAGATCGGCAATGGCCTGGAAGTGTTCGACGAAGAGCGGCGCATTGACCGCAAGCTTCACATCTGTACCACCAAGCCCGTTTTCATTGCTGCCATAGGACACGTTGTTCCAGGCGGCGAAGTTCTCGGTCTGGATCCAGGTGAGCCAGGTGGAGGTGAAACCGCACTGCGCGGCACCGCTGGTCTTGATCTTCTTGGCGGCTTCGAAAACTTCCGGCCAGGTCTTCGGCGGGTTGGCGGCGTCGAGGCCTGCTTTCTGGAAGATGTCCTTGTTGTAATAGAGGATCGGCGAGGACGAATTATAGGGGAAGGACAGCATGGTGCCGTCGGGCTTGGAATAATAGGCGACGATGCCGGCCAGATATTCGTCCTTGTTGAAGGTATAGCCACCTTCCTTCAGCACGTCCGCCACCGGCTTGATGGCGCCGGCGGCGCCCATCATCACGCCGGAACCGGCGTCGAAGACCTGAATGATGGCCGGCGGCTGCTTGGCGCGGAAGGCGGCAATGCCGGCATTCAGGGTTTCCGGATAGGTGCCCTTGAAGACGGGCGTGATCTTGTAGTCTTTCTGGCTGTCGTTGAACTCTTTCGCAAGCGTGTCCACGACCTCGTTATTGGCGCCGGTCATGGCGTGCCACCACTGGATTTCCGTCGCAGCGAAAGCATTCGATGTGACAAAAAACGAAAGCGCGGATGCTGCAGCAAGGCGGTAGCTGAGTTTTTTCAAGGTCATTCCTCCCATTTTAAAAACAGTAAAAGATACAGCCCCTTATTGCAGCCTATCCTCCTCGATCCGGCTGCGGGCGATCTTTTATGTATTAGCATTGCCGATTAAAAGCGAACTCTAACGAAAATGCAAGAGAACGTGGAACGATTAAAACGAAAGTGAATGGAATGATTTTATTATTCCATTTTTGCGGCGTCTCGATTTTTTCGTGTGTTCGTTGGTGTGACTTGATGAGGCCAGGTTATGTGCACGAACACCGTTATGGTCTGGCCCTTTATATGTGGCGTGCATGAACGCTGTTGATATGTTATTACATCACATATTACAATGCTGCGAATATGTGAATCGCAGGGTGCAGACGTGTTCGGAATCACACGAAAGAAGGCGTTTGAACGCAAGGAGGATTCGGCTGTGGCGCCACCGGTTCAGACGGTGCCCGTCACCTTGCTCACCGGCTTTCTCGGTGCCGGCAAGACCAGCTTGCTGAACGAGCTTCTGGCCGCGCCGGCCATGCGCGATGCGGCCGTCATCGTTAATGAATTCGGCTCGGTGCCCATCGATCACGGTCTGGTTCGAACCGGTTCGGAGCGTTATTTCCAGACCACGACTGGCTGCATCTGCTGCACCGCCTCCAGCGATATCCGCACCTCGCTTTACGAGTTGCATCAGGCCTTTCTCGAAGGGGTGATGCCGGAAATATCGCGGGTCGTGATCGAGACCACTGGCCTTGCCGATCCCGCACCGATCATCAACAGCCTGATTGCCGGCGGAACGCCGGCGCTTGGCCTGCGTGACCATATCGTTGCCCGGCACTTTCATCTTTCGGGCGTGGTCACGGTTTTTGATGTCATCTCGGGCCAGGCGATGCTCGACAGTTTCATCGAGGGCTGGAAACAGCTGGCCTTTGCCGATCACATCGTTCTCACCAAGGCCGATCTCGCCGATGCGGCGGCAATCGACCAGAAGAGCCTCACCGATCTCAATCCCGCCGCCCGCCTGCATGACCGCAACGCGGCCGGTTTCGATCTCATGTCGCTTTTTGCAACGAAGAATTATTCGCTGCACGGCAAGACGGAGGACGTGCCGGGGTGGCTGGCCGCCGACAGGCTGAACCTCCATGTCGGCCATGATCACGACATCAACCGCCATGGCGCCGGGGTGGAGGCATTCGACCTCACCTTCGACGGCGCGTTTGATCCGCAGGCGATCGTCACCTTTCTCGAACTTGTCACCAGCAATGTGCATTCCGGTCTGCTGCGGCTCAAGGGAATTTTCGGCGCGACTGACGACCCGGAGCGGCCGGTTGTCGCCCACGCCGTGCAGCACCGGCTTTATCCCCTGACCCGGCTGGAAAGCTGGCCAGATGGCGATCGTTCAACCCGCATCGTCATGATCGGCATGGATATGCCGCAACAGCCAATTCGCGACCTATTCAACGCATTGGCCGCGCAGGCGGGGCGAAAGGGCAGGGCATGAACAACCCGCTTGCACGCAGCGGTTCCGCGATCATCTCACAGGCCCGCGTTTTGAAACAATGGGCGCGCGATTTGCTACATCTTTGTGCCGAAGATATCGTCACCGTCAGCGAGCTTTCCTGTGCGCTGCCGGATTGCCCGCCGCGGGAAACGGTGATCGTTGTCCTGTCCGCCTCCGGCAAAACCAGGCAAATATCGATCCACAAGGCGCTGCTGGAAGTGGATCATGACGATATCGTGTGCGCCATTGCTGCGAATTCCGCCTGAGAACCTGCCTCCAACCGGCGGAGGCGCTTGACCGCCGCGGTCCTCATCCACCACTTCAGGGACGGCGGTGGGATTCGCTGACAATAAAGGGCAGGCAATGGCCGATCTGGCGGTATATGCGGGTTTGTTTCTGACGGCGTTCATCGCGGCGACCATTCTGCCCATGCAGTCGGAGGCGGCGCTTGCCGGTCTCATCCTGCTGAAGTCCCAGCCTGTCTGGCTGCTGGTCGCCGTGGCCAGCGTTGGTAATGTCGCCGGTTCTTTCGCCAACTGGCTGCTTGGGCGTGGCATTGAGCATTTCCGGCATGAACGCTGGTTTCCCGTCGGGGAAGCTGCGCTGCAACGGGCGCAGAACTGGTACAGGCGTTACGGCAAATGGTCGCTTCTTCTGAGCTGGGCGCCGTTGATTGGTGATCCGTTGACCGTGGCAGCCGGGATCATGAAGGAACCGTTGCCGGTGTTTCTGCTGCTGGTCACCATTGCCAAGGTCGGGAGATACGTCGTGCTGGCGCTGCTGACGCTGAATTTTCTTTGAATCGCCCGCTTCTTCCCCCCAGGCGGGGAGAAGACTAAAACCGCTGCCCTCGCCTGAAATGCGGGCGGCGAGGGCAATCAGACGGCCTGTCGGTCCCAACTCGCAAAGGGGTCCGGCAGGTGCCGCCAGGCGTCCGGCGTGAAGGCTTCCGTATCGATCAGGCAGGCATCCAGCTGCGCCCGGATGCGGGCCTCGCTCATAGGATCGGAACCGATGAACACGATTTCCTGCCGCCGGTCGCCGAAGACGGGGTCAAGATAGGGTTTCATCATATCGAGGAACTGCTTTTCGCGCGGCCATTGTTCCCTGGGCACGGCGGACCACCAGAGGCCCATCTTGCCGGTGCGGACCAATGCGCCCGCCTGGCTGATCTCACCGACATAACGCGGCCGTGTCGCCAGCCAGAAAAAACCCTTGGCGCGCACAACGCCCGGCCAGGCGCGATCGATGAAACGCTGGAACAGCACGGGATCGAAGGGCCTTTTGGCGCAGTAAACGAAGGAACGAATGCCATATTCCTCGGTTTCGGGAATGTGGTCCTTGAAGCCGTGCAGCTCCTTAAACCACAGGGGATGTTCTTCGGCCCTGGCGAAATCGAAGCGGCCGGTGCCCAGCACCTCCTTCAGTTCCACCTTGCCGAAATCGGCCTCGATGAGTTTCGCGTCCGGGTTCAGCCCGACGATGATCTTGCGGGCCGCATCCCGTTCCTCCGGCGTGGCGGTGCCGATCTTGTTGAGGACGACCACATCGGCAAATTCGATCTGCTCGACCAGAAGGTCGACAATAGTGCGGTTGTCGCCATCACCCGCCGTCTCACCCCGGTCGGCCAGAAAATCGGACGAACCGTAATCCTTGAGAAGATTGGCGGCATCCACCACCGTCACCATCGTATCCAGCCGCGCGACATCAGACAGGCTGCGGCCGTTCTCATCGCGGAAATCGAAGGTGGCGGCCACGGGAAGTGGCTCGGCGATGCCGGTGGATTCGATCAGGAGATAATCGAATCGGCCCTGTTCGGCGAGCGCACGCACCTCGGTCAGAAGGTCATCGCGCAACGTGCAACAGATGCAGCCATTGGTCATTTCCACCAGCTGTTCCTCGGTGCGGGAAAGATTGGCGCCGCCATCGCGCACCAGCGCCGCATCGATGTTGATCTCGCTCATATCGTTGACGATCAGCGCCACGCGCAGGCCATCGCGATTGGCGAGGATGTGGTTGAGAAGCGTGGTTTTGCCAGCGCCTAAAAAGCCGGAGAGGACGGTGACAGGGAGTTTTTTCATGGGGACCTCGTTCTGTGGCAGCAGTCGCGTGGACATTATGATGACCACGGCAGGCGATCTGGAAACGGAGGTTTTTGAAGTGCCGGTTCCAGTTATGTAACGTAATAACATTACATATGTACGACGTGTCAACGGACTTTGGAAAAAAAGCATCTGCGCAAGAGTGAGGTATCTGCCCAACAGCGCGCCACTCTAACTTTCCAATAGTTAATGTTATTTCATTACATATTCGTTTGACGAATGTAATAACATTACATATCAAGGGGCCAATGAATGAAATCCTGCCCCGGAGGGATCGATGAACGATCCGTGCCTCACTTTTACAAATCTGACGCTTGGATATGCCGGCCGTGCGGCTGTGCATCATCTGGATGGCGCTATCGCCAGGGGATCGCTCACCGCGGTTGTCGGCGCCAATGGCTCGGGAAAATCGACGCTCATGAAGGGCATCGCCGGCATCTTGAAACCGCTCGGCGGTGAGTGCCGGATCAGCTCAGGCATCTCCGTCGCCTATCTGCCGCAGCAGTCGGAACTCGACAGGTCGTTCCCGGCTCAGGTGCGCGATCTCGTTGCGCTGGGTCTCTGGCCCAAGCGCGGCCTGCTTGGCCGTCACCTTTCCCAGGACAAAGCGGCGATGGGCCGGGTGATGGAGGCGGTCGGGCTGTCCGGTTTTGAGAAGCGCAATATCGATTCGCTCTCCGGCGGCCAGATGCAACGCGCCCTGTTTGCCCGCGCCATGTTGCAGGATGCGCAGCTTATCCTGCTGGATGAACCCTTCAATGCCGTCGATGAGCGCACCGTCACCGATCTTCTGGTGATGATCAAGGCATGGGTTGCGGAAGGGCGCACGGTGCTGGCCGTCCTGCATGACCATCAGCTGGTGCGGCAGCATTTTCCCCAGACGCTGTTCCTCGCGCGGCGTCTCGTCGGCCTCGGCCCGACAGGTGATGTCCTGAAGCCGGAAAACATGCGCCAGGCGCGGCATTTCCACGAGGCATGGGAGGAAAATGCACCGTGGTGCGCGCCGGGCGATGCGCCAATGACCAATGCACCGGCGACCAATGCGCTCGACGAAGGCCCACGGGCGGCGGCGTCACATTCTCACACTCATCCCCAAGCCCACTTCCACGCGAATTCGAATGCCCATGGCTGATTTTTTCATCGAACCCTTCGTTCAATATGTCTTCATGCAACGGGCGCTCGCCGGCGCCTTGATCCTTGCCATCAGCTGCGGGCCAGTCGGAGTGTTCCTGATGTTGCGCCGCATGAGTCTCACGGGCGATGCCATGTCGCACGCCATCCTGCCGGGGGCGGCGGTCGGCTTTCTGTTTTACGGGCTGGAAATTCTGCCGATGACGATTGGCGGGCTGGTGGTCGGCCTGGTGGTGGCGCTGGGTGCCGGTGCGGTATCGCGTTTCACCGTCCAGAAGGAAGACGCTTCGCTTGCCGCCCTTTATCTGATTTCACTGGCGCTCGGCGTGCTGCTCGTCTCGTGGCGCGGCTCCAGCGTCGATCTCATGCATGTGCTGTTCGGCACGGTGCTGGCGCTGAACAACGAGGCGCTCGGCCTGATCAGCGGTATCTGCATCGTGACGCTGCTGGTGATGATCACCTTCTGGCGGGCGCTTCTGGCGGAATGCCTCGATCCCCTGTTCCTGCGCTCGGTCAGCAACTGGGGCAGCCCGGTGCATTTTCTCTTCCTCGCCATCGTCGTGCTTAATCTGGTTGGTGGCTTTCAGGCGCTCGGAACGCTGCTTTCGGTGGGCTTGATGATGTTGCCCGCCGCCGCCAGCCGCTTCTGGTCCAACCGCGTGGCGCCGATGTGCTTCATCTCGATTGGCATCGGCATGGTCTCCTGCTTTGCCGGCCTCCTCCTGTCCTATCACGCATCGCTGCCATCCGGCCCGGCGATCATCCTTTCGGCGGGCGTCGTCTACGCGCTCTCCATTCTCGTCGGCACGCGCGGCTTGCTCGGCGATCTTCTCGGTTCCGGCCGTCACAGAACGGCCTGAAAACAGCGTTCGAAAAAAGGAGAACCTTCATGTTCAAAACCTTCCGTCTTGCCACCTGCGCAAGCCTTCTTACCCTCTCGCCGGTGCTGATGGCGCAGGCTTCGGCTGCCGAACTCAAGGTCGTGGCCAGCTTCTCGATCATCGCCGATTTCGCCAAAAATGTCGGCGGCGACCGCGTCGAGATTACCACGCTCGTTGGGCCGGACGGTGATGCGCATGTCTATGAGCCGCGTCCCGCCGATGCCGTCGCCGTCAGTAAGGCGGACGTCGTTCTGGTGAATGGCCTGGAATTCGAAGGTTTTCTGAAACGGCTGATCGACACCAGCGGCACCAAAGCTCCCGTCGTGGAACTGACAAAGGGTGTCGAGCCGCTCAAACTTTCCGACGAGCCGGCCGGTCACGCCCATCCGGAAGCCGAGGAAGAAGGCCATGACCATAAGGCCGAAGAAGCCGGCCACAAACATGAGACGGCCGAGGCCCATGATCACGACCACGAGGGACATCATCACGGTGAATATGATCCACATGCCTGGCAGTCGATCAACAACGCCGAAATCTACGTGAAGAACATCGCCGGCGCATTCTGCGAGGTCGACAAGGCCGGTTGCGCGACCTATACCGCCAACTCGCAAGCCTATATCGCCAAGCTTGCCGCCCTCAACGAGAAGGTGAAGACCGAAATCGCCGCGATCCCGCCGGAAAACCGCGTCATCATTACCTCGCATGACGCTTTCGGTTATTTCGAGCACGCCTACGGCCTCAACTTCCTCGCGCCCGAGGGCATTTCGACGGAATCCGAAGCCTCGGCCGCCGATGTCGCCAAGCTGGTGGATCAGGTTAAACACGACAAGGCCTCAGCGATCTTTGTCGAAAACATCACCGACAAGCGGCTGATCGACCAGATCGCCAGCGAGACCGGCCTGAAGGTTGGCGGCACGCTCTACTCCGACGCGCTTTCGTCGGCTGACGGCCCGGCATCGACCTATATCGACATGGTCAACCACAATATGCAGACGATTACGGCCGCCGTTCTCAACCAGTAAAACGGGCAGTTTCGGCGTAAGTGAGGAGAGGGTGGCTGGCGCCGCCCTCTCTGCTTTTGTGGTGCTGGAACGAAAGAATCCCTCCGCGATGCCCTGTTCCTTTAGCGATTTCCATTTCGGTGCTACACACCTCTTCATGTCCGACGCGCTTCACATCTTCACCGACGGCTCCTTCGACGATGCCACCCGATCCGGAGGATGGGCGTTCGTCGTTCATGAAGAAGGTCACCAAGTCCATTCCGCCACGGGCAAGGCGGCTGGCGCATCGAACAATAGTTTCGAGGTTCTCGCCGTCCTGAACGCCATGTCCTGGGTCGCCGCCGAAGCGCCCACGCGAGATGTCACGCTCTGGACGGATGCCGTTCATGTGATTGAGGGTTGCCGCCGTTATAGGGCGATCTGGCGCAATAACGGCTGGAAGCGGATCACGCCCAACCAGCGCGCCCGCCGAAGACCGATCCCCGACAGGGAAATCTGGCAGCAGCTCGACGAGCTGCTCGAGCGGCATCCGCATGTGGCCGTGGAGTGGTGCAAAGGACATTCGGGTACAGCTGGCAATGAGCGTGCCGATGCATTGGCGCGTGGTGTCGTCCAAGCGACGGCGACTTAACCGGCCGCCATCAGTCACCGTCCTTCGGCACCTTAAGTTTCATTCCAGCCGTTCCCGGTCTCGACCTTTCCCCTATCGAGCGGGTGCACCGATATTTTACCGCACCCTCAACCCACTTAGCCACATGCGGTTACCTGAGCCGTATTCTTCGTTGCCTGTTGACAATCGATTTGCCCTTTGAAATGGTAAGATGTCAGACCAATTTAGAGGGTAAGTCTTGGACAGGTCCAGCCGGGAACTCATGCAGCCCATTCCGCCGAGCGACCGTGTGCGCCAGGTGGAGGCCGCGCTTTCCGACTATGTCGAGCGGGCAGGGCTGAAGGCGGGCGAACGGCTGCCGGCCGAGCGGGAGCTGATGGCGGCGCTGGGTGTCGGCCGCTCCACCATTCGCGAGGTCATCCGCAAATTTCAGGCGCTGGGCGTCATCGACAGCCGCAAGGGCAGCGGAAATTATCTGCTGAAGCCGATTTCCGCCGCCACCGTGCATATGCCGATTTCCATCGACGCCGAAAGCCTGCGCGATGCGCTGCTGATGACACTGGAAGTGCGCCGCGGCATTGAGGTCGAGGCATCGATGGCCGCCGCGCGCCGGCGCACGGCGGACGATATCGCCACCATGGAAGCGCGGCTTGATGAGATGGAGCGGGTGCATCTGGCCGAAGGCACCTCCGGCAAGGCCGACCTTGCCTTCCATCTGTCGATCTACGACGCCACGCATAACTCGCTGTTCAAGCAGCTTCTGGAGCAGATGCGCGAAGGTTTCGAGCGCTTCTGGCTGAAGCCGTTTGACCGGCCGGATTTTGCAAGCCGCTCCTTCCCCTTTCACCGCACGCTGTTCAACGCCATCGCCGCCGGCGATGCGGAGACTGCCCGTGAAGAAACACTGAAAATCCTCGCCGTTGTCGAGGAGGATATCAAGGACATGTCGAAATGAACCAAGGCAACGATCTCTTCGATCCCGCCTCCCTGATTGTCGCGCATGACGAGACCCACGCTTTTGAAGCCGTGGTGCCGCCGCTCGTGCAGACCTCGCTTTTCACCTTTTCCAGCTACGATGAAATGGTCTCCACCTATCGCGGTGAAAAGGTGCGACCGGTCTATACGCGCGGGCTGAACCCGACTGTGCGCATGTTCGAAGAAATGCTGGCCAAACTCGAAGGCGCTGAAGACGCGCTCGGTTTTGCCAGCGGCATGTCTGCTATCTCTTCCACTGTGCTGTCCTTCGTCTCGCCGGGCGACCGCATCGTCGCGGTGCGCCATGTCTATCCCGATGCCTTCCGCCTGTTCGGCACCTTCATGCAGCGCATGAATATCGAGGTCGTCTATGTCGATGGTCGTGATGAGGCGGCGGTTGAAAAGGCGATGCCGGGCGCAAAGCTGTTCTACATGGAAAGCCCGACGAGCTGGGTGATGGAAGCCCATGATGTCGGTGCGCTGGCCGCCATCGGCAAACGTCATGGCGCGGTCACCGTCATCGACAATTCCTGGGCAAGCCCGGTCTTCCAGCAGCCGATCTCGCTTGGCGTCGATCTCGTCGTGCATTCGGCCTCGAAATATCTCGGCGGCCATAGCGATGTGGTCTCCGGCGTGGTGGCCGGTTCGAAGGAGATGATCGACCGCATCCGGGCGGAAACCTATCCCTATCTCGGCGGCAAGATGTCGCCCTTCGATGCGTGGCTGCTCATTCGCGGACTTCGCACCCTGCCGCTGCGCATGAAGGCGCATCAGGCTTCGGCGCTCGACATCGCAACCCGCCTGCAGGCGCTGGATGTGGTGGAGAAGGTCTGCCATCCGGGGCTGGCGAACCGCCTGCCGCCCGGTCTTCACGGCACGTCGGGCCTGTTTTCCTTCATTTTTAAGGAAGGGGTGGATGTGCGGGCTTTTGCCGATCGCCTCCAGCTTTTCAAACTGGGTGTTTCCTGGGGCGGGCATGAAAGCCTGATCGTCCCCGGTGAAGTGGTGCTTGAACAGAAGGCGCAGCCGAACTCCGCCCACACGTTCGGCATCAGCGCGCGCTCCGTGCGCCTGCATGTCGGACTGGAAGGCACGGAAGCCCTCTGGAACGATCTCGAACCCGCGATCAAGGCGGCGTCTGCCGCCTGATGTGTTTTTAAACTGACGACAAAAAAGGGGAGAACGACATGAAAAAACTGGTAACAGCAGCAATCTTCACCGTCCTGATGACCGGAACGGCGCTGGCGGACACGACCTTGAAACTGGTCGAGGTCATCACAAGTCCCGAGCGGACGGAAACGCTGAAGGGCATCGTCTCGAAATTCGAGGCCGCCAATCCCGGCACCAAGGTGGAAATCATCTCGCTGCCGTGGAGCGAAGCCTTCCAGAAATTCGCCACCATGGTCTCGGCCGGCGATGTGCCTGATGTGATGGAAATGCCCGACACATGGCTGTCGCTTTATGCCAATAACGGCATGCTGGAGAGCCTCGAACCCTATCTTGCGAAGTGGGAATACACCAAGGGTCTGAGCGAGCGCACGCTGGAACTTGGCCGCGATGTGAAGAACACCGCCTATATGCTGCCCTACGGCTTTTATCTGCGCGCCATGTTCTACAACAAGAAACTGCTGGCCGAAGCCGGCGTGAAGGAACCGCCGAAGACGCTCGAGGAGTTTGCCGACGCCTCCAAGAAGGTCGCGGCACTGCCCGGCAAATACGGCTATTGCCTGCGCGGCGGCCCGGGTGGCCTGAACGGCTGGGTGATGTTCGGCGCTTCCATGGCCGGTTCGAACGAGTTCTTCACCAAGGATGGCACCTCCACCTTCGACAGCCCCGGCTGGGTGAAGGGCCTGACCTATGTGATCGATCTCTACAAGAACGGGTTGGCGCCGAAGGACAGCGTCAACTGGGGCTTCAACGAGATCGTCGCCGGCTTTTATTCCGGCACCTGCGCCTTCCTTGATCAGGATCCGGATGCCCTTATCGCCATTGCCCAGCGCATGAAGCCGGAAGATTTCGGTGTCATGACCATGCCGAAGGGGCCTGACGGCAAGACCTTCCCGACCATCGGTTTCGCCGGCTGGTCGATCATGTCGGCCTCCGCCAACAAGGACCTGTCGTGGAAGCTGGTTGAGACGCTCGAAGGGCCGGAAGGCAATATCGAGTGGAACAAGAAGACCGGCGCACTGCCGGTGCACAAGTCGGCGGAAAAAGACCCCTTCTATGCCAGCGAGCAGTTCAAGGGCTGGTTCGACGAATTGGCCGACAAGAACGCCGTGCCGACGAAAATGCCGACCTATCTTGAGGAATTCGCCTTCTTCAAGGATTCGCTTGTCATCAAGACATCGCAGGAAGCGCTGCTCGGCGATATCACGCCGGAAGATCTGGCCAAGCAATGGGCTGATTACATGACGAAGGCGCAGCAGAAGTTCCTCGCCTCGAAATAAACGACTTGGGCCGGCTGCGCGTGGGTAAACCCGCGTGGCCGCTCTTCCGGGCTGCCAGAAAAGGCAGGCCGATTTGAAAACGTGCGGACCGGCTGGCCAGAGGCCATGAAAAACCTGTCTGCCCCGCCGTCCGATCAGGAGCGATCAATCATGTCCTATGCCCATGGCGCCGGACCCGTGGCCGCGCGCAACCGCGCCCGCAAGCCTGCAATGCGACGGTTTGCCGATTGGGCCGAACCCTGGCTCTACAGTGCGCCGGTGCTGGTGCTCATCGTTGCCGTCATGCTGGTGCCGCTGGTGCTCGGCCTGTCCTATGCGTTTCGCGACGTGCAGCTGCTCAACCCTTTTTCCGGCGGTTTCGTCGGCCTGAAACATCTGGAGGCACTGTCGCAGGACGCTGCCTTTTATCGGGCGCTGAAAAATACGCTGTGGTGGACGGGCGCTTCAGTTTTTCTGCAATTCTTCTTTGGCCTCATTCTGGCGCTGCTGCTCGATAAACCCTTTGCGGGCAGGGGGCTGGCGCAGGCGCTGGTATTCCTGCCATGGGCCGTGCCGACATTCCTTGCCGGTCTCAACTGGGCCTGGCTGTTCAATCCGGTCATCGGGCCGCTGCCGCACTGGATGGTTTCGCTCGGACTTCTCTCCGCACCCAACAATATTCTCGCCGATCCGCAGCTCGCCATGTGGGGGCCGATCATCGCCAATGTCTGGTGGGGTATTCCCTTCTTCGCCATCACTTTGCTTGCGGCCCTGCAGGCCATCCCGCGCGATCTCTATGAAGCAGCGGAAATCGACGGCGCAAACCCGTTCCAGCGCTTCACCTCCATCACCCTGCCGTTTCTGGCGCCCACCATCGCGATCACGGTGCTGTTGCGCACCGTCTGGATCGCCAACTTCGCCGATCTCATCATCGTCATGACCAATGGCGGGCCGGCCGACCGCACCCAGATCGTCGCCAGCTATATCTTCACCCAGGCCTTCCGGCGTCTCGATTTCGGCTACGCCTCGGCGATTGCGCTGGTGCTGCTGGTATTGCTGCTTGCCTATTCCATGCTGATTGTGCTTCTGCGCCAGCGCCTGATCGAGAAGGACTGACCGATGACATCAAGGATATTTTTTACCCTTGCCCATCGCCTGGCGATCCTTGCCTATATCGTCTTTGCGCTGTTTCCGCTGTTCTGGCTGCTCAAGGTTTCGGTTACGCCTAACGACCTGCTTTACAGCGAAGGCGTCAGAATGTGGCCATCGCACGCGACGCTGGATCATTACCGTTACGTCATAGAAAACAGTGCCTTCCCGACGTTTTTTAAGAATAGCGTCATTGTTGCCGGCTCCACTGCACTTGCCGTAACGGTACTTTCCTCGCTGTCGGGTTATGCGCTGTCGCGTTTTCGCTTCAAGGGCAAATACTGGATCGTCGCGCTGATGCTGATCACCCAGATGTTCCCGCTGGTCATGCTGGTCGCGCCGATCTTCAAGATGCTGTCGCCGCTCGGCCTCACCAACAGTTTGACTGGCCTCGTCATCGTCTACACCGCCTTCAACGTGCCCTTTGCCACTTTCCTCATGCAGTCCTTCTTCGACGGCATTCCGAAGGATCTGGAGGAGGCGGCGATGATCGACGGGGCAAGCCGTTTCACGGCCTTCCGCCAGATCATCCTGCCGCTGACGTTGCCCGGCATCGCCGCGACGCTCGGTTTCGTTTTCACCGCCGCGTGGAGCGAGCTTCTGTTTGCGCTGATGCTGATTTCCGGCAACCAGAGCGCCACCTTCCCGGTTGGCCTTCTGACCTTCGTTTCCAAATTTTCCGTCGATTTCGGGCAGATGATGGCGGCGGGCGTTCTGGCGCTCATTCCGGCCTGCCTCTTCTTCCTGCTCATTCAACGTTATCTCGTGCAGGGCCTGACGGCCGGCGCGGTGAAAGGATAATTCCATGGCTTCCATCGAGCTGAAGAATGTCGGCAAGACCTATGGCGACCTCGCCGTGCTGCACGGCGTCGATCTTGATATCAGGGATGGCGAGTTCATCGTCCTCGTCGGCCCCTCCGGCTGCGGAAAATCGACGCTGCTGCGCATGATCGCCGGGCTTGAAGAGATAACATCCGGCGACCTGTCCATCGATGGCGAGCGGGTCAATGATCGCAGGCCGAAGGATCGCGACATCGCCATGGTGTTCCAGTCCTATGCGCTTTATCCTCATATGAGCGTTGCCGACAATATGAGCTACAGCCTGCGCCTGCGCCGCAGCACCAAGGAAACCATTGCGGCGGCGGTGGCCGGTGCTTCCGCCAAGCTCGGCCTCGACCCCTACCTCGCCCGCCGCCCGAAGGCGCTCTCCGGCGGCCAGCGCCAGCGCGTCGCCATGGGCCGCGCCATCGTGCGCCAGCCGAAGGCCTTCCTGTTCGATGAGCCACTCTCCAACCTCGATGCCCGCCTGCGCGAACAGATGCGTGCCGAAATCAAGCGCATGCATGCCGATCTCGGGGCCACCTCGGTCTACGTGACCCATGATCAGATCGAGGCGATGACGCTTGCCTCGCGTATCGTTGCGATGAATGCCGGCCATGTGCAGCAGATCGGCGCGCCGCTCGATCTTTATGATCGTCCCGCCAATCTGTTCGTCGCCGGTTTCATCGGCTCGCCGGGCATGAATTTCCTTGAAGGACGGCTCGGACGGGAGAATGGCGGCAGTTTCGTCGTGCTGGGTGACGGCACGCGCCTCGAACTCGGCCGCGATGTGAAGCTCGCCGATGATGAGCCGGTCACACTCGGTATCCGGCCTGAACATGTCACCGTCTCGCCTGCGCATCGAGCCGTCGAGGCGACCGTCGATCTGGTCGAGCCGACGGGTCTCGGCATCATCCTGCACCTGACCGTGCATGGATTGCCCTTCAAGCTGTTTTCGTCCGATCGGGCGCTGTTGCAGCCGGGCAAGTCGCTGCGGGTCGGTTTCCCGCAGGAACGGCTGCATGTCTTTGACCGAAACGGTGTCAGGATCAACGAGGCCTGAACTTAAGGCCTCATATAGCGATGCCCTTGTCATCGAATCTGTGGATTTTGGTCTCATCGGGTGTGATGAAGACGGTATCGCCGTGTTTGCATTCGAACTCACCGTCGGTCCTGGCGGTGATGGGTCCGATGCCTGACACCTCGAGATGCAGGAACGTATCCGATCCGAGATGTTCGGCAACGGTGACCTTGCCCTGCCACAGGCCGCTTTCTTTCGACAGCACCAGATGTTCGGGCCGCACGCCGGCGGTGGTGGCGTTCTTGCTGCGGGCGAAGTCGCCGGTGATGAGGTTCATGCGCGGCGAGCCGATGAAGCCGGCGACGAACAGGTTGGCGGGCGAGCGGTAAAGCTCCATCGGCGAGCCGACCTGTTCGATATTGCCGCGGTTGAGGACGACGATCTTGTCGGCCATGGTCATGGCCTCCACCTGGTCGTGGGTGACATAGATCATCGTCGTCTTCAGCGTGTTGTGCAGCTCGGAGATTTCCAGCCGCATGGTGCCGCGCAGCGCCGCATCGAGGTTGGAGAGCGGCTCGTCGAACAGGAAGGCTTTCGGTTCGCGCACGATGGCGCGGCCGATGGCGACGCGCTGTCGCTGGCCGCCCGACAGCTGCGAGGGCCGGCGCTCCAGATAATCGGTGAGGTTGAGAATGCGGGCGGCATCCCCGACCTTCTTGTCGATGACGGCCTTGTCGAGCTTGGCCATCTTCAGCGGGAAGGCGATGTTGTTGCGCACGCTCATATGCGGGTAGAGCGCATAGGACTGGAACACCATGGCAAGGCCGCGCTCGGCCGGCGCCTTTTCGGTGGCGTCGTTGCCGTCGATGACGATTTTGCCGCCGGAGACGTCTTCCAGCCCGGCGATCAGCCGCAAAAGCGTGGACTTGCCGCAGCCGGACGGGCCGACGAAGACGACGAACTCGCCGTCGTTGATATCCAGATCGATCGACGGGATGACTTTCGCCTCACCGAAGAGCTTGGACACGTTCTGAAGGGAAATGCTGCCCATGTTTGTCGTTCCTTATTTCACGGCGCCAAAGGTCAGGCCACGCACGAGTTGTTTCTGCGAGAACCAGCCGATGACGAGAATGGGGGCGATCGCCATCATCGAGGCGGCCGAGAGCTTTGCCCAGAACAGTCCCTGCGGTGAGGAGAACGAGGCGATGAAGGCCGTCAGCGGTGCTGCATTGGTGGTCGTCAGCCGGATGGTCCAGAAGGATTCGTTCCAGGCAAGGATGACGTTCAGAAGCAGCGTCGAGGCAATGCCCGGCACCGCCATCGGGGTCAGCACATGCACGATCTCGTTCCAGAGCGATGCACCATCCATGCGGGCGGCTTCCAGAATCTCGCCGGGGATTTCGCGGAAGTAGGTGTAAAGCATCCACACCACGATCGGCAGGTTGATGAAGGTGAGCATGACGGTGAGCCCGATGCGGGTATCGAGCAGGCCGGCATTGCGGAAGATCAGGTAGATCGGCACCAGCACCGCCACCCCCGGCATCATCTTGGTGGAAAGCATCCACATCAAGATGTCCTTGGTGCGTTTGGTCGGCGAGAACGCCATCGCCCAGGCGGCGGGAATGGCGATGATCAGCGCGATGATGGTCGAGCCGAGCGACAGCACGACCGAGTTCATGAACGGCTTGAAGTAATCGCGCTGGGTCTGGACGGTGATGTAGTTTTCGAGCGTACCCGATGGAAGGAGGCTGAAGCCTGCGATCGCCTCCGGCTCGGTCTTGATCGAGGTGAGGAAGGCGTAAAGGATCGGGAAGAACAGCAAAAGCGCCACGGCCCATGCCGCGATGGAAAAGCCGATCTTTGCGCGTGTGGTTGTCTTGCGGGCCATGATCGGTTCTCCTTAACGGTCCAAATTCTTGCCAACGGCGCGCATCAGGAAGATGGCGACGATATTGGCGAGCACGACGGCGATGATGCCACCGGCCGAAGCGCCGCCGACGTCGTAGCCTAAAAGTGCAGTGCGATAGATGAGGAAGGCAAGGTTGGTGGAGGCATAACCCGGGCCGCCATTGGTGGTGACGAGGATTTCCGCGTAGACGCCGAGCAGGAAGATCGTCTGGATGAGGATGACGACGGTGATGGCGCGGGCAAGATGCGGCAGGGTCAGATAGATGAAGCGGTTGACGAAGTTGGCGCCATCCATCTCGGCCGCTTCCTTCTGCTCGCCATCGAGCGATTGCAGGGCGGTGAGCAGGATCAGCGTGGCAAAGGGCAGCCATTGCCAGGCAACGATGATGATGATCGACAGCAGCGGAAACTGCGCAAACCAGTCGACCGGTTGCAGGCCGAAGAAACGCGAGAGATCGGCAAGCACGCCGTATCCGGGATGCATGATCATGTTCTTCCACACCAATGCTGCGACAGGCGGCATGACGAAGAAGGGCGAGATGATCATGATGCGCACGATGCCCTGGCCGAAAATGTCATTGTCGAGAAGCAGCGCAATGGCGATGCCGCCGATGACGGTGATCAGGAGTACGCCGACGACGATCAGCAGCGTGTTCCAGATCGACTGGAAGAAGGCCGGGTCGGTGTAGAAATACTGGTAATTGAACAGACCCGCAAAGCTGACATTGGCCGGGTTGAGGAGATTGTAGTTCTGGAACGAGAACCACAACGTCATCGCCAAAGGCACGATCATCCACACCAGCAAAAGCAGAACCGAAGGCGCAAGCATCACCCGCGCTAACCCGCTCGTGTTTCGTGTTGCCATTGGTAGTCCTCCCTCACGGATATAGTTATAAGTTTGAGCGGGATTTCAGGTGAAAACCGCTCACACTTCCCCCATTTCGCTCCGGCGGCCCCTGCCGCAGGGGCATCCGGATTATGATTGCCGTCAGTGGCGGCCTTCGCCCGTCGCCGCGTGATAGGTCGCCAGCACCTGATCCACCGCCGCGACCAGAACCTCCTCCGGTTCCTTTCCCGCAACCGCCGCGAGCGGCAATTCGCCGAGATATTGGTGCAGCAGGGTTTCGGGAATTGTCTTCCCATCCAGTGCCTTATGCAAGGTGGAAACGGCCGCGAGCGCTTCCGGTCGCGTCCAGTAGTAACGGATGCGGTCGCTGTAGCTGTAATGGCGTTGCAATCGGAGCGTGATGTCGTCGCCATGGTAATGGCCCTGCCAGTCGCCCGGCGCGCTTAACATCAATTTTTCCATGGTCCGCGCCAGCGGTCGGTCGCCATAGGTGCCGACCATTTCGGAGGCGATCATGTCGAGTGCATAAAGCGCTTCCCGGTAAGCGAAGGTGAGGCCCGGTCCAACTTTGAGGATCGGATATCCGTCGCGCACCAGTGCCGCAAGGGCAGGCTCGGTCTGGTAATCGGTGGAATGGGCTTCGAAGACCAGTCGCGGTTCGCCATCCAGCACGGCGCTCAGGCTCTGCGCTGCCTGCGGATCATAAGCGACGACATTGTCGCTGCCGAATTCCACGCCGGGCTGCACGACAAAGGCGATGACCCGTTCGAACGCACCGGAAAGACCGTGCCGCGCAAAGATTTCGCGGTGAAGATCGATGGTGTTGCGCGCCGCCTGCGGTTCGGTCGGTGCGACGGTCTCAAGCACATGGTCGGCACCGCCGGGCACCGGAACTTCCGTGCCGAGAATATAAAGCGGTTTTGGCAGGCCAGCCTCAGTGGCTGCCTTTTCGGCAACAGCTGCGAGTTTCGCGGCGCGGTGGGCGATGGTGACGTCATCCAGTGCTGCCGGCTCACCGGCGCAGCCCATCGATGCATCAAGGTGGATCTTGCGAAAACCGGCTGAAACATAGGCTTCGACCATGGCGGCGGCTTTTGTCAGCGCGTCCTCGGCCTTCTCCCTGCGCCAGGGATTGGGGCCGAGATGATCGCCGCCAAAGATCAGCAGTTCGGCGGGCAGTCCTTCTTCCGCGGCGATGGTGTTGACGAAGGCAACGAAGTCACGCGGTGTCATGCCGGTATAACCACCGAGATGATTGACCTGATTGCAGGTGGCCTCGATCAGCACGGCTGTTTGACTGGCGGCGGCGCGGCGGATTGCAGCACGCAGGACAACGGGGTGGGCAGAGCAGACAGAAGTGATGCCCGCAGGTTTGCCGGCGCGGCGGGCGGCTGCGAGATTTTCCAGAATGGCGGTCATAGGACTTCCTCCGACAATTGCGCGGCCATGAAGGCGTCGAGTTCGGCAAGGCTGGCAGCGCCCTCCATCGGGCCGCGCTTTGTGACGTTGTGCGCGCCGGAGGCGTTGGCATAGACAAGCGCTTTTTCAGGACGCATGCCGAGGCGGCGGCAGGTGAGGTAGGTTGCGCCGAAACAGTCGCCGGCACCGGTCGGGTCGATTTCCGCCACGCGCAATCCGGGGGCGTCGATGCGTCCATAAGCGCGGCTGAAGTGGCTGGCACCTTGGGCGCCACGTTTCAGCACTATTTCGCCGATACCCGAGGCGAGGAGCTTTTCTATCGCCGCGTCCTCGGCATCCAGACCGGAGGCGGCCTGAAGTTCTTCCCCGGACGGAAGCAGGAGGTCTGTAACGCCAAGCAGATCGTCGATCAGCCTGCGGCCCTCGTTACCCTGTACCAGTTCCTTGCGGATGTTCGGATCGAAAGACACCGAGCCACCGCGTTCCTTGACGCTTTTGATCGCCTCCAGAATGATCTCGCCGATACCGGCAATCGCAAAAGCCGATCCCATGACGTGCACATGGCCCGCCTTTTCGATGAGCGCCTGCGCCTCATCCGTCATCCGTGTTTCGCTGGCCGCCGAATGGGCGATGTTGAAAACGAAGTCGCGCGCGCCGTTTTCCCGGTAACGCACGAAGGCGCTGCCGGTCGGGCGGTCCGCTATGGTGGCGATGGCCGAGACATCGACGCCGTCGCGGCGCAGCCGCTCGATGTTGAGGCGGCCGAAATCGTCGTCACCCACCGCCGCAATAATACCCGCGCTGCCGCCGCAACGCGCGACCTGGTCGATGAAGATGGCGGGTGCGCCGCTTGGGAAAGGGCCGATCAGCGTTTGTGGCTCGAGAAAACCGTTGCCCACCGTCGTCGCCATGATCTCCACGAGGATTTCGCCAGCGGTGACGGTGGGTCCATTCGTATGCGGCGCCAGTGCGGATGCCTGCCTCATCGTCTCCTCCTTATGCATTTGGCTCCCATCGTTCGGTGGGTGCAAGTCCCCGGCATTTCGGGCTGGTTATTTTCCGGATATCAGCTAAAATTTACGTGCGTCAAGATATTTGCTGATGAATATTTTGTTGCGATGCAGCAAGTAAAGAGAGTCATGTAATTATTCTTTGTGAAATTAATCACTCAAAAACAATGATTTATAGCAATAAACACAAGCCTGATAATGTCGCCTTCCATTTTTGGGCGTTGACAAGCGGCGCAATTTTACGAGATAAAAATTTACGCATGTATTGTTGTGCGTGGACATCCGTAAAGGAGGAGCGGGTCTCATGAGCAAATTCATTGGAATTCTGTCGTCGTCTGTGGTGGGAGTAGGCCTTTTGGCCGGGCTGGCGCAGGCGGAAGAAATCAACGTCGCCACCGTCAATAATGGCGACATGATCATCATGCAGAAGCTTTCCAGCGCCTGGGAGAAGGAAACAGGAAACAAGATCAACTGGATCGTGCTGGAAGAGAATGTTCTGCGCGAACGCGTCACCACCGATATCGCCACCAATGGCGGCCAGTTCGACATCATGACCATCGGCGGTTACGAAGCGCCGATCTGGGGCAAGCAGGGTTGGCTGGCGCCAGTCGACGATCTCGGCGACGATTACGATTACGCCGATCTGCTCGATCCGATCAAGAAAGGCCTGACGGTGGACGGCAAGCTTTACGCCGTGCCGTTCTATACCGAAAGCTCGTTCACGCTTTATCGCAAGGACCTGTTCGACGCCGCCGGTCTCAAGATGCCTGATAATCCGACCTACGACCAGATCAAGGATTTTGCCGCCAAGCTGACGGACAAGTCGAAACAGCAATATGGCATCTGCCTGCGCGGCAAGCCGGGCTGGGGCGAGAACATGGCGTTCCTTGGCACCATGATCAACACCTATGGCGGGCGCTGGTTCGACATGGACTGGAAACCGCAGCTGACGAGCGCGCCATGGAAAAAGGCGATTGCGGATTATGTGGCGCTGATGACCTCTTACGGCCCGCCCGGTGCGGCCGCCAACGGCTTCAACGAGAACCAGACGCTGTTTTCCTCCGGCCGCTGCGCCATGTGGATCGACGCCACCTCGGCGGCGGGCCGCGTTTATGATCCCAAACAGAGCCAGGTCGCCGACAAGACCGGTTTCACGCGCGCGCCGGTCGAGGTAACGCCGAACGGCTCGAGCTGGTCGTGGTCCTGGAACCTCGCCATTCCAAACAGCACGAAGAAGCTTGAAACCGCCAAGTCCTTCGTCAAATGGGCGACATCCAAGGCCTATGTGAAGACGGTTGGCGAAAGCGAGGGCTGGGTGGCTGTGCCGCCAGGCACGCGCAAATCCACCTATGAGCTGCCGGAATACAAGAAGGCGGCGCCCTTTGCGGATACAGTGCTGAAGGCGATCATGTCTGCTGATCCGTCCAAGCCGACCAAGGATCCGGTGCCCTATACCGGTGTGCAATTCGTCGCCATACCGGAATTCCAGTCCATCGGCACGGTTGTCGGCCAGCAGATCGCGGCAGCCCTTTCCGGTCAGCAGACCGTTGATGCGGCGCTCGAAGGCGCGCAGAAGCAGGTCGAGCGTGACATGACCCGCGCGGGCTACATCAAGTAGCCGCGTCCTCCCGGCGTGCCGCCCGTTCGCCTTTTGGTGGCGGGCGGCATGGGTGGGTTCACGCACCCGCTGCCCTCATTCCTGTGCTTGTCACAGGAATCCAGTCAGCCCAAATCTTTGGGCTGGAAGGACTCTCTCGCCGCGCAGACGCGCGTCGGCTGGATTCCTGTGACAAGCACAGGAATGAGGGGAGTGAGGAAAAGCATCGAACAACAAACGAGCATGGCCAATTGACTCACCATGCATCACGGAGATCGACATGAGATTGAACAACAAGGTCGCGCTGATCACCGGCGCCGCCCGCGGCATCGGCCTTGGTTTCGCCCAGGCTTTTGCCGATGAGGGCGCAAAGGTCATCATCGCCGATATCGATATCGCCCGCGCAACCGCTTCGGCTGCCGCCATCGGTCCCGCAGCCAAGGCCGTGAAGCTGGATGTGACCGATCTTACCCAGATCGACGCGGTGGTAAAGGCGGTGGACGAAGAATTCGGCGGCATCGACATTCTCGTCAACAATGCCGCGATCTTCGATATGGCGCCGATCAACGGCATTACCGAAGAGAGCTATGAGCGGGTGTTCGACATCAATCTCAAGGGGCCGCTGTTCATGATGAAGGCCGTCTCCAATGTCATGATCGAGCGCGCGCGCGGCGGCAAGATCATTAACATGGCCAGCCAGGCAGGTCGGCGCGGCGAGGCGCTGGTGATGCTTTATTGCGCCTCCAAGGCGGCGATCATTTCCGCCACGCAGTCGGCGGCGCTGGCGCTCGTCAAGCATGGCATCAATGTCAACGCCATAGCGCCGGGTGTGGTGGATGGCGAGCATTGGGAAGTGGTCGATGCGCATTTCGCCAAGTGGGAAGGTTTGAAGCCGGGTGAGAAGAAGGCGGCGGTGGCCAGATCCGTGCCGATCGGCCGTTTCGCCACGCCAGATGATATCAAGGGACTGGCGGTGTTCCTCGCCTCCGCCGACAGCGATTATATTCTCGCCCAGACATATAATGTCGACGGCGGCAACTGGATGAGCTGAAAAGCCGGAGATGACCATGCATGCCATTCAATTCGTCGAGAAGGGACGCGCCGTGCTGGCGGAACTCCCGGTCGCCGATCTGCCGCCGGGTCACGCGCTTTTGCGGGTCAAGGCTTCGGGGCTTTGCCATACCGATATCGACGTGCTGCATGCGCGTTATGGTGACGGTGCGTTTCCCGTCATCCCCGGCCATGAATATGCCGGTGAAATTGCAGCCGTGGCTTCCGATGTGACAGGTTTCAGGGCCGGCGACCGTGTGGCCGTCGATCCCAATCTGCCCTGCGGCACCTGCGCCAGTTGCAGGAAAGGGCTGACCAACCTTTGCAGCACATTGAAAGCTTATGGCGTTTCCCACAATGGAGGCTTTGCGGAGTTCAGTTTGGTGCGTGCCGATCACCTGCACGGTATCGGTTCGATGCCCTATCACGTCGCGGCGCTGGCTGAGCCGCTTGCCTGTGTTGTCAATGGCATGCAGAGTGCGGGTATTGGCGAGAGTGGCGTGGTGCCGGAGAATGCGCTTGTTTTCGGTGCTGGGCCCATCGGCCTGCTGCTTGCCCTGTCGCTGAAATCACGCGGCATTGCGACGGTGACGATGGCCGATATCAATGAAAGCAGACTGGCCTTTGCAGAAAGTCTCGGGCTCAAGGTCGCGGTTTCCGGCTCAGAAGCGCTCTTGCGGCAACAGAAGTCTTTCGATTTCGTGGCCGATGCGACGGGTATTGCCCCGGTCGCCGAGGCGATGATCCCGCTGGTTGCGGATGGCGGCACGGCGCTATTCTTCGGCGTCTGCGCGCCGGATGCCCGTATTTCGGTGGCACCGTTTGAAATCTTCCGGCGCCAGCTGAAACTTGTCGGCTCGCATTCGCTGAACCGCAACATACCGCAGGCGCTTGCCATTCTGGAGACGGATGGCGAGGTCATGGCGCGGCTCGTTTCGCACCGCTTGCCGCTTTCGGAGATGCTGCCGTTCTTTACGAAAAAACCGTCTGATCCGGCGACGATGAAAGTGCAATTTGCAGCCGAATGATCGTTTGGCCGTTGATAACCATTCGACCGGCTTTTCGTGCGAAGGCCGGTCGATATAGAGTACCACATGTAATATTTCATGGGGGCAAGCGTTTTGGCCAAATCTATCAGGACGATGGAAGAATTTTCGGAATTCGTCGGCCTTTCCCGCCCGACCGTTTCGAAATACTTCAATGATCCGGCCTCGGTCCGCAAAAAGACGCGGGATGCTATCGAGGATGCGCTGAAGAAATCGGGCTTCCGGCCGAATATCTTCGCCGTAAACCTCAACCGCCGCCGTTCCAATATCATCGGCATCATCATTCCGAACTCCACCGACCCGTTCTACATGGCGCTGACGAGCCGTATCGAGCTCATCGCCAACGAGGCCGGTTTCCTGGCCTTCGTGCTGTCGTCCGATGGCAAGGCGGAAATCGAGGATCGGGCTATCCGCACCTTCAAGTCGATGAATGTCGCGGGCGCCATCATCGCTCCGCTCGGCGTCAAATCCCACCGCGCAACGCTGGAGCAGCTGGCGGCCAGCATTCCGATCGTTTACGTCGATTCGCCGCTGGATGAGACCTCGGCCTTTGTCGGCACCGACAATCGCCAGAGCGTCGGGCTGATGGTGGATTATCTCTGCCGTTCGGGCGAGCCACCCTGTTTTTTCGATATGCCGCAGGTCAATACCAACGCTGCCACACGCCGCACGGCCTATGAGGAGGCGATGCAGCGTCTTGGTTTCGAGCCGCATGTCATCGGTGTTCCCGGCACCGTCACCTGGGATTTTGAGCGTTTCGCCTTCGATGAAGCGAGCCGGCTGCTGGATGGGACAGGGCACTTGCCGTCACGCACCATTTTATGCGCCAATGACCGTATCGCCTTCGGTGTCATCGCCGCCGCTTTCCAGAAGGGCATCAAGGTTGGCCACGGCGCGGATTATGACCTCAGGGTCGCCGGCCATGACGATCATCCGCTGTCGCGTTATGCCTGCCCGCCTATTACCACGGTGGCGCAGAATTATAACGAGATCGGCAGGCTGTCGATCGAGCTTCTGCTGCAGAAGCTGAACGAGGAGGCGGATGACACGACACGGATGCGGGAACGCATTCTCCTCAGCGCCGATCTGATGCTGCGCAAATCGGCCTGATAGTTTGTTAGATAAACTAAACGAAAAATCTGATTTTCTAAATAGAACTAATATCTGAACGCTCCTACTCTCTTCTCAAGGTTGCTTTGGGAGGCGACCGCGAGAGCCGGCGCAGAGGTGCGCCGGGATCCGGGAGGAACGCAGAAACGTCATGTGGCCAGCGCCGCGAGGGGTGAACCTTCGCAGCCTCGGTATCGCATGGCCTTCGCCGGGCGGACTGGACACTCTCGCCAGCAATTTCCCCAGCGAAGGATGTCAAAACATGAATCTCTATTCCCTTCTGTCAGCGCGTGCAGCCGGCGGCAAACCTGTCCGGGTCGGTCTCATCGGTGCCGGCAAGTTCGGCTCCATGGTGCTGGCGCAGGCGCAGCGCATCGCCGGTTTCCACATGGTCGCCGTCGCAGACCTCAATGTCGGCAAGGCGCGGGAATCGTTTGATCGCGTCGGCTGGCCGAAGGAGCGTTACGATGCGATGAGCTGCGCCGATGCGCTGAAGAGCGGCAAGACCTATGTGACCGACGATGTGAACGAGCTTTTCGCCTGCGGCGAGATTGAATGCATTATCGAAGCGACCGGCCATCCGCTGGCCGGCGCGCGCCATGCGCTGGGCGCCATCGACCACAACAAGCACGTCGTCATGGTCAATGTCGAAGCCGACGTCATGGTCGGGCCGATCCTCGCTGAAAAGGCCCGGGCCAAGGGTCTGATCTATTCCATGGCTTATGGCGACCAGCCGGCCTTGATCTGCGAGCTGGTCGACTGGGCACGCGCCACCGGCTTCGAGGTGGTTTCCGCCGGCAAAGGCATGAATTTCGAGCCGCGTTACCGTTATTCGACACCGGACACCGTCTGGAGCTATTTCGGCTGGACCGATGAGGAAGTGGCCAAGGGCGACTTCAATCCGAAAATGTACAATTCCTTCACCGATGGCACCAAGGCGGCCATCGAAATGGCGGCGGTCGCCAATGGCACGGGACTGGATTGCCCGGATGACGGTCTGGCCTTCCCGCCCGCTGGCCTGCACGATCTTGCCCGCGTCTTCCGTCCCGCTGCCGATGGCGGTCGCATGTCGCGCTCAGGTCTGGTCGATATCGCCGCGAGCCAGGAGCCTGACGGACGCGAGGTGTTCAACAACATCCGTTACGGCGTGTTCGTCACCTTCAAGGCGCATAACGACTATGCCCGTGCCTGCTTCAAGCAATATGGCCTCCTGACCGATCCGTCGGGCTGGTACGCTTCCATGTGGCGTCCGTTCCACATCATCGGGCTGGAAACCTCGATCAGCGTGCTCTCCGCAGTCCTGCGCAACGAGCCGACGGGTTGCTCGAAGGAGTTTCGCGGTGACGCCGTCGCGACGGCCAAGAAGGACATGCAGCCCGGCGAGATGCTGGATGGTGAGGGGGGGTATGCGGTCTGGGCAAACGCCATTCCGGCGATCCGCAGCCTCGATATCAAGGCGTTGCCGATCGGCCTTGCCCATAATGTCAAGCTGAAGCGCCCCATCAAGAAGGACCAGATCGTCAGCTTCGACGATGTGGAACTGGTGAGCGATCTTGATGTGGTGAAGCTTCGCCAGGACATGGAAAACCAGTTCCGCCCGCAAAAAGACGCCGCGGCGTGATGGGCGGAGAAGCTGACATGTCCAATGGCGCTTTTGTGGTGATCGCTGAATTTCGGGTGAAGCCTGATGCGATGGATGCCTTTCTCGATGCAGCGCGTGATGACGCCAAGCATTCGGTTGAAGACGAACCGGGTTGCCGGCAATTCGACGTGGTGCGGCCGGAAACGGGAAACAATGTGGTGTTCTATGAGGTCTATGATAACAGGCAGGCTTTCGACGACCATCTGAAAACACCGCATCTCGACCGTTTTCGCGAGGCATTTCCCGCCCTCATCGAAGAAGAACTGCCGGTGCGTTTTCTGAACCGGCAGTGGCTTTGAAGGATGGAGGACATGCAGGACATCCGCGACATCGCCGTCATCGGCACGGGCATCATGGGTGCGCCCATGGCGGCCCGTCTGGCTGAGGCCGGTTTTACCGTCCGTGCCTGGAACCGCAGTGCTGAAAAAGCCGCTACTCTGGCGGAAAAAGGCGTGCGTCGGGCGGCAACCGCCATCGATGCGGCGGTGGAAGCGGATGTCGTCATCTGCATGCTGAGTTCGGGGCCTGTCTGCGACGAGGTTCTGCTCGGGGACTCGGGCGTCGTTTCCGCCATGAAGCCCGGCTCTGTCCTGCTGGTGATGAGTTCCATTCCCGTCGATAGCGCGCGGGAACAGGCGCAGGCAGCCAGGGCGCACGGTGTGAGATATGTCGATGCGCCGGTCTCCGGCGGCGAGAAGGGCGCGATTGAGGGAACGCTCGCCATCATGGCCGGCGGAGAACAGCGGGATGTGGATGCGCTGCGGCCACTTCTGAATTGCCTCGGTCGTCTCGCCCATGTCGGTCCGGTGGGTTGCGGTTCATTGGCCAAGCTCGCCAATCAGCTGATCGTCGCCTCGACAATCTGCGCCGTTGCCGAAGCTTTGACGCTGGTTGAAGCGGGGGGAGCCGACCCGGCACAGGTGCGGCAGGCTTTACTCGGCGGTTTTGCCGATTCCACCGTCTTTCGCCAGCACGGAAAACGCATGGTGGAGGGCGATTTTCGCCCCGGCGGGCCGGCGAAATATCAGGTGAAGGATACGTCCACGGCGCTGGCTTTCGCCAAAAGCCGTGGCCTCAGTTTACCGGTCGGCGAGGAGGTTGACCGGCTGTTCCGTTCCATGGTCGAGCATGGCGCGGGCGAGCTTGATCACAGCGGTGTGATCCTTGAAATTAAACGCATGAATGCGTTCGGAGGAACGCTCGAAACTGTCCAGAGCATTTCCAGTAAAAGCGCGTAGCGGTTTTACGTCCGCGCTAAAACAAAGAGATAGAGCACGTCCAAAGATTCCGTTTTAACCGGACGTGCTTCACAGACAACAAAGGGAGGAACACATGAAAATTTCAAAACTTTACGGGCTGGCTCTGGCCGCCACCATGCTGGTCGCATCGATCGCGCAGGCCGAAACGCTGACACTTTCGACGCCGGATGCCGACAATTCCGAAATCACGCTCTCCGCCAACAAGTTCGCGGAACTGGTTTCGAAAAAGACCGACGGCAAACTCAAGATCAAGGTATTTCCGAACGGCACGCTTTATGGCGGCGACCCTTCAGCGGGCGTCAAGCAGCTGGCCGGCGGTTCGCTCGACATGCTCTTGAACTCCACCTCGCTTTACGCGACGTTCAATCCTAAATTCACTGCCATCGCCATTCCCTACCAGTTCCGCGATATCGACCAGCTGCGCGTCTATCTCGACAGCGAACTCGGCAAGGAACTGTCCGGCGATCTGAGCAAGATCGGCATTCTCGGTCTCGATCTCTGGTCGCGGCCGCTGCGCCAGATCACCAATTCCAAGGCGCCGATCAAATCGCCGGTCGATTTGAAGGGCATGAAGCTGCGCGTGCCGAATAATCCGCTCTGGGTGGAATTCTTCGGCGCCATGGGGGCGGCCCCGACGCCGATGGCCTTCGCTGAAGTTTACAATGCGCTCCAGCTGAAGGTGGTGGATGGGCAGGAAAATCCGGTCAACGTGCCGGTCAGCGCCAAGCTTTACGAAGTTCAGAAGTATCTGACGATCAGCAATCACATTGCCGATGCCTGGGTGCTGGGCATGAACCCGGCGCGTTTCGAAGGTCTCGACGAGGGCTTCAAGACGGCGCTGAAGGAAGCGGCCGTCGAGACGGAGGCGTGGAAGGCGCAGAACGACGCTGCCGATATCGACAAGTCGCTGGAGACGCTGAAAAAGAACGGCATGGAGATCAACACGCTGACCGATGACGAGCGCAAGGCGTTCGTGGCTGTCGCGGCCGGTCTTTCGGCCAAGTTCTCGGCGCTGGTGAAAGATCAGGCGTTCTTCGACAAGACGCAGGCTTTCCTTAGGACGAACTGACGGTTTCGCGACGGCTGGCCGGGATTGCACGGATTGGCGACCCCGGCCACCGCAAACGTCAGCAGCAGTTGCTCTGCCGCAATGGCAGTGTGGCATTCGTTTTACCGGATATCCGGTTTCAGCAGTGGAAGGGTATTGTCATGCGCGATACGAAACCCTCGGTGCTCGGCACCATCGTCAAAGTCATCGCCGATATAGCCGCAGGGGCAGCCTGTGCCGGCATTCTCATCGTCGTTCTTCTCCAGGTCATCGGCCGCCTCATCGGCAACCCGCTGCCTTGGACCGAGGAGGCGACCCGCTTTCTGTTCATCTGGATGGTCTTCCTTGGCCTTGCTGCCGGTTTCCGCACCGTTGAAAGCGCCCGCGTCGTGGTATTCCTCGTACTTTTCCACCGCTTCTTCCGGCGGCTCGCGGTGCCGATCTATGTCGGCTCCTCAGTATTCTTCTTCGGCATGATGGGTTGGACAGGATTCACCCTGGTGCGCCAGCAGATCATGATGAACGAGACCGCCGCCACCCTGCCGATCCCGATGTGGGCCATCGGTATGGTTTTGCCCGTTTCCGCCATCATCGCCGTGCTTGCCATCATCGAATCGCTGCGCAGCCGGCGGGATCTGATCGCGCTTCCCGAGCTTGGCCTTCCGGCGGACGAGATCGCGCACGCCGATATCTCCATTTCAGCAGGACACTGAGCCATGTCGGTCTTTCTTCTCATCGCCTTTTTCGGTCTCAGCATGCTCGGTGTGCCGCTTGCCATCGCGCTGGCACTCGCCAGCGTCGGCACGCTGTGGCTCTTCACCTCCATGCCCATGGACCTGCTTTCACAGACGATGTTTTCGTCGATGAACTCTTTCCTCCTCGTCGCCGTGCCGCTTTTCATTCTCGTCGGCACGGTCATGGAGCGGGGGCGGGTGGCGGAACGCATCTTCGATTTCGCCGAGGCCATGGTCGGCTGGCTTCCCGGCGGGCTTGGCCACGTCAACGTCATCTCCTCGGTGATCTTTTCCGGTGTTTCCGGCTCGTCCGTCGCCGATATCGCCTCGGTCGGGGCGATTGAGATCAAGGCGATGGAGCGCCATGGATTTCCAAAGGGTTATGCCGTCGGTATGACGCTCTGCACATCGACGCTCTCCTCCATCATCCCGCCGTCGATCCTGATCGTGATTGCCGGTTCGATCGCCAATGTCTCGATCGGCACCCTGCTGATCGCTGGTCTGGTGCCCGGCCTCTTCATCGCGCTTGCCTTTCTGGTCTTCAACCACTTCTATTCGGTGCATTACGGCTACAATCCGCCGACCCCGTTCAATTTCCGTCTGGTCGTCGTCACCGGTTTGCGCGCCATCCTGCCGATGCTGACCCCGCTGATCCTGATCATCGGCATTGCCAGCGGCCTGTTCACGCCGACGGAAGCAGCAGCCATCGCGGTGGTCTATGTGGCGGTGCTCGGCGTCATCGTCTATCGCACCCTTCCGGTGCGGGAACTGCCGGAAATATTGATCTCCACGGCGCGCATTTCCGGCACCATTCTGTTCATTGCCGCCACCTCGCAGCTCGCCGCCTGGGTCTTCACCTTCGACGGCCTGCCGGAACAGGTGGCCGAACTTTTGAAGGCGATGAACCTAGGGCCCATGACGGGGATGCTTGTCATCTTCGTCTTCCTGCTGATCATCGGCATCTTCATGGAAGCGATCCCGGCCATGTTCATCCTCATCCCGGTGCTGATGCCGCCGGTGGAGGCGCTGGGTATCGATCCAATCCATTTCCTGATCGTGACCGTCATGACGCTGACGCTCGGGCTGGTGACACCGCCGGTTGGTGTCTGCCTGTTTGCCGCAGCCCAGGTGGCGAACATGAAGATAGAGGACGTCATTCGTGGTTCGCTGGCACCGATGACGGTGCTGACGCTCGCCATCTTCGCACTGGTGCTGTTCCCGATCCTGACGCTCGGGCCGATACGGTTGATGGGTCTTTATTGAGACTGAAACAGGAAGCCCGAACTCTCAGACAACGCGACGGGTTTGCCACTCGTCGCGTTGTTTTCGCATCCACTCCAGAAACAGCATCACCTTTCTCTGCCGCAGATGGGAATGCGGGCAAACGATCCATTGGGTGACCAGCTTGATGCGCGGGGCGTCCGCTACGGCTGGGATCAGCATTTTGTCCTGCAGCTCCCGCTCCATCATCAGCGTGCTTTCCAGCGCCACGCCGATGCCGAGAACGGCGGCGTCGATGGCCATGTGGCTTCGATCGAACAGGACACGCCGCCAGCGCTTTTCAGCCGTTACGCCAGCGAGAGGAAACCAGTGGTTCCACTGCGCCTGCGCCTTGACCGAGTGGATCAGCCGTTCATTCTGCAGTTCTTCGGGCAGAAATTTTCCTGCGCCCTGATAGTTGGGTGAACAGACCGGCAGGAATTCCTCCTCCACCAGCCCTTCGACGAACAGGCCCGGCCAGCGGCCATCGCCATGGCGCAATTCAATATCAACAAGCTCTTGTGAAAAATCGGTCGGCTCGTTGGTGCCGTCGAGGCGCACTTCGAGTTCCGGATGCTCCTCCAGAAACGAGCCGAGGCGCGGCAGCAGCCATTTGTTGGAAATGGTGGGCGTCGCCCGGATCGTCAGCGTGGTGACCGAGCGGAAGCCGCGAATACTGTCGGTGGCGTCGGAGATCTGCTCGATCTGGGCGGTGATCATCGAGAAATACCGCTCGCCGGCTTCCGTCAGCGTCACCTTGCGGCCGGTTCGCGCCATCAGCGTCGTGCCAAGCTGGCCTTCCAGTAACTGGATCTGCTGGGAAACGGCCGATGGCGTCACGCTCAGCTCTTCCGCCGCACGCGAAATGCTGCCCGCCCTTGCTGCGGCGTGGAAAACAAGGATCGATTTTATCGGGATTTGCATGGACAGGGCTTTGCTCAACGAATTACGGCGGTCACCTGAGTATCACAGGTGACCGCCGTGTTGAAAAGCGTTGAACGCGAAGCTTTTAGCGGTGGCTCGGCAGTTTTGGCAGGAACACCGTCAGAAGGCCGAGCAGCGGCATGTAGGAGCAGATGCGGTAGACGAATTCGATGCCTTCCTTATCCGCATAAACCCCCAGAACCGCAGCCCCGATGCCGCCGAAACCGAAGGCGAAACCGAAGAACATGCCGGCGATGAGGCCGACGCGGCCCGGCACCAGTTCCTGCGCGAAGACGACGATGGCCGAGAAGGCGGAGGAGAACACAAAGCCGATGACGACGACCAGAACCGCAGTCCAGAACAGGTTCGCATAGGGCAGCATCAGCGCGAAGGGGATGACGCCGAGGATGGAGAACCAGATGACGACGCGCGAACCGAAACGGTCACCGATCGGGCCGCCGAAGAACACGCCCAAGGCCGAAGCGCCAAGGAAGAGGAAGAGCAGAACCTGCGCGTCCTGTACGCCAAGACCGAACTTGTCGATGGTGTAGAAGGTGAAGTAGCTCGACAGGCTGGCGAGATAGGCGTTCTTGGTGGCGGTCAGAATCACCAGCACCAGAAGCGTCATCATGACAGTGCCGCGGGCAAGCGGAAGGGTGCGGCTGGCGGGTGCCTTGCCGACGTTCGCGCGCCGATGACGGGTGTACCAGACACCGACCCATGACAGCACGCCAAAACCGACGAGCGCGATCAGCGAAAACCAGCTGAGGCTCGACTGGCCGAGCGGGATGACGATGAAGGCTGCGAGCAGCGGGCCGATGGCCGTACCGGTATTGCCGCCGACCTGGAAGAACGATTGCGCCAGGCCATGGCGGCCGCCGGAGGCGAGGCGGGCAACACGTGAGGCTTCCGGATGGAAGATCGCCGAGCCGACGCCGATGAGGCAGGCGCCGATCACCAGAACCTCGAAGCTGTGGGCAAAGGCAAGCGTGATGAGGCCGGCGCAGGTGGACAGCATGGCGACGGGCAGGGAGAACGGCATGGGCCAGCGGTCCGTCACCATGCCGACGACCGGCTGCAGCAACGATGCGGTGACCTGAAAGGCGAAGGTAAGCAGGCCGATCTGCATGAAGTCGAGCGCATAATTGGCTTTCAGCAACGGGTAAAGCGACGTCAGCAGCGATTGCATGATGTCGTTCAGCATGTGGCAGAAGCTGGCGGCTGCGATGATTGAAAACGCCGTGCGTTGCGGGTTGAAGCCGGCGCTGGTGACGGTGGCCATGGTAAATCCTCTTTAGATTCCCGCTCGATCAGCGGGAAACATGTCTTTCTTTCTTGCCGCTTTTATTCATATTGTTCCTGGCCTGCATTTGTGTTCTGGACGATTTTCTTCGTGAGTGGGCCAAATGGCAAAAATCAAACCGCGACATCCACCTAGCCTGACACGGGACGAGCATGAGCGCAGCCTGAAATTGATCGACGGCACCAATGAGCCGGTGCTGGCGCTTCATCGTGTTTATCCGACGGGGCACAGGACGCCGCCGCACAGCCATAGTCGCGTCCAGATCTGGTGCGCCCGTCAGGGCGTGGTGCTGGTGAGCACGGCTGATGGGCGCTGGATGATACCGCCTGGTCACGGTCTCCTCATTCCCGCGGGGCTGCAACACGAAGCAGAGATCATATCCAATGTCGAGATGCATTCGATTTACGTTCATCCCGAACTATTCCAGGCGGAGTCTCCAAAGGTTGTGGAAATAACCGATCTGGCCTCGAGCCTTATTTCCGAATTGCTGGCCGAAGAACATCAGCCTTCAGCATTTCACCGGCAGGGGCTGGTGCGTGCTCTTTTGCTGGATGAAGTGAATCGACTGCCAGAACGTCCACTTGGATTGCCGTTTCCGGACAATCAGCGTCTGGCGGCGCTCTGTCGTGATTTTCTCAGGAAGCCCGTGGCGCGGGTGGAGATCGACGAGTGGGCGGCGGCCATGGGTATCAGCCGCCGCTCTTTCACACGCCTTTTTCGCCGTGAACTCGGTGTCAGTTTTGTAACCTGGCGTCAGCAGGCCTGTATCTTCGCCTCGCTGCCGAGACTGGCGGCCGGCGAAGCGGTGACGAATGTGGCGCTGGATGCCGGTTATGAGAACATCCCGGCCTTCACCACCATGTTCCGGCGCATGCTTGGCAGTTCACCAAGGGCCTATCGGCAGGCGGCGCGGCAGCGCAGCGCTGCTTTCTCCGACTTGGAAGATATAGGGGACTAGGCTTAACGCTCCTCATCCCTGTGCTTGTCACAGGGATCCAGCCAGCCCAAGTCTTTGGGCTGAAAGGACTCTTCCCGCCGCGCAGACGCGCGTCGGCTGGATTCCTGTGACAAGCACAGGAATGAGGGGGTGGAGATGGGACGCGTCGGCGCCATGTAGGTTGCTTACGGTAACGGCTGCATTGGAAATACCCTAAGCCGCAGCCGCCCGCATATCGCGCCTAAAATCGGAAGGCGACATGCCTGATATCTGGCGGAACGCCTTGTTGAAGGCGCTGACGGAGCCGAAGCCGCTTTCCATGGCAATCTGCAGGATGTTGTCCTTGCCGGTCATCAGCATTGCCTGCGCGCGGGAAAGCCGGAGCAACGTCAGATATTTGATCAGCGTCATGCCGGTGGATTTGCGAAACAGGTTCATCGCATATTTCGGGTGCAGCGAGGCGGCGCGGGCGATATCGGTCGCGTCGATATCATCGAGAAAATTGGCGGCGATGAAATCGCACATGCGTACGACGCCGATGGAGGGCGCCATGCCTTCGTCGTCCTCTTTGCGTTTTCCATGGTCGGCAGACGATATGACGGAATAGGGTTCGAGAAACATCCGTTCAACCCTCAGCAGCAACTCCTCTACGGCGTGCTGCGCCTTCGCCGGATCACCCGAGGTGACGTAACGGAACCAGCGGCCGAAATTCTCCGCATCGGCCCTGTCGGTCTCACCGCTCACCATCGTTGCACCGTCCATCAGCTGGCTGGAGATGGCGGCCGGCAGGCGCATGCGGAAGAAGTGCACGAGCGGAAGATGCGCGCCGGCATAAAAGGAATCGTCGGAGGAGCGGTCCATCTGATGCGGTTGGCCACCCCAGAAAATACACATCTGCCCGGCATTCAGCGTCAGGTCGTGATCGCCCATGCGGTAATGCACCGATCCCGACATCACATAATTCACCTCCACCTGCGCGTGCCAGTGGGGGCGAAGCATGATGGGCGGGTGGTTGTGGAAAAGCTGAAGCGTTGTCGGCATGCCTTCGATGCTACTTGCACCGGGCTGGTAAAAGGCTCTTTCGGCAATCTTACTTTCCGCCAAATCGATGTTCCCTTTTTACGAGACAGATTTCCTGCCGCCGCTAATGTGCCCATGTTCGCTGAAGAACGGCAATTGAAAAAAGGGAGGTTTTCAATGTGCTTTAAATTTCTTGGCGCGTCTACGGCTCTGCTGCTGCTTGCAGCCCCGGCTTTCGCGCAAACCGAAACCGTCACCATCTGGAGCTGGAATGTCGCTGCTTCCGCGCTGAAATCCACGGTCGAAGGTTTCAACAAGCAGAATCCGGATATCAAGATCGTCGTTGAAGACCTTGGAAACAATCAGGTTTTTGACAAGACGCTGGCCGCCTGCGCAGCCGGTGGCGACGGTCTTCCTGACATTGTCACCGTCGAGAATTTCGAGGCGGAGCTGTTCTGGAGCCGTTTTCCCGATTGTTTCGCCAATCTGACCGAGCTTGGCTATACGCCTGAAAAACAGGCGCTTTTCCCCGACTTCAAGCGCACCGAACTTGAGGTTGACGGTGTCGCCTATGCGGTTCCGTGGGATTCTGGTCCGGTGGCGGTATTTTATCGCCGCGACTTCTATGAGAAGGCGGGCGTCGATCCCGCCACGATCAAGAGCTGGGACGATTTCATTGCCGCCGGCAAGAAGGTCATGGCCGCCAATCCCGGCACCGTCATGGCGCAGGCCGATTTCAACGGCGATAGCGAATGGTTCCGCATGATCGCCAATGAGCAGGGATGCGGTTACTTTTCGACCGATGGCGAGAATATCACGATCAACAAGCCTGCCTGTGTCGCGACCCTTGAAAAGGTCAAGGAAATGAAGGACGCGGGCATCATCACGGCGGCGATCTGGGATGAGAAAATCCAGGCCAATACGGCCGGCAAGGCCGCAAGCCAGATGTATGGCGCGTGGTATGAAGGCACGGTGCGCTCCGGTTCACCCGACCTTTCCGGCAAGTGGGGCGTCTATCTGATGCCGAGCCTGACGGCCGATGGTCCGCATGCGGCCAATCTCGGCGGTTCGTCGCTGGCGATCAGCTCTACATCCCAGCGCAAGGAAGCGGCGTGGAAATATATCGACTACGCGCTCACCACCAATGAAGGTCAGGTGACGATGCTGAAATCCTTCGGCCTCGTTCCTTCGCTCCTGTCCGCCATCGACGATCCTTTCGTCAAGGAAAAGCAGCCCTATTGGGGCGGGCAGGCGGTGTGGACCGATATTCTCGCCACCCTGCCGAAGATCGTGCCGAGCCGCGGCACCGCGTTCCAGTCAGATGCGGATGCGATCTACAAGGCGACGCAGACGAAATATTTTGCCGGTGGATATCCCGATGCGAAGGCCGCCCTCGACGACGCCGCAAAGCAGATTGAAACGGCGACGGGGCTCCCCGTAGCGGAGTAAACCGGCGGTTTAGGAACCGAGCGGGGCCCCGGATTTCTTCTCCCCGAGGGGGAGAAGTCCGCGGCAGCGGGATGAGGGGGCGACGGTAGTGATAGACCGAGAGCGAGCTCCCTCATCCGACCCTTGGGTCACCTTCTGCCCCTCAGGGAGAAGAAATACGCCGCGCCGTCCTGCAATGGCATTGCCCCTGAACGGGGCCGGCCTTTCTGAAGCTTTTCCATTTATCCGGCCCCATCGGCCGGCATCTGGAGGTCGTCATGCCGTCTAGGAACAGGATCGCTTATGCTTTCCTCGCGCCCTATCTCCTGATTTTCGCCACCTTCTGGGTTTGGCCAATCATCAGCTCGTTCATGCTGTCGTTCCAGAACACGCGCATCAACCCGTGGCGGTTCGCGCCCTCCATGAACTGGGGGCGGCTCGTTTCCGATCCTGCGTTCTATAACGCGCTTTACAATACGCTGATCATTCTGGTCATTCAGGTGCCTGTGATGATTGCGCTTGCCACGGTCATGGCGGTGCTCTTGAATTCGCCGCTACTCAAAGTCCGGCCGCTTTACCGTTTTGCGTTTTTCGCGCCTGTCGTCGTCGGCGAGGTTGCCTATGCGGCGGTGTTCCGGCTGATGTTCAGCGCCGATTTCGGCATTATCAACAAGCTCATCACATCAGTCGGCCTCTCGCCCATCTCGTGGTTCGACAATGCCAATGCGGCCATGGCGCTTGTCATCATCGCGGTTACCTGGCGCTGGGCGGGGTATAACGCCATCATCATCCTTGCCGGGCTGCAATCCATCCCCGGTGACGTTTATGAGGCGGCGACGCTGGACAAGGTGAGCAAGCGCCAGCAGTTCTTTCATATCACCCTTCCGCTGCTCAAACCCATCATCCTCTTTTGCGTCGTCCTGTCGGTCATCGGCACCATGCAGCTGTTTGCCGAACCTTTCCTCATCACCAACAGGGGCGGGCCGGGTGGCGGCACGGAGACGCTCGGACTGTTCCTTTACCGGCAGGGCTTCACGTCGCTCAATTTCGGTTACGCCTCGGCCATCGCCTACACCATGGCGGCGCTCGCCATCGCCATTTCGCTGCTTAATCTGTGGGTCGGGAGGGAGCCGAAATGAGATCGAAATCCAGATCGCTGTTCTGGCAAAAGATGGCCCTGCATGCGACGCTGACGCCGCTCGCCATCATCTGGCTGTTTCCACTGTGGATGATGTTCGTGTTCTCGACCATGCCGGATTACGGCATTTTCAGCCCGGACATTGTTCTGGTGCCATCCACCAACTTTATGGAAAATTTAAGCAACCTTCAGGCGGATACGAATTTCCTGCGGGCGATGTTCATCTCCATCACCGTCGCCGTCATCTACACGGTTCTTTCGGTGTTCCTGACGTCGATGGCGGGCTGGGCGCTGGCGCGTTACCGTTTCGCTGGACGCAGGGTGGTGATCGCCATCATCCTCGGCACCATCACTCTGCCCTTCGCTGTCGTTGTCATTCCGCAATTCATCATGGTGGCGCGTGAATTCAAGCTCGCCAACACCTGGATCGCATTGATCGTGCCGCCGCTGTTCAACTCGCTCGGCGTGCTGTTCATGCGACAATCCTTCTCGATGATGCCGACCGAGCTTTTCGATGCGGCACGGGTGGAAGGCGTCAAGGAATGGCAGATCTTCCTGCGCATCGCCCTGCCGCTGGCGCGGCCCACCATGGCGGCGCTCTCGATCATTCTCTTCCTGGCCTCGTGGAATAATTATCTCTGGCCGCTTCTCATCAATTCCCGCCCAGGAATGATGACCGCACCCGTGGCCCTTGGCACCCTCATCGGGCTCACCAAGGTGTCATGGGGCGGCATCATGGCTGGCGCGGTGCTGCTCACCGCACCCATCCTCGTAGTTTTCGTGGCTTTGCAACGTCACTTCATCGCCGGCATCTCAGCCGGGGCAGTCAAGTAAGGGGGCCGCATGGCGGAACTTTCGCTCAAAAACGTGGTCAAGCGTTACGGCGCGCTGGAGGTGATCCATGGTGCCAATCTGGAAGTGGAGGACGGCGAATTCGTCGTGTTTGTCGGCCCGTCCGGCTGCGGCAAATCCACGCTTCTCAGAATGATCGCCGGGCTGGAAGATATTTCCGGCGGCGATATCGTGATTGGCGGAAAGACGGTCAGCGACGCCGATCCGGCGGATCGCGGCATCGCCATGGTGTTCCAGTCCTACGCGCTCTATCCGCATATGACGGTCGCCGAAAACTTGTCCTTCGGTCTTCGGATGAACGGCAACCCCAAGGCCGATACGCAAAAGCGTGTCAGCCGCGCCGCCGAAATCCTGCAGATCAACGAATTGATGCAACGCCGCCCGAAACAGCTTTCCGGCGGCCAGCGGCAGCGTGTGGCTATCGGCCGCGCCATCGTGCGCGAACCGCAGGTCTTCCTCTTCGACGAGCCGCTCTCCAATCTCGATGCCGAATTGCGGGTGCAGATGCGCGTGGAAATATCGCGGCTGCACAAGCAGCTCGGCACCACGATGATCTATGTCACCCATGACCAGACCGAAGCGATGACGCTCGCCGACAAGATCGTGGTGCTGCGGGCGGGCAATATCGAACAGGTCGGCCCGCCGCTCGATCTTTATGACGATCCAGCCAACCGTTTCGTCGCCGGTTTCGTCGGTTCACCGAAAATGAATTTTCTCGACGCCACCATCATCGACAGCGGCGCGGAAAACGTCACGCTATCGTTCGACAGCGATCCCGCGGTGCGGCTGATCTTGCCCGTGAAGGGCCGCTTGAACGAAGGCGCCAGGGTCTCGCTCGGCATCCGACCCGAACATTTCGCCGATGCCGGCGCGGGTGATGCCGATCTCACCGTGTATGTCGATGTCGCCGAACATCTCGGTAACACCAGCTATGTCTATGCCCGAACCGAAGGCGGCGAGCAGCTCATCATCGAGCGGCCGGAATCGCGCGATGTCGGCAATCGCGACCAGCTGACGGTCGGTCTTTCCGCCCGCAAGGCTTTCCTTTTCGACAGCAAGGGCGAACGCCTGCGCTGATTTCTTCCCAAGCACCAATGTAAGACGAGGATTTCATGACGACCGAACAACCGATCCGCTGGGGCATCATCGGCCCGGGAACCATCGCAAAGACTTTCGCGGATGGTATCGCCCATTCCCGCACCGGCAGGTTAGAGGCCATCGCCACCCGCAATCCGGACAGGCCGGGCCTTGCCGAAGCCTTTGCCGGCGCGCGCATCATCAAGGGTTACGATGCGTTGCTTGCCGATCCCGATATCGATGCGGTCTATATCGCCACACCCCATACCGGCCATGCCGAATGGGCGATCAAGGCCATACGCGCTGGCAAGAACGTGCTGGTGGAAAAACCCATCGCGCTTTCCGCCTATGACGCCGACGCTATTTTTCATGAGGCGAAAAAGGCGGGCGTCTTCGCCGGTGAAGCCTATATGTACCGCCTGCATCCGCAGACGGCGAAATTGCTGGAACTGGTGAAAGCCCGTGCGGTTGGCGATATCCGTATCATCCGCTCGAGCTTCGGTTTCAACATGGGTTCGTTCCGGGCCGATCACCGGCTTTTCGCCAATGAAATGGCGGGCGGCGGCATTCTCGATGTCGGCGGTTATCCGGTCTCCATGGTGCGGATGATCGCAGGTGCCGTGGAGGGAAAACCCTTTGTCGAGCCGGAAAAGGTGGCGGGCGCGGCCCATCTCGGCCAGTCAGGCGTCGATGAATGGGCCTCGGCCGTGCTGAAATTCGCAAACGGCATCGTCGCGGAAGTTTCGTGCTCGATCATGGCGGCGCAGGACAATGTGCTGCGCATCATCGGCTCGGAAGGCCGTATCGAGGTCAAGGATTTCTGGTTCGCCGCCGGCCACAAGGGTGGCACCGGCCGTATAGACATCATCCGCGGCGACAAGGTCGACACCATCGAATTGCCGGAGGATCGCTGGCTTTATTCCTTCGAGGTCGATGTGGCCGGCGAGGCAATTCGCCAGGGTAAAAAGGAATTCGATGCACCCGGCATGGCCTGGGCCGACAGCCTCGGCAACCTGCGTGTCATGGATCAATGGCGGGCCTCGGTCGGGCTGGAATACAGCGTCGAGAAGGCGACCTCCCGCATCGCAAACATTGCCGGCGGCACGGTTGTGGCCGGAAATACGGTTCCGAAGCGGCAGATACCGGGCCTTTTCAAACCCGCCTCCGTGGTCGCGCTCGGTTTCGAATTTTTCCCCAATTTTGCCTCCGCATCCCTGACGCTCGATGCTTTTTATGAAGCAGGCGGCAATCTCTTCGATACGGCCTATGTCTATGGCGCCGGAAAAACCGAGGCGATTTTTGGTGACTGGCATACGAGCCGCAACGTGCCGCGCGAAGAGATCGTGCTGATTGGCAAGGGCGCGCATTCGCCGCTCTGCTATCCTGACATGATTGCCAAACAGCTCGATCAGTCGCTTGAACGGCTGAAGACGGATTATGTCGATGCCTATTTCATGCATCGTGATAATCTGGACGTTCCGGTTGGCGAATTCGTTGATGCCATGGATTCCGAAGTCCGGCGCGGCCGCATTCGCGGCATTTTCGGCGGCTCGAACTGGACGCGCGAGCGTATGGATGAGGCTGCCGCCTATGCGCAGAAGAATGGCAAGCAGGCCCCGGGCGCTCTTTCCAACAACTTCTCGCTCGCCGAAATGCTCGATCCCATCTGGGCGGGCTGCGTGGCGGCATCGGATGACGAGTGGAAGGAATGGCTGAAATCCCGCCAGATCCCTAACTTCGCCTGGTCGAGCCAAGGGCGCGGCTTCTTCACCGAGCGGGCAGGGCGCGACAAGCAGGATGATGAGGAAATCGTCCGCGTCTGGTATTCTGACCGTAACTTCGTGCGCCGCGACCGGGCGATCGAGCTAGCCCAGAAACTCGGGCGGCACCCGATCCATATCGCGCTTGCTTATGTCATCGCCCAGCCCTTCCCGGTCATCCCGCTGATCGGGCCGCGCACCATCGCGGAGCTGGAGGACAGCCTTTCGGCACTGGATATTGCTTTGACGGATGAGCAGGTGAAGTGGCTGGAGGCTTGAAAGACGATGTGGCGGCGGATTTATCCGCCGCCTCGTTTGGATAGGCGAGGTGTTGCGGATACTTCTCCCCGCCGGGGAAAAGAAACAAGTGGTATGCGCTCGCTCCAAATGACGACCGTTGTGGTGGAGATGTCATCTTCCACCTTCTTTCCTCTCCCGGTGACTGCTAAAGCGTAGTTTCATAAAATGCGCCGCAAGATACGGCAGGCAAACAATCACCGGGGTTCCCATGAGCTATGTCGACCGAAGCCGTGCGCAGCAGCTGATGCGGGAGGCGGATATCGATGCGCTGGTGCTGTTCCAGCCCGAAGCCTTCCGATATGCGGTCGGCGCTCACGCCGGTGTTGCGACAATGTGGGGCAGGGCTGGTTCAGCGATTGCGCTTGTTCCGGCAGATGCCGGGGCGGGGCTTGCCGCCATCGTCAGCGATCATGCTGCCCCGCTTATCAGGAAGGCTGCGCCAGATATCGATCTGCGCTGCCACCGCATATGGATCGACATGGTCGATCTGTCGGGTGTCGAAACTGTCGCGCAAGTGGATAAGGCATATCGCCGCAACAATTCGGGCGGCCCGAGGCCGGAGACGTTTGACCGCGCGGTCTGTTTCAAACTTCTCGCGGATCTCCTGCGGGAGCGCAGTTTAGCATCGGCGCACATCGGTGCCGATCTCGAATTCATGCCCGCCGCCGATTTTTTCGCCCTGCGTCAGGCGCTTCCCGATGTGACTTGGGTGGACGGTTCGGCCGTGTTGCGACGTCTGCGCGCCGTGAAATCCGAACGTGAGGCCGTGCTTTTAAGGCAGGCCGCAGCCGCTGCTGAGGCCGGGCTGGTCGAGATGGCCGCCGCCGTTCGGCCGGGCGCGGCGCTTGGTGGGCTTTCTGCCGCCTGGAAGGCTGGCGCGCAGGCGCATGCCGCGACGTCAGGTTTTTCGCTGAGCGGACATTGGGACTACATATCCGTCGGGCCCGCTTTGTCGGATATGGCGGCTGTGGTGACGCCGGGCGCATTGATCAAGGCCGATGTCGGCACGTTGGTCGATGGTTATTCGTCTGACGGTGCAAGAACCTTCTCATGGGGCCCGGTCTCGCCTCTGGCGGTGGATATCTTCAAGGCGCTGGAAGCGGCCTTCGAAAGCGGGCTGGACGCGCTTCGTCCCGGCAACAGCTTCGGCGCGGTGCACGCAGCCATGCTGGCCTCGATGCGCAGGGATGGTTTCAGTGAGTATTATCGCGGCCATTTCGGCCACTCCGTCGGCGGCGGGGTGGGCATCGAGGAGTGGCCGTTCTTTTCCCATGACAACGCGGAAATTATTCTTCCCGGTATGGTGGTTGCGCTCGAAGCGCCATTTTACGGCGAGGGGCTGGGTGCGCTGATGATCGAGGATCAGTTCCTCGTCACATCGTCAGGCACAGAATGCATGAACAAGCTGCCACGCACTCTGCGGGATTTGTCACGGGAATGATGGCTCGCGGCCGTCTGCTGCCTTAGAGAAAATCGTCGCGGCGCGGGGTGAAGCAGTCGATCAGCTCACCCTCTTCCAGACAGAGGCAGCCATGTTCAATATGGCCGGGAACGACCAGGCTATCGCCTTTCTGAAGGTCATAGGCGTCGCCATCGCGGTAAAAGCGGAAACTGCCGCTGGCGACATAGGTGGATTGCACATGCGGATGGCTGTGCAGCTTGCCTTCGGCGCCGGTCTTGAAGCGGAAGGACACGACCATCAGCTCGGGTGCCTCGGAAAGCACGGTGCGTTCGACGCCATCGTCGGGCGAAACGGTGGGGAATGTCGGAAGCTGCTGCATGGGTTTCTCCTCAGTCTTTAATGCGGTTCAGGGCGTTCAGGCGGGCAGTCTCAGCGCGGCGCGCGCAACATGGCGCGGTAACGCGTCTGGCTGCTTTTCAGGTGGCTGCGCATGGCGCTTCGCGCCGCATCCTCGTTGCCATCCTGTATGGCGATCAGGATTGCCTCGTGCTCGCCGACGAGACGGCTGAGATCGGCGGGTGAAAGCACGGTTTCGGTACCATTTTCGGCGACCGCACGGCGCGGAATGACGGTCGGGCCAAGCACCTGCAGGAATTCGCTGAAGCGGGGATTGTTGGTCGCTTCCGCGACCGCGATGTGAAAGGCGAAATCGGCCTCGGCCGTTGGCATGCCCTTGGCGGCGCTGGCGCGGAAGGCATCGAAGGCCTCGATGATCTTTTCTTCCTGTGCCGGCGAACGGCGAATGGCGGCAAGGCCGGCGGCATCGCCTTCCACGGCGGTGCGCAGTTCCAGCATCTCGATCAGCGAGGAGACACGGGCGAGATCGACATTGTGAAACGGCCGTCGCTCAACGGGCGCGGGTTCCAGGACGAAGACGCCGGCGCCCTGACGCGGCTCAACCAGACCGTCGGAGCGCAGCGAGGCAACCGCCTCGCGCACCACCGTGCGGCTCACGCCGAATTCCTGCGTCATCTGCGCTTCGGAGGGCAGGCGGTCGCCGGTTTTGTAGCGGCCCTTGGCGATCTGGCTGCGGAGTTCCTCCGAAACCTTCACCACAAGCGTTCTGCCCTGTGGAGCTGCCGGTTCGGAGGTGGTCGCTTTTGTCATCTGTGTCGCCGTTCTAAAATGGGTGCGGGGTTGCGTCCGGATGTCCTCGATACGTCATTCGCGGCCCGGCTTGCAATCCCGCTGATCATTCAGCTCTGTTTGAAGATCGGGTTGTCGACAAACGTACCGCCCTGGAACCGCACCAACGCGTCATTCGGGTCCGGTGGCGGTGTCGTCTCGGTTATATGCCGCCGGAAGGCCTCGGCATTATCCTTCGGTTTCCAGCCCAGAAAGCCAAGATGCGAATTGTCCCACCAGCCGGCATCATTGGCCGATGCCCCCCAGACGACCGGGCAGCCGAGCATGGGCGCACGAAACACCGCCTCGATCAGCGACACGAAATCATCGTGCGAAAACCATGTGGACAGCATGCGGTAATTGTTGGGTTCCGACGTACAGGAGCCGATGCGCACCAGCGCCGTCTCCTGCCCGAATTTATCGAAATACATGCGGGCGAGGTTTTCGCCGAAACATTTGGAAACGCCGTAAAGACCGTCCGGACGCGCCGGAACATCCGGACCGAGCCGTTCGGTCTGCGGATAATAGCCGATCGTGTGGTTGGAGCTGGCAAAGACGATGCGTGGCTGTCCATGGGCGCGGGCGGCCTCGTAGAGATTATAAAGCCCGATGATATTGCCCTGAAGGATTTGTTCGAATGGCTTCTCCACCGAGATGCCGCCGAGATGAACAATACCGTCGCAACCGGCGACCATGGCATTTACGGCACTGGCATCGGCAAGGTCGCATTGCACGCATTCCTCGTTCGGCCCTGCCGGGTCGAGCGGGGAGAGATCGGCAAGGCGCAGTATCTCCGCCATCGGTGCGAGACGCTCGCGCATGACGCGGCCAAGCTGGCCCGCCGCACCGGTAACAAGAAGCCGTTTCATCGCCATTCTTCCAAGCCTTTTCTGCGTCTTTGCTGTGGTCCAGAGTGCCTTCACCTCTTGACCTTGTCATACAGATCGTACAAAAAGCGGATAACATATATTATGTGCCATGCGCAACAATCATGAAGGATGAGTTTGATGCTGACCGTCGAAACCAGGCAGGCCGTGAACCCGGACTATGCAAAAACGCTGGATACCGAAGGGCTCCGCCGGCATTTCCTCGCCAACGACATGTTCCGTTCCGGTGAAATCAGGCTGATCTATACCCATTACGATCGTTTCGTGATGGGCGGTGCGGTGCCCAATGGCGCGCCACTGACGCTGGACAAGGTGGAAGAAACCAAGACGCCATCCTTCCTCGACCGGCGCGAGATGGGCATCGTCAATATCGGAGAAACCGGCACCGTCAGCGCCGGCGGTGAGACCTATACGCTTAATCGCGGCGACGTGCTTTATCTCGGTGCCGGCAGCGGGGCTGTTACCTTCGATGGTGCTGGCCGGTTCTACATCACGTCCTGCCCGGCCCATCGCAGCCTGCCGGCAAAGCTTGTCAGCCTCGCTGAGAGCAAAGAGGTCAAGCTTGGCGCGACCGAGACCTCCAACAAGCGCACCATCAACCAGTTCATCCATCCGCTGGTCATGGAAAGCTGCCAGCTGGTTCTGGGTTATACGACGCTGGAGGATGGCTCGGTCTGGAACACCATTCCCTCGCATATTCATGATCGCCGCATGGAGGCCTATCTCTATTTCGGTATGGATGAAAAGTCGCGCGTGCTGCATCTGATGGGCGAACCGCAGGAAACCCGCCATCTGTTCATTTCCAATGAAGAAGGCGCCATTTCGCCGCCCTGGTCGATCCATTCCGGTGCTGGCATCGGCTCTTACACCTTCATCTGGGCGATGGCCGGCGACAATGTTGATTATACCGACATGGACTTCATCCAGCCGGGGGATCTGAAATGAAAAATCCCTTTTCGCTTGAGGGCCGCAAGGCGCTCGTAACGGGCGCGAATACGGGGCTTGGCCAGGCGATTGCGGTGGGTCTTGCCGCTGCCGGTGCGGAAGTGGTCTGCGCCGCTCGCCGTGCGCCGGACGAAACGCTTGATATCATCGCAAAAGACGGCGGCAAGGCGAGTGCGCTGCTCATCGATTTTGCCGATCCGCTGGCGGCGAAGGATAGCTTTGCCGACGCCGGTTTCGATATTCTCGTCAACAATGCCGGCATCATCCGCCGCGCCGATTCCGTCGAGTTTTCCGAACTCGACTGGGACGAGGTGATGGACGTCAATCTGAAGGCGCTGTTTTTCACCACGCAGGCCTTCGCCAAAGAGTTGCTGGCCAAAGGTCGATCCGGCAAGGTGGTCAATATAGCCTCGCTCCTGTCGTTTCAGGGTGGCATTCGTGTGCCGTCCTACACCGCGGCGAAACATGGCGTTGCAGGTCTCACCAAGCTTCTGGCGAATGAATGGGCGGCAAAGGGCATCAATGTGAACGCCATTGCGCCCGGTTACATCGAAACCAACAATACCGAGGCGTTGCGCGCCGATGCAGCCCGCAACAAGGCCATTCTGGAGCGTATTCCGGCCGGCCGCTGGGGGCATTCGGAAGACATCGCCGGGGCGGCGGTTTTCCTGTCATCTGCGGCGGCAGATTATGTGCATGGCGCTATTCTCAACGTCGATGGCGGCTGGCTGGCGCGCTGATTTGCGCCAGTTTCTAAAATTCATCATATAACTTGTATGATGACTTGTTGACAAATATACGGCAAGCGGTTTAGGTGGCTTTCAGTCAGTGAACTTGCAGAGGAATTTCGATGATGAACCCTGAACAAATCAAGACGGCGCTCGGCTCCGGTCTTTTGTCTTTCCCGGTCACCCATTTCGATGCCGAGGGTCGTTTTGCGGCCGATAGCTACAGGGAGCATGTCGAATGGCTTGCCGGATACAAGGCTCCGGTGCTATTTGCCGCTGGCGGCACGGGCGAGTTCTTCTCGCTGAAGCCGGATGAAATCCCCACCATCGTTGCCGCCGCCAAGGACGTGGCCGGCGAAACGGCCATCGTGTCCGGCTGTGGTTACGGCACCGAGATCGCCGTCGATATCGCCCGCTCCGTCGAAAAGGTCGGTGCCGATGGTATCCTGCTTCTGCCGCATTACCTCATCGATGCGCCGCAGGAAGGGCTTTACGCCCACATCAAGAAGGTTTGTCAGTCGGTTGGCATCGGCGTGATGGTTTATAACCGTGACAATTCCGTGCTGCAGGCCGATACGCTGGCGCGTCTTTGCGACGAATGCCCGAACCTCGTCGGCTTCAAGGATGGCACCGGCGATATCGGCCTCGTGCGCCAGATCACCGCCAAGATGGGTGACCGTCTGATGTATCTCGGTGGCATGCCGACGGCGGAATTGTTTGCCGAAGCCTATCTCGGCGCTGGTTTCACCACCTATTCCTCGGCCGTGTTCAACTTCGTGCCGGGTCTTGCCAATGAGTTCTACGCCGCCCTGCGTGCCGGCGAGCGCGCCACCTGCGAACGCATTCTCGTTGATTTCTTCTATCCGTTCATGGCGATCCGTAACCGCGCCAAGGGTTATGCCGTCTCCGCCGTCAAGGCCGGTGTTCGCCTGCAGGGCTTCAACGCCGGTCCGGTGCGCGCGCCGCTGAAGGATCTGACGAATGAGGAAATCGGCATGCTCGAAGCCCTGATCGGCACACACAAGCGCAAAGCCTGATCACGGGTAAAACGGGAGGGGAGCCATGAAAATCACGGCGGTGCGCACGCATCTGCTCGAACACCGGCTGGACACGCCGTTTGAAAGCGCATCCATGCGCTTCGACCGGCGGGCCCATGTTCTGGTGGAGATCGAATGCGACGACGGGACCGTCGGCTGGGGCGAATGCCTCGGCCCGGCAAGGCCCAACGCGGCTGTGGTTCAGGCTTACTCAGGCTGGCTCATCGGCCAGGATCCGCGCCAGACCGAAAAGATCTGGGCCGTGCTTTATAATGCCCTGCGCGATCAGGGCCAGCGCGGCCTCAGCCTCACGGCCTTGTCCGGTATCGATATCGCGCTCTGGGATATCAAGGGCAAGCATTACGGCGCTTCCATCTCGATGCTGCTTGGCGGGCGCTGGCGCGAAAGCGTGCGCGCCTATGCCACCGGCAGCTTCAAGCGCGACAAGGTGGATCGCGTCTCCGACAATGCCTCCGAGATGGCGGAGCGCCGGGCGGAGGGTTTTCACGCCTGCAAGATCAAGATCGGTTTCGGTATCGAAGAAGACCTCAGGGTCATTGCCGCGGTGCGTGAGGCGATCGGGCCGGATATGCGGCTGATGATCGACGCCAATCACGGTTATACCGTCACCGAGGCCATCACGCTCGGCAACCGTGCCGCCGGATTCGGCATCGACTGGTTCGAGGAGCCGGTTGTCCCGGAACAGCTTGATGCCTATGCCCGGGTGCGGGCCGGCCAGCCGATCCCGGTTGCGGGTGGCGAGACCTGGCACGGGCGTTATGGCATGTGGCAGGCGCTTTCCGCCGGTGCCGTGGATATTCTCCAGCCCGATCTCTGCGGCTGCGGCGGATTTTCCGAAATACAGAAGATCGCCACGCTGGCGACACTTCACGGCGTGCGCATCGTGCCGCATGTCTGGGGCACCGGCGTGCAGATTGCCGCCGCGTTGCAATTCATGGCGGCGATGACGCCTGACCCGGTGCGCGTGAACCCCATTGAGCCGATCATGGAATTTGACCGCACCCATAATCCGTTCCGCCAGGCCGTGCTGCGTGAGCCTCTCGAAGCCGTGAACGGCATTGTCACCATACCCGATGGTCCCGGCCTCGGCATCGAGATCAACCGCGATGCATTGACTGAATTCAGGATGCCAGACCCATGAGCGAACTCGTCAGAAAACTGAGCGGCACAGCGCCGAACCCCGCCTTTCCGAGAGGCGCGGTGGATACGCAGATGCACATGTATCTGCCCGGCTATCCTGCCTTGCCGGGTGGTCCTGGCCTGCCGCCGGGCGCTCTGCCGGGGCCGGAGGATTATCGTCGCCTCATGCAATGGCTCGGCATAGACCGGGTCATCATCACGCAGGGCAACGCCCATCAGCGCGATAATGGCAACACACTGGCTTGCGTTGCCGAAATGGGCGAGGCGGCCCACGCCGTTGTCATCATCGATGCGACCACGACCGAAAAGGACATGGAAAAGCTCACCGCCGCCGGTACGGTCGGCGCGCGTATCATGGATTTGCCGGGCGGCGCGGTGAACCTGTCCGAATTGGACGCGGTGGACGAGCGGGCATATGCGGCCGACTGGATGGTGGCAGTGCAGTTCGACGGCAACGGTCTTCTCGATCATCTGCCGCGCCTTCAGAAAATCCGTTCCCGCTGGGTGTTCGATCATCACGGCAAGTTCTTCAAGGGCATCAGGACGGATGGGCCGGAAATGGCGGCGCTTTTGAAGCTCATCGACCGCGGCAATCTCTGGTTCAAATTCGCAGGCGTTTATGAAAGCTCCCGCGAAAGCTGGCCCTATGCCGATGTCGCCGCCTTTTCGCGGGTGATCGCCGCCCATGCGCCGGAGCGCATCGTCTGGGGCACCAACTGGCCGCATAATTCGGTGCGCGAGACGGCGGCCTATCCCGACGATGCCCGTCTTGCGGAACTGACGCTCGGCTGGCTGCCGGATGAGGCGGCGCGTCATCGGGCGCTGGTCGAAAACCCGGAAGCGCTGTTCAAGCTGTCACCGGTCAACGCGGCCTAGTTTTAAAAGGGATGGTTGGGAAAGGGAGGCCCCATCATCCTTGTCACGTGAAAGGACTTTGCATGCCGGCCCGGATGGGCGTCAAAAAATCGGTCCGATAGCCTTGGAGGGGCTGGGTCGTTTCAACAATGGAGGAGGAAAACATGAAAAAGATTGCAAGCATGATGTGCGTCGCGATGGGGATCGCGCTGTCAGGTGTTTCCGCCAGCGCACAGGAAATCACCCTGCGCTCCGCCGATATCCACCCGGATGGTTATCCGACCGTCGAGGCCGTGAAATATATGGGTGAGTTGCTGGCTGAGCGCAGCAAGGGCCGCATCAAGATACAGGTGATGAACAATTCCGTTCTCGGCGGCGAGAAGGACACCATCGAGCAGACCCGCTTCGGCGTCATCGACATGAACCGCGTCAACGCCGCCCCCTTCAACAATCTGGTCAAGGAAACCACCGTTCTCGGCCTGCCTTTCCTGTTCCGTTCGACGGAGCACATGCATAACACCGTTGATGGCCCGATCGGTGATGAAGTTCTTGCGGCCTTCGAACCGCACGGCCTCATCGGTCTTGCCTTTTACGATTCCGGTGCGCGTTCCTTCTACACCACCAAAAAACCCATCGAAAAACTGGCGGACCTGAAGGGTCTCAAAATCCGCGTGCAGCAGTCGGATCTGTGGATTTCGATGATGCAGGCCTTTGGTGCCAACCCGACGCCGATGCCGATGGGCGAGGTCTATTCCTCGCTGGAAACCGGTGTCGTCGACGGTGCCGAAAACAACTGGCCGTCCTACGAATCTGCCCGCCACTATGAGGTCGCAAAAAACTACTCGCTGACGGAACATTCCCTCAACCCGGAAATCCTCGTTATTTCCAAGATCTCCTATGACAAGCTCTCGCCGGAAGACCAGAAGCTGCTGCGCCAGGCGGCCAAGGATTCGGTCGGCAAGATGCGCGAACTCTGGAGTGCCCGCGAAAAGGCGTCGGAAGAAAAAGTCCGCGCCGGTGGCGCCAACGTCATCAAGGTCAACAAGGAGGAATTCGCTGCGGCGATGGGTCCGGTCTACGACAAGTTCGTCACCGATCCGAAGATGAAAGACCTTCTGGAACGGGTGAAAGCGGTCAAGTAACACGCGGAAAACCGGCCCTGGAAACAGGGCCGGTTTTCTTTTGTTGCCGTTGATGCGGGAGGAACAGACAATGCGAAATTTCATGCGGGCAATCCGCCCTTTTCTCGGCGCGCTCAGCCGCGCGTCGCTTTATATTGCCGGTATCGGCATGATCGCCATGACGCTTATCGTCGGCTGGCAGGTCTTTGCCCGTTATATCCTCAATGATTCACCGAGCTGGTCGGAGCCGCTGTCGCTGCACCTCATGTCCTGGTTCATCATGCTGGGGGCAGCCGTCGGCGTGCGCGAAAGCGTGCATCTCGGGCTCGATATTCTGCGCTATATGATGTCGCCGCGCGTGCAGAAGGGCATGGACCTGACGAGCCTTGCGCTGATCTTCTTCTTCGGCGCGGGCATGGCCTGGTATGGCACCTCGCTTTCCATGGGCACCTGGACGGCGACCATTCCGGTTCTCGGCTGGCCGGGCGGGACGGATTTCTTCCCGCTGATCGGTGGTGGTTTCCTCATCGCGCTGTTTGCAGCGGAACGTTTCGCCGATCTTGCCATCGGCGAGGATATCGCGGCTGACGTCATCGTGCAGGAGGCCGCATAAATGGCTTACACCATTCTTTTCGGTGTCTTCACCCTGCTGATGCTGATCGGAACGCCGATCGCATTCTGCCTCGGCATCGCCTCCTTCGCCACGGTTCTTTATCTCGGCCTGCCGCCCATCGTGGTGTTCCAGCAGATGAATTCCGGCATGAATGTCTTTGCGATGATGGCGATCCCGTTCTTCATTTTCGCAGGGGACCTGATGGTGCGTGGCGGCATCGCCCATCGCCTCATCCGGTTTGCCGCCGGTCTCGTCGGGCACCTGCGTGGCGGTCTTGGCCAGGTCAATATCGTGGCCTCGACCCTGTTCGGCGGCATTTCCGGTTCGGCCGTCGCCGATGCTTCGGCAGTCGGCGGTTTGATGATCCCGCAAATGGCCAAGCGCGGTTATGACAGGGACTATGCCGTCAATGTCACCGTCAATGCCGCCATCATCGCGTTGATGATCCCGCCTTCGCACAACATGATCCTCTATTCGATCGCGGCGGGTGGCAATGTCTCGGTGGCCGATCTCTTCACCGCCGGCATCATCCCCGGCTTTCTGCTTGCTGCGGCGCTGATGGTGACGGCCTATATCGTCGCCCGGCGCAAGGGTTATCCGTCCGAGCCGTTCCCGGGTTTCTCCAAGCTGATGTATTATCTGCTGGCCTCGTTCCCCGGCATCCTGCTGATCGGCATCATCTTTGGCGGTGTGCGTTCGGGCATATTCACCGCGACGGAAAGCTCGTGCATCGCCGTGCTTTATGCTTTCCTCGTCGCCATGCTGGTCTATCGCGAGCTGAACTGGGACGGTTTTGTGGAAGCGGTCATGGGTGCGGTCCGCACCACGGCCATGGTCCTGCTGGTCATCGGCACGGCGGCATCCTTCGGCTGGCTGATGGCCTTTCTGCAGGTTCAGACGTTGATGATTGCGGCAATCAGCGCGATTTCGGACAATCCGATCATCGTGCTGCTCGTCATCAACGTCATCCTGCTGCTGCTCGGCACCTTCATGGATATGGCGCCGATGGTCATCATCTCCACGCCGGTGCTTCTGCCTGTCGTGAAGGCCTTCGGCATCGACCCCGTGCATTTCGGCGTGGTGATGATCCTGAACGCCGGTATCGGCCTCAACACGCCGCCGGTGGGAACGGTGCTCTTTGTCGGCTGCGCAGTGGGCGGCATCACGATACGGGAGGCGATGCGGACGATCTGGCCGTTCTTCGGCGCCAGTATCGCCGTGCTGCTGGCTGTTACCTATATTCCGTCGCTGTCCCTGTGGTTGCCGTCACTGTTCCGGTAATTCCCGAGCTTGCAAACGAGAAGGCCCCGCTATGCCGGGGCCTTTTCCATTTCAGCGGCAAGCAGCCTTTGCTGTTCGTGTTCGTCAAACGCCATGAGATTGCCGTGCCGGCTGCGGCGTATCCGGTTCATGTGGTCGCGCGGACTTAAGCCCAATGTACGCTTGAACATCCGTGAGAAATAATAGGGGTCGCCATACCCCACCTCGGCGGCGGCTGCCGAGACCGAAAGCCCCGCCTCGAGAAAATGCATGGCGCGTTCCATACGCTTGAATTCCTGGTATTTGCGCGGCGTCCGACCGACCCGCTTCTGGAATTCCCGCAGGAAATAATCGCGATTATAGGGGGCTGCATCGGTCGCCCTGCCGGCAATTTCAGGGTCGAGCGGATTGGCCGAAATCATCGTGATCGCCTTCATCACCGCAAGGTCGAGGCCTTCCGTGCCCTCCGGCTGGAAACTCGGGCGGTCCACCCATCCGAGAAAGGCATCGTCAATAAAGGCAATCAGCAGCACCATGAAAAGATGGTGCTGGCCGAGTGTCACGGAGGAGGGCGGGGCACTCTGCCGGTAGTGGCGAACCAGCGGCTCCAGCAACGGCCAGCGGCTCAGCCTCACCTTTGGTTTCAGGTCCATCTGCGCGATCAGGTTGTGGCGGCCGTAAATATCGAGGTTGAAGTGCTGCGCCACGCCGCGATAGGTCACGGCCTGTTCGTTCCAGCCGACGAAGCGCTGCCCCCTGAAAATCAGCATGGCGTCACCCGGCTCCAGCACCCGCGCTTCGCCATCCACGAGATAATGCCCGCGCCCTTCCAGACAGATAATGAGGTCATCCACCGGGTTGGATTTGTCGATCTGCCAGGTGCGCGAATGCTCCATCTTGATCGTCGCGCGCGTGAGATTGAGGTTGAGCGCCGCGGGCGGAACGGATGACAGAATGCCACCTTCGATTTCGTCCATCTTTTTCCTCATCTTTGTTAATTCACCTTGGCGCGGAAATTTGGTTTTGTCACCGTATAAATCGCATTTACGCGCCGTATCAATGAGGGAGGAGAACGGTCGCGACGTGACATTGCGCTTTTATGCGCCCGTCGCCGATTGTTCCGGGAGAATCACTTGTACGAAATTGAATTCTGTCATTCGCGTCCCATCGGGGCGCGGGGAGGCGCATCATGAAATCCCAGCGCTTCCTGGGGCTGGGATATCTGACGCCCTATATCGTCGGGCTGCTGGTCTTTACCGCAATCCCTTTCCTTGGCTCCCTTTATCTCAGCTTTACCCGTTACGACCTGATGAGCGATCCCACATGGGCTGGGCTTGCCAATTACGAACGGCTGTTCACCCGCGACCGCACCTTCATGAAGTCGCTGAACGTCACCCTGTTCTACGTGTTCCTGACGGTGCCGCTGAAGCTTGCTTTTGCCCTCTTCATTGCGGCGATCCTCAATTACAAGCTGCAATTCATCAACTTCTTCCGCACTGCCTTTTATGTGCCATCCATCCTCGGCGGCTCGATTGCGATTGCCGTTCTGTGGCGTTATATCTTCGCGAGCGAAGGGCTGGCCAACATGGCGCTGGCGGCAATCGGCCTGTCACCAGTCGACTGGTTCGGCGATCCGGGCAATGCGCTTTTCACCATCACGCTGCTGCGCTGCTGGCAGTTCGGTTCGGCCATGGTGATCTTCCTCGCCGCGCTGCAATCCATCGACAAGTCGCTTTATGAAGCGGCCGCCATCGATGGCGCGGGCAAGGTAAAGACCTTCTTCTTCATCACGCTTCCCTTGCTGACACCGGTGATCTTCTTCAACCTCATCATGCAGATGGTCCAGGCGTTTCAGGAGTTTAACGGTCCTTACATCATCACCCAGGGCGGGCCGCTGAAGTCCACTTACCTCTTGCCTCTCTACATCTATGACGAGGCCTTCAAGAAGTTCAACATGGGTTATGCCTCCGCCATTGCCTGGGTGCTCTTCACCATCATCACCGTGCTGACCCTCGTCGCCTTCTGGTCGTCGAAGAAGTGGGTCTATTACGCCGGCGACAAGCGGAATTGATGCCATGACCGATATCGCAACCCTCAACGACATGCAGGCGGCCCGCCGGGCAAGGCTCAGGCTGCTCTCCACCTCTGTGCGCTACGTGCTTCTCTTCGCGGTCGGCCTCGTCATGCTTTATCCGCTGATCTGGCTGGTGGGCGCGAGTTTCAAGACCAATTCGGAAATCTTCTCCGGTGCCGGCTTCATCCCCGAAAATCCCACGCTGGACGGCTATATCCGCGGCTGGCAAACCTCGACGCCCTATACATTCGGCCGGTTCTTTTGGAATTCGTTCCTGATCATCCTGCCGAAGGTCATCGGCACGGCGATTTCCTGCACCATGGCGGCCTATGCCTTTGCCCGCTTCGATTTTCCGCTGAAGAAAATCCTGTTCGGCTCGGTCATCGCCATTCTGCTCTTGCCGAATGTCGTCACCCGCATTCCGCAATATATCCTGTTCCGCGATCTCGGCTGGCTGGACAGTTTCCTGCCGCTCTGGGTGCCCTCGGCTTTTGCCGGTGATGCCTTCTTCGTCTTTATGCTGGTGCAGTTCCTGCGCTCGCTGCCGTCGGATATGGAAGAGGCCGCCCGGGTGGATGGCGCCAACAGCCTGCAGACACTCATCTACATCGTCGTACCGATGCTGGCGCCGGCGCTGATTTCGGTCTGCCTGTTCCAGTTCATGTGGACGATGAACGACTTTCTGGGACCGCTGATCTACCTGTCCTCGGTCGACAAATATCCGGTGAGCCTTGCGCTCAAACTCTCCATCGACACCACCGAAGCCTTTGAATGGAACCGCATCCTGGCGATGTCGGTGCTGACGATCGCGCCTGCGCTGATCGTGTTCTTCGCGGCGCAACGGTATTTCATTGAAGGGATCTCGTCTGGCGGGGTCAAGGGCTGAAAATGGCAAGCGTTCAACTTAGAAATCTCGAAAAAGTCTATGGCGGCAGCTTCAAGGCCGTGCACGGCATCAATCTCGATGTCGAGGATGGCGAGTTCATGGTGTTTGTCGGCCCTTCCGGCTGCGCCAAATCCACGACGCTGCGCATGGTGGCAGGGCTGGAGGAAATCACCGGCGGCGAAATCCTGATCGGCGACCAGCGCGTCAACGACCTGCCACCCGGCAAGCGCTCCATTGCCATGGTGTTCCAGAATTATGCGCTTTATCCGCATATGAAGGTGCGCGGCAATCTGGCCTTCGGCCTCAAGATCGCCGGTGTCGCCAAACCCGAGATCGAAAAGGCAATCGATAATGTCGCGCGCATTCTCGAAATCGAACCGCTGCTCGACCGGCTGCCGAAGCAGCTTTCCGGTGGGCAGGCGCAGCGTGTTGCGCTGGGCCGCGCGCTCATCAAGAAGCCGAGCGTGTTTCTGTTCGATGAGCCGCTGTCCAATCTCGACGCCAAGCTGCGTGCCTCCATGCGGGTGCGGATCACCGATCTGCATCGTCAGCTGAAGGCGGAAGGCCTGTCCTCGACGGTTATTTACGTCACCCACGACCAGACGGAAGCCATGACCATGGGCGACCGTATCTGCGTCATGCAGGCGGGCCGCATCATGCAGGTTGCTACTCCGAAGGAGCTGTATAACCGCCCTGCCAATCTGTTCGTGGCCGGTTTCATCGGCATGCCGGAAATGAACCTGGTGGATGTGGCCATCGAAGGCGCGGAATTCGTCATTGGCGGACAGCGTCTGTCGATCGGTGCGCATCTGGAACAGCGGTTATCGGCCAGAACGTCGGACGCCGTCATCGGTATCCGCCCGCAGCATCTTTCGCTGGCGGGGGAAGCCGATGGTCCGGCGCTGGAGGCGAAACTCACCAATGCGGAATTCATGGGGCACGAGGTCTATCTGCACGCCGATCTCGGTGGCCAGAAGCTGGTGAGTGTCGTGGGTGCGGCGGAATTCGAGGCGCTCGGGCGCGACGGCATCCTGCGGCTGAAACCGGACCCGGAGAAGCTGCATATTTTCGACAAGGCCGATGGCCGCAACGTCTCGCTGTGAGGAGGGGACGGGCATGCCTGATTTTTCGAGGAGGAGAACAACAATGAAGATGATGACAAGAATGATGGCGATGCTTGCCGGTGCCGCCTATGTGGCGATGGCAACTGCCCCGGCCGCCGGCGCTGCCGAAATGCGCATGTCGTGGTGGGGCGGTGAAAGCCGTCATGTCGCCACCCAGAAGGCAATTGCCGCCTGCGGCGAGAAATATGGCCATACAGTCAAGGGTGAATTCACCGGCTTCGACGGGTATCTCGAAAAGCTCACCACGCAGATGGCGGGCAAGACGGAGGCCGATATCGTTCAGGTCAACTGGCCGTGGCTGCCGCTGTTTTCCAAGAACGGCGATGGTTTTGCTGATCTGCGTCAGCTAAAGCCGCTCGATCTTTCGCAATGGGCCGAGAGCGATCTGGAGGCGGGGTCGATGAACGGTGTGTTACAGGGGCTTTCCGTTTCCACCACCGGCCGCGTCTTTTTCTTCAACGCCACCACGTTTGAAAAGGCGGGCGTCGAAATTCCGAAGACATGGGACGAATTCTTCGCCGCAACGAAGACCATCAAGGAAAAGCTCGGCAAGGACCACTATACCTTCAATGCCGTGAAGGAGACTGCCCAGCTTCTGGTGACGCTGGCCGTCGTGCAGAAGACCGGCAAGGATCTGGTCGACCCGAAGACCAACCGTGTCGCCTGGACACCGGCGGAACTGGCTGAGGGCATCTCCTTTGTCGGCAAGCTGGTGGAGACCGGCTCCATCCGCTCCCAGAAAGAGGAAGCGGCTGATGGTAACGTCAACCTTTATGAAAAACCGTCATGGTCCGAGGGCCGCATTGCCGGCTCCTACGAATGGGATTCGACCTATTCGAAATACGCCGATCCCCTGAAGGAAGGGCAGGTTCTGAAACCCGTGCCGATGCTGAAGCTTGCAGATGCGGTAACCGAAGGCGTCTATCGCAAACCCTCCATGGTGTTTTCGATCTCGAAAAACTCGAGGAACCCGGAAGCGGCCGCGCAAATCCTGAACTGCCTGCTGAACGAACCGGAGGGTATCGATGCACTCGGCACCTCGCGTGGCCTGCCTGCGTCAAAGGCTGCGGCGGAGCGTCTGGGCAACAAGGGTGAGCCGGAAGTGCGCGCTGCCAATGCCATCGTCATGGCGGCATCGGGTCCAGTGGTATCGCCCTTCAATGAACATCCGGAAATCCGCTCGGGCTTCATCGATACGCTGGAGGAATATGCCTATGGCCAACTGACGGCGGAAGAGGCGGCCGAGCAGATCATCGATACGACCAACGATGTTCTGGCCAAGTTCGACTGAAACAAACGGTCCCGCCGCGCAACTTGCGGCGGGGCCATTTTTGCGGCCACCGGGTGATAGGCTGCATGGCCGAGATTGGCCGGACAGGCGTGAAAGACGAGAAGAGAGCATGAACGAACCCCTTATCATCGCGCTTTCGGCGCGAACGGCAGCACTTTGCCTTGCCGCACCAGATGCGCGCTATCACCTGCCGGCACAAACGGCATGGCATCTGTCCTCGCCGGTTGGCGATGGTCAGCAGGGCGAAGCTACGACCGTCGTGACGCTGCTGCATGATCTGCGCCCGGATACGCGCTATGTCTTCGAAGCCGAGGGGTTCGGCAGTCTGGAATTCAGAACCGCGCCCTGTGCCGGGCTCGTCGAAGCCACAGCGTTTTCCCTACGCCCGGATATTGCGCTTGACGATGAAGAAGGTGCGCGCGCCAATGCGACGGCGCTCGAAAACGCTGTCGCCGCCGTGCCGGCTGGCGGCACCCTGCGTCTGGGCCCCGGTGTCTGGACGGCCTTTCCGGTGCGGTTGAAAAGCGAGATGACGCTGCACCTGGCGGAAGGCGCCGTGCTGCGTGCGCCATCCGTCCGTAATAGTTGGCCGATCCTGCCCGCTCGCGATGAGGCCGGGCGCATGCTTGGCAGCTGGGAGGGATTACCGGATGCCTGTTTCGCCGCGCCTGTTGATGCCATCGGAGCGGATAATCTCGTGATCGAGGGCAGGGGTATCCTGGATGGCTCCGGCGACAAGGGCGACTGGTGGAGCTGGCCGAAGGAAACCCGTGACGGCGCGCGCCGGCCGCGCGGCCTTCATCTCGTTTCCTGCCGTAAAACACAGCTTCTGGGTTTTACGATCCGCAATGCCGCCTCGTGGACGATCCATCCGCAGGGCTGCGAGGATTTGACGGCCGCCGGCCTCACCATCATTGCGCCGCATGACAGTCCCAATACCGATGGTTTCAACCCCGAAAGCTGCCGCAACGTGATGATATCAGGCGTGCGCTTTTCGGTGGGTGATGACTGCATCGCGGTGAAGGCGGGAAAACGCGGGCCTGATGGTGAGGACGATCATTTGGCGGAGACACGCGGTATCAGCGTGCGCCATTGCCTGATGCAACGCGGCCATGGCGGGCTGGTCATCGGTTCGGAAATGTCCGGCGGGGTCCATGATGTGACGGTGGAAGATTGCGACATGATCGGCACGGATCGCGGCCTGCGTCTCAAGACGCGGCGCGGTCGCGGCGGTATCGTCAGCAACATCACCATGCGCCGGGTGTTGCTGGACGGTGTGCAGACTGCACTTTCCGCCAACGCCCATTATCATTGTGATGCCGATGGGCATGATGACTGGGTGCAGTCGCGAAACCCGGCGCCGGTCAATGACGGCACGCCGTTCGTCGACGGCATCACCGTGGAAGATGTCGAAATCCGCAATCTCGCCCATGCGGCAGGTGTCTTTCTCGGTCTGCCGGAGGCTCCCATCCGCAACATCGTTGTCCGCAACCTCACCATCGTCTCGCATGATCCTTCGGCTGTTGCGACGCCGCCGATCATGGCCGACCGCGTGCGCCCCATGCGCCATGAGGCGATCGTCTTCGAGCAGGCGGATGTCGTCTGCGATGATCCGGCGCTTCTGAATGACGCCCCCGTTTCCATTTTGTCAGATTTCGATTGAGAAAAGCCATGAAAGCCACTGAATATTTTGATCAATTCTCTAGCCGATACAAACACTACAAAGGCGGCAGCTGGTGTTATGAGGATGGCTGTGTCTATCGCGGTCTGCAGCGGCTGCTCGAGGCGACGGGCGAGGCTCGATGGAACGACCATTTGCACCGTCTGGCCGATCTCCAGATCGGTGCGGATGGAACGCTCGCCGGTTATGATCCGCAGGAATATAATATCGACCATATCCTTGCCGGACGCATTCTCTTTCCCCTGTCGGCGCAAACCGGGGATGCACGCTATCTGGCGGCAGCGGGGCATCTGGCGGGCCAGCTCCACAGTCACCCACGCACCAATGCCGGCAATTACTGGCACAAGAAGCGGTATCCGCATCAGGTCTGGCTCGATGGCCTCTATATGGGGCTGCCATTCCAGATCGAATATGGTCAGACGACGGGCCGCCCGGAGCTGATCGAGGATGCGTTGCGTCAGTTTTCAGCGGCACTTGCGCTGACGGCGGATGCTGGTGGTCTATACGTTCACGGTTATGACGAGAGCCGCAACCAGCGCTGGGCTAATCCTGCGAGCGGCAAATCACCGGCCATCTGGGCGCGGGCGGTGGGCTGGCTTGCCATGGCGCTGGTGGATGCGCTGGTCATCTTGCCGGACGACAGTGCGACGGCCGAGCTTCGCGAGAGGACGCGACGTCTTCTGGATGGTATCATTGCACGGCAGACGCAGGCCGGTCTCTGGATGCAGGTGCTCGACAATCCGGGCCTTGCCGGCAATTATGCGGAAACATCCGCCTCCGCCATGTTCGCTTATGCCCTGCTGCGTGCGGCCCGGCTGGGGCTCTTGCGGGGTGAAGACGCGAAGGCTGCCCTTTCTGCTGGTCGCCAGGCGCTTGCCGCACTTCTGGAAACGCGCCTCGAGCTGGATGAGCAGGGCGTCGCGCGGCTAACCGGCATCGTGCATGTCGCCGGGCTCGGCGGTTTCGACGGTAATTATCGAGATGGAACGCCGGACTATTATCTGACGGAGCCGGTCGTATCCGACGATGCAAAGGGTGTCGGGCCGCTGATGATGGCCTATGCGGAAAGCCTGCTTCTGGCCCGCTGAAGCCGGATACTTGCCGGAAATGGTGATATAAACGCGGCGCCGATAGAATCCGGGTTGCGCTGAACGGTTTGTGACTGGAAGAAATGAACCGCTGCGGGATAAACCTCGTTTTTGCGATATAACCGGAATCCAGTGTCACCGAGCCCCAATGCCATGATCCAGTCACCCCCGGAACGTTTCATCCTGCTTGACGGCATAAGGGGTGTGGCTGCGCTTTTTATCGTTCACCGCCATGCCGAACAGTTTTTCGGACGGGACCCGGCCTCGAGCTATCTTGCCGTGGACCTGTTTTTTGCGCTCAGCGGCTTCGTGCTGGCCCATGCCTATGGCAAGAAACTATATGAGGGGACAATCACGCCGGGCTTTTTCCTGAAGGCTCGCTTTGCCCGTCTTTATCCACTCTATGTGCTGGCGCTGGCGCTGATGGCGGCCTATTTCATCTGCCTTTACGTGCTGGGCCTGCCGACGCCGATCGATGATCTGCATCGTCTCATTGATCCCGGCGAGCTGGCTTTCGCTCTTGTCACAGGACTTCTGTTCCTGCCCGCGCCCTTCACACTCACCCTGAACGGCGCGCTGTTTCTGGTCAGCCCGGCATGGTCGCTGTTCAACGAACTGGTGGTGAATGCGGTTTATGCCCGCTGGGGTGCGCGCGCGACAATGAAACAGACGGTTTTGGTGCTCGCCGTCAGCGCCGTCGTGCTGATGGTGGCGGCGGCGGAATTCGGCAAGCTGCATGCGGGTTTCCGCTGGCATGAAATGTATGCTGGCATGGGTCGGGTATTTTTCTCGTTTTTTGCCGGCGTGCTGATCTACCGTTTCCGCAACCGCGTACCGGTTTTGAAGCCGGTTCAGGCCGGCCTTTGCCTGCTGCTGGTTTGCTTCATCCTCGCAGTGCCCATGTCAAGCGCGTTGCGGCCGTTTTTCGATCTCGTCGTTGTGCTGATCGTCTGGCCGCTGCTGCTGTTTGTGGCCAGCAAGACCGTACCGGGCCCAAAGGTAGGGGCGGTATCGGTGTTTCTCGGCACGGCATCTTACGCGGTCTATGTGCTGCATATTCCGCTTCTGGCCTGGACGGAGTTTCTGGTCCCGGCGGCCACGCGGGAAACGATCGCCCTGCCGGCCGGGATGGTTTTCCTCGTTACCGTAACCTGCCTGTCATGGTGGCTGACGGTCTATTATGATCAACCCGTTCAGAAATGGCTGAAGAAGCGTCTGAGAAAACGCGCGGAAATCCGCCAGCCGGTCTAGTCCAGCGGGCGGACTGTCGATCTCAAATATGGCGATCTCAAATATGGGCGAAAATCGGAGCCGTCAGCACGAAGGCTGCGACGAGGCTGATGATCGTCAGTTTTGCCGCTCGCATGCGCCGCATCCTGCGGCCGCTCCAGTCATACGTCATACTCACCCTCCACGCAGACGCTACGCCGGTATGTAACCGTTCGGGCTTAACGCAGACCGGTCATGGTTGCGCATTCAGCCTGAAGCATTGGTCCATTCCCAGGCACCCCTGGCGCGCCTGATCGCGCGCGGGACGCCCAACTTCAGTGTTGCCTGATATACGGCTTTTGCCAAGCCGCTATTTTCATCAGTGATTTTGACGGCTCAATCGCGGGTTGGCCGCGAGCGTCTGGCACCATAATCACCGGTACAGGGGCGGCAGGCCCTGGATGGCGTAACGCGGTAGCGGTTTCCACGCTCTGACACGCTCATGTTTGTGAACGCCGAACAGAAACAGCATTTCCTCTGAAATATCCGCGGGGTTTGTAAAACCATCCTGAAAAAGCTCAATCACCTTGCGGGCGGCATTGTTATAGAGCATGGCATCGTCATCCATGCTGTCGCGCTCATAGCCGAGACCTTCCAGCACGCACTGGAGCATATTGAGGTCCTGCGACGTGATGATGCAGTTTTGAAAAGTGGAAGACATGACGCCCTCCTTTCTTGTGGGGTTCACAAAAGCCGCAGCGCCGGGCAGGTGTGCCGTGACGCTTCAACGCTTCAAAAGACAGACGTCGACAGGGAACGATTCCCTTTCCGTGCCGTAACGCAATGTCATGTAAATGCCGGAAGTTACTGCCGGTCGACGAAAAGGGACAGAGCCAGGGCTGGGGTACGCCATAGAGGCCTGACAGCGGCAACGCCAGTCAATGATCGATGAGGAAGAGTGCGCCCTTTGGGTGGAATAGGCAAGGCAATTCCGAAGGTGGCGCAGGCAAAAGGGATATCTAAAATGTCACCTCTGCAGGCAACAAAAAAGGCCGGGGCAATATTGCACCGACCTTCCTCATATCGCTCTTAACACCAGTGCCAGTACATCCGTGGTCAAAAGTCTGAAGCGACAAAACAACTGCGAACGACAATTTCATTCGCGCTCACCAGCAGTTGCTATAAAAACTATCTAGTAGGGCAATGTGGCCAAAACAAGTCCGGCATCCATAATGATACTTTTATTGTCGTGACTTGCCGGTCGATGCCGTGCCCTACTTCTTTTTGCCATCCGCTGCCGTGGCGTTTGCGAACTTCACCTGCGAACCGGCTGGCGCCGCGGCAGGTGTTTTCGTCTTGTCCTTCTTCGGTTTGCGGACTTCCTTGTTACTGCGTACTTGACCCTTAGCCATGATATCGTCCTCCTGAGTTAACCGGGGGGCGGTAAAAAACCGCCCGCTATTTCTTGCCGGATCGCTTCTTCGCGGGCACCGGTTCGGCGACGACAATAGTCGCTTCCTGTGCCTCGCGAAGCTGGCGAAGGCGCTCTGTCTTGCGAGCGCGCAGGTCGGCTTCGGCGTTGATGATCTGCTTTGCCGCGCTATCGGTCAATGATGCTTTGTCCTGCGCGGATAGTTTGCCGGGCTTGAAAAAAGCTTCTTTTGTCGCGGCCATGGCAGTTCTCCTTCACGGAAGAGCGGTATCGAACAGTTACCGGGTACGGACGGCCTTTTTGGGCGCTGGCAGCAGGCCTTCGCGCTGCATTTTCTTCTTTTCCAGCTTGCGGTGGCGGCGCACAGCCTCGGCCTGTTCGCGAACGCGCTTTTCCGATGGCTTTTCATAGGATTCCCGGGCGCGCATCTCGCGGAAAATGCCTTCACGCTGCATTCTCTTTTTCAGGACGCGAAGGGCTTGCTCTACATTGTTGTCTCTGACGAGTACTTGCAAGAATATCTCCTTTAAGCAGCCGATGCCGCTATTTTCTGATTTTGATCGTATTCAGATTGATCCAGCTCGAACCGGTTTCGCGTGGTGCATGGCTTTCGCCTTTGCCTGGCCGCGATGCCGTCGACATCTGCGCATCAATGTCATCGAGCGCGACGCTGCGCTCGAAATTCTCATGCTGGAAACGTACCCTGTAACGAACCGTTCCCTGCGCTTCGGGCATGACTGACGTGATCCGGCCTGGGCCGTCGGGCTGGGTATTGCCGAGGACCCCTGACTTCAAAAACACGTCATCGCCACAACGATAGGGATTTTTGCGCATTAAGGACCTCCATGGCCCAAAAACAAAAGGCCGGGCTTTTACCCGACCTCTCACAGTCATTTGCACCTGCAGCCAGTACATCCGTGGTCTGCGGGGCCAAAATGACGAATATCAAGCTGCCTGAAGGTTATCGGCAGAGCTTTTTCCGGACCGGCGGTCCTGAACGATCTCATAGCTGATCTTCTGGCCGTCGTTCAGCGAACGCATGCCAGCGCGCTCAACAGCAGAAATGTGAACGAAAACGTCCGTGCCGCCGTTATCAGGCTGAATGAAGCCGAAGCCCTTGGTGGCGTTAAACCACTTTACAGTACCAGTGTTCATAACGATCTCCTTTTTAGAATCGTTGTGGTTCCCGCGATACCTTGCGGGATTAGATCGATTTTTGAGAGGAAATCCGACGGGGAACACGAGGTTCCGGTAACGACGTCACAAGCAATGGTCGATGAAGGTAAATATAGGCACAATTTTCGATTTTGCAATGACCGGGCCCGGAAAATTGGGTTCGTTCCCCATTTGATGGTTTAACCAACTGTTTTATAAGTAAAATATCTTGCTTCAAGATGGTCCGGCGCAGCTGTTTTTCAGCCCGCGCCAGGGGTCACCTCCCGGCTGTCATCGTCCGGCAGGCTACCGGCGCCCGGGGTCTTTTCGTAGTCGGTAAGGGAGGGTTTGGCATGCGGACCGGCGGGCGGAATGTCGCTTGCCTTCGAAGGCTTTTTGTCGGCGGTTTTCGGTTTTTGTTGCTGCGTCATTGGCGTTCTCCTTTGGCAGGAAACGCCGAAAAGGGGGTGAAGTTCCGCAACCACGCAGACTGGACACGGCGCGGCAGCGTCAGCGACGGGTGCGCGGCTTCTTCTCTTCGCGGTTCATATCGCGTCCGACCCATTTGAAAAACAGGAAGAGGCTGACGCCGATGATGACGAGCGGAACGAAGGATTCAAAACTGGACATGATTCACTCTTTCTTCCCCCGGTGAGCATTTTACCGACATGGAAGAAGCGCGTAATCTGCGGAATATCGTCTGTTCTTTTTGGCAGTTGCCATCTGTGGCCCGCAGTTTGACACGCCACGGGCCAGAATCGCTCAGAGCGGCAGCGATTGTATCGGCTGGGAGCCGCCATCGCGGGCGCTTTTCAGCGCCGCCACGCCACAGAGGACAGACATGGCGCCGGCGCGTGATCCCGCCCGCTGCCGCAGCCGGTCGTTGGAGCCGGGCTTGAAGATCATGTCGCGCATGCGGTTATCGCCGCCATAATGACCGCCCGGCTCATGTGGCACCCAAATGCGCTCGACGCCACCACCGAAACTTTTCACCACAAGGATTTCGTCGGCCGGCGGCTCCGTCCAGGGCTGCTTTTCATATTGGCGCATCTCGATGCGGCCCTTATGGCCGTTGAAAGCGATGTGGTGTCCCTCGATCGGCATATAAGTGTTGAGCGAATAGGACACCTGCACGCCGCTGGCGTAGCGGATCGACGCGCTCATCGTATCGGGAATATCGATCTCTTCGCGAAAAACGCAGGCATCGCGCATATAACCGTCGATGCTCGAAGGATCTTCATAGAGGGCGTCGAGGAAGGGATCTGCGCCGAGATCCATGAAATAATCGCACTCATCCTTGTGCGGACAGGTGCGACAGCGCGTTCCGCGGAACGGGCCATTCTTGCCGTAGTGCAGTAATTGCCCGAAACCCTTCACTTCCACGGGGTCGGAATCGAGATACCAGTTCAGAAGATCGAAATGGTGGGTGGCCTTGTGCACGAACAGGCTGCCGGAATGTTCGGTGAAGGCGTGCCAGCGGCGGAAGTAGTCCGCGCCGTGCTGGTTATCCAGATACCAGTGGAAATCGACCGAGGTAACCGTGCCGATGGCGCCGTCATCGATCAGTTCCTTGATGTGGGCGGCTGTCGGCGAAAAGCGGTAGTTGAAGGACACATCGACGCGGCGGCCGCTCTTTGCTTCCGCTGCGCGAATGCGGTCGATCTTTTCCGGGGTGGTGGTCATGGGTTTTTCGCTGATGACATCAGCCCCGCCTTCCAGCGCACGGATGATGATGTCGTCATGGGTATCGTCAGGGGTGCAGACGATCACCAGTTCCGGGCGTTGCTCCACCATCATCCGGTCGAAATCGTCGTAAAGCGGCGCGTTCGATCCCATCATGGTGCGGGCGCGTTCGGCGCGCATCAGGTTCAGGTCGCAAATGCCGACCAGCTCGACATAGTCGCTCCAGCCGGCCAAAAGTTCGCGGCCCCACATGGTGGTGCCGCGATTGCCGGTGCCGACCAGCGCATAACGTTTGCGTTTCACCCTTTCAGGCATTGTCTCTCTCCCGGATATCTCAACAAACAGTCTTGAAACGCTCGACCACGGTGGACAGAACCTCGTCCATTGGCCGCGCCTGCCAGCGATGCGAAAAGATTTCCACTTCCTGCGGGCCGTGGAAGCCGGCGGCCTCGATCATGGCGCGAAATGCCTTGAGGTCAATCACGCCGTCGCCCATCATGCCGCGATCATTGAGGGGATCGGTGGTCGGCACCAGCCAGTCGCAGATGTGATGCGCCAGTATCTGCCCGTTCCTGCCGGCCCGCGCCACCTGTTCCTCCAGTTCCGGGTCCCACCAGACATGGTAGACGTCGATGGCAACGCCGGTGCCGGCTCCCAGCCGGTCGCAGAGATCGAGCGATTGCTTCAGCGTGTTGATGCAGGCTCGCTCGGCAGCGTAGAAGGGGTGAAGCGGCTCGATGGCCAGCGGCACGCCAGCGGCGCGGGCATAGGGCAGAAGCGCGGCCATGCCGTCCTCCACCATCTGCCGCGCGCCTTTCAGATCACGCGAGCCGGCGGGCAGGCCACCCACGACAAGCACGAGGCAGTCGGCCTTCATGGCGGCGGCTTCATCGACGGCGCGTTTATTGTCCTCGATGGCGCGGCGGCGGCCATCGGCATCGGGAGCGGGGAAAAAGCCGCCGCGGCAATGGCCGCTGAGGCGCAGGCCGTTCTGCTCGACGATGCGGGCGGCTTCCGCGAGACCGACACCGTGCACCTGTTCGCGCCAGGGCGAAATGGCGGTGATGCCATGCGCAAGGCAGGCATCAACGATGGCACCAAAAGCACCGCCCTGGCGCACGGTGGCGAAATTGATGGAAAGGCCTTCAAGGCTCATATCGATATCTCCCCTCGTTCTTTTTCAGCCGATGCCGCGGACGGCCAGAAACGCCTTCATGCGGTGGGTGGCGAGATCCGGCTCGGCCAGCACATTGGCCTTGTCCGCCAGCCGGAAAAGCTCAGTGAAATGCTGGGTGGAGCGGGTGCTTTCCTGCCCGCCGACCATGGTGAAATGGTCCTGCAACCCGTTGAGATAGGCGAGGAACACCACGCCGGTCTTATAAAAGCGGGTCGGGGCCTTGAAGATATGGCGCGACAGCGCCACCGTCGGCTCCAGAATATCGAAAAACTCATTGTCCGCACCGCGCTTCAGGCTGGCGAGCGCCTTTGAAGCGGCCGGCGCGATGGCGTCGAAGATGCCGAGCAGGGCGTCCGAATGGCCCTGTTCGTCACCGGCGATCAGTTCGGCATAGTTGAAGTCGTCGCCGGTATACATGCGCACGCCTGCTGGCAGGCGGCGGCGCATGACGATTTCCTTGTCCTTGGAGAGAAGCGAAATCTTGATGCCGTCGATCTTTTCGGCATTTTCCTCGATCATGGCGAGGCAGGTTTCCATGGCGGCCATGTGGTCACCGGAACCCCAATAACCCTTGAGCGCCGGGTCGAACATTTCGCCCAGCCAGTGGATCACCACTTTCTGCTCGGCGCGGGAAAGTACCCTGGCATAAGACTTGAGATAATCGTCCGGGGAACGGGCAGCAGCGGCCAACGCGCGACTCGCCATCAGGATAACGCGACCGCCTTCTCCCTGAACAAAATCAAGCTGTTCCAGATAAGAGTCAATAATCTGGTTTAGATCATAACCGCCACTATCAAGATGGTCTGTGCCGACGCCGCAGGCAATCAGCGCATCCTTGCGGCTGGCCGCTTCCTTCAGCGAACGGGAGATCAACTCCTGCGCCTGCGGCCAGGCCAGCCCCATGCCGCGCTGCGCCGTATCCATCGCCTCGGCAACGCCGAGGCCGAGGTCCCACAGGCGGTGGCGAAAGCGCAGGGTCGCGTCCCAGTCGATGGCCGGCGTCAGCCACGGGTCGTTGTCGGCAAACGGATCGGCCACCACATGGGCGGCGGCGAAAGCGACGCGGTTGAAATCCGCGGCACTTCGTTTTTCAACGGCGACGGGCGTGCCTGATAGCCGGTAGACCTCGATACTGCGGTCGTCCTTTGGAAGCTTGATTTCGCTCACTGTCGCCTCCTTACGAAATGGCGGGAACGTCGAGCCAGCGGCGCTCCTTCCACGATCTCAGCCCCAGTTCGGCAAGCTGCACGCCTTTCACGCCTTCCATCAGCCCATAGGGCCACGGGTCGTTATCGACGAGATGGCGCACGAACATTTCCCACTGCGCCTTGAAGCCGTTGTCATAGACGATATTGTCCGGCACTTCCTGCCAGGTCTTGTAGAAATCGATAGTCTGCGGCTGGTCGGGGTTCCATACCGGCTTTGGTGTGTTGGTGCGATGCTGGGTAAAGCATTTGGTCAGGCCCGCCACTGCCGAACCATGCGTGCCATCCACTTGGAAGGTGACGAGGTCGTCGCGGCGCACCCGCACCGCCCAGGAGGAGTTGATGTGGGCGATGGCGCCGCCCTCCAGCTCGAAAGTGGCATAGGCCGCATCGTCAGCATCCGCCTTATAGGCTTTGCCCTGTTCGTCGAAACGCTCGGGAATATGGGTCGCGCCAAGGCAGCTTACCGATTTCACCGGCCCGAACAGATTGTCGAGCACATAACGCCAGTGGCACAGCATATCGAGAATGATGCCGCCGCCGTCTTTCAGGCGATAGTTCCAGGAGGGGCGCTGCGCCGGCTGCCAGTCGCCCTCGAACACCCAATAGCCGAACTCGCCGCGCACCGAGAGGATTTTGCCGAAAAAGCCGCTATCGCGCAGCATGGCAAGCTTGCGAAGGCCCGGAAGGAACAGCTTGTCCTGCACGACGCCGTGCTTGATGCCCGCACTTTCGGCCAGCCGGGCAATCGCCAGCGCCTCTTCCATCGTGTCGGAAATCGGCTTTTCGCAATAAACGTTCTTGCCGGCCTTGATGGCTTTCTCCAGCAGGCTGCCGCGCATCTGCGTCGTGCCGGCATCGAAGAACAGCGTGTCGTCAGGGTTTGCGAGCGCCGCATCGATATCGGTCGTCCAGCGGGCGACATTGTGCTTTCTGGCGATTTCCTCGATCTTCGCACCGTTGCGGCCGACCAGAATGGGGTCGAGCATCACCCTTTCACCATTCTTCAAAAGCACGCCGCCCTGATCGCGAATGGCGAGAACGGAGCGCACGAGATGCTGGTTGTAACCCATGCGGCCGGTAATGCCGTGCATGATGACGCCGATACGTTTCATGAATTTCCTCCCAAGGCGGCCTTTTCCCGAAGGCCGCTTCCGTCAAACATGGCAATTTGTAACCATTTGGTTATTTGTGATCGTGAAGGATGCGATCTGTCAAGGTGTTTTTGGCAGGAAAAACTGGATTTCGTGTGCCGCCGCCATAGTGCATCTTCGCCGCGCCGCAACAGAAAACGACGCGCTTCGCGGTTGCGAATGGCACGTCGTCACTGTTGTTAAAGGAGAATTCGGTTTGGCCGGATCATACCGGCCGCACCGCAGCAAGCAGGGTGCTGACGATGTGCTGGCCCCAGCGTTCCAGTTCGGCCGGGTCGGTCAGGTCGCGCTGGAAGATGGTGGACAGCGTGAACCGGTTCGACAGGTAAAAGGCGCCGAGTGAAGCGATGGTCAGATAGACGTCGATCGGATCCAGCCCGTCGCGGAATTCGCCTGCGTCGCTGCCACGCCGCAGCACGTCTTCAAGCTCCGAAATGAAATTCGAATGCATCGCGGCAATTGTCGGGGATTGCCTGAGATAGCGGGCTTTATTGAGGTTTTCCGTGGCGAGAATGCTCAAGAATTCGGGATGGTCCAGGAAATAATGCCATGTGAAAAGTGCAAGCTCCCGCAACCCTTCCGCTGGGGGGTTGCGCGTCAGGTCCAGACGTCTTTCGGTGTGGCGGATATGGCGATAGGCATCCTCCAGAACGGCAAGATAAAGCGCATCCTTGTCGCCGAAATAATGATAGATCATCCGCTTGTTGGTGCCGGCGCGGCGGGCGACGACATCGATTCGAGCGCCGGCCAGACCTTTCGCTGCCACTTCGCGGCGGGCCGCTTCAAGGATCGCGGCCCGGGTTCTTTCAGGGTTCCGTACCTGTGTCGTCGCGCGTTTGCGCTTGGGCGGCAGCGTTTCTTCCGGGGCCGCATCGAGTGGCTGGTTTTTTGTCGTTTTTTCCATTTCAGCACCCGCTTGACAATGTTGGTGATCGGTGTTCCCATGTAACCAATTAGTTATAAAACGGCAAGTGTCGTTTACGTTCATCATCAATTGGCAGTCAATAGGGAGGAGTTGCCAATGCCCATGATGCTTAAGAGGAGAACTGTGCTTTCGACGGGGCTTGCGGCCCTGTCGCTCGCAACATTGGGAGGAGGGTCAGCGCAGGCGCAGGCCGCGCGCCTTCGCATGTTGTGGTGGGGGTCGCAGGAGCGTGCCGATCGCACCAACAAGGCGATATCGGCCTATAAGCAGGTGAAGCCCGATCTCGACATTGCCGGCGAATTTGCCGGCTGGAGCGATTACTGGCCGCGCCTTGCCACGCAGGTGGCGGGCCGCAATGCGCCCGATCTGATCCAGATGGATTATCGCTATATCTTCGAATATGGCCGTCGCGGCGCGCTTGCGCCGCTGGACGATTATATCGGCAAGGGCCTGAAAATCGAGGATTTCGGCAAGATGAACATCGATTCCGGCAGGGTCGATGGCAAGCTTTACGGCATCAATCTCGGGGTCAATTCCAGCGCTGTCTTCTTTGACAGGGCGGCATGGGAAAAATCCGGCGCCACACCGCCGGCGACCGGGCAGACCTGGGAGGAGTTCGCCGAAAACGCCGCCAAGCTCAGCAAGAACAAGCCGAAACCCGGTTATTATGCCACGGCCGATGCGAGCGGCGTGGAACCGAGCTTCGAAAACTGGCTGCGCCAGAACGGCAAGTCGCTTTATACGCAGGATGGCGCCATCGGCTTCGATCCTACTGACGCGACCAAGTGGTTCTCCCTGTGGGCCGACCTGCGCAAGAGCGGCGCCTGCGTGCCGGCCGATGTGCAGGCGCTGGACCAGCTCAATATCGAAACCAACCCTTTGACGACTGGCAAGGCGGCTACCGCTTTTGCCCATTCCAACCAGTTCGTCGGTTATCAGAAGCTCAACAAGTCCAAGCTTGCGATAAGCTCCTATCCGAAGAGCAAGAAGGATGGGCCTTCCGGCCATTATCTGAAGCCCTCCATGCTCATCAGCGTCGCCAATGGCAGTGCAGGCATCGAGCAGGCGGTTGGTTTCATCAACTTCCTCGTCGCCGAACCTGAGGGCATCGATATTCTCGGTGTCGAGCGCGGCGTTCCGGCCTCGGAATCCATGCGCAACGCCCTGAGCAGCAAGCTCGACGAGGTCAGCAAGATCATGGTGGACTATATTGCCGAGATTACCCCCGGCGTCGGCGATCTGCCGCCGGCGCCGCCTCCGGGTGCGGGCGAGTTCGCCTTCGTCCTGAAACGCACGGCGGAAGAAGTCGGTTTCGGCAAGATTTCGCCGGAAGAGGGCGGTGACCGCCTCGTCAAGGAATCCGAAACCGTTATCAAACGGAAGTGATGGTTTATGGCCTTTCGATCTGAAACTCTTGTGGGGGAGAGCCGTGGCGCGGCTCTCCCGAAGCGGGGCGGCATGAGGCGGATGTTTGACCGCAACATTCACGCCTACCTGTTTCTCCTGCCCTGGCTTATCGGCTTTTTCGGCCTCACGCTGGGCCCGGCGCTTGCGTCGCTTTATCTGTCTTTCACCAATTACGACCTGTTGCAGTCGCCGGACTGGGTGGGGGCGGCCAATTATGTGCGCATCGCCACCGCCGACCCAAAATTCGCCGCGGCCATGCAGGTGACTTTTACCTATGTGCTGCTTTCGGTGCCGCTGAAGCTGATCTTCGCGCTGCTGGTGGCGCTTGCCTTTAATCGCGGCATCCGTGGTCTTACGCTTTACCGGGCGATTTTTTACCTGCCGTCGCTGCTCGGTTCCAGCGTGGCGATCGCCGTTCTCTGGCGCCAGCTTTTTGCGTCGGATGGTCTTGTCAACATGATCCTGTGGCAGGCTTTCGGTTATGAAGGGCCAAGCTGGATTTCCAATCCGGATTATTCGATCTACACGCTGGTCATCCTGTCCGTCTGGCAGTTCGGCTCGCCGATGATCATCTTCCTCGCTGGCCTTAGACAAATTCCGCAGGATATGTATGAGGCTGCCGAAATAGATGGTGCCAGCAAGGTGCGGCAGTTCTTCCGCATTACCCTGCCGCTTTTGACCCCGGTGATCTTCTTCAACGCGGTGATCCAGACGATCGATGCCTTCAAGGCTTTCACCCCCGCCTTCATCATCTCCGAAGGCACCGGCGGGCCGATCAATTCGACGCTGTTCTACACGCTCTATCTCTATCAGGAAGCCTTCGGTTTCTTCCGCATGGGCTATGCTTCCGCACTTGCCTGGATTTTGGTGATCATCATCTCGCTGTTCACGGCCTTCTCGTTCCTCAGCGCGAAATACTGGGTGCATTACGATGACTGACGCTGTTACCGCTCCCCGGCCGGGACAAGGCCCGCAACGCTCGCCGCTGAAATCGGTGATGCTCCACACGGCGCTGATCATCGCCTCCTTTGCGATGCTCTACCCGATCCTGTGGATGATTTCAGGCTCCTTCCGGCCGCAGGACGAGTTGTTCGGCTCGTCGTCGCTTATCCCCTCGGCAGTCGATGTCGGCGGTTATATCAGAGGCTGGACGGGGCTACAGGTGAGCTTCGGGCAGTTCTTCTGGAACTCCTTCTTCATCTCGGTGCTCGCTACCATTGGCAATGTGGTCGGCTGCTCGCTCACCGCCTTTGCTTTTGCAAGGCTTCGGTTCGGTGGGCGCAATTTCTGGTTCGCGCTGATGCTCGGCACCCTGATGTTGCCCTATCATGTCGTGCTCATTCCGCAATATATCCTGTTTCTGGAAATGGGCTGGGTGAACACCTCGCTGCCGCTGATCGTACCGAAGTACCTCGCGACGGACGCCTTCTTCATCTTCCTGATGGTGCAGTTCTTCCGCGGCATTCCGCGTGAACTGGACGAGGCGGCTGTCATGGATGGCTGCTCGCCCTTCCGCATCTACTGGAAGATCATGCTGCCCCTCTCGCTGCCGGTACTGGCCACGGCCGCCATCTTTTCCTTCATCTGGACCTGGGACGATTTCTTTGGCCCGCTGATCTATCTGAATGACATCAACACTTACACCGTGCAGCTTGGCCTCAGATCCTTCGTGGATTCCACCGGCAGCTCGGACTGGACCTCGCTTTTCGCCATGTCCAACCTGTCGCTGGTGCCGGTCTTCCTGTTCTTCCTGTTTTTCCAGCGGCTGCTGATCGAAGGCATCGCCACGACCGGAATGAAACGCTGAACCGGGGAAGCCGGACCGAGAACGCATTTTATAAGACCATCAACACTGTCGCGGCTGCCCTTTGCGCGGCGCGACAGTCGGGAGAAACAGCATGGCAAGCAGCATTACTCTGGAAAAAATCGTCAAGCGGTTCGGCGCTTTTCCGGTCGTTCACGGTATCGATCTCAAGATCGAGCCGGGTGAATTCACGGTGTTCGTCGGCCCTTCGGGCTGCGGCAAATCCACGCTTCTGCGCATGATCGCCGGTCTCGAAGAAATCTCCGAGGGTGATCTTCGCATCGATGGCGAAAGGGTGAACGAAACAGCCGCCTCCAAGCGCGGCATTGCCATGGTTTTCCAGTCCTATGCGCTCTATCCGCATATGAGCGTTTACAAAAACCTCGCTTTCGGGCTGGAAACGGCGGGTTACAAGAAACCGGAAGTCGAGGCACGGGTGCAGAAAGCCGCCGATATCCTGCAGATCGGCCCGTTGTTGCAGCGCAAGCCGAAGGCGCTTTCCGGCGGCCAGCGCCAGCGCGTCGCCATCGGCCGCGCCATCGTGCGCGAGCCGAAAATCTTCCTGTTCGATGAGCCTCTGTCCAACCTCGATGCCGAACTGCGCGTGCAGATGCGCGTTGAAATCGCCAAGCTACACCAGACGCTCGGCAGCACCATGATCTATGTAACGCACGACCAGGTGGAGGCCATGACCATGGCTGACAAGATCGTCGTCCTGCGCGACGGCCGCATCATGCAGGTCGGCCGCCCGCTCGATCTCTACAACAATCCGGCCAACCAGTTCGTGGCCGGCTTCATCGGCTCGCCGAAGATGAACTTCCTCTCCGCCAAAGTGGTTTCAGGCGACGGTTCTAACCGCACCATAGAGGTGGCCGGTCAGCGAATCGTGCTGGAAAAACCGGTCGCGGCTCAGCAGGGCGAACCTCTGACCTTCGGCGTGCGCCCCGAACACGTCAACCCGCAGGCGCAATCCTCGCTCGGTGAAGCGTCGATCCAGCTCGTGGAACATCTCGGCGGCTCGACGGTGGTTTACACCAGTACACCCGATGGTCAGCCCGCCACCGTGCTTCTGGACGGCCAGCGCCACATTCGCATCGGCGAGACCATTCCTTTTGCGTTCGATCTGGCGAAGACACATCTGTTCGGGGCGGATGGACGGCGGATATGAGAATGAGTGGGTGGGAGCTGTCTCACCATAGGGCGGCTAACGAAGTCCGCAAAGCTTGCGTTCGTCATCCTCGGGCTTGTCCCGAGGATCTGCAACCTGTTGATTTTGTTCAACGTGATTAGTTCCTCGGCACAGGGCCGAGGATGACGTCGCGTGTGAGGTTGCAATCGTGCACTAATCGGCCACTCTGTGGCCGGCGAGTATCTCGCTTAGCGTCGCCGCATCTTCCGCAAACTGGCCGACATCGTCACCTTTTATGAATTCCAGCATCGCATAAGCCGGTTTCGTCCATTCGCTCTCCGGCATGGCCTCGACACACGACTGCCAATAATCCACTCGGTCGGCAAGCGGCAGACGGCTGGTGTCGGCAAGCCATGCAAAGATGTGCAGATGGCAGATGCGTGAGCCGATTTTCGATATTTCAGCGAGAGCCTTTTCGAGCGGCAGGCCGGGTGCCGGCTGCCAGTAGAAAAAGAGGTTGGACAGGGTCAAATCCTGCGCCAGTTGCAGGGCCGAGGGCAGGGTGTCCGTCAGTGAATTGGGGTGATATTCGAGGCCGATCGTCATGTCGTAATCCTGCGCGTGGCGGGCGATCTCTGCCAGCGCCTCGGTGGCCGTGCGGCGCTCGGCGGGAGAGTAGTCCGTGGAAGGCCTTTTACGTTGGCCCGGCCAGATGCGGATATGGTCGGTGCCGAGCGCTTTTGCGGTTCCCAGCACGGCGGTCAGATTTTCCCGCGTAAAATCCGGCGCGAAGATGTAGGAGCCGTAGGAGGAGACGGCGAGGCCCGCTTTAGCGGTCCGCTCGGCCACATCCCTTGCATTTTCGAGGTCGCCGGCGGGAACGTGGATATCCGCGCCCCATTCGATTGCCCTGATGCCGTTTGCGACGGCAAGGTCGATGACGGCCTGCGGCGACAGAGAGCGGAAGGTGACGGAGCAGAGGCCCGGCTCGAAAATTCTCATGCAATTAGTTCCAGATGTTCCGGCCGTACCTGCTGTTCAAGCGCCGCGCCCTGACAGAAGCGTTCGATTTCCGCGATTGCCATGTCGCCCAGCCTGGCGCGCTCCAGACCGGTGGCGCCGGCGATATGCGGTGTCAGAAATACATTCGGTAGGCTGTAGAACAGCGAATCCGGCGGCGGCACTTCCGGATCGGTTACGTCGATGACGGCTTCGATGCGGCCGGTCTTCAGTTCGCTCAGAAGCGCATTTTCATCCACCAGCGCGCCGCGTGCCGTGTTGATGAGTGTCGCGCCATCCTTCATCCGGGCGAGTTCCTGCGCGCCGATCATATGCCGCGTTTGCGGCAGGGAGGGCGCATGCAGGGATATGACATCGCTTATCGCCATCAGCCTATCGAGCGACACGAGGCGCACGCCGAGCCGTTCCGCCTCCGCCGGGTTTAGAAAAGGGTCAAAGAGAACAAGATCGAGATCGAAGGGGCGCAGAAGCGCGATGACGCGCCGTCCGATCCGCGACGCCCCAACGATGCCGACCGTAAGGCCAAGATTTCCGATAGGCTCGGATTGCAGTCGTTCGACATTGCTCCGCCCGCGATCATTTTTGTAGAGGCGCCTGAAGCCGAAGGCGCGTTTGCCAGCCAGCAGGATCATCGCCAGCGTAAATTCGGCGACCGGCTGCGCATTTGCCTCCGCCGCGCTGCACACGGTGATGCCGCGTTCGAAGACCGCTTGCGACAGGAAATATTTGACCGTGCCGGCGGCATGGGAGATCAGCTTCAGTCGTGGCATCCGTGCCAGTTCCCTTGCGCCTATCTCAGGACAACCCCAGCCGGTCAGGAGAATATCCGTGCGCTCCAGCCGGTCCTGCACGGATGGATCGTGAAAATCGCAGATCCGGGCCATATCGAGGATTTCAACGCTGTGCGACAACCTCTCGAGCGCCTGATGTGTCAGCACGTGCTGCGTCCGCTCCGGGTCCATGGCAAGGCTGAGACGCGGAAGCGGGCTCGTCATTGCGGTTCTCCCGCCATGGCGCTGACGGGAACGCCCCTATCCGCAAACAGGCGGTCTAGCGCCTCAAGGTCCGGGCATGCGGGAACGGCGGCAAGCGCCCGTTCACTCTCTGCTCCCGCCACGCCCGCAAAGACGGCGCAGGCGAGCATGGTTTCGCCAGCCGGAATCTCGCCGCGCAATTGCGGCACGGTTGTTTTGGCGTTGATGAGATTGGTATTGGGCAGCGCCTTCAGCGCCACGCCGTGACGGCTTATCGTCGAGCCGAGATCGACGATGGCGGATATGTCGGTGCCGCAATCGGCCGTCGCTTTTCCACCTGTTTCGCTGACGACATCGCGTTCGCCATCGTTGCGGTTGATCGCAAAGCCGCCTTCGGCAACGGCAAGAGCACGCGCGGAGGTGATACGGTGCAGCCTGACATGCCAGTTTTCGGCCGCAACCAGTGTCGTTTCAACCGTCACATCCGGGAATGGCTTCCACGTCGCGCGCAGATTTGCCCCGGCCATCAGAACCTTCCGGTTGGTCTCCCGCACGCGGTAATGCAGGCCGTCGTCGGAGAAGGCCAGCATATTGTCAAAACCATTGGTCCTGAAGCCGCGCTCGTCCACCTCGACGCCAAAGCCGTAACGGGAGGAATAGGCGAATTTGGCGTATTTCTCGGGCCCGCCGCGCATGGCGAGGTTTTCCTGGCCGCTCGAAAGCGCGGTGACGTTGCCCTTCGCCCGCATCATCACCATGCCGGGATGGACGAGTGGATGCGGGTTGGTGGATACCTTGGGCAATGTCTCCTGCGCCTGCCAGAAGGGGTGGCTCTCCGGTAAAGCCAGCGGCAGAAAGGCCTTGAAGGCCCAATAGGGCGAACCGGCCGAATTGTAGCTTTCCGACATGGTCAGCTGCGGATAGGCGTAACCGATGGAGAGCACACCGTCGCGATCCGCAATCGGCTTTTCCGCCCACCAGCGCAGATGGCTGAGATAAAGCCCCTTGATCTCGCCCCAAGGCAGTGCTTCCTCATCGGCAAAGGCAAGGCCGGCCCAGAAGCCGCCGCAGGCGAAACGATAGGTCATGGAACGACCGAAGGCCAGCGCGCCGCCATCCTCATCGAACCAGCTGGCGAAATCGCTTGCGAAGAGGCGGGCACGCTCGCGATAACGCTTGGCATAGGCATCGTCAGGCTTGCTGAGCCTGGCATAGATCAGGCCGTAAAAATGCATGGCGAAGGCGATATAGTGATCGATACGGCGATAGTTGCCGTCGCGATACCAGCCATCGGCAATATAGAAATCGTCCAATTCCCTCTGGAATGTCTCGGTCAGGCTGCGGTCGAAACCGATACCGAGATGGTCGAGCGCCATGTCGACCATCACCCGGAAGAACTTCCAGTTATTGTCGGCATAATTGCGCTCACGTGCCGCCAACAGATAGCGGCTGACATTCTCCTTCTGCGCGTCGGACAGCGGCTCCCAGAGGTGTTGCGGCGCAAGCCGCAGCGCAAAACCAATTGCTGCAAGCTCGACCAGCCGTTGATCTTTCTGGCGCACATCGCCCCAATAATCGGGGTGGGCGGGGTCGGTGCCGTTGGCGATTCCCTTTGCCAGAAGTGGCCAATGGGCGAATGTATCGCCGCTCAACGCAAGCGGCGCGATGCCCCAGAGCGGCCGGGCGAAACCTTCGAGATCGGCTGCGGCCCGGTCGAAATGCGCGGCGGTGCCGCTTAGTGCCACTCTTGCTCCGCCCGGTGAAAAATAGGGGAGCAGCGGCGCGAAACTGTCGTCGAGTGCGCGCCGGACATCGGCGCGGCTCTTGAGCGGATTGCCATGCAACGGGTTAAATCTTGCCATATCGCTTCTGTTCCCCGTGTCATGCATTTTGTCATGCATCGCCTGCTGCCTTTCCGGTGTTTTTTGCCTGTCCGGCGGTCTGCCCTTCCACTAGCTGCACGCCGAGCTGTATGTGTCGGGCATTGGCGGAAGGTTCCGTCATCCGGCGCCGCAGCAGCTCCACCGCTTCGCGGGCAATTTCACGGCGATCAACCCTGATCGTGCTGAGCCTCGGGGTGGAGAGTTCGGCAAAGGGCAGGTCGTCGAAGCCGATGATGGAAAGATCGTCCGGCACGGCAAGGCCAAGCTCCTGCGCAGCACCCAGCGCGCCGAGCGCAATCGCGTCGTTCATGCAGAAAATGCCTGTTGTCCCAGGGCTCTTGGCGAGCAACTGGCGAACCGCATCGCCGGCCTGTCCGAAGCCACTCTCCACCGTTGAAAGCAGGCATTCTTCATAGGTGGCTCCCTCTTCCTCGATCGTTTGCCGGAAACCGCGCATGCGCTCCCGGATGGTGTGGCGATGATGCGGGCCAATATAGGCGACCTTGCGGTGGCCGAGTTCCAGAAGCCGCCGCGCCGCCATCGCGCCGCCGTAAAAGTTGGAGGGTGAAATGCAGTCCAGCAGCATCGCAGGATCGGCGCTGTTGACCAGAACCGGCTGCACCACACCCTGCGTGATGCGGTGAATGATTTCGTCTTCGGGGTCGAGACCGATGGCGAGAAGGCCGTCTACTTCGCAGACGCGCTGCGTGAGCGCCTCGTCGATCTGCTTCTGGTGCAGGAGCCGGATATCGAGTTCGAAGCCATCTGTCTGGGCAAGGCTGCGCAGCGTGTCGAAAATATCGTGATAGAAGGCACCGATGTCGCCGGTCGCTCTTTCCGCAGCCATCAGCGCAAGAATTTTTTTGCCCTCCAGCGTCACGCCGCTCGCCTGGTTTCCGGTCGGGCGCAACGGATAACCAAGCTCGGCGGCCACACCCAGCACCTTTGTCTGGATCGAAGCGCTGATGCCCTTTTCCCCCGCTAGAACGCGAGAAACCGTGCTGATGGAGACACCGGCGCGCTGGGCGATATCCGACTGGCGCGGGCGGCTGATGTCGGGCGTATCGTTCATATCGTCTCCTGCGCTTGCAAAAAAATCTAATTTGATGCAAATATTGCAAACTAAGAAAATTTGCAAGAATTTAAGTGGAATCTGAAAAATTTGCAAAACGCGGGAGGAGCAGATGCAAATGATCGATAGACGTGGATTTCTGGTGACGGCGGCGCTGGCCAGCCTGGGGGCTGCGGCGGGTGGTTTTCGCGCTATGGCGGCGGAAACCCGCCTTCGTTGCGTATGGTGGGGCTCAGCGGATCGCAACAAGCGCACCAATGAGGTGATTTCGCTTTACCAGAAGGCCGATCCGCAAACGGTGGTGAGCGGCGAGATGATTGCCGGTTCTGACTACTGGACCAAGCTTGCGACCTCCATGGCCGGGCGCAATGTCGCCGATATCTTCCAGCTCGAGCCTTCCACGATTGCCGATTATTCCGGTCGCGGCGCCTGCATGGAACTCGACCAGTTCGTCGGCTCGGCGCTTGATCTTTCCAACTTCGGCAAAAGCGAGATCGATCTTTGCCGTATCGATGGCAAGCTTTATGGCGTTGGCCTCGGGCTCAACTCCTTCTGCATGATGTATGATGCCGAGGCGCTGAAGGAAGCGGGCGTTTCCATGCCGGCGGGGCAGATCACCTGGACGGCGCTGGCGGAACTGGCGCGGGATTTCAAGAAGAATGGCCCGGCAAAAAGAAACTACTGGGCGGTGCCCTATGGCGCGCGGTATCATTATGTTTTCGACGTCTGGCTGCGCCAGCGTGGCAAACTCCTGTTCCAGGATGGCACCATCGGTTTCAACAAGGAAGACGCCAAGGAATGGTTCGCCTATTGGGAGAAGCTGCGCGAGGACAAGCTCTGCGTTTCCGCCGATATCCAGACGCGTGACGACAATACCATCGAATCCAACGCGCTGACGCTTGGCAATTCGGCCATCGGTTTTGCCTATTCCAACCAGCTTGTGGGTTACCAGGCGCTCAACAAGAAAACGCTGTCCATCGGCATGCTGCCCGGTGAGGGGGAGGGTAAGCCGACGGGACACTATTACCGGCCGGGCCTTATCTGGTGCATTTCCTCCACCTCCACCAATCCGGAAGCGGCGGCGAAGTTCATCAACTTCTTCGTCAACGATGTCGACGCCGGCAAGGTTCTCGGTGTCGAGCGCGGCGTGCCACCGGCGAAGAAGGTGCGGGAGGCGGTGTTGCCAAGCCTCAACGAGACCGAGCGCAAGACGGTGGATTACATTGAGGGCCTGTCGGGCAAGCTCGATCCCTATCCGGAACCCGCCCCGATCGGCGCCAATGAATTCGACCGTGGTGTGATGCGGCCGATTGCCGATTCGCTAGCCTTCGGTCGCGCCAGCGTCGATGAGGCGGCGCAGAATCTTGTCGACACCGGCACGCGGACCCTGCGCAAGCGCGGTTGACGACAAAAAGGGCACCGCCACGCGGTCTCGCAGCCGTGTGGCGGTGCTTTTTCATTGGTCGCGAGAGGATCGCGACGAGATGGGCGGCGCTTTGCGCCCTCTGCTACGGCTTTATCACAAACAGGACTGGACAAGGGTAGGGCATTTAAGCCAGAAATTCTGATCTGGATCGATAAATCTGAAGATTAGACCATGGCGCCCAATTTCCTCCTCGTTGATGCTGAAAAAGAATTCGATGTGCTGAAGGCGGCCGCGTCGCTGATCCGCGTGCAGATATTGAAGTTGCTGCATGAGGCCAATGGCCTGAACGTCAACGAGATCGCCCAGAGGCTGGCGCTGCCGCAATCCACCGTATCGGCCGGCGTGGCGGTTCTCGAAGAGGCGGGGTTGTTGCGAACGGAGACGCGCAAGGCGCGCAAGGGCAGCCAGAAAATTTGCTTCGCCACCTGCGACGAGCTTATCGTTTCCTTCCGAAAACCGGAGACGCCAGCGGCTTCCAACTACATTGCAGTGGCGATGCCGCTCGGTCTTTATACGCAGAGTTCGGTCACTGCACCCTGCGGCATCTGCTCGCCGGAGGGTATCATCGGGCTGCTGGATGTGCCCGACACATTCATGGATCCGGACCGCATGAAGACGGCGCTGCTGTGGCTGACCTCGGGTTTCGTGGAGTATCAGTTCCCCAATAATGCCAAGATTCAGGGCCGGAACGTCGAGGAAATCGAGTTTTCGATGGAAGTGAGTTCCGAGGTGCCGGGAACCCACAGCAACTGGCCGTCCGATATCACGCTGTCCGTGAACGGCAAGGAAATAGGTGTCTGGACCTCGCCGGGCGACTTCGGCGACAAGCGGGGCGTCTTTACGCCGGACTGGTGGAAACTGTCCGGTTCCCAATATGGCATGCTGAAAACATGGCGTATCACCCCCCAGGGAACCTATGTCGACGGAACGCGGATTTCGGATGTCACGCTTGCGGATATTGATCTCGCAAGCCACCGTTCCATCCGGTTGCGCATCGAGGTCAAGGCCGATGCAAAACATCCCGGCGGGTTGAATATATTCGGCCGCGGTTTCGGCAATTACGATCAGGACATCGTCCTGCGTCTGCGAACGGCCGTCTGATCCAGCAAATTTAATAAGTATGATTTTAGCGGTTGACAGGCGCGGATTCTCTCGGCAACTATATTATGAAATATGGTTTATATCATATTTTAAGATATAAATGCGCAGGGAGGAGAGCCTATGAAAGCGCGGGTTTCAGTCCACCGGGACTTCCGGATTGGGCGTATCGACGATCGCCTATATTCCGCCTTCATCGAACATATGGGGCGTGCGATCTATGGCGGGATTTACGAGCCCGGCCATCCGCAGGCGGATGCGAACGGCTTTCGCAAGGACGTCCTGAAATTCGTGCAGGACCTGAAAATCCCGGCCATCCGTTATCCCGGCGGCAACTTCGTGTCTGCCTATCGCTGGGAAGACGGTATCGGCCCGCGCGACCAGCGTCCCATCCGTCTCGACCTTGCCTGGCGTTCGAAGGAAACCAACCAGATCGGCATCAACGAATTTGCCGACTGGGCGCAGATGGCCGGCATCGAGATGATGCTTGCCGTCAATCTCGGTTCCCGTGGCCTGGATGATGCCCGCAACTTTCTCGAATATGTGAATTTTCCAGGCGGTACAGCGCTCAGCGATCTGCGCCGCAGCCACGGCACCGAAAAGCCGCACGGCGTGAAAATGTGGTGCCTCGGCAACGAGATGGACGGCCCCTGGCAGATCGGCCACAAAACGGCAGTGGAATATGGCCGTCTGGCCAACGAAACCGCCAAGGCCTTCAAGGGCTTCGATCCCACCATTGAAGCGATCGTCTGCGGCAGTTCCAATGACGGCATGCCGACCTATCCCGAATGGGAGCGCGAGGTGCTGGAGGAGTGCTACGAGAATGTCGATCACATCTCGCTGCACAAATATTTCGGCAATAACAGCCGCGACACGCTGAATTATTTCGGCAAGATCGAGGAAACCGGGCGTTACATCCAGACCATTGCCGGTGTCATCGATTACGTGAAGGCGAAGAAGCGCGCCAAGAACGACGTGTCCATCTGCTTTGACGAATGGAATGTCTGGTATCACATCCGCGAAGACGACGGCAAACGCATCAAGAGCTGGGACTGGCCGGAAGCGCCGGCGCTGCTGGAAGAGACTTACAACTTCGAGGATGCGCTGTTTGTCGCCGGCCTGCTCAACGAATTCATCCGCCGTTCGGATCGCGTGCGCATCGCCTGCATCGCCCAGCTCGTCAATGTCATCGCTCCCATCCGGGCGGAAAAGAACGGGCCCGCCTGGCGCCAGACGATCTATTACCCCTATCAGTTCGCCTCGCTTTATGGCCGTGGCGTTGCGCTGAATGTCGCGGTCGATTGCCCGACGTATGATTGCAACGCGGCCGATGACGTCAAATATCTCGACGTCGCCGGTGTTTATGATGAAGCCGAAGGCATGGTGACGCTGTTCGTCCTCAACCGGCATCTCACCGAGGCGGCCGATATCAATGTCGGCCTCACCGGGTTCTCGTCGGCCACGCTCGACCTGCATCTTGCCATGGCGGGATATGACCTGCGCGTGGGTAACGGTCCGGATCAGCCGGATCGCGTCGTGCCGGTGCCGGGCAGCGGCGTTGGTGTCGAGGATGGGGCGCTGAAGGGTTCCGTGCCGGCACTGTCCTATCATGTGCTGCGGCTGAAGGTTCAGTGAGGCGGCCATGGGTGTCCGTCTCAACAATATAGCCAAGTCCTTCGGATCCTTCGCAGCGATCCGGGATGTCTCGATGGAAATCCCGACCGGCAGCTTTGCGGTCTTTGTCGGGCCTTCCGGTTGTGGCAAATCCACGCTGCTGCGCATGATCGCCGGTCTTGAGGAGACCAGCGGCGGCCGCATCGCCATTGATGACCGTGATGTCACGGCCGTCGAACCGGCCGAACGCGGCGTCGCCATGGTGTTCCAGAACTATGCGCTTTATCCACATCTCAGCGTGTTCGAGAACATGGCTTTCAGCCTGCGGCTTGCCCGCAGGCCGAAAGCCGAGGTGAATGAAAGGGTGGGCGAAGCTGCGCGCATCCTGCAGCTTGAAGACCATCTCCACAAAAAACCGTCGCAGCTTTCGGGCGGGCAGCGGCAGCGCGTGGCGATCGGCCGCGCCATCGTGCGGCAGCCGAAGGTCTTCCTTTTCGATGAGCCGCTGTCCAACCTCGATGCGGAGCTGCGCGTCCAGATGCGGCTGGAACTGACGCGTCTTCACCGCAAGCTCGGCGCCACGATGATCTATGTCACGCATGACCAGGTGGAGGCCATGACGCTTGCGGACAAGATTTTCGTGCTGAAGGGCGGCGTCGTGCAGCAGGCGGGTGCGCCGCTCACCCTTTATGACGATCCGGATAACCGGTTCGTGGCCGGCTTCATCGGCTCGCCGGCGATGAACTTCCTGCAGGCGGAGATTGTCGAACAGCGAAATGGTGTCGTGACGCTTTCACTCGATGGCGGCCAGAGACATCTCGAAGCGCGGCTTTCGCAGCCTGTTTCCGTTGGCCAGCGGGTCGAAATCGGCGTTCGGCCAGAGCATCTGACGATCGCGCAGGAGGGCGCCCTGCCTGTCAATGTCGAGGTGGCGGAGGAGCTGGGGGATGTTTCCTATCTCTACACACGCGCGACCTCCGGCAAGGAAATCATCGTGCAACGACAGGGCTCGCGCGAAAGTCTCGATGGCCGGTCCGTCCTGCTGAGCGCCTCGCCCGACCACATCATGGTTTTCGATAGCGACGGTAAAAGATTGCGATAGGCGCGAGGAGGCGCCTTTCGATGCAGCAGACCGCCCCCAGGGGTGTTTCCACATAAACGGGAGGAGTGAACGATGCGACTGATCAAGACATTGCTTGTGGGCACGGTTCTGGGTTTGACCGCCCTGCCGGCGCTGGCCAAACAGGATATCGTCTGGTGGGATTTTCTGTCCGGCGGTGACGGCGTGCGCATGAAGGCGCTGATCGATGCCTTCAACAAGGAGCACCCGGATATCCAGGTCAAGGGAACAACGCTGGAATGGGGCGTGCCCTTCTATACCAAGGTGCGGACCGCCTCTGCCGTCGGGGAGGGCCCCGATGTCATGACCTATCACCTGTCGCGCGCGCCGCTTGCCCTGCAGGAAAAGGTGCTGAGCGAGATTACCGACAAGGACCTTGAGGAGGCCGGCCTGAAGAAGGACGATTTCTTCAGTGCGCCGCTCGAGGCGGCCACTCATGATGGCAAGCTTTATGCCGTGCCTTTCGATATTCACGCGCTTGTTCTTTATTACAACGCCGATCTTCTCAAAGGCTCGCCCTATCTCGATGCCGAAGGCAAGCTCACCGGCATCAAGTCAATGGATGATTTCGAAAAGGCGCTGGCCTGGGCGAAAGAAAAGGGCGTCCAGACGCCGGTCACCTATCAGTCCGGCGGCGAAGCCGGTGTCTGGCGCGTCTTCTATACATTGTTCTCGCAACAGGGCGGCGAACTGGTTACCAATGGCGAGGTGCTGGCAGGCGACAATGCCGAGAAAGCCGCAAAAGCGATCGACACCATGTCGAAATGGCGCGAAAACGGCTGGGCGCCGGAACAGGCCGAATATCCGGCCTCCGTTGCACTCTTCTCCGCCGGAAAATCCGCCTTCCAGCTGAACGGCGTCTGGGAAGTGCCGACTTACAAGGATCTCGAGAAAAACGGCAAGCTGGGCTTCAAGTGGAGCGCGGTCGAGGTGCCGCCCTTCATGGGCAAACGCGCCACCTGGGCGGATTCGCACGCCTTTGCCATTCCCAACCAGGGTGACAAGACCGTTTCCGGCGAGAAGCGCGCTGCCGTGATGAAAGTGATCGGCTGGATGGAAAAACACGCCATCAGCTGGGCCGATGCCGGTCATATCCCGGCCTATAAATCGATCACTGAAAGCAGTGACTACAAGGCGATGCAGCCGAATGCCACCTATGCGTCGCTCGCGGAAGCGGCGGAGTTCGATCCGAAAACCACGATCACCGGTGTTGCCTCGCCCGCCTATGATGCCGCTCTCAATGTCATCGCTCCGGCGATTCAGGGCTTCATGAGCGGCACGGATGCGGTGGCGCAGATCAAGGAAGAGCTCCAAAGCAAGCTGAAGTAACAGGAAACCAACCCTCCGGTCTCGGGCCGGAGGGGTGCCCTGCAATGCGTAATGTCCCGGAGACCGTTCATGGCTATGATTGAAAACCGGCGCAAGAAATCGCTGATCGCGCTGTCGATGGTGACGCCGTTCATCGTGGTCTTCGCCACTTTTTTCCTTTATCCGCTGATCGAGATGGTGCGCATCAGCTTCACCGATGCACCCTTGATCGGTGAGGGCAACTGGGTGGGGTTTGCGAACTACACAAAGCTGCTAAGCGACCGCCTCTTTGTGACCTCTTTGAAAAACAACGGCTATTTCGTGCTTTTGACCGTTGTTCCGACGACCGTCATCGCCCTGACGATCGCGCTCGCCGTCAGCCGCCTGTCGGGCGTGAAGCAGACGATCGCCATGAGCCTCTTCTTCCTGCCCTATGTGCTGCCGGTTTCTGTCGTCACTGAAATCTGGGCGTGGATGCTCGATCTGCAGTTCGGTATTCTCCAGCCAGTGATCTCGCTGATTGCCGGAAAGCCGGTCGCGGTCTTCAAGAATCCCTATTGGGTGATGCCGATGGTCGCCGTGGTCACCATCTGGTGGACGAACGGCTTTAATGTGCTGCTCTTCATAGCCGGATTGCGCAATATTCCGACCGAGCTTTATGAGGCTGCCTCTCTCGATGGCGCAACGACCTGGCAGCGCTTCTGGCGGGTGACCTGGCCGCTTCTCTGGCCCGTCACGGCACTGGTTCTCACCCTGCAATTGATCCTGCAGCTGAAGATATTCGATCAGATCTATCTCCTGAGCGGCGGTGGTCCCTTCAATTCCAGCTTTGTGCTTCTGCTCAAGGTCTATCGCGAGGCGTTCCAGTTGAACAATGGTGGTTACGCTTCCGCCGTTTCCACCGTGCTGTTCCTGCTGATCGTCATCGTTTCCATTCTCCAGTTCCAGTTGCTGCGCATCCGGAGGAACTCATGAGCCTCACCAGAAGACTAGAAAACATTATCCTGACTGCGCTGACCTTTTCTGCGGCACTGGTCTGGATTTTCCCGCTCTACTGGACATTTGTGACGTCCATCCGTTCGGATGAGAATGTCGCGGGCAATACATCGCTGATCCCCGATGAATTCCGGCTGAGCGCCTATGTCAGCGCCATCTTCAATACGAAGTTGATGAACTGGTATATCAATTCCGTCGGCACGGCGGCGATCGTCACCGTATCGGTGCTCCTGATTTCGATGTTGTGTGCCTATGCGCTGTCGCAAATCCGCTTTCCGGGCAGGCGACTGCTTTACGGTATCGTGCTGGCGAGTTTCATGGTGCCGGCGCAAACGCTTGTGGTCACCCAGTTCATCCTGATGAAGAACCTCAACCTCATCAACACCTGGGCGGGCATCATCCTGCCGCAACTCATCACGCCCATCGTCATCATCGTCTACAAACAGTTCTTCGACAGCGTGCCGAAGGAGATGCGCGAGGCTGTGGTTCTGGATGGTGGCGGCGAATACACCATTCTTTTCAAGGCCTATCTGCCATTGAACTGGGGTATCACCACCGCCATGGCAATCGTGACGTTCATCACGGTGTGGAACGCCTTCTTCTGGCCATTCCTCGTCGTCACCTCGGAAAACATGATGACGATCCCTGTTGGCATCACCCAGGTAAACGACACCTTCGGCGTCGCTTATGCGCGGCTGATGGCTATCGCCATGCTGGCGGCGCTACCGGTCATCATCGCCTATGTCGTCTTCCAGCGACGCGTCACGGAAGCGATCATGATTTCGTCAGGCGTGAAAGGGTGACGGTCACTCGATTGCTTGTCCGGCGCGGGCAGAGATTTTCTAAACCGCGACGGACATATCTTGCACCCGCCTCAAACCGCGAGCAGCGTCTCGTTCTTGCTTCGGGCAGTCTCCGCCGTTCCCTCCGTTTCGATCCGCTTGCCGGTGGCCGGGTCGAAGAAATGGAGATGGGCGGTGGGAAGATCGAGATGGATGCGCTGGCCGGGTTTTACCAGGAGATCCTCACCGATGGCGGCAGAGAAGGTTTCGCCGGCTATGTCCGCATGCACGATGCGACCGGAGCCAAGTTCTTCGACGAAATCCACGATAGCAGGCACGCCGGGGCCATCCATACTCACCACGCATTGTTCCGGGCGGATGCCGACCGTCACATTGCGGCCGCGCAGTTCCAGCGCGGTTTCCGGGAAGAGTTTCACCGGCGTGCCGGAGAGCATCACGGCAGGGGTCTCCACTTCCACCTTTGTGGTGAAAAGGTTCATGGCGGGTGAGCCGATGAAGGAGGCGACAAAGGTGCTGGCCGGGCGGTGATAGATATCGAGCGGATGGCCGACCTGCTCGACATTGCCCTTGTTCATCACCACCAGCCGGTCGGCCAGCGTCATGGCTTCCACCTGGTCATGGGTGACGAAAATGGAGGTGGCCGAGAGGCGCTGGTGCAGCTTGCGGATTTCAGCGCGCATGGATACGCGCAGCTTGGCATCGAGGTTGGACAGCGGCTCGTCGAACAGAAACACGGCGGGTTCGCGGATGATGGCGCGGGCCATGGCCACGCGCTGGCGCTGGCCGCCGGAAAGGGCGGCCGGCTTGCGTTCCAGATAGTCGGACAGGCCGACAATCTTGGCGGTCTCCTCGATGCGGCGCTGGCGCTCGGCCTTTGGAACGCCGGCGACCTTCAGCGCATAACCGATATTGGCGGCCACCGACATATGCGGATAAAGCGCATAATTCTGGAACACCATGGCGCAGCCGCGCTCACGCGGCTCCAGCGTGTTGACCACGCGCCCGCCAATGGCGATCTCGCCCGAGGTGATCTCCTCCAGGCCGGCGATCATGCGCAGAAGCGTGGATTTGCCGCAGCCCGAAGGGCCGAGGATGACGACGAATTCGCCGGAGTCGAAAGAAAGATCCACCCCGTGCAGGGTCGGCGTCTTGCCATAGGATTTGCGGACCTGACGAATATCGATCTGAGCCATGATAGAAAACCTTGTTGTTGAAAGCCGCGCGTCACTTGTCGGACGAGACGAGGCCACGGACGAACCAGCGTTGCAGGAAGGCTACGACGAAAAGCGGCGGCAGGATGATGATGAGGGAACCGGCGAGCGTCACGTTCCAGTCCGGCGTGCCGTCATCGGCGGGCAAAAGCGCCCGGAGCGACATCATCACCGTCTTGTAGGAAGGGTCGGTGACCATCAGCAGCGGCCACAGATACTGGTTCCAGGCATAAACGAACATGATGGTGGTGAGTGCCAGCATGTTGGTGCGCGAGAGCGGCAGCAACATGTCGACGAAGAAACGTGCGGCGCCCGAGCCGTCCATGCGGGCCGCTTCGGCCAGTTCGTCCGGGATCGTCATGAAGAACTGCCGGTAGAGAAAGGTGCCGGTGGCGGTGGCGACAAGCGGCAGGGTCAGGCCGGCATAGGAGTTCAGGAGGTTCCATTCCAGCGTCATCTCGATGCCGAACAGGCCGAGAATGGAGCGGAGCGGCTGGAAAACATCGGCGGCGACCGAATAGGTCGGGACCACGCGCACTTCGAGCGGCAGCATCAGGGTGATGAAGACCGTCCAGAAGAACAGATGTTTCAGCGGCGAGCGGAAGAAGACGATGGCGAAGGCGGTGAAGGCGGACAGCGCCACCTTGCCGATGGTCACCAGCGTCGCCATGATCAGGCTGTTCCAGAGGGCGTTGCCAAGATTGGCGCGTGCCCAGGCGGTCTGCGCATTGGCGAGGAATTCGCCTTGCGGCATGAAGCTGAACGGCACGCTGTTGACCTGCTGAACAGACTGGCTCGCGCCGGAAATGACGACGAGGAAGGGGCCGATGAGCAGGAGAAAGCCCGCCACCATGATCGCGTAGGTCAGGGCGTCGGCATAGGGTGTGCGCTGGATCATCGCCGCCTCACTTGTAGTGGACTTGCCGCTCAACGAAGCGGAACTGAATGAAGGTGAAGACCATGATGAGGCCGATGAGGACGAGGCTCTGGGCCGAGGCGCCGGAGTAGTTCAGCCCCTCGAAGGCCTCGCTGACGATGCGATAGACCATCACTTCCGTGGCGTGGTTTGGACCACCCTCGGTCGTGGAGGCGACGATGCCGAATGTATCGGCGCCGACGAAACCCTCGGTCATCATGATGACGGTCAGGAAGAACAGGGTAGGCGCAAGCAGCGGCACCTGGATGTCGATGGCGCGGCGGATCGGCCCGGAACCATCCATGGCGGCGGCCTCGGTCAGCGAGCGCGGCACCGATTGCAGTCCGGCGAACAGGAAGATGAAGGTGTAGCCCGCCCATTTCCAGATGAAGATGACAATGATGAGGGCCAGCGCATGTTCATTATATTTGGCCGGGTTCCAGATATCGGGCCACCAGGCGTTCAGTGAGGCGGCGAGACCGCGTTCCGGTGACAGGATGAAGCGGAAGGCCATGCCCGCGGCGGGACCGGCAATCGCATAGGGCAGGATATAAAGTACCCGGAAGAAACCTGAACCGGGAAGCTGGCGATCGACTGCAAGGGCCAGCACGAGGCCGATGAGAATGGCAAAAAACGGTCCGACGATGGCGAAGGTCAGGCTCGTGACGATCGATTGCCAGTAAAGCGGATCGCCGAAGGTCTCCACGAAATTGGCGAGGCCGACAAATTCCGCCGGGCCGCCGAAGGGCGGTTCGAGGGTGAATGCCCATTTCAGTACCGCGACAACCGGCCAATAGAAGAACAGAAGGATGAGCAGGAACTGCGGCAGGGCGAAGAGCACTGGCAGCCATGTGCTTTTGAAAACGGTACGTTTTTCCATTGGAGACCGGCAATGTTCGAGATTGAGGCGGGCCTGCCCGGAGGATGTCCGGACAGGCCTTATGACGGCAATGAAAACGGGCTTAGTTCAGCTTGGCGCCTTCATAGGTCTTTTCGAAGCGGCGCAGACCGGCATTGGAGCGCTCCACGGCCTTGTCGAGTTCGGCCTGGATATCGGCGTTCTGCATGAAGATGGCTTCAAGCGAGGTCGCGACTTCCTTGCGGATCTGCGTGAAGCCGCCGAGGCGGATACCGCGGGTATATTCGGAAGGCGGTGTAAAGGTCAGGCTTTCGATTGCCTTTTCGCGACCTTTGTAGGGAGCCTTGTCGTAAAAACCGTTGGCCTTCATGGCGTCAAAACCGGTCTTGGTGACGGGGATGTAGCCGGTGACCGTTGACCACCACTCAACCATGTCAGGCTGGGCGATGAAGTTCAGGAATGCGGCGGCACCCTTGTATTCGGCATCCGGACGACCGGCCATGACCCACAGCGAAGCGCCGCCGACCAGCGAATTGTGACGCTCTGTGCCCTTCCAGATCGGCAGCATGACGACGTCCCACTTCACGCCCTGCGGCATGCCCTTGCCGACGGTACCGTGGTTGGCGATCGAGGTCATGAACATCTGGCAGGTCTGCGAGGTGAAGGCGGGCAAAATGTCCATGCCGAGCTGCTTGGTCTTGACGACGAACAGCTTCTCGTCCTGCATCTTCTTGAAGAATTTGACCTGGTCGACGAACTTGGTCTTGTTGATCGTCAGTTCGGCGTCGAGACCCTGATAGCCGTTGGCCTTGGTGGCGATCGGCTGATTGTGGATGGCGGAGAACTGCTCCATCAGCATCCAGGTGTCGAAGTTGAAGGCGAGCGGGCATTCGAAACCAGCGGCTTTAAGCTTCTTCGAAGCCTCCTCAACCTCTTCCCAGGTGTCGGGCTTGAAGGTGATGCCAGCTTTTTCGAAGGCATCGACATTATAATAAAAGACGGCGGTGGAGGAATTATAGGGGAAGGAATTCAGCTCGCCCGAGGCCGTGGCGTAATAATTGGCGATGCCGGGGAAATAATTGTTCCAGTCGATCTTGTAGCCATTGTCGGCCATCAGCTTTTTGGCGGGAACGAAGGCCTTGGACAGCATCATATCCAACGTGCCGGCGTCGTAAATCTGGGTGATGGCGGGCTGTTTCTTGGCGCGATAGGCAGCAATGGTGTTCTGCAGGGTGGATTCGTAATCGTTCTGCGAGGTGCAGACGATCTCGAAATCGGCCTGGGTATCGTTGAACTTCTTGCAGGTTTCCTGAACGCGCTCGCCGAGATCGCCGGAAAGGCCGTACCAGAATTCGAACTTGGTCTTTTCTGCGTGGGCAGCCGTTGCGCCGAAAGCGGCGGCGACGGCAATGCCGGCCACGAAGGAAGTCAGAGCGGAAGATTTCATGAGTTGAGCCCCGTTAATGGAATGATGGCCTGCTCGGCAAGGACATCACGTCCCCGGCACGACGCCACCGGCTCTGCTAACAGCCGTCTTTGACGGCTCGCTTACATTTTGTTGAACGTTTTGTGATGACTGGCCGCGCAGGGCATTCTGCGCGGCTGCAAATGTGCCTTAAATCCTAGAAATAGAATTTTTTATTTAGTTTTCAGTCACTTGCGATTTTTGCTTAACTTCGCTACTTGCTGCTGAGTCGGTCGTCCGCGTCAACCACGACGTGCGGCCTCGATGGCGGCGACGTCGATTTTCTTCATATCCATCATCGCGTCGAAGGCGCGTTTGGCCTCTGCGCCACCGGCAGCCATGGCGTCCATCAGCACGCGTGGCGTGATCTGCCAGGAGACCCCCCATTTGTCCTTGCACCATCCGCAGGCGCTTTCTTCACCGCCATTGCCGACGATGGCGTTCCAGTAACGGTCGGTTTCTTCCTGGTCTTCGGTCGATATCTGGAACGAGAAAGCCTCGCTGTGCTTGAAGGTCGGTCCGCCGTTGAGGCCGATGCAGGAAACCCCGGCTACGGTGAATTGCACGGTCAGCACATCGCCCTTCTTGCCGGAGTGAAAATCGCTCGGCGCATGATGCACGGCGGTCACGGCGCTATCGGGAAAGGTCTCGGCATAAAATCTGGCGGCAGCCTCCGCGTCCTTGTCGTACCAGATACAGATCGTGTTCTTTTCCATGTGCATGATCCTCCCAAAGTTGAAATTTTTCCAGGCCGGTGGAATTCAATGGCCGATTGCCCATTCCTCATCAGGCATAAAATGCGACCGTGCGAAAAACGTTCCGAAAATTCCGGGCCTCGCCGTCTCAATCCTGATGACGAAAGTCAATATTATCCTTAAATATTATTTAAGAATGCAATCATAATATTCATGAATAATTTTCGATATGAACTTTATTTCATCGGAGGACTGCGCGTGACTATTCTTGATCGTGGTGCCAATGCTGTCGCGGTTCTCGCCGCACTTTCCAAATCTCAGGCCATCATAGAATTTGACCTCTCCGGAAAGATTCTGACCGCCAATGAAAGTTTCTGTCGGGCGCTCGGTTATGAGCTTGCCGAAATCGTCGGCCGGCATCACAGCCTGTTCGTCGAGCCCTCCGTCGTGTCGTCACCGGAATACAAGGCCTTCTGGTCCAAGCTTGCATCCGGCCAGTTCGATCAGCGGCAATATAAGCGCATCGGCAAGGGAGGCCGCGAAGTGTGGATCGAGGCCTCCTATAATCCGGTGTTCCGCCGCGGCAGGCCGGTGAAAGTGGTCAAGATCGCCACCGATATCACCGAACGCAAACTGAGGGCGGCGGAAGATGCGGGCAAGATCGATGCCCTGTCGCGGGCGCAGGCCATCATCGAATTTTCCCCCGAGGGCGAGGTTCTGACCGCCAACGACAATTTTCTTGCGGCGCTGGGATATTCGCTCAGCGAAGTCCAGGGCCGGCATCATTCGATGTTCTGCGAACCCGCCTATACGCAATCGCCGGAATATAAGCAGTTCTGGCAGAAGCTTGCCGGCGGCGATCTCGTTGCGGATGAGTTCATGCGGCTCGGCAAGGGCGGCCGCAAGGTCTTCATCCAGGCCTCTTATAATCCGATCTTCGATATGAACGGCAAGGTGTTCAAGGTCGTCAAATTCGCCACTGACGTGACCGGTCGCGTCGAGAATGTCGAGAAACTGGCGCAATGCCTCAACGATCTCGCCGAAGGCGATCTTGCACAGAACATCGACAAGCCTTTCATTCCTTCTCTTGAAAGACTGCGCACGGATTTCAACGCGGCTTCGGAAAAGCTGAAGAGGGCCATGACGCTGGTCTCCGAAAATGCCGGTGCGATTTCCTCGGGTTCGAACGAGATACGCTCCGCTGCCGATGATCTGGCCAAACGCACCGAACAGCAGGCCGCCTCGATCGAGGAAACGGCCGCCGCCCTCGAGGAGATCACCACGGCGGTCAATGATTCCAGCCGCCGGGCGGACGAGGCGGGCAAGATCGTCGCCCGCGCTCGCGATCATGCGGAACATTCCGGCCAGGTGGTGCGCGATGCGATCAGCGCCATGGATCAGATCGAAAAATCGTCCCGCGAGATTTCCAACATCATTGGCGTGATCGACGAAATCGCCTTCCAGACCAATCTTCTGGCGCTGAATGCGGGTGTCGAAGCGGCGCGTGCGGGGGAGGCGGGCAAGGGTTTTGCCGTCGTGGCACAGGAGGTTCGCGAACTAGCCCAGCGTTCGGCAACCGCGGCGAAGGAAATCAAGAGCCTGATTAATGCCTCGGGCGCGCAGGTGGAAAATGGCGTCGGCCTTGTCACCAGGGCTGGTTCGGCCCTGCAGGAAATCGCCGAGCAGGTGCGTGACATCAACACCAATGTCGTTGCGATCGTTGAGGCTGCCCGCGAACAGTCCACGGCGCTTGCCGAGATCAACCAGGCGGTCAACACGGTCGATCAGGGCACCCAGCAGAATGCGGCGATGGTCGAAGAGCAGACTGCCGCAAGCCATAGCCTTGCAAAGGAAGCGGCGGCGCTGTTCGAGCTTCTCGGACAATTCCGGTTCGAGGATGCGCCGAGATCGACTTCGTCCTCTCGCAACCGCTTCGAGCAGCAGACCGCGCCTGTAAGCGCGCGCCATAGCGCATCTCGCCCGCCTGCGGCACGCGGTTCGGCCGCTGTTGCTGTCAAGCATGAAGAGTGGCAGGACTTTTAAGGCAGGCTAAGTCGCCCTGAAGTCGGTACTGAGTGCGCACATGCTCTCGATGTCATCCTCGCACTGAAGCATAGCGGTGGATGTGGGATGACAGATCGTACCAAACTCTCCAACGTCATCCTCGGGCTTGTCCCGAGGATCTGCAACCGATTGATTTTATTCGACGTGATTAGATCCTCGGTACAGGGCCGAGGATGACGCCGAGGGGATGTTTACTCTTCCCAACCGGCTTCAGGCCTCTATCAAAAAACCGGACAGCAATGGGCAGGCCCGAGGATGAAGTTGGCATGATTGGTTTGGTCTTTCTCGGTGTTCGATATCTGATGACAAGCCCGAAAGCGGGGCATATCTTCCCCATTGACGGATAATCGGCACGTCACGGTTGGAGTTTTCGAGGATACTCGCTTGGCAGGAATATCAACAAGCCGCATGGCTCTTGCCTTCTGTTTGCTTTTCTCAGCCTCCGTCACGGCGAAAGCCGAAGAGCCCGCCCGGAAAAACACCGCCTGCGCCTATTCCCATGATGTCGCACCGGAACTGTGCATCAACGCCGGCAGTTACAATAATGATCTTTGCCGCGCTATCGAGGTTCTCGCCGCCCGCCACGCCGTTCCGCCTGACTATTTCGCCCGGTTGATCTGGCGGGAAAGCCTGTTCCGAGCCAGTGCGGTCAGCCCGAAAGGGGCGGAGGGCATTGCCCAGTTCATGCCCGGCACCGCACGGCTGCGTGGTCTCGAAGACAGTTTCAACATCATTGCCGCCCTTGAGGCCTCGTCGCGTTACCTCTCGGAACTGAACGTGCAGTTCGGCAATTTCGGTCTTGCCGCCGCAGCCTATAATGCGGGTGAGGCGGGCCTGCGGAATTTCATCGCCACCGGCCGCCTGCCGACGGAGACCCGCGACTATGTGTTTGCGATCACCGGATATCCCGTGGAGAACTGGAAGGACAATCCGCCAGAAAAGGCGGCACCGGCGCTGGATGACAACCGATCCTTCCTCGATGCCTGCGTGCGTCTGGCCGATACCCGCACCATGAACGATCCCGTCCTCATTGCCTCGGCCGACTGGGCGCCCTGGGGCGTGCAGCTTGCCGCGCATTATAGTCCTGGTGTGGCGAACCGGCTTTTCACCCGGGCGATATTGCAGCTTTCACAACCGCTGAATGCCGAACGAGCCCTGATCGTGCGGCAGCGGGGCGGGAACTTCGGCTCGCGGCCGCGTTATGCCGCCCGCATCGGCCGTGAAACCCGCACCGAAGCCAACATGCTTTGTGGCGAGATCAGGCGGGCGGGAGTTCCCTGCACCGTGTTCCGCAACCGTTAGTAGCGGCGAGCGCCGGACCGGTATGTCTTCGCTCTGCGGGCACGTCGATCATAACAAGTTGATCGGCTTTGCGGCTGTCCCATCTTTCGGGGCGGCATGATTGTGCATAGATTTGCCGCTAATACTGGCCAACGGGGTCCGGCCGCAGGTGTGGGGAATGATCTGGAAATGAAATGGTTTGAAACCGGATGTCTTGTGGCCGTTCTGGTCGTCGTTGCGGCGTGCACAAGCACCGGGGAGACGGAGATGTCCCGCACCGTTGCGGGCTTCGTGGGGCAACCGCGCGATGCCGCGATCGCAAGGCTCGGCCGCCCTAACAAGGTCATCATCGAAGACGGCGAAACCGAATCCTACTGGCTGAAGGTCGATGTGGAGACCTATGCCGGGCTCAGCAACTGGCGCGAAATCAGGACCGTGGACGGGCAGGCTCGCATTTCGGAAACCGAGGGCATGAAGATCAAGGAACATCGTCGCGATTGCATCATCAAGATCACCGCGAATGCCGCCTCCACCATCAAGACGAGCGAGATCATCGGCAATCCCGCCAATTGCGCGGATCTTTTCAATCGACCGGCTTCGTGAGGCAGTCCGTCGCGACCGCCCCAGTTGCCAGATGTCTCAAAGCTCCATCTTGATGGTCAGCATATATTCGGTGCCCTTCGCCCGGTCGCGCGTGCGCGATACTTCAAGTGTGACCTTGTCCAGCTTGTGCCCGAGGCTTTCCTTGATCGTTCCGCCCGGCGTATCCTCGCGTCGGAACGAGGTGTTGCCGTAACCGACGCCCAATTTGCGAGTGATGGCGTTTTCCGTATAGGTTCTTCCGAACATCGCCGAAGCCTGGCCGCTGCGCACCGTCGTCTCGAAACCGCGGGAATCGATATCCCGATAGGCCGAGGCGGCAATCGAATTGTCCGAACTGCTATAGCTGCCGCCCGCACTTATTTTGGCGAGGCGATGGCCGTCGTGCTCGAGAGAGATATTGCCGTCGGCCGAAGGTCCGTAACGACCGCCGCTCATGCTGTCCTTATAGGTGAAGCGGAAGCGGCCGCTGCGCGCATCGACCTGATAATTATAGGAGGCGTCGCCGCTGCGGATCTGAATGCCCGGCGCCGGTTCGCTGCCGAGGATCGGTGAGACCTTGTCCGCAAACTGGAACAGCGGTTTCGTAACCTGATCGAACTCCGACTTCGACAATTCCAGCGGTTTGCCATCCGGGTCGAACTTTCCGACCGCCAGGCATGGGCGCTGGTTAATGATGCTTTTCAGGGCAAAGACCGTGCAATTGTCGCTGGTCGTGCCGGCAATGGCGGCATGCACGGAGTTGCGCAGGGTGTAGCTGCCGCAGCAGGAGAAGGCTTCATTGTCCACGTTCGCATCTCGCGTATACCCCGTGAAGACAATGCCGCTCGCCCCGTTGCTGAGACCTACATTGGCGAAATGCGGGCCACTTTGCAGCGGAAACAGCTTCAATTGGCTCTGGTCGGCAAGCGTTTTCGGGTTGGAAGGTGATGGAAGCGGCATTCTTCTTCTCTCCTGAAACACGGGAACGGTGCGCTTTTTTTACCATCGTAAATTGAAGTCGCAACCCTCAACTGTACCCTATGAAATATCCCGTTCCTGTGGATGAGGCTGGACGCTGTTGTTACTGTGAGCCTCTGCGCATATGTTGGAGTACTCAATCTTGATTTCCGGGCACGACGGACACGCGCATAATGACCTCCCAGATGGATTTTTTTGCCCCCGCGGCCGCGCGGCTTCCTCAGGCTGAAAGGGGACGAAAGTCGGGTGGTCGCGAAGCGGTGCCAAAGGCCGGCACGGATGATGAAGCACTTGCCGCGCATCTTGAAGCCACCGGCAATTATCGTGTCCTGCGAAGGCTGCAGCCGCGTCCGATCGTCGATCGCCCGAGACCGGAATTCCCGCGCCAGGGCGTGATCCTCGATACGGAAACGACGGGCCTTGATTATCGCACCGACGAGATCATCGAAATCGGCGTCATCACCTTCACCTTTGATGACCAGGGTGCGATCGGCGATGTCACCGGCATCTATGGCGGGTTGCGGCAGCCGGGCGTTGCCATTCCCGAAGACATCACCCGCCTGACGGGGATTACCGACGAGATGGTGGCCGGACAGTCGATCGACATGGTGCGCCTGACTTCGCTCATTGCCGATGCCGATCTCATCATCGCCCATAATGCCGGCTTTGATCGCCCTTTTTGCGAGGCCTTCTCGCCGATCTTCCGTGACAAGGCCTGGGCCTGCTCGGTTTCGGAAATAGACTGGCGCGTGCGTGGTTTCGAGGGCAACAAGCTCGGTTATCTGATCGGGCAATCAGGTTATTTCCACGACGGCCATCGCGCGGTGGATGATTGTTTCGCCCTGCTGGAGGTGCTGGAACAGAGGCGCTCCGGTCAGGATATCACGCCTTTTGCAGAGCTCTACGAAGCAAGCGGGCGTTCGCGCGTGCGGATTTACGCGGAAAACAGCCCTTTCGATATGAAGGATCACCTGAAGAAGCGGGGTTATCGCTGGTCCGATGGTTCCGATGGCCGGCCGAAATCCTGGTGGGTGGAACTGCCGGGAGAGAAGCTCGAAGAGGAACTGCATTTCCTGCGCACCGAAATCTATCGCTGGGATGCCGATCCGACCGTCAAACATCTCACCGCCTTCGACCGCTTCAGGGCGGGATAGGCAAGCCGGTTTGCCGGCGCTGCCGCGACAGGTGTTTGCCAGCGGAGACTATCTACAATCTGGCGCCGGATTGAATACAATTTTGCCAATCAATCGAAAACAATCGCTGCAAATTTAAGCAGTCGGTTGGATGGCGATGCGGTTGTGTTAAAAACTCCGTTTTATATCAACGGCTAAGCCGATTGGCACGCCTCCTGCATGACAAAGATGTCGCAGGAGAGTGTTTATGAGCAAAGCCGCCGCAATCGACATCGCGTCCGTATCCAAGATTTACGGCACCACCACCGCCGTGCATGCGATCAGCCTCAAGATACCGGCTGGAAGTTATTGCTGCCTGCTTGGTCCTTCGGGCTGCGGCAAGACCTCGACGCTTCGAATGATTGCCGGCCACGAGAGCATTTCCAGCGGCGATATCAGGCTCGGCAATGTGGTGGTCACCGATCTGCCGCCGGCACGGCGCGGCACGGCGATGATGTTCCAGTCCTATGCGCTGTTTCCGCATCTTGATCTCGTCGACAATGTCGCCTTCAGCCTCAAGATGAAGGGTGCGGATAAGGAGACCCGGCGGGCCAAGGCGCTCGAGATGTTGCAGCTGATGCAGCTCGAGCCCTATGCCAGCCGCCGTCCGGCCCAGCTTTCCGGCGGCCAGCAGCAACGTGTGGCACTGGCCCGGGCGCTGATTACCGATCCGGAGGCGCTGTTGCTGGATGAGCCGCTGTCGGCGCTCGATCCGTTTCTCAAGATCCGCATGCGCGCCGAGCTGAAAAAGCTGCAGACCTCGCTCGGCATCACCTTCGTGCACGTCACCCACAGCCAGGAAGAGGCGATGGCGCTTGCCGATATCGTCGTCGTCATGAATGACGGCCGCATCGAACAGGCAGCCACACCGCGCGAGGTATTCGAGCGCCCGGCCACCGCTTTCGTTGCCCGTTTCATGGGGGATCATAACGTCATCTCCGGCCGCTACCGCGAAAAATCGGGTGATCTCGTGACGCTCGAAGTGGCGGGCGGTGGCACATTTGTCGCCAGTGGCATGGCCCCGGATGACGGCGCGGTCGACATCGCCGTGCGTACCGACCGGGTCCGCGTCGGCGAGGCCGAGCAGCCGGGCCTCGGTTTCACCGGCATCGTCTCGAACGTCGAATATCGCGGTGCGAGCGTGAAGATCGCGGTGACGGGCGCGGGTATCGAGGATTTCAACGTCATCCTCAGCGATGCCGCCTTTTTCGAAAATCCGGTCAGGACCGGAGACGCCATACCGCTTTCATGGAATGCGGCCGATGCCATCGTGCTCGGCCGGGTAGAGAAGTGACCCCAAAAATAACCAGAGGAGAACTTTGAAATGACCGATATCACCAACAGCAAGAAGGGCCTGTCCCGCCGCGGCCTTCTGAAGGCAGGCGCGGCTGCGACAGGTGCGGCGATCGGCTCCGGCCTCATCACCGGCTTCCCGACCATCTGGGCGCAGAACCCCATCACCATCCGCCAGTTCGGCACCGGCGTCTCCAACCTCAATGCCATTGCCGAAAAGTGCAAGGCCGATCTCGGCATCACGCTCGAAATGACGGCGACGGATTCGGATGCGGCCGCCCAGCGCGCCGTCACCCAGCCGAACTCCTACGATATCGCCGATATCGAATACTGGATCCTGAAAAAGGTCTATCCCGCCGGCGTCATCCAGCCGATGGAAATCAAGAAGCTCAAATATTACGACAAGATCGTGCCGCTGTTCAAAAACGGCAAGCTGACGCCTGATAGCGTCGTGGCGCAGGGCACCGCTCCGCACACGGTCGGTTTCGTCGAAAAGCCCGGCGACAAGAAGTTTGCAAAGAGCGAGACCGAATATTTCACCATGGTTCCGACCATCTACAATGCCGATACGCTCGGCATCCGTCCTGATCTCGTCGGCCGCGATATCACCAGCTGGGCCGATATCATGGACCCGAAGTTCAAGGGCAAAACCTCGATCCTCAACATTCCTTCCATCGGCATCATGGATGCCGCGATGATCATGGAAGCCATGGGCAACATCAAATATGCCGACAAGGGCAACATGACGAAGGAGGAGATCGACAAGACCATCGATTTCCTCATCAAGGCCAAGAAGGACGGCCAGTTCCGTGCCTTCTGGAAGAGCTTCGATGAAAGCGTCAACCTCATGGCCTCGGGTGAAGTCATCATCCAGTCCATGTGGTCGCCCGCTGTTGCAGCCGTCCGTTCCAAGGGCATCGCCTGCAAATACCAGCCGCTGAAGGAAGGCTATCGCTCCTGGGGCGGTGGTCTTGGCCTTGCCAAGCACCTCTCCGGTGCGAAGCTCGACGCGGCCTATGAATATATCAACTGGTACACCTCCGGCTGGGTTGGCGCCTATCTCAACCGTCAGGGTTATTATTCCGCCGCCATGGATACGGCGAAAGAACACATGTCCGCCGATGAGTGGGGTTACTGGGTCGAAGGCAAGCCCGCGCAGGGCGATATCATCGCGCCCGATGGCAAGGTCATGGAAAAGGCGGGTGCGGTGCGCGACGGCGGTTCGTTCCAGGAGCGCATGGGCAAGGTCGCCTGCTGGAACTCCGTCATGGACGAAGACCGCTACATGGTCCGCCGCTGGAACGAGTTCATCGCTGCTTAGTACTCCGAGACAGACGAGATCGGTGGCGTTGGCCGCCGATCTCGATAGTAACAGAGCCTCTAAACTCTCCGTCATCCTCGGGCTTGACCCGAGGATCTAACGAACCACCACATCAAACGTGGTTGGATCCTCGGGACAAGCCCGAGGATGACGTCGCGTTTGAAGAGAGCTTTGCCTGACACACTACCCGGTGCGAAAGCCGCCGGTACTTCTGCAAACCCAGCGAAAGGCTCCCCCATGGTGACGGTTAGGCTCATCGGCGTCAGTGAAAAAAAGGAGAAGCTGTCCCGCAGCTTCGCCCTGCCGCAGAAGCTTGTGTCCTATATTCAGGCCACGCCGCTTTTCCTGATCCTCGGCTTTTTCCTGGCCCTGCCGATCCTCATGATCGCCGTTGTCAGCTTTTGGGACTACGACTTCGCCCAGATGTATCCCGATTTCGTCACCTTCAACTACCTGGAGACGCTCGGTTCCTGGGTGACCTGGCAGACCTATCTCAACACGCTGAAATACGCGGCCATCGTCTGGGCGATCACGCTGTTCTGCGGTTTCTGGGTTGCCTATTTCCTCGCCTTCCACATTCGCACCACCACCATGCAGATGGTGCTGTTCCTCGTCTGCACCGTGCCGTTCCTGACCTCGAACATCATCCGCATGATTTCCTGGATCCCCGTTCTCGGGCGAAACGGTCTCGTCAACAGCGCATTGGTCGGCTCCGGCATCCTTCCCGAGCCGGTTGAGTGGCTGCTTTATTCCGATTTCGCCGTGGTGCTGGCCATGGTGCATCTTTATACGCTGTTCATGGTCACGCCGATCTTCAACACGCTGATGCGCATCGACAAATCGCTGATAGAGGCGGCGCGTGACGCCGGCGCGACGGGATGGCAGACACTCAGCAATGTCATTATTCCGCTTGCCAAACCCGGCATGGCCATCGGCAGCATCTTCGTCGTGACGCTGGTCATGGCGGATTTCTCCACCGTTCAGGTCATGTCCGGTGGCCAGAGCGCGTCGGTGGCGCTGATGATGAAGAACCAGATGTCGCTACTGCAATATCCGGCGGCGGCCGCGAACGCCGTCATCCTGCTCATCCTCGTTCTGCTGATGGTGGCGGGCATCCTGCGCATCGTCGATATCCGCAAGGAGCTTTGATCCATGCATCAGGAAAAACGCGGCCGCGAATTCTACATTCTCGCCTTCTTTTTCGTCCTCTTCGTGCTGTTTCTCTATGGCCCGCTATCGGCCATCCTCATCCTTGCCTTTCAGGGACCGAATGGCGGGCTGACCTTTCCGCTGAACGGCGTTTCGCTGCACTGGTTCGGCAATCTCTTCGAACAGCAGGCGGTCGGCGATTTCGGCGGCTCGTTCCGCCGCTCTTTCGGCCTTGGACTGATGGTCATGGCCGTCACCGTCCTCGTTTCGCTGCTGGCGGGCCTTGCCTTCAGGCGTAAATTCATCGGCGCGACGCCGCTTTTTTACCTCTCGGTCGCGAGCCTGGTGGTGCCCTCGATTATCATATCGCTTGGTATTGGTGTTCTTTTCCAGCAGCTTGGGCTTGAACCTTCATGGTATACATCAGCTTTCGGCGCGCATCTCACCTGGACGCTTCCTTTCGGTGTGCTCATCATGCTCGCCGTCTTCAACCGCTTCTCGCCTTCATATGAGGAGGCGGCCCGCGATCTCGGCGCGTCCTCCTGGCAGACCTTCGCCCATGTGGTGCTGCCGATGATCGCACCGAGCCTGATCGGTGTCGGCCTGTTCGGTTTCACACTTTCTTATGACGAGTTCGCCCGCACGCTGATGACATCGGGCACCTACAACACGCTGCCGCTGGAAATCTACGGCATGACCACCAATGTCACGACGCCGGTGCTTTATGCGCTGGGTGCCGTCACGACGCTGTTTTCCCTTCTGGTGATTGCGGCCACGCTCGGCCTGATCGTCGCCCTCAACCGCCGCCATTCACGCGGATAAAGAAACGTCCAATGCGCATCCTCGTCGTCAATCCCAATACCACCCAGTCGATGACCGCAACAATCGCCGACGCCGCCATGCGGGTGGTCGGCCGGGATACCGAAATTCTCGCGGTGACCTCCTCCATGGGGCCTGTCTCCATCGAAGGTTATTATGACGAGGTTTTTGCCGTGCCCGGCCTGCTGCTTGAACTTGCCAAGGCTCCGGCGCTTGGCGTTGACGCGGCCGTCATCGCCTGTTTCGACGATACCGGGCTCGATGCGGCGCGCGCATTCTGCGATATTCCCGTCATCGGCCTCTGCGAGGCGGCGGTCTCCGCCACCGCCTTCATCGCGCAGAAATTCACCATCGTCACGACGATGGAGCGTTCCCGGTTGCCGCTCGAACATCTGGTTCATCGATATGGCATGTCCGCCCGCTGCAATGTGCGCGCCGCCGATATTCCCGTGCTGTCGCTCGAAGATTCCGCTTCGAACGCCCGCGAAAGGCTGCGGCAGGAGATTGCGCTGGCGCTGAAGGAAGACCGGGCGGAGGCAATCGTTCTCGGCTGCGCCGGCATGGCGGACCTGACCGCCGAGCTGCGCGCCGAATTCGGCGTGCCGGTCGTTGATGGTGTCGCAGCCGCCGTTAAACAGGCCGAATCCCTTGTTTCCATGGGGCTTTCCACCGCCAAAAGCGGTGCTTATGCCAAGCCGGTCGCCAAGCCCTATCACGGCCTGCTGGAGGCATTTCGGCCGGACCGCATGACGGCGTGAATCCGCCTTCATCGTTGCTGAAAAAATTTCGAAACGCCGCGACGGATTTTCGCGCCTTTCCCCGTTAAAGTCGAAAATTGCGTGTAAAACGTCATTTATCGACATTCCTTGTCCAGCTTTGCAGGACCGCAACGGAGATTCGACCGGAGCATGGTGAGCGACCCCGATGCAAAGCTCGTGGCAGATGTCGCGGCAGGAGATATCAGGGCGATGCGGACACTGGTTGAGGCAAAATTGCCGAGGATCATGGCGCTGGCAACCCGCATGCTGGGAGATCCGGTCGAGGCGGAGGATGTCGCGCAGGAGACCTTTCTGCGGATATGGAAACACGCGGGAACATGGAGGCAGGGCGCTGCGCGGTTTGATACGTGGATACACCGTGTAGCGCTGAACCTGTGTTATGACCGGCTGCGGAAGCGACGTGAAATATCCGTCGCCCAGCCGTCCGACCTTGCCGATGCGCGCACGTCGTCGGAAAACGGCGGCGCTGATATCGACGAGGGCGAGGCTGTCGGGCGGGCGCTCTCCCTTATTCCCGAGCGGCAACGGGAGGCGATCATTCTGGTCTATTATCAGGAAATGTCGAACCGGGAGGCCGCCGACATCATGCATGTCAGCGTCGACGCACTGGAAAGTCTTCTGTCGCGCGGGCGCAGAGCGTTGCAGAAAATCTTGAACGAGGATGAGACATGAGCGGGTCGAGGGAAGACGGCATGGACGGGCAGGCATTTTCCGCCCTCGTTTCGGCATATGGCGCCGATCCAAGACGCTGGCCCGAGGATCGTCGCGCGAAAGCCGAGCTTTATTCCGAAACAGCCGATGGTCAGCGTCTGCTCAGCGACGCGGCGCAGCTGGACCGCGCCTTGGCCGCTTTCCGGCCCAAGGCTGCGCCCTCCGCCGCACTTCAGGGACGCATTCTTGCAGAAGGCACATCCCGGCTTTCGCGCCACCGGCGGTTCGTCCGTTTCGGGATTGGTGCCGGCATGGTCGGCATCAGCCTTGCGGGTGCCCTGACCGGTGCTGTCGCCGTCATCAATCTCACCCCGCCGCCGTCTTTCTCGTTTGGCGACAATCTGACGGCATTCGGAAATTTGCAAAGTGAAAACGAGTTGGCTGAGGACGCGAAATGACCGATCAGAATTTCCGCTGTATTGTCGTCGTGCTGCTCGTCGTCAATACATTCCTCGTCTGCGCCCTTGCCGGTGCCGGTTTCGTTTATCTGCGCAACGATACCACAGCCTCGGCATCACGGATGCCGCTTGCCGGAGAGCAGCTGCCAAAGGCGGAGCGGGAGGCCTTTCGCCAGATGCTCAGCGATGCACGCAAACCGATGCGCGAGACCTCGGCCGAGGCACGGCAGGCGCGTATCGAGGCTGCTTCACTGATGGGCGCCGATACGCTGGACACAAAAGCGCTGTCCGACGCGCTGGAACGCGCCCGCAAGGCGGAATATGCGGTCCGGGCCGCGGTCGAGCTTCAGGCCGTGGAATTTACCCGCACGCTTTCGCTGGATGCAAGACGGCGTCTCGCGGAAGGCCTGCTCTCCCGCGAGGCGCCGAAGCCTGCCACGAAATGATCACAATTCGGCGGCGACGGATTTGCGATATCCACGCCGTTAAAAGGCCGATAACGAAACGGAGTTCGTATCGGCCATGTCAAATACGACGCCTAATTCCAGTCAAGTGGATGCCGCGCTGTGCCTCTGGCGCTTCGGTCTTGGTGCCCGGCAGGGAGACCTGCAGGCAATTGCGGATGATCCACGCGATCTCTTGCGGTCAGAAGTAACCGAACATGCGGTGCCGATCCCGGTTGGCCCGCAATTGCACTCCAGCGCCGATCTCATGGTCTCGCTCATTGCCTTCAACAGGCAGGTGAAAGCCGAACGTGAAAAACCGGCGGTAACCGCCGTCTCTGTTGAGAAGGCGATGACTGAGACGGACAACAGGATGGATAAGGCTGGAATGGCGGCCGCGCCGACCATGCCGCCACCCATGTCAAAAGACAAACCGGCCGACGTGGCCAATAAGAGACCCTATCTTCCCCAACAGATATTGCTGGCGGAGGTCGATGCGCGTTTTAATGGCACCGTCCGCCAGCCTCTGATCGGCTTTGGCGAACGTCTTGCGATGTTCTGGGCAAACCACTTCTCCGTCGCCATCGGTAAGGGTGGCGATGTGCACATGCTCGCCGGCGCCTTCGAGCGCGAAGCGATCCGCCCGCATATATTCGGCAATTTCGAGGACATGCTGGTTGCCGTGGAAACCCATCCAGCCATGCTGTTCTTTCTCGACAACCAGCAATCGATCGGTCCCAACTCACCGGCCAACAAAAACGGCAAGCGCGGCCTGAACGAAAATCTGGCCCGCGAGATCATGGAACTTCACACGTTGGGCGTGGATGGCGGTTACAATCAGGCTGACGTGACGGAGCTTGCGCGCATCATCACCGGCTGGACCGTTTATCGTGACGAGAACAGGCCGGGGCCGGTCGGGCGCTTCAGCTTCAATGCCAACAGCCACGAGCCGGGTGATCACGCGGTGATGGGCATCACCTATGCCGATGCCGGGATGGAGCAGGGGCGGCGGGCGCTGCGCGATCTCGCCCATCACCCATCCACCGCCCGCCACCTTGCCTTCAAACTGGCAAGGCACTTCGTCAGCGACCAGCCGCCTGTGGCGCTGGTGACCAAGATCGCCGCTGCCTACACCAAATCCCACGGCGATCTCGCCGCCACCTATCTTGCCATGCTGGATGCGGAAGAAGCTTGGGATCCCACTCTCAAGAAGTTGCGGCCACCGCTCGATTTCGTCACCGCCGTGCTGCGCAGCAGCGATGTCAAGCCGAAACCTGAACAGATCGTTTCGGTGCTGAAGGCGCTCGGGCAGCCTTTCTGGGACCCCTCCGGACCGAACGGGTTTTCCGACGTGAGCGATAGTTGGGGTTCCTCCGAGGGGCTGGCAACGCGGATCGATGCCGCGAGCCTTTTTGCCCATCAGGTTGGCGGCGGTATCGACCCCCGTGACTTTGTTGCCGATCGGTTCGGTCCGCTTCTGACGCGTGAGACCGCCCAGGCCGTCCAGCGCGCGGAAACCAAGCCGCAGGGCCTGACCATGGCTTTCCTTTCCCCCGAATTTCAGAGGCGCTAACCATGCTGTGCGAAGATTTCTCCCCCACCCGCCGCGCCGTTCTCGGTGCAACCGGTGCTCTTTTTGCCTGGGCCTTCATGCCGCGTTTCGCCCATGCGGCCTCCGGGCGTGATCCGCGTTTCGTGACGATCATCCTGCGTGGCGCGCTTGACGGGCTGACCGCCGTGCCACCGGTCGGCGATCCCGATTACGAAGCGCTAAGGCAGCAATTGACGCTGCGAACGGAAGGCGAAAACCCGGCGCTGGCGCTGGATGGGTATTTCGCGCTGCATCCTTCGCTACGCAATTTCCAGCGGCTTTACCGCAAGGGTGAGGCGGCCGTGGTGCATGCCAGCGCCACCGGTTATCGCGACCGATCCCACTTTGACGGGCAGGACGTTCTCGAATCCGGTTTTGCGACACCAGGCCATGTCGAAAGCGGCTGGCTCAACCGGCTGCTGGAGCAGATGCCGGCGGGAGAAACGATCAATCCTGCCGCCGGCGACCGGGTGAGCGGGCTTGCCATCGGGGCCAGCGCACCGCTCGTCATTCGCGGCAAGGCTCCGATCCTTGGATGGGCGCCATCCGTGCTGCGGCCCGCCGATGGCGATCTTGCACCCCGGCTTGCCGATCTCTACGGCCAGACGGACCCGATGCTCGCCGCCCTGCTGGCGGAAGGTGTGGAGACCGGCAGGATCGCATCGGGTGTCGACATCAAGGCGCGCGGTGGCCCCGGTGATCCGCAGGGAATGGAGCAGATGGCGCGTGGCGCGGCACGGCTGATTGCCCATCCGGAAGGCCCCCGCGTGGCAGCGCTGGCTTTCGAGGGCTGGGATACCCATGCGCAGGAGGTCGATCGCCTCGCCAAGCTCTTGTCCGGTCTAGATAATGCCCTTGCGGCCTTCGAACAGGAGCTGGGGCCGGTCTGGAAGGATACTGTGATACTCGTGGCCACGGAATTTGGCCGCACCGCACGTATCAACGGCACAGAAGGGACAGATCACGGCACCGCCACCACCGCCTTTCTGGCCGGTGGCTGCATCCGCGGCGGCCGTGTCATCGCCGATTGGCCGGGCCTTAAGGAAGCGCAGCTGCGTGACGGCCGCGACCTTGCCGCGACCACCGATCTACGTGCCGTCATCAAGGGACTTGCCATCGATCATCTCGGCGCAAGCGCCGGAGCCCTGGACAAGCTTGTCTTTCCCGGATCCGACCTCATCCGTCCCTTGAAGGGCCTGATCGCCTGAGACCGGATCGTCTTGGGGACGGGCCCTTCATGTTCCTGTTGCAATAGTGTCTGATATCCACCCAGTGCCGACGAGTCGCGCGGCACTGTGTGGAGAGAGACGTGGCATCGCAGGAACGTGAAGGTAATAGAGCGCCGCAGGGCACACCGGGGGAGGTTTTCGCAGCCTTTCTGAAGCTTGGCGTCACCTCCTTCGGCGGCCCCATCGCCCATCTCGGTTATTTCCGCGACGAGCTTGTCGTGCGGCGCAAATGGATCGACGAGGCTGGTTATGCCGATCTCGTGGCGCTCTGCCAGTTTCTGCCGGGCCCGGCCTCCAGCCAGGTGGGGTTTGCGTTGGGGCTGCTCAGGGCAGGGCCGCTCGGTGCGCTGGCGGCCTGGGCGGCATTCACTTTGCCATCGGCCATTCTCCTCATTCTTTTCGCCATGGTCGCCGCTTCGATCGAAGGGCCGGTCGGCACCGGTCTGTTGCACGGTTTGAAGATCGTCGCTGTCGCCGTGGTGGCGCAGGCCGTGTGGGGCATGGCGAAAAGCCTCGCGCCGGATCGTCAGCGTGCCAGCATTGCGCTTGCCGGCATCGTCTGCGTGGTGTTCGTCGCGGGTGCATTCGGGCAGGTTCTGGCGCTTGGCCTCGGCGCATTCGCCGGGCTTGTCTTCTGTCGCTCCGGTGCCGCGGGACAGGCCACCCACCTCAGTTTCCGGGTGTCGAAAAGCGTCGGATATGGTGCGCTCGCCACCTTCGCCGTGCTTCTCGGCCTTTTGCCGCTGCTTGCAGCAGGGGCATCGTCGCAGGGCATCTCCCTGTTTGATGCTTTTTATCGCGCCGGCGCGCTGGTCTTTGGCGGCGGCCATGTGGTGTTGCCGCTGCTGCAATCGGAAGTCGTCGCGACCGGCTGGGTCACAAAAGACGCTTTTATTGCCGGTTATGGCGCAACACAGGCGGTGCCCGGCCCGCTCTTCACCTTCGCCGCCTATCTCGGCGCGGTGGTAGGCCCGCAGCCTAACGGCATTGTGGGTGCGGCGATCGCTCTTGTCGCGATCTTCCTGCCGGGCATGCTGCTGCTCGTCGGCGCGCTTCCCTTCTGGGAAGGTTTCCGCAAACACCTGACGGTGCAGGCCGCCATGCGCGGGGCAAACGCCGCCGTCGTCGGCATTCTCGGTGCCGCCCTTTATGACCCGGTGTGGACGAGCGCGATCTTCACGCCGAAGGATTTTACCCTTGCGCTCACCGGCTTCATCCTGCTGACGGTGTGGAAAACGCCGCCATGGGCCGTGGTCCTTCTCTGCGCGGTCGGCGGCGTTCTGCTCGCCTTGATGTGATAGGGCCGGTCACGCCGTCCCGATGGTCTCGAACAGCCAGTCGGAAAAGGCCTGCATGGCTGATGTCTGCGGTTTCGATTGCAGGCGGGTCAGCCAGTAGCTTCCAAGCGAGATGGTGACGGGAAAGGGCTGCATGACCGCGCCCGATGCCAGATGCCGCGAAAACATCGATGGCGGCGCGAGCGCCACGCCCAGCCCCTGAAGCGCCGCTTCCATCATGCCGAGCGACGTGTCGAAGACGATGCCGGCATTCACCTGCGCCGCCGGTGAAACGCCCGCCGCGGCAAACCATGTGCTCCACTCATCGGCGCGGTAGCTGCGCAGCAATGTTGCATCCATCAGGTCGGCGGGCTCTTTCAGCATTTCCGCCAGTTTCGGCGTGCAGAGCGGCGAAAGCGGCGCCTCGAACAGACGGAAGGCATCCGTGCCATGCCAGGAGCCCTGGCCGAAACGAATGGCGAAATCCAGCCCCTCCGCCGCCATGTCCACCCGGTTGTTGTTGGTGGAAACCCTGACATCGATGAAAGGATGCCGCTTTTGAAACGCCGCCAGCCGCGGCAGCAGCCAGCCGACGGCGAAGGTGCCCACAACGCCGAGAAACAGCAATTCGCGCACCTGTCCGGCCTCGATCCGGTCGAGCGTCGTCGCCATCTGGTCGAAGGAACTGGTCACCGTCGGCAACAAGGCCTCACCTTCGGCGGTGATCTTCAAGCCGCGCGGAAGCCGCTGGAAAAGAGCGACACCCAGTCGCTTTTCCAGCCCTTTCACCTGCTGGCTGACAGCCGCCTGCGTCACGCACAGTTCAATGGCCGCACGGGTGAAGCTCAGATGCCGGGCGGACGCCTCGAAGGCCCGCAGACCGTTTAAGGGAAGAAATTGCCGAACCATTCAAGACCTAGATTTTCTTGTGTCTCCTCCGAGATATCATGGTTTGTTCGTGCAATGTAGGGCGGCTAAACGTCTTTTCGCTGGGGATGGCGGACAAGCCGACAATCCACCTTAGGTTTTGGAGAACACGAAAGATGAAATTTAATCGCAGACATATCGCACTGGCCGCTTTGGTCTCGACGGGCCTGGTCACGCAGGCTTCTGCCGCTGACGATGCGAGGCTGAAGGCGATAACGGATGCTGCAATCAAGCCCGTCATGGAGAAAAACGGCATTCCGGGTCTGGCCGTCGGTATCAGCATCAACGGCGAAAACCACATCTTCACCTATGGCGTTCTGTCCAAGAGCACGGAAAAGCCCGTCACCCCGCAGACGCTGTTCGAACTCGGCTCCATCTCCAAGACCTTCACGGTCACCCTCAGCACCTATGCGGAGCTGAATGGCCAGCTGTCACTGTCGGGCAAGGTCAGCGAGTATCTTCCGTCCATGAAGGGAAAACCCTTCGGCGATGTCGCGCTGATGCATCTCGGCACCCACACCGCTGGCGGCTTTCCCATTCAGGTGCCTGACGACGTCAAGACGGAACAGCAGCTGATGGCCTATCTCAAGGCCTGGAAGCCCACATACAAGGCCGGCACCCACAGAAGTTATGCCAATCCCAGCATCGGCATGCTCGGCTATATCACTGCAAAGGCGATGGGCCAGGGTTTCGACGGTGCCATGCAGGACACGCTTTTCCCGGCGCTTGGGCTGAAGAACACCTTCACCGTGGTGCCGAAGGCGAAGATGGATGATTATGCGCAGGGTTATAAAAGAACCGGCGAACCGGCTCGCGTAACACCGGGCGTCCTTTCTTCGGAGGCCTATGGCGTCAAATCGACGGCGGAGGACATGATCCGCTTCGTCAATGCCAATATGGGTCTCGAACAACTGGACGGAAAAATCCAGCAGGCGATCACCAACACCCATACGGGATATTTCAGCGTCGGCGCCATGACGCAGGACATGGTCTGGGAGCAATATACACACCCGGCTCCCCTGAAGACACTGAGGGAGCTGAACGGCGGTGCGCTTCTGAAGACCGTGCCGGTCTCCGAAATATCTCCGCCGATGAAACCGCGCGAAGACGTTTTCATCAACAAGACCGGCTCCACCAATGGTTTCGGCGCTTATGTGGCGTTCATACCGAAGGAGAAATTGGGCATCGTCATTCTGGCCAATAAAAACTATCCCAATGAGGAACGCGTCTCTGCGGCCTATGAGATTTTGACGGCGCTCGAAAAGGCGCAATAACCCTGTCCGCCGTTTGATGTTTTTATCCCGGCGCGGGAGCTGATTGCTCCTGCGCCAAAACGCGTAACGGTGGGAAATAATCCAATCCCGATGACAGCGGCGGGCAATCGTGCTAACCGGGAAAAGATGCGCCGGCAACCGATTCGGTCTCGGGCGACGGGCGCAAATCACAAAGAGCAGATTTTTTTGCACGGCGATGAACCGGGATGGGAAAGCCCGGAAGATGCATGCCGGGCATTTCCTGGGGGGACGACGATGAGCGATACCGGTGGTTATTTTCCTCGCTGGCGGCTGAAAACCGAAGGGCGCATCATGCCGGATGAGCGGCTGCCCGCCGGGCAGACCGCCGTGCTTGGCCTGCAGCATGTCGTGGCCATGTTCGGTTCTACAGTGCTGGCGCCGCTCATCATGGGTTTCGATCCCAACGTCTCCATCCTGTTTTCAGGCATCTCGACGCTGATCTTCTTCATCGCCGTCGGTGGGCGTGTGCCGAGCTATCTCGGCTCGTCCTTCGCTTTTATCGGTCCCGTGCTGGTGGCAACGGGGGCGGCTGCGGGTGCGGCCAGCCCTGATATCGCGCTGGCACTCGGCGGTATCATTGCGGCCGGCGTGCTTTATGCGCTGATTGGCGTCATCGTCATGATTGTCGGCCATAACTGGATCGAAAAGCTGATGCCGCCGGTTCTGACCGGCGCGATCGTCGCCGCAATCGGTCTCGTGCTGGCACCCATCGCGATCGCAAGCGCCTCCGGCACCGGGCCGGGTAATCCCGATGGCGACCAGATGTCGCGCTGGATTGCGATTTTGACGGTGACGTCGGTCGGTGCGATCGCGGTCTATGCGCCCGGCATGACGCGTCGGCTGCCCATTCTTCTCGGCGGCGCGATTGCCTATCTCGCCTATCTCGTGCTCGCAAACGGTTTCGGTCTCGGCAAGCCCGTTGATTTTGCAGGTGTTGCGGCCGCAGCCTGGTTCGGATTGCCGGCCTTCACCACGCCGGTGTTTTCCGCACCGGCGATTGCCCTGATCGCCCCGGTCGTCGTCATTCTGGTGGCGGAAAATCTCGGGCATATCAAGGCGATCGGCGCGATGACCGGCCGTAATCTCGATCCTTATCTCGGCCGCGCCTTTATCGGTGACGGCATCGCGACGATCTTTTCCGGCGCCTTCGGCGGAACCGGCATGACGACCTATGCCGAAAACATGGGCGTGATGGCGATTACCCGTATCTTCTCGACGCTCGTCTTCATCGTCGCAGCACTGGTTGCCATCATTCTCGGCTTCTCACCGAAATTCGGCGCCCTCATCCAGACGATACCGGGACCCGTCATCGGCGGCCTGTCGGTTGTGGTCTTCGGCCTGATCGCGGCGACCGCAGGGCGCATCTGGGTGGAAAACAAGGTCGATTTCTCCGAACCGCGCAACCTCATCACCGTGGGCATCGCTCTGGTTCTGGGCGCCGGCAATTTCAAGCTCAATGTCGCCGGTTTCACGCTGGATGGCATCGGCACGGCGACAATCGGCGCGATTGCGTTTTACCACCTTTTGGGTCTCGGCAGACCGGCGCAGGGCAGGTGACGCTGAGCAGCCCAGGCGATAGGTATGGAAAGCATGGGCGCGTAATCAGGACTATTGGGGATCACTAGCAGCCATGTGAAACGAGGCCTCAACAAGGATCACTTGTTGAGGCCGCTCGGTCGGCTGCCGATGCGGTGCTTTCCCGGCCACGCCATCAGCGCCACGTCGACGACGGCCTTTAATGTCTCCGTACATGCACCGTCGCAAGCCTGGGCAGACATGCCCTGAATAATTGCGCCATAAAAGCGCGCAAGGGTGTCCGTATCGGTTTGTTCCGGTAGCTCACCGTCATGGATGGCGCGATTGAACCGCGCCTTGAGAATCTGTATCGCCCCCTCGCGCAATGCTGCCGTGGCGCGGGCGACGGAGGCGTTTTCTTCCGAATGCTGGAGAACGGCGGTCGAAACGATGCATCCGCGCGGCTTGTCCGGCTGGGTGTCGCCTTCGGCAATATCGTAAAGGTACGCGGCGAGCGCCTCGTGGGCCGGTATTTTCGCCTGCAATAGTCCGGCACGGCGTTCGCTTTGTTGCGCGATATGATGATCGAGCGCCTGCCGGAACAGTTCTTCCTTCGAACCGAAGGTCGCATAAAGAGATGGCGGCGTGATCCCCATCGCATGGGTGAGATCCGCTACCGAAGTTCCCTCATATCCCCGCTCCCAGAACAGCTGGGCCGCGATGTCGAGCCCGGTATTCCGATCGAGCAGGCGCGGCCTGCCGCGTTTTCGCGTCGTTTCAGTCATTATTATATCGATCACTATAAAAATGTTGACAGATCATGTTCGGCTTTTATTATATCGATCGCTAGTTAAATCGCAACGGAGAGATCCATGTCTCAGAAACTGTCGAACAAAGTCGCCCTCATAACGGGAAGTTCAAGGGGCATCGGCCGTGCCGCCGCCCTGGCATTTGCCAAGGAGGGCGCAGGTCTTATCGGCGTCCATTATGGCGCAAACCCCGATGCCGCGCAGGCGACGATCCGCGAGATCGAAGCCCTCGGCTCGAAGGCGATCGCCCTCAAGGCCGATCTACGCGATGGGAAAGCGGCAACAGACAACCTGTGGGATCAGTTCAAGCAAGCGTCCATCGCTTTCACCGGCACGCCATCGCTCGACATTCTCGTCAATAATGCGGGCATCGCGCCGGCGACACCGTTGAAAGACATGACCGAGGCTGCGTTTGACGAGTTGATGACGATCAACTTCAAGGCCCCCTTCTTCCTGATCCAGGCCGTCGCCGATCATCTCCGTGACAATGGCCGTATCATCAATATCTCGACCGGTTTCACCCGCATCGCGGCACCGACCCATCCGGCCTATGCCGCCTCCAAGGGGGCGCTTGAAACATTGACGCTGGCGCTTGCGCCGGAATTTGGCCGGCGCGGAATTACTGTTAATTCGGTGCTTCCGGGCGTGACTGAAACCGACATGAACGCCGGATGGCTGGCAGCGCCTGAAGCGCGTGCCGGTGCCGAAGCCCTGTCGGTCTTCTCACGGATCGGCCGCGCCGAGGACATCGCTGATGTCATCACGTTCCTCGCTTCTGATGATGCCCGCTGGACGACCGGGCAGATGATTGACGCGACGGGTGGTGCGCGGATTTGATTTAAGGTCATCAGGTGGCCCCGCACAGCACAATGTTCGGGGCACTTCGCGTCTTGTGGGATGACGAAAGGTCACGGTGAGCCATGGCTGCTCGGTTGCTTTGATATGTGGGCTTGAGACCCGCACTCGGCCTGTGCCAGAATGTTGCGACAGTTCAACCGGGCGTCCGTCTCCTATTCCACCTAAACGCATTGATGATCAGCAGATGAAAACTATCGGAATTCTCGGCGGCATGTCGGCCGCATCGACGCAGATCTATTATCGCAAGCTCTGCGAGATCACCCGTGATCGCCTTGGCGGCCTTCATTCCCCCGAGCTTTTGATCCGCTCGCTTGATTTTGCGAAGATCGAGACATTGCAGGCGCGCGGCGAATGGGATGCCGCCGCAGCCATATTGAACGCCGAAGCAAAGGCGTTGCAGCGGGGCGGCGCGGACTTCATCCTGCTTGCGACCAATACGATGCACAAGCTCGCCCGGGACATGATGGAGGGTGTCGATATTCCACTGCTGCATATCGCTGACGCTACCGCTGATCGTATATTAAGCGCAGGGCTCAGCCGGCCGGGCCTGATAGCAACTGCCTTCACCATGGAGCAGAGCTTCTACAAGGACAGGCTGGTTGCGGCGTCGCTCCACCCCGTCCTTCCAGACGCTGATGACCGCAGGACGGTGCACCGCATCATCTACGACGAACTCTGCAAGGAAATTATCCGGGATGAAAGCCGTTCGACCTATGAAGATGTCGCCCGTCGACTGGTCGATGCGGGCGCCGATTGCATGATTCTCGGCTGTACCGAAGTCGGTATGCTACTCAATCAAAACAATGTTTCGGTCCCCGTCTTCGATACCACGCTCATTCATTGCGAGGCGGCTATCGATCTTGCTCTGGCAACCTGAGGGCATGGTGCTCGTCTCGCCGATCCGAATTCGGAGAGGCCGGCCCGTCCGCCGTGAATGGCCGCCGAGCTAGTCCCGCGTCACCGCAAAATGACAGCTCCCGGTGCCTGATTGCCCCTCCTTTCGGCGCAATTCCAAATCGTGTATAGCGGCATTACTTTTACATGCCTGGTGCCCCTATGGATCGCAATGTGACCGCCGAAAGGCAGTTGGAACCTACAGTATTCGCGCCGATTGCTCCGTCGCTTCCAGTCCGAGAGGATGAGCCTTACGCCCGCGACGAGATGCTGCACGAAATATTCGAGCAGACAGCCAAACGATTTCAGGCCAAATGCGCCGTCAGGCTGCTTGGCCACGATCCCGAAAACAGCCGCCGCACCCAGCTCAGTTACGCGCAGCTGGCCGAGCGTGCCACCCGGTTTGCCCGCCAGCTTCGCGCGATGGGGGTTCAGCGGGGGGATCGCGTCGTCATCTGCCTGCCGCGCGGCCTTGATCAATATATGGCCATCCTCGGCACCCTCTGGGCCGGCGCCTGTTATGTGCCGGTTGACTGGAGCTATCCGCAGGATCGGATCGATTTCATTGCCGAGGATAGCGGTGCCACCCTCATCGTTACGGATGCGGAACGGGCCGGCGGCATGCGGGTAACAACGCTTGTGGTCAACGAGACCCTTGGTGATCTGGCCGCCCAGGATGCCGTGCCGATCACCCGCGCCGAAAGCGGCGCGTCTCCCGATGACCTCGCCTATATCATCTACACATCGGGAACGACCGGCCGGCCGAAGGGTGTGATGATTTCCCACCGCAGCGCGTGCCATTTCCTGCGGTCTGAAGGCGCGATCCTCGCCATTGAAGAAAGCGACAGGGTTTTCGGCGGCTTCAGCATCGCCTTCGATATGTCGATCGAGACGATGTGGAGTGCTTTTTCCGCCGGTGCGGAGCTGCTTGTCGCCACTGAGGCGCTGCATAAGGCGGGGCCTGATGTGGGTATCACTCTGGCGGCTGAAAGCGTTACCGTCTGGCATGTGGTGCCGTCGCTCTTCACCCTCGTTGAGGCGGAAATACCCACGCTCCGCATCGTCAACCTGGGCGGAGAGGCATGTCCGCCTGATCTCGTCGAGCGCTGGGCGCGACCGGGGCTTCGGATTCTCAACACCTATGGACCGACCGAGACGACTGTGACGGCCACCTGGACCGAGGTGCAGCCCGGCCGGCGTGTCACCATCGGTCGGCCCCTGCCGGGATATACGGCCTGGATCGTCGACGAAAAACTTTGGCCGGTCGCTGCCGGCGCTGAAGGTGAACTTGTCATCGGCGGCCCCGGTCTCAGCGGCGGTTATGTGAACCGTCCCGATCTCACCGCGGACAAGTTCGTCAACACGCCGTTTCATGGCCCGGACGGGCTTCCTGCCCGGATTTATCGCTCTGGGGACCTCGTGCGTCTTGATGCGGTCGGCGACATCGAGTTCATGGGGCGTATCGATACGCAGGTGAAAATCCGCGGTTTTCGCGTCGAACTCGCGGAAATCGAAGCGGTCATTGCCGAAGATGCGTCGGTTGCGCAGGCCGTCGTCCATCTTTTCCGTGATAATGACGGATCGGAACTGCTGGCCGCATTCCTTGTTGCACGCGGCAGTGCCGCAATCGACATGGAAGCCGCCCGGAAACGGGTGAATGATCGTCTGCCTAACTATATGCGGCCGGTCGCCTATCAGGTGCTGGATGCCCTGCCGACCCTGCCGGCCTCCGGCAAGGTGGATCGAAAGGCGCTGCAGCGGCCGGTCGTCGTTGCCGTCACGGATCGGGAAACGGTCGCGCCCGAAACGCCGCTTGAAATCCAGCTCCATGCCATCTGGTCGGAGGCTTTCGCACCGCAGAAGGTTTCGGTGGAAGACGATCTGTTCGAGGATCTCGGTGGCCATTCGCTGAAGGCTGCCCGTCTTGCCTCGGCAATCCGCAAATCGTCGGGCCTTTCCGGCGTTTCCATTCAGGATCTCTATGCCGCACCCACGATCCGGCGGCTTGCCGAACGGCTGCGTGACCGCGTGATGGCAGATACGGCGGTGCTGGAACCTTTTCACCGCGTCAGCGAATTCCAGAAACGCCTGTGCTGGGCGCTCCAGACGATTGCTCTGGTACCGATCTATGCGGTGGCGGGATTGCAATGGTTCTTCCCCTACCTCGCCTATACCTATCTGGTCGAAGATTTCGGTCGTGTCTCGGCCCTGCTTCTCGGCGGCCTCAGCTTCGTTTTCATTCCGCCATTGGGAATGGTGTTCGCGATTATCGTCAAATGGCTGATCATCGGCCGCTACAAGCCCGGTGATTATCCGTTATGGGGCAGCTATTATCTACGCTGGTGGCTGGTGCGGCGCCTCTCCGACATCATCGCCACGCCTTATCTCAGCGGCACGCCGATGATCCGTTTTTATTACCGGCTGCTGGGCGCCCGGATCGGACGTCGCGCCTTTATCGGCACCGTCAGCATCGATACCGCCGATCTCGTCACCATCGGCGATGACGCCATCGTCAGCGATTATGCCATGCTGGCGACCAGTTCGGTTGAGCGGGGTCTGCTGCGCATCGGCTCGGTCAGGATCGGCAACAGCGCTTTCATCGGCACCATGTCGGTGGTTGGACGCAACAGCGCGATTGGTGATGCGGCCGCGCTTGACGATCTCTCTTCCCTGCCGATGAACCAGTCGATACCTTCAGGGGAAAGCTGGAGCGGCTCTCCCGCCAAGTGCATCGCAACCGGGCGTATCGCCCAGCGGGACGGGGAGGCGGGCTTTCTGCGTCGTCTGCTGGTTGGCTTCGGACTGTTCATCGCTGCGGTCATTCTTCCTCTGGTCGCGATCCTGCCGATTGCGCCGGGTCTGATCGCGATGATCGAAATCGACTGGAATACGGATGGTTATTCCTATCTGCTGATTTCTCCGTTCCTTGCGCTTACCTACATCATCCTGATGTGTGTTTTGACCGTTGCCGCCAAACGCCTGATCCTCGGGCCGGTCCGGGCCGGGCGATATTCGATCCATAGCTGGTTCTATCTGCGGTTCTGGTTCGTCCAGCAGGTGACCGATCTGGCGCTGGCGCTGCTTCATCCGATCTACGCGACGCTCTACGTCATCCCCTGGTATCGTGCGCTCGGCGTGCGGATCGGCAAGCGCGCCGAAATCTCGACGGCTGCGAAAATCGTGCCCGATCTCGTCGATATCGGGCCGGAAAGCTTCATTGCGGACGCGGTTGTCTTCGGTGCGGCGCGCCATGAGCCGGGCATTATCGAGCTGGCGCATACCCGGATCGGGCGACGGTCCTTCATCGGCAACTCGGCCGTGTTGCCAACAGGTGCAACCATTGCCGACGGCGTCCTGATCGGTGTGCTTTCCAAGCCGCCAGCAGATGGCGGTGCCGAGCAGCCGGACGGAACCTGGTTCGGTTCCCCGCCGATTTCGCTCCCCGTTCGGCAGGCCGTCGGCCTGTTCGATGAGGGCGCGCGCTTTAATCCGCGGCCGCGCCTTGTCGCGATGCGGCTTGCCATCGAGGCCATCCGGGTGATCCTGCCGCTGACATTGTTTCTGGCATTTTTCAGCCTGCTTTTCTCTGTTGTGGGCGATATCCAGGATTATGACGACAGCCACTTGCTGATCGCCGTGATTTTCCCCTTCCTCTACATTGGCTTTGCGCTCGCCTGCGGTCTCTCCGTCGTTGCGCTAAAATGGCTGGTGATGGGGCGGTATAAACCGACGACAAAGCCGCTCTGGAGCACCTTTGTCTGGCGAACGGAACTGGTGACGGCGACCTATGAAAACCTGGCGGTGCCGAACCTGCTGCAACCGCTGCGGGGCACGCCCTGGCTGGCGTTTTTTCTTCGCCTTCTGGGCTGCAAGATCGGCCGTGACTGCTTTATCGACACGACTGACATTACCGAACATGATCTGGTGCGAATTGGCGACGAAGTGGCGCTCAATGAATTCTCCGGTCTGCAAACCCACCTGTTTGAAGACCGCGTCATGAAGGTGAGCGGCGTGACGGTCGGTGACCGCGCCGTGATCGGCTCTTATGCCATCGTGCTCTACGATGCCGAAATCGGGGAGGACGCCCAGCTTGGCGATCTTTCCGTGGTCATGAAAGGCGAGACGCTGCCGGCCGGAACATCGTGGGAAGGCTCTCCGGCCCAACTCGTGCGCAATGCATGAGTGAGGCCGCCCTGGTGTTCAGGCTCTGAAGGCCTGAATGCAAAAACCGGTGACGCGGCAGTGGTCTGGCGCGTGCGCCTCGCGTACAGCAGGCCATGCGCGAAAGGACACCGGTCGGGCCGCCTTTTTTGATCAGCTTGACCTTCAGCGCTCCCAGCCCAGCTGATCCTCAAACGGCAGGCGTCCCCGAGCCGCAGAGCCGAACAAGCCTTGAGGCTCGAAACCGGAATGCCAATAGTCCCTAGATCACCGAACAATCCACGGCCCGGAGGAAAGCGCGATGATGCAGCTTTTGCCGATCCCGTATTTCGCGTGAAGGCCATAAAAAGTGAGCTTCCTGAACTCTTCTTAGGACATGCATAAATCGATAGAGCGCCAGTTGGGCAAGTTCTAGCTGTCTCGCGCTCCCACGCACGGCGCTGCCCCGACCACACGTTTTGCCCGCGGAGATCTATTGGGCGGCAGACAACGGGTTACCACAGTTCGACCAGACCGCCTGATACACCGTTTACTGGATCGGTCTCGGGCTTGGGCAGGGACTTTATTCGCGCGCGCATCTCTTCTGTTGGTGCTGAGGTCTGAATGTCAGCCTGCTGCCCGGGCGGATATGCGCCCACGACCTGAAAATCCGCGGAGGATTTCAGCCTCATATGACCGGTGCCTGCCGGCAAAATCAGACAGTCTCCCTGAGTGACCTCCAGGGTCCGTCCGTCAGCCCCGCCGATCTGCAATGTCGCCTGACCGCGCCCGACGCCGAGAACCTCATGCGCGCCGCTGTGGTAATGGTGGTAGTCGAATACGCCGTTGCGCCAGATCCCTGTCCAGCCGTTGCGGGAAAACAACGCCTCAAACGCGGCTGTGTCCGGTTGCGAATTGACCTGCCGATAGATGATGACGGGAAATGACTGGTTATTGGGAATTTGATCACCGGCATCGAAGATGTGTGTTTCGGTTCTCATACCTGTCTCGTTATGTGGTTTGAATGGCCCGGAGGGGCAGAGTATCGCAACATTAGCGGGCCTGATACCGCTCGCCATTCAAAACGGGATGGCCGTGCGTGATCTATTGGAGAACTTGAAGCGTTGAGGCCAAAAGCATGTTGCATCCCGCCATGCTGTGTTCGGGTTCGACGTACTCGGCCTCATTGTGACTGAGGCCATCGCGACAGGGCACAAAAATCATGGCCGACGGCGCAACGCGATTCATGAAGAGGGCGTCGTGGAACGCACCGGATAGCATTCGTTGCGTTGCCAAACCCCGATCCTGTGCGGCGTTATCCAAGGTCACGAGAATATCCTCCGGGAAATTCGCCGGCGGCATGTCGAAGATCTGTGTGATCGTCGCGTCACAATTTTGGTCCCTCGCAGCCGCCTGGGTGACAGCGCGAATTTTATTTTCCATTGCGTCAAGCGTTTCGGAAGAGGGGTGCCTGATATCGACGGTAAAAACCGCTGTCTGCGGAATGGCGTTGACCGCAGCGGGCTGTAAAGCCATTCGCCCCACTGTGAAACGGGCGGCCGGATCGGAGGGCATCATGGCGGGAAACAGCGATCCAAGCGCGTTAACCGCCGCGTGAAACGGATCGCGTCGATACATCAGTGCCGTCGTGCCCGCATGAGCGGTCTGGCCGGTGATCGATACCTCCAGCCAGCGTGTGCCCTGTATGCCCGTCACTATTCCAATTGGAACTCCCCGTTTCTCAAGGGAAGGGCCCTGCTCGATGTGCACCTCGATATAGGCAAACACCGGAAAACCGAGATCGCGCATCGCGGCTTCCGGCAGGCTTTCCAGGGTTGCGGAAAGTTCTCCCGCAAAATCGGCTCCGTTGTCTGTGGCAAGTAGCTTCTGCCAGTCTTGCGGTATCGCTCCGGAGGCGAAAGCCATTGATCCCATGCAGCCCGGGGCGAAACGGCAACCTTCCTCGTTGGTGAAGGCGACGACCTCGACCGGACGTTCCGTCTCGATCTTCAGATCCTCAAGTGTTTCGAGAACCTCGAATGCCGAAAGCGTCCCCAGTGCGCCGTCAAACCGCCCGCCGGCGGGCTGGCTGTCAAGGTGGCTGCCGATCAGAAGCGGTGCACGTGTTTCGTCGCGGCCGCTCCGGCGAATGAAGAGATTGGCGACGGGATCCTGAAACACCGAAAATCCTCTGTCGATCGCAAGTTTCGCCAGCAGCCGTCTTGCCTCGCGATCCAGTTCAGTGAGCGCCTGCCGGTTGACGCCACCCTTCTCGGTTGCTCCGATCGCTGCAAACCGGTCCAGATTTGCCAGCAGTCTTTCACCGTTGATCGAAAATTCTACCATGGTTGTCTCCCCCTTCAGGCTTCGAGGCCAGGGCGGGCTGCGGCAACAAAAGAGCGCACCCGCGCCAGTTCGACCGGGTTCCACCAGACGCCATCCTCCTTGAGTGAGGAAGCGACGATAACGCCGCTGGTCCGTTTGAGGATCTCGACGATATTGCCTTCATTGACACCCGAGCCGACCAGCAGCGGCAGATGTGTTGCTGCACCGATTTCCTCGATCTCCTCTAGGGATGCACTGTTGCCGGTGCGCTGTCCCGTTGCGATGACGCCGTCGGCATCGAAGAAGGCGAGGTCGCGCGTCAGTTCATCGATGCTGCGATCCGCCGTGATGGCATGGGCTCCGTGCTTGACGTGGCTGTCGGCGAAAACCTTGATATGCTCTGCCCTCAGCAGCGAGCGGTAACGCATCGCCTCGGCCGCGCGCCCTTCCATAAAGCCCTCATTGGCCACATAGGCATTGGTCCATTGGTTGACCCGGATGAACTTTGCCCCGCCCGCCATGGCGATGGCGAAGGCCGGGATGGGAGCGTTGGCCAGCACGTTGATGCCGACAGGCACGCCGGCGGCGCGAACGATGCGGTCGGTCACCACGCTCATGAAGGCTGACGTTTCGGGCCCGATATCATCCGGCTTGGAGAAGGGCACGTCTCCGTGGTTTTCGACGATCAGGCCGTGCATGCCGCCTTCGATGAGGCGCTCGGCGTCGCGCATGCAGGCATCATAGATCGCGTCCATGCTCGCGTTGCGATAACGCGGCGCTCCCGGAAAGGCCGGGCAATGGATCATGCCGATCAGCGCCTTGCTGCGACCGAAAATTTCCTGGATAGCATTGGCCGCGTTGTCGGATATGGTCTGCATTTCAGTCCCTTTCGAAAGTTCTCCATGCGCGCCTTTGTTATCGGCAATATCGCACTTGATGAAACCTATTCCATTGCCGCACTGCCTCAGGCAGGCGCTTCAATCTTCGGCGAGCAGGCCTCGCGCAGTCTCGGTGGCAAAGGCTGCAACCAGGCCATTGTTCTTTCACGGTGCGGCGTCGAAACCACTCTGGTCGCCGCCATCGGCACGGACGACCGCGCCATTGCGATCGGAAAAGCGCTCACCCGCGAGCGCCTGACACCAAAGCTCATTCCCGTCGACAGCGCCACCAGCGATATATCCATCATTCTGACGACCCCTGACGGTGAAAACTCGATCATCACCACCCGGTCCGCAGCCGCAGCGCTTGATAGAGACGCAGCCCTGGACGCACTTGGCGACACTGTCTCCGGCGACCTCGTCATCCTGCAGGGCAATCTCTCGGAAGAGACAACCCTCGTCATCCTCAATGCGGCGAGATCGAAGGGGCTGACGACGGCCTTCAATCCTTCACCGCTGCAGCCGTGGTTTGTAAGCATTCTGCCGCTCATCGACATCGCCGTCCTCAATCGCATCGAGGCAGAGGCGCTGACCGGTGAGAGCGGCGCCGGGGCGGGCGCTTTTCTGCTGCGTGCCGGCGTCGGCCTCGTCATCATCACACTCGGCGGACAGGGCTGCGTGCTCGTGTCTGCCAATGGTGCAATCGAGGTCGCGGCAGCGCCCGCTACAATCGTCGATACCACGGGTGCCGGCGATTGCTTTACGGGTGTTGCGCTTGCCTCCGCCATACGTCGCGGCGTCGCTATCGATGCGCGCGCGCTGGAGGATGCTTCGAGAGCGGCAGCCATCACCGTCGGCCGCCGTGGCACGCAGGATGCCTTTCCCAGCCATGAGGAGATGATGGCCATTCTGCGGGCCTGAGCCTGTCGATCACGGCTTTTCCGTCAGCCAGCCGAGAATGTTCTTCCACAGGCGCCCATAGCCGTCCCACTCGCAGAAAGCAGGAGAAAGCCAGTGCGGACCAATGTCTGAGGTCCATGCTGCCGTTCGGCCCTGGCCAAAACCTCCGGTCACGAGTAGCGGATGAGAACCCTGATCTTCCGGTAGCCGGGCAACCACCTCGACATCGGCGCGATCACGCACCTCGACCTCGTTGACACCGAGCAGGAGCGGCCACTCGCCGGAAAGGCCTGCGACGGTCGGATGGTCTGGTTTCAAAATATCGGCTGTCGAGCCTTCCGGAATTTCCACGCGGTCGTCCCATGGAAGGCAGGTAACGGGAAGCGTATCTTCCACCGGCGTGCGGCGCCAGCGCGCCTTGCCGTCGATGCCCTGGAAGGAGAAATAGCCACCAACCATCAGCAGGCCGCCACCCTTTTCCACCCATGCCTTGATGAGCTTCAACCGGTTCGGCACGGTTTTCGAGTGCAGCCAGACGGCCGGCGGCAACAGGAGCGAGTTCGAACCGATATCCGAGAGGATGATGGCGTCGTAGGCATCGAGCCCTGCCATCTCGAAGGGAAACTTCTCCACCGCATCATGGGCAGTCATATAAGTCAGCTCGTATTCGCTGCCCTCGAGTGCCTTCACCAGCGGCTCTGCGCCCAGGTGAAAGGTGACGCTGCCAAATTGATCGAAGCCCTTGTAGTGGGTGGCGGAACTGACCCAGCTTTCACCGACGAGAAGCACTTTTTTTGTCATGATCTTTCCATTTCCATAGGTTCGTCAGGTCTTCGCCTGGAAGACCGAACGCGGATTATCCCGCATAAAGGTTTGAAGAGTGACGTCGTCGAGCCCATGCCGTTTCAGGCGCGGCAGGAAGTGCTTTAGAATATAGGCGTAGCCATTGCCGCCATATCGAGTCAGCATCATTTTCAGGAAGACGTCGTGGGAAAGCAGAATGCGGTCGAGGTGACCGCCTTCCACCAGCGTGACGATTGAACGGGCAGCGTCCTCGTCGCTGGGGCACTGCACCTGCTGGTCGGCATAGAAAAAATCCATGCCGATCATGTCATATTCGATAAAGGCGCCGCGGCCTGCAAGTTCGCTCTGGTAGGCAATGTCGGCATGGGACGGGTTCATGTGGCAAAGAACGGTATGGTTCAGATTCGCACCTTCCTCCGCGACGACGTCGAGAACCCGGTGTCCCAGCCGAAGCCATCCCGGCAGATGAACCATCAGAGGCAGGCCGGTGCGCACATGCGCCTGCGCAGCCCCGCGAAGGGACTTTTCCTCCGCAGCCGTGAAATCCGCCGATACCCCAATTTCGCCTATCAGACCGATGCGGACATCGGTGCCATCGACGCCGTGTCGCGCCTCCTGCACGATCTCGTCGGCGATGGCATCGACCGTCAGCCCGGCCACCTTTTCGGGGTGGGAGGACGCAAGGTAATAACCCGCTCCCATGACGATGTTGAGCCCGGTCGCTTGTGAAATCCGTCGCATCGCCAGCGGATTTCTGCCGATACCCTGGCAGGTCGGCTCCACAACCGTCTGTCCACCGGCAGCGACGAAATCCTTCAGTTCCGCAATCGCCAGCGGTTCGTCATCCAGCGTGATATTGTGCTTGTTGACGAAGGGATCCTGGCGTAGCTCGCCGAGGATTTCCATGCAGACGAAACCTTCGGCAAGATATTGCCTCTCCGCTGTCTTGGGGGCGTTCCACCAGCAACGGCAATCATTGAGGATGTGCTCGTGCATCAGCGTGACGCCGAGTTGATCCGTAGCGATTGGGCCACGCACGGTCATGATCTTTCCCGACCGGATATGTCCTTCAGACAGTTCCGTGGTCATCGCATCAGCCCTTTCTCTTCACGCCAAGGCGGAAGTTCGCGGTGAAGATGCGTGTGTTGAGCCAGATTGCGGCAAGGATGATGGCGCCCGTCACGATCTGGGTGAAGAAGGGAGAAATGTGCATGAGGATAAGACCGTTGCCGATAACGGCGATGGTCATGGTGCCCAGCACCGTGCCAAGAATGGTGCCGCGTCCGCCCATCAGCGACGTGCCGCCCAGAACCACGGCCGCGACCACCTGAAGCTCGAACCCGACTGCCGCATTCGACGATCCTGACCCCAGCCGCGCCGCAATCATGAGGCCGGCAATGGCTGAAGCCACGCCTGCGGCCAGATAGACCGAGGCGAGAATCCATTTGGCGGGCATTCCCACGCGGCGCGCCGCTTCCGGATTGGAGCCGACCGCGACGACACGACGACCATAGCGGGTGCTCGAAAGAACGATATAGGCGATCACGGTAACGACGACGCCGATCAGGGCAGGGACGGGCATACCGAGAAAATCACCCCTGCCGAGGTAAAAGAACCCCGGCGCATCCGGTATCGGAACGGAATATCCCTGTGTGATGTAGAGGGCGACACCGCGCAGGATGGAGAGACCGGCAAGCGTGACGATGAAGGCCGGAATACCTTGATAGGCAATGAACCAGCCCTGCACCAGGCCAAGCCCGCCGCCGAGCACCAGCATGGCAACGACAACCAGCGGCCAGGGGTAACCGGCCGCGAGCAGGATGGCGCCAACGGCGTTGATCAGGGCGACCATCGAGCCGACAGACAGATCGATACCGCCCGTGATGATGACGAATGTCATCGCGACGGAGACGATCAGGATTGGTGCGGCCTGACGGACGACGTTCAGAAGATTGCCGGCCGTCAGAAACGTATCCGTGGTCACGGAGAAGAACACCAAGCAGAGGGCAAAAAAGGCTGCAATGGAAAGCACCTGTGCATTCTCGGCGAAGAAATCCGAGAGCGGCGAGCCTTTGGCGCGTTCAGTATAGACGGTCAATGACGTTGCCCTCCCACGATCAGCCGCACGAGATCCTCGAGGCTGGTGTCGTTGATCTGGCGCTCCGCCACCTTGGTGCCCTCATACATGACGGCGATGCGGTCGCAGACACGGAAGAGATCCTGAAGCCGGTGGGTGATGAGGATGACCGACACGCCCTTTGCCTTGACACGATTGATAAGCGAGAGCACGGCTTCCACTTCAGCCACGGCAAGCGCCGATGTCGGCTCGTCCATGATCAGAACCTTCGGATTGAAGGAGGCCGCCCGCGCAATGGCGATTGCCTGCCGCTGGCCACCGGACAGTTTCTCCACCTTGGAGGTGAGACGCGGAATGCGGATTTCCAGCGCATCCAGCATCTTGCGGGCTTCCGAAAGCATGGTCGGCCGGTCGAGAAACGGACCCTTGGTAATCTCGCGCCCGAGAAAGAGATTACCCACGACATCGATATGGTCGCAGAGGCTGAGGTCCTGGAAAACCATCTCGATATTGCGGTTGCGGGCATCGGCAGGGCCTGAAAAGCGAATGGCTTCGCCTTCCATGGTGATCGTGCCGTCATCAGGGATATAGGTGCCGGAGATCACCTTGGTGAGGGTTGATTTACCGGCCGCATTGTCCCCGACGAGGCCGAGGCATTCGCCGGGAAAGATATCGAGATCGACGCCGCGCAGCGCCTGATGCGAGCCGAATGTCTTGCGGATATTGCGCAGGGAGATACGCGCTTCACGATCGGGCTGCCGGGAGAGAACATCTCCCCCGGCGCCGTCGACAGCGCCTGTGGGCTGTCCGGCGGCAATCATTTGAAAACCGCGCGGTAAGGTTCGACATTGGCTTTGGTGACGATGGTGACCGGCACGGCGATGGTCTTTTCGACGGTGCCGCCATCGGCGACCGTCTTGAGCGCCTTGACTGCGGCTGCACCCATCTGGGCAGGATCCTGCTGGATGACGCCTGCGACATAACCCGCATCGATGCCGGTGATCGCCTGTTTGGTCAGATCCCAGCCAAACACCTTGATGTCTTTCTGCTTGCTCTGGCTTTCAACGGCGGCGACCGCTCCGAGAAGCGCCGGCTCACCGGTAGCATAAATTGCCGTCATATCTGGATTGCCGGTGATCAGGTTTTCCGCTGCCGACAGTGCAGTGTCCTGAACGTTCTGGCCATCGACGACACCAGCCGTCGTGATACCGGTCTTGTCCTTGATCGTGTCTTCAAAACCCTTCTGGCGGATGTTCTGGATGAAGGAGTTCAGCGCACCAACGACGCCGATCTTGGCCTTGCCGCCCATATCGGACTTCACGTAGTCGAGGAAAAATTTTCCCATGTCGGCGCCGGCTTTGCCGTTATCCACGCCGATCTGCGCCTTCTGCGGACCCTCCGGCAGGATGGCGTCAATCGCGACCACGGGAATATTGGCGGCGGCCGCCTGCTTTACAGCCGGCATGATGCCATTGACATCGATGGCGACCACGGCGATGCCGTCAACCTTCTGCTGGATGTAGGTTTCGATGGCGCTATTCTGGGCTGCGGGATCGTTGTTGGCGTTAAAGATCACCAGCTTGACGCCGGCTTCCTTAGCGGCCTTTTCCGCTCCTTCGTTCATCTGGTTGAAAAACAGCGCCTGCTGGTTGATCTGCACCAGGGCAATGGTCTTTTCGGCAGCCTGGACCAGACCAGCGGATAAAGTCGCGCCGGCAAGGACGGTTGCGGCGAGAGCGGCGGAGAAATATCGACGTTTGAAATTTGGCATTATCGTTCTTCCTCTGTTGGTTTCGTTGCTTTTTATTTGATCGCGGGCGGCGCAACGGATTCACGCACGACGATTTCGACGGGCAGCAGCTCCTCCGACAGCGGTGGAGCACCCTCATCCCAGTTGGTTTCAAGCAGAAGCGACAAAGCGCGTTGGCCGATTGCACTGACCGGCTGGCGAATGGCGGTGAGCGGCGGGGCAAACAGATGCAGCGGCCCGACATCGTCGAAACCGATCATCGAGACATCCTGCGGGATACGCACGCCTTCAGACCGCAGCACTTCGACGAAACCGATGGCGATTTCGTCCGAACTCGCAAATACCGCCGTCGCCGGCCGGCCCTCGTCAAGAAACCGGCGGGCAGCAGCCCTGCCGAATTCCACGGTGTAGGCGCCACAATATCTTGTAATCGAAAGCTCTGCCTCGCACTTTCGTTCGGCAAGGGCGGATGTCATTCCGCGAAAACGGCGTTCGGTACTGATCATGTCCTCCGGGCCGCCGACATAAAGAACCCGGCTGTGTCCGTGCTCTGCAAGATGCGCGCCTGCCAGGCGGCCGCCCTGTTCATTGTCGCAGAAGAGTTTTGGAACGGTTGCGCCGGGAACGTCTTCATCGACGACCACGACCTTACCGGTGGTGTTGATCAGTTCCGCCAGTTCATCGGTATTGGGATGGTTGGTGATGAAGACGAGACCATCGACGTGATTGCGGGCGAGCAATCTCAGATACGACAATTCGCGGCCCTTGCGGTTCAGCGTCGCAAACAGCGACAGGGCAAGGCCGCGCCTGTCGGCTTCTTCTTCCACGGCCGCGACCAGCATTCCGAAAAAGGGGTTGCCAATGTCGGGAACGACCAGGCCGATCGTATCCGAGCGGCCCCGGCTCAAGCGCCGGGCGTGGGGATTGGGAACGTAATTGAGCTCACGAATGGCGGTCTCGATCCGCGTCTTCGTTTCCGAGGGCAGCTCCAGCGTGCCGTTCAACAGACGCGATACGGTCGCGACGGAAACGCCTGCCGCCTGGGCAACATCTTTGAGACTGGTCGCATGGTTACGCGCCATTGAACTTTCGCTTTCTGTTCCACTCAATCCGGGCCTTTTCGACCTCTACCGGCTTTGTAAAGCGATTTACTAAACCGGTTTACAAGGAAATGTAAAAACGTTGGGCTGTCAATGTCATTTTTCGAGATTTGCGTTCTACCGTCGGAAACCCAGCGCCTGCCGGCTGACGGCAAGCCTCTTTTCCGGAGACCGCAGCCAGCCGGAAGCGGCGAAATAAATCGCGATTAATGCCTTCGATTCACAGGGAATCGGACGATACCCATTTGTTCCGGCCGATCTGTTTGGCGCTTAACAACGCGGCGTCCGCCCTTTCCAGGACGCTGCTCACGGTCCCTGCGCCCGGTGCGGTTGCGATGCCGATGGATATGGTTACCGGGTCGAGCAGGCGGCCTCTGTAGGTGAAGGGCGCCCGTTCTACGGCGTGCCGGAGTTTCTCCGCAAGCTTGGTTGCGTCCTCAATTCCTGCATCTGGCATCAGCACGGTGAATTCCTCGCCGCCGAACCGAAACAGCGTACCCTGATCGCTGGTCGCCTCGGAAAGCACCTGGGCGACATATTGCATCACCGCATCACCGGCATCATGGCCGAAGCGATCATTGAAGCGCTTGAAATGGTCGATGTCCAGCATCAGACAGGCAAGCGAACCGGTTGGCTTCTCAATGTGTCGGTTCAACGCCTCGTCAAGTGACCGGCGGTTTAGCAGACCGGTCAAGGCGTCCTGCCTTGCCATGCCAACCAGCCGCTGACGGAGCTGGAGGTTTGCGACGGCAAGGCCGATATTTTCGGCAAGGAGTTCCAGATACAGGCGCTCTGTCTCCAGCGTGTCGTTCCTCTCTGGAATTTCGAGATAAAGCAAGCCGACGATTTCGCCCAAAGCCGTCAGCGGTATGCACAGGCCGGTTCCGAAACTCCCCTGAAGGTGATGGCAGACGACATCGTCGCCGTCCTGGTTGCTGACGTGGGGACGTCCACGACGCAGAGCCCAGCAATCGTCGATCAAAAATTCCGGGGCGGAAAACGAAGGGTCGGACCATTGTCCGGTCGATTGGAGAAGCGAACTGTTTTCCTTGAGCACAAGCAGGCGGCCGGCAATAGCGGGGAAAATCTGCGGCATGAATTTCGAAACGACGTCGGACAGTTCATCTTGATTCTGACATGCCTGTATCCGATGCATCATCTGCAGGATCAGATCCTTGATGCGCTGGTTCCGGCGGTGTTCCGCGTCAAGCCGATCCCTTTCCAGCCCGTTGCTGCGGAAGATCCTGATCGCCTGGTTCATTTCCCCAATCTCGTCCCGACGTCCTTCGTCGGACACGTCGATACTGTAGTCCTGCCGCGCAAGGCGCATGACGATATTGCTCATCCTGATAAGCGGTGCCGCAACGCGTCTGCTGAGGACGAAATAGAGCACGGCCAGAAACATCAACGCGGTCAGGGCGAGCATCACCTTGGCGATCGATCCGTAGAAATCGCTTCGGCTTTTGGCCTGGTCCACAGTTGCCTGCGTGCGGGTCGCAAGTGTTTCTCTCAGCGTCTCGACGGTATCCAGCAGGCCCCTGTGCAGCCGGTAATACTCATCGCCGAACAAGACCTGTTGTGCCTCGCTCTGGCGGCTGGATCGATAAAACCCGATGGCCTCGCGCTCCATCCTGTCGAGGACGTCGGCGCTTTTTCTTATCTCCTCGAATGATCTCGCCTCTTGCGGCGAAACGCCGTGTGCGGCGAGTTTATCCAAGGTGTTTTCGAGGTGCTTTTCCTGATCTTCGTCGACGTAGAATTTTGCCAGGTGCTGCTCGTCGCCGCGCATGACGTAAAGTCGCGCTTCCTCGGTGCGCTCATCCGCGATGATTGCCAGTTCCTCGGCAAGATCGCTGATGTCGAGATGATCCTGGATTGCCGCCCTCTCTTGAGAGGCGCTTCTGGCTGACAGAATGAAAGTGGTCGCCGATACCGTCGTGAGTATCAGGGTCACAGCGTAAGCCAGGTTCGTGATGGTACTAAGTCGCATGATGGCGCCGTCTTCTTGCCGCGTGGTCGTACAAACCTCAGCGGCGGGTCCAATTCCAGAGTCTCGTTGTTCTAGGACATATCGTCAAACGGGAAATCAGCAAGCGGTTAACCATCGATTTGATCTGTCGCGGCGAAACCAGAAAGTCGCGGATCTGGAGGTCTATGAAAAGCTCTGCGCAACACCGGCACTATATTTCATGCGGCATCACGAAACCGTGAAACCTTTCAACGCATCGTTCGTTTAGCGCCCATGAGTGACAAAGACGCAGGACCGAAACCGGTCGTTGGTGCCGACGAGACTGGCACCCAAACCGCATCTCAACAGGATGCTCCTGACACCGACGAGCCGCCTCCGCCGGAGGAGATGGAACCCGCTTCGGACTTGACCCCGGAGCAGGCGGAAGAGGTTCGCAGGAAATATCTGCTGAAACGCTTCTGGATCAGCGCCCGGGGCTTCTGGAGCCGGCGCGGCGATGCGTTGGCATGGCCGTTCACGCTCGGACTATTGGTGATGATCGGTATAAATGTCGGCTTTCAGTATGGCATCAATATCTGGAATCGCGGCATTTTCGACGCTATCGAGAAGCGGGACGCGTCGACGGTTTATTTTCTCGCCTCGATTTTCCCCCCGCTGGTCCTCGGTAGCGTCTTCATCATCACCTCACAGGTTTATGTGAGAATGCGTATTCAGCGGCGCTGGCGTTCCTGGCTCACGAAGGCACTCGTTGGCAGGTGGATTGCAAATGGCCGTTACTATCAGCTGAACCTGATTGATGGTGACCACCAAAATCCCGAAGCACGGCTCTCGGAGGATATGCGGATTGCGACGGAGGCACCGGTGGACTTTGTGTCCGGTGTCATCGCAGCCTTCGTGTCTGCCTCCACCTTCATCGTTGTCCTGTGGACGATCGGCGGCGCGTTGACTGTTTCGATCGGCGGGGCCGGCGTCACGATCCCCGGCTTCCTTGTCATTGCGGCAGTGATCTATGCCGCCATTACCTCCACGTCCATCGCCTTCATCGCGCGCAATTTCGTCAAGGTTTCCGAAGTCAAAAACCAGGTCGAGGCGGAATTCCGCTATACGCTCACGCGCGTCAGGGAAAATGGTGAGAGTATCGCCCTGCTTGGCGGCGAGGAGGAAGAACGAAGCGATCTCGACAAGAGGTTCGGCAATGTCCGACGGCAATGGCGTCTCATGGCGCAACAGTACATGCGAACGACGGTCGTCTCGAACGGCTCGATGCTGATCGCGCCCGTCGTACCGCTTCTCCTGTGCGCACCCAAGTTTCTCGATGGAAGCATGTCGCTTGGTCAGGTCATGCAGGCCGCTTCCGCTTTCACGATTGTCCAGTCCGCGTTTGGCTGGCTGGTCGACAACTATCCGCGTCTCGCCGACTGGAATGCCTGCGCCCGGCGTGTTGCCTCGCTGATGATGTCGCTCGATGGCCTCGAACGGGCTGAAAAAAGCGATACGGTCGGCAGGATAGTGCGCGGCGAGACGGAAGGGGAGACAATACTCAGTCTCAAGGATGTTTCCGTTTCTCTGGGTGACGGCACGGCGGTCGTCAAAGAGACGGACGTCGAAATCGGCGCCGGAGAGAGAGTGCTGGTGGCTGGAGAGTCCGGCTCCGGCAAGAGCACGCTGGTGCGGGCCATCTCCGGTCTCTGGCCCTGGGGTGGAGGAAGCGTCAACTTCCGCGCCGACAGTAGATTGTTCATGCTGCCGCAACGGCCATATATTCCGGCCGGTACGCTTCGTCGCGCTGTCTGTTATCCGCAGCCCGCCGAAAGCTGGACGTCCGAAGAGATTGGCGCTGCGCTCGATAAGGTCGGTCTTGGTCAGCTCAAGGAAAAAATCGAGGACGAGGCGCCCTGGGACCAGACATTGTCCGGCGGAGAAAAACAGCGTCTGACCTTCGCGCGCCTGTTGCTGAACGCTCCCGATATCATCGTCATGGACGAGGCGACGGCAGCTCTTGACGAGAAAAGTCAGGATAAGATGATGCAGACGGTGATCGAAGAACTTCCCGATGCAACGATTATCAGCGTGGCGCACCGTGCCGAACTGGAAGCGTTCCACAGCCGCAAAATTACGCTGGAGCGCCGGGATGGCGGGGCGAAGCTGGTCAGCGACATCGAACTCATTCCGCGGAAGGCAAGAGCGGGCTCGATGCTTCGTAGAATGGTCAAGCGTAAGAATGGTTCGAAGCGGTAGCTGACCTCGTTTTGTCGGAGGCACGGTGCGGCAAGGGATGTCCAAGAGGTGCGCTGCTCTCCGAGGCTTGGAAGCCTGAGGTAGGCGGGCAGCACAATCGTCGTGCCGCAACGGTGTGGATGCCGGCAAGAATCGGACTATCGCAAGGTGTTGGAGTTTTTGGAGGCCGCCTTGCCGGACAGGGCGTCAGTATCCGCCATTCGCATATTCCTGTGCGTTCCTGGCGGGAGTGGATTTTGATTTTGACCTTTACCCCGTCAGCGCGCAGGAACCGACGAATATTCACGCCTTGGCCGATATCGCAGTCAGTTCCTCGAGGTCGAGATCATGCTCAAGCTCTCTGAGCGTTTCGTCATCGATCTGTCCCTCACGGCGTAGACGTATGAGTTCCTTCCTGCCGGCGGCAACGGCCTTGAGCACGACATCAAAATGAGCATGCAGAAGCGGTGAGTATTTTTCGGTGCTTTCAGCGTATTTCACACTGGCCGCGAGTCGATGTTCATACCTCTTGAGGAGTTGCGGATGGATGAGTTCGCCGTTTTCGTCGTATGCAAGACCTTGAACAGTCGTGAATTGCACCTGGGCCATGGATGCTTCGGCCTCACTCATCGTCATCGGCGCGCGTTCCGGTTCTATCCCTCCAAGCCCCGCCCATGCGATGATCCGTCCGAGCGTTGTCCCCTGTATGAGAACGGTTCCCATGATGACGGCGAAAGCCATGACCAGAATGAAATCGCGACCAGGAAAATCTTCCGGAAGGCTCAGGGCAAGAGCCAGCGTAACAACACCGCGCATGCCAGCCCAACCGAGTGCGGTAACCGCTCCTGGTCCAAGAGGCTTCGAGTGGGCGAGTTTCAGGCCGTGAAACAACCTGATGACCAAGTCGGATGCGAATATCCACACGAACCGTGCCGCTACCAGCGTGACAAGGACGGCAAGTGCAGGCAATGCCATTGAACTGGCTATCGAGCCAAAGCCGCCGCCGCGTTCAACGACATCGCGGAGGGATAATCCGATGAGAATGAACACCATGGCCTCCATCAGGAAGACCAGGACATTCCAGAAGGACGTGCCGCGCATTCGTGTTGCGGCAGATAACACGGTGTGCTGATGCCAGGACGCAATCAATCCCGCGGTAACAGTTGCAATCACACCTGATGTCTGCGCCTGCTCTGCCAAAATATACGCGGCCCAGGACAGGACAGCGGTCGCGGCAATCATCAAATATTCGTCGCCCAGATGGCGAACGGTTTTTACCCACAGGAGACCAACGAACGCGCCCACTGCGGCGCCACCAACGGCCAGGAAGAAGAATTCACCAAGGGCATCCACCGTGCTGAAAACCCCACCCGCTGCGGCGGCGACAGCAAAACGAAAAAGCACAAGCCCGCTGGCATCGTTCAAAAGGCTTTCTCCCTCCAACAGAATCTGGAGGCGCCTGGGTATCCTGATCCTTTCCAGCACGGCCCTTGCCGAGACCGCGTCAGGAGGGGAGACAATAGCGCCGAGGGCCGCGCAGGCAGCCCATGGCAATGAGGGCATCAGAAAGTGCACGACAACTGCGACGATGACTGTCGTGAACAGCACTGCACCGATTGCCAGAGACGCAATTCCGAAGACGTGTCGTTTCAAACGGTCAACAGAGATGGACCACGCGCCATCCAGCAGCAGTGGCGGCAAGAAGATCACCAACACCAACTCTGGATTGACGGAGATTGTCGGCAGTCCAGGCACGAAGGCCAAGGTTCCCCCGCCTGCGAGAAGCGCCACGGAAGGGGGCAGTCCCAAGCGATGCGCAATATAATGCAGCACGATAATGGCAAGAAACATCGCGATCACGAGTTCGAAGAGATGCGTGCCGTCCATATGTGTCCCCAATCCAGCTTGGACCGACATCAAATGACGAGTTTTGGGAAAAAGCAACGGCACTTCCATACCGACTTGAGGCGCTAACGCGCTTGCGGTCTGGAACTTGACCTACCCGGCGGTAGGTCTTTGCGACGGCATGCCGTCGCCCCCATAAGTTGCATATGCGAAATGGCGAAGCCAGGGTGTGTTTTCCAAGCACGCCATTTAAAAGGCAATTCTAATATGAAACGATTGAAATTTCGTCTTTCAAATTCTCTTCGATGAATTTTCGCGTCCCCAAAATCGTCAGATGCCTATTTGTTGGTCAAAATTGGAAAATTAGTTAATGCAATTTTTACTATGTTGCGGCGCACAAGAACTTCATTCACCATTTCAATACTGCGGGAGGAACGGTTTCTCAACAACAGAGGAGTTGATTTCATGCTGTTCCGCAATAAGCCTGACGCAAAATATAAAGGCGCATCCGTAAGATTAGCCTCCTATACTGTTCTCGGTGTGGTGGCGACGGTGTTTTCTTCTTCCGTGTTTCCGCCTGTATTCACCTCTCAAACGAGCCGTGCTCTGATCAATGCCCCCATTATTCCCTTGACGACGCCGATCAGCGGCGTTGTGAAAACATTGAACGACAGGGGTGGTGCCACCATCGAGAACGACAAGGTGGACAATACAACGCTGATCGGTCTGAAGGTTCAACTGGCGGCGCTCGACAATGAGATGCGCCAGAAGAACTCGATCGTTTCGGACTATGCCTCGCGGATCGACGACCTGAACAGGGATCTTTCCAGCCAGCAGGCGGCTTTGCTGCTGCGGACCGAGTCCGATCTCGAGGCTGCAGAGGCGGCCTTGCAGATGGTTACCTATTCCACGCGGATCGCAAAAGCCGAAGCGGCTCGCAAACAAAAACTCGTCGACAAGGGCGTTTTTCAAGGCATAAGCGAAGACATCGCCGATACGATACAACTTGAAGATACAAAACTGAAGGCGGCACGTGTCGCTGTCAACAAGCTGAACAAGGACATGACCTTCGCGCGGCAGGGGATTTATATTGGATCCGATCTGCAATCGCTGCAGAACCTCCAGCAGGAAATCCGCACCAGAACGGCTGACCTGATGCAGGTGCGGATGCAGATGACCACACTTGAAACACGGAGAAGCGAACTCGAGACCCTGGCAACGACTGAGGCCTCGCGCATCGACAGGTTGACGCATGCAGATCTTGCCATTCCGCCGGGAACGACGCTCTACAAGCCGGTGGCTGCCACCGGGCGGGAAGTTGTCGCCGGTGACACGCTCGCAGAGGCACTCGATTGCCGCAACGCGTTTGTTGTCGCTATCTTCTCCGAGCGCCAGGCGCAGGCACTCTCCGTTGGCTCGCGTGTTAAGGTCGATGCGGGGGGCTGGGCCCAGGAGAGCAGTGGCACGGTGGAAAGGTTGGTACCGCGCACAACTGAACGGGTGGATCTTGATTACGCTGTCCCATTTCCGCCAACAGAGAGACGCGAACTTTATGCGTTCATCCGCATGGATGGTACCGATCAGCCCGATCTTTCGCATCAGAAATCCTGCTCGGTCGGCACATGGGTCAATGTGACCCTGCCAAACGAATGGCTGGACAGGACGCGAAACTACGTTCACGAAGCGTCCGCTGATCTCCTCCAATATGCGAAGAACTCCGCGAAGGAGATTCCGTCTGTCACGCAGGCAGCCATGGCGCTCCTTGAATCGTCGCGGAACAGGATCTTCGCCTATATGGGAATGGAACAGCCACGCCAGGGACGGCTGCCGGAGCTTGCAGCGCCGAACCGTCAACTGGATGACACAAGGCATGCCGCGAACGGGCCCGTTCCCCAGACCAAGATTTCGCGAACTCAATCCTGACACCCGCATGGATTGGGCGAGCCCTGCAGGTTCACTCCTATACCCGCAGGGCAGTTCTTCATTTTCAAAAATGATGTTCAGATGCGCGCCCGGAACCCGACGCGCAGCCGACCAACTGCGAGGTTAGGGCGATGTATTTCAGTGCTGAAGGTGACGTTCAGTCGGTGCTCTATGTGAACCTGACGATTGCGATTGGGGCGATCCTGTTTGCCCTTCTCGCTGATCCCAGAAAGATGGTCGACAGGTTGGCCTTCAGCATCATCATGTTGCTATCGCTTGGTGTCTATATCGTATGGCGGGCAACGGATACCTTGCCGCCGCCGGAACTCTCCCTCGAAACGCTCTGGTGCTACACCTATTTCACCTTCGAGCTGATCTCGGTGCTTTATGCCATGGGGTCCATCCTCATACTTCTTCGCCGAACCGACTGGTCAGCCGTTGCCGATCAGGGAGAGGCATATCTTGCAGGCAACCCGCATGCGCCGCTCGTCGATGTGTTTATCTGCACTTACAACGAGCCGCTGAACGTTCTCGAAAAATCCATCATCGCCGCGCAGGCGATGGATTATCCTCGACTGCGCGTCTTCGTCTGTGACGACACACGTCGCGGGGAGGTAAGAACCTATTGCGAAGCCGTAGGCGTGAACTACGTCACACGTCCCGACAACAAGCACGCCAAGGCAGGAAATCTCAACAATGCGCTGCTCCACACCAATGCGCTGGAAGAGGTTTCCGACTTCATCATGGTCCTCGACGCGGATTTTGCCCCCCAGGCAAACTTCCTGCGGCGCGTGACGGGTCTCTTTTCGGACCCGAAGGTGGCTGTCGTCCAGACGCCTCAATTCTATTTCAACAGTGATCCAATTCAGCACAATCTCGGTATAGACAAGAGCTTCGTGGACGACCAGCGGGTCTTCTTCGACGTCTTCCAGCCGGCCAAGGATGCCGTTGGTTGCGCTTTTTGCGTCGGCACCAGCTTCGTCGTACGCCGCGCCGCGGTAAATGGTATTGGTGGTTTCCCTTCGGATGCGCTTTCCGAAGACATGCTGCTGACATATCGCCTGATGGAAAGGGGATATGTCACGCGCTGGCTGAATGAGAAGTTGAGCGTTGGATTGTCGGCGGAAGGTGTACCCGAATACATCACCCAGCGCACCCGCTGGTGTCTCGGCACGATCCAGATCGGGCTTCTGCGGACCGGACCTCTCTGGCGTGGAAATTTTACGCTGACGCAGCGGCTGCACTATCTGCATGGACTTTTCTGCTGGCTGTCGAAGCCGTTTATCCTGTGCCTGCTGCTTGCGCCGTCCATCTATTGGCTGACGGGCGTGTCGGCGCTGCAGGTCGATGAGCTGATGTTCATGAAGCTCGGCCTGTCATCTCTTGCGCTTTTCTGGACCTATTCCACCTGGATATCCGGCAAGAGGACGCTTCCTCTCTTCACCGAAGTCACCCACGCCCTGACCGCTGTACCCATTACCATCACGCTTTTTCAGGCAATCCGTAAACCGTTCGGGCGCCCGTTCAAAGTCACCGAAAAGGGAGGAGACCGATCCCAGGTCCGTGTCCACCTCCCGACGGCGATTTTTTTCGCTTTCGTGACCCTGTCTTCGGCCGTCTCCATCGTGCTGGCTGTCTATGGTCTGGATGCTCCGTCCGAGCTGTCCTCGCGGGACTGCCTCAATCTGATCTGGTCCGCCGTCGCGATGGTTATCGCATTCACCAGCTTCATTTGCTGCATTGAATTGCCGCGTTTCGGCAAGGAGGAAATGATCGGAGTGGATTTTCGCGGGCAGTTGCGGTCCGCATCCTCAACGAGACCGGTGCGTATCACCGGCCTCTCGACGGAAAACATCACACTGGCTGCGGTTCCGTCTTCCAGCGATGTAAAGGATGTTTTCGTACCGGAGGCGGGGTGGATGCGGATCAGCCCTGCGGAGCACGCGCAGAACTCCGGAAAGTTCGATATTCATCCAAGCGACGAGCAGCGCCGGTCCATTTTGCGCCTGTTGTTTCGCAAGGCTCCTGAAAATGTCGCGGAACAGGGCGACCTGATGAAATCCATGCGGATTCTTCTCGCACGGGCATTCGGGTGAATGGACCCGTAGGAATTTGCAACAGCGCGAAAGGGTTCGTCGGGATGAGCATCCGAAACATGATCGCGACGCTTTTGATGGTTTTCGCGATGACGGGCACGGCGGCGGCCGGGAAAATAGCGGATCGTACTGGTCTCGCGGCAAAGCTGTGTGACGGCCTTGCGGGCAGGATGGACCAATCAACCGCACCGTTTTTGCTCCGCAGCTTCGAGCCGGGGCCGTCACAGAAGCCGCTCGATCCGGCGCTGTCAAATACGGCTTTCACCTATGATAATGCGCTTGCCTCGATTGCGCTTTTCGCCTGTGGAAAGGATGACAAGGCGCTGAGGATCGTCGAGGCTCTGCGTTATGCGCTTCAGCACGACCGGACCTATCGCGATGGGCGGGTGCGGAATGCCTACCGTGCCGGTGCTGTCGATGTTCATCAGGGCTCCATCCTCCTGCCGGGTTTCTGGAACGAGGGCCGCAAGGCTTGGATGGAGGACGACTATCAGGTCGGAAGCGCTACCGGAAATCTTGCCTGGGCAGCGCTGGCGTTTCTCGCCGCTTTTGATCGTTCGGGAGATAAATCCTATCTCTCCGCTGCGTCGTCACTCATCGAGTGGATCAACCAGAATACCGTTGGAACAGGCGGTCTCGGTTTTACGGGCGGGACGTTCGGTCAGGATGCTCAACCTATACATCTCGACTGGAAATCGACGGAGCATAATCTTGACGTCTTTGCCGCTGCAGCCTGGCTGAGCGAGATCGACCAGGCGAAGGACTGGCGATCCGTGCAGGACCGGGCGTCGTCTTTTCTCAATGCCATGTGGAACGATGGTGAGGGTCGTTTTTACGTCGGCAGTTTGCCCGGTGGCGACACGCCGAACACCAGCCAGTCCGGCATTGATTCCGAACTTTGGCCGATCATGGCCGTGCCGAAATTCCGCGCGCGCGCGGACCATGTTCTCGATTGGGTCGATCGTCATTATGCCGTTGATGGCGGTTTTGATTTCAACGACGACCGGGACGGCATATGGCTGGAAGGCACGGCGCAAGCTGCGCTGGCGTTCGAGATTGCGGGGCATCGCGCTCGCTCGGACGCGCTTCTTGATACGATTGGAGCGGAATTGTCGCCGGAGAGCCTTGTCTATGCCACGTCGGGTCCCGAATTAACGACGGGTTTGAAAATAGGCCCGGATTCCACATCCGCAGATTTCAAATATTTCCGGTTACCTCACATCGGCGCGACGGCATGGGGGATACTCGCTGCGAAAGGCTGGAATCCGTTCGTCAGGAGGGGAGTTTCAAGTATGCACGAGGCAGAATAATGCCGGAACGCCGTAACGGAGCCTGATCTTTCGATTATCTGGGGGCGTTCGCGCAAAAAAAGCCCTCCGTCAGGAGGGCTGCAATAGTGCGGACCTTACGCGCTTGTAAGGAGGGGGCGGAGGGGAACAGTTCGCCCGCTTATCAAATGCGCGGGACGTAAAATGGTTCCGCTTCCAATCTGATTTCATATGCCTGCCGCTATTTTGGGATAGCTCGAACCGTGGCAGCGTCGATTTCCCGCCTTGCCTGTTGCGATGCGTTCCGGAAGCCGAGCCGGTACAGGCCGGTTTGAATCTCCTGCGCGTTCATGAACAAATCCCAGATAAGTCCGCTTCGATGGTTTTCCATCATGGCAACAACAGGGCCCTGGTTGATGGCGAGATGTGTTTTGGAGACCCAGCCGGTTGTCGGCTCGAAGGAATCCATGAGTCCAAAGCGACCCACCAGCGCGCCGCCATGCCATTGCAGGAAGCGCTCGGCCGCCTGTTTTGATCGGAGCGGCAGAAAAGGCATGCTGGAGAGTGCAGCCGTCGTCGCAATGATACCGTGATCCTCCGTCGGAGAGTTGACAACATACCCTTTCGGCCCATCGCAGGCGGACAGACCCCATCCGTCTTCAGGCGCGTAGCGAGTGCTGCAATAGCGATAGTTGATCAGACTATGCGCATGCACCTGTTCGAGATAATCGCTGCAATAGACATCCCCCAGACCGCGCGGATCGAGCGTGCAGAACGAGTAATGCGACAGAAAAAGCGGGCCGCCAAAGGGCTCGCCAAGCGGCAGTCGGACGCCAAGATAGGTCGTACCGTTCGTGATTTCCCCATTTCGCGCCCAGCCGGCGTGATAGGATGCCGGGTCTATCGCGTCAGCAGTTGATCCTGCCGCCAGCACGTAACTGACGAGAGCCTCATTCCAGCCGACGATAGGAAGGTTCTTCGCCCAGCCGTATCGGGGGCTCCAGTGCCAGAAAAGCGGTCCGCGTTTTCCCTGTGTGAACCAGGCCCATTCCACCGTCTCGACGATGTCGGCGACGGATCGGCGTAGATCGATTTCATCGGCTGTCTGCCTGTCGAAGAACTCCCGGGCGCAAATCAGCCCCTGAACGAGGAGAGCCGTCTCGACGAGGTCCCCGCCATCATCGAACTTCGCGAAGGGAATTGTCTTTCCGCCAGCCGTCTGGATGAAATGGGGAAAGGCACCGTGAAATCGTTTTACCGCGCCGAGCGATTGCAACATGCGGTTTGCCCGATCGGCGCCCTCCTGCCTCGTTATCCACGCGCGATGAACGCCGACGACAAGCGCGAGAAACCCGAAGCCCACTCCCGATATGGAGGTGATCTCGTGGATTGGCAGACCGTCGGAACGCATGCGATCCCTCGGAAGTCCGCTTTCCGGATGGCTGCCGGACCAGAAATAATCGAAGGTACTGTGATGCAAGCCATCAAGTTGAGCAGAAAATTCGTCTGACACTTCCAACCTCGGTGATCTGCTGCAACCTGGCGCGGATCCAGACCAAGGCTTATCCGACTCGCCCGCTTATTCCAAATCCCTGAGCGGAACGTCCGAAAGCCTTGGTCGAACGACCTCACGGAGCATGTGACGAGCGCTTCGCTCTAAAATTTGACACGCCTGCGGTCGTCGGCGGCGCAATGGCAAACAGTTGGCGAAGCCACGGCCTTACCGCTAGACAAGATAGTGGATATAGTCCACCATCTTGTCTCCGGCGTGAAGACGTCGGCCAAAGCGAACAAAGTTACAAAAAAACAAGGGGAACTTATGTCGCATTCAACCACGTCGGCCGACGTGGTGCTTTCCGTTCGTAATCTCACGGTGGATTTGCCGCGAGGGATGGAGCGCAGCCACGCGGTCAAAGATATTTCGTTCGACCTCCACGCAGGTGAGATCCTTTGCATTATCGGTGAATCGGGATCCGGCAAGTCCGTCACCGCAAGCACGATCATGGGGCTGCTGTCGCCTGTCATCACCGTCAGTTCCGGAGAAATTCAATTCAAGGGAATGGATATACTCGCGGCGAAGGAGGAGAAGATCCGGCCTTTGCGTGGCCAGGCTGTGTCTATCATTTTCCAGGACCCGCTTTCAGCACTCAATCCGTTGATGACCGTCGGCGATCAGATTGCCGAGGTACTTGAAGCGCACGGTGTCGGCACGCGTGAGACCCGTAACGCCAAGGTTCTGGAGCTGCTGGAGGAGGTCGGCCTTCCCGACCCGCTGTTGATGCGGCTCCAATATCCATTCCGCCTGTCAGGCGGGCAGCGCCAGCGCGTCATGATCGCCATGGCGCTCGCGCTTGATCCGGATGTGCTGATCGCAGATGAGCCCACGACCGCACTTGATGTGACCACTCAGGCACAAATTCTTGAGCTCATCCGCAAAATTCAGAAACGAAAAAATATGAGTGTGATGTTCATCACCCATGATTTCGGGGTCGTGGCGGAAATTGCCGATCGCGTCGTGGTGATGGAGAAGGGATATCTCGTTGAGCAGGGGCGAGCGGATCAGGTTCTTGTCAATCCTGTTCACCCTTACACCCAGCGGCTGGTTGCGGCGGTTCCGCGAATGCGCAGTGTCGAGCGTTCGATCGATGAGGAAGTTCCCGTTGTTCTCGAGGTGGAAAACCTCGAGAAGGAATACCGAAGCTCAGGATCGTTTTTCCGCAAGGCCCGCACCGTCAAGGCCGTGAACAATGTGAGTTTCAAACTTCGAAAAGGACAGACCCTCGGCGTCGTCGGGGAAAGCGGATCGGGCAAATCTTCCCTCGGACGCGTGTTGCTGAAGTTGCTTGACCCGGATGGCGGGGCTATTCGCTTCGACGGCCGCGATATCGCGACGATGGACGAAAGCGCGTTTCGAGCTTTGCGACCCTATATTCAGATGATTTTTCAGGATCCATTTGCTTCGCTCAATCCGCGCCATACCATTGGCAGGATTTTGACGGTCGGTCCGCTTGCCCATGGAATGGCCTTGCATGAGGCGAGAACAAAAGCCCTTGGAATTCTGAAACTCGTTGGTCTGGATGAGCAGGCTTATGACCGTTTTCCGCATGAATTCTCCGGCGGACAGCGCCAGCGCATCGGAATTGCCCGTGCCCTGATGTTCGATCCGGTTGTTCTGGTGGCTGACGAAGCCGTGTCTGCCCTTGACGTTTCCATACAGGCCCAGGTTCTGGAGCTTCTGGCCCGCGTGCAAAGGGAAATGAAGGTGGCAATGATCTTCATCACTCATGACCTGAGGGTCGCAAGCCAGATTTGCGATGACGTCCTCGTCATGCACAAGGGAACAGTGGTAGAGCAGGGACCTCCGACGAAAATCTTCCGCGCACCCACGCATCCCTATACGCAAAAACTCGTTGCAGCCATTCCTGGCGCAGACTGGGAACCATCGGCCGAGGTAGCCCACATGTGAAAAGCCTCCCGGGCTGACTGACCCGAGCGATTTTCGTATCGCGCGATGTTTCGAGATATTTTCCAACGCCGGATCTCTTCGATCCTGCGGCGCATCGGGTTGAGTTTATAAGTAATTGATTTAAATGAATAATTTAAGAATTTTTGCAAAAAAATAGTTGCGTTTATCCACTAACTGTCATTTCATATAGTCACAAAACTGCAATACGACATGGTCGAAAACTCCATCGCGGTGCGCGGGGAAAGCGCATTCGTAAATCTTCTTTTTTGACCATTTGAACGGAAAACACATGTCCAAACCTACGGCCAAACCGCCTGTATCGCCTACCGACATCAATCTCGACGTGCTTGAAGACACGCTGAGCTTCTATATCCGCACGATCAATCTCGCCGTATCGCGAGATCTGGACAACCGGCTGGAGGGGCTGGATGTGGCGAAGGGAACTGGAAAAATCACGACTTTGCTGCTTGTCGACGATTATCCCGGAATCCGCCCTTCAGTGATTGCGCATCTGACGATGCGGGACCGTTCAGCTATGGGAAGGATCATCGATCAGATGGTGTCACACGACCTGATTCGCCGGGAGGTGTCGCCGGACGATAGCCGGGCGCAGGAGCTCTACATCACCGAGGCGGGGGCAGCACTCGCCTTGAAAATCCGGGAAATCGTTCCGCAGCAATCGCGCGACTTCTTCTCCTTCATTCCGGAAGACGAACAGAAACAGGTGATCGACATTTTGCGTCGTGCCTACCGTCACATCGTGGGGCTATCATGACAGATCGGCGAGGAGGGCGGGTTGCTCTCATCTCGGGTGCAAGCCGGGGTATCGGAGATCATATTGGTGCAGCGCTTCTGCAGCAAGGTTGGCTGGTGTCACTCGGCATGCGTACGCCTGTCCTGCCGTCCTGGGCTGTTGGTCGCGAGAAAGACGTTCATCTGTTCAGTTATGACGCGAATGATGCCGCTGAAACGAGCTGGACGGAAGACGCTCTCCGGCATTTCGGTCGCATTGATGCGATCGTCGCGAACGCCGGCATCATGATCCCGAAGACGGTGATCGAGGCGAATGACGACGATATCGACGCCATGCTTTCCGTGAACGTCAAGGCGCCGCGAAGACTGGTGAAAGCCGCTTGGAACGCCCTGTGCGAAAGCGGTCGTGGCCGCGTGATCATCCTTGCCTCCCTTTCGGGAAAGCGCGTCAAGTCGGCATCGGCGGGCAGTTATTCGCTCTCCAAATTTGCCGCTGTCGCCCTTGCCCATGCCATTCGGCAGGCGGGCTTTGAGAAAGGGGTGCGTGCTACGGCGGTTTGCCCGGGATTTGTCGCAACCGATATGGCTGCCGCTTTGTCCGAGCGGCCGGTCGAGCAGATGACCCAGCCCACGGATCTCGCCCGCATCATTGCCATGCTGCTCTCCCTTCCGAACGAGGATTCCGTCGCCGAATTCGCCATCAATTGTCAGCTTGAGGAGTTTTTCTGACATGCCCGGTCCTTATGTCGTCCCCGTTCATGGCGATGCGGAACTACCGAAAGAAGTCGATGTCGTCGTCATAGGCGGCGGCATCGTCGGCACCTCCACTGCGCTCGAACTCATCGATCAGGGGCTGCGTGTCGCCCTTTGTGAAAAAGGCGGCATTGGGCACGAGCAATCGAGCCGAAACTGGGGCTGGGTCCGCATTTCCCGTCGCGATCCGCGGGAAGTACCGTTGATGGCGGAGGCGCTTCGGATCTGGGCCGATCTCAATCGCCGGACCGGCCGGGAGACCGGTTTTAAACAATCCGGCATCGTCTTCACCTGCGCCAATGACAAGGAATTTTCCGAGCACGAACGCTGGAACCGCAATCTGGAGGGATATCAGATTGAAAGCCGCATGCTAAGCGCGGCGGAATTCAAGGCGAAGTATCCCGGCTCAGACATGAATGTTGCGGGGGCGCTTTACACTGCCGGGGACTGCCGCGCTGAACCCCAGCGGGCCGCGCCCGCGATTGCGGAAGCGGCACGCGATCGTGGTGCCTTTATCCTGACGGAATGTGCTGTGCGTGGGTTGCAACTTTCCGGCGGCAAGGTCTCCGGTGTGGTGACGGAACGGGGTGAAATTGCCTGCAAAGCGGCCGTCATGGCAGGCGGCGCATGGTCGAGCCTGTTTCTGGGCAACAACGGACTTGATCTACCACAGCTCAAGGTAATGAACTCCGTGCTGAGGACAAAGCCGCTGGAGGGCGGGCCGGAAAAGGCGATCTGGTCAAACGGCTTTGCGATCCGCAAACGCCTCGACGGCGGATATACAATCGCAAACGGCTTCCAGAATATCGTCGATATCGTTCCGGCGTCTTTCCGTTATGCGGCGAAATTCCTGCCGGCGTTGCGGCACGAGTGGCGTTCGCTCGATCTGCGTCTGACGGGCAGGTTTTACGATGAGTGGCGTATGCCGCGCCGCTGGAAGCTCGATGAGCCATCGCCCTTCGAATATAATCGGGTGCTCGATCCAGTTCCGTCGACGAAGATGACGGACGGCGCCCTTGCAAAGCTCAAGCAGGCATTTCCCGTCTTCGAGAAGGCAGAAATCGCGCAACGCTGGGCGGGCATGATCGATGTGACGCCGGACGCCATTCCGGTCATCGATGCCATCGATGCCATTCCGGGTTTCCATGTCGCCACGGGTTTTTCGGGACATGGTTTCGGAATAGGTCCGGCGGCCGGAAAACTCATGGCCGATATTGTCACCGGCCGCACTCCGATCGTCGATCGCTACGATTTCCGTTTCAGCCGCTTCAGCGACGGTTCGAAGATCGAACTGGTCAGCGGGTTCTGAGGCCAGGTCCTGGTACGGACATGACCTGTCACGTCAAGGCATAAGGCAGGCAACTGTCGAAGGGAGCCAAACTGCCCAAAGAGGCGGAAGAAACAATAATCGTCATGTTCAACCATCGGATCAAGGGGAACTAAAAATGTCCGACCAGAACAAGCCGCTTATGAATACCACCCGCCGCCAGGCACTTGGCCTTTTGGCGCTTGGCGCATCCGGTGTCGTCCTTTCAGGCCTTCCGGGCTTTTCCCGCGCAATGGCGCAGGAAAAGTCCGCCAAAGGCCAGTTGACCGTCGGGTTCTCGCAGGAACCCACTGTTTTCAACCCCCATATGCCTCATATCGAAGTTGATGAAGGTATCCATTTCAGCATTTTCGACCCACTCTTTTATGTCGATGACAAAGGCGCTTTTGTTGCTGCCCTCGCCGCTGAGGTGCCGACCGTCGAAAACGGCGGTATTTCCGCCGATGGCCTCGCTTGGAAAGTCAAACTTCGTGACGACGTCAAGTGACACGATGGAAAGCCTTTTACAGCCGAAGACGTGAAGTTCACGCTTGAACTGCTCGTCGATCCCAACTTCCGGTCGTGGCGCAAGACCGGGCATGAGTTTGTGCGTGATCTTACTGTGGTCTCGCCAACGGAAATCACCTGGAAGATGGAAAAGCCCTTTGCGCCATATCCATCGATCCTCGCGTCCACATTCATTACCCCGAAACATCTCCTGGGTGCGGAAGCTGACCGCAACACGGCCGCCTACAACAACGCCCCGGTTGGAACGGGCGCCTTCAAGTGGAAGGAGCGTGTTGCCGGAGACTACATCCTGCTTGAAGCCAATGCCGATTATTTCGGTGACGGCCCGCATATCGAGCGTTTGATCTACAAATACGTGCCCGATCTGAACGTTCTCTACACCCAGTTCAAGACAGGCGATATCGACGTGGTCGGCCTTCAATGGATCACGCCCGACCACTATGACGAGGCCAAGGATCTGTCCGGCAAGGTTGTCAATGTCGTGCCGGGCTCGACGATTGAATCACTCTCGTTCAACATGGAGCGACCGCAATTCAAGGATCCGGCCGTCCGGGAAGCGCTTTACGCTGCGATCGACAAGCAATCGATCATCGAGGCGCTTTATTACGGTCTACCCGCGCCCACGGAAAGTTACGTCCCGCAGCAGTCCTTCTATTACAATCCTGATCTGCCCAAACATGAATATTCCATCGAAAGAGCGAAGAAGCTGCTGGAGGATGCTGGTTGGGTCGCCGGTGCAGATGGCGTCCGAGCAAAAGATGGCGTGAAGCTTGCCTTCACCTGCTCGACAACGGCGGGAAATCACATCCGTGAACAGGTGCAGCAATACATACAGCAATCCTTTAAGGATATCGGCGTGGAGATGACCATTTCCAACCTGCCGCCTGCCGTCATGTGGGGCGACTACTGGATGCTGTCGAAGTTCGATTCCGTTATTGTTGGGCTCGATTTCCTGACCGGCCCCGACCCCGATACGTCGGACTTCTTCCGCTCGACATCGAGTCCGGCGAAAGGCGGTTCGGGACAGAATACCTGGCAATTTGCGAACAAGGAGGTTGACGAACTTCTTGCGAAGGGCGGCAGCCTCTTTGTGCCGGAGGAGCGCAAGGCCGTCTACCTGAAGATTCAGGAGATCATGCGCAAGGAACTGCCGCTGCTGCCGCTCTTCCAGTATGCGACGGTACGCGGGCATAAGCAGGGTGTCGAGAACGTCAAACCCAATGTCAACACACGCATCGATACCTGGAACGTTGCGACCTGGCACCTGGCGTAAGGGCCAGCCACAGAACGGGGCCTCGGCCCGAGCTATGTGGAAAGCACCGGCGTCAAGGTCGCCGGTGCCGTGACGGCTATTCGTGGACGGGTGTGAGGCTTGTCGACGATGCGACCTGGAGTTTGACCCATGCTGACCTTTCTTCTGCACCGCATATGGCAGAGCCTCGTGCTTTTGCTGCTTGTCTCCATTATCGGTTTTGCGATCCTCAATCTCGCGCCGGGCGGGCCTCTCTCGCAATTTGCCCTCACTCCTGGCATGACGCGGGAAGCGCTTGACCGTATCGCCCACCAGATGGGCCTCGATCGGCCGTTGCCGATCCAATATCTCGATTGGGCCTGGCGATTGTTGCAGGGGGACTGAGGTAAATCCTATCGCGACCAGCGTCCGGTTCTCGACATCATTTCCGGACATCTGTTTGCGACATTGCTTCTGATGGTTTCATCGACAGTCGTATCGGTCCTCGTTGGCACGTGGATCGGGATTAAGGGGGCCGTCAAGCGCTACACGCTGTTCGATTACACCGCGACAGTCGGTGCGATGATTGCGCTCTCCATTCCAACTTTCTGGTTCGGCCTGGTTGCGATTTATGTTTTTGCGCTACGGCTGAAATGGCTACCGGCGGGCAATATGTATACGATCGGTGATCAATCCCTCTATGATTATGCGATCCACCTGATCATGCCGAGCCTCGTGCTCGCCCTCGTGAATATTGCCGTCTGGAGCCGCTACATGCGGACAGCCACGCTTGACGTCATCAATCAGGATTTCGTCCGCACCGCCCGTGCCAAGGGGCTGACCCCGCGCAGGGTGTTGATGAAACACGTCGTTGGTAACGCACTTCTGCCGATGATCACCCTTGCCGGCCTGCAGCTTCCGACGATCCTCGGTGGCGCCCTGGTAACGGAGACCGTCTTCACCTGGCCAGGTATGGGGCGTTTGTTCCTCGATAGCCTTGGTTATCACGACTATCCCGTCGTGATGGGGCTCCTGATGTTTTCCGCCATCCTCGTGCTGTTCGGCAGTTTGCTTGCCGACCTGCTGGTCGCCCTGGTCGATCCGCGCATCAGGCTCGGATGAGGCCTGGTCGCCGGACGGCGCAACCAATCGAAGGAAAGATCATGTCCGCTGCAACACTCCAACAATCGCAGGACGCGCCACGGTTTCACTGGTGGCAGAACCGCACGCTTCGTCGTTTTGCCCGCCACAAGCTGGCTGTACTAGGCGTCATCATGATTATGATCATGATTTTTGCCTGCGTCCTGGGGCCATATCTCTTGCCTTACGACGAATTGTTCATCGATTTGCGTGCACGCTTCGCGCCGCCACTGACCGGCTATCATATATTCGGTACGGATCCACTCGGACGTGACATTGCTGCGCGACTGTTCAATGCAGGTCGCATCTCACTGCTTGTCGGCTTTTTCGCCATGGTGCTGTCTACCTTGATCGGGACAGTCATCGGTGTTGTGGCCGGGTATTACGGTGGACGTATCGGGGCAATCCTGATGCGCTTTGTCGATGCATTTCTTTCTTTTCCGAGCATTTTCCTGCTTCTGGCACTGGCCGCTTTTGTCAAGCCAAGCCCGTTCATGATCACGCTCATCATCGCCGTCACGAGCTGGATGGAAATTGCGCGTCTGGTCGAGGCGGAGGTTCGGTCACTTCGCGAACGTGATTTCGTCATGGCGGCTCGTATGCTCGGCCTGCCCAATGGCTGGATCATGTTCCGCGAATTGCTCCCGAATGCCATCGGGCCGATCATCGTCGCTGCCACCTTGACGGTTGCGCGGGCCATCCTTCTCGAAGCCTATATCAGTTTCCTTGGTTACGGCATTCAGCCGCCGCTGCCGAGTTGGGGCAATATGTTGAACGGCGCCCAGCAATATCTCGACAAGGCTCCGTGGCTCGCGATCATACCCGGTGTCGCCATCACGCTGGCCGTCACCAGCTTCAACTTCATTGGCGACGGGCTTCGCGATGCGCTCGATGCCCGCACCGATCTGAATTGAGAGTCAAGGCGATGGCTTCTTTCTCACCTTTCGATGTGACGCTGTGGTATTCAACAGCCGCTCCCGCGCCACTGACAGAACCGCTATCCGGTCGCATCCAGGCCGATGTCTGTATCGTCGGTGCAGGTTACACTGGTCTGACGACCGCGCTTGAACTGGCAAAAGCCGGGGTCGACGTCGTTCTTCTGGAGCGGCAGGAGATCGGGTTTGGCGGTTCCGGCCGAAATGCCGGGCATTGTACCCCCACTTTCACTCATTATAGCCTGCCCGAGCTGCGAAAGATGCTGGGCGAAACCTGGGCCGAGCGGCTTATCGAACGGCAAACACGGGCGAATGATCGGGTGTCGCACATGATCCGCGACTACCGGATCGACTGCGAATGGGTGCAGAACGGTTATGTCATGGGCGCTCCGCACAAGGGCGCGATTGAGGAAATCAGGCGTAAGGTAGAGACCTACAATGCTGTCGGTGCGAATACCCGGCTGCTCGGCCGAGATGAGGTGGCTGCCATCACGGGGAGCCCCCGCTTCCATGGCGGATGGCTGCACGAGGAGGCGGGCCACCTCAATCCGCTCGCTTATGCCAGAGGGCTTGGCGGCGCGGTTGTTCAGGAGCGCGGAAGAATATTCACGGGCTCGAGCGTAACCGGCTGCGAGCGCAATGCGACCGGCGGCTGGAAGGTGTCGACAGAGCACGGCGAGGTCATCGCATCCAAGGTGATCTTCACCACTGGAGCCTACACTGTCGGCGGATGGCCCAAGCTCGATCAGACCTTTAAGATTCAACGCGTTTTCGTTGCCGCGACGCAAATATTGTCAGAGGAGACACGTCGGACTGTCCTGCCGCAAAACACCACGATCCACGACGGCCGGGGTGACATCTATGTCTATAAATACAATGCCGAAGGCCGCATTGTAGCATCGATGTTTCCCATGGGACGCCGCGGGCGGGACATCGTCTATACGCGACAGGTCATGAGCGATCGCCTGAAATGGCTGCACCCTCAGATTTCTGCGGATATTCGCTGGGACTATTTCTGGTTCGGCGAACTGGATATGCAATATCGCACCGTTCCGCGTCTTTATGATCTGTCGCCGGGTGTCGTCGCCCTGACCGGTTTATCTGGTCGTGGCGTGCCGACCGGCTCCATGCTTGGTTCCATTCTTTCGGAATGGGCGCTCGGAAAGCCGGAGAACGAACTGGCCTTGAAAGTTGAGCCGCTGAAGTCCGCACCATTCTACATGAGTTTCGCGCCAGCCATGACGCTAAGATATTACCGCATGCGCGACAACATCGCCACGAGGCTCGCGGGCATGGAACTACCGCCCCATGCGTGAGGCCGGACACGGCCGCGAACATCATCAATCCTCGGTCCTCAAACCAACACAGCAAGGAAAAAGCCCATGACAATGCCGATTTTCAATATTTCCGATGACGTGGATCTTGTGCCGGCAATGCCGGCGGAGGGCCGCGACGGCGGCTCGTATCGCCGTCAGATATGGCAGGACGACGTCGAAAACGGCACCATCGTTGCCGTCTGGATGGCCGAGCCCGGCATCTATAATTACGCTGGTCGCGATCTCGAGGAAACCTTTGTCGTCGTAGAGGGCGAGGCGCTCTATTCGCAGGCTGACGCCGATCCGGTGAAGATCGGTCCGGGCTCAATCGTCAGCATCGCCAAGGGTGTTCCAAGCCGTCTCGAAATCCTCTCTTCATTCCGCAAGCTTGCCACCGTCATTCCAAAGCCTTGATATGGGATATGGAAGAGGGGCGCTCCAAAGCTGGAGTCCCCTCCAATGGTGACGAAATTCCGGGCTTATAATTTGACGGCGTAAGCTTCAGCGTGAGTGGCCACAAACGCCTCTCCAGACGCCGTAACCCAGCCGCGGAACATGCCTGGTGTATTGTACGGAGCGGTAATGCCGCCCTTCGCATCAATGGCGACCAGACCGGCACCGATATCATAGGGAGCCAGGTCCCTGTGCACGAGATTGCCGGCGGCGGTTTCCAGATCCTGTCCGAGATAGGCGACGCGTGACGCGATCTCGTGGCCGACGACATAACGGATGAAAAACTCACCCTTGCCGGTGCCGGAGACCGCGCAGGCGCCGTCGCGCGCATAGGTGCCGGCGCCGATCACGGGGCTGTCGCCCACCCGGCCATCCGGCTTGTTGGTATAGCCGCCGGTTGAGGTGGCCGCAGCAAGGTGCCCCGCCGCATCGAGCGCCACCGCGCCGACGGTTCCGTGCTTTTCGTTTTCCGTCGCTTCCGTGCCTGTGGCTGCATGGCGCTTCATCGCTGCCAGTGCCTCGAGGCGTTTTTGCGTGGTGAAATAGGACTGAGGTTCGGTGGCGAGACCCTTCTCCGTGGCAAAGCGATCCGCAGCCTCTCCTGTGAGATAGACCGCCCGTTCATCCACCATCAGTGCGCGGGCCGCCTTCACAGGATTGCGAATGGCGCGGGATGCGCTGATCGCGCCTGCCGAAAGCGTGGCCCCGTCCATGATCGAGGCATCGAGTTCGTGAATGCCGTTTTCGTTCAGCGCCGCCCCGTGTCCCGCATTGAAGTGCGGGCTGTCCTCCATGACGACGACCGCTGCCTCAACGGCCTCGAGCGCTGTTCCGCCCGCCTTCAGCACGCCATAACCGGCCCGCAGCGCTGCTGCCAGATCTTCACGGGCCGCGGCCCATTCCGCCGCCGTCATGCTGTCTTCGGGCATCACGCCGCAACCACCGTGAATGGCCAGTGCGATCTTCGTCATTTGATAACTCCTTCGTCGCCCAACTTTGGCAGGGCCTCTTACAATCAATGAAAGGCGATATCGCCGATGACCCGCACGCGAACCCGCCGCGCCCCGCCGGGTAGATAGGCGATCGGAATATCCTCCACCTCAAGCGTCTTGAGGCTTGTCCGCTCCGCGCCTGAAGCAACCGCTGCGTTCTGCGCTTCGGTCTCGGCTTTCGCAAGGGCTTCATCACGGCTCAGGCCCGAGAAAACCTGGTCGACCTCGCCGGAAACCTGCGCCATCGCCGCGCCCAGCGCATTGGCAACGCCGGCATTTTCAACACGCAGTACGTCCGACGCGCCCGGAACCGTCTCGGGGATCAGGAATGCCCCGCCGCCGACGGCAACCAGCGGCACATCTTCGGCTGATGTCTTCATCTGGTCGAAGCTGTCGGCCACCATGTTACGGATGCGTTGAAGTGTTGCCTGCACGAAAGTCGAATCAAGGTCTTTCACACGGTCGCGGTCGCCTATTTCGATCAGGCCTGCGGCAACGGCGATATCCGATGTCGTCAGTGTCTCGCCGCCGAAAACGCGGGCTTCCGTCAGGATGCGGTAACCGACCGAGCGCGGGCCGATCTTGCCCGTCTCAGGGTCGACGATGGTGCCGCCGCCGAGCGCAATCGGCAGAAGATCGGGCATACGGAAGAGCGTGCGCACCCCGCCAATATGGACGATATTGTTCGCCTCTCGCGGAAATCCGCCGACAAGGCAGCCGATATCGGAGGTGGTGCCGCCGACATCCACCACCATCGCATCGGAAAGACCGGTGAGGAAGGCAGCACCGCGCATCGAATTGGTCGGGCCGGAAGCGAAGCTGTGCACGGGATTGGCCGCAGCGACATCCGCGAGCGACACGGTGCCGTCATTCTGGGTCAGATAGAACGGTGCTTTCACGCCCGCTTCGCGCAGCGCATCCGAAAATGCCTGCACTGTCGTCTTGCCAAGCGTCTGCAAGGCAGCATTCAGGAGGGCGACATTCTCACGCTCCAGAAGCCCGATACGCCCAAGCGTATGGGAAAGCGTGATGCGTGCATCGGGGATCACAGAGCGGACGATTTCAGCCGCCCGTACTTCGCACTCCGTGGTCAGCGGCGAAAAGGTCGCGGAAATGGCGATGGAGGTGATGCCCGCATCGCGAATTTTCATCGCCACCTCGCGGATTTCATCCGGGATCATCGGCACCAGCGGACTGCCGTCATATTCGTGGCCGCCATGCACCATGAAGATCAGAGGATCGACGGCGTCGTGCAGATCATTTGGCCAGTCGCACATCGGCGGCAGCGAAGAACCTGTCGGCAGCGCAATACGGAGCGCCGCAACCCGCTCTAGCCGGGCGCGCTCCACCACTGCATTGGTGAAATGGGTGGTGCCGATCATCACCGCATCAATTGGCCGGTCCGCCGCGCCGACATGGCCCGCCACATGAGCGAGGGCCGCCTTTACGCCGGACAGAACATCCTGCGTCGTCGGAACCTTGATGGAGGCAACAATCGTGTCTCCATCGATCAAAACGGCATCCGTATTGGTGCCGCCAACGTCAATACCGATGCGTTTCATGGGAATACCGATCTGAAATCAATGTCATAACCGAAGGCGCGCGGGCCGACCGCGTCGATGCCGGCAGGCGTCGTCAGAAGTTCAGGCGCGGGCAGGGCGACAACCGTCACACGCTGGCCGTAACGCACCGATTCCGTGCCGATGGCGCCGCCGGAAACCGTGTCGAGAAGGCAAAGCAGGTCGGGCGTCATGGCAACCGGCTGGCCGTCGCGGAAGGCGACCGCCCATTCGTTCTGGAAGGCCAGTTCCATGCGCGAACCGCGGTCGGCATCGATGCCTTCGATGGTCGTGCTGCCGCGCAGGAAACCACCCGTGGTCTCGCGGGCGACATCCACCACCTTGCCGCGGAACAGCTGCTTGCCGCCCTCATGATCGAGAACCGCCTGGACGGGATCATCATGGCGCGCACGCGCCTCCATCACCGCGCGCCCGAGTTCCGTTGCCTTGGTGACGGTGTAGTGAATGCCCCATTCCTTCACTTCCTTGCCGGTGCGCGGCGCCTTGCAGGTGGCGGCGGTGGAGCCGACTTCGGTGCAGACCTTGCGCGAGATGCGCTCCATCCATTTCCACGATGCAGCGCGCGTCACGATCACCTCATTGTCGCGGACATCGACCAGCGACAGCGGAAACATCGGCAGGTTGCCGATGGCGAAGGATGTCATCTGTGCTTCGGGATAGGCGCGTCCCATCGCATCGGCATTCACGACCGGCCGGTCGAGCACGGCGGCGGCGAGGAAGGATGACAGTGCGTTCGAACCGCCGATTTCAACGCTCATGATCGCCCGGAACGGCTTGCCGAGATAATCCTCCATCACCTCGACGGCGCGGGCGAGATGCGCCGGATCCCCCAATCGCTCCTGACCAACGAGCGGCGCCCCCATTTTGGAGACGACCGCAACCATGTCATCATCGGCAAGCGCCATGGGATCCATGACCTTCACCCGTCTGCCCTCGGCATAAAGACGGCGCAGATTGAGCGTCGAAATATAGGGATTACCTCCACCGCCGGTTCCCAGAATCCAGGCGCCGGTGGCGAGAGGTTCGATATCGTCTTCGGAAAATTCCTCGATCATGCGTCATCCTCGGGCATGCCGCAGCCTTTCCGGCCACAAGCGATGCTCCTTCCCTTTGTCGTTCTGGTCTCATCGGTCCCGCCCTGAGGCGGGGCCGGTTTTCATGAGGCGGAGATCACTCCGCCTTGCAGTCCCAATGGAAGTTGGAGAAGTTCAGGTCCCAGCTCTGCATCGGAATGAACTCGTAACCCTGAAGGCACTTGTTCGCCGCATAACGGCGGTTCGGCGCAACGGCCCAGACGTCCGGCTGAAGATCGGCGATCTTGGTCTGCAGTTCCTTGTAGGTGGTGTTCTGCTCATTGACATCGGTGGTGGCGCGAACCTTGTCGATCAGGCCGTCGATTTCCGCGTTCTGCAGCCATTCCATCGACATCCAGGTGCCGGAAGCCTTGGAATGATACTGATTGTAGAACATCGAATCCGGCGACGGATAGGTTGGCGAAATGTTCACCTGCATCGATGCCGGCGTCGTTTCCGGCTTGGAGGACAATTCGACGATACGGTTCCATGGCTCCGGCTTGATATCGAGCGTGATGCCGACCTGCTCGAGGCTGGACTGCAGAAGCAGCGCCACTTCGGCCTCGAAGGCCAGCGAAGCGACATAGCTGTTGACGAGCGTGATCTTCTGGCCGGCATATTTCGACTTCGCCAGTTCTTCCTTGGCCTTTTCCAGATCGTAGACGCCGGGCTGGATGTCGCCATTATGCGCATCCTTGAACGCGTCGGAGAGCGGTCCGCGCATGTCGAAGCCGGGATAGATCACTTCCTGGATCGTCTTGTAGTCCGTCGCGTAGGCAATGGCGCGACGAACGTGAACGTCGTCGGTCGGATAGACCTTGGTGTTGAGCTTGATGACGAAACCGCCGGCGGTGCGGGTCTGGATCAGCTTGTAACCCTTCATGCGGCCGATGGATTCATAAGTGTCATTGCCAAGACCATGCGAGGAAAGGCCGAGTTCACCCTTTTCAGCCAGCGCCTTGACGGTGGCGTCGTCGCTGGTCTGCACGAAGCGCACTTCGTCGATCGGCTTGCCCTTGCTCCAGCCGAGAAAATAATCGGCATTGCGGGCGATGACCATGTCGGCGGAACGGTTGTAGCTGACAAGCTTGTACGGGCCGGAACCGGCGGAATGTTCGCCGACATAGGCCTCGCCCCACTTGTCCTCGGGCTTGGCATTGGCTTCGATGAGCGTCTTGTTCATCGCCATCATCAAGGGCGTTGCCGCCATGAAGGGCGAAAACTGACGCTCGATCTTCATGACCAACGTCGCCTCGTCGGGCGCGGTGACGTTTTCGGGCTTCAATACGCCGACGATCAGGTTCGACGGGCCCTTGTTGATCCCGAGCAGGCGCTGGATCGACCAGGCAAGATCGGCAGCCTTTACGGCCGTGCCGTCCTGAAATTTCGCGTCGTCGCGCAGGTGGAAGGTATAGGTCAGGCCGTCTTGCGAAACATCCCAGGATTTCGCCAGATGCGGCACGATTTCGCCCTTGGCGTTCACCGTGGTCAGGCCGTCATACATGTTCACGATGGCCATGTAGCCGGTATAGTCAGTCACTTTCGCCGGGTCGAGCGAACTGAATATCTGCATGGTATTGACCGCGACCGACACCTTGTCTTCCGCAAAAGCAGCGGAAGGAACAAGCGGCAGCGCCATTGCCGTGCCGAGCGCAAGCATGGCAAGGCGGGAAGAAAGTCCCGGCATTTTCATTTTCATTATCGTTCTCCTCTTTATTGCGGGTCATTTGCCCCGCTTATGGTTAGGCAGCCTTGCTGACCGGAAGGGGCAGCGGTGAGAAAGGAATGTCCGGATAGCCGAAGGCTGCCGGACCAACGACCTCGAGCGCGCGGGCGCTGCGCAGCAGATCGTGGCAGGGAATGACGATAACGGCCACGCGCTGGCCGTAGCGCAGCACTTCAGTGGTGATGGGATAACCCGTGTCGACATCGAGCAGGACGATCAGGTCGGGAACCGTCACTTCCACCTTGCCATCACGGGAAAACAGCAGGAATTCGTTCTGGATGGCGACGCCCGCCGTCTGGCCGGCGCAATCGTCGAAACCGGACAGCGTGAGATCGCCGACCGCAAAACCGCCGCGCAGGTGGCGCTTCAGATCGGTGATCTTGCCGTTGAAAATGCGCCGTCCGCCTTCCAGTGCGCAAACCGCGGCAATCGGGTCTTCCTGCTGCTTGCGGGCGCGGATCACCGCCTCACCGATGGCAATTGCCTTGGTGTAGGTTTTCGGGATGCCGTACTGGTGCACGTAATGTGCCTGCATCGGCGCTGTCGCCAGCATTGCGCCGCCTCCCTGCGCCACTACGCAGGCGCGCGCCATGCGCTCGTGCCAGACTTCGGAAACGGCATGGCTGAAGATGACAGCATTGCCGTGCAGATCGCACATCACCGATGGTGTGGAACTATGCCCATAGATGGAGAATGTCGTCATCTGCATTTCCGGGAAAGCCCGGCCCATGCCGTCGCAATCGAGGATAGGCAGGCCACCCAGCGCCGCCGTCACCAGTGGGTTCATGGAGTTGGAGCCGCCGATTTCCTCGCAGACGATGGCGTCTACGGGCGTGCGGATCAGCTCTTCCATGGCGCGCAGGCAGCGCAGGCCTTCGCGGCCTTCGCGAATGCGCTCGACGCCGACAACAGGCGCGCCGATGCCACCGATCGACATGCAGAGCGCGTCCGGCTCGATGGCGTCGGTCGCGAGGATCTTCATCTCGTAACCGGCCTTCATGGCCTCCAGCGCCAGCAGCTTGCCGAGATAGGGATTGCCGCCGCCACCCGTGCCGAGAATACCGGCACCGATTTCCAGCGCGTCGAGATCTTCACGGGTCAGCGTCCGCAATGCCGCTTCGTCATATTTCAGCTTGCGCGTCTCAGCCATGATTGGCTCCCATTTCTCCAACAACTTTCACATGAATGCGGGTGGCGTTGCCCGGCAGGTAGGCAAGCGGCATGTCCTCGCGCTCGATGACCTCAAGCGTTTCGGCAATCGCACCGGCGGCAATCGCCTTCTCGCGTGCTTCGGCCTCGGCTTCTGCAAGCGCACTTTCACGCGTGCGTCCTTCTACCAGCGAGAAAACCCGGTCCGTCTCGCCGCTGATCTGCGCGATCGCCGCGCCGACGGCGTTGGCCACCGCGAAATTCTCAGGCCTGATGACGTCCAGATTGCCAATACGGTCCGGCATCAGGATCGAACCACCGCCAACGGCGATCACCGGCACCGGTGAGGACGAGATGCGGCTGCGCTCCACGCAAGCCTCGAGCATGTCGTTTATCTTGTTCACCGCCGCATCCACGAGCCTCTTGTCGAGGCTGGACACCAGCGCTTTTTCGCCCACATCGGCCTTGCCGGAGGCAACCGCGATATCGGTTGCCGTCAGGGTCGAGCCGCCGAAGCAGAGCGCATCGCGGCGGACGCGGTAACCAACGGATTTCGGGCCGACGGTCAGGCCATGGTCGCCATTGACCACCAGAGAACCGCCGCCAAGACCGATGGAGAAAACATCAGGCATGCGGAAATTCGTGCGCACGCCGCCAATATCCACCGTCGTGGACGCCTGGCGCGGGAAGCCGTGCGACAGCGAGCCGACATCGGAGGTGGTACCGCCGACATCAACCACGACCGCATCCTTGAGACCGGTAAGGAACGCCGCACCGCGCATGGAGTTCGTCGGGCCGGAAGCGAAGGTGAGCACGGGGAAACCACGCACCACATCCGCCGCCATCAGCGTGCCGTCGTTCTGGGTGATGTAGAACGGGCAGGTGATGCCCGCTGCCTTCAGCGCTTCGCCGAAAGCCGCAACGGTGCGGTCGGCAAGCGATAGCAGGCTGGCATTCATGATCGCCGCACTTTCACGCGCAAGCAGACCGTGACGGCCAATATCCTTGGACATGACCACCGGCAGGCCGGGGCAGCGGTCCTGCAGGATTTCCTTCGCCCGCACTTCCATAGCATCATTGATGCCGCTGAAAACGCAGGTGACGGCGGCTGCCTTCAGGCCCTTGGCGCGAATATCGGCGGCGATGCGGACGATTTCGTCCTCATCGAGCGGCGAAATTTCGCGACCGTCGAACTCGTAACCGCCGCGCACCTGGTAACCGTGGTTGCCAACGATTTCCTTCAGATCATCCGGCCAATCAACCATGGGTGGCAGGCCGGCGCCGGATGGCAGACCGATCCGGATGGCTGCGACCTCGTCCATATGCCGGCGCTCGATCACCGCATTGGTGAAATGCGTGGTGCCGATCATCACGGCACCGATGCGCGCCCGGTCGATGCCCGACGCCTCGATGACCTTTTCAAGGGCTTCGATGACACCGGACGTCACATCCTCTGTCGTGGAGGCCTTCACCCCTGCCAGAACGGTTTTATCCTGCAACACAACGGCATCGGTATTCGTGCCGCCGACGTCAATTCCAACGCGATACACGTCAGGCTCCTCTTTATCAATCTGTCGTTTTTACGAGGAAGCGCATGCGCTCTTCCTCGGTCACGGTGGGTTTCAGACGCTCTTCCTCGTCGGTGACGACGGGGATGGCCGCTATCAGGGCGCGGGTATAGGGATGCGACGGCTCGGCGAAGACCGCCGACGTCACGCCCTCTTCGACAATCTCGCCACGCAGCATGATGGCGATGCGCGAACAGAAATTGCGCATCAGCGACAGGTCGTGCGAGATCATCAGATAGGTCAGGCCAAGCTCCTCGCGCAGCTGCAGCAGAAGGTCGATCACCGTCTTCTGCACGGAGACATCGAGTGCTGCCGTTGGCTCATCGAGGATGAGGATTTTCGGCTCGGCCGCCAGTGCGCGGGCAATCGCCACGCGCTGCTTCTGGCCGCCGGAAAGCTCATGCGGATATTTGCCGAGATAGGATTGCGGCAGTCGCACCAGCTCCATCAGTTCCTGCATGCGGCTTTCACGCACCTGGCCGTCCATGCCGATGGATTTCAATGGCAGAGCGAGCGTCTGCCTGACGGTACGCTTCGGATTGAGCGAAGTACCGGGATTTTGGTAAACGATCTGCGTCAGGCGCTTGCCGCGTTCAGGCACCGGGGCGTCAATGACGAGATTACCGGAAGTGGGACGCGAAAGGCCCATGATCATGCGCGCAACCGAGGTCTTGCCGGAGCCGGATTCACCGGCCAAACCGAACACTTCGCCTTCCTTCAGCGTGATGTTCACGTCGCGCACGGCATGGTAGCCATTGCGTCTGCCGTAAATCTTGTTGAGGCCTTCGATGGTGATGATCGGCTGCCGCGTGCTTTGGGCGAGATCCGTGACACGGGAGCCATAGAGCGGCGGCACCGCATCCAGCAGCGAACGCGTATAATCCGCAGCAGGAGAATGCAGGATTTGCGTGCAGGGACCAGTCTCAACGATATCACCGTGATGCATGACCACGACCCGGTCCGCCACCTTGCGCACGACGCCGAGATTGTGGGTGATCATCAGCAGTGCCATGTTTTCTTCGGCAACCAGCTGGTTGATGAGGTTGAGGATTTCATCCTGCGTGGTCACGTCGAGTGCGGTGCCGGGCTCATCGGCGATCAGAAGCTTCGGCTGGTGCAGAAGCGCAAGCCCGATCAGGACACGCTGGCGCATGCCGCCCGAAAGTTCGGACGGATAGGCATTCATCACCCGCTCGGTATCGGCAAGCTGCACCCGGCGCAGAACCGCTGCGATGCGGTTGCGGCGCCCAGCCTTGGACGAATTGATACCATCGCGTTTGTCGGCAAAGCGCATGACATCATCTAGATGCGTGCCGATTTTGAAGACCGGATTGAAGGAGGATAGCGGGTCCTGCATTATCAGCGAAAAGGCCGTTCCCTTCAGCGCCTCACGTTCTTTGCGCGGCAGAGCAAGCACATCCCGGCCATCGATGATGATGGCGCCTGATGTGATCGCGGCATTCTTCGGCAGGGTGCCGATGATCGTCTTGGCGGTGACGGATTTGCCCGATCCGGTCTCGCCGATCAGCGCCACGCGCTCGCCGGCGGCAACCGTGAAGGCGACATTGCGCAGCACCTGGCGGGTGCGGCCGTAATTGGAGAAGGTGACGTTGAGGTTTTCGACCTTGAGAAGCGGTTCAGTCATGACTTTAGCTTTCCACGTCGAACATGTCGCGCAGGCCGTCGCCCAGCAGGTTGAAACCCAGCGTCACGTAAAGCACGGCCGCGCCGGGGCAGAGCACTTCCCACCAGAAATCCGGCATGAACTGGCGCCCGTCGGCAACCATCGATCCAAGGTCTGGGGTCGGCGGTTTGACGCCGAAACCGAGGAAGCTCAGCGTTGCGCCGAACAGGATAACGAAGGCGGCATCCAGCGTTGTCTTGACCGATATGACCGAGACGCAATTGGGCAAGATTTCACGAAAGAGAATGTGCAGCGGGCCCGCCCCGGCAAGACGCGCGGCTTCGATGTAGTCTTCGGAGGCAATGGATTTCGATACCGAATAGATCAGCCGCGCATGCCAGGTCCACCATAGCAGCGTGATTGCGATCATGGCGTTCGTCAAAGTCGGTTCCAGGAGGTTGGAGACCGCGAGCGCCATGACGAGCGGCGGCATGGCCAGCATCACATTCGTCAGGCCGCTGATGAGCTTTTCGGTCCAGCCGCCGAAATAACCGGCAACGAGGCCAAGTACCGTGCCGACAGGCACCGAAATGCCAAGCACGCCGATGACGAGAAGCAACGAAACCCGCAGCCCGAAGATGGTACGGGAAAAGATATCGCGTCCGGCCTTGTCGGTGCCGAACCAGTGCTCCAGATCCGGCGGCATGTGGCGGGCGCGGAAATCGACAACCGCGCCGATATGTTTGGGATAGGGCGTGAGCCATGGCGCAAAGACCGCCAGCACCAGCACAGACAAAAGGATCAGCGAACCGATGACCGCCGCCGGATTACGGCTGAAGCGGTACCACATCATGTAACCGGCGCTTAGGCCCCGATCGGTGGGTTCGAGCATTTTCATATCAGCCATCAGCGAGCCTCCTTGCGGCGCAGGCGCGGGTCGATGATCGAGATCAGGACATCCACGATCAGGTTCGCAACGATGAAGAACAGGCCGGCCACCAGCACCACGGCGGTCACGGCATTGAGGTCTTTCTGAAGGATGGCGTTCAGCCCATAGGAAGCGAAGCCGCCCCAGGCGAAGACCATTTCGATCACGAAGGCATTGCCGATCAGCGACGCGAATTCGAGCCCCATGATCGTCAGCGGCGCGATGGAGGAAAGCTTCAGCAGATAACGGAAGATGATGACCCGCTCCGGCACACCGAAACTTTGCAGGGTCAGCACGTGGTCCTTGCGCTGGTTCTCGATCATCGAGGAGCGCGTGATGCGAGTGATCTGGCCGATGCCCGCCATGGAAAGCGCAAAGGCCGGCAACGCGAGATGCTTGAGCGCATCCAGCACCACATCGAACCGTCCGGCCAACGTGCCGTCGATCAGGATGAAACCGGTTGGACCGCCCTGCCAGCCGAGCCCGTGGTCAAGCCTGCCGATGATCGGCCAGCCGGAGAGAAACCGGGCGGCCAGCAATTGCAGCGTGATGGCGAAAAGAAAGCTCGGGATCGTCACCCCGGTGAGCGACAGGATGCGGCCGATATGGTCCAGCGGCCGATCGCGGTAATGCGCGGTGATGACGCCGAGTGGAATGGCGACGGCGAACATGAAGATGACCGAGACCAGCACCAGCTCGACCGTGGCCGGAACGGTCTGCGCCAGATCGGTGGTGACCGGGCGCTGGGAAACCAGTGAGAAGCCGAGATCGCCGTGCAGGGCGTTGCCGATATAGTCGAGATATTGAACGGCGAGCGGCTTGTCGAGACCCATCTCGCCGCGCAGCGCATCCACCTGTTCCTGCGTTGCCGCCGGGCCGAGCGCCATGCGAGCGGGATCACCCGGCACCACACGGGCCAACGCGAAAATCATGATGGACAGGGCGATCATGACCAGCACGAAAGCGCCGAGCCTGTTCAAAATCGCGACCAGCGGATGTTGCTGCATCGGTGGAACGTTCCTTGTGCATCAGTTGTCTGAGCACAATTTTTCACCGCATGTCGGTTTGAACAATTGCTGAAAGGTATAGTTTTTTGAAAGATTGGTATAGGTTTTGTTGATTAAATCTCCTATCCCTCGGGAATGATGCTTTTGCCCCGCACCCGCCTTTGCCGTCGTATCGCCTGCGAAACCGCCGGTGTCATTTTTCTGCGTGCGCCGGCAGGAGCGGGGAAAAGCGTGCTGCTGGAGATGCTTGCGAAAGAGCTGGGCACCACCATATGCCGCACGCACCAGCCGCGAAGCGACGATGTGGCTAATGGCCGCCTTCTGTGGGACGTGCCGGTCTTTGCCCGGGCAGTGCGTATGCCTGCCAGCATTCTGGAATCGGTGCGCTTCGTGGTCATCGCGTGCCGCCCCGATCAACGGATCAGCGGGCTGGCGCGACAAATCCTGCATCGCGGTTCGCTCACCATCGGACCGGATGAACTGGCACTAGGTAACGATGAAGCCGAAAGCCTCCCATTCGAACAGCGACGCATCGCGCTTGAGGATTTTGCGGGATGGCCGGCCTTCCTGGCGTTGGCCCGGCAGCCGGATGAAACGCTGTGTGCAGAATATCTGCGGGAAAACTATCTGCCGCATCTTTCCCCCGCCCAGACAGTCGAGCTTTGTTTGTGGCTCGAAAATCCGTCTGCTGAACCCAAGGCGGAGTGGAGGGAATTGCTCCCACCTTTCCTCACCGGACGTCCCGAACAACATCCCACGCTCTTTCGGCTTTTGACCCTGGCGGCACGCGACCGTCTCGCCACCTTGCAGGTCGGCAGCGCCGTGGTGGAGGTCGCCTCCGCCTTTGAAAGGGCAGGGAATTCGCTTGCGGCGATGGCGATGTTGCTCGACCGGGGCCATGAGACCCATGCCGCACAGATGCTTGAACGCGCCCACGGCCGTGAACTGATCTACCGAAGCAGCGTCGACAGGTTTCGTGAGATCATCATGCGGTTTTCACAGGATATGATCGCAACGAACGAAACCGTGCTGTTTGCCGTGACCCGCGCCCTGCTGAAACAGGGAGAGTTACAACGCGTGCGGCATCTGGTCGGCAAAAGCCTCGGCTCGGACTATCTCGATCCGCTGAAAGTGCTTTCCCGGGACTCGCGGTTTTCTTTCGCTGCCCGAACCTTCCGGCTAAACCTGATGATCGCCGAGGACCTGACGCCCAACGACGCGATGATAACGCGCCTCGGCGAATTCATGGCCGATTATCCCTTGGACGATCACGGCAAATGGGCGGCTTATTATAATGCGTTGCTTGAATTCGAAATCCGCCGCCGCAATTTTCGCGAGGCGGAGGCCGCGGCCACCCGCGCCCTCATCTATCTGCGCAAGATGGGAGGGCAGCCTTTGCTCGAATTCTTCATCCATCTGCACCAGATCGTGCTGCGGCTGATGAGCGGCGACGTGCTTCTGGCTCGCCGGGCGGCACAGGAGGCGCGCGCAAGGCTGGAGCAGGTGCCGCATGATGCGGTGCAGGAGTTCCGGATGTTGCGGCTTGCCGAGGCCTGTCTCGCCTACGAGGCGGGAAAGCCGCGTGACCTGCTGCATTTTGTTGAGCACGAGTTCGATCAATTCGCCGCCGCCGAAATCTGGCCAAGCCTGATGCAGTTTGCGCTGTTTTACGCCTCGCAGGTGCTCATCGACCATTTCCCGATGACCGTTCGTGCGGGTTTTCTGGACGGTCTCTGGATCCACCTGTCGGAAGGGCTTCAATTCCACGCGATGATGGAGATCAGGACGGCCATCGCCTACCAGAATGCCAATCGCTGGGCGGATGCCGCCGCCACTCTTTCGGCAATCCGCATGCCGATGGGCCGCAACTGGGTGGAAAGTGCGCATGAGGACCTGTCGAGGCTGACGCGTCGTGACGAGATCGCCTATGTCATGGCGTGGCTACGCGACGCCGTGCATCTCTTTACGCCGCGCGCCTATCTCTCCCGCCAGATAGACGCGATGATCGCCAACCCCAAGGTTACCAACCGGGAAAAAGTAGCGCTCAGGATCTGGCAGAGCTATGCCGCGCATCAGCGCCGCGACAATGCCGCTGCCCGCGCGCATATTCTTACAGCCCTTGAATCCGCGACCCGCCTTGGCTGCAGAGGTGTGTTGTCGAAGGAGCGTGTGTTCCTGTCACCGCTCTTGAACAATCGTCGCATCCGCAGTTTCATCGAGACCTCCTCCGATGTCCGCACCGCGCTGTCGATATTTGCCGACTCGGTAAACTCGCCGCAGGCGCGCGCCCTGCATGGCGGGCTTTCCCAGCGGGAAGCGCAGATGCTGCAACTGCTTGCCAGTGGTATGTCGAACAAGAAGATCGCCCAGACGCTGAACATCTCGGAAGTGACGGTAAAGTTTCACCTGGGCAACCTTTTCCGGAAGCTCGATTGTAACCGGCGCTCCGAAGCCATTCGCGCAGCGAAGGCGCTGGACTGGCTTTAACGTGTCAGTGCTGATCGGCTTTGGTCACATGGTTTGGAGTTTTTCGATACCTGTTTCACGGCGCTGACCAATTAAACAAGTCGCGTCGGGCGAGCCACTGTTGTTCACATTTGACAGCAAAGCTCGGACTGAGCGCAAATCTGTTCCTTCACCTGAGCGCCGGGTGCGCACTGTGACGCAACATCACCATTTCGACGTTCTGCGCCTTCATCTGTTCCTCAACCACGAGAATGGCGGCGCCTATGATACCAGCGTCGGGGTCTGGCGGCGCTATCACCAGTTCCAGTTCCCTGGTCGCCAGCGGAAGCGAGCGTTTGTAGACCAGTTCGCGAATGCCGGCCAGAAGATGGTCGTTGGCAATGGCCAGCGTGCCGCCGATGACGATCATCTGCGGGTTCAGGATGCTGACGAGGCTTGTCATGACCTCGCCGAGAATGCGGCCGGACTCCCTGACGAGGTGAATGGCAAGCGGCTGTCCAAGTTCGACAAGCCGGGTCACGTCGCGGGCGGTATGGGCCTCGACGCCCTCCCTGCGCAGCTCGCGGGCGATTGCCCCAGCCGGCGGCACGCGCCTCGACGCAGCCGATCTTGCCGCAGCGGCAGAGTGGCGCGGGCTCGCGCGCGAACTGGATATGGCCGATCTCACCCGCCGCACCTTGCGCGCCGCGGTAGAGACGGCCGCGTTTCCTCGGTCTCACGGATCAATCCCGCATCGATCAGGCCTGCGAGTTTCTGGTGGACAGTCGCGCGCGAGAGACCAGCAGAACCGGCCGTCCATCGCGCCAGTGCTCGATATCGATCGTGCCGGGCCGGAAGAACATCTACATGCACGCGGCAGTATAGTAGCGGTCGGGCTTCAGCGCCTCGGCATTGGCCAATCCCACTTCCGACATGGCTGTTGTGGTGCTGTCGCGTTCGGTTTGCGAGGAGGGCCAGCAGGTGCCTTTGCTCAACACAAAGGCCTGCCTCGGTGCATAGAAGGCATCATGCCACCGAGGTCAGATGTTGTTGAGCTGCGCCTCACACGCCCTTTATGATATTGCAGATGCCCTCGCGAATGACGTTCTTGTCAGCGATCTGTCCTGCCTGGATATTGAAAACAGCATCGATCCGGACAGCATTGCCTTTCTGGCGCGCCACCACCCGCAGCGTCTGAATTCTGCCGCTGCCGCTGGTTTCCTGATGGGCATCGATCGACGAAAGTGCCTTGTTGATCTGGATCCCGGAGAAGCCTTCTGCCGCGACTGCCTGGGCAAGCTTCTGAAGGACGGCAGGTGCCTTGGCTTTCGGCAGCTCCTGCCAGGACTTGTAAGAGACGGCAGTCACCATCGACACACCCGAAACGGTGAAGTTTTTCTCGCAGGAAGCTGCGAAGGCAGGGCTTGAGAAGGCGATGAGGCCAATGGCCGCAATAAGAGATTTCATTGCTATGATCCGATTGTTGGTGAAGTTTTCAGCTGTTACCCCCGTCAGAACGACGACCGTTTTCCCCGGTAGGTCGATGGCGGCGGCAGGGCCTCATGAGCTTGTGCTAGCGTTTCCAGCCATGTTGCGAGCCCATCAGGAACGGCTTCATTGCCGGCTTCCAGCGCTTCGATCCAGGAGAGTTCGCATTGCAGGGCAGAGGCAATATTGATTGGCGTCCAGCGGATCACCCGCAGGCATTCATTGAAGCGATCTGGCGACATGATGATTTGTTATGTTCCCCGTCATTTTCTTACTGAAGCTTGCCCACGTAGGCAAAAGAGTCAATCATTTATGCAACTTTTGATTGGCGCAAGTTCGATTGCTTGGAGGGGAGGCGGCTTTTACGGCTCGTGCATGGGCGCCTACCTCGCGAGCGGACGGGGAAAAGCAGACGGTCTTCTTTCAGGATGGTCCGTACATGTCAGAGCCGAAAGACGTACGCGGGTTCAAGAAGATTGCCACCTATCAGAACGGCGATATTGCCGCGGCTCGTTACCATTTTGGCAATGGAATCGTCGTGCTGACAGGCCCGCATCCAGAGGCGGATGGATTTCGCGAAGCGGTTGCGGTCTGTGGCGCTCTTGTAGCCCAAGGGGTCGTCGCGGCGCTTCTCGGAGTCGCCGCGGGTGGCGAAACGACGGTCAGGATGCAGCGAGAGCGTCCTCAGATGCCAGAAAAGCACCGAGTGCGGTGACGTCGCGGCAGCTTGCAGCAACCTCACCAACGCGGCACGCGTCTTGTGTAATCGGGATCAAAAAGCTTCATGTAAGCCGTGTCATCGCGTTCCTTCAAACTGCTCTCGTCATAAAGTGCCGCAAGAGACGCGAGTTTGTTCCTGTCCAGTGATACGCCAAGTCCCGGTTTTGTCGGCAAGGCAAGTTTCCCGTCGCGGAAAATGAAGGGCGTTCCTTCGATGACGTCTGTCGCCGTCCAGGGGTAATGGGTGTCGCAGTCGAAGGTGAGATTTGGTGTCGCAGCAGCGGCGTGGACCATCGCCGCGAGTGTGATGCCAAGATGCGAGTTGGAATGCATCGAAAGACCTAGGTCCAGCACCTCGCAGATTTTTGAAAGATGGGATGCGGCGCGAAGACCGCCCCAGTAGTGATGATCGGAAAGCACTATCTTTACCGCCTTTTTTTCAAAGGCTGCGGCAATGTGATCGAACTCCAGCACGACCATGTTTGTCGCGAGAGGGATTGAGGTTGCGGCGGCCACTTGCGCCATCTGGTCCATGCCCAGGACCGGGTCTTCCAGATATTCCAGAACATTCTCAAGCTTGCGCGCCACATGGATCGCAGTCTCGACCGTCCAGCCTCCATTTGGGTCAATGCGCAAAGGATGACGCGGAAAGGCTTCCCGAAGCTTCAGCATAGTTTCGATTTCAAGGTCGGGATGGAGTACGCCGCCCTTGAGCTTCAGCGATTGGAAGCCGTGGTTCTCGACCATTCTGCGCGCTTCCCCAACCATCTGGTCAGGTGTGAGAACCTCTCCCCATTCGTCCGGCGCTTCTCCGATATGCCCCGCAAACTTGAAAAACAGATAGGCACTGAATGGTACACTGGTCCGAACAGCTCCGCCGAGGAGGTCGCATACCGGGCGACCGAGAAGCTTGCCCTGAATGTCGAGACACGGAACTTCAAAGGCAGATGCGACCACATCCGTCAGCTTGTGATCGGCGACGGCTGATTTGGCATTGATACCGCCGCCATCCGGCAAAGCGGCTATGATCCGGGACTTCAGTTCGTGCAGATGAAATGGATCCAGTCCGATGAGTGCCGGAGCAGCGCGCCGCAGACCTTCCAGCGCCTTGATACTTCCGTAACTTTCCCCGAGGCCGACCGTACCGTCATCGCATATGACCTCGATGACGGTGCGCAGTGCATGCGGCTGATGGACACCTTTGCAGTTCAAAAGTGGCCTGTCGGGAATGGCGACCGGTGTGAGGTGAATTTCGGCTATGCGCATCAGGAGACTCCTTGTCGCCACCAGCTGTGCGCAGCCTTGAGTGCATCTGCGAGCGGTGGCAGTTGGGGATGCCAGTGGCGTTCCCATTCCAGACTGAGAGGGATTTGCCGTTCATTCGGCAGAATAAGCGAAAGCAACTCTGATATCGGAAACTCGCCTTGCCCTGGCAAAACGTAGCGCCGTTTTCCGTCGCTATCCATCACGCTGTCCTTGACGTGCAGATGGACGACGTTTCTTTCGATCTGACGCCAAACCATTTTGAGATTGGAGCCTTTTGCCCAGGTGTGGTGGGTGTCCCACAATATCCGGGCGGCCGGCACCTGCTCGATGAAGGTGAGAAGCTGTTCAAAATCCGAAAGCGCATCATGGGTTTCGATCATCAGGTCGACGTTCAGTCCACGTGTCTGTCTAACGGCTTGCCAATTATCCAGCAGCGCCGCCGAACGGTCCAAATCTTCCGGCCCAATTTTCTTGCCGCCGTCGAATATCCGCAGATAGGCGATGTTGGCAGCCTCTGCCCAGTCGATGAAGGGCTCGATCTCGGAGAGACTATCGCTCCCGAATAACCGCATGGATGTGTTGAGAGCGGCAACCCTGAGGTTGCGTTCGCTCAGAAAGGCGGCAAATCGGGCAGGTGTGCCAAATTCGGCAGTGAGCGCGGCTATAAGGTCGATGGTGCCGGAAAGTGCGCGCAGTTCGACGCTTGCGATGCCATGGAGCTCTGCCAGATCGGCGGTCTCGTGGAGGCTGAGTTCGGAGCAGCCGAGGGTCGAAAAGCAATAGTCGGAACCACTCATGCCATACGCTCCATATCCTGCTTCCGGACCGGGTGGAGCGGCAGAAGTCCCGCGACGAAGCGTTCGATCTCGGTAATGGCCAGATCGGAAAGCGCCCGCAATTCATTGCCCAGCGCTCCGGCTATATGGGGGGTGAGAACGACATTGGGCAGATCGTAAAACGGGCTGTCCGTGGGCAGGGGCTCGGGTTCGGGCGTGTCGATCAGAATGCGCAGCCGTCCAGAAATCGCTTCAGCCAGCAGTGCATCGTGGTCGACCAGCCAGCCTCGCGCGGTGTTGATGAAGATGGCATGGTCGGCCATCAGCGCCAGTTCGCGGGCGCCGATCATATGGTGCGTTTCCGGCAGGATCGGTGCGTGCAGTGAAACGACGTCCGACCAAGCGAGAAGCTCGTCCAGTTCGGCTTTCTTTGCGCCAAGGGACGCGGCCTCCTCCGCTGACAGAAAGGGATCGTAAACGGCAATCTCGAATTTGCCGCGCGCCAGCATCTCCATCACCAGCCGCCCGATGCGCGAGGCGCCGACAATGCCAACCTTGCGGGCATGATTGCCAAGATGTGGCAGGCTTCTGCCGCGCCTGCTGCCAAAAACGCCGGTGCCGCGCTCTGTTCTGTGTTCATCCCGCAATCGAAACACATCCTTGCCGCACATGATGATTGCCGCATAGGTGAATTCGGCAACCGGCACGGCCATGGCAGAAGCTGCTGTCGTGACCAGAATATCCGACGTCTCCCAGAATTCCGCCGGTGCAACCACCCGCACCGATGATGCCGCATAGGCCAGCATTTTCAGCCGCGGCGCGCGCGAAAGGCGGTCGCGTGTAAGAGGTGGCGTACCCCAGGCCGCGAGCATAATATCAGCGCCGGCGAGGGCTTCGGCACCGTCAGCCGTGTCGAAATCCGCGTGGGGAAAACCCGGAATAATATCCGTTACGGCATTCAGCCTTGCCCACTCGCGCGGACCGAAGAAGCCTTCCGGAAGCTCGCTACGCATCGCGATCAGCAGGCGTGGTTTGTCCTGAGAATGTTTCATGCACGCACCGGATTTGAAATGGGGTGGATGTCAATTCCGGAAACATCGATCTCGATCGGTTGAGAACCGGGCAGCAAAATCACATCGAGAAAAAGCTCAGGTGGCGCTTTGCCCGGCCGCAGTTTCAGGGGAGGGGTTCTTAACGCGCCTTTCCACTGTCCGGATGGAAAGGAAAAGGGTCTGCCGTCATCGGCACGGAAGGGTGCCAGCGCTGTCACCGTCTGTCCTTCGGCTGCGACATCTTTCAGTCGCAGCGATATCCCGAGGACACCATCATGTGCCGGTACCTCCACATCGCAGATAGCCTCCACCCAGACGCCCGTGCCGGGGTGGACAAGCTGCCCGCCGAGACGATGGTTCTGCTCATCTGTGTCGGTGACGATCCGGGCCGAGAGATCTGATGCGAGATTGCCGGCGGGATTGTTTGCCGGATCGAAGCGATCATCCTTTGACAGGAGCCGGGCCGGCGCACGGGGCACGATCGTTTCGAGATAATCCGCCAGCAATTGCCCGACCGCAAAGGCGCCGGCCACGGAAAAATGGGTTCCGTCATCGGAATAGCCGGGATATGGCTCACCGCATTCGCTGTCAGGATCGACCCACGCCGCGTTCCAGTCGAAGACATGGCAATTGGCGTTGTTGGCCGCAAATTCGGTGCTCTGCCGGTTGATCCAGTGGGCCTTTGCCCGCTCTGCACCGCCCGCCGGCCATTTTCCAGTGCTTCGCGCCAGAATGGGAAGCAAAATGACGGTCTTGCCGGCGGCGAGCAGGACTGAGGCGATCCTTGCCCGCGTATCTGCAATCGTCTGGCGCGTTTCCACCATCATGTCGTTGGTGCCGGCATCGACAATAACCAGATCGAAATCCGATTGCAGCAACCGTGGCAGCCGGCGTTCGATCTCGACCGCCTTCTGGCCGGAAACTCCGAAATTGAGACCGGAAAAGAACCGGCTGATGCCCGGCCGGTTGCTCGGCTCCCAGCCGGGCGGCACGGATGGATCGTGGTGGACCGGGCAGCAAAGCCTGCCATGCGACAGGACCTCTGCCCAGCTCATCCAGCCGCGTGCCGATGTGGCAAGCGAGCTGGCGTCGCCAATATGGTTCTGCTGGACGAGCGAGGTGCCGAGAATGGCAATCCGGCCAGCCCGGGGGAGCGTTACCGTCATGAGGCGATCCGGATCATCAGGAGAACAGGACGCCGCCATTGACGTCGTAGCAGGCGCCGGTGACATAAGCGGCATCGTCAGATGCGAGGAAGGCCACCAGACCGGCGACGTCTGCGCTCGATCCTTCGCGCTTGAGCGACGTCGCGCCAGCCACCCGTTCGCGCACCTCCGGCTTGGTGAAGGTGTCGTGGAAAGTGGTGGAGATCATGCCAGGGCAAACGGCGTTGACGCGGATATCAGGACCGACTTCCTTGGCAAGTCCGCGGGTGAAGGTCATTACTGCACCCTTGGAGGTGGCATAGGCAAGAGCGCCTGGCCCGCCGCCATCACGGCCGGCCTGCGACGAGAAGGTGACGATCGCGCCGCCTTTGGCCATTTTCGGCAATGCGGCCTTGGCCGTCAGAAACAGCGATGTCAGATTGACGTCGAGGACCTGACGCCAGAATGCTTCATCCATCTCTGCAATTGTCTTGCGGGCGATCAGGCCGCCGGCAACATGGACGAGGCCGTGGATTTCTCCAAACTTGTCGGCAGCCGCAGAAATCGCAGCCTCGACTTCGGCGGCGTTTGTGAGATCTGCCTTTATCGCCAGAGCCGACCGGCCAAGCTTTTCGATTTCGGAAACGGCTGTGGCCGCACCCTCTGCCGCGCCGTTATAGGTAAGAACGACATTGGCGCCTTCCTGTGCGAAACGGATGGCGCATGCACGGCCGATATCCCGGCCGGCCCCGGCGACAACGATGGTTCTGTTGGTAAAACGCTGCATTGGAAAACCTCGTAATGTTAGAACTGCTTGGAAAGGGAGAGCTTGAAACGCTCGTCATCGACATCGCTGAAGTAGATGTCGGTGGAAAAACCCTGATCATCGATGAAGCTGAAAATGCGCTTCGGCTCCTTCAGGCTATAAGGCACCAGAAGGGTGACAAGGCGATGCCGGGTGGCGGCCGGAACCGTGGCGCAGACATGGTGGTGAATGTCGAGGCCTTCGAATTCTTTCGGATCGATATCGGGAAAACCTTCCACGGCGCTGATTTGCGGCTTACCGCCCGAAGAATAGACGAACTGTCCGTAGAAACCGGCTTTGCGGCCATTGTAGCGGAAGCTTGACCTGCCGGTCTGCAGCGCTCCGAGTGTATGGCAAAGCCATTGCAGTTCCTGGGGTTCGGAACATTCCACCTCGTCGACAATCACGAAGTAGCTGTCATTGACGAAGTGGGTTTCGCGCAGCACCTTTTGAACAAGGGGGTTCGCAACCTGATATGCGGCGGTCGCATCGCCGACGATACGAACATGTCCCGGCAGTTCCTCCACCGAGACGACGCGGCCGGCGGCGCGGCGTGCAAGTGCCTTGTCCTTTTCCGCATATTGCCCTTTGCCGCCGATCAGCACGGCGTTTTTCGACCGTGTCTGACGGCGCCAATTCAGATGCATCTGCGAATTGAACGCCACGTAATAACCGGACTGGATCGCCAGATCCTCGCCATGGGCATAAAGCACAAAGGCGTTCTGGTCGCCGTGACTGTGACTGAGCGAACCGTAAGGGCTGGATTTGAAGACGAACTGCAGGTGCCGGTCCGGGTCTTCCATGTCTTTTTGGATGGTCGCCCAACCGATATCATCGAAAACGGCGAGTGCCGGCAGGTCGGCTGGCGAGACGGCCTCCACCTGCGGGTAATCGTGGCGATAGACGAGATCGTCGAAGTTCAGGTCCCACCAGCCGTAATTGTAAAAGGCCATTTCGGTCCCCGTCGCATCAGCCTTGATGTGATCGAAATACCATTGGTAATGGCCATTGCCGGTGACGCCGGCAAATTGCCGGACATTGTAGCCGAGTTTCAGGCCGGGAAGATCGCCGAGCGTGGAGTCGTCGCCGAAGTTGGCGCGACGGGTGCCGGGCGCCTTGGTGTAAAGCGGGAAGCGGCCGGTATTCTGGAAAAAAGGCCGTTGATAAAGGTCATAACCGATATAGGAGCGGATCAGATTGGCGGCCTCGATGAGATAGGCCATGCCGGTCATCCAGTAATGCGGACCTTCCGCCCAACCACCATCGGTTCCCGCCCAGGGAGAATAGAGCGTGGCAAGGAATTCGACGGTATAGTCGAGCCATTCGCCAGCCTCGTCGCTTTCGCCCTGAAGTGCGATACAGGCCGGCGTCAATACAGCCGAAAGCGAGCGCACGGCATGGCTGTCATAGGGAAAGACGTGAATGCGGGCGTGTGCGATGACATGGTCGGCAACTTCCCGCGTCCGTTCGAGAAGAACGGATCGCACGGTCCTGCGTTCGTCTTCGCTCAGGTGGTCGTATAGCCAGTCATAACCCCAGGCGAGCGCGACGACGACACGGAACCCCGCCTCGTCATTATAGGCGCGCGAGGTCGCCCCTTTCGTGTCCCAGGCGGCGACGGCCAACAGCCATTTACGGGACGCATCGAGCAGGTCGTCACGCCCGAGCACGCGGCCGGCAATGGCCAGGTGCCGGATCGCATAGATCACTTCCTGGCAATCTATATACATCTGCCGCCAGAGCGTGGCGACACGCGTGTTGTTGGGATAAGGCTGCGGTTCCGGCATGACCGGCCGCTCGAGCCACGGCTCGACCGATTTTTCGTAAAACTCGGCCCAGCCGCAATGGTTGGGGTCCTTCGCAACGGCATCGGCGAAGGCACTCAATTGCTCGGAGTTGAGCCACAGCCGAGGGTGGCTGGTTTGCGCGGCAGCATGGCGGGCGGACCTGCCGGGCAGCGGCGTTTTCGGCAGTGCTTCACTGATCTCGAAACTGCGGACGGCGCTCCAGTTGGAATGCGCTGTTGCGGATTTCTGATCCCATAGCGCATAACACCAGTGATAATGGCCGTCCGGCAGTGCTTCATCCGGGGTGAAGAAATTCCAGGCGAGATCTTCGAAGACGAGCGTTTTTTTGTCTGCAAAGCCGGGATCGGTCGAAATGCGCAGCGCGTAACGCGCGCCGTCGTCAATATCGGGTAGCCATGAAAAGCGCGGAGGGTTCTCCGTCGGTTGTGCTTCTTCGCTCGGCTCGTAGCCAATGGTCAATGAGCCCGGGCGGGGTTCATCGAGAAGTGTCTGTCTGGAGATGGCCGGGGCAGAGGGACGCATTGCGCTCTAACTCCTATGAAAACAGAAGGGAAAGGATGGCGGCGACAAGGCCGCCATCATGGTCGGAGGGTTTATTGCGCCGCCTTGTACTGGCGGTCATAGGCCGACTGCATCATCTTGATGACCTCGTCGTAACCAAGAGCAGTGAGGCGCTTCTTGTAGGCGTTCCAGCCGGTATCGACGTCCTGCGCGCCGAGAATCCAGGTCTGCTGCATCTCGGTCATGTAGGTGAGGATGCTCGGCCAGTAGCGGTCGAAGGTCGCTTTTTCCTCGGCGTTCAGGGAAACGCCCATGAACTCGTCCTTGAGGCAGTTGCACTTCTCGTAGAGGTCGATGCCCTCAAGCGCGATCTTGTTCGTCCACTGCCGCTCATATTCGTAATCCATCCAGTATCCGCGCGGGATCGCCGCACCGACCGCCCATAGCTGGGCATTGACCGGATCCTTGTTGTCGAGGATTTCCTTCTTGAACTGCGGTTTGCCATCGACCATTTCGTAGGTCAGACCCTCAACGCCGAAATTCGACAGGATGCGGCCCTGCTGCGAGAACCAGAAGTCGAAATATTTGATGGTTTCGACGGGGTGTTCATTGGTCGCCGAAATGGCCCAGCCGACGGGCTGGACACGCAGGCGCCGCGAATCCTCGAAGCGTTGGCCCGAGACGGTCTTGGGCGGAAGCATCGGCTTCAGCGCAAAGCCTTCAATCTTGGGCGACAGGGCGTCATTGTAGGTCGAGGTGCTGGCGAACCAGTCATGCGTCATGCCGCCGAGATTGTTGCCCAGCAGATATTCGCGCGAACGGGCGCCGCGGGTGAATATCTCCTTGTCGATCAAGCCTTCCTTGTACCACTTGGCGACATTGGAAATGCCCGTCTTGTAGTTTTCCTCTGCCCACGGGTGACGCAGCTGCCCGTCGTAAACGGCAAAGTCGCCATAACGTTCGGATCCCGACACACGAGCGTCCCACAGGTTGATGAGGCGGACGGCATCGATTTCCTCACGGGCAAAATAAGGCACTTCATCCTTGAGACCATTGCCGTTCGGGTCCTTGTCGCGGAAGGCTTTCAGAACCTCGTAGACCTCTTCCGGTGTCTCCGGCTGCTTCAGGCCGAGCTTGTCGAGCCAGTCCTGGCGGATGAACCAGCCGCGCGAGAACTTGCCATCAGGCACATAGGGGATGAAATAAAGCTTGCCGTCCGGTCCGGAAATCGCATTGCGGATTTCCTTGTGGCTGTCGAAGAAGGCCTTAAGGTTGGGGGCGTTTTCCTCGATCAGCTCATCGAGCGGAATGAACGCACCCTCCAGCCCGTAGCGGATGAAATCCTCCTTCAAACCACCGTTGGCGTCACCGCCAACGATGTCGGGAAGGTTGCCCGAGGCGATCAGAAGATTGAAGGCATCACGGCTGCTGGTGGTTGCCAGGGATGCAACATTGCGGACATGGATATTGGTGATTTCCGCTGCCTTCTGCTCCACCGGCCATTTTTCCGAATAGACGTATTTGTCGCGGAAATGAAAATGGATAGTCAGTTCCAGCGGGTCTTCGGTGATCTTGCCTGAATCCTGCGCCGATGCCGGCAAAGCCAGGGTTGCGGCTGTCATCAACGCCAGTAGGGGCGCGCCTTTTCGTAGTGCTCTCACAGGTTCTCCTCCCTTGTGCTGCTACTCTTTGACTCCGCCCAGCAGAATTCCTTTGGTGAAATACTTCTGCGCGTAGGGGTAAATGATGAGGACGGGAATAATGGAAGCGATCATGATCGCCGATGTCACCGTCTCGAACGAATAGTGGGCGGTAAGCAGGCTCGAGGCGAATTCGTCATTGGAATTGAGATCGACGATGACGCGCTTCAGATAGACCTGAAGCGGAATTTTCTCCTCGCCGCGCAGCAGCACCATGGCCCAGAAATAACCGTTCCAGCGCGATACGATGCAGAACAGCGCGACCGTGACGATTGCGGGCTTCGACAGCGGAATGAACACCTTCCAAAGCAGCTGCAATTCGCTGGCGCCATCCATCTTGGCGGCCTCTTCGAAGGATTTCGGCACGGCTTCGAAAAAATTGCGCAGCAGTATGACGTTGAAGGCATTGGCTGCGAAACCGAGGATGATGCCGAAACGGCTGTCGAGAAGCCCGAGATCGCGCATATTCAGGAAGAACGGGATCATGCCTGCGTTGAACCAGAGCGTGAACGCGATGGCGATGTTGAAGAAGGTGCGGCCACGCAGGCGTTTGCGCGACAGGGCATAGGCGCCGGGTATCATGATCAGCAGGCTCATCAGCGTGCCGCCGAAGGTGTAGATGAAGGTGTTGCCATAGGCGACCCAGAACATCCTGTCGGACAAGACGCGATCGTAGGCGGCAAGTGTGACATCAACGGGCCAGAGGGTGACGCGGCCTGCGGTGACGGCGGCGCCCGAGGAGAGCGAGACCGACAGCACATAGATGAAGGGATAGAGTGTCGACAGGACGAACAGGCCGAGAAGAATGGCGTTTGCCCAGCCGAAAATCCTGTCGCCACGGGAATAGAGATTGAAGTTTGCCATGTTTCAGCTCCTCACCACAGCGATGTCGACGAGACTTTTCGGCTGATGCGATTTGCCGAATAGACGAGGACGAAGGCGATGACCGCGTTGAACAGGCCGGCGGCAGTCGCAAGATCGTATTGGGTGCCCTGCAGGCCGGTGCGGTAAATGAAGGTGGAAACGACGTCCGCCGTCTCGTAGGTGGATGGGCGATAGAGCAGGATGATATATTCGAACCCGACTTCGACCAGATTGCCGATGCGGATGATCAGCATGATCACGATCGTCGGCAGGATACAGGGCAGGGTGATACGCCACATCATCTGCCAGCGCGACGCGCCATCCACCCGGGCGGATTCGTAAAGCGTCGGGCTCACGCCGGCGATGGCGGCGAGATAGACGATGGATTCGAAGCCTGCCTCCTTCCAGACCGATGAGCCGATATAGACGGGACGGAACCATTCCGGCTGGGTCAGGAAATAGATCGGCTCAAATCCAAGGCCTTTCAGCATGAGATTGACGATGCCTATCGAGGGCGAGAGGAAATTGATGACAATGCCGGCGACGATCACCACAGAAATGAAGTGCGGTAGGTAAACGACGGTCTGCGCCCAGCTCCGGGCAATCCCGTTCTGAACCTCGTTGAACATCAGGGCCAGAATGATTGGCACCGGAAAGGCGAAGATCAGGCCGAGGCCGCTGATGGTGATGGTGTTCCAGAAGGAACGCACGAACATGTCGTTGTGGAAGAGCTCCACGAAATTCGCAAAACCGACCCAGGGGCTCTTTTCGATGCCGCGGAAAATCGAGAAATCCTGGAATGCGATGACCAATCCGTACATGGGTTTGTAGAGGAAAACCGCAAACCAGATGAGCATTGGCGCCAGCAGCAGGTAGAGCTGCCAATCACGGCGCACGTCTTCCTGAAGGTCGTGAAGGCGCCCTTGAAAATCCTGTTTCATGGCTGCGCTCCATCCCGGATTTTGAGCGATCTTCCGGTCGCCGCGTCAAAGACGTGGACGCGGGCGGTATCGATGGAAAGCCGGCTGACGCCGTTAAGGGCATGATCGCCATAAAGCGTTTCGGCTTTGGCGATAAATGGCTGGCCATCCGCCGTTCCATGCAGCAGCGCTTCAGCGCCCAGCGGCTCCACAAGGTCAATGCTGCAATTGAGAACCTCGCGGCCATCGCTATCTTCCACCGACATGATTTCCGGCCGCAGGCCGAGCTTGACGGTCTGTCCTTCGGTTGCGTTCTTCGCGAAGGCATCGGGGATGCTGAAGCGCTGCCCGGAGCCGCCCGTGAGCCTGACCTTCACGGTGCCATCCTGCTTTTCGATGGTTCCGTCGAGTAGGTTCATTGGTGGCGAGCCGATGAAGCTTGCGACAAATGTGTTCGCCGGTTCGAGGAAAACCTCCATTGGCGAGCCGACCTGTTCGATATGGCCGCCATTCATGATGACGATGCGGTCGGCAAGCGTCATCGCCTCCACCTGGTCGTGGGTGACGTAGATGCTGGTGGCCTGCATCCGCTTGTGCAGCAGCTTGATCTCGGCGCGCATATGGGTGCGCAGCTTGGCGTCAAGGTTGGAGAGGGGTTCGTCGAACAGAAAGATTTTCGGTTGGCGCACGATGGCGCGGCCCATGGCGACGCGCTGGCGCTGGCCACCGGAAAGATCAGCCGGCTTGCGGGCCAGATATTCGGTAAGTCCCAATATCTGTGCGGCTTCCGCAACGGCCTTGTCGACGACGGCCCGTTTCTCGCCCCTGACGCGCAGGCCGAACGCGATGTTCTCGGCCACGCTCAGATGGGGGTAGAGCGCATAGTTCTGGAATACCATGGCGACATCGCGGTCTTTCGGCGCGACCTTGTTGACCACCCGGCCGTCCATCGAAACGGTGCCGTCCGAGATGTCCTCCAGTCCGGCGAGCATACGCAGCGTGGTGGATTTTCCGCATCCCGAAGGACCAACGAGGACAACGAATTCCTGCGGCTGTATGGAAAGATTGATACCGTGGACGACCTCGAGTGCGCCATAGCGCTTGACGACGTCGTTGATTTGAACTGCAGACATGAAAGGCCCCTCCTCAAAAGCCTCGTATGGTCAGTCAGGCGTCTTCGACCCCCGCGATGCGCGCTTCCTCGTGACGCGCGTGTTGACCTGCTCGATGAAGGTCCAGATCTTCGGGTTCTTGGAGAGTTCTGCGATTTTGGTTTCGAGTGACCCGAGATGGCGCTGGACGGCTTCGCGTGCCGCCTCGACGTCGCCTGACTCGATTCCATCCACGATTGCCTCGTGCTCCTCGATAACCTTTTCTGTGCGTCTGACCGCAAATACGCGTTTCAGATGCCGCATACGGTCCATTTCGCCCTTGGCCTGGTTGACCACGCTCCAGGCGCCCGGAAGGCGCGCGGCTGCAAAGATGGTCTTGTGGAATTCCTCGTCAAGCAGGAAGAAATTCGTGAATTCTTCGTCTTTTGCAGCAATGCGCTGATTTGAGAGGCAGGTCTTGAGGCGCGCGATATCTTCAAGCGAATGGCGCTTCGTAGCCTCTATGACCGCGCCCTCTTCCAGTTTGAACCGTATGAAGCAGGCTTCCATGTACCGCTGCACATCGATCGGTGAGATGTATGTACCACCCTGTGGAACAACGGTGACGAAGCCCTCTTCCGACAGGCGGATGATCGCTTCGCGTACAGGCGTTTTGCTGACATTCAAAAGTGCGGCGATCTCTTTTTCCGACAGTGCTCGCCCAGGAAGCAGCTTGATTTCCACAATGAGCTTGCGAAGCAGCGCATGGATCCGATTGGTCATGTTGCCACCCTCCGGCAATTCGTCGGGAGTGACCAACTCGGACAGGGGCAGGGATGGAAACTCGAGGGACTCAGACATATCAAATCCATAACTGAGATATCAGAATAGTTTCTGACATATCGAAATGCGAAATTTCTGTCAAGCGGTCAGTTTGCCGCGATGTCGGCCCAAAGGACGAAGTGCAGTGCTTAGCTGGTTCGAGGAGCGAAATGGCTGGAACCAAGTTAAATTCGTGAGAGTGCGCGCAATGGCACGATCTGAACCAACCCTGGCTTTACCGGAGACAGTTTGATTTAAGTTATGTGCTGGTGCGTCCAGCATGGCGTGGCGGTTTGACCCCATGGACGATGACGAATCGGAGAAGAGAATGAGAAACGCAGAGCGAGCAGGTCCGCTTCGGTATCTTGAGGTATCGGCCATCGGCAGTTTTTGCTCTGCATTTTTGAATTTCGGGGTGGCCATGGCAATGCCGGCGGACATGACGGCGGAGCGCCTTCTCAATATCTGTGAAGCGCCCACCATGCAGGCCGCGATAATCAAGGGTGACGAACTTGGCTGGCCGCGGCTGACCGCCGCGGAAACGGAGGAATGGCGTCGTAGTTTCGTCGCTTATAATGAGGGTTCGGTGGTGGTCGTGGGCTGGCGGGGCGAGAACGCCGGCAGAGCCGAGTCATTGTCTTTTTGGGTTGCGACTGGTCCAAACGGACACAAGGCATGCGCCTATTCCACGGCAAGGCCTGCCGGTTTTCTGGATGCCTTGTCGGAGCGGCTTGGTGCACCGGATAATCTCGACAAAAATGACGCGATAGAAAGTACGACAGCCTGGTGGAAACGAGGTGCGGTCGAGTATTCTTTTGTCCAGATCGGCTCATCCGCTGTCGTCAATATCCGTTCAAGTCAGTGAGGTAGTGGCGTAAACTTCAGGTAAATTGTCGCATAATCCGACAGGCCGCTTCCCGTGGAACTTAAGATTGTCAGCCGAGCTGGCGCTCAATTGCGACCTTGTCGAGGACCGACCAGACCCTGCGGATTTTTCTGTGCTTAAATTCGTAGAAAACATGCTCGCAGAATTGAACGCGCCGGCCATTGACCGGAAGGTCCATGAAGATGGATTTGGGCGTGCAGTCAAAAAACAGCCGGGCGGCAAGCCGTGTCGCGTCGCTGACAAGAATCTCGGCCTCAAATCGCAGGTCGGGAATGTCGGCGAAGTCCTTGACCAGCATATCGCGATAGCCCGACAGCCCGAACGGCCGGCCATTGTGTTCGACATTGTCGTCGACGAAGGTGCCGAGTTCATCGAAGGCTTGGTGATTGAGGCAGTCGAGGTAAGCGAGATAGATGTCGGTGAGTGTTTGCAAGTTGTCTTCCTCTACAAGTATGATGTGTGCTGCCCGCAACTCTGGAGTTACCGGATCATACTGGTGCAGGTCAAACTGTGATGAGCTCGCACCTGCCATCATCTAGCCGGTAAAACCCATCCTGCGGAACGGGTAGCTCGAGCATTTCCTGCTTTAAAAGCCCGAGAAAAACACCCCGAAGGATCCGCCCGAACAGACCATGGGAAATGGCGATGGTCGGATGCCGGACATCCAGGATCCATGACGTCGCGCGCTTGCAGGCATCATCAAAACTTTCGCCATCTGGTGCCCTGAAATACCAGTCGAACGCAGTGGACCCGTCAAGATGGCCGGGAAACTCGTTGTCGATTTCAAAACGCGTCAACCCGTCCCAGGACCCTGTCGTGACCTCAACCAGTCGGTCATCTTCGATATACGGGAGCGGCAGCTTCGCCTGTACCCGTTCTACCGTTTGTCGCACGCGCCCGAGCGGACTGATCTGCATCTGGAACAACTGGTTATCTTTTTTGAGCGCGTCGCGGAGCAGGCGAGCAACCTGGTCCGCCTGTTCAACGCCCCGTGGCGTCAAGGGTGAATCCAATTGCCCCTGAAACCGGCCAAGAGAGTTCCAGAGAGTTTCGCCGTGGCGAAGGAGGTAAATGGTCGGTAGAGCCACGCCTGTTTCATCCTGCACGTTCGTTATCGATTGCTGTCACCCGGAAGCATCAATACGGAAACGTCCCGATTGCAGCGCATTGATGGCCGACTGCAAAGCCTGATCCGTGTCCTTGCCTGACACTGGCAGGACATGGCGCTCAAAGGCGCCGAGATCGGCGAACTGGGAGTGAAGATCGGCGACGACCAGTGGATCGCTGAGGCTGTCGCCACCCCGGGCCAGACAGCGTTCGATCGCCTCAGCCGCTGTCGTGCGCAGCACAATGTAGTGCAGCGGCCGGGCAAGTGCCGTAAAGGCCGGCAGCCAGTCCGGTCGGACGACGCCGTCAAGGATGACGAAGTAGCCCTCCTTGGCGTAACGACCGGCAACATCGGCGGCGATCTGCATTGTCATGCGGTTCTGCTGATGGGATTGCGGCAGCCATGGATCGATGCGGCCGTGCTTGATATATCCCCACAGATCATCGCTGTGAAAATGCACCTTTGGAACGCCGGGAAGATTCGCTAGCGCTTCGGCGATTGTGGATTTGCCAGAGCCGGGGTGCCCGGAGAGAAGCAGGATATTACCGCCAAGATCGTCCGTCATGTTCATTCACTGACGTTGGGCATGCGTAAAGCGACTAATGATGTAATCATTCGTCAGTCGACGTTACCACCCTGGTGTTTCCTATCTTGGCTCGCAGGCAAATGAGGCCCCCTATCTGGCAAAGCTTATCACAAGATAAGCAGACGCCAGAAGCAGGGTGACGATTGTAAAGAACATCAGACCTGCCGCCAGTTCATCGAACCGACCGTCGCGTCCATTGCGGTCCCAGTCGTAAGCCATAGCCAACCTCCATCGTTGCTGTAAGGGAAGGGTGGTCCGGTATGGTTAATGAAAGCCTAATAGCGGCAGGCTGAATGTTTCCGGTATGATCTGATATCTGGGACGTAGCGACCGTTTTCGTAACGAGACGAGTTGCAAAGGAGGCACAGAAGTAATACCATTGGTTACGACGGTATTACGGAAATTTGACATGACAACAACGGTAACGGCCAAAGGGCAGGTCACCATTCCAAAAGCTGTACGCGAGCTTTTAGGGATCTCACCGGGAAGCTCGGTGGATTTTGTTCGGGCTCCCGATGGACGGATCGTTCTCGTCAGGGCGGACAAGAAACAGCCACTGACGCGTTTTGCTAAGCTGCGCGGACATGCCGGTGAAGGTCTTGGTACCGACGCCATCATGGCTTTGACCCGTGGTGACGAGTGACGCTTGTCGATACAAATGTGCTGCTTGATCTTGTGACGGACGAACCGGTTTGGGCCGATTGGTCAATCGAGCAGCTCGAACTGGCAAGCGTTTCAGGTTCGCTGTACATCAATGACGTTGTCTACGCGGAACTATCTGTTCGATATGAGCGGATAGAAGAGCTTGATGCTTTTGTTGATCAGGCGGGGTTGAAGTTCACCCCTTTTCCTCGCGCAGCGTTATTTCTGGCAGGTAAGGCCTTTACCAAGTATCGCCGCGGCGGTGGGACCCGTACCGGTGTTTTGCCTGACTTTTTTATCGGCGCCCACGCAGCAATACAAAACCTTCCCTTGTTGACGCGCGATGTGGCTCGTTACCGATCGTATTTTCCAACTGTCACTCTGATCTCACCTGAAGTTTAGGAATGCGCCGGTCTCGTCATTTGTGATCCGGTTTCGGGGTCGGTTTCGCTCTGATGGTTCCCGGTCAGGCGAGCCGCAATGCTTTCAACTGGCTGGCTTGGTGGGGCTGATTTCGGTTTTGCTGTCGAGGACGATATGCAGGTCGCGGATCATGCCGGCTGCCTGCAGCAGGGCGTTTCGCACGTCGTCGTCGCTGCGCGATGACGTCGCGAATTATCTGTCACAAGATGAATATTTTGACGAGGCAGAGACCGCGAGCTTCTATATCAGGCGCATGCCAAAGCAGGCGTTGCGTTCGACCGATCCGATTCACGACTACTTCACTGTCCTTCTTCCGAACGTCGGATACCGCGGTGGTAACGGGCGGCTGATGTATCAGACGCGGCTATCGGAATTATCACGCAATCCAACCGGCGTGGTTCGCCTCTTTGTTGACGCTTGCCGTGATCTTCGGGTTTTTTATGCAGTGTCCGGCATGTCGCTTTTCTTCTATTCCTATGCGGCAGGTGCGACTGAAAAAGCATATCCTTTGTTTCGTCGGTTTCCAGGCCTTCTTTACGAAGATGGCAGCAATTTCACCTTGGAAATATTGCGTCGCACCGATGTGATCCGAGACGTGAATTGGTTGACAGCCATCAACGATGAACTGCTGGCGCGGGTCGGTGGCTTGGAGAAAGCAAGAGACGTGCTGGGAGACGAGATTGTCCTCCATCCCTACGAAGGAGGCGTCGTTTTCCAGGCGGGTGCCCGGCCTGTGCTCGGCGACTTGAACAAGGGGCGAGTCCCTGCTGCGTACCGCGCAGTCAACGATTTTCTCAAGCCCCTGCGTTACGAGGCCTGGGATTATCCCTATCTGCAAGCTCCTTACGGTGTCGATGAGATGGAATATACGCAATGGTGGACTCATCGATTTGACGATGGTGAACGTTAAGCTCGCCCAGCCTCAACGATTTCATCACCCCGATGGCCATCCTTGAGGAGCGGAGGTGAAACGTCCGGTCGACACTCAGGCATCTCATACCCGGAGATCATTCCTGCCAATAAACTTAGTTGATTTGCTAAGTTTTCCCTTGCTCCGCCACGATGAAGCATGATAGTTAGCAATATGACTAAGCATCATCGTGAACTTTCGCTGATCTTCCAGGCTCTGGCCGATCCGACGCGGCGGGCGATTCTGGCGCGGCTTGGCGGCGGGCCGGCACCGGTCATGGAGCTGTCCGCTCCCACGGGGCTGCGTCTGCCCACGGTCATGCGGCACCTTTCCGTGCTGGAGGAGGCGGGGTTGATCATCACGTCCAAGGATGGTCGGGTGCGCACCTGCGCCATCGTGCCGGAGGCGCTGGAGCCGGTATGCACGTGGCTCGATGAGCAGCGGGCGATGTGGGAGAGCCGGCTTGACCGGCTGGAGGCATTTGCAATGCAGGCCATGAAGGAGGATTCTAAATGACAACGAAACCGGGTCAACAAAGCGCACACGCTGAACCGCATCAGCCACAAGACGGTTTTGCGACGCTCAGCTTTGAACGGGAAATTGCCGTTCCGCTATCGGCTCTCTGGCAGGTCTGGCTGTCACCCGCCGCCCGGGCGGTGTGGGCTTCTCCCTCACCCTCGGTCACCGTGGAGTTCCTGGAGGCGGACAGCAGGCTGGGCGGTCGCGAAGTGTCGCTCTGCAAGGTCGCCGGCCAGCCGGATATTCGCTGTGAATGCGGCTGGCTGGAGCTGCTGCCGGCCCGCCGCAGCGTGAATTACGAGGTGGTGTCATCCGGCGGCGTAACCCAGTCGGCAGCGCTGGTAACTGCCGATTTTCAGTCTGCTGAAGAGCGGAGCCGCTTGACCGTAACGGTGCAGCTTTCCTCTCTGGCAAAGGATATGCGCGATGGCTATCAGGAAGGTTTCGGCGCGGGTCTCAACAATCTGGCCAGCGTGGCCGGGCGGACGATGGTGCTGGAGCGAGTGATAAAGGTGCCGCGGAACATCGTCTGGAAAGCCTGGATGAACGAAAAGACGCTGCCGCAATGGTGGGGCCCTGAAGGCTTTTCCTGCCGCACGAAGAGGATTGATCTGCGCACCGGCGGCGAATGGGTCTTTGACATGATCGGCCCTGACGGCACAGTCTTCCCGAACCATCATCGTTATGTCGAGATCCGGCCTGAAGAGCGGCTTGCCTATACGCTGCTGTGGGGCGAAAACGGTCCGAAACATGCCGATGCCTGGGCCTCCTTCGAAGATCAGGATGGCGCGACGAAAGTTGTGCTGGGCATGGTGTTCAGCACGGAAGCCGAGTTCCAGCAGGCAAAGGGTTTCGGCGCCGTGGAGCTGGGTCAGCAAACGCTGGGTAAACTGGAGCGCTTCGCCAAGGAGCTATAGATGCGCTGAGCCGTCAGCTCCGTGTGCAGGGGTCTCGATACTGGCTCCTGTCCAGACAGGCTTTAATCTTCAAAGCCGCTCTGCGCGTGCGAGATCGTCTTGCAGGTCCCACCATCCTTCTCGCCAACCATGCGCTTGTCACGAATGAATGAACCCTTGGCGATGTCGATCTCCCATGCCACCGAGCCTTCGTTCAGGCTCGCTTTGCCACCGGAAAAGGTGCCGTTCTCCATTCTCTGGCTTCCAGAAGCCGGGACATAAACTCCAAATGTCCCGGCGGCGGCGTCGAGAGCGAAATTGAACACCTGTGGTGTTCCCTTCGAACCTGCTAATTCGCAGCTGAGGTAAGTTGGCGCGGCAAAGGCGTTTGAAACCGAACAGAGCAGGGCGGCAGCGGCAAATCCGGTTCCTTCGATTATTTTCAATTCCTGATCCTCGTTTGTGTCGCCCGTCCGATTTGAAATATTTCGCTCGGCCGAAAAAGTAAACAGAACAGCGATTTAGCTTTTCAGCAGTTGCGGTCCTCACTCCAGCAGCGTGACCGCATTCTGAGTAAGTGGTAACTGGGCTGCGATTGATTATCGTATTAGAATAAATGCTGCAATGCTCTTAAGTATTTATCTTGATATTGGTTAGTTTTGCGCAAGGTTAATCTGGAATGATTGGGGAATAATGTAGGATATTTGCTATGAATACGATCGGATCGGCAACATATTATAGCTCCGCTAGTCGCTACGGTAGACTTGAGAAGAACGATACTAAATCAAGTGACGCGTACGCAACGTCACAGCTACCGGGGGATGGAAGCAAGTCATCGGGCGCGGGCGACAATCCTTCTGGTCTTTCGACGGTCAGTCTTAAGCTCCAGGGAAAACTGGTCAGCTTGTACGTATTCGATTTATCGAATGCCAAGCCCATGAACATCTCTGCTCTGCCTCAGGATCAATACAATGAATTTATGGAAGCAAAGAAACAGCTTATCGAGACTAGTATGAGCAGCCTGGAAAACGAGTATAGCACCCATGAAGCTCCTGATCTTTCCAATTATGCCGGCCTTAAACCCTATGCGCACGTCGTTATCGCTGGAAATGTAGTTGCGACCGTCGATAATCAGGGAGTCGTGACGAGCGACGACGCTTTAGGTAAACGGCTCCGTAACATGTTAGCGGGTCTGGATGGCGTATCTGGTCCTGATTTTGCCCAAAAAATTGCAGAACAGATCGCCAATCTCGTTGGGGGCCGAATACAGAAAGCCGGTACGGCCCTAACACAAAGGCAGTTTAATTCGCTGCCTCCAATACCAGAAACCCGGGTGACGGTTGATCATGTGGGTATGAAGGCTGATCCGCGTTATGCGCAAATCGAAAGCTGGAAGCAAGATTATGCGCGCTATGAAGACGGGCGCGTTAGGTATTTGACGCAGATGATGAACTAAATTCTAAAAATTTCGGCGATAGACAGTAAAAATAAATTTTGATTTATCTAAATTTCTATATTTATGTTAACTGAAGACTATGCGTTCGGCCTTCGTTGCAATGGAGCGGAAAAATCAACTGCAAAGAATATTGAGGCTAAGGTTTCCTCTGCTGTATGGCAAGATAAGAAAAGCCAGATTGGCTCTGATAAGCCTGATACCATCGACGGCAGGCCTTCAGCCGCGACATTCAATTTTCAGAAAAAGCTGGTGAACTCACTGCCATTGTCGCTGACGATCATCTTCGGCTTGCCTCGCCCTACAATTATTCTTCAAAGCCGCACTGAGCTTGCGAGATCGCATGCCGATTCCCAACTCGGCGGTGACAGACGATGGAGGTAACTTCTGCGTGCCTTCCTTTCGTTCCTATCACTCCATGAAGCCGTCTCTCTCGGAAATATCTCGCACCAGAAGGGCCGGCTCGGAGATGGAAGAGACAACCGTGGCGCTCATGGACTTGGCGCAGGCTGGGTGAGCACGAGTTGCTGGAGCACTGTGATGAATATTGACAATATATGCTACACTTCCCATAGTTGAGGATATGAGAGGAAAAGGCTATGCCTTCAGGTAGCATTCACGTCAAAGTCAGCGGCGCGCTGCAAGACCATATCCAGCAGCAGATTGGTGATGACGGTCTTTATGAGAATGCGAGCGAATATATTCGAGCGCTTATTCGGCGTGACCTGCAAACTCGCGACGAGGCATGGGATGCCTTGCAAAAGGAACTGGCTCCCGCAATGCGCGCGGATGACAGCGAGTTTATAGCCGTCTCTGCTGATGATGTAATCGGCCGAAACAAGCGTCGTTAGTTTTGGCAGCTTATCGCTTTTATGCGCCTGCCGATGCAGCACAGGATAAAATCTGGCGCGACACTGTGGATACGTGGGGTAAAGCGCAGGCTGAGACTTATATACGTGGCTTGCACGCGCATTTGCAGCGCCTCTGCGACAACCATCTGCTTTGGCGGCGTCTTCCACAAAGGCTTGCCGTCCCCGGTGACCTCAAGAGTGAGGCTTATTTCAGCCAGTATCAGCACCATTACGTGTTTTTCCGGAAGCTTGATGACGGTGATCTAGGTGTGATGAGTATTTTGCACGAGCGGATGGATATGGCAGTACGCTTGAGAGACGATCTCAGGGCGCTCGATGCCCGAGGCACTACGCCGTCGACGCGGGCGCGGGCGAGCCACGCGTCATCGGATAACGCCGGTGGATCGGCTGGCGCGCCGTAGCGCCGGTCAGCAGCCAGTTCGAGCATTATGCTTGCGACTCTGGTCTCCAATTGTGCAACATCGACCTCTTAACGTTGCAATTCCCCAGCGATCACGCAGGCGATTGCAGCTTTCGGAAAATTTTAGTGCAGACTGAACGATCGAGATGAAGGCGGAAATCATTTCAGCTATGACTCAAAACAGTCCTTTCGGTAAGCGAGCGACCTAAAGCATGACTTTTCGCTCTTTTTTTTGGCAGACCAAGCGCAGAGTCGTGGTTGAAGTTTCCGCGTCCGGTCTCGTATAAACGCTTTCAGGTTCTAGGCGGCGGATGCCCGCGTTGGCTTGAGGAGTAGCATATGCGTAAGCGAGAGTTCTTGGTGGGAATGGCGTCGCTGGCGATATCTGTAGGGATGGGAGGCGAATGCATGGCAGCATCAAACAATCCGGCTGATGTCGGGGCTCTGGCAGCGTTACGGCCGGGAATGCCGGTCACAGCCGTCGAAAAAGCCATGGGATCAAGTTGGCGCGCTCCTGCCCCGCATAAAGGCGGTTTGGTCGATGTCTTGGAAAATACTTACGGCGTCACTGTTCGTCTTGATCGTAATGGGCTTATCGGACGCATCGACTTCAATTCGCGCTTTAAGCAAACCATCGGAGGCGTTCCGATGGGCATAAAGCTTACCGATCTCCGTCACACCGTCCCGGATATGCAGATCGGCGAGGAAAGCAAGCTCCGTAAGAACTCTCGCTTCGGCACGATGCGGTTGGCGGAAGGTGAGCTGACCGCCCGCATTACCTATGACACGGTTTATGAGATCGTCATCTCGAATCCTGATGCCGAATACGTTGAGCCAACCGCGCCGCCTTATCCGGCTGCAAGCGGTGCTCCTGGCGCACCGTTCTCGGACCCAAACCTGAAGCTGGCCGTCATGTCAGCGCTTCTGCGATTTAAGATGCTTGATCTTGGCACACCAGAACAACTTGCCACTCACGTTCTGGGACGCCCGGTTGATCTGGAACAGGATGGCTATGAATTGATACCACAAGCGCTGGATTATCTTGTTCGTTACCCACTAACTGCTGAGCAGCTCGCGGCCGTTGACTGGATTCAGTTCGATGGCGGCGAGGAAATCTACCCATATGCGTGGTACTTCTGGAGTGGCGAAGAAGGCATTTTCGATATCCGCAATACATCAGATATTCATTTGTGCGTTAATCTTAGGGGTATCTCGGTGATTTCGATGATCGATCGTTTCGATCTTCGCACGCTAGTTTCATTGCAAAAACTTGAGTGGATCAGCATTCACGTTCCGTCGGAAAACCTCGGTGCATTGCTGGATATGCCATCACTCAAAAAAGCGGGACACTTCAAAGCGAATAATGCAACGAGAGAGGTTCTCGATAAGCTGGAGAAACGGGGTGTGCAGGTAAACTGACTGGGCACCCACCACAATGTTTTCTGCCGTGGATATGCAGACAGCGCTAATTGCGTAGCATCGGGAACTCGATTGTCCGGTTTGAAGGCACGAAACCATCTCTCGATGCTCTAACCTTTCTCAACGGTCGCTCTAGCGGAATTGTGTTCCGTCGGGGAAAGTTTTTTGATAAATCGCGCGAGACTCGGTTATTAAGTCGTCGACGGCAAATTTATTATATGTTTATCTTTCAATTGCTTAGTGGCGGGTATGGAACTGCTGAGCTCTGTATGAGCGGAACTTTTATGCTCCAAACATCCCCACCCCGTTTTCCCGACCTATACTGTTCTTGTTCCGCGGTGAACCGGGAGATATTCCGGTTTTGAAGCGGAGCCAGCGCCGATTGTGAGAGAGGACGTCGCTCTCATATTTCGCGGTCTGACAGGTAAAGTCCTCTGGCCGTGACCGGAGGAGAGATGGAATCTGGTTTGTGGTGGGCCTTTCTATTTCTCCGAAACGCTTGGCTGAAGGATATACTCTGACAGGCATAACCGCTGATGCGGGGCACTGATAAGTGTCTTTATTTTCCACACGCGGCAATTTTCAGTGCCCCGTTGCAATGCCCATCAAGCTGAAAGGCTGATGGAAAAAGAGATGGAGTTCACAACACGGTCGCAGCTGCGTCGCGTGATAGGAAAGGTGTGTTCAAATGGGTCTCTATGAAATGTACGTCCTTGCTACTCGTGTAGATACTGCCCTGATGAGGAGGAGGCTGGCACGATCTCTTTTTGCCAGGGCAAAGCTTCGAAATCGGAAGCTCAAGAAGTAGTATTTATGCAACCATAAGGAGAGTTTTGATTCGATGGTCAATAGGAAGAGGAGAGGGGCAGGTGAGTTGCGACCTGAGCGGCTTCCGCAAACATATATTTATATAATAACCAGCGCAAAAACATATAAAATATATGCGCTGTTAGATTGTATATTTTTGAATGAGGGCGGATGAGAATCTGCGAGCAAAACTGATTTTACTGACCTGCAATTTGCGGATTGCGGGCCAACTACGCGCAAATATATGAGGTTTATGTTGAATTTGCTGACTTGAATGGAGGATTGTTATGCGCAGAAACTATATGAGCGAGATGAATTTGATTGGAGTGGAGTTCAGATTTGAGTGGCGATCGATCATAATAACAATATCAAGATATTGTTATTA
>NZ_CP047389.1:0-302198 GCF_013365515.1 Agrobacterium sp. CGMCC 11546
CAGCACTAATGCTGGTTCGAATGCCAGAACATCGCCTGATTTGCCCGATCAGCAAAAACAGCTCACCGGACGCTTACGACGATCCTGGTGATGACGCAAAAATTCTATGCCATTTCCGAAGTTAGCTCTTTTCCGCCAGCAGTCTTACCATCTCTCCAACGGCAACTTCATATCCGCGAGCGCCCAATCCGCCGATCACAGCGGTGGCGACCTTGGAAACCAGCGAATGGTTATAAATCGGCTCGCGTTTATGGATGTTCGAAATATGAACCTCAATGATAGGATAAGGAAACATCTTCATTGCTTCGCAAAGAGATATCGCCTGGAAGCTAAGCCCAGCGGGGTTGATGACAATACCTCCACCTTCGTCAATTGCCTCATGCACCCAGTTTATTAACGGCTCTTCCCCGTTGGCTTGGAAGAAGCGTATCGGCCATTCTCCGGCTATGTCTCGGCAAGCTTGCTCAATTTGAGCTAGAGTAGTAGTGCCGTATATCTCGGGCTCACGCTTGCCTAGACGGTTGAGATTGGGGCCATTCAACACATAGATCGGCTTCATTCGATTTAATTTCTCCTGTCTTACGATGAATTAGTCTCGGGCGAAATTTTCCATCTTCCGAGAAAAAAGAGCTGCAAAGATTGGTAGCCAACCAACTACTTGCCCGAGTTGGACCTTACACCTTAGGAAATGGGGCCGTTCTCTTAAGAATGCCCGACCCCGTTGCCGAGGGACACACCACTCTCATGCGTCACCTCGTGGGTGTGCGTTTCATTCACGCGCCTCGACCAGGAAATGCCGTGGTTGTGTGCACGAGGAGCTCCTCGGAATGAGGGCAATCCGCGCGAAGTCGCCAAAGGGCTGTGCTAGCGGCGCTGGAACTAATCAGATCAATTATCTCGTCTCCTCACACGGTCGGTGCACAGAGAATATCGCGGCGAAGCAATCTGAATGAAGGTCCAAAGTGGGATAAAACGAAGAGACCAGTTTGGTCCTTGTTGAATTCGCATGCTTAGGTTGCGCTACCAAATGGCCTCCGGCTGGACCGTATCACGGCATGCTACTGGACCACTCATTTTGACGCCAATTGGACCTTTTACAAATCCACTGAGTAGATATTTTCAAAGAAGCCAATCGCTGTTCGACAAACAATCACATGCCGTTTGAGATGATGCAAAATATATTAGAACTTTCTAACGCGTAATTGCAGCAATCGTACGAATATTTTCTATTGTATACATAATATCATGGTGTTTTTCATGTTTTATATTCTAATTATATCTAATTATAGACTGAATTTCAATGATTTTTGACTGAAGCCATAGAAGAAACTCGGACTTTCTTAAAAGTCATGCCACTTGGAGCAGAAGCAATGAGTACGAAAGTGCAGAAAGAAATGTATCAACCAAGGAACGCACAGGAATGGTCCTCGGGGGCAGGATACGTCGATGGGCAGTTCATGCCGATCGCCGAAGCAAAGGTCCCACTAACTGATTGGGGATATCGCCGGTCAGACGCGGTCTACGACGTAGTTAGCGTTTGGGACGGACAATTCTTTCGCCTCGCCGAGCACATCGCTCGTTTCAGAAGATCGATGGAACGGTACAAATTCAACATCAAGGAGAGCGATGACCAGATCCGCTCGATCTTGCACAAACTCGTGGCGCTATCGGGACTGCGAAGCGCATATGTGGCGATGGACTGCCTACGCGGTAACGCAGCTCCCGGTGTGCGCAGCCCAGTGACGGCACGAAACTATCTCGCATGCTATGCGTCGCCATTCACGAGCCTTGTTCCGCAGGACAAGATCGATCGCGGCCTTCATATGGTCGTGTCTTCGATCCCGCGTATACCTCACGCATCGGTAGACGCGACAGCAAAGAACTTCCACTGGGGTGACATGAACCTCGCCATGTTCGAAGCGGATGAAAAAGGGGCGGATTTTCCGGTACTTCTGGATTTGAATGGTAATTTGACTGAGGGGCCTGGCTTTAACGTCTTCACCGTGACAAACGGCGTGGTCGCAACGCCCGATTTCAACATGCTTGAGGGGGTGAGCCGCGCTTCAGCAATGGAAATATGCGCTGAACTCGCTATTCCGTTCGAGGTACGAAAGATCCCGGCCGCCGAATTGGGCGATGTCGACGAAATGTTTGTTACTTCAACTGCGGGCGGCATCGTTGGCGTGAGCCGTATCGATGGTCGGATGCTCAACAACGATCGTCCCGGCCCGATCAGCGCAAAAATCCGCGAGACCTACTGGCAGAAGCGCATTGCCGGCTGGAATGGCGAGCCTGTGAATTACGACTTGAAGTAGTCGCTACGAATGGCCTTCGAACTTGGATCCGCAGGTGACCAAGGCTGACCGGACTTCAGCAAGTTGAGGCTCGGCTGCGAGAGGCTCGAACTGGGGAAGCGGCGGCATTTGCACGCCGCTTCCCCAGTTCCACTTCGCCCAGACTCAAATCGAGAATGAGAATCTGCACTGATGGGTTGGATGCCCCTCCCACCGGCATCGCAGTGTGCCAAGATGGTGATGCGTTAAGTCACCAACAGAGGAGGAGGCATCCATGGAGGAAGTTAGCATTGTAGGCGTCGATCTTGCAAAGCAGGTTTTCCAGGTTCACGGCGCAGCAGCGGATGGCCGGGTTTTGTTTCGTAAAAAGCTCTCGCGGCTTCAGTTTCCAAAATTCATGGCGGCACTGCCCCCTTGTGTAGTCGCGATGGAGGCTTGCGGGACAGCTCATTACTGGGGGCGCGAGTTGGCAGGGTTCGGCCATGACATTCGGCTGATCCCACCGGTCTATGTAAAGGCTTTCGTTAAGCGCCAGAAGAACGATGCTGCCGATGCCGAGGCTATTGCAGAAGCTGCGATGCGGCCGACCATGCGGACGGTCGCTGTGAAGACGTCCAACCAGCAAGCTCGCGCAATGGTATTCCGAACTGGCGATCTTCTTGTCGGCCAGCGAACGCAGATGGTGAACGCTCTGCGCGGACATCTTGCGGAACATGGTGTCATTGTGGGCAAAGGGCTGGGCAATGTGGAGCGCCTTTCAACCCTAGTCACATCGAACAATCTGCCCGAGCTGGTGGAGAGCATGAGCCGACTTTACCTAAGGCAGATCGCCCAATTGCACGAAGAAATTGATCAGATCGATCGTTGCATCGCCGCAGAAGCAAGGCAAAGCGATGTAGTTCAGCGGCTCCAGAAGGTGCCGGGCATCGGGCCAATCTGCGCTATGGCAATCACGGCCTTCGCGCCGTCGATGGAGGAATTCCGGAGCGGTCGCGATTTTGCTGCCTGGCTTGGCCTTGTTCCCCGACAGCACTCGACTGGAGGCAAACAGAAGCTTGGCCGCACCTCGAAGATGGGCCAACGAGATATCAGAAGGCTTCTGATCATCGGTGCAATGTCGGTCGTACATTGGAAGGGACGCGGCGGCGGAAAGCCGGGCTCTTGGCTCTCGAACATGCTCGCCCGAAAGCCGCGTATGCTGGTGGCGATCGCGATGGCAAACAAGATGGCACGGGTGATTTGGGCCATGCTAGCACGCAATGAAGACTACAGAGATCCGACTGAAGCGGTCTGCTGACGGCGACTGCTTCATTTGGAGCGCCGGCGATGTGAGGAGGACATGATCCGTATGGGCAAATGATCGAACAGATCGGGGTTGGATAAACCAGTAGCTCTCAGGGAGCCCTCAGCTCGTTGCACTGATATGGAATCTGATCCGCGTATCACCATACCGGCCCGCGGCATGTCATGGCCGCAATATGAGGTCTGAAACATGTACGCACCCGATCACTCGCTCAGCGGTAAAAAAGTCCTTGCATCGAAAGGGGCATCCAAACATGAGAGTTCGGATCCCATATTTTTGTAGCTTGACAGTCATGTCAACTCGACACCATGAACACCCAGCGTGATCGGCGGCGACACCATGGATCGCTGCGGCCGACGACCATGGGCGCACCGATCGCATTTAACAACAATGGAGAGGTCAGCGCGCCCGCGCCTTCAACAGATGAGCATATCGGAGAACCGAGCATAGCGGTGGCGACGCCACGGTTCGGGAATTCGCGCATGCGGCTTCGGTCCCCGGGGTAGCCGCAGGAGATTCAGCATAGCGACGCCGGCACGGCTCCACAAGCTCCTTGTTGAAAGTGTTGATTCCCCCTTTGGACCCGCCCCAATCGGAGCTTACCACGTAAATGCGATGGCCCATTCAAGTCTTACCTTCTCGCCTCTAAAGTCAAAATTCTTTGTGATGCACAGAAGTGCCTCATTACCGCTGCGTCTTTGAACCAAGCAATGATTTTTGGTCGCATCGTCACAAATATTAGCCACAGTATCCTTCGAAGACCAAGCCAACAGATATGAAAGAAGTGGTTTTTGGATTCGCCCTGCATTCGCTCGACTGTCCGCCCCAAGCGCACGTAAAATGGGGCATTTAAGCGTAATCTATTCATAGTATGCCCCACGCCCGAAACCTCCCCCTCCCGGTCATCTCTCTGAGGCCGAGCTCCAAAACGATCCGCCGCGCCGCCTGCGGCGTGACCTCGAGCGTTTTGGCCACCATCCCCGCCGACACCAATGGCTTTGCCATAACGAGCTCCACGAGTTCCGGCAGTTTTGAAGACGTCCGCCGCCCCTCCAGCTTCCGCTCGAACAGGGTTCGCGCGAGCGTCAGCCGGTCATTTTCTTTCATGCCGATCTCGGCGGCTGCCAAAAATCCGTGGGCTATGGCCAGCAGCCGGGTTTCGCGATCGCGATGACGGCGCCGATCGACAGGGATGGTTTTGAGGCCGAGATTGATGGCGGTGAGATGGGGACCGGTGGTGATACCGGCCTCGCGCAGGATCGAGGCGGCAAACAGCCGGCCGAGCCACGGGGCATGCTGCAGGACCGAAAGTTCGTTCCAGGCATCGACGGCGACGATGGCTCGCAGCACCGCCGGCAGTTCTTGTGCTTGTCGCAGCACGCCGCGCCATTCATCGAGCCGTGCGTCCTCGTCCCAGTCGAGATCATAGACGAGAGGATCTCGTTCGCGGGTATCAGCCGGAGCCCGACCGGGCCTCTTGGCGTCCTCAATCGCCGCCGACGAGCGCGCCAGAGTCGCATCGATGGCGGCGTAGTCGACGCCGGGTAAATTTTCCGCGTCATCACCATCGTCGCCCTCCCCCTCCGGATCGATGGCGACCACTGGCCGAATGACGCTGACCGACTCGACCGCCTCAGCGCCGACCGAATTGATGTCCGACGTCTGTCGCAAAGTTCGGATACCCTCTGCAGACAAGGCCCAAGCCGGGACCTGAGCTGCAATGCGCCGGCGGGTCCTCAAAACGTCGCGGGCGATGGTGAGCTCGTGGGTCGGGGTACGGATATCCCGCAACCCGTCGTGGAGGACGAGGTCTTCGAGATGGACGAGTTCGCCATCGATCCACAACGAGGCGCAGGCGTCGGCAAAATTCTGGCGCTCGAGAAAGCCGGGGCCGACGGGCGAACGGGCGATGCGCTCGTCGAGACGAGTCAGTACGAGACCGGCGTCGAAAGCCGGCCGCATCAGGTGTGGTTTTTACTTTGTCATTTCAAAATACAAAATGCCATAAACCCGATGGGCTTAGGCGCCGAATGTAGGTCGATTTTTCACTAACGATTTCAGTAAAGGAACGTAGACGCTGGCTGCATGGGAAGACGTGGGGCATATGTCAGCTCATGAGTTAGTGTTCGAACAGGCAAGCGCGCCTTAAAGCTCTCAGGTGACTCGTTACCTGCTGGACTCGCCTCGTGGTGGACGCAGGCGGCGTCTGGACCATCTGGCCAAAGTTGCAGGCTTCTAGCGTTTCCATATGGATCCTGGCGGTAGTTGCAAAAATCGGACTTCTGCGACGTCGCAGAAGTCAAACCGCAAAGCTGGAAATAAGCTTGGGACTTTTGCGAAAGACACAGGTGAAATGCGTGAGTAGAGAAATCGCAATTAGAGACGCAAACCCAGACGAGCAAGAAGCTATCTCGGCTCATGTTGCTTAAAGCCTCTCGCCTTTATTGCGCCGCGACCGATACCGGCGCTGCGACAGACAGTGGCATTGATATTGTCAGGAACACGGCATCGCCTCTGGCCCGGTTTTCGACACCAAACTCATGAAAATACTTAAGACGCGCGGCGATGGGTGTTTCGCCTGCCTTGAAATTCCATCCGATCGTGGCACCGATGGCCGCAGCCCGACCCTGGAAATCGCCTCTGGCCCCGTCGCCGCTGTCGCCGGTCACTTGGTTGTAATAGTAGCCGACAAGACCCGCGTCGAACTGCTCGTTGAAATGCTGAACGGCAGCCCATTCGAAGTGGAACTCATTACCGGTTCTGTAGTCGGTCGCAGGGTTTTCCGCGTTGAACGTCATGCCCACCACGCCGGACAAGTCGAACCCCGTGGACGGATCGAGCCAGGTTGCGGCAGCAAAGACGTCCGCGCCCCAATGATGAAACGCGATATTGGATATTTCGCCTTTCTGATAGTCGCCGATGGGTACGTTGATCATCGTGCCGATCTGCCAGTGGAGATTACCCTTTTCCCAACCGACGAAGGCGCTGACCAGCGGGTCGCCGGCTGTGAACACGACGTCGGTGGTGCCACCGGACAAAACCCCTCCCAGCGGCCCCGTGATGGTCGCGTCGGCCGAAGTTTCCTTCCATCCAATGGGTAGCGTCGCGCTCAGGCCCAGCTTGCCGCCCATTACGTCCTCCGGCAGAATCCAGATGACGGTCGGTATATTGAGAGCTGCCTTGCCTTCCACGCCAACGGCAAACTTGCCACCGCTCGGAAACTCTGCTCCTCCTCCGAGGTCCCCGGAGTAGAAATACATGTCGTTCTGGAAATAGACGCCTGCCGGGGGCATGACCGCTGCGGCCGGGCCTTTGGAGCCGAGGAGGTAGAACCCGGCGGCACCCTCTGCTGCGTAAGCGCCGCTGGCGGTTGCGATTGCTACTGCGCTCAGGAGCAGCGGGATGCAGCGCTTCATTGTGGATCGCATATGATATCTCCTGCCCATGTTCGACATCGAAATTTCTACTGTCCACGACGGTGTGTCGTGGGTGGTAATCAAGCTGTCATGCATCGACCACCATCTTGAGCCACGGCACTCCAATTGGGACCGCAGAGGGTTCCAATGGCGGACGACGTGTCGGTCTTTGCCAAAGACCCGACCGACACGTCGTCCCCTTAGTTTACAGGCTCTGCTTCGGGGAAGGTCCATTTCCCTGAAAGGATTTCCGCCTTGGGACGATAGAGCCTGACCATGTAGTTCCATCCGTCCATGGTCGGAAGGCAGTTTTCCACTTTCCCATCGCAGCCACCGAATTGAATGGTAGTAGAACCATCTTTGCCCTTCTTGGCGGTGATGTTGTTCAGAGTGTAAGCATTCTGCTCGTTCGCCTGATAATAGCCCTCTGCGTTGTAGACGCTCACCGACCAAAAGCTGTTTACCGGCACGTCTTTCGCCATCAATTTGTAGACGGTCTTCCCATCGTTCTGTTTGGGGAAGATGTTGAGGTAGATGGCGTCCTTGTCCGGGTTGCCTCCCCATCCTGACGCCGCTCCAAGAAGAAACCGAACGGGATCGACCTCACCCTTCTTACCGAACATCTGATTTTTGTCGGGAAGGGTATCGGCAAGGGTGTTGAGCGCATTTCTGATTTTGGCTTGCGAGACCATATCCCAATTCGGAACGTCAAAGGTGCCGACTGCCTTCTGTTTGATCTTTATCGCATCCTGCAGTTTGTGGACCTCGGCAATGTCCTTATCGCTGTTCGGATCGATCAAGGTGCGAACGGCAGCCACGAAATACCGTGTCCCCATGTCCTTGCGGGTGAAGGTGTAGGTGCCAGCCTTGTAGAAGACACCATAGGTGTAGTGGTCCTCATTGATGATTTGCAGTGACATGAATCTTTTGCCCGCATCGGGAAGCGTAATGCTGATAGGACCCGCATCAAGATCGAAAACCGCTGACGAGTATACCGTGTCGCGGTTCAGGCGGATAACCGTCTGCTTGTCCAGTGGAGCGACTTCCCGCGTATGGTCGAATTTTCCGAATCCACCGTTTTTGACGACACCCGCGAAATAGAGATCGCTCTCAGCACGCGCGAAGTTTTCGACGGTAACGGGAACCTTTGGTTCAGTGTCTTCGCCGGAGTTGGCGGAAACGTGCTGGAGCGGCGGTTGCTTCCAGGTGCCGTCAAGGGCCTCAGACTTTGGCCAGTACAGTCGCAGGGTCGTCCAGAATGGACCTTCGGGCGCAGGCAGCCAGTTCGCCTCCTTGTCCTTGGATGGACGCTCGTGCTGGAGGTACAGCGTAATGCCGCCATCAGGATCGCGCTTCAGGTCTGGCAACATAGACGAGTTGATGAGATATCGATTTATCGCGTTCGGAACCAGCAGGCTGGCCGGCAGCTCATACATGGTCAGTGACCAGAAAGAATTCACAGGGGGAAGCTCGTCCGGACCAAAACGGAGGGTGTACTTTCCGTTCTTGCCGTCAAGCGCCTTGCCATCAGAATCGACGAAATACGCCGGGTACATCGCCTCTTCCTTGGAGTTCCCATAGATTCCGTAGGCGGCCGATGCCATCCGCGCCATGTAGTCGTTTTTGAGAAACTCGCGCGTTCCGAAACCATCTGCCGAGGTGCGGATACCGGTATCTACGACCTTGGCCTTGAAGTCGGCGAGGTCCAGCCAAGCCTGAGATTGGCCTTCGGCAATGGCCGACTGCAAGTCAGGTGAGAGCTTGCCCGCATCGAACGCCCGTCCCGGGACAACGCCGATTTGTTCGAATTTCTTGCGCAGTTCGACTTCGCTGGCATGTGTCGGCGCGAACTGGAGAATGAAATTCAGTTCGTCGAAGAAGCGCATCGAAGCGCGTTGTTCCGCAGGGCCAAGTGGTTTGAAGAAATCGATCGCTGCTGCGGCCGGAGGTGCTGGTTTTCCGAGAAAGGCAGACAAAGGCTGGACCTTGAAGCCGGCCTGGACTTTCTTGACCTCTTCTATGTCGTCTGGCCCCTTCAGCTGGGTGCGGTATAAAACGAAGGCAAGCTCCGTTTCCGAATGTATGACCTGTTTGATGCCTGGCGGTGTTTCACCCTTCCAACCAGGGCCGGCCAGCAGGAAATTTCCAGCCTCGTTGCCCGTCGCACGGCTGCCGACATAGGCAAAATTGAAGGTGTACAGGTCGATAAACTGAAGCGAATAGTACCGATCTTTTTCCACCGCTGGAACTGTCAGAACGAGTGGTTCAGCTCTCAAATCCGCGCCGAGCTGCGAATATGGTGTGTCAGAGTTAGGCGTCTGTATGGTTTTGTCGTCTGGGGTGAAAACCCTGTCGACATTGTTGATCTGGTTCCAGGGCGCCTTGAATTCGGAGCCCTTCTGATCAACGAAATAGGAATAAAGCACCCGATAGTTGTCCACGAGTGGGAAGCCATAAACGACGGCCTCCGTAGCAATTTTCCTGGCATCCTCCGGCGTAACGGACTGAGCGTGTGCTACAGATCCAATGGGGCTCATGACGCCCGCTAACGCCAAACATGCGGCAAAAACGGATTTCCACCCTTTCAACTTCATAAAATTCATGGAGTCTCTCCCTCTATATTGATTTGCAGTGCTTTCCAAAGCGCATTTGCTCAGAGAGCCCCAGGTAACGTGAGGCTCAACGCGCGGTCCTCGGCGGCACAGTCCGGCGATGGCTTCGCGGCTCCTTCCTTGGCTTTGAGAACCTCCTGCCGGGCTATATTCACATCTTCCCGGAACTCCGATACTGAGTGCAGCTTCGCGACGGTGGCTGCGGCCATGAAGCGGCCTGCGAGAATGTCACTTTGCCAGTGGACATTGCAAATCATCCGGCTCTCCCCAAACGATCGGCCTCGAGAAATGATAATTTCGGCCCGCTCGGGTATTACTTCAGCCAGCACAAGAGCAGCGCCCCACCCGAGAGCGGTGTGGCCTGATGGGTAGGAACCATCCGCTCGCAGTTCCGCATCCTCGTCAGGGGTGCACATGGTTTCACCATTGACGACGAAGGGCCGCAATGCCTGATATCGACGCTTCGCGCCATCGGTCGATGTGCCCGTATCGACCATGACACGCTGGATCAGTTGGTAGAGCCGGGGCGTTTCGGTTCGTGAAATATCGATACCGGCGGCGCACTCGAACGCTCCGATCGCATCCTCAGAAGCAAGGCTTGCATCCCTGATGGCCAAATCCCATCGCGCCGTTCCACGGAGTGCAGCTGCACGATCATGCATTTGCTGGTCGAACTCCGCGGAAGCGGAGCCGGACCCCGGAGGAGCCGGAAGCAACGCGACACTGTCGAGTTTCTGATCGTCCGTGAGATATCCCGTAGGCACCCCGGGCATGAGTTCGGCCACGCCCTGTCTCATTTGGGCGTTCGCAGGCAAGGTGCCAATGAACATGGCCAGGCTGACAATCGCGGCCCAAGATATTGCATTTCGGCTCATGCCTGCACCTAGACACCGTAGAGTTTTATGACGCGAAAATAGTCCTCGATTTTCGAATACATTTGCCTCTCCCCAAGCTTTTTACCGTATTCTATTCGGACGTCAGCACAAACAGATCGCATGACTAATAGATGATGCAAAAGTTTCATCACCATGTAACATTCCCGAGCACGTTGCATATTCGCCGCCGCGAGATTGTCCGGATCAGGACAATGTGCGAAAGAATTTTGGCGAGTGGGACGGCTTCTTTTTATCTTACGTGTCGCTTCGACAGAATGCCCGCTTGCTGAACTGCGCTTGACGCAAACTGTATTCAATGAAGTGGGCACCTTTGGTGCGGATGGAGAAGCAATGTTGGATTTGACGCGAGAGCAGGCAGAACGTGTCATGACCGAGGGGGCGTGGCTTGCGAGCATGACGGAGCGATTCAGGAGGGATCTTCTGAACCAAGCGCATTTGCAGAAGTACGATCCCAACCAGATCATCTACCGGCATGGCGATCCGATCGGCGGGATGTATGGGCTCGTTGCCGGCTCCCTCACCATCAATTCCGCGCCATCTGACGCCGCTCCCCGTTTGATCCACCTTGGTATGCCAGGAACATGGACAGGCGAAGGCCCTTTCTTGACCGGTCAGCCACGAAGGGTTGAAATGAGGGCCTTGGGCGGGGCCCTGATGATGCATGTGCCGCTCGACGCGCTGGAGCAGATGGCGGCCCGTGATCCCGGAGTATCGCGCGCGATCGGAATGAACACCGTATTCACGGTGGATGTTCTTGTTCGGATCGTTCACGATTTGCAGAAGCGGGACGTCAAACGCAGAATTGCATCCGTGGTTCAACGCGCCGGATGGCTCGGCGATATACCTATCCCCCTGTCTCAAACCGACCTCGGCGTCATGGCGAATGCTTCGCGGCAACAGGTCAACATGGCAATGCAGCGTTTCGTTGCGGCTGGGTGGGTGGACTACACTTACCGATCCATCACTGTCATCAATCCGCAGGCACTGCGACAGTTTTCTGAGTGTGATGGATTGGAATAATCATGGGAAAACGGCGAGGAAGTCTTGGGCGGCGGAATTCAAACATTCAGGCGGCCTCGATCTTTGACCCCTTTGGCTACATCTGGGCACTGGCGGAACGCAGAGCCGAGGACATGTGACTGGCGGCGTGATTATTGTCGCAAATGTCTGTCGCCAAACGCTGACTTTTGCGAGCGAGTTTTGCAACAGAAATTGGTCCAATTTTTCAGCGCCTACAAATTTGTCGCAAAAGTTCGCATCTACACTAAACCGGCATCCTCACGAAGATCGATCTTCTGGACCAGCAACGCTGTCGCTGGGGCTTTAACTTTCTCATTTCAAACCGGGAAATGTCATGCGCCAGTTAGGTATAGGCGCTAAATTCGGGACGATTTTCCGCTAATGATTTCAGCGAGGCCCTTTGCCAAAGCGATTTCACGATCGAAGCTCGTCGGCGTCGCGCCCGGTCTTGGACGAGCACTGGTCGATGGCGCGTCGAATGGCCCGCGAGCTGGACGACATCCTGGATGGCGGCAATCCAAGGCAGGCTGCCATCAAACGCGCCGCGGCTGAACTGCAGATCACAACTCGGCAAATCTACAATCTTCTGGCCCGTTACCGGGTCGATCGCACTGTGACCAGCTTGCTTCCTCGCACCGCCGTCAATCGGCGTAAGCGGCTGCCGGAACAGGTGGAGGAGATCATCGCGGCCACACTTCGCGAGAAATGGCTGACGCTCGAGCCGACCGCACTTGCTCCCGTGGTCGATGAGATCCGCGCGCGGTGCGAGGAAGCCGGTCTTGTCGTGCCGTCCTATGTGACGGTCGCTCGGCGCATCCCGGTGTTGTTTTCGCCGGAAGAGATCGCGAAAAACCGTTCGGCCAATCCGAAGCACCTTTTGCGGCTGAAGCCGCGGCCTGGCTATATCCACGCGCCGCACCCGCTCGCCGTGTGCCAAATCGACCATACGCCGACCGATATCAATTTCGTGGAGGTTGTCGACGGGGCTGGTGTGTTCGTCGGCCGCCCTTACCTGACTGTCATCACCGACGTGGCGACACGGTCCATTCTCGGCGTCTGCCTCACCTTGGAGAAGCCGTCGGTGCTGTCCGTCGCGCTATGCCTCGCCCAGGCCATGTGTCCGAAAGACACGTGGCTTGCCGCGCGCAATCTCAATCACGCCTGGCCGATGTTCGGTCGACCGCGGCTGCTGGTCACGGACTCGGCGATGGAGTTCAAGGGGCACGCCTTCCGGCGCGGCTGTGACGACTACGGGATCCGGATCCGCTATCGCGATCGCGGCCGCGTCCATCAAGGCGGGGTCGTTGAACGACTGTTGGGCAAACTCAACGCGGTTCTCGTCGCCTATCCCGGCTCGTCGGGACGCTCGGTGGCCCACCGCGACGAATATCCATCCGAGCGCCGCGCCTGCCTGAGCTTCGCCGACCTGGAGCGCTGTATTGCGCTGGCCGTGATCGATCACAATCTGCAGGAAAATTCCAAGACCCTGAAGGTGCCGATGACCGAATGGCAGCGCAACGCCACGGGTCTGCCTCGTTTCGACGATGACCCGCAGCGCGTGCTGTTGTCGTTCTTACCGGGGACCGAAAGGCAATTGTCGCCGCAAGGGATCAGCATGTTCGCCTTGCACTATTATTCGACGTGGCTGGGCATCTTCGTTCCCGAACGTGACCGGCTCGGAAAGCTCGAGGTGCGTTATGACCCCCGTGACATCAGCCATGTTTACATCCGCGACCCGGAAACGAGACAGTTTCGGCCGGTCGAGCGACGTGACGGCCACCTGACCTCCCTGACGCTGTGGGAACACGAGGCAGAGCGTGCCCGCCGGCGCACGATGAATCAGCGGCCAAACGTCGAGAAGGTAGCGTTTCGCCGTGAGATCGGAGCCATCGTTGTAGCTGCCAAACCTTCCAAGCGCCAGTTGCGCGACGCTGTCCGCAGCGCACATGCGGCTGCGGCGGAAAAGCCCTATGCGGTCATGCAGCCGCCGGCGCCGCCTCCCGCAGAACATCCCCCGCGCCAGAAGAGCCGGCTGCCGGTGGAGGATTGGTAGCCATGACAGATCATTTGCTCGAGCATGTCCGGCCGTATCTCGACCGTGAGCAGGAGGAAAGGATCGCCTATATCCGCGCGTCCCGGTGGATCGGGCATCATGTTGCCCAGGATAGCCATCGGCGTCTGGCCGAACTCTTGGAGCGACCTCCGTCCTTGCGAACTCAGGGGCTGATGTTGGTCGGACCCTACGCCAATGGCAAGACGATGATCGCCGAGCGGTTCGCCGTCGAGCACCTGAGAACCTCGCCCGAGCAAAAGGTATGGATAGCCCAGACGCGCGAAGGCGCCGGCCTTGGCCATTTCTATGCCAGCATTCTGCAGGCTTTGCGCGCTCCTGGCGGCGACATATGGGACCTTCGCCGCAAGGCAGAGCAACTCGACCACTTGCTGTCCTGTCTCAAACCGAGGGTGCTGATTTTCGACGAGTTTCACAATGCGCTGCGGGGCCGGGCGTGCGACGTCGAGGCCGTCTTTGCCTTCCTACGGCGGATCGGCCGCCAGTACGACATCTCGCCGGTGCTGATCGGCGAGGTGGCGGTCTGCGATTTCATCAACGCCACCAGCGAGATGGCGAGCCGCTTCGACCTCGTTGCGGTTCCGCGTTGGCAATATGACGAGAACTATCTCATGCTGCTCGACAGTCTCGAAGCCGCTTTGCCGCTCGCAAAAAGCTCGGATTTGTCGAACGAACCGTTGGCACGGCGGATATTCAGCCTGTCGGAAGGCTTGATCGGCGAGATCATCGCCATCGTCACCAAGGCGGCGGTCACAGCGATCAGATCCGGGACCGAACAAATCAGCAAAACCAGCATCGACGAGTTGCGCTATGTGCCGATCTCGCAGCGACGCAACTCGGCGCTGCGCGACAGTCTTCTATGACGGCGGTCAACATCGTCGCCCCGGAAATCAGCATTCGCGAACGATATCGTGACGTGGTTTCCGACCGGTGGCCAGGTGCCATCGCGCCACAGCCGGACGAGTTGCTGTCGAGCTGGCTGCACCGGCTCGCCTACGCCAACGGCGTAGCCCCGAGGGCCTTCGCGCGCGTGCTCGGACTTAATCCGGGAATGTGGTCGGCAGCCCTCGATCTGAGGCTGCCGGCCGACATCGCAAAGCTGCTGTATGCCAAAACCGGCGTCGCGCCCGATCAGCTCGCCGCGATGACGTTGTCGCATGGGTTGCCGAAGGAACTGCTGCTGCCGTTGCGCGACAGCGGACATCGCGACAGTTCTGCATGGCTGCAGTTCTGCTGCCGCTGTCTTGCTGACGATGCACAACCATATTTTCGCCGTCGATGGCGACTGGCGACCCGGGTTTCATGCACAAAGCATGGCTGTCGATTGCGTGACCGATGTCCGTCCTGCCTCGGCCGCATTGCGGTCTTCGGCCAAGCCGCACTCGTGCCGCAACATTATTGTGTCGCGTGCGGCTATGACTTACGGCGCGCATCCATTCCCTACCTCAGTCCCGCGACGAGAACGCTTGATCGATGCATCGACGATATTTGCAGCCTCGAAGCCATGACCCAATCCCCGTCCGGCCCCGTGCTTATTCGCCGGCTCTTGAGCATGCCGAGTGTCGGCGGTTACTACTCGACAATGATCCTGACCAGCCTGTCGACCGCGGCCCGAACGTACTGTGCTCAACGTCTCAATCTCCCAAGTGAGTGGCCGGTGGAAGGTGCTAAGGATGATGAGGAGGAACGAGAAGCACGCCGCCTGCGGCGTCTGATTCCTCCGACGAGTGATCACCGCGCTTGGATCGAGTTGCTTGCGAACGCTCTTGGGCGAAGCAGAGGACGGCCGGCTGCCTCGAAGGGCAACGAAAAGGGCGTAAAGCTTCCAGATCTGCTCGGCGCCTATGCCAAAATGAGCCCAGCTTCCGGTCGCCCTGCGCAGGAGCGGATCGGGACAGAGAGACGGCCATAACGACGAAAACTCAGTCCTCCGAAACGTCGCCAACCTCAGCGGTCGCGCCGTCCTCAAGCGCCTGCCGGCTGAGCATTCCGGCATCCTCGAGCCGCTCCAGATCGGGCAGGTCGCGCAACGTCTCGAGGCCGAACGCCGACAGGAAATGCTTCGTTGTCACATAGGTGTAGGGCGCGCCGAGCGTCGGGCTACGCGGGCCGGAGCCGAGGAACCCGCCGTCGCGCAAACTGGCGATTGTGTCGCGGCTCACCTCCTTGCCGAACATGTTGGACAACTCGCCGCGGGTCACCGGCTGCAAGTAGGCGATCGCTGCCAGCACCGCAGCTTCGTGTTCCGACAACGACACCGCAAACGACCGCGTCGGCGCCTGCGAGGCGCGGATTGCGGACGCATAAGCCGAACGGCTTCGATGCTGCCAGCCGCCGGCGACCGCGACGATATCATAAGGTCTGTCGCGCAATTCCTCCCTGAGGTCGTCGATGATGAGATCGATGCTGCAGTCTTTTCCGACCACCCGCGTCAGCGTTTCGCGGCTCATCGGTTCCGCGGCAGCAAAAATCACCGCTTCTACCCTGAGCATCCATTCCCGCCAGCGCAGCTCCGGCGGCAGATCCTCAAGCTCGCGATCCAGGAGACCTTCGTCTCCCAAACTTGGTTGCGCTCTTCGTCTGGATTTCGCCGAGCTCGTCCACGCCATCATCACAATCCAAAAATCCGGAATGAGGTCCGGCCGGAGAGTTCACGCACCGCGCCAAAACTTTCGAGCCGCTCGAACAACCGCGTCGCCGCCCAGCGAGAAAGATTACTGCCGGGCGCGGGGGCCGCCACGGCATCCTCGTCGAGCAGCTTTTGGATGACGACGCTGGCGCCCTTCGTCCGCACCTTATGCGCCGCCGCCAGCAATGTCTCAGCGCGCCGGCCGATGTCATTGGCTTGTCGCAGGGCCTCAGTCGTCCCCGACACGAGCGCCAGGCACACGGCCCGCGCAAACCCGGCTTCGCCGGGCCGCACCCTGCCCCGGCCGCCGATCGTCTTGAACGCCGCGCCGTAGCGTTCGCCCATCAGCAGCGGCACGCCACATGCCCAGCCGAGCTTTTCCGCCAGCAGGTGGTCGGCCAGCCACCAGGCCAAAATTTCGGCGTCGGGCCGCACTGCACAGACGTTGCCAACCAGCTCGGCGATCGCGAAGGGTGCCGCGCGGCCGGACTGCAGCGCGGCGTCGAACAGGTCGGTGAGTTCGCTCAGGCCCTCACGGCGCAAGCCGATCAGTGCCACCAATTCCTCCAGAACCTTCGTGCCGATCGGTCGCTTCTTCGCCGCCAGCTTGTTGAAGGCCACAAGCAGCGCGCCGGCCGGGCCGGGATCGTCGCCGAGCGCGGTCAGCAACACTGCGTCGCGCAAGGCTGTTTCGCCCTCGTTGCGGCCGAACAGTTGCACGGCGGATTGTGCGCTCCGGAGCGCCAGCCGCTGGCGCCAGCAGCCGGCCCATGGCTGAGCGGTGTGCACCAGATCGTCTAAGGATTTCAGCGCGATACCGGCGGCAAAGGCGGCATCCACCTCGCTTCCATCGCTGGCGCGCAACGTCGCCCAAGCTGGCAGGAGCGGCACGGCCGCCGGCGCGATCGGTGTGGCAATCGGAGAGCGGAGGCGCAAATCCATGCCGCTGAGCATAATCAAGGCGCGCGGTTTATGCCACTATTTTCTAGCAAAACCGCACAACCCGTCATTGCTATTTTATGTCCAATAACCTTCCATTACCGGACATATAGTGATAGGCTCCCCAACCATGGAAAATCCCCCGGCAAACCCGCCCAAAAACGACGATTCTGGCCCTGGCGATCTTCCCGACGTCGTGGATATCGGCAGCGAAATGGCCGACTCGGTTCCCGCCCCGCAGCCGGCAGCCCGTGTCCCGGCGCGGCTGGAAGCCCTGGTCGAGACCGCGACAGCCTATGCCAACGCCGCCAGTTCCGAAAACACCCGCGGCGCCTACGCCAAGGACTGGCGACATTTCACTGCCTGGTGCCGACGCGAAGGCTTTGAACCCCTACCCCCCTCAAGCCAGGTCATCGGCCTCTACATCGGCGCCTGTGCCTCGGGCAGTGTCGTTGACACCGCTGCCGGCAAGACGAAACGCAGTGCCCCTCCCCTCTCGGTCGCAACGATCGAGCGGCGTCTTTCCGGCCTCGCCTGGTATTTTACCCAGCGCGGCGTGCCGATGGACCGCTCCGACCGGCATATTGCCACGGTACTCGCCGGCATCCGCCGCAAGCACGCAAAACCGCCGAAGCAGAAGGAGGCGGTGCTTGGCGACGACATCAAGATGATGGTCAACACCCTCGGCCATGATCTCAGGGGCCTGCGCGACCGGGCCATCCTGCTCCTGGGTTTTGCGGGCGGCCTGCGCCGTTCCGAGATCGTCGGTCTCGATATCGTCCGCGACGACAAGAGCGACGGCCACGGGTGGATCGAGATTTTTCCTGACCAGGGCGTCCTGGTGACGCTGCGCGGCAAAACCGGATGGCGCGAGGTCGAGGTCGGCCGCGGCGCCTCCAGCGAGACCTGCCCCGTGGCTGCCCTCGAGAGTTGGATCCGCTTCGGCCGGATCGCGCGCGGCCCCCTCTTCCGCCGCATCTTCAAGGATAACAAGACGGTCGACGTGGAGCGGCTTTCCGACAAGCATGTCGCCCGTCTGGTCAAGCAAACCGCACTCGCCGCCGGCGTCCGTTCCGATCTACCGGAAGGGGAACGTGCGTTGCTTTTCTCAGGCCACTCGCTACGCGCCGGCCTTGCCTCCTCGGCCGATATCGAGGAGCGTTACGTTCAGAAACAGCTGGGTCACTCCTCGGCGGAGATGACGCGTAAATATCAGCGACGACGCGACCGCTTCCGCACCAATCTGACAAAGGCGTCAGGGCTTTAAGAGGCCCCTTCCCTCGCCCGGCAGGAAATCGTTAGGTCAAAACTGCGTACCGGATTTTTAGCTTAGCGCTTCAATTGAAATCGCGAAGTAAGAGCCACATCAGGGCACTCATGCTGATTTTCGCGATATCGTAAGCCATTGAAATCATGATAAATGATTTGTTAAAGGAACTCTAGTTGAATATTGTGGTTCCCCATATGGTATGACTGACAGTTGAGCCTATAACCATCGATAATTATCTCTTATCGATGGTAGATCGACAAAGCCAGCAAAGCCAGCTAATCTGGGCCAAATCACGCTCAGCAAAGGCTCTCAACATGGAAGATCGCGTCCGCTTCGCCCTCGAAAAACTGCTCAACGTCGCCAACAGCGACACAGGCCAAAGCGCTCGTGTCGCCAACTTTTTGCTCGCCTGGTGGAACGCCGAGGTTTTGGGCGGTTTCGACCTCACCGATCTGGCCAATGTCGATCGCGACATCGCCGAGGACATGGTAACCATATTCACATGGCTGGCGCATGAAGAAGAGCTGTTTTATCCAACCGATTATCGCGGCGAGATCGAACAGATTCTTGCGCGCTGGCGGCCGCAGGCCGAGACAGCTTGATGGGGACCCCAAAGAAACCAGCCTCTCTGTCAGAAGTGGAACGACGTGGCGTCGAGCTCGATACGATCGCCTCGGTGCTGCCCATCGATCGCCGCGACGAACTGGCCGAACTGTTGACCGACCAGGATGTCGAAACGCTTCGCCATCTGGTTAATGAGGGCATGGGCGCTAATACGCTGCGGGCGCTGACCTCCGATCTGGCCTATCTCGAAGCATGGGCGCTCGCCGCCACAAAACGGTCCCTCCCCTGGCCGGCGCCCGAGGCGCTGCTGCTAAAATTCGTCGCGCAGCATTTGTGGGATCCCCAAAAACGAGCTACGGATCGAGATCACGGAATGCCCGCTGACGTCGATCAGTTGTTGCGAGACCAGGGATTTCTCAAATCGACAGGCCCCCACGCGCCAGACACGGTGCGCCGCAGACTGGCGAGCTGGTCAACGTTGACCAAATGGCGTGGTTTTTCCGGTGCTTTTACCTCCCCTGCCCTCAAACAGGCAATCCGCCTCGCAGTGCGCGCCACGTCGCGACCGAGAAAACGCAAAAGCGCCAAGGCTGTGACCGGTGATGTTTTGTCAAAACTGCTGGCGACCTGCGCAACGGAGAGCTTGCGCGATCTGCGTGACCGGGCGATCCTGATGGTCGCCTTTGCCTCCGGCGGCCGCCGGCGCAGCGAGATCGCAGGCCTTCGCCTGGAACAGTTGACTGTGGAAGCACCAATTGAGGTGACTGACGGCCCTCCCCTCCCCTCTCTCGCCATTCATCTCGGTCGGACCAAAACCACGTCCGGTGAACAGGACGATGTCGTTTATCTGACCGGCCGACCCGTCGAAGCGCTGAATGCCTGGATGGCGGCCGCGAAAATCGACAAGGGCAGCGTGTTTCGCGGGATCGGACGCTGGGGCACGGTGTCGAAACGAGCGCTTGATCCACAGTCGGTCAATGCCATTCTCAAGCAACGGGCAGAGATGGCTGGGTTGGACAGTGGGGAGTTTTCGGCGCACGGGCTGCGGTCAGGATATTTGACCGAGGCCGCCAACCGCGGCATCCCCCTGCCAGAGGCGATGGAACAGTCCCGACATCGTTCGGTGCAGCAAGCATCCAGCTATTATAACAGTACTACACGGAGAAGCGGGCGAGCGGCCCGATTGTTGTAGGATCGGACCTCACTGTTAGAATTGCCAGGGCGAGATCAATTCGAGCCCTGTCGTCTCGAAATCTTTGAGGTTTCGGGTCGCCAACCGGCCACCATTGATCCGCGCTATCGCCGCGATCATGCCGTCCGGAGCCGACATCCCCCTCCCCTGCCGCGCAGCGTCTCCCATGATATCCCCATAGGCCAATGCCGCTTCTTCCGTGAAGGCAAACATCTTGTCGGAGAACCGGCGACGCCAGCTCACAAGTCCCTCTTCCAGGCGATCTGCGCGCTGATCCGGCCTGATCTTTTGAATACCAAAAGCGATCTCAGCAACTGCAACCGTCGGCAATGCCAATTCGGCGTCGTGACGAACCAGCCATGCTATGACCGCAGAATCGGGAGCTTTCTTCAAAGTCTCCGACATCACATTCGTGTCGAGAAAAATCAAAGCTCGACGCCTTTGTGAGCGCGTCTGTTTTCATCGATGATACTGTCGAAATCGATATCCGTACCCGACTGCGATGAAAGACGGCTATAGAATTTCGCAGCGGGTTCACGTCCTGCCTCACGAGCCTCATAGGTTTCGAGCGCGCGCTCGACGATATCGGCAATCGTGCGATTTTCTCGGCGGGCGAGCTTATGGGCAAGGTCGCGAGCTTTGGAACTGCGGACAGAGAGTTGCGGTGTTACCATTGAATGCTCCTTTCTCTGGATCCACAGTAACTTAAATTGAAATAGCCATCAAGATGGCGTCTGCCATCTTGATGGCTATCTAATATTTCTGATTTGGCGCCCCGTGGTTTGGTCATCGTGCATGTTCGTTCCGCGTGAGGCCAACACATCCCTCCCCGAACACCATACTTTAAGCAATTTCCGCCGTAGACGGCCATCAGAGCGCGTTTCGAGCCGGTCGTGGCCGGAGTCGTTCGACGCCCTGTTTCGCGTCTGACAGGGCTGCATTCAGGTCATAAAACACGCTTGCAACTGGCCATTCTCTCACGCATTCCTATCTGTACAATGCGCCGCGCGGTGCATCGGATGGTCCGCGAGAAGCTTGCCGACCCCGAGCTTTTGGCGCGCTCGCCCCGTCGTGCCCCCAAAGGATCACCTGATGAAGCTCGTTGCAGCGATTGCCAGTGCTGATCCGAATCTTTCGCTGCGCGATATTGCCGCCCAGCTGGACCAGATGGGTGAGCGACCGGCGGGCGGCGGGCGCAAATGGCAGCCCTCCTCTATTCGGCACCTGCTGGATGAGGCACATTGATTCGGCCTTCATTCGTCATCGCGGACGCGAGCATCAACTTGTCGATTGCCCAGATTCACGCGCGCGCTTTCCGCCAGCAGAGATTTCCAGCTTCGCTGTCGACGTGGCGGACCGCCTTTCTCGGGCAGACGCCGCGACGCCAATCGCTTCCCGGATGGCCGACGCAATCTCGTCTTCGCTGCGTCCTCCGTTGATGGCGATGCCCCCGCCGAAGACGAAATGAGGAACTGACCTGACCCCGGCTGCCATCGACCGGGCCGCCTCCTGCTCAACGCGTCTGTGCTGCTCGGGATCAAGCGCGATTGCACGGGCCTCTTCGCGTTCGAACCCGTAGGCCACGGCGATATCCGCGAGCACATCGGCGTCCGAGATGTTCTTGGCTTCCAGAAAGTAAGCATCGGTGATCGCGACCGCGAGCTGATGCTGCGTACCTCGTGCTCGCGCTGCAAAGATCAACCCATGCGCTGCCTGCGTCCTGTAAGTCCAGGGTTGGCGACTGAGGTCGAGATCAAGGCCGGACGCCCGTGCTTCCGCCTCGGGTCTGGCGAAGAGCGCCTTCGGATCCGTCACGCCGTAGCGCCAGAGGAGAAGATCGGGAATGTAGAGGCCCTCCGCTGGCGCGTCGGGAAGCAGAAGGTCTGGATGCTGACGTATATCCGCGTCCAACTCAGGGAAGCGCCCCGCCAGGACCTTGTCGAGACGGCGATGCCCGATGATGCACCAGGGGCAGGTGATCTCGGTGTAAAGATCGATTTTCAGCATTATGTGATCCTTCTGATCGTTGAGCCGAAAAGTCTTGGATTGATCTGAACCGCTTGGCGGCGACCGCGGCACCCTCCATCCGTAAGTCACGACGGGCGATTGACGGGAAGCAAGCGAGGGTCGATCCCGGTCATCTGGATGGACATGTCCCATAGTCGTTCGGCTAACTGCGGATTCAGCGCCTCATCAGGGGCAACACCTTCGCCCGACGGACCCAGCAGCCAGGAAAATCCCGCTGGTCCCGCCCCTCCAAAGAGAGTGATCTTCATTTCATCTTCCTTTTTGTCCTATCGCTTGGAGCGCCTGCTCTAACTGCTGAAATGCAGACTCGTGCTCACAGCTTGAGCAGCCGGCCGGCTCGCCTTCAGGCGGCCTTTTCCAGGACCGCGCGAACCTGGGCTTCTGCCGCCGCGATGGCGGCCGTGGCCGTCTCAGGTCCGAAGACCGTGCCTTCCACGCGAGCGATTTCAACGTCGATCAACCCGATGAAGCCCCAGGAGGTGGCGCAGATAGCCGGTCTGGAAATCGAAGGCGGCCCATTCGCCTCCCCTCCCCTCGTTTTCCTTCCATCTCGGCCGCAGCAAAACGGCCCACAGGCGAACAGGGCGAAATTGTCTATCTCACTGGTTGGCCGATGGAGGCGCTGAATACCTTGCTATTAGCTGCCAGGATCGACGGAGGCAGCTGATCGCTGCATTCCCCTTCCGAAAGCGATGAACAATTCCACCATCGCTCGGTTCAGCAAGCGTCGAGCTATTACAACAATGCCGCTCGGCGAAGGGAAGGGCGGTACAGCTATTAACATGGCAAGAGTGTATCCTAAAGCTCTTGAACAAAGATCCATAGACGCACGGTTCCTTAGACGAAGGAATTGAAGCCAAGCTCCTCAAGCTCGTCGATGACAGCCCGGCAGTCGAGCCTTAGCCTCGTCCACAGCCTTCCCCTCTCGAACGCTGAAATGAAACGACGGGTGTTTAGCCCGTGACCTGTCGTCACGCGAGATTTGTTGGATGATGCTGTACTGAATTTTCTCTCCTAGTCGCCGGGGACTCCACAACGCTAGGGCGATTGAGGTCCTTCTCCTTGCCCAATACCACAGTTACCGACATCAACTTGATCTAATGAATGGGAGCATGATGTTCTTTGTATCGGGAGCGCTTTTGAAAGTTTTGAACTCAATTGCCTTGCTGGCAAACGCCGCAGTTCGCCGAGCCGTTCTGCGACGCCCGACTATTCCTGTCGGTCAGCCTATTGGTTGTGTAGGGAGGAGGCGTCATTTTGGTTGCTTACTTGTAACCCATTGCTTGAAAACCTTGTCAGCTGACAAGGTTTTCAAAACCCTAGGCCAGCACCCTTGAAGCCTCATATGCAGATACAGCCTTACTGGACACATCAAGACCCAGAGAGCAAGTTCGGGGCCAAGACCTTGTCAGCTGACAAGGTTTGGAAAACCATTGCGTGGAAACAGCGCTTATAAGCAGGCGACGTCACGCGGACCGATACGTTGATACAGACACCGCGTGTCTTCCACCAATCACATCGGAAAGAAAAGCTATCTATCTGAAGAGGGAGGGGAGGGCCAACTGAACAAGACGATAACATATACCCATTCGAGCGACGTCATACCTGTCAGCCAAATTTAAAATGCAGAAGGAATGGGGCTCATTTTCGCTCGTCCACCAACGGCAAACTTCGGCAATCGAGCGCCACGCAACGCTACGACCGCGCAAATAGTGCATACCGCCTACTTGCGAGAAGGTGTGTTACGCTCATTGGCCGTGCACCAGCATCTACATAGCGGCAACGATCTTCCAGAGCCCGATCCAAAGACAGCACAAACGTAAGAACGCTTCGAAAGCGCGACAGACCCATGGCTAAAGTCCAGCCATGAGGTTGAAATCGTTCGATGTCCGACCGGTGCCATGTCTACTAAAGGTAAATGACAAGCAGATCGGGAACTTTCGGGGCGCCAGCTCTTTACACACTTGCAAATCCAAAATGGAGGAAAGCGATTTGCCCATCATTGCCACCGCAGCGTGGTCGATACCAAAAAAAGTTGCCAGCCGTTTTCCGGAAGAGGGCAGTGGCCTGCAACGGTATGCCTCCGTCTTTGACGGCGTCGAGATCAATTCCACCTTTTACCGTCGGCACAAAACGTCCACATTCGCGAGGTGGGCCGGCTTTGTGCCAGACGGCTTTCGGTTTTCTGTAAAAATGCCCAAAGAGATCTCACATACGCGTGCGATGATCGATGTCGCCGAGCCGTTTTGCAGTTTCATTGAAGATATCGCCCCACTTGGCGAAAAACGTGGACCGCTTCTGTGCCAGTTGCCGCCATCATTGGCTTTTGAGAGCCGAACCTTCGATATTGCATTCAAAACGATGCGCAATACCGACATGGGACCGATTGTCATCGAGGCCCGGCACAAAAGTTGGGCCTCGCTCGAAGCTAGAGATCTGTTGAAGACATACGAGATCGATAGGGTTCTCGCTGATCCTGCCCTCGTGTGGCCTGTCGAAGTTTTCGACACACCTCCTCGATACATTCGTTTACATGGAAAGCCAAAAATCTACTATTCTGTCTACAGTGATGAGGAGATCGAGTTCTTTTCAAAAATCGTGGCGCCTGACGGATGGTGCGTCTTCGATAACACCGCCTCTGGAGCTGCAATTGAGAACGCTCTGTCTATGCTTGGGTCGAGCCGTGCCCCTCGCAAAACACTCAGGAAAGGCAAGAGAGATCCGGTGGCTGAAGACGCCGCGGCCAAGTCAGCAAAGGGATGAGACGTGTTTGATCAACGAGAGCTAAGGGCGGGCGGAATGTTCGCACTCCATCCCATCATATCCCTGACCCGTACAGCTCCCGGTCATCATCACCTTGCCAAGGGGAGGGGGTCGAGAGGCCGTCGACATTTGCCGACGGTATTGGCATCCAACACTTCAATTCCGGTTCAGCGTATTCGATGATTCGGCCCGGCGAAGAGTCTGAAGCGCGCCAGCCTTCCGAGCCGAGTCGATCGCCGTTAGACCAATAAACGAGATCTACCTGCGCTGGGCCTTGCTCTGAAGAGCGGATCGTCACGAGAATCCGATTACCGTCTTTCGGCGCGCTTGCCATATGACGCCATAGGTTTGGTTGATCCATTCTATTCCTCCCTTGCCATTACGACAAGTTTCGCCTCGCCGCTGAGAATGGTCAACTCAAACCTTGCGAAACGCGCTTTATGGCCTGTGTCGCTTCCAATCGCGGCTGCGATACACGTCAGCACCTCGTCTAGAAGGCAAACCGTGTTGCAGGCCGGCCGCCTGGCGACATTTTTTTACTCGATACCAAAAGTGCTACGTCGCACCGAAGCGGCGAGGGCACTGTTCAGTGCACGCCACGAGCCAAGGGCAGATGTTAGTGTCAAATGGCTCGTGTGGAGGCGCGTTCAACAACTTCGTTTTTTAGAACCACCTTGCGGGCGGCCCAATCCTCGCCATTTAGTCGCTCAACTAGCAGTTTGGCTGCCGTCGCTCCCAGTTCGTAGACGGGTTGGCGCACGACGGTGACCGGGGGGGTGGTTACAGATGTCCAGTCAGCGTCGTGGAATGACACCAGAGATAGATCCCCCGGAATATTTAATCCCAACTCACGATGCGCCTTGAACACCTCAAGGCCGATTATACTGTCCGATGCAATGATCGCCGTCGGACGGTGTCCCGATTGGAGCATCTCGATAACGATCCGGTGTGTGCGTTCAGGTGTAACGGCCCCAACCTTTACCCAATCCTCCATACCGATAAGGCCAGCCTCACGGCAGACAGCAAGATATCCTTCGATGCGGCGCCGCACCGAACCGGTGCTAATGTCCTGCGGCGTACGGAAGCGATGATCCGGCGTGTCGCAGGCGGTGAGGTAAGCGATGCGGCGGTGGCCGAGCGCAATCAACCGGCTCGTGACATTCTCGGCGGTATAACGGTCGTCGGCTAGAACCGTGTCGACTTCAAGTGTGTCGCTTCCGCGGTCGAGCAAAGCAAGCGGCAGCCCCGAGCGGATAACCTCATGGAGGTGCTCAACGTCATTTTCCTTGGCAGGGGAAACAATCAGGCCATCGACGCGTTTGGCAAGCAATGTGCGGATCGCCGCCTTCTCCGCCGCCGCGTCCTCGCCCGAATTGATGAGAATGACGGTGAAGCCGGCCTGCCGGGCGATATCCGTGATGCCGCGTACCGCGAGGCTGAAGAAGGGGTTCTCAATATCCCCCACTACGACGCCGATCGTACCGGAGCGGCCGGTCGTCATGCTGCGGGCAAGTTCATTAGGACGATAATCAAGGGAACTTGCCGCAGCTGTGACAGCCTCGCGCACCCTGTCGCTGACAGTTCCGTAGCCGCCCAGCACGCGTGCAGCCGTTGCCTTTGAGACACCGGCCCTGCGTGCGACGTCAGCCACGGTGACGGAAGGAGATTTAGATAGGCTCTTGTCCATAAACGGTAGCCTTACAAGAGAACTTGACGGGTGGCAAATGCGAAGATAACAATTACCAATAATCAAAGAGACCGGTCTCATTCTCATTGAGACCGGTCTCAACAGCAAAAAAGACTCCGACATGCGAACTGCATGGGCCGGGCAGGTGACGTCATGTCGCCGTCCGGATGGGACCCGTGCGCCTTGAATACATCGCAGACAACGACACCAGAGGAGACGAAACCAATGCGATTTACCGAAGCCTTCACTTCCCCCTTTGCCAAAATCCGCGCCACTGCCATCGCGGTCACGCTTGGTGTCCTTGCAGGCGCAGCGACCCCGGCGCTTGCAGACAATCCGCTTGGCCTCATTGATCCCACCACCATCAGTGTCGGCACGATGGGTGACGCCAAGCCCTATGCCTTTACCACTGCCGACGGCAACTTTACCGGTTTCGACATCGAGCTTTTCCTCAACGTCGCAGGGCGTCTTGGCTTCAAGAAGGAGCAGGTGGTCTTCACCGGTCAGGAGTTCTCGGCGTTGATGCCCTCGGTCGCTAACGGCCGCTTCGATGTTGCGGCTGCCGCAATTGGCACGACGGCCAAGCGCAAGGAGACCGTTGATTTCTCCGATGGTTATCTTGCAGGTTTCCTCAGCGTGCTGACTTCAGAGGCTGGCATCACCGATGCGGCAGGCCTCAAGGGCAAGCGTCTCGGCGTCGTGCAGGGCACGCTGCAGGAAATCTATGCCGAGAAGAACTTTACCGGCACCGATCTCGTCAAATTCCCGGACAACAACTCAGCCGTTTCTGCGCTCAACAACGGCACGGTCGACGCCCATTTCCTCGATTTCGAGGCGGCAAAAGACTACTCCGTCCGCTATCCGGCGCTGAAGATTGCAGTCAACATTCCAAGCTTCGATGCGCCTGCCGGCTTCGTCATCCGCAAGGGGAACGATGCATTGCGCAACGCACTGGACAAGGGCCTGAAAGAGGCCATGCAGGACGGCACCTGGAAGAAGCTTCATGAAAAATGGTTCCCCGGCACACCGATGCCGGCGGCATATCTTCCCAAGCAGTGATGCCGCCTTCCGGTCCGGCCTCCACCGGTCGGGCCGGCCTTTCTTTCAAGGGATATACTGATGAACTGGCTTGAAAACCTGCGCCGCAGCTTCCTCGACTGGAATGCCATGGCCGAAGTGCTGCCGACCATGATCACGGTCGGACTGAAGAATACGCTGATTCTGGCTGCGACCTCGACGGTGCTTGGCGTCGCCATCGGCATGATGCTCGCCATCATGGGTATTTCCCGCTCGCCATGGCTGCGCATTCCCGCGCGCCTTTATACCGATATTTTCCGCGGCCTGCCGGCCATCGTCACAATCCTCCTGATCGGCCAGGGTTTTGCCCGCATCGGCCGCGAGCTCTTCGGTCCGTCGCCTTATCCGCTCGGCATTCTGGCGCTCAGCCTGATCGCTGGCGCCTATATCGGCGAGATTTTCCGCTCCGGTATTCAGAGCGTTGACCGCGGCCAGATGGAGGCCTGCCGGGCGCTCTCGATGAGCTACGGTCAGGGCATGCGCCTTATCGTCGTGCCGCAGGGTGTGCGCCGTGTGCTGCCGGCTCTCGTCAACCAGTTCATCGGCAACGTGAAGGATTCGAGCCTTGTCTATTTCCTCGGGCTTCTGGCCTCCGAGCGCGAGATTTTCCGCGTGGGGCAGGACCAGGCGGTGGTGACGGGCAATCTTTCGCCCTTGTTGCTGGCGGGCGTATTTTATCTCATCGTCACCGTACCGCTCACCCATGTCGTCAATGCGATCGACAATCGCTTGCGGATCGGCAAGCAGCGTCCATCCGTCATCACCAGTGGGCTGGAGGAAGTCAGTGAACTCGACGGTGCAGCCCGCGCGTCCGGTGTCGCCTTCAAGGGTGGCAGCCTCGATGTGCGCCGTCTCGGCATGGCGTATGGCGATCTCGATGTGCTGAAGGGTGTCGACCTTTCGGTAAAGCCGGGCAGCGTCACCTGCATCATCGGCCCGTCCGGTTCAGGCAAATCCACCCTGCTGCGCGGACTTAACCGTCTGGTCGAGCCGAAGAGCGGCGATATTCTCATCGATGGTGAAAGCATTCTGGCCATGAAACCGGAAACGCTGCGCCGCCGGGTCGGTATGGTCTTCCAGCATTTCAATCTCTTTCCCGATCACACGGCGCTGGAAAACGTCATGCTGTCGCTGAAGAAGATCAAGGGCCTGCCTGCAGCCGAGGCCGAGCGCATTGCCAAGGCAAGGCTTGCCGACGTTGGTCTTGCGAGCCGTCAGCATCACCGTCCGGGCGGTCTTTCCGGTGGGCAGCAACAGCGCGTCGCCATAGCCCGTGCGCTTGCCATGGAGCCGGAAGTTATCCTCTTCGATGAGGTGACGAGTGCGCTCGATCCGGAATTGGTCAAGGGCGTGCTCAACCTGATGGCCGAACTCGGCACGCGTGGCATGACCATGGTCGTCGTGACGCATGAAATGGGATTTGCCCGCCGGGTCGCCGATCAGGTCGTCTTCATGGATGAGGGGCGCGTGGTGGAAGCCGGCACGCCAGAGGCGATATTCGATAACCCGCAAAGCCCGCGCCTCCAGCGCTTCCTTGCGGAAGTGCTCTGAGCGTCGGGAGGAGAAAAAGATGACACGAACGATACGATGGGGCGTCCTCGGTTGCGCAGGAATCGCTGCCAAAGCGGTCATTCCCGCCATCCAGTCCAGCCGCCTGGGGCGCGTTGTGGCAATTGCCTCGCGTGATGCCGCCAAGGCAAAGGAGATGACGGCCCGCTTCGGCATCGCCAGGTCCTATGGGAGCTACGAGGATTTGCTTGCCGATCCGGAAATAGATGCAATCTACAACCCTTTGCCCAATCATCTGCATGTGCCCATGACGATCAAGGCCCTGGAGCAGGGCAAACCCGTGCTCTGCGAGAAACCGATCGCGCTTGATGCCGCACAGGCGAGGGAACTTGCGACCGCACAAAAGGCGGCGAGCCTGCCGGTCGCCGAAGCCTTCATGGTTCGCCACCATCCGCAATGGAAGAAAGCACATGCATTGATCACCGAGGAGCGCCTTGGTGAGGTCAGGGCCATCCAGACAATCTTTTCCTATTATCTCGACGACCCCGGGAATGTGCGCAACCAGGCTGATATTGGCGGCGGCGGTCTGTTCGATGTCGGTTGTTATGCCATCAACACGGCGCGTTTCCTGTTCGATGCGGAACCGCTGCGGGCAATCGCGCTCATGGAGCGTGATCCCGTTTTCGGCACGGACCGGCTGACGAGCGGGCTGCTAGCGTTTCCGGAGGGAAAGCAGCTTGCCTTCACCTGTTCCACGCAACTGTCCCTCACGCAGAAGGTGACGGTGCTGGGAACGCGTGGGCGTCTGGAAATTCCCATTCCTTTCAATGCACCCGCCGATGAGCCGACTGTCCTCATCTTCGACGATGGCCGTGATCTGGCCGGCGGTGGACGCGAGGAGATCATGATCGGGCCGGTCGACCAGTATCGCGAACAGGCCGATGCATTTGCCGAGGCTGTTCTCTCCGGAAAGCCACTCGAGACGGACCTTGGCGACGCGATCGCAAACACGAAGGCGATCGATGCCCTTTTCCGCTCCGCCGCCAGCGGCCGCTGGGAAGAGCCCTGACCGCTTCACCCCATCCGTATGACAATTGATTGAAAGCCAACCCCATGACCGACAACACCATCTCTTCGGCCGTCATCATCGGTGCCGGTATCTTCGGCGTTTCTACCGGCGTGCAGCTTGCGCGGCGCGGCATCCAGGTCACTATCCTCAATGACGGCCCGCCCGCCAACGGTGCCTCCGGCCGCTCGCTTTCCTGGTTAAACTCGGCGCGCATGCGCTCGGAACCCTATCATCAGTTGCGGATGGCTGGCATCGACCGGTATCGTACGCTCGCGGCGGAGAACCCCGACGTGGAATGGCTTCGCTTCGATGGTGGGCTGACCTGGGATTCGGATGACGAGCGCAACGAGATCGACGCAGCCTATCGCCACGAGGTTTCGCTTGCCTATGACGCGCAGCGGCTTTCCGCAGGCGACGTCGCCCGCGTCACACCGGGCATAGACGCAGGCGCAATCACCCCGCAGGGTGCCATCTTCAATCCCGGCGAAGGCTGGGTCGATCTGCCAACATTGATCAGGGTGCTTCTGGAAGAGTTTTTCGCGCTCGGGGGCGTTCTGGTGACGGACCAAGGTGCCGCGCGGGTCATGCTCGAGGGTGGTCGTGCTGTTGGTGCGGAAACCGCAGAAGGTTATCTCCATCGGGCCGATGCTGTTGTGCTCGCGACAGGCCCGGCCGTGCCGAAGATGGCTGGGGAAAGCGGACAAATCATCGGTGACGGGACACCGATCGCTCTTCTCGTGCAAACCAAACCGCTCGCCCATCCCCTGCGCGCTGTCCTCAACACACCGCGTGTCGCTGTTCGCCCCGCGCCAGGTGGCTCCTTCTCGCTGGATGCCGACTGGGCGGCCGACGAGGGTGTGACAGTGCGTGCGGACGGCACCTATGAGATCGATGACACGATTGTTGCCGAGCTTCTTGTGGAGGCTGCCAAGGTGATGGAAGGCAATCCGCAACTCGAAGTCGCTTCGATCGGTGTTGGTGGGAAGCCGATCCCGGGCGACGGAGAGCCGGTGATTGGAGCCATCAAGGCCATTCCCGGCTATTACGTGGCCTTCAGCCATAGCGGCGCAACGCTTGGCCTGATCGTGGGCGAATTGCTCGCTTTCGAGATTGTCACCGGGACCGAGCATCAGATGCTCGCAACCTTCCGACCGGAGCGTTTCTCAAGCTAAGACACTCATTCGAAGATCTCCGGAACACGAGCCTGCTGACCTAACGGCAGGCTTGTTTTACCGCACGCCGATGCTGAACCGTCGTTTCAGTTTCCCAGGCGGGCGCGATCACGGTACTCACCAGTTATCGTCCGGACGTGGATTGTTCTTGTCCCATTCACCAGCTCGGCGAGGTGAGTGGGAAGGGTCAATGAAGGGCAGGGCGGGTGGTGATAATTGGCATGCCCGGTTTCCTGACGTGATCAATCAAACCCCTCACCACCTTAACTACGGTTCCGACGTCGCAGGCCGCCGCCCTCATAACGATACCACCTCTCCCAGCCAACCATCATTTATCCCGTGGCTTTCACCTGGTGACCGCCAGCTCGCAACAGCGCCATAAGCACCGGACCAAGTGAAAACTCACCGCGCTTCGCCTTGCTTGTCAAATCCCTGAGATACCCGCCCGGCGAATTGATGTGGCCACCGCGCTCCAGAATGCAGGCGATGGTTACCGCAGCATTCTCTGGACCCATTATCTCACAGGCCTCCTGATATGCGGAGGGACTAACCCCAAGCATTGACCTGACAACCACGGCGGCGGTCATGAGCTCGCGCCAACTCCCGATTTGACCCTCAGGCCCATAGTTCGAAATCTCCGGGCAGGCTCGCAACACAAGGCCAATAGGAAAAGCCTTGATCGGCACATGTCCGGCCTGCTTGTTCTGGCTCGGCTTCGCTCCCTGCTCGTTTCCAGAGCTAGGTTCAAGTTCATTAAGGTGATTGGTATTTGAATTCTGTATGTGACGCTCAATTTGAGCATCATTGGTGGTCATTTCTGAAGAAAAATCATCGGAATTCAGGAGTTTGAGGATATCCTCTCGCAAGCTGGCCATCTTGGCACCCAGATCGCTGAGTTCATTCAAGGTTGGATTGCGCGGAATTTGTCCGACGAGCGCAAGATAGCGCTCTTCAAGCCCGCTCCAATCGCCTGAAGCTCCCTCTTCAACGCCAGCCGTGATCAGCTTTCGGATATCGCGCCGGCAGATCGTCAGGCTTTCCTTTGCTCTTCTGAAGGCAATTCGATCAGCGGCAACCTGCTGGGCCAGGCATGCGAGTTCCTCAGCCCGCATAAGGAGCGGGGATATGTCGAATCCAAAAGCGTGTTCGATTGATCCCTCGTCATCTTTTCGAGCGTAGCGCTTGCCGTTCGCACTATCCTTGCGGATGATTAAGCCGGCCTCAACGAGAAGGGCAAGATGCCGACGCAAAGTGGCACCTGCGATACCATGCGCGCGAATTGACAGCTGGATGTTCGACGGGAAGACGACGAGCTGGGCGTCCTGGCGCAGTTCGTTCTCGGGATAAAAGCTCAGGAGAGCGTCGAGCACCGCCAGGCTACGATCCTGCAGACCGAGCACTTCTCTTGCCTCTGATGCATCGCGAAAGACCCTCCATTTGTCTGCCGACTTGCCTTCCTCGATCTTGGTCGTGGCAATCTGCCGCTTCACAAGCGCAAGGGTCACAGGCCGCCGCCCAAAGGGCGTCGTCACTTGTCCACCTTCCATGTCCTCGCCTTTCAAAAAGGCAAAAGATTCACGCTCACCAAAACGATGCCAAAGACTCTTGACTAAGATTCATGGAAATGCGATTCTCAAGTTCTCACACAACGAGAAGGGCTTCCATGACGGCAACGTTTCGGGGGCCTTTTTCTTTTGCGCACTTTCCTTCCGTAAAATCACTTCGAAGCTTGCTACTCAGCTTCGGTTTAAGTCTTTGATCCCTTGCGGGCGAACCGCTCCACCAGCGTGGGTAGTTCGGCTTCGATAAAATCGAGGAATTCTGCTCCGGCCGGCGTCTCCACCGAAATGCGAATGTCCTTGGTCGTACGCAGGAAACTGCCAAGCTGTTCGCCCGCGGCGCCGGCAATCTTCTTCCCGCCGGCCTTCTGTGACGGTGCTGCGGGTTTCAGGGCATTGAGGGCTGCCAAAAACTTCTGATCCGACCCCAGCTGCTTTTCTGAAGCGAGCGACAGCGCCTTGCGCAATTCATCATGCAGATCAGCATGCTCAGAGAATGCCTTTGCGAATTCTGCCCATCTCGGACGGCCGACCTTGGTCGCCCGACCGATCGCCTCAATGATATCGAACGGAACGGAGCGATAAACCGCCCGCATTCGGGCAAGCTCTGGATCGTCGATCGACAACGCCGCCTTGATATCACGAGGCTTCACGTCGGCATCGTCCATGCGGCGGGCAAACAGGGCGCGCTCGATCCAGGTCAGATCCTGACGATCGGCATTTTCGATACCCTGCGCGATGACAAGCTCGACATCGGAAATCTCGACTTCGATCGCCTTCACCGGAATTCCGAGATCCTTGGCTGCCCGCAGTCGGCGATGGCCGTAGATTACCTGATAGCGTTCAGGTGAGGAAGGCGACTTGCGGACCTGAATAGGAACTTTCTGACCTTCGGACCGAATGGAGTTCCTGAAAGTCTCGAAATCCGATGCGTTGTCATCTGGAAGACGATCAGGAAAAGGAGAGGAATCGATCTTTGACGGATCGAGTTCCCGGATCGCACCGCCACCCGATTCGACAAGCGCCTTCAGGCGGTCGCGTTCGGATTTGATGTCGTCGATTGCGCGGTGCGCCGCACCGATGACGCCGGCGCCAACACGTGCAGGTGCTGCCGATTGTTGCGGGGTGGCAGAATTGTCCGTCAACAGCCGGTTTTCAAGCTCCGCCGACAGCAGTCCGAAATTTGCAACGATGGATTTACGCGATGACTTGCTGGTCATGTGCGTCCCCAACTGGTGTTGATGAGTTTCAATATCGCTTCGTTGACGGCATCCACCGCCTCACGGGCGCGCTTGTGCGTATCACGGCCGATCTGGCCCATCTCAAGTTCGTAAATGGATCGTTTGGCAAGTCCCGCTGCCTCGACCGCCGTGCTTTCAATCAGCGTGGGTAGAAGCACATCCGATCCGAACAGATGGCGCATCATCGCAACAACCTGCGACTGCGGTGCGTCGTTCGGATCGTGGCGGGTGACAAGATAGCGGATGAAATCCTGATCGAGTTGTGCTCCGCTCTCGTTCAGCACGCTGATCAAATCGCCCATCATCAACAGGAACTGGCTCATCGACGCCACATCAAGCATGGCCGGATGTACCGTGATAATCATGCTGGTCGCGGCATAAATTGCGCTGAGCGTCAGAAACCCGAGCGACGGAGGCGTATCGAGAATGACGATGTCATAGTCCTGCTCGACCTCGGAAAGGGCAAGTTTGAGACGCTCGAAGAAGATCGCGCCCGAGCCCGATTTCTGCGCCAGGACGCGCGGCGTTTCGTGCTCGTATTCCATGACTTCGAGGTTGCCCGGAATAAGGTCGATACCATCGAAATACGTTTTGCGAATAATATCGCGGATCGGGCGACGCTCGGCATCGTCATAACGAAGGGCCGCATAAATCGTCTCGTTGGCACCGACATCGAATTCGGGCTGCGCACCGAAGAGAGCGGAAAGCGATGCCTGCGGATCAAGGTCAAGTGCAAGGACGCGATAACCCTGTAAAGCGAGGTAATGTGCAAGATGAACGCAGGTCGTAGTCTTTGCACTACCGCCCTTGAAGTTGGCGATCGCGACAACCTGAAGATGCTCGCCCTCGCGTCTGCGCGGCAAAAATCTCAACGCCTCTGAAGGCTTCTGGCTGGCAAAGAATTCGCGCAACTCGTTTATCTGGGCAAGCGTATAGACGCGATGATTGTTTTCCAGGCGTCCAGGAACCGGCCCGCGCCCTTCACTCGACATGAGTTTCAGCGTGGAATCAGGTATCGATGTGAGCTTGGAGACTTCGTTGGTCAGGAAGGGCCGCAGGCTTTTCTCCGACTTCGGCGGGTACATGCGTGTGCGGAGTTCCTGCAATTGCTGCGACAAAAGGCTTGCATGGCGGGCGATCTTGCCACCTGCATCTTCCTTTTGACCGATCGTTGCTTCAATCTGCTTCGCTATCGCCATATCGCCCCCTTGGCGGGCAAGGTTCGGTTTGCCGCCCAAAGCCCGCCAAAGATACAACATGATTCTCGCTTTACGTCCAGACATTAAGGGTTAACGAATCCTTAATGAACCACTATCCGCGCTTGGCCTCGCCATAACTACGGTTAATATTTTCCTTGGCTTAGTGAACGTCGCCGCCCGTTTTGGAGGCGATCTTGGAGCGCCGCTAGGCTTTTGAAGGTGCCGGCACCGCAAAACCAGGATCTGTAGAGTTCACCGACGGGCACCCGATTCTCGAGTGTGCTGATTTTCCGTGCCAAAAATACGGGGAACTTAGTGCACATCATGGTTTTCGCTGCACGTCACAACGAGGGTGAGAAGAAATTGCTGGGAGAGCATCACAAACTTCAGGCTTGGCGGTAATCCTGTCGGCGTTTTCGAGCGTGCCGAGAACGTGGTGTGTGCTGGCCGAACTTTCCAAGGCGCAGACACGTTCTTTTGCCAGGCCCCATTCAAGAGGAACACTGACGATCTTTGCACCCAGATTCCAAGGCGTGGTGACTGGGGAAGTCCAACATTCCTGGCCAATGTACGCACCCATGAGCGCTGGCTTTGGAGGCCAACGCTGCGACCTCGATTGCCGGCCGCCCCGACAATGCGATTTTCGGGTTGTCATATTGGATAAGGCCAGTAGCACTATTTGGTGACGCCGGGGGCTTGCTCTTCCGCTTGTTGACAACTCCGACCGGCGCACAACGCCTTGATAGTGATCACGATGGGCCGGAGGGTATCAGGAAGAAAGCCGCGCGTTCCACGTCACTCCAATCTCCAGCGCTCCAACTCCGCCAACGTAAAGCGAGGTGTAATGTGCTGAGGACAGTTCCAGTCGTATGCCTCCACTGCAATCAGTACCAGTCTTTCCACCCGTGCAGGATAATCCGGCATCGTCAGGCGCGCTGCCAGCTCCGGGTCATCGTTTGCGTCAATGACGCGCACATGTCCGAAGATTTTCAGTCGGCGGCGGTGAGCATAATCCATGAGAAACAGAGAGACGCGGTCGTTGACGCTGACATTTCCCGTAGTGATGTATTGTCGGTTTCCACGAAAATCCGCAAAGCCCAATAGCGTGGGCCCAAGCGGGTGCAGAAAGCCGGCCGGGCCTCCGCGATATTGGACGTATGGCCAGCAGCTTTCAGAGACGCTGGCAAGATAAAAACCGTCGCGCTCCCGTATGAAAGCCGCTTCGGCCGGGCCGAGGTGCTGGCTCTGGGCAGTTTCATCTGCGCTACCGCGTGCGGCAACCCGTGCCCACTGATCGGCGCTGCCATAGTGCTGCTGCGCGACGGCGACAGACGGTGTCGTGGCAATATCCAGATATCTGCTCATGGTATACACCTCTTCCCGGCGGACGAATCCGTCCTCAATCCTGAAACGCCCAATCCGCGACTTCCCACCGCATCTCACCACGGTCTGAAACGACCCGGCCGAGCCCCGGAAACGGCATATGTGTAGCAGCAATGAGCGCACCTTCTGAGGACGCGCGTGGAAAAAAGCGGTCGCGCATTGCCTTGGCTGCTATCCTGTCCTGCTCGAACAGGAAGAATACATCCGTCGCTGCTGGATGTACCACCGGAAAAATCATGTCCGAAACCATGATCAGGCTTTTGCCGTCATCTTCTATTCGCACGCCGATGTGCCCGGGCGTGTGGCCCGTCAAATCGACGATCGAGACACCGGGGATGATATCACGCTCTCCATCAATGGCCTGTAGCCGCGGGTACAGGCGCACAACCTCTTCCGCCATACTAAAGCTGGTTTGCAGATACTCGGGTGCACCGCTGCGCTTTGCCGGGTCAGTCCAATGCTTGACGTCGCGACGATCGATATAAAGCTCCGCACCGGGGTAGTTGTTTTTGCCGCCGGCGATCAGGCCTCCCATATGGTCCTGGTGCATATGCGTTACGATCACCGCATCTATCTGGTCGCGCTGCAGACCAAGAGCGGCGAGTGCCTGGGGCAATTTGCCTGTCTGGCCGATTGAGCCCGCTGCACCAGCATCGATTAGAATACGGCGTTGGCCGTCATCGATGAGATACTGGTTAAAGAGAAAGCGTACCCCGCTTTTCCGGGCTGTGAACTCAACCGCGGCCGCCTTTTCGACTTCACCCGGCTCGCGCCCGGGGAAAAAGTTGTACGGCATGTCTGCATAGCCGTCCGCCAGTGCCGTCACAGTAAAGCGACCAATGCTGATCTGCGCCAGCGGCGTTACGGTGGCTAGAGTGACAGCACGATCCGGTGTTGCGGAAATGGCCTTTCCGACGCCGATTAGTCCTCCCGCAAGCAAACCAAGGGGAAGAGCGCTGGCAAAGGCGCGACGTGAGAGTGGGGGCATGAACTTTCTCCTGACCTTGGGAGGGCGGCTGGCGGCGTTCCCTCGACATCATGAAAGCTAGGATATCCAAAATGGATAGGGTATCGTGGGATTTCAGGAATGTTCCTCTCAAATTATGGAAGGATAAGATGGATCGATTTGATGCGATGTCGGTGCTGCTTGCCGTGGTCGATGCCGGCAGCCTATCGGCGGGAGCCCGGCGCTTGCATGCGCCGCTCGCCACGGTCAGTCGCAAGGTCGCCGACCTTGAAAAGCATCTCGGTGCCCGTCTGGTGCTTCGTACGCGCCGTGGCCTGACCTTGACGGATGAAGGACGAAACTATGTCGCTGCGTCAAGGCGTATCCTGGAAGCACTGGACGTAGCGGAAGAAGAGGTCAGCGGTGCCCATGGCGCGCTGCGTGGAGGGCTGCATATGACCGCACCGATTGCCTTCGGGGAACGCCATGTTCTGCCGATTGCCCTGGAATTCCTGAGGGAACATCAGGAAATCGACCTGCGGCTGACATTGGCTGATCGGCAGATAAGTCTGGCAGATGAGCACGTCGATGTCGCCCTGCGCATCGGCCATCTAGCCGATAGCGCGCTGATCGCCACACGCGTCGGCGCCGTACGCCGGGTGGTTTGCGCCAGCCCCGATTATCTCGCTTGCCGAGGCGTTCCGCTTCAACCCGACGATCTCGCTCGACACGACGGAATAAGTTTCCAAGGCTTTGCGACTGCACCAGAAGTGCGCTACCGCCGCGACGTGACTGCCTTCAACGTCGAACCAAGGGCAAGGTTCGCGGTCAACACGACGGAGGCGGCAATTCGGGCGGCAGTATCAGGTATCGGCATCATCCGCGTGCTCTCCTACCAGGTGGCCGATCAGATAAAGTCCGGCGCCTTGCAGGAGGTCCTCAGCGAATTCGCGCCTGAACCGCTGCCCGTTAATGTCGTCCATGGGCCAGTCGATCCTTTGCCAATGAAAGTGCGACGCTTCCTGAACTGGATCACGCCGCGTCTGCGCGCGCAAATCGCCTATTAGCGTGCCAACCCGGCCCCTCCGGCAAGCTTTGTCGGGCGCTCATCAAATTTGGTCGTCAGCGAGCGAGGCCGGTCAGGCTGACTGGAGGTTGCAGTTCCTCCGACCGTCAAGGAGCTCGCACATTTCAGCGCACTCGACGGCAGAGATATGGACGAGTGTATCCTTGTTGCCATTTTCAGGCTGAGAGAATCCGGCGGCCATGATGCACGCTTTTACAGGACCGGTTGCGCCGCAACGCTCATAGCCCTGTGGCGGCAACGGCGATCGACGCCGGTTCGCCTTTGAGACTAAGGACGTCCGAAAGCGAATAGGGGCTCAGGGCCCAACGGAAGATCGGCATCGGCCGGGCATATTACACCAGACAAGAACCGGTGCAGCACAGCATGCGATTGCCTCGATAGTGGGCCGGAGAGCGGTTTCATCCTCGAAGTGACATATTCAGCTTTGTGCAGCATCTGATTGAGAATGAGATTGATGGCGGGATTGAAGCCGATTGTGTGGACGCGGGAAGACATTGTGTCCTCCTTTCAAATTGCGGGCACGGACATTCAAGCCCACAACGGCAGCGCCCGTTTTTAATGCTACCGAAGGCGCCATAGTGGAGCTTGGCGCCTGCGCAACCTTTCAATTAAGGTCATTCGGCGGCGAGACATCACGCAGGCAATAGGCAGCCCGTATCATTTTGTCGGTGGTGTTCGCGCCGTCAGTTTATTGCCGTCAGGGTCGCGAAGATATGCGACAAATGCCCCGTTAGGACGCTCCAGAGGCAGACTCTCGACTGCCGTGCCGCCGTGCGAGACGCCAGCGGCATGCCACGCCAGGACATGGTCAGGACTTGCCGCCGCGATCCCGATCGTCCCACCGTTGGCTGCGGTCGCCGGCTTACCGTCGATCGGTTTCGTGATCATCAGCCGCCCCCCTTCGTGAACATAGATAAGTCGGCCTCTCGCATCGATTTCTCCGGGCTTACCGCCGAGCGCGACGAAGGTCGCATCGTAGAAATCTCTTGCACGCTCAAGATTGTTGCTGCCGATCATGACGTGGGTGAACATGCTTGATCTCCTCTGAGGTAATTGCCCGTATCCGTGACGTTTAGCGGTTGAAATTTCTTAAATATCTTGATGGTGAAGTACCGAGCGCTTTCTTGAACATGGTAATAAACGCAGACACCGATTCATATCCGAGGTCGCCTGAAACCTGCTGTACCGTTGCCCCCGATGCAAGGCTTCGGATTGCGATGATCAATTGCAACTGCTGACGCCAACGGCCGAAGGTCAGGCCGGTCTGGTGCTGAACGAGACGTGCGAGCGAATTCTCACTCATTGCTACCCGTCTTGCCCACTGCGCCATCGTGCTGCGATCGGAAGGATCGTCAGCCAACTCCGATGCGATGCGCGCGAGCCGGGGTTCATCCGTCAGTGGAAGATGAAGATGCTCCACCGGCATCCGCGACAAGGCCGATAGAAGGAGTGTTGTCATGAGTTCCGAGTCAGCGGTCGCAACTTCTGACTGATCGGCCAACTCGATGATAAGCTCCCTGACGAGCGGGGACAGGGAGAGCGTGCAGCACCGGTTCGGCAGATCGGCAGCCCCTGGCTCGATGAACAGAAAGAACAGTCGCGCATTGGCGGTGGCAACATTGCTGTGAAGCATGCCTCCCGGAACCCAGACACCGCAATGAGGTGGAACCATCCACATGCCGCTTGGAACCCTGCATGTCACGCCTCCCCGCAGGGGCATGACGAGTTGCCCCTTGCGATGTTGGTGTTCGGGAGCCTCGCGTTCATTCTGCGACACGTCGATCCTCACGGAGCGCACAGCCGCACTAGAGTTTTCGAGGTCATGGTCAGCGAGGGCTCCAGAAAGCGATATCCGCGCCTTGTTGGATTTAGTGATCATTTGAGAGGATATCTAAATTCATTCACGTCCTTTGTCGATAGGGTTTCCGGGTAACAGTTCGGAGAATGATCATGGCAAGTCAAAACCACGACGATCGATGGTGGGCTGATATAGTCCAGACTGAAATTCGCCTGCCGCAGAAAGGGCTTTACCGAATCTGCGTTTTTCCTCCGTCCGGAAAGGAGCGCATCGCTGCCCGCAGTGCTGTTTTGAAAAAAATTGCAAACGCACTCTATTCGAAAATCCGTGCACTGTTTGCCAGTCAGCAGGCGGTCGCGTCGCATGTTTCAGATGCTGACTTGGCGGAACTCTATGTGCACGCCTGCCTCGCCTCGCCGCTCTTTTGTTATGTTCCACCCGGGATCTATGGCTTGGCGGACAGCGATGCGAGTGATAAGCAATGCACCACCCGGAACAGGGCCCGACCGGGAGATCACATTTGAGCGTCCGACCGGTTGTCACAAGCGGGAACGTGATCTTTTCGTTGAAGACATTCCTTGCCGCCATGCTGGCGTATCTTATCGCCATCAGTTTCGATCTGGACCGGCCGTACTGGGCGGTTGCGACTGTTTACATCGTTGCTCATCCGCTCTCCGGCGCGATCTCTTCAAAGTCGGTCTTTCGGCTAATCGGTACACTTGTCGGCAGTTTTGCAACGCTGATCATGGTCCCGAATCTTGTAAACGAGCCGATACTTCTTTCCGGCGCGATCGTCCTGTGGGTCGCTGCATGCACCTTTATCAGTCTTCTTGATCGCACACCTCGCAGTTACGTTTCACTGCTTGCGGGGTACACGGTGCTTCTCGCGGGGTTGCCACTGGTCAGCGCTCCAGCGAACACGTTTGATACTGTTGTGTCCCGCGTCGAGGAGATCGGGCTTGCAATCATATGTGCCTCGGTCGTGAGCCACATTGTTTTCCCGGTTCATGTGGGAGCCGTCCTTATTAATCGGATTGATGGATGGATGGACAGGGCGCGAACACTCCTCGAAGCGTCAGCAGCCGGCAAACTGTCAGAAACCCAAAGCAGGGTCGAACGCCACGCCCTCGCTGCAGAGGCAGCCGACCTACGGTCTTTCAACCTTCATCTTCAGTATGACGGATCCAGATATCGATGGGCGGTATCGCTGGTAAGATCAATGCAACACCGGATGGCTGCCTTTCTACCGTTGCTGAGCGAAATGGAGGATTTGCGACGATCACTGGGCAAGCTCAACACCTCCGGCGCGACGCAGGCATTGGCAATAATCACAGATGCGGCTTCACACACCCGAGGCTCCGCGGAGATCCTCGACAGCAGAATCGATGCGCTTACCTCCGCCACCACGCGTCATACATGGGAAAAACTTCTCCTTGCCAACGTCGCCCGAACCGTGCAGAATATTCTTCGACTTGCTGATGAGTGCCGCGCTCTCCGAAAATCGATGGAAGGGGAAAATAACGCAGGAGTAGTGCGTGTTCCCCACAGGCGCCGCGCGCAGCATCGTGATATCGGAATGGCATTGCTATCATCGCTGACGGTCGCGGTCTGCCTTGCGACGTCGATCTTCTTCTGGATCGAAAGCGGCTGGGCGGACGGAATGACGTTCACGCAGATATCGGGCGTGCTTTGCTGCCTCCTTGCCACGATGGACGACCCGGTTCCTGCCATGCGCAAATTTGTCGGTGTGACAATGTGTTCAGTCATGGCGGCATTCGTCTACAATTTCACGATTTTTCCGGTAGTTGACGGTTTTGTGCCCCTCATCGCAGCTCTCGGGCTGTTCTTGGTTCCAGCTGGCCTATGTCTCGCGGTGCCTTCGCTTGCGATCGTTGGCATGGGGCTTTGCATAAACTTTCCCCTTCTTCTCACGCTCCAGGCATATCCGCGTGCCGACTTCGTTACATTCTCGAATGCCGCGGTTGCGACCATCCTCGCAATGGTCTGGACGATCACAGTCTGCGGCATCTTTCGATCTGTACGTGCAGAGACGAACGCACGAAGATTTTTTTCGGTTACCCGGAAACATGTGGCAAACATAGCCGCCGGAAAACATTCGAACACTCACGTCACCTATGACCGCATGATCGATATTGCCGGCCTTTTTGCCTCCAGAGCTGCAAAAATTCCAACGACTTCAGACATCTGGGATGGTGACCTTCTTAGGGATCTCCGGGCAGGGCTTCACTTGACAGCAATGCTAGAGCGCATTGAAACGGTGTCGGGCGGTCTCCAGGTCCTTGCGAAACCGATCTTTCCGACGATCAGGACCCTATACCAACAGCCGCGCGCTGGACGCGGTGAACGCCTGAAAAACGCTGTCAGGGCGTTAGACGATCTGATCCTTTCCGCCGAGGCAAGGACGGCGGTGGATATTGAGCTTCTGTCGCACGCCGTTGCCCTTCGTGTTTGCATTGCTCCGGACGCTGATGCGCCGACGCTTAAAACACCGTCTCCAAATAGGAGAGCTGCTTGATCGGACAACTCGATCTCTATGGCATTTTCCTGCCTTCGTTCGCAGCGCTCGCCCTATTTGCGTATGGCGCTTTCCGCGTTCTCGCATCACTCCTCGGCAAGGTCGGGTTTTACAGAGCGGTTTGGCATCGCTCGCTATTCAATTTCGCACTGTACATCGCCCTTGTCGGTGGCGTCTCAGCGATTATCAACTGGCTTCAAATATGAAAAACCTCGTGTTTATCTCGGGTCGAGTTCTTTTGACCTTATCCATGTCAAGCTGCGCAGCAGTTATGGGCTGGCATTTATGGTCTTTCCATATAGGCACACCCTGGACACGTGATGCTCATGTGCGCGCAAACATCGTCCGACTTGCACCTGATATATCCGGGCCTGTCACTGAAGTTCTCGTTTCAGACAACGCGCTAGTGGAGAAAGACGCGCCCCTGTTTCGTATCGAAAAAGACCGTTTCGAACTTGCTCTTCGCGAGGCAGAAGCGCAGGTAACAGGGGCCAAGGCCGGGACGGATGCGGCGAAAGTTGATTTTGAACGATATCAACTCCTCGCATCGAAAGAGGCTGCCAGCGTGAGAGAACGGCAGCACGCGGAAACCCAGATGTATCAGGCAGAAGCAGCATACCAGTCTGCGCTGGTTGCCCGCGATCTTGCTAAACTGAACCTTGAACGCACAACTGTGCGAGCACCGGCATCCGGAGCGATCACGAACTTCTCCCTACGCAAGGGGAACTATGTCTTGGCCGGGAATGCCGTCGGCGTACTGGTGGAAAAAGAATCCGTCTTCGTCGCGGGGTATTTTGAAGAGACAAAACTCCCACGGATTCATATCGGTGATCGGGTGAAGATCGACATCATGGGCGAGCCGGAATCGGCCATCGGACATGTTGCCGGTGTCGCCGCCGGGATCGAGGATCGGGAGAGAAGCGATACTGCTGGCTCACTGGCAAGCGTGGCACCGACGTTCTCATGGGTACGCCTGGCCCAGAGAATTCCGGTTCGGATCGAAATCGATCACGTCCCGAACAATGTCCGACTGATTGCGGGCAGGACCGCAACGATCGCAATCGAGCAAAGTAAATGAACACCTTTGCCTCAAGAACATCAAGCGGAATGGCTGGCACTTCTCATCGGTCGACCAAACCGCCCGGGAATGATACCCTTATGGGCGATCAATCCGGACCAAGTCAGTGGTGACTCCAGCCTTCGGAGCGCACGCCTCCGGAGGTGTCGCGGGAACCACGGCCATCTGTCCGCCGGCCAAGAACCGCGGCACGTTCTTGATTTGCGTAACTTCAGGGGACTTGAATGCTCATTCTTCTCTCAATTCTCATAGGGACTGTCGCTGGTCTGCGCGCTATGACCGCTCCCGCCGCGATTGCCTGGGGTGCCTATCTCGGATGGTTAGACATCTCGCAGACCGGTCTCTCATTCATGGGGTCGCTCTGGTCCGCGATGATTTTCACGTTGCTTGCCGTTGCGGAACTCATCACCGACCAGCTTCCCAGCACGCCTTCACGGAAAGTGCCTATGCAGTTCGGAGCACATATCTCGATGGGGGCCCTCAGCGGGGCTGCGATCGGCGCGACCGGGAACACAGTGGTTATTGGCCTCATTACGGGTGTCATTGGCGCTGTAATTGGAACTTTGGGCGGTGCGTCGGTTCGCGCCTATCTCGCCAACCGGTTCGGCCGTGATCTTCCTGCCGCCCTGCTCGAAGATGCGTTCGCCGTCGCCCTTGCGATACTCGTTGTGGTGTCCGTGCCATGAAAGAGTACGACGCGATCTTCATCGGAGCGGGACAGGCCGGACCGTTCCTCGCAGCACGCATGGCGGCGATGGGCCGCAAGGTCGTCCTGATCGAGCGGAAATTTCTCGGCGGAACCTGCGTGAACGCCGGGTGCATGCCGACAAAGACCCTGGTCGCCAGCGCCAAGACCGCGCAGGTCGCACGGCGTGCATCGGAATTCGGCGTCAGGATTGATGGTGAGCCCGTTGTAGACATGAAAGCCGTGGCAGCTCGTGCGAGGAAGGTGACGCTTGACGCAAGAAGCGGCCTGGCATCATGGTTTGATAGTCTGGAGACGATGGATGTCGTCTATGGCCATGCCAGATTCGTGGGCGCGAAGGTCGTGTCGGTGGGCGGTTCGCTATACACTGCACCACAGATCTTCATTAATGTCGGCGCGCGACCACACATCCCCGATGTCCCCGGATTGGCAAATGTGCCTTATCTTACCAGCACATCGGTGATCGCGCTCGAAGAGTTGCCGAAGCACCTGGTGGTGCTCGGCGGCAGCTACATCGGACTGGAGTTCGCGCAGATGTATCGGCGCTTCGACGCACAGGTTACGGTCATCGAGCGCGGGCAGTATCTGGCGTCCCGGGAGGATGAGGATATTTCGCAAGCCATCGCGGATATTCTGACCAGGGATGGCATTAAGGTCCTTTTGAGCCATAAGATCGTGTCCGTGACCACGGATGGTGCCGAGATTACCGTGCGGACTGATCAGGGCGACGTCCGCAGCAGCCATGTCCTGGTCGCCGTCGGACGCCAGCCGAATACCGACGATCTTGGCCTCGACCAAGCTGGCGTCGAGACTGATCGGCGTGGTTACATCACAGTGGATGAACGACTTCAGACAAATGTCGAAGGCATCTGGGCTCTCGGCGACTGCAATGGGCGAGGGGCCTTCACCCACACATCTTACAATGATTTCGAGATCGCCGCCGCGAACCTCCTCGATGGCAGCGACCGCAAAGTGTCAGACCGCATCCTCGGCTATGGCCTTTACATCGATCCGCCGCTCGGGCGTGTTGGCATGACAGAGCGCCAGGCAAAGGAGGCAGGTCACCGGATCAAGGTCGCGACCCGGCCTATGAACCGCGTCGGTCGAGCCGTCGAGAAGGGTGAGACGCTCGGCCTCATGAAGCTCGTCACCGAGGCTGATACCGATCGAGTGCTCGGAGCCGCCTTTCTCGGCGTCGGGGGTGACGAGGCGGTTTACGGCGTTCTCGACGCCATGAACCTCGGGGCAACCACTGAAAAACTCAGATGGGCAGTGCCGATCCACCCGACCGTCGGAGAACTGGTGCCGACACTGATCAGCGACCTCAAGGAGACTTGACAAAAAACGTTCCTCCTCCAGCCAACGCACTCGCCCGTTTCGGCTCGCCCGAAGATGACATCGCCCCGGTGGCGCTGTTCCTTGCGAGCAGGGATTCTCAATTCATGACTGGCTACAGCCTCACGCCGGACGGTGGCGCAATTATCGACAGTGCGCGGTGAAATATGAAAATCACACTGTTCGGCGGCCACGGTGCGCTGGGTGGTCTTGTCTATTGTCGAGCTAGACCTGGCAGCAGGGTGGCCGATCGCCCGGGCCGCAGCCGGTAAATGATGGATTCCGGTGGATCGGCGACAACGCCGGCGAAGATCGTCGCTCCAGCGCCAGCGTTTGCAAGGTTGGCCAAGCCGGGCTGAACAAGCCCCGCCTTGACCGCCCCATCGTCCGAAATCACAAGGGAAGGCGAGCCGGGCCGCGTCTTCGGCTCTGAAGCCCGTGTGATGCAGCCCGGTCCCGCAATGATCTGCGGGACCGTCGCGAATATGGAGATGCCGCCGCCTTTACTGATGCCATTTGACGAGCGGCTGATAGTGATGCGGCTGACGCATGACGACAAGGTCCTTTCGCCGGACGATGTTCGTTGGGTAAGGCGTATCGAGATTGGTGGTATCGACGGCTGCAGCGGCAATCCCCTCCTCATCCAGAATTGCCGATTCCTGACGCGGAAAAGCAAAGGAATCCGGGCCGAACACGGCACTTTTCCCCTGGTAACCCCGTGCGGCATCCAGCACGTTGGCGAAGGCGAAATAGACGTTGTTTTCGCCGCCGCGTACGCGCAGGGCGTGCCAGTGGAATGGATCGGCACCCTTTGGAATAGGATAGTTGTGCGGGATCTTCGTACCTGCGTGGCTGCCGGTGAAATTGCCGGCGATTGCTGAAGGGCACGCGACAAGATCACACCCCATCAGCGAAAGCGAACGGATGGCTTCCGGATAAAGCGCGTCGTGGCCAATCGCCAGACCCACCCGGCCGATGGCAAGATCGTATATTTTCCAGTCGTCCCCAGCCGTCGCCCAGCTGTCGGCGACGCCGAGATGTGTCTTGCGATAATTGCCCACAAGGCCTTCGGGCCCGGCAAGGACCGCGCTGTTGTAAATCCTGTCTCCGTCCGCCTCGGCGAAACCCGCAACGAGATAGAGGCCGAGCTTCATGGCCAGACGAACGAAGACCGACACAGCCGGTCCCGAGAGCGGCTCTGCTCGCGTGTGTGGATCGTCAAGCCCCGTGAGCGACAGTTCCGGGAAAACCAGAATGTCCGGTGCCGTTGTCGCCTTTGCCTCGGTTGCCAGCCGTGTGATGTGGGCAATATTGTCCGCAATGACCGAGGTTGGTGCGAACTGGGCAACGGCCGCACGCGACGTGCGTCCGCGCGGGATTGGCTGATAGCCGTAGAGGCGGAAATAATCGCCGGGATTCCAGGTGAAACTGTTGGTCATCATGTTCATGTAAAGCTCAGGTCGTCGGGACTTGAAGACCGGTTCGCTCAAGACTTCGCGGCGGCGGGCGCGGGCGAGATCGACCTTGCCATAGGCAATTCCGTCGCCGGTATCGATTGATGCGACAACCGTTCCGTCGGGCTCGATCAGGCAGCTTCCGCCCGAAAACTGCACGGTTCTTTCCAGCCCCCAACGGTTGCTTTCGATGACATAACATGCGTTTTCGAAGGCGCGGTTGATCCAGTAGGGAGCGGGCGTGCGCTCCTGCAGCCAGTTGGAGATGTGGCAGATGATGTCGGCCCCGGCCAGAGCTTCGAGCCGCGCCGTCTCGAAGAAGTGCAGATCCATGCAGACCAGCATTGAAATCCGGCCGATCTCCGTTTCGAAGACCTCGTGCACGATATCGCCGTTGGCGGCCCACTTCGGCTCGGCGATATAGGGGTGTGATTTGCGATGCCGGCCGATGACGCCATCGGGACCGATGAGTACGGCCGTGTTGTAATAGAGATCGCTCTCTGGATCGACCTCCGGCATGCCGACAACAATATAGCAGCGGTGTTGACGGGCAATGGCATGGAAAACATCGGTGGTCGGTCCGGGAATGGTCTCGACGAATGGTTTGACCTCCGCCCTGTCGAACCAGCAATAGCCTGTCGTTCCCATTTCGGGCGTAACGATCAGGCGCGCGCCTGCCTGTGCCGCTTCCTCGCAAAGGGCTGTCAGCCGGCTGATATTACGCGCCTTTTCAAACATGGTCGGTTCGAACTGGATAGCGGCGGCGGTATAGCTCTGTGTCGGTGTCATGATTGTTCCCATTGTCTTTAATAAATGATCCGTCTTCTCAGACGGCCATATGTCGATGGACAAGCGTGTCGGAGAGCGCGTCTATGGCACCGGCGGCGACCACGCCTCCCTTCTCCAGCATGGCGAAGTGGTGAGAGGCATGCCGCGCAAACGCTAGGTTTTGCTCAACGAGGACGATCGTCATGCCGATCTCGCGATTGAGCCGGATGATGATCTTTTCAATCTCCTCGACGATTGAGGGCTGGATGCCTTCGTTGGGTTCGTCGAGCAGCAGTACTTTCGGGTCCGCAGCCAGGGCGCGGGCGATGGCGAGCTGTTGTTGCTGGCCGCCGGAAAGCACACCGCCCGGTCGGTCGAGGTTGGCCATCAGATATGGGAAAAGTTCCGGTACGAGTGCTGGAATTTCACGTTTGCGGTCGGCACGCGCAAAAGCACCCATCAGGATGTTTTCGCGGATGCTGAAATCCGGGATGATCTCCCTGCCCTGGGGGACATAGGCGATACCCGCCCGCGCTCTCATATGCGTCGGCGACGATGAGATATCTTGTCCCTGCAAATGCATTTCGCCTGTCATGCCGTCGGTCAGCGCCATCAGGGTCTTCAACAGGGTCGTCTTGCCGGTGCCGTTGCGGCCCAGAATGCTCGTCACCTTGCCGGTCGGAACGTCAAGCGTGACACCGTGCAAAATATGGCTGCGGCCGTAATAGCTGTGTACGTTTTTCAAGGTCAGCATCAGGAAATTCCTTTCGAACCGAGATAGGCTTCCCGAACCTTCGGATTGTGCTCGATATCCCCGACGCTTCCTTCGGCCAGAACCTCTCCCAGATGGAGAACAGTGATGTACTCGGCGATTTCACGAACGAACCCCATGTCGTGCTCGACGACGAGAATGGTGTGGCGACCTTTGAGGTTTTTGATGATCTGGGCTGTCTTGCGGGTTTCGGCCTGGGTCATGCCGGCCGTCGGCTCGTCCAGCAGGATCACCTTGGGATCCTGAACGATGAGCATGCCCAGTTCCAGCCATTGCGTCTGGCCATGGCTGAGATAGGCCGCCGTCACATCCTTCTCCGCTTCGAGCCCCGTGAGGGCAAGCACCTCATCGACGCGGTTCGCTTCCGCAGGGGAAAATCCAAACCGGAGATTGGCGAACACCGATGGATTGCGGCAATTGGCCACTTCCAGGTTTTGCCGCACGGTCAGATCGCGAAAAATGCTGGGGATCTGGAATTTACGGCCAATCCCGGCACGCGCGATGTTGTGCTCCGGCCAGTTGGTGATGTCGGTGTCGTAGACAAAGACCTTGCCCTGCGTGCTGCGCGTCTTGCCGCTGATCAGATCCATCAGGGTTGTCTTGCCGGCGCCATTTGCGCCGAGCAACACCCGCAATTCGCCGTCGCGGACGGTGATGCTGACATTGCTGACGGCTTTGAAGCCGCCGAATTCGACGCTGAGACCGTCGATGGTCAATGCGATTGCACTCATATCACAACGCCTCGCTTTGTTGCTGCAACGCTGAAGGCGCCACGGCTGGCTTGACCCGTCTAGTGAACGTCCGCAGCACATCATGCGCAACGCCGCCAAGGCCACGCGGCATGAACAGGACGACGAGAACGAAGATGAGGCCGATGATCGCTTTCCATGCCTCGACCAGCGCTTCGGTTTCACTGACCTCTGCCTCGATCATGTTGATCAGGATCGCGCCGATGCAGGCGCCGAGCAGCGAGGAGCGACCGCCCACGGCAGCCCAGACGACCATCGTCACCGAGAAAGACAGGTCCATGAAGGTCGGAGAGGCGAACTCCGCGACGACCACATAAAGCATGCCGGCAACACCGGCGATCCCGGCCGAAATGACGAAGAAGAACACCTGGTAGAGCGACACGTCGAAACCGAGATAACGGGCGCGAACCTGATCGTCGCGGATGGCCTGCAGGATCATGCCTGCTCGGGTTTCCACGACAAGACGTGCGCCGATGAGTGTCAGCGACAGGCAGGCGGCGCACAGATAGTAGGTTGCTCGACTATAGGGGTCGAATTCGATACCGCCGACGGTCAACCAGCCAAGGTCCGTCAGTCCGTTGAAGCCGTTCGTTACCGGTTGCGCGTCAACCACGACAAGACGCACGAGCAGAACAAGTGCCAGCGTGATGATAGACACGAACACGCCGGAAATGCGCTTGCGGAAAACCAGCATGCCGAGCGCGCCAGCGATCAGCACGGGAAGCAGGACACCAAGCACGAGCCCCACCGACTGGCTTTGAAAGGGAAGCCAGAGGAAGGAGCCCTTGTTGATACAGCAGAGTTCCGTCGGTGCGCCGGGCTCGGCATTCCAGAGCATGAAATCCGGAACCGGCTTGTCCGACCCCTGTTGCAGACTGGTCAGGCTCGACAGCTTCAGCGACATGGCAAGCATGTAGGCGCCAAGACCAAAAAACAGTCCCTGACCGAGATTGAGAATGCCTGCATATCCCCAGGTCAGCGCAATGGCGACGCCGAGCATCCCGTAGACCAGATATTTCGAAATGCGGTTCAGCCAGAATTCGTCGCCGAAAACGGGGGCCGCGAAAATGATCGCGATGAAAAGCACATAGGCGGCGATCTGAAATTTCCGTTCGTTGCTCATGTCAGCGCCCCTTGAAGGAGAACAGCCCGCTGGGCTTTACGAGAATGACGAGGATGACGACCCCGAAAACGACGGCGCGCGCCAGAATGTCGTTCGTGCCGATGGCCACCAGCGCGTTGATTTCGCCGAGAAGCCCGGAAGACAGGGCCGTACCGAAGAGACTGCCGACGCCGCCCGTTACCACGACCATGAAACCGTCCACGACCATCGTTGTGCCCATATCCGGGAACACGGTCTTGAAGCCGGACATCATGACCCCCGCAACACCGGCGAGACCGGAACCGAAGGCGAAAGTGAGCGCGTTAATGCGTTTTACATCGATGCCGCAGGCCGCAGCCATCTTCGGGTTGCGAATGATGGCGCGCACCTGCATGCCGGCTGTCGTCCGGTAGAGGATGAACCATGTCGCCAGCGTCAGCGCGGCGGTCACCGCGATGATGAAGGTGCGATACGCGTTGATGTCGGCGCCGGCGAACCTGAAAGTGCCCTGCAGATATGAAGGCACGGCCACATTTTGCAGTCCAGCTCCCAGCCCTTCTATATGAATGCCTAAAAAGGTGAGGCCCAGTTCGAGCCTTACGGCTTGCTGCAGAAGGATGGCAATGCCCCAGGTGGCGAGAAGCGTGTCCAGCAGGCGGCCGTAGAGTCGCCGCACAACCACCCGCTCGATTATCAGGCCGAGCAACGCCGTCACGACAAAAGCCAGGGGTATTGCAAGCAGAAGGCTAGTTTTCAGCCAGATACCTGAGAGGACGGCGACATAAGCGCCGATCATGACCATTTCGCCATGGGCCATATTGATGACGCCCATGGCGCCGTAGGTGATGGCGAGACCGAGTGCCACCAGAAGAAGGATCGAGCCGAGACTGAGACCGATAAAGAGAATGTCGAGCATAACGCCACCGTTCGTGAGAAGGGCGGACCAGACTTTGTTCTGCTTCTTACCATTGCCGAAATCGGGTTGGTGCCGAGCAGACAAAAAACGCAGATCCGCCTTGCCGAGACTTTGTCCCGCCAAACATGGTTCGGCGGGACCACGCGGGGAGGGGTCAGCCTTTGAGCTTTGCTGCGTCGAGACCGTTGGTGGTGCAGAACAGATTGCTTTCCGTCTCCCCATAGGCCGAATAGGGCAGCGGTTTGATCGGCGCCGGATAGGCATTGACGACCTTGCTCTGACCGTCCGGCTGCCATTGCCCGATGCGTGGGGTTAGCCAGCAATGCAGGTTGTCGGGGTCGGTCGTCACCTTGCCGCCCGGCGCATCGTAGGTCTGGCCACGAATGCCGGCTCGGATCGCGTCGGCGGACAGGTCGCCGGATTTCTCCACCGCCTGCTTCCACAGGAATACCTGAAAATAGGCCGCCTCGAGAGAATGGTATGTCACGGCTTTCGGATCGTTGACGAAGGTTCTGAAGCGTTCGATGAAGCTCTTGTTTTCAGGCGTTTCGATCGACATGAAATAGGGGAAAGAGGTGTAACTGCCCGCCGCATATTCCGCACCCATGGCCGCTATCTCGATCTCGGATGTCACCGTCGCGCAGATCGGAATAACCTCCTGCGACAGGCCCTGGTTCTTGAACTCGCGGTAGAAGGCGATGATCGAGTCTCCGACGACGTTGGAAAGAACGACATCCGCCCCTGATTCCTTGATCTTGCTGACCATCACGGCCCATTCGGAGTGGCCGAGTTCCAGATATTCGTCCGCCACCCATTCGGCGCCCGCCGCTTCGATCAGCTTCTTGGAAACCTTGGCCATCTCGCGCGGATAGACATAATTCGAGCCGACGATGAAGAACTTTTTCTTGCCGAGCTTCTCGACGATCCAGGGAATGTAGTTGGAGAGCTGCTGGTTTGGAACGGCGCCGGAATAGACGACGTTGCGCGAGCATTCAAAGCCTTCATAATGCGTCTGGTAGAACAGCATTGCGCCGCGCCGTTCGAAGATCGGCAGCACCGCCTTGCGGCTGGCAGAGGCGTGGCAGCCGAATACGGTGGAAATCTTGTCCTTGAGGATCAGCTTGGAAGCCTTCTCGCTGAAGGTTTTCGGATCGGAAGCCCCATCTTCTACCACGACTTCGACCTGGCGGCCGAGAACGCCGCCGGCCGCGTTGATTTCGGCCACGGCCATCATGACACCATTGGCCAGAAGTTTCTCGGCCACGGAAAGACCACCCGTCTGCGAATAAAGCGCTCCGACCTTGATGGCGTCGGCTGCAAAGGCGCGGCCGCCCAGCGCCGGCAGGGCAAGTGCGGCGGAAGCGGTGGCTGCGGTTTTCAGAAATTCACGTCTGTTGAACACCATCTTGGTTCCCCTTTTTTGATTGGCGCACGCAGTGGCACTGCCCGGCTCTATGGCGAGGCTTTCATGCCGAAAATATTGGAGGGCTGACGTCACTGTCAGCAGATAACAAAAAACCCGCGAGGCTTGTCACAGCCTGCGGGCACCCTTGCCATCACCGCATCACGGCTTTTGCCGCGTGCAACAGCGACACATGGCTTCGCAAAACGAAGGGATGTGTCGGAGGTGTTCATTTGGAACACATGAAAAACTAATCATGTTTTTGGGGAGGGCGCAAGAGCTGTTCAGCACTGATAATCGAATTGGCGATCTCATCGATCGGCACGCGCCGGGCCATCGCCTGTTCGCGCATTTCACGATAGGCTTCATTCTCGCTGGTACCTCGATTGGCCATCAGAATGGCTTTTGCCCGGGCGAGCTTCTGGTCGCCCAGTACCTTGCGCTTGTATTTGCGCGCCTCCTTGACCAGCTTTTGGCGCTCCAGCCAGAGGCTGCGGGCGATGGCGAGATTGGTCAGCAGGCCGAAAGGTTTGATCGGTCTCTCGACAATGGCGAGCGCGCCGCTCTCCAGAACGATCTGCAACGTCGAGGGGTTTTCGTAACCGACGATGGCGAGCATGGTCGGAGCGGGATTGGGGAGACACTTCAGCAAGCGTTCGATTTCCGGCCGCGCCTCATCTTCCATGGCAAGAAAGACGACATCCGTGCCGTGCGGCAGCTCGGCAGGCACTGGCCAGAGGCAACTGACGGTGCAACCGATACGGCGCAGGTGATCGACAAGGAACTCTCCTTCGGATGTCCGGGGGTGGATGACCAGAACCTTGAGATCCCGCAGATCTCTGAGAAGGGCGAAAGACATCGTCGCTCCCTCTCAGACCTGAACACGATGGTGGAAATTCTGCGTCAAGTCCGGACGATATTCCCGCATGAACGGGTCCGGTGCCACCCGCAGCGACGGATCATAGACAATGTCATAGCCGCCATGCGCATTCACTCTTGCCACTCTTGGCCACAGATGGGTGTGGTTGGTCAGACGGTCTATCTTCACGGCGCCCTGCGGTGCATCGTACTCCACCTCATAGAGAGCCGGCAGAAGCTGCTCCAGCCCATCGTTGCCGGCGCGCTGCAAAGCTGCTGCGTAAAGATAGACCTGGAAATAGGCCGCCTCGGCCGGAGCGGTCGGCAGCATCTGCTTGCCATATCGCTTCTGGTAAGCCGAGACGAAAGCGTGAGCGCGGGGTGTATCCAGCGAGGCGAAAAAGGGTGCAGCGGTAATATGACCTTCGGCCACCTCCGGCCGCATGCGGATCACATCGGCCTCGCTTGTCGACTGACTGGCGATGGGCATCGTCGCCGCATCAAACCCCGCCTCCTTGAACGCCGTGTAGAACGGAATGATACCGTCGCCGACGATCGTCGAATAGATGACGTCCGGTTGTGCAGCTCCAATGTGACGGATGATCTTGGCGATGTCTTCGGTTTTGAGGTTCAACGGGACGTACATTTCGTCCAGAACCTGTCCGCCCACCTGAAGAAAGAGGTCACTGATCGTCCGGTTCGATTCATAAGGATAGACGTAGTTCGACCCCACTAGAAAAACGCGCTTTCCGTAATGTGTGGTCAGGAAATCGACCAATTGAACAGAATTTTGATTAGGTGCTGCACCCGTGTAGATGCAGTGTCTGGAATATTCGAAGCCTTCGTAAAGGGTCGGATAGAACAGCAATGCATCACGAGCCTCGATGACAGGCAAAGCGGCTTTTCGGGTACTGGACATATGGCAACCGAATACGACCCGGACCCGATCCTCATCGCAAAGCTTCATCGCAAGCTCTTTATAGAGATTGGGTGTCGATTGGGGATCGTAGGCGACTGGCTCTATTGCTCGGCCAAGCACGCCGCCGGCTGCATTGATTTCTTCTATTGCCAGCAAGGTCGCGAACCTCTGGGTTTTTTCCACGGCTCCGGTCACGCCTGTTTCGGAGAAAAGCACACCGACCCGCCAGCTTTCTGAATTCATCATCGCCACCTAAAAATAAAAAAGCTCCCGCCCGTTTCCGGTCGAGAGCTACCCTGCTCGTGGATTATCAGCGACCCATTAGAGCCCGCGAAAGGATGATGTCAGTTTCCGTGTGATCTGACAATAGCCGAACCTGTCGTAGGTATTGGCGTAGACGGCGCGATCATCATTCGATGAGCGCGTCTCTTAGGCGCCGTTCAGCGTCTCCTTGGCGAGGGGTTGGCAGCCGCCGTCCGTCGGCATGATCCCAAAGCCGTGTGGTGCACTGCCTCCAGTCTGATCACCATCGACTGTCGTAGACTATGACGGACGACTATACCGTCTTTGACGAGAACATGCATGCGGTCCCGATAATGATTGGTACCCCATATTGCGGTGCGGCTTTATAAAGCTTCGATCTGCAAGTCCTGACGATTGAGGCATGACCCTCCGCGCTGGCTACTTCTCATGCCAGCGCTCGGACATATGAAACACGCTGCAATCGTGGCGAACTTCTTGCTCGCTCCGGAAAGTTCTATAAGTTGCAGCCTGTCACTCCTGAAGTGGAGATTCTCATCCTGAATAACGTTAATGAGCCCGCAAATGCAGTCCCCGTAGCCAGTCTTCTCGATGTGACAGACTGGGCATCAGGACCGCTTGGCCCGAGATCAGAGTGGCCCGCCTGTCTGCACGCCGCTATCGGCATCATGCTTCCGTCGCAAGCGCAGATTGTGATGTTCTGGGGACAAGAGTTCGTTGCCTTATATAACGACATCTACGCGCCAACTATCGGCAACAAGCATCCACATGCCTTCGGCAGGCCGGCGCGTGAATACTGGAACGAACTCTGGGATGACCTCGAGCCGCTGCTGAAACGCGTTCTCGATAAGGGAGAGACGATCGCCGCGAAAGACAGGCCTTTTTATATCGAAAGACACGGTTACCCCGAGACGGTGTACTTCGATATTTCGTATTCTCCGGTCACGGATCAGGACGGCATCGTTAGGGGTGTGTTCTGCATCGTCAATGAAACGACCGAGCGGGTGAAGGCGGATGCCGCTCTGCGAGAGAGCGAAGAACGTCTAAGGGCCATCTTTGCGCAGTCAGCCGTAGGAATAGCTCTTGGCGACCTGACCGGAAAACTGATCAGCGTGAACGACCACTTCTGCCAGATTGTCGGGCGGCGGAGGGACGAGCTAATCGGCATCCAGATGCAAGACATCACGTTTGCCGAAGACCTGCCTGAAAACCAGCGCCTGTTCAAGCATATGGTCGAAACCGGAGAGAGCTTCGAGATCGAAAAGCGTTACGTCCGTGGTGATGGCAGTTTGGTGTGGGTTTTGAACTCGGTCTCTGCAATCCGGGATGATCAGGGAAACATGTCGCAAGCTGTTGCCATATCCGCTGATATCGGCGAGCGACGGCACGCCCAAGAGGTCGAAAGGCACCTCGCATCTATGATCGCTTCCTCCAATGACGCGATCTTGGGTATCGATCTCGACATGACCATTACAAGCTGGAATGCAGCTGCGGAAAAGCTTTATGGTTATTCGGAGGATGAGGTCGTTGGCCGGACTGTACTGATGCTGGTGCCGGATGATAGGCAAGAAGAGGAGCCGACAATCCTGAGACAGATCAAGGCGGGTCGTATCGTTGAGCCGTACGAAACGCAGCGTCTTCGCAAGGACGGCCGGCTTGTCGAAGTGCTTCTCAGTGTCTCCCCGATCCGTGATGTCAACGGAAGGGTTATCGGCGCTTCCAAGACGGCGCACGACATTACTGCCCGTAAGGATGCCGACCGGCTGAGATCCATTCTCGTGAATGAACTCCACCACCGCGTCAAGAACATCCTTGCGACAGTGACCGCAATCGCAAGACAGACGATCGGTCGCGACAAGGCAAATCACGAGGATATGGAAGCCTTCACTAGCAGGTTAGGGTCGCTCAGCAGAGCGCAAGACCTTTTGGTGCACGCCGATTGGCAGCACGCGGATTTAAGAGCCGTCTTGCAGCAGGCCCTGTCGCCCTATCCTGCCGAATCCTTTCAAATAAGCGGACCGGGCGTATCTTTGCCGCCACGAGCAGTTGTGTCGCTTTCCCTCGCGCTTCATGAACTGGCAACGAACGCAGCCAAATATGGTGCCCTGTCTGTGCCTGAAGGCCAAGTATCCATCTCGTGGCAACGCCAGGGGACCGATGGTGAACGCCTCCGGGTAGTCTGGGAGGAGCGAGGTGGTCCGGAGGTCATGTCACCCCAGCGAAAAGGCTTCGGTTCGACACTTGTCGAGCGGCTGCTATCGGCCGAATTGAACGGGGAGACAAAATTGTTCTACGAGAAGAACGGCGTGATCTGTGTCATTGAGGCGGAGATAAATCACGTATGATTCCTGGTGCACGAGCGACAGCAGACAAATTGAGTTCCAATTCGATGTTGGTCCCGGAATCCAGCTTCCCAAACAATCCGCCAGCCTCCATCCGGCGATAGGCTTCTGATGTGGCCGTAAGTGGGTATACCGCCCTAATTGGCAGCTTAAGCTCGCAACCACGCCTAACATCGTCTCCCCGACAAGCTTCATAGGCGCGCCGACAGGCGAGGCATTCGAGAGCGTCTCAGTCTGACAATTTTGAAGTGCTGAACGGTGCTGCGACGCCGGGATGGGTGTGTCGCTCCTGCCGAACTGGCTCTCTGGGCCCTCCGTCCACGCGGGGTGATCTCATACGCTTTTCGCCGGGCGAAGAGTGGAATGAAGGCCTCTCGGAACCCACCTTCCCCACGCACTTCAGGTGGCATTTACGAGATTCGGGACATTTGCCGAAGCGCTCAAAAATCATATCGGGTCTCCGCCGCGCTGGAGCTGAGAGAGGCAGTGACCGGAAAAGCTCCTCACACTACCGATTAAGCCAAAGCAGCGGCCGATAATTGCGAGTCACACGTTCGCATGGGTTCACAACCGCGAAATTAGACGAACCCGCTCGGCGGATGACGAGGTATTAAAACAGTTCGCCGCTCAGCCCATTGCGCCGGAGAGCAAATTCACAAGATTGGTTTTCTCAAAGTGCCCTCAATTTGGAATTTGCATCTTTGATTATCTATCAAAACTATAGAAATTAGAGGCAACAAGGATGAGGCGAACGATGAACGTACTTGGTATAAGCGGCAGCGTAAAACAACCGTCACGCACGGCGCGTGTTGTCTCGGACATCCTGGCCTCGATCGAAAGACGAGCAAGCGTCTCCGTGGATACGATCGATCTGGCTGTGGCAGCGCCGATCCTGTTCAGGGCTCTTCGCGCTGATCAACTGGATGAGGCTGGCCGCAGGATTATTGATGCCGTGGAAGTTGCCGATGTGCTTGTCGTCGGCTCGCCGGTCTACCGTGCATCCTACACCGGCGCGTTAAAACATCTTTTCGATCTCGTCGATTTCCGTGCACTTCAAGGCAAGCGCGTGGTCCTTGCGGCAACGGGCGGTACGCCGCTGCATGGCCTCATGCTGGAGCATCAGTTCCGGCCACTGTTCGGCTTCTTTGGCGCCGTTACCGTGCCAACGACAGTCTACGCCGTCGAGGCGGATTTCACCGGATACACGCTCTCGAACCCGGAGGTTGAGGCGCGCATCGAGCGCGCCGTCGCCGAATTGATCGATCTTCTACCGGCGAGAGATGTCGCTGCCGCAGATCACCATTCGGCCCTTCGCGTCGTTTCGAACGAGGCGGTCGCCAACTAACATCAGGAAAGAGGAGATTTCCATGACTGAACACCATGCCGAGCCCGTGAAATTCGCCTATTGGGTGCCGAATGTTTCCGGCGGCCTCGTCATCTCCAATATCGAGCAGCGTACCAGCTGGACCATCGATTACAACCGCAAGCTCGCGCAGATCGCTGAAGCGAGCGGCTTCGATTACGCGCTGAGCCAGATCCGCTTCACCGCCGGCTACGGCGCCGAATTCCAGCATGAATCCGTGTCCTTCAGTCACGCTCTTCTGGAATCGACGACGACGCTGAAGGTCATCGCCGCCATCCTGCCTGGTCCGTGGAATCCGGCGCTTGCCGCCAAACAGATTGCCACGATCAATCACCTCACCAACGGTCGGGTCGCGATCAACGTCGTCAGTGGCTGGTTCCGCGGCGAGTTCCACGCCATTGGTGAACCGTGGCTCGATCACGACGAGCGCTACCGCCGTTCGGAAGAGTTCATCCGGGCTCTGCGCGGCATCTGGACGGAAGAAAATTTTACCTTCCGCGGCGATTTCTATCGCTTCAACAATTATTCCCTTAAGCCAAAGCCGATCGATCCGCAGCCGGAAATCTTCCAGGGCGGTTCCTCGCGCGCGGCCCGCGATATGGCCGCCCGCGTTTCCGACTGGTACTTCACCAATGGCAATACCCCGGAGGAGATCGCCAAGCAGGTTGACGACATCCGTGCCAAGGCCAAGGAAAACAACCACTCTGTCAAGGTCGGCGTGAATGCCTTCGCCATCGTGCGCGAGACCGAGGAAGAGGCGAGGGCCGTGCTCGCCGAGATCATCGAGAAGGCCAATCCCGAAGCGGTCAATGCCTTTGGCCATGAGGTGAAGAACGCCGGCAAGTCTTCTCCCGAAGGTGAAGGCAACTGGGCGAAGTCCAGCTTCGAAGATCTCGTTCAGTACAACGACGGCTTCCGCTCCAACCTGATCGGTACGCCGCTTCAGGTGGCCGAGCGCATCGTCAACCTGAAGCGCGCGGGCGCCGATCTCATTCTGTTAGGCTTCCTGCATTTTCAGGAAGAAGTCGAATACTTCGGCAAGCATGTCATTCCGCTCGTACGCGCGCTGGAGCAGGCCGAAGTCGGCGCTGCAATCGCCGCCGAATAACTAGCAAACCGGAGAGGCAGCGGCCCTAAGCCGCTGCCCGCAACGCGGGGCCTGATAGCCTTCGCGGTTGGAAATCTGTGCCCTTTCGGGCGGAGCATGGACTGAACGATGTCGGCATCGAATTTTCTGCTTGCAAGTCTTGGCGCCGAGGTGGCGGTCCCCGCGGACATCCGCGAGTACGTCGCCCTCCACGGCGAGCGCGTCGAACATGATCGCCGCGCGCCGCACCAGGCTGAAGGGCTCGCGCTGGAACTTCGCGGTATCGACCTTTCGTTTGGAGGCATCGCCGCTCTACAGGATATCGACCTTGCCGTGCGGCATGGCGAAATCCGTGCCATCATCGGCCCTAACGGTGCCGGCAAGAGTTCGCTGATCAACGTCATTTCCGGCGTCTATCGGCCGGATCGGGGCTATGTCGCGATCGATGGCACAGCCTATCGACCCGTGCCGACGCAAAAGCTCGCCCGTCTCGGTGTGGCGCGAACGTTCCAGAATCTTGCACTGTTCAAGGGCCTTAGCGTTCTCGACAATGTTGCAGCCGGACGGGCTTACGTCAGCCGCGCAAATTTTCTGAGCCAGGTGGCCGGTCTGCCGCTCGCACGCCGCGAACAGGCCGATGCCCGCGAACGGGCAGGGCGCATCCTCGAGTTCCTGCACCTGACGCCCTATGTCGACCGGCTTGCCGGCACGTTGCCCTACGGCCTGCAAAAGCGGGTGGAGCTTGCGCGCGCGCTCGCCGCCGAACCGCGCATCCTGCTGCTCGACGAACCGATGGCCGGCATGACGGCAACCGAGAAGAACGAGCTTGCCGACTACGTGCGGCTCGCACGCGACGAATATGCGATCACCGTCGTGCTGATCGAACATGACGTTGGGGTGGTCATGGGGCTTTCGGACCGTATCGCTGTGCTCGATTACGGTCGCAAGATCGCCGACGGCACGCCGGCGGAGATCGCCAGCGACCAACGTGTCATCGACGCCTATCTCGGCGTTGCGCCGGAAAATGAAGATGGGGAGGGAATATGATGGCCGAGTTCGACTGGCTTTTCTTTACCGAGGTGCTGATCGGCGGGCTGCTCTCCGGGGTCATGTATTCGCTCGTCGCGATCGGTTTCGTGCTGATTTATAAGACATCGGGTGTTCTAAACTTTTCGCAGGGAGCGCTTCTCCTGTTCGCTGCGCTGACTTTCGTCAGCCTCGTCGAACGTGGCGTACCCTTTGCCCTCGCGTTTGCGATTACGTTTGCTATCATGGTGGTCATCGGTATTGCGATCGAACGTGTGGTGCTCCGGCCGCTCACCAATAAACCGCCGATCACGCTGTTTATGGCAACGCTCGGTCTTTCTTACATCATCGAGGGTGCGGCCCAGCTCCTCTGGGGGACGCAGGTTCACGGCCTTGATCTCGGCATCGAGGATATTCCCTTTGATGTCGGCGGCGTGTTCATCAGCCAGTTTGACATCTTTGCCGCGCTCGTCGCGGCCGGCATGGTGGCGGCTCTCTCGGCCTTTTTCCGTTATACCCGCATTGGCCTCGGTTTCCGTGCTGTCGCCGATGACCAGTTCGCGGCTCTGGCTGTCGGTCTGAGGTTGCCCTGGATATGGGCGAGCGTCTGGGCGGCGGCAGGTCTCGTTGCTCTGGTTGCGGGACTGCTCTGGGGCGCGCGCGTCGGCGTGCAGTTCTCGCTGTCGCTGGTGGTGCTGAAAGCGCTGCCGGTGCTGGTTCTCGGCGGCTTCGATTCCATTCTCGGTGCGATCATCGGTGGTCTGCTTGTCGGCGCGTCGGAAAAGCTCGCCGAGGTCTATATCGGCGAATATTTCGGCGGCGGCATCGAGGGCTGGTTTGCCTATGTCGTGGCGCTTGCCTTTCTGCTGATCCGTCCCTCCGGCCTGTTCGGTCAAAAGCTCGTGGAAAGGGTCTGAGATGTCCGCCATTGCAGCCGATCTTTCATTTCCTTTTTCCCTACCACGCCGTGCCGGAACGGTCGCGGTGCCTGCCATCGCCTATCTTGTCGTGCCGTTCGTCGGCACCAGTTATCTCTTCGAGGCAATCCTCCTGCCGTTCCTTGCCCTCAGCCTTGCCGGGGTCGGTCTCAATCTGCTCACCGGCTATGCGGGTCAGGTGTCGCTCGGTTCGGCCGCTTTCATGGCCGTTGGTGCCTTCGCGGCTTACAATTTCAACCTGCGGGTCGATGGGCTGCCGCTCATCGTTTCTATCGTGCTCGCCGGTCTTTCCGCGGCAATCATCGGCATCGTCTTCGGTCTGCCCAGCCTTCGCCTGCGTGGTTTCTATCTCGCCGTTTCGACCCTTGCCGCGCAGTTCTTCGTGCAATGGGCGTTGACGAAATTCAGCTGGTTCTCGAACGAATCCGCATCGGGCGTCATCGATGCGCCGACGCTGTCTCTGGCCGGGATTTCCTTCGAGGGACCGGTAGGGCGTTATCTCTTTGCGCTGACGATCGTCGCGGTCCTCACCTTCCTCGCCTACCGCCTGGTGTCGTCGCAGACCGGCCGTAACTTCATCGCGGTGCGCGACAACGAGACCGCCGCGCGCATCATCGGCGTCCCGGTGCTGCGCACGAAGCTGCTCGCCTTTGCGATCTCGTCCTTCATCATCGGCGTTGCCGGCGTGATCTGGGCCTTTGCCTATCTGCGCACGGTGGAGCCGGCTGGCTTTAATCTCGACCGTTCGTTCCAGATCCTGTTCATCGTCATCATCGGCGGGCTTGCCTCGATCCGCGGCGCCTTTTTCGGTGCGGCCCTGATCGTCGTCTTTCCGCTTGTCCTCTCCCGGCTCGGCTCTTTGTTATTGGGGGACGTGTTCGATTCCGGGGTGCTCGACATGACGCAGCGTATCGTTATCGGCGCCTTGATCATTTTATTTCTGATCCTCGAGCCCGACGGCCTCGTGTCGTTGTGGGATCGCTTGAGGTCACGCATTGCGGCCGCCGTCAGGCGGGCGCGAACCCCTCGAAGCCTGGCCCTGAAGGCTAAAGGGCTTCCAACAAGAAAAGCCTGACAGCCATTGAAGTCCTGAAACCAACGCGGATGGCAAAGCGCCAGCCGACAGACGGAGTGTGTCCAGATATGACCCTTTATACCAAGATCAAGGCAGCAGCCTTCGCCGCCGGCATCAGCCTTTCAGCCGTTGCCTTCCCGGCCGTGGCAGACGAACAGCACTTTCCCCTGCAGAGCTATCGCGTCGGCCCCTATGCGGCTGGCGGCACGGGCTTCTTCGGTGGTTTCATCGACTATCTCAACCTCATCAATATCAGGGACGGGGGCGTCAACGGCGTCAAGTTGACCTGGTCAGAGGCCGAAACCCAGTACGAGGTCGAACGCGGCGTCGAGGCCTATGAACGGCTGAAGAGCAATCACGGTATCGCAGCCTGGAACCCGCTCTCGGTTGGCATCGCCTATGCGATGATCGACCGCATCACGCAGGACAAGGTGCCGCTCATTACCATCAACCATGGCCGCACGGATTCGACCGACGGTCGCGTTTTTCCCTATGTTTTCCCGTTGTTGCTCAACCCCTATAGCGAGACCTCCGGTATCGTGAACTACATCGCCTCCAAGGAAGGCGGACTTGAGGGTCTGAAGGGCAAGAAGATTGTCGTTCTCTATCACGGCTCTCCCTACGGCAAGGAAACGATCCCGATCTACGACCTGCTGGCTAAGAAATATGGCTTCGATCTGCAGCAGATCGAAGTTCCACATCCGGGCAATGAGCAGCAGTCACAGTGGCTGACGATCCGCCGTGCCAAGCCAGATTACGTCGTGCTGCGCGGTTGGGGCGTCATGAACCCGGTGGCACTGAAGACGGCCGCAAAGACCGGCTTCCCGGTCGATCACATCATCGGCAATGTCTGGTCCAACTCGGAAGAGGACGTCATTCCCGCCGGCGCCGCGGCAAAGGGCTATACCGCCATAACCACCCAGGCATCGGGTGCCGAATATCCGATCGTCAAGGAGATCGTCAAGACGCTTTATGACCAAGGCAAGGGCAACCTCGAAGACAAGAGCCGCATCGGTTCCGTCTACCACAATCTCGGTATCGTCAATGGTATCCTGAATGTCGAGGCGGTGCGGATCGCCCAGGACAAATTCGGCAAGCGGACGCTTACCGGCGACGAGGTTCGTTGGGGCTTCGAGCATCTGCAACTGGATCCGGCCCGCGTCGAGGCTCTGGGCGCCAAGGATCTCTTCCACTCGATCAACGTCACCTGGGATAACCATGAAGGCAACGGCTACGTGACGTTCCAGCAGTGGGACGGCAAGAAGTGGAAAGTGGTTTCCGATTGGATCGCGCCGGATTGGGCCTTGCTGCGCCCGATCATCGAGAAGTCGTCCGAAGCCTATGCGGCTGAAAAGGGCATCAAGCTTCGCACCTCGGAAGACGCGGCTTCCGTGACGAATTGATGCTTGCGCGGCCGGGCAAGGGCTTTTCCTCCTGTCCGGCCACGACATCCGAAAAGCGCCAAGGAGATCGAGATGACCGAGGATAACAGGCTGCTCACGGTGGAGGGTCTCCATGCAACCTACAATCATGCCATCACCGCCTTGCATGGCGTCACGCTTTCGCTTGGGCGAGGGGAAATCCTCGCCATTCTCGGTGCGAACGGCGCGGGAAAGACCACGACGCTGAAGGCGGTTTCGAACCTTTTGCCAGCTGAACGAGGGCAGGTGGTCGCCGGCCATATCCTGTTCGACGACCGCGCTGTCACGCACGAAACCCCGGCACGCCTCGTCCGTCTCGGGCTCGTGCAGGTGCTCGAGGGCCGCCATTGTTTCAAGACGCTGACGGTCGAAGAGAACCTGGTGTCCGGCGGTCTCGGCCGTTCCGCCTCACGTGCCGAAATCGCGGTTGATCTTGAGAAAATTTATACGCACTTCCCGCGACTTAAGGAAAAACGCCGGGTTCTGTCCGGCCTCACGTCGGGCGGCGAGCAACAGATGACAGCAATCGGCAGGGCGCTTATGTCGCGACCCCGGCTGCTGGTGCTCGATGAGCCATCGATGGGGCTTGCGCCGCGTGTCGTGCAGGACATTTTCCGCACGCTGAAACACCTCAATCGCGAGGAAGGCCTGTCGATCCTCGTAGCCGAGCAGAATTCGGCGGTGGCGCTCAACTATGCGGACAGGGCCGTCATTCTGGAGAATGGCGTCAGCGTGCTTTCGGGCACGGCTGCCGAACTCAGGGCGCGGGATGATGTGAAGGCTTTTTATCTCGGCCAGAAACCAGCGGCATCTGCCGCCGCGCATATTCATTGAAAACCAGATCGAAGAGGAGACATGAAATGACCATTTCCAACGTCAATACAAAGGATGCCGTCGAGGGCGTTCCGGCCGTGCCGCGGCCAACCGAGCCCGCGCACATCATCAGGAGTGATGCCGAGGCGATCGAAGTCGCGAAGATTGTGGCCGCCGAAATCGCGCCGGGCGCTGCCCTTCGTGACCGCGACCGTATCTGGCCGGTGAAGGAACTTGATGCGTTTTCGCAAAGCGGCCTCTGGTCGATCAACGTACCGAAAAAATTCGGCGGTCCGGAGGTCTCCTATGCAACACTGGCCAAGGTGATCGAGATTGTCTCTGCGGCCGATTCCTCCATTGGCCAGATTGCGCAGAACCATCTCGGCGTCGTTGCGGCGATCCGCACGGTTTCCGACGAGGCCCAGCAAAAGTTGCTGTTCGCAGAGGTGCTGCGCGGTACGCGCTTCGGTAATGCCTTTTCCGAGTTCGGCTCCAAGCGGGCCGCGGATTTCGAGACGAAGTTCGTGGATGCCGGCGACCATGTGATCGTCAACGGACAGAAATTTTATTCCTCCGGCGCACTTCTCGCCCATCTCGTGCCGATCGTCGCGCTCGATGATGAAGGCCGTGCATGGTACGCTATCGCCGAGCGGGACGCACCCGGATTGACCGTCATCGACGACTGGTCGTCCTTTGGCCAGCGCACGACGCTATCCGGCACCGTGATCCTCAACAACGTCAAAGTGCCGAAGACCTATCTGGTTCCCGGCTACAAGGGTTATGCCGAGCCGACGGCGGATGGCGCGATCTTCCAGATCATCCAGGTCGCGGTCGATACGGGGATTGCGCGGGCAGCTATTGATGAAACCGTCTCTTTTGTCCGCACCAAGAGCCGTGCCTGGGTGGATAGCGGTGTCGATCATGCCTGGGATGATCCCTACACGATCCAGGCCGTCGGCGATCTGACGCTACGCCTGCATGCGGCTCAGGCGTTGCTTGAGAAAGCCGGTTATGCCATCGACCGCGCCATCCAGAACCCGAATGCTGAAACGGTCGCCGAGGCGCAGGTCGTTACGGCGGAGGCGAAAATCCTCGCGACCGAGATCGCGATTGCGGCCACCAACAAGCTTTTCGAGCTAGCTGGCACCCGCTCCACGCTTGCTGAGCATCATCTTGATCGCCATTGGCGCAATGCCCGTACCCACACCCTGCACGATCCGGTCCGGTGGAAGTATTCGATCCTCGGCAAGTATTTCCTCAATGGCGAGAAGCCACCTCTTCACGCCTGGAGCTGAGAAACTTTTGGAACCCGGGGCGCGCAAAGGCGCCCCGCCTCGCATTCTTTTAGCTACCTCGGCCAAACCAATGAAAGAGATTGAACAAATGGCGTGGAAGCCGCCTCGATCCAATTTTCAATCGAAACGCTTTAGGGCGAAGTGCTTTGCCGGGAACCGAAGAAAAATAGAACAGTAATCTTGAGAGGATGACCCAGAAGCCTTCCCTCGCGAAGCTGTACACCTCAGCAGAAGAAAAACGTGACATGCCGACCGGTTTCAATCTGCTTTCGGTTGATCCGTTCAAGGTATTTTGAACCGGGTGAACATTTGCGACATCGCAAGCGGCTATCACAATAACGAGCGATATCATGAGCAGGAAGCGGAAAGTGCCTATTGGCATCTCGCTTATTACCTTGTCATATAACCCATAGCTCTCCTAGGGGAGAACACAGAGGCAATGAGTTCTTTTGTTCCTATAGCGTCTGCCCGTGTAACCGTGGCCGTTGTTGGCGGCGGCTTTACAGGCGCTGCGATGGCAGTACATCTGGTTGCGGGCAAGGCAATTCCGGCTGATATGTCCGTCGTGGTCATCGAGCCCCGACCGGAACTGGGCCGTGGCTTGGCTTATAGCGCCACTGATCCAGCGCATCGGGTCAACGTCCCCGCAGGAAGAATGACGTTGTTTCCGGATATACCTGATGACTTCGAGAGTTATCTTAATGGTGTTTCCGGCGATGATGACACCGAGCTGATGGGTCACGATGGTTCGCCTTATCCGAAGCGGTCTGTCTTTGGCGACTACGTCTCTGCACGGATCCAACCGTTTTTAGATGACGGCCGTATCCGGCACTGGCGGACAAAAGCGATTTCCGTTTCACAAAGAGGGAGCCGTTACGAGATTATCGGGTCTGACGGGACGGCGCTTATTGCAGATATTGTCGTGCTGGCCGTCAGCCATCCTCCACCCCTTCTGCCTCGGGTGCTTCAACCATTTAAAGATGATCCAAAGCTGATTGCGGATGTCACCGTGGCCGATGCAATCGACGTTGTCGAGCGTGGAGACCATGTTCTCATCGTTGGAAACGGCTTGACATCTGCCGATGTGGTTGCCTCTCTCAAGAGGCGCGGACATGTCGGCCAGATAACGTCTATCTCTCGCAGAGGGTTGCGGTCTCGCGGCCATGGACCGGCAGAGCAGGGGCCTTTCGGCGATTTCCTGTCTGAGCCGTTCAACTCTGCAAGCAAGCTGCTTCATCACGTTCGCCACCTTCTGCGGGAAGCAGAACAACAAGGCATGACGTGGCATAGCGTCGTGGATGCGCTGAGGGGGCAGGGTAACGAAATATGGAAAAACCTGCCGGTCGTTGAGAGAAGGCGCATTGCACGGCACCTTCGACCCATCTGGGATGTGCATCGCTTTCGCATCGCGCCGCAGGTCGAGGCTGCTGTGGAGCAGGCGATCGCAAGCGGCCAAATGGATGTTCGGGCTGCCTCGCTCTCATCCGTGGTGCGGATTGATGCCGGCTACAGGGCGATGTTGCGACCCCGGCGCGGCGGCATTGCCCAAGTGCTTGATGTCCATGCGATCGTCGTCACCACTGGCCCGGCGCATGGCGGCATTCTTCAAAGCCAAGCCTTGCTTCGAGACCTTGAGGAGGCCGGTCTGTTGCAACCCTGCCCGACCGGACTTGGCATTTTGGTCGATGCCAAATCCAATCCCGTATCGGCTTCAGGCGTAAGCACCACTTCACTGTTTGTTGCCGGGCCGCTTGCGCGCGGAACCTTTGGAGAGCTGATGGGGTTGCCGCAGGTTACCGAGCACGCAATCTTCGTCGCGGAACAAATTCGCGGCTCGCTCGATGAGCACAGGATTTCGTATCCCCCGGCTCAGGTGGCCGAAACGCATCCAGAGAGCGATCGGACAACAGGCCTCCGGCAGTCTAAGTCGCAAACGATTGTTCCGTAGGTTTAACCGCGCCTGAAACCGCAGTCATCAAGTGCGATGTCCTTTATCCCGTTCGGGCTTCTCGCAGTGACGGCGCGATATTGCGTTGTACAGGGCTATCGTCTTGCGTCCATCTCGATTGTCGGCCCGGTTGATTATTCATTGTTGATTTTTGCCTGCCTGATCGGCTTTCTGTTTCTTGGCGAGCAACCGAGATTTTGTGTCGTGGCAGGATCTATAATTATCACCATAGGCGATATCACGGTTGCGATCGTCAAGTCGCGGCGCAGGGAACATGGAAGCACATCGCAGGCGTAAAGCGTGACCACAATCCGGCTGGCTCTGTATCGGGAAGCAGGGCTTTTGCCATGATGGGTTTGCAAGAGTCCGCTTCTAGATCCATCACGGAATGCTTGGAATGGCTGGTGTCGGTCGGATTCCGAAAGTCGTGAAAGCCTTCATACTGGCCGTTCACACCACGCGCATTTGTTCCTGGAATCTGTCGGTGGGGCCGATCTCCCACGGCCTGGCATTTCCCTGGATTGTAGGAGCAACAGAGACTGACTTCACGTTTTGAAATGAACAGTCACCGAAAATGAGTTCCAATTCTGCGCCAACACGGTCATGTCTTTGTGAAAGTTCGTAAGAGCCATTGCTCGACGACACACGAATTAAAGAGCTGACAGTATGGAAAATCCCGTTGCACTGAATCATCTTTCCGAGAACACGGTCTTCCGTAAGGGCGATGTTTTCGTACTCTTCGGCGAACTGTTCGGTCGCGGATACGCCACCGGCTTGCTTGACGAAGCCAGACGGGCTGGAATGGAGATTGTGGGGATCACCGTCGGGCGGCGCGACGAGAATAACGCACTGCGGCCGCTTAACGCCGAGGAACTGTCTTCGGCGGAGGCCCAGTTGGGCGGCAGGATCATCAACATACCTCTTATGGCAGGCTTCGATCTTGACGCGCCCGCAGGCGGCCCAACTCCCACCGATCTCCTGGCAAAGATGACGCTTGAGAGCTGGGAGCACGACAAGCTCGACTGGGACTATGTCGAGCAGTGCCGCGATATCGCCACTGCGCGTTTCACGGAGTCGCTTTCTAAGGTCATGACCGTCCTGGATGGAATGATCCCCGACGGCCGCAATGTATTCTTCGCTCACACAATGGCCGGCGGCATTCCGAAGGCGAAGGTATTCCTGGTCATCGCCAATCGAATCTACAAGGGAACTGGTACTCGCCACATGTCGTCGCAGACCCTGATCGACAGTGACCTGGGGAAACTCATTCTGCAGAATTTTGACGATGTCTCCGCGAACACCTTTCGCCATCTGATTGATTTCAGCGCAGCGATCCGCGAGCGCGTGGAAGCTTCGGGTGGTCAGGTGCGATATACGGCCTATGGTTATCATGGATCGGCGGTCCTCATTGACGGAAGCTATCGTTGGCAGACCTACACCAACTACACCCAGGGTTACGCGAAGATGCGGCTCGAAAGCATTGCAGAGGAAGCCTGGGCGAAAGGGATCAAGGCAACTGTCTATAACTGCCCCGAAATCCGGACCAATTCGTCCGATGTGTTCACGGGTATCGAGCTGCCCCTGATACCGCTGCTGCTTGCGTTGAAGAAGGAAAACGGGAGTGAATGGGCAGACGAACAGTGGCAAGCCTGCGAGCAGTTGCTGGTTGATGGCTTAACCATGAAAGACGTCTTCAGCAAGATCGCCACCATGCAGGCCAGCGATGTCATGCGCCCGTTCTATGACTTTTCGGCATGGCCGATGGCAAACAGTCAGGCACAGGCCGATCTGACCATCGGCACGTCAAACGAGATCACCCGGATGCATCGGGATGGCAAGGTGATGATCAGCGACCTCCTGAGCGGTCTTGTTGTGAAGGCTACCGGGCAGCTAATTTTTCGCGAATCCTCCAAACCCTCCGGTCCCGTTCTGTGGCTCAACCACGATATCGTGGCTCAGCGACTTAACGCTTCCCACCAGCATTCGAAGTCTCCCGCGTCGCTCGTCGCGCAGGGAATGGAACCCTCACAAATTGAGATGGCGTGAAGGCTTCCCAGCCTAGCTTGGAGGCAGTTCAAATACCGACCAAAGACATAGCCGCCTCATCATCGATGACCCCATGGCGCAGGTGAACCGGCGCGTCTGTTTTATCGCGCCAGATTCATGGCGTGGCTGCCGGATGGCGCAGCTATATGCTCCACCAGTCGGTCGATGATTTCCGCATAGGTGATCCGCTCACAGCCATCGCCTTGGGATACATGCTAATGTCGACGGTCGTCATGAGAACCACAGCTTATACGAATGTTTTAGGAAACCACAGTGGCTGAGATGTCCACGCAGCAAAAGGCGATAGGGGGTCGGCCATCACTTCCGATTGAACGTTCTGGCCAGAACAGGAAATCGGATAACCTTCAAGGCGGGTATCATGAGCTGTCAAAAAGGTTTCAGCAAAAACCGTTCAGTTTAAGGATTCTATACGCCTCGATCGAGGCGCGAAGTGCGTCCTCTGAATTGCGATCGCCGTCGTTGGCGTCGGGATGGTGCATTTTGAGCCTCTCCTTATAGCGGCTCCTGATTTCGCTGGATGTCGCGTCTGGCGAAAGGCCAAGCGTGTCGAAAGCCTTGGCTTCAAGCACCTTCAGTTTTCTCTGCTGGGCACCGGCCTTTGCCTGTCCCGACCTGTCGGCCCTGCGCGCATTCAGCGTCTTTGCCGAGCCCGAACGAACCGAAGACGGTAGCGGAGTTTCGGTTGCTTCACTCACCCGGGTTCCCCAAGTCGGGCGAGCGCCGCTTGTCGCCTCCTTCTGGTAACGGGCGACGTTGGGATTGGGTGGGGCCGTGGTGAAGCTGTATCCCTTGTTATAGGCCGTCACATGCTCAAGACAGAACATGAGATAAAGACCTTCTGCACCCGCGCCCACGGGCGCGCGGTGAACGCCGGTCTTTTCACACCCGTCCCATTGGCATTTTGGACCTGTGGATTCGCTGGCCGAAGGCGATCTTTTGCGAGCGGACCGAAGGCCTACGAATATTTTCGAATCATGCGTCATTGTAACTGTATGGACGCAGAGGACCGCTTGGGCAACTGCGGTGGTCTTTTGAAATGCCATTCGTGGATCGTCTCTGCGGAATCCAGTCCCGCAGCTCAGGATCACGACAGCTTTCCTGTCAACGTGGCCGTAGGCTGAGACACTCCGGGAGGGCGGTTTTGGCCATGGGAGGCAGGATCGCGTAACAGGCGCCGAGAATTGAACCAGGTTGCATTCCGGTCGCGCCCGAGGGATGCAACCAATGGACGTAAATTGCGATTTTGAAAACTAAACGTTGACGTGGCGACCGCAGTTCCGTATAGATGCGGCATCGATCTTTTGCTTGCCGAGCTTTGTCTACCGCGCGATTGGCACCGCGCTTTAAGCGAACTTCCCTCTCAAAAATAGTCGGTTTTCCTCTGCGTGGCATCAGCTTCGCGGTTCCTCAATCTATGCTTTGAAAGGGTTCATCATGACCACTGGCACAGTAAAATGGTTTAATTCCACCAAGGGCTTCGGCTTCATTCAGCCTGACAACGGCGGCGTTGACGCTTTCGTTCACATCTCGGCTGTCGAGCGCGCCGGAATGCGCGAACTCGTGGAAGGCCAGAAGATCGGCTTCGATCTCGAGCGCGACATGAAGTCGGGCAAGATGTCGGCCTGCAATCTGCAGTCCGCATAATCGGTATCTGCTTCCCTTTGACCACGGATGTACTGGCACTGCCGGAAGCACGTTATCATTTAAGGCCAGGCGGTTTGCCTGGCCTTTTTGTTTCGACTCCAAGCCTCTGAGGACCTATGACAGAGAGATACAGTAAATCCCGCCAACAGGCAGAGATTGCCTTCAGCAATCTGCAGACAGAGTTCTTTTCCAAGAACAGCGCTGTGGAAGAGCTTGAATCGGCAACGCAGGTCAGGGATGCAAAGACTTTAAGACTTCGAGCGGCGCGTCTTTCCAAAGAGCACGCCGAGCGGACATCGGCGACGAATGCCTTGCTTGCCAAACGTGCAAAGAAGGGCTGATCAGTCCCGTCTGCTGTCGTGGCTTCAGGCCTTATCGAAGAGCGTGGCGCAAAATGCGACACTCATTCCAACGCAGGAGATTTCATGGCATCGGATACAAACGAACTGCAGACGATCAACACCGCTTGGCAGATCGCGATCCAGGAGATCCTGCGCATGGTCGTCCGCGACATGTATCATGCCGGCGGGGAGGCAGCCTTCAGCGGCCACATCAAGCGGATCGAAGAAGCGGCCGTTGACAGCATCTACACGGACTTGAGGCTTCGTGACACCGACGAATGGACGGAAACACTGGTCAAGGAACGAGCCAGCAATTTCGTAACGTCCCTTCTGACGTCCTTTACATATGACCGGGCCTGATTGCACCACGCAATCACTGCGATCATTGTTTTCCTGGTAAAGAGGACGATGCCGCTCATTGGCGAACCCGTGTCGCTGAAATTAGCTTTGCAGATAAACCTCCTACCTCCAAAAAAAGGAAAGAAGGCCTCTAAAAAATCCAGGGGCTACTCTCCACCTTCTGACCCACGGGCTCTATCTCCACACTGAATGGACGCTTACAATCGTGCCCGCTCCGGGGCAGCGTTTGCCTGTGATAGTGGAACGAATCTCCCGGTTCCAGCGTCTTCTCGTATAGGAAACCAGAGCGTTTACCGTAATTCAGAGGTAGCCATGGAGGATGCATGACAGATAATTCAGGTGCAAAAGCAAAGACCGGGGTAGAGGGCCTCGATGACATTCTCTCCGGCGGCCTCTCCCGGCGTCATGTCTTTCTGCTTGAAGGGGCTCCCGGCTCCGGCAAGACGACGATTGCGTTGCAGTTTCTTTTGGAGGGAGCCAACATTGGCGAGCGCTGCCTCTACATCACGCTTTCGGAAACGGAGGAGGAACTGCGCGACAGTGCTTTCTCGCACGGGAAGGACATAGGCGATCAGGTCGAGATTTTTGAGCTCGTTCCGCCGGAAAGTCTTCTGGATGCAGACCAGCAACAAAGTCTCCTGTATTCTTCCGACCTGGAACTCGGGGAGACGACAAAGCTGATCTTCGAAGCCTTTGAACGGGTAAAGCCCCATCGTGTGGTGATCGACAGTCTCTCGGAGATCCGGCTGCTGGCGCAGAGTTCGCTTCGCTATCGCCGCCAGATACTGGCACTGAAGCACTTCTTCTCGCGCTCCGATGCAACAGTTCTACTTCTCGATGACATGACCTCGGACGCAATGGACAAGACGGTCCACAGCGTGGTGCACGGCGTAATCCACCTTGAGCAGCTGGCTCCAGACTACGGGTCGGAGCGTCGGCGGCTTCGGGTTCTGAAATATCGAGGGCAGGCGTTTCGTGGTGGTTATCATGACTTCACCATAAAGACTGGTGGCGTCGAAGTCTTCCCGCGACTCCGCGCACTTGAACACAGGGTGGCGTTTGAGCGGACTCTCGTGGCGAGCGGCATCAGTGAGTTTGACGATCTCCTGGGAGGCGGCGTTGCCCGCGGCTCCAGCACGCTTCTGATCGGCCCCGCCGGCACCGGCAAGAGCCTGTTTGCGCTACAGTTTGTCGAGGCCGCCGTCAGTCGCGGCGAGCGGGCGGCAATCTTCGTCTTCGATGAGGAATTGGGACTACTATTTGACCGCACAAAGGAGATGGGGCTTGATCTGGAGGCCATGCGCAACAAGAACCTGCTCCATATCGAGCAGCTGGATGCGGCCGAACTGTCACCTGGCGAGTTCTCCCAGCGCGTAAGGGACAAGGTCGCCAGCTTCGACGCCAAGACAGTCGTGATAGACAGCATAAACGGCTATCAGGCTGCGATGCCGGAGGAGAACGCACTTATCCTTCACATGCACGAGCTGTTGCAATATTTGAACCGGCAGGGTGCCAACACCTTTATCACTGTCGCGCAGCACGGCCTGGTCGGCGACATGAAATCCCCGGTGGACGTGACGTATCTTGCCGATACAGTCATCCTGCTGCGCTACTTCGAAGCGGAGGCCCGAGTTCGCCGGGCGATCTCGGTCATCAAGAAGCGTACTGGACGACATGAAGATACCATTCGCGAATATAAAATTGGAGCCAATGGGTTGACGCTCGGCGAACCGCTCTCCGCGTTCCAGGGAATCCTGCGTGGTGTTCCTATCTTCGTGGGAGACCGACAGCCCCTTTTGCAAACACTTGACGAGGATGGCAGCCATTCCTGAGCGCGATATATTTGGCCTTATCCACACTCCTATCGGTCGCGACGCGCCGATTGCGGCAGCTTTGCTGCAAGAAGCCGGCCTGCGTGCAAACATTGTCGCGACGTTGGACGCCCTGGTGGCGGACTTGAACGAGAATGTCGCTTTCGCCGTGATGACGGAAGAGGCTTTGCGGTCGGTTGATCTGCGCCCGCTTGTCTCGTGGATCGAGACGCAGCCGAGTTGGTCCGACCTTCCCATCATCATTCTGACCGCGCGCGGCGGTGGCCCCGAGCGCAACCCGGCCGCCGCCCGTCTGTCGGAAGTTCTCGGCAATGTCAGTTTCGTCGAGCGGCCCTTCCATCCGACAACTTTTATCAGCGTCGCTCGTTCCGCAATGCGCGCGCGACGCCGACAATACGAGGCGAGTGCCCGTATGGAGGCACTGGACGAAGGGGAACGCCGTCTTCAGACAGCGCTCGAGGCCGGCCGCCTCGGTGCTTGGGAACTCGATCTTTCCACAAATGTCCTGACGACCTCGGCGACCTGCAGGGGGATATTTGGTCGTTCGCCGAACGACGGTTTCACCTATGAGGACCTGTTGCAGGCCATTCACCCGGATGACGCTGCACGGATGAAGGATGCGTTGCGAAACACGATCGAAACGGGAGCTGACTATTCCATTACCTATCGGATTGTCTGGCCTGACGGCTCTATTCATGGCGCGGAAATCCGTGCACAACTGCACCGCGACCGTACGGGACGGCCCATCAGGCTGGTCGGCGTTTCGGCCGACATAACTGAGCGTATGCAAGCGGAAGAACAGCAGCGCCATCTCAACGAAACTCTTGAGGAACGCGTTGCGGAGCGGACACGTGAGCTGGAAGAGGCGCACAGTCTCGTGCTGGCCGAGGTCAGTCAGCGGGAACGGGCCGAGGAGCAGCTTCGTCACGCCCAGAAGATGGAGGCGATCGGCCAGCTCACTGGTGGGGTTGCCCACGACTTCAACAATCTCCTGATGGCTGTTCTTGGCAACCTTGAACTGCTCCGCAAACATCTGACAGGCGATGCGAAGGCAACTCGACTGATTGATGGAGCCCTCCAGGGCGCGCAGCGAGGCGCCTCGCTCACCCAGCGGCTTCTTGCCTTCGCGCGTCGGCAGGACCTTCAGGTGGGCCCGGTTGACCTTGCCGGTCTCGTGACCAATATGCAGGACCTTCTGCAACGGTCCGTGGGATCGAGGATTGCCATAGAAGTGGTCGCTCCTGAGCGCCTCCCGGCCGTATCGGCCGATGCCAACCAGGTGGAGCTCGCCCTCTTGAACCTTGCCGTTAATGCCCGTGACGCGATGCCGGACGGCGGAACGATCAAGATCGGGCTAAAGGAAGCGGTACAGCCGACGGTATCGGATCTCCTCGCACCCGGACGTTATGTCGTGCTGTCGGTGATTGACCAAGGCCAGGGCATGGATGCGGCAACGCTGCAAAAAGCGATCGAGCCGTTCTTTTCCACGAAGGAACTCGGCAAGGGCACGGGTCTTGGGCTATCCATGGTTCATGGTCTTGCGTTGCAGCTGAACGGCCAATTGAAGCTGGCAAGCGCCGTGGGCGAGGGGACGACGGCGGACCTCTGGATTCCGGTATCGACATCGCAGAGTCTGGAAAAAGAGCAGGATGTCGCCGTAGCCGATGCCCGGGATGATGCTGGTCCCAAGCGAATCCTTCTCGTGGACGACGACGCACTGATTGCGATGAGTTCGGCTGACATGCTGACTGACCTCGGCCACGAGGTTGTGGAAGCCCATTCCGGCAAGGAGGCGCTCTCCTTGATTGACGGCGGCGCCACTTTCGACCTGGTAATCACTGACTATTCCATGCCGGGCATGACGGGCGCGGAACTGGCGAAAGCAGTCAGGGACCGCCTGCCGAGCCTGCCTATCGTGCTGGCCTCAGGCTATGTCGACTTTCCGTCGGGCTTGGAACTTGAGGTGGCCAGACTGTCAAAGCCATATTCCCAGGACGAGCTGGCCCTCATGCTCAGCAAGATTTCATAGCACGTTGGCATCGTCCGCCAAACGCAAGCCGGCAGTTTTGCTGATCGGTTCATTCACGCATCAGGTGGGTGAGTGAAAACCTCATTATTCGCTGCTACGTCCTGTGACCAAGTGCAAGTTCGGTCAGGAGCGCAGGAAAAACCACGAAGATATTGCGCTGCCGTTTGAGGACGAGACTGTCTTCCACCACGAAACCCCATACTTGGTCGAACATGATAGAGTGCTGAAAATTCCAACGCCCTCAAGACCTTGGACCCGCAGATGTAACTCAACTTGCTACCTTTCGGAGCGATTTCTCAATTTCTCCGCCGCAATAAGCGTTGCCATATTCTTCGAAACTTTTACTGTTCAGAGCAGCCAGCGGAGCTGTAGCTACCACTCTCCTGGAGAGACCCCAGATTATGGGTGAGGTGTCCTCGATGATGCCCTTAATGGCCGGGAATCGGTCAGCTACAGTTGTCCAAAGGATTGCTGTCACTATATCTGCAACCCCGATCTTTTCCGTCCCCAGCATAAAGCCCGAAGCAGCGCTCAAGCCGTTCCGTGCTCCGGTATCCGCGAAAATACGGATCCATTTTTGAATACGCGGGACGAACTCCTGCCACTTTTCACGCGTCCACATCTCGCGCCCGCCGTTGAGGGTTAACTCATCGAGGACGTCATTGGCGTCATTGACGATCTTGGCACTGAGCGTGCGACCCTCAACAGTTGTCGGCAGGATATCCAGCCGCTCACCGAGGTAGATGGCGATCGCCGGCATCTGAGAGATCGCGAAATTGCGCTCGCGGTCAATCAGAACCGGTGGCCCCATGAAGGCAACCGGCTGCTTTTCCGCCCCGCAATCCATAAGACCTTCAATCGCATCGACATCGTGTTCATCCCAGGAGCACCCACAATGGGCCAGAATTCCGCGGATGAGCTGGCCTCGAAACGGAACTGGCCAGTAATAAAGGTCGAAGGTGTTCATGCCGTCCTCCATTGGTCAATCTCCCGAGGTCGCCGTCTTTCCGCGGTCGGAGCGTTCACTCCCCCATAACGGCTCCCTCACGCCTTGGATCGGCGCTACCTGCCAAACCTTGCGCAGTGATCTCGATTGCATGCAAACCGGAATTCAACTCACCCGGTTTCACCTCGTAACCGAGCGCCTTCAGCGGCTCGACCAGATCTTCCGCGCTAGTGCCGGCCTCGATGTCGTAGGTGCCGAAGCGGTTGATGAGGTGCGGCTGGGCGACGATCGCCTCAACCGGCATACCCCAGTCAATATAGGCGATCAGCGCCTGCGCCACGTAGCCGATGATCTGGCTGCCGCCGGGCGAACCAATGGCGAGTAGCGGCTTGCCATCCTTCATCACGATAGTCGGCGCCATGGAGGAGCGCGGCCGTTTGCCAGGCTCGACGCGGTTGGCGATCGGCAGGCCGCCGTCATGTGTCTTGAAGGAAAAGTCCGTCAACTCGTTATTGAGCAGGAAGCCGTTCGTCATCAGACGCGAGCCGAAGCCGCTTTCGATCGTCGTCGTCATCGAGACCACGTTGCCCTCCTTGTCGACAATGACAAAATGGCTGGTAGAGGGCAATTCGAGTGCGGCATCCCGGCCGAAAAGCAGCGCGTGGTCCCATTCCGGTTCGCCGGCCTTGACGGCATCCTTGGCCAGCGCCCTGTCGCCGTCGAGCAGTTTTGCCCTCTCGCCGAGATAGGTCTTGTCCAGCAGGCCCTTGATCGGTAGCGGCACAAAATCGGTGTCAGCGACATAACGCTCGCGGTCGACGAAGGCGAGACGCTGCGCATCGCCGATAAGGCGCCAGCTTTCGACGTTTTCCGGCCCCAGGGACTTGAGATCAAAATTCTCCGCCATGCCGAGCATCTGGCCGATGGCTATGCCGCCCGACGATGGCGGCCCCATGCCGCAAACGTCAAGAGCACGATAGATGAAGCAGACCGGCTCGCGCTCGATGACGCGATAGTTGGAAAGATCGGAGAGCGACAGCACGCCGGGATTGTCGGTCGCCTCGCGCACGGTCTTGACGACCGCCTCGGCAATTCTCCCCTTGTAAAAGGCATCGGCGCCGCTTTTGGCAAGCGTTGCAAGCGTCTCGGCATAGGCCGGGTTCTTCAATAGGGCACCGGTCTGCAGGGCGGCCCCGGAGGTGTCAAAGAAATAGGACCGGGCCTCTGGATATTTTTTCAACCGGTCGCCCTCGGACGCGATGAGGGAGGCAAGGCGCGGCGACACTTTGAAACCCTCGGTCGCCAGCGTTTCCGCCGGCTTCAGCAGGCTTGCCCAATCCGCCTTTCCATAACGTTTATGGGCCTCCTCCAGAAGTCGCACCGTTCCGGGCGCGCCAACGGAACGGCCGCCGACCACGGCGTCCATGAATTTAAGCGGCTGACCTTTGTCATCCAGGAAGAGCTTTGGCGTGGCGTCCATCGGCGCCGTCTCCCGGCCGTCCAACGTCGTCAGCTTGCCGCTTTTTGCGTGATAGTAGACGAGGAAGGCACCGCCGCCGAGACCGGAACTCTGCGGTTCAACGAGGCCGAGCACGGTCTGCACCGCCACCATCGCATCGATGGCGTTACCGCCCGCGGCGATCACGTCGCGCCCCGCCTCGGCCGCTAGCGGATTGGCCGCTGCGACCATGAAGCTCCGGGACTCGACACGTCTGGCAGTCGCAACAGCAGTCGCTTTTTCGGGTGCCACCGTGTCAGACGCCTGCTGGGCTGAGGCGATCGCGGTGGAAAGCATTAAGGCGAGAAAAGCCTCACTGAGAAATCTCATTTTCATTAGCCTTATCCTCCAAAGCGGCACGACCCGTTAATGCGAGAAGGGTATCCAACCGGGCCAGCAGGCAGGTCGCCCCCCGATGAGTGAGGCGCGGATGACCTTACGAACTCTTCCTTCGCTCCCGCAAAGGCCTGGCCTTCGCCTGTATTTCGGTCCAGTGCGCGATAAGCGTTTAATCTCTTCTATTATCTTGCCGCTTTGTTTCAATGACAACCGGCGTTGATGAATTTGCTTGAAGGGCGGCGATCAGACGGGAAGGGGAAGCCTGACGATCACAAGAGTGCCCATGCCTTGCCCGCTTTCAAAGGTGATAGAGCCGTGGTTTATCGCGAGAATTTCCCTTGCAATCGCCAACCCCAGTCCAGAACCACCAACGCTTTCATCGAAGCGCTGGCCGCGTTTCCCTATGAGCTCCGACTGGGATTGCCCGATGCCATGTCCGTCATCGTGGACGCGCAACTCCGCAACATAATCTTGCATCGATGCTGACACATGCACTTTCGAAGTCGCCCACTTCGCCGCATTTTCCAGCAATATACCGACCAGCTCAACGAGATCGTTTTCATCGAGATCAACGTCGATGTTCTGCGCCATCTCGATTTGCCAGTGCAGTTGCTCGCCTTCTTTGGTCTTTTTGAGAACGGCGACGGCACGATTGACGATCGATCCGAGAGGAGCCCGCAAGCTGTGCAGCCTCGCTCTTTGTCTGAGTTTCGACAACTTCAATTGATAGTCTATCCGGCTGTTCATTTCGTCTGAGAGATCGAACAAGACAGACGCAGCGGATGTCTCGCCACGATTTTCTAGCTCATAGGCAATCGTTGCAAGAACGGACAAGGGCGTTTTCAACCCGTGAGCAAGATCGGAGGCGCGCGCCCGTGCAAATTCTATCGATGTCTCCTGCAGTTTCAACAGTTCGTTGACTTCGGCAACAAGCGGATACACCTCTGTCGGATATTCGCTCCCTAAAGAGGAAGCGGCACCTTTGCGGATAGTCTCGACTTCGCTCTTCAACTGTCGGAACGGCAGAAGGCCAAAACGGACCTGAAAGAGGGCGGCAAGGACAAGCGATGCGCCCAGCACGGTCAATGCCGCAGCCATTTCCCACGCGAATTTACGAATAGTTTCGTCCAGAATTGAACGGTCTTGTGCAACGACGATCTGATAGTGGCGTTCAAGATTTCGGGCCTTGAACGTCGTCGTTAACGACAGCGCTAACAGGGATTGGCCTGCTGGACCCTGAACACTTGCGAAGTGCTCCCCGTCCGTATTCTTCGCTCCGGTCTGGAGATTTTTATCCCACAGAGAGCGTGAGCGCAGTGCTTGTTGATTGTCCACGTCAGTGATCTGCCAATAAACGCCGCTGAATGGGGTCTCATACCTCGGGTCTGGCAACTGACGTGTCAGGCGGGGCCGATCTTGTTGTGCGTCAAGATCGATGATGGCAATGAGACGTGAGAGCGTCGCGGTAAGATCGGAGCGAACCCCCTTTTCGACGTTTTCGATGAACATGTAGGATATTGCTGATCCTGCGAGTATGAGCGCGAAAAAAATCCATACCGCGCCTGCTACTATCATGCGGGATTTCAGTGATTTTGATTTCATGCGGCATGGCCACCCAGGAGATATCCCAACCCCCTTCGCGTAATGATGATATCGGCACCCAGTCGGCGACGAAGCCGACCAACCAGCACCTCGACAGCGTTGGACAGACGATCGTCATCCTGGGCATAAAGATGTTCGGTAATTTCCAACTGGGAGACGACCTTACCCGGCCTGTGCGCCATGAAGGCCAGAAGGCGATACTCCTGCGGAGAGAGCGCAACGGGCAATCCTCCCATGGAGACCTGTTTCAGACGTGTGTCCAAGGTGTATTGACCTATCGTAATAATCGGCGAAGAAAACCCGGCAGCGCGCCTCACCAGCGCCCGGACACGCGCTACAACTTCCTCCATCCTGAACGGCTTCACGACGTAGTCATCCGCACCGGATTCGATACCTTCGACCCGTTCACTCCAGTCTCCACGGGCTGTGAGGATGAGAACTGGAGTAGCGCGCCCGTCGCGGCGCCACCGCTTGAGAATGGTCAATCCATCCAGGCCAGGAAGGCCGAGATCCAGAATGACTGCATCGAATGCCTCCGTTTCTCCCCTAAACCAGGCGTCCTCACCGTTTGCCGATAGCTCTGTCACGAAACCGGCCGCCGCGAGTGCGACGGAAAGGGACTGAGCTATACGTTTGTCATCTTCAGCGACAAGAACGCGCATAGGTCATTTCACTCCAATGAGGCGGCCATCATGCGCGTCGAATGAGTATCGCCGCAACCGGTCGTCGTTTTCCAGGACTTTGAGTTCGTACCGGAGACCGTCATGGCGCGGTTTAAGCTCAGCGTCCAAAATGCGACCGTCCGTGAGTGCCTGGGTTTTCGCAGTAATGCTGTCGAGTGAAAGGATATGTTCTCCCTGGAGACTGTTTAGCCCCCCGCGATCCTGCTGTTCATCATCCTCGATGTCGTTTGAAAAACCTCGCATCGAACCCGCGGCGTCACTGCCATCATAGACGCCCTCGGCAACGCCGTCGTCGCTTTCGGTCTGCGAGGACGTTTCGCTTTCGGCGCCTCCGTCGGTGTCATCTTCGGCATAGGCACGGGCGTGAAATGCAGCTGAAAGCATCAACGCCAGAACGACGGAGTATCGGACGTATCGCTTTGGGCTCAAGGGTTTCACATTGACCTCCCTGGTCACAGAACCTTTAGACGAGTGAAGATGACAATTCGCTGACAACAGCTTCAAGGGGCTGTCAGGTCCAGTCGAATATATCACTGCCCGACGGATTTTTGCTCCGTTGGGTTCAGTGAGGTTCACAGATGTTCATCCGCCTGCTTCCAGCCGCCGTATTTGTCGCCGTCTTCTGGATGGTTGCTCTCACGATCCTGGCAACACGAAACGCGCCGGGATGGTCCGTAGACGGGCCCTTAAAGTGCCGCGACCGGACATACACGGATTGCGCCCTCCTGCGCTGAGACACGATTGAGACACGATTGAGACAGGAGATCTGAAAATGCCTAGAAGCAAACTGAAACTTGTGTCGCTCACCCCGCTGTTCGCCGCGCTTGCGGCCAGCCCTCTGGTCCAGCAAACCGTCGCGGTGACCGCGATCGTATCGCTGTCGATGGGGCAGGCGGTTGCCGGCTCACCTGTCCGCATGAATGCGCAAGCCCTTCTTGGTGACATGCGCAGGTCGCTGGCGGAAATCGCTTTCTCGTTCAGTGAAGCGAAGGGGGACAGCAAGCGTCGCAGCGGGGTGGCAGTGCTCGCTGCTCTGACAGAGGCAACCCGGGCCGTCCAGAGTCTGGAAACCGCAATTGCAGCCCATGACGCGTCGCGCATCTCGCGGGCGACCAAGGCGCTGTCCCACGCGGTCGGTAATCTGCAGACCCGCTATTCACTGTCATCCGCCAAATGCGATGCTGTAACGCGCGCGCTCCAGCGGTTCAACGCAGCCTGGGCAGAATATTCGAGCCGTTTCGTTCTCGCAAAACATAAGGCGTCTGCGGCAAATGCAACGGCGTCGGATGTGCAGGCGCTCAGAAGGAAAGTTGCCGACTTGTCGTATAGAATGCAGCAGCTGGAGGACGATGTCGCCGACAATGCAGCTCTTCGCGGTGAAGTGATCAGGATGCGGCGTGAAATTGCGATAACGCAGAGCACCCCTGCAAACGCATACGACTATCAACGCCTTTCATTTACGCTGACCGTCCTGTCTGGATCCTTCGCAGCTCTTTCACTCACCACGAGGGAGTACTACCCAAGCTACTATGTGAGTGTCGCCCCTTTTGAGAGCTACCGGTCGATCGACACCTACTGGGACGGATATTATGACGGGTACTATCAAGGTGTCGCCGACAGCTATTACAGCGAACCGATGGTCATCTCGAGCCCGGTCATGACCGAAAGCCGAACTGAGACCTACCAGAACGTCACTTATGAAACGATATACAGCGTCACGAACGAGACGACGAACATTTACCAGACGATGCCCGAAGAGGATTTATCGAACGTCGCCGTGGTGCCCATTCCTCAAGGTGTGAACTTCAGCGTCGAAGACATTTCCGCAAACCAGAAATCGGGCTCACCGGAGGTTGATGAGTTCAGCAACACAGGTCTTCCCGCCTCTGAAGCAGCTTCCGGGACCATGCCGGAGGTGCTGCCTGAGAGCAACTCAACGGATCAGGCTCCCGATGTTCCTGATGATCAGGACGAACCGCCGCCGGCTATTCCGTCACCGCTGGACCATCACTCGAACGATGGGAACGCGGGCACTTTTGATGATACCGCAGGCAGTGTATCGCCGGACCATGACGATAAGCCCTGGGCGCCTGAGGACCGGTTATCGCGCGATCATTCAACACCCGATACTTTGCCGTCCAATGAAAGCACCGGCGAGCCACGCGCGGCTATGCGTGTTCCGGAAGATGAGGCCTCGGGAGAAGAGCCAGTGATGAAGGCCACACCATGAACCGCAGGGAGAAGCGGCGCATTGAACGCCCTGTCGCCCTGTTCCAGTTTTATGCCCGCTGGTGCCTCCCAGTAGACCCCACAAGCGCGAAATGAGCGAGACGAAAGCATGATCATCAAAACCATTGCCGCCACACTCACGGTGTTTGCCACGACAACCTGGTGTGCATCTTCTTCCAACGCGAGGGAAGGCATCGTTCGAGTTGCGGTTTACCGCGGGCCAGCCAGCTGCGAGGATTGTTCCGAAACCATGCGCAAATCGATAATGGCGCTCGGACCGGAATACCGTGTCGATTACGTCGGCGCGGAAGAGAAGATCGATATTCGCGATGAGACTCTTTCAAAATTTGACATCTACGTTCAGCCAGGCGGAGGTCAGGATATTCCCGCCGCTTTTGAAAGCCTTGGTGAGCAACGGGTGGAGGCGATCCGGAGATTTGTCGAGGCGGGAGGCGGCTTTTTCGGCTCGTGCATGGGCGTCTACCTCGCGAGCGGATCAGGGATAGGCCTCATCGATGATGAGCTTGAATCTGAGGTCGGCCGTCCCGGTTTTCCTGTAAGCTCCATCATCAGCACGGCAGTGTCGACGAGCTGGAACGGGGAAAAGCAGACGGTCTTCTTTCAGGATGGTCCGTACATGTCAGAACCGAAAGATGTACGCGGGTTCAAAAAGATCGCCACCTATCAGAACGGCGATATTGCCGCGGCTCGTTACCATTTTGGCAGTGGAATCGTCGTTCTGACAGGCCCGCATGCAGAGGCAGATGGATCGTGGTTTCGCGAAGCGGGCATACCGATTGACAAAATGCCTGATCACAGTGTGCTCCGTTCCGTTATGGACGAGTTTCGCAGCGAACCGAGGTGATTTTTGTGTGCAACTCTGCCGAAAAATCGCGTGTGGCCCGCAAGCCGCAGATTTACATTCATCGGAGATCATTATGAATGGTTCGTGAGAAACATGAACGTGGGAGGATGGATGATGAAAATTGAGACGCGCCCATCCCCGCAAGATAAAGCGGAGGGGAACCGTCGGCCGGTGACCGTCGCGGCGATCATCCTCGCTGCTGGGAAAGCCAGCCGCATGGGCGACGGCGGGGCTCACAAGTTGCTGGCCGAATTCAATGGTAAGCCGCTTGTCCGCCGTTCAGCAGAAATCGCGCTCACCGCTGACGCAGCATCCGTCATCGTTGTGACTGGTCACAGGCGGCGCGAGATAGAGGCTGCGCTCCTCGGGCTGGGAGTAACCACCACCAATAACCCGGATTATGCGTCTGGCATTGCAAGCTCGCTGATCGCGGGATTTTCAGCCCCGGCAGCGTGTGATGCGGATGGTGTGCTCGTCATGCTCGCCGATATGCCCGGCGTGACGATCGGCGATCTCGACACGCTGATCTCGGCCTTCCGCATGGCCTCCGGGCGGGCAATCGTTCGCGCGGTCTCGCGCGGCAAGCGTGGCAACCCGGTCATCCTTCCGAGATCACTAAACGGTGCCGTCATGCGCCTTGAAGGCGATGTTGGCGCGCGGCAGATCATCGAAACGTCGGGGTTGCGGATCCTCGATGTCGAAATCGGGGATTCGGCGCATCTGGACGTTGATACGCCAGAGGCTGTTGTGGCGGCCGGAGGCATTTTAAGAACATAAAGTCCACGGCGCGGGGACGCGGCGCTGCTTCCTACTTTTCTTGTAGGGGCCTAGAGTCGCTGTCCGGCAACGTGGACTGCCCTTCGACCGACTGGACTGCGATAAGGCGGCTGATGTGAGATCCATCTCGCGTAGGGCGAAAGTTGCGTGACTTGACTGTCTCCATCCACCTCTAACGGATGCAGGTAGCAACCAGGTGAACATCGGCGACCATTAAGGCCGTCGGTGTAGTCTTCGCCCTCAAGTTTGTGGATCAATCAATCACGCCTTCGCAGCGAGCGAACCAAAGTTCCCTCGCTGGAAAAGATGTCAGTCCAGTCCACCAGTCAGTTTGTCCAGAGTAATGGGCAAATCGCGGACGCGAACGCCTGTCGCGTTGTAGACCGCGTTGGCGACGGCCGCGCCAACTCCGGTGATGCCGATTTCTCCGATGCCGCGTGCACCCATGGGGGCTTGGGGGTCGGGCTTGTTGGTGTAGAGGATTTCGATTGCTGGTACGTCCATCTGCACTGGCACATGGTAATCCGCCAGGGAGGCGTTGACGATGCGTCCCGTTCGCTCATCGAAGTTGGTTTCTTCGGTCAGAGCGAGACCGATGCCCATGATGATACCTCCTTTGAACTGACTGGTGGCCATTTTGCTGTTCAGTATCTGCCCGGCATCGAAGGAACCTAGAAAGCGCGAGACGCGCGTCTCACCGGTGCGTGCGCTGACATGCACCTCGCAGAACTGCGCGCCGTAGGAATGCATGGAGAAGGCCTCCATTTCGGCTGGTGCAGGTGCTTCCGCTTCGCAAACGAGTTCTTCTCGGCCGGCCCGGCGGAGAATCGATTGGTAACTTTCAAAAAGGCTGTTGTCGCTTATGTGTGAAAGCCCCCCGTCTCTTGCCTCGACTTCAAGCAGCGAAAGCCCGGCAAGGGGAGAGTCATTTCCGGAAAGCTTGATTAACTCCTCCACCAAGACCTCAGTTGCGGCGATGACCGCGCCGCCGATGGAGGCGGTTTGTGTCGAGCCTCCGGCGATCACACCACGTGGCAGCTTGCTGTCGCCATATTCGAACGTCACATGATCGAAGGACAAGCCCAGTCGGGCCGCAAGGTGTTGCATCTGGGCAGTGGCCGTTCCCATGCCCATGTCATGGACTGCGGTCGACACAGTGACACGGCCATCCGCCGTCAGTTTGATCCGTACGGCCCCACCGGGAAACCGATGGTAGGGATAGGTCGCGGTGGCGCATCCCATGCCGATGAGCCATTCGCCTTCACGTTTTTGGCGTGGGGTCTGGCTCCGTCTGCTCCAACCGAACTGCTCTGCGCCCTTCTCATAGGCTTCAATCAGATAACGTGACGAGAATGGCTTACCTGTCGTCGGATCCTTTTCTGGTTCGATCCGTCGTCGTAGCTCGATGGGATCCAGTCCCAATTTCTCGGCCAGTTCATCCAATGCACACTCAAGCGCGAAGGTCCCGACGGATTCACCGGGAGCGCGCATGAAGGTATTTGCCAGCATGTCCATGTCGGCGACATCCTGACCGATGTGAAACGTTCTGGCGGCATAGAGGTGGCGGGCGGGGAAGGTGAATTGTTCCGGGCAAGAATTATGCAGCGTCATGGCTGCCGTCCCGGTGTGGATCAGCGCATCGAGCGTTCCATCGGCCTTTGCGCCCAGCGCCACGCGCTGTTCCGTTACCGTTCGACCACCGATGATCCTGAAGACTCCTTCGCGCGATAGCATGATCCGCACGGGCCGACCGGCAAGTCTGGCTGCGGCACAGGCCAGGATTTGATGGTCCCAGAAGCATTTCCCACCAAAGCCACCGCCGACATAAGGCGAGGTCACGTGAACCTTGCTGACATCGAGACCGAAAATATCCGCGAGCTGACCTGTCGTAAGGTCGAGCAGCTGGCTGGCATCATGCACGCGAAGCTCATCATCCTTCCAGACAACGGTTGCCGCATGCAGTTCAATGGCATTGTGGTTGTGGCGCGGTGTGCGGTAGACGAGGTCGACCTTGACCTCCGCATTGGCAAGCGCGGTCTCGGCATCGCCGACGTCGATGAAAGGCGGCTGGCCGAGCAGGTTGTCGAGCTGCCTGGGCGATTTCTTCGCGTCATCGAAAGATGTGACCGCTGGTAACAGTTCATACTTTGCCGTTACCAGCGATGCTGCGTGATCCGCCTGTTCCTGCGTCTCTGCCAGCACGAGTGCGATAGGCTGCCCATTCCAATGGATTTCGTCGCTTTGCATGACCGGCAGATTGCTGGCCCCCGCTGCTGTCGGAGAGGACATCATCAAGGACGGCGCCTTCATCCGCGGCGCGTTCTTATGGGTCATGACGAGGATAACCCCGGGTGCGGCTTCCGCTGCACTTACATTCAATTCGATGACGCGGCCGCGCGCGACAGTACTGAAAGCGAGTGCCGCATAGCTGATATTGTCGTAGGGGAACTCCGCCGCGAAACGCGTCTTGCCCTGAACCTTCATGGGGCCTTCGATGCGGGATATACCTTGCCCAAGCGCCCCATGTTTGCGCAGCAACGGATCGGATGTAACAGCAGGCTGCCAGCGGCCTTGTTTGCCTGCTTCCGGCAATGTCTGGCTATCGGTGCTCATGCGCTTTCTCCCTTCAGTTCCTCAAGAACCGCGACAATGGTCCGTTTTGCCAGCTCGATCTTGAAAGCGTTGTCTTGTAAGCCGACAGCGTCTGCGAGCTCGGCCTCGGCGGCGGCCCGGAAACTCTCGGCATTTGCCTGCTGGCCTTTGAGACGCGATTCAGCTTTCAGCGCACGCCACGGCTTATGGGCAACGCCACCGAGCGCCAACCTCACATCTTTCACGTTGCCAGCGTCATCCACATCCAGCGCAGCAGCAACGGAAACGAGAGCGAAGGCATAACTCGCGCGATCCCTGACCTTCCGATAGGTGGACCGACCTGCGAAAGGCAGCGACGGAATTTCAACGGCCGTTATGAGATCATCCGTATCGAGTTCGGTTTCTATCTCCGGCGTGTGGCCTGGAAGACGGTGAAGATCGCGCAGCGGCAGGCTGCGCGTGCCCGCGGGGCCCTGGAGGTGAACCGACGCGTCCAGAGCGACAAGTGCCACGCACATGTCGGACGGATGTGTCGCGACGCAGCTTTCAGATGCACCGAGGATCGCGTGATAGCGATTGAACCCTTCCAGTGCATCGCAGCCGGAATTGGGCTGACGCTTGTTGCAGCGGGCGGCATTATCATAGAAATATCGACACCGGGTACGCTGGAGGATATTGCCTCCGACTGTTGCAACATTTCGAATTTGCGCGCTGGCTCCCGCAAGTATGGCACGGGACAGCAACGGAAATTGAGCCCGCACCGCATCATGCGCTGCAAGCGCCGTGTTCTTCACACCTGCGCCAACCAGCAGACTACCATCGGTGCGTCGTTCAATGATGCTGGACAGATGCGTGACGTCGACCAATGTTTCCGGTCGTTCTACGGTCTCCCGCATGAGGTCGACAAGATTGGTGCCTCCGCCCAGATATTTCGCGGTCGGCCCCGCCTGTTTGAGCGCGATTGCCGAAGCGGTATCCGAAGGCTGATGATAGGAGAAGATATTCATGCCCGTGCCCTCTCTTCGCTCGGCACCGCCGTCTGCTGGACCAGCGTATCGGAAATGGCCTCAACGATGCCGTTATAGGCCCCACAGCGACAGAGATTGCCGCTCATGCGTTCACGGATTTCGGTATCATCGACCGTGATGCTGTTACTCGAAAGATCGGCGGTGACGATGCTGGGGATGTTGCGTTCGATTTCGCCTGCCATGCCGATAGCGGAACAGAGTTGCCCGGGCGTGCAATAGCCGCATTGAAAACCGTCATGCTCGATGAAGGCTTTTTGCAGGGGATGAAGGTTGCCATTTGCTGCAAGGCCTTCGACAGTTGTAATGCTGCGGCCCTGATATTGAACCGCGAGGGCCAGACAGGAATTGATACGCTCGCCGTCCACCAGCACGGTGCAGGCGCCGCAAGCCCCCTGATCGCACCCCTTCTTCGTACCCGTAAATCCCAGATAGTTTCGCATGAGATCGAGCAGCGAGGTACGGATATCCGCTTCTACCTCCACTGCCGTGCCGTTAATTGTAAATTGCATTGGACATCTCCCTCATCTGAAAGTACGCGCCAGACACCTGCGAGCGGCACTTGTGGAACTTCTGGTGATGGTTTGCCTGTGGCTATCCGTCGAACCTGTCGATGCAACGGCTATTTCTGTTCTTGATCTAGCTGTGCATCACGCAAGACTGGCGTGATGCCGCAATGTCAGCGACGACCGAAAAGGCCAGAGACTGCGCGTCTCTCGCCCGCCCGAAAAGTCCAATCGGTGCCTTGATGCGAGCGATTGCTTCCTCCGAATGACCAATTTGCCGCAGGCGCTCGACGCGCTTTTCATGCGTGCGGGAACTGCCGAGAGCCCCAATATAAAAGGGCGTCGCAACAAGTGCGGCGCCGAGGATCGGTATTTCCAGATCCAGGTCATGCAGCAGAAGCGCAACGGCTGTATCAGCATCAATCAGGGAGCTATCGAAGCTGTCGCCGGCCGTGTGATCGAAAAAGATGACCTCGTATCCTCCGGCTTTCGCAACATTTACGGCTGTTTCCACCTCGAGTGAGCGCCCCGAAAAAATGACGCGCGGTTTTGGCCGATATGACGTGAGAAAAATATCCCCATCCCAGCCAGTTCGCGCACCTGGGGAACCGAGCGAAAGCTCCTCCAGGCCAGGTGAATAGCAAAGCGTTGCACTCCGGCGCCCATCTACCAGCATGTTGACGGAACAGAGAGGGTCCACGTCTTTCAGAAGATGAATGGCAACTGTAATGCCGCCTCCGCACGGAAGGACGATATCGAAGAAGGGCGAACCTTCACCCAGCAACACGAAGCGATCATGGCCACTTTTCATAGCCTGCAAGGCTTCAGCGGCGACGGCCGCTTCCGTGCATCCACCAGACACGTAGCCGCAATAACGTCCATCTTGGGCGACAGCCATATGGGCACCGAGCGGACGCGACGAGCCGCCACGTATCTCCACCAGCGTGCATAGGCCCACCTGAAGCCCAGCCTTTATATTCGCGATGGCGAAGCTCAGGATGTCGCAGGCGGTATCGGTCGAAAAAGCCTTTTGCGGCACAGCCACCGTTGGAATGTCGGCGTCGCGAGGCAACCAACGTGGTGCGCCGCCGTTATGTCGGATGATATCGGCCGATTGCGTCATAAGCGCCTCCCGTGTGAGGTCAGAATGAGCGGCAGGCCGTTAAGTTCCTTGAGACCCCTTAACTTGCCAGGGCCCGCCAGCCCCATTCTTTGATTTCGGCATGACATTCGCCTCTCATATGATTTAAAGAAACGAAGGGCGCACCGATAAACGGAGGCGCCTCCGTTTAACTTAATGACTTGCGATCATTCGTCAAGCAATTTCTCATGGAGTGCCCTTCACGTGCCCAAGAAGCGAACGCAGCCACCGCTTTCAGAGGCCCCGTTGCGTGCGGACGCCCGGCGAAATCGAGAAAAGCTGATAGAAGTTGCGTCGCTGGCATTTTCAGAGCAGGGCGCGGCCGCCTCACTCGAGGATATTGCCAGAAGAGCTGGCGTTGGTATCGGCACGCTGTATAGGCATTTTCCGACACGTGAACATCTGGTCGAAAGCGTGTATCGCCGCGAACTGGAACTGTTGGCAACTGCTGCGCGCGACCTGATCGCGGAGGAGGAGCCAGCAGAGGCCGTTGAAGAATGGATGAACCGCTTCGTCAACTACATGGCGGCAAAGCGGGGTATGGCCAATAGCCTGAAACTGCTGTTCACATCCAATTCCACCCTCTTTGCCGAGGGCTCGAAGTTGCTGCATACCGCATTTGAAGGGCTGCTGGACAACGCCGTCAAGGCTGATGCCGTCAAGGGAGACATCGAGGCTGCAGACGTACTCAACGCACTTTTCGGTATATACTCCATACCCGAGGGACCCGAATGGCGCGATCGTGCGCACAGGATCGTCCGGCTGGTCATGGATGGGCTACGGCGTTAGCATCAACCCAACATGCCTTGAACATGCGAAGGTCGACCAGACCCGAAAAGCGGTGGCCGTGAGACGAGCCTCAACATGGAACGGCGATCGCGTCCATCATTATGCGCGCATTTATATCAAGCTAAGAAGAATGATTTAAGCTCGCGCGCAACCTCCAGGGGAGCTTCTTCGGCCATGTGGTGCCCAGAATCGATCCCCAGACCAGACACTGGTAATTCCGCCCAAGGTTGCCATACTGCCAACACATCGTTGTAGAGGTCTTCAAGATCATCCCGGAGGGACCATAGGACACGAAGAGGACATTGAAGCTTCCTCCCCGAATTTCGATCTTCACGGTCATGAAGGTGGTCTATGCGGACACCCGCTCGGTAATCACCCAGCATGCCCTGAATAGTCGAGTGGTCTTGGACTGCTAAGCGAAAATCGGCATAGTTCTCCTTTCCCATCAAATCTTCCGTTCCGCCGTACCATCTCAACGGATCAGCGGATATCGCCTGCTCGGGTTTGTCGTGCTGGGCGAAAAAGAACCAGTGCCACCATTGAGTGGCGAACCGAGCATTGCAATGCTCCAGCGCCTCCAGGATCGGAACTCCATCGAGGATCGCGAGCTTGGCTACCCTCGCGGGGTGGTCCATTGCTGTGCGGAATGCCGTGTAACTGCCCCGGTCATGCCCGGCCAATGAGAATTCATTAAAGCCGAAGTGATCCATCAGTGCGACGCAGTCCCGGGCCTTGGCACGCTTGGAGGAAGCTTCATAATCATATGGGTCATCTGGTTTACCCGACTGACCGAAGCCGCGTAGGTCGGGGCAAATCACCGTGAAATGCTCAGCCAGAATTGGAGCTACCTTGTACCAAGTGGTGTGCGTTCTGGGGTGACCATGGAGCAGCAGAAGAGGCGGACCGGAGCCTCCATGGCGCACTCGCAGCTTTGTCTCAGGTAGCTTGACCATCTCCAAACGAAAGTTCTCGAACATGACACTCCTAGGCACACCGAAAGAACGAGCTCTCTGGCGCATTTTTGAGTTTTCTCGATCAAATGCTTCGCGGAGCGCATAGGTAGTCCCGCGCCCAACAAAACCTCCGAAAAAGCTTGCCCTCATCTGACGAATAGGGGCAACGGTGTCATTCGCAACGGGTTCCCGCACGGTCTGGTACACCCACCCGCTTGGGCAGCCGCATTTCATCGGAAACCGCGGCTGGGCGCGAACTGGGCATGGAAAGAATAGCATTGCAAATATCAAGCGTCGTAGCGCGATGGCATTGCAAACGTCGTTAAGGCCTCATCCAAGGAGGCACTTCTGCCCCGTTGCTCACCATGATGGTAGGCATGGTTCAGTCTCAGATTAAAACCAACAGTAACGACCAGGGCTAACGTCCAGATCGCCCCATATCAAGGTAAGAATTCGATCGATGTCTGGATCAGACGACGCCAGCGCAAGCGCCGACCTACGCGGCAAATCTGACGCTGTACCATCCATTTTCCAGGCATTTCTCCTATTTCGGCCGACGATAAACCAAGGCGGGGATGGCCTGTGCGAGCCGAGTCAAAAAGAAGGCCGTCAGAACCGCGGGGGAGGTGGATAAAACGTACAGCTATGATGAATCCACGACTAGCCCTTTTAAAAATGGCCTCCCCGATCTGGGGAGACCTGCTAAGAAAAACCACACGTCACCTTATGCAGCCTTCTTGGCGGCAGAGGTTTTATTGACGGTCGTCACTGCGAGATTGGTCAACTTGTTGTTCGTCGCTTTTTCCTGATCGAGAATTTCGCTCAGGAGTTTGTGAGCCTCGTCATGGCCAAGATCCTTGGCCCACTCGCGGAGCGAACCATAGCGAGCGATCTCGTAGTGTTCGACGGCTTGGCACGCTGCCAGAAGGCCGGCATCGAGCGCAGTTCCTTCTGCTTCCTCCATGAGACCTTCGGCTTCCTTGATCAAACCTTCAATGGCATCGCACTTTTCGCCGGAAGCCTTTTTACCAATGGATTTGAAGACCTCATCGAGCTTCTTGATCTGATCCTTTGTCTCTGCAAGATGATCTTCGGCGGCCTTTTTCAGTTCGGCGCTCTTCGCTGACTTCGCAACCTTGGGGAGTGCCTTCGTAATGGCGTTCTCTGCATAATAGACGTCCCGCAACGTATGCTCGAAAATGTCTGAAAGTGTTTTCATCGGTTCCTCCGGTCGTTGGTTTCCTCGGAGAAAATGCACAGTTGGAGGCTTGGTTCCCTTGCCTTCGCCATCCGGCCGCCGAAACACGACACACAATGACACTCCAAGCCCGCTTCCAACTTCATTCTCCAAAGGGTTTCCTCGGTGGTCGGAAATGAGGACGGAGCTCATCACAGCGGAAATTTTTCAGGCTCTGAATAATGTCGGCCTCATAATTACGACAAATCTGGGCTGAACGCCCGAAGGACGGTCAATATCCCGGCAGCAAAGCCCTGAGAGCACCACTGCGCGACAAGTGACCCGCGCGAGCGTGTCGTATCCAACGCCGTTTTCGCTCTTCCGGCCACGCACCGTCTGACGTTACGTCGGCGATCATCGGGCGAACAGCTTCACCAACCAAAATAATTTTTGGGAACTCTCTGCATTTCGGTTTGTTTGAGAGGCGTTCTGCCGGCCCGAGATGGATTTCCTTTCGCGGAAGTCATCTCGCAAATGGGAGCTAGAAATCCATGAAAGCGGAGGAAAAATCCAAATGAAAAAAACTGTTCTCGTTGCGTTGTTCTTCGGCGGCAGTGCGCTGTCGGCTTTCGCCCAACAGGCGCCAGCCGCCAATCCCGGAGGAGACATGCCGGCTATTGCGACACCGGATCTCAAAAATCCGACTGCGCCGGTGGAAGGCGCCAATAGTTTCACCGAGGCACAGGCCAAGGAACGCATTGAGGCGGCCGGTTACACCCAAGTCAAGGACCTGAAAAAAGATGACAAAGGCGTGTGGATGGCATCGGGAACAAAGGGCGGAAAAGCTGTGACCATAGCGCTGGATTACCAGGGCAATGTCGTCGCCAAGTGAGGCATTTTTTGTGGGAGAAATCATATGAGAACCGTAACCGGGCTTTTTGACAATTACGATGACGCAAGTGCTGCTGTCAGCGAACTTGAGAGAGCGGGCGTGCCGTCAAACGATATCAGCATTGTGGGCAATAACGTCGACAGACGACACGGAGAAGATTCAAATGCGGCCGAGGGTGCTGGCACCGGCGCAGGAATTGGCGCAGTCGTTGGTGGTGCGGGCGGTTTGCTAACCGGTCTTGGATTAATGGCGATTCCGGGCCTGGGACCGGTTGTTGCCGCCGGCTGGCTTGCTGCAACGGCCGTGGGTGCAGCCGGCGGAGCCGTTGCCGGCGGTGCAGCCGGCGGGGTGATCGGAGCCATGACACGCTCCGGCGTTTCCGAGGAGGACGCCAACGTCTATGCGGAAGGCATAAGAAGGGGTGGCACGATCGTTACGGCCAGAGTGGAAGAAAATCTTGTGCCGGAGGCAGAGGATATCCTCAAACGGTCAAATTATGTCGACTTGCCGGAACGCCGTGCTGCCTATCGTGACCAGGGCTGGACGCGTTTCGACGAGGCGGCGAGACCATACGCGCCTGAAGATGTCGAACAGGAACGGAACCGGTATCGCCGTTCAACGATTTGATTGATACGCCCGTTATCGTTGACCAAGGACATGAGTTCGCCTCGGCCCTTTGGTCAACTCCATGTAGGGAGCTAACATGGCCAGAAAACCAAATTCCACCTCGTCCGTTACCGCCACCATCCATGACCAGCAGCTTATCCGGGGAGCAGGTGGCGAGCTGCACCAGATTGCCACCGGCGACGAACCCGTTTTGACGACCGCTCAAGGGGCTCCAGTTGCAGACGACCAGAATTCGCTTCGGATCGGTCCTCGCGGGCCGCTCGTGGTGGATGACTTCCATTTTCGCGAGAAGATCTTCCATTTCGATCACGAGAGAATTCCCGAGCGCGTCGTCCACGCCCGCGGATATGGCGCGCACGGCTATTTCGAGACTTATGATTCCCTTGCCACCCATACCAAGGCGGATTTGTTTCAACGGGCAGGGGAAAGAACCCCGGCCTTTGTGCGGTTCTCGACTGTTGCCGGCAACAAGGGCTCGGCCGATCTCGCACGCGATGTGCGCGGTTTTGCCGTGAAGCTCTATACCAAGGAGGGCAACTGGGATCTCGTCGGCAACAACATCCCGGTATTTTTCATTCAGGATGCGATCAAGTTTCCGGATCTCGTCCATGCGGCCAAGCAGGAGCCCGATCGCGCCTTTCCACAAGCTCAAACGGCACATGACACCTTCTGGGATTTCATCAGTCTCACGCCCGAAAGCATGAACATGGTGATGTGGATCATGTCCGACCGCACCATTCCGCGTTCCTTCCGCTTCATGGAAGGCTTCGGTGTGCACACCTTCCGCTTCATCAATGCGAAGGAGCAATCAACCTTTGTGAAGTTTCACTGGAAGCCAAAACTTGGGTTGCAGTCGGTGGCGTGGAACGAGGCGGTCAAGATCAATGGTGCCGATCCCGATTTTCACCGGCGTGATCTCTGGACCGCAATCCAGTCGGGAAATTTCCCGGAATGGGAGTTGCAGGTCCAGCTCTTCGATCAGGATTTCGCCGACAGCTTCGATTTCGACGTTCTTGACCCTACCAAGATCATTCCTGAAGAGATATTGGCTCCAAAGCCTGTCGGCCGACTCGTGCTCGACCGTATGCCTGACAATTTCTTCGCCGAGACGGAGCAGGTGGCGTTCATGACACAAAACGTCCCGCCGGGCATCGATTTCAGCAATGACCCACTGCTGCAGGGCAGAAATTTTTCCTATCTCGATACGCAGTTGAAGCGTCTTGGCGGTCCCAACTTCACGCATTTGCCGATCAATGCGCCAAAGTGTCCTTTCGCGCATTTCCAGCAGGACGGTCACATGGCGATGCGAAATCCGACAGGACGGGCCAATTATCAGCCGAATTCATTCGGGGAAGGCCCGCGGGAATCGCCGACGCGTGGTTTCCAGCATTTCGCGGCTGAGGAGCAGGGGGTCAAGGCAAGGTTGCGGCCGGAAAGTTTTGCCGATCACTATAGTCAAGCACGGCAGTTCTACATCAGCCAGACGCCACCCGAACAACGTCATATCGCATCGGCCCTGACTTTCGAACTCAGCAAGGTCGAAACGGTGGAGATTCGAGAGAGGATGGTTTCACATCTTCTTAATATCGACGAAACCCTCGCTACGACGGTGGCGCAGAAGCTCGGCCTTCAGACAATGCCGGAGCCGGCGAATACGGCCATTCCTACCCGTCAGGATCTGGAGCCGTCGCCCGCGCTCAGCATCGTTGAACGGGGTCCCAAACGCTTCGAAGGCCGCAAGCTTGGCATTCTCATCACGGATGGCGTGGACGCAAAACTGCTGAAGGGGCTGACCCAGGCAGTAACAGCCGAAAAAGCCGTCTTCGAGTTCATCGCGCCCAAGGTCGGGGGCGTAACGGCGTCGAACGGCACCCTTATCGAGGCACATCACATGATTGATGGGGGCCCTTCGGTGCTTTTCGATGCGGTGGCTCTTCTGACATCGGAGGCGGCCATCGCTGAGCTGACCGAGGAGGCAACTGCCCGGGATTTCGTTGCAGACGCGTTCCAGCACTGCAAATTCATCGGATACGACCGGTCAGCGTTGCCGTTGCTGGAAATCGCCGGAATTGCCGACGCCATGGATGAAGGCGTGCTGCCCTTACCCGGCGAGGAAGGGCTTGCGGCCTTCGTGGCAGAACTTGGGAAATTGCGTGTCTGGGCTCGGGAACCCTCGCTGAAACTCGGCAAGGCATCCGTTCCAGTCGACAAGGAATAACGAACACTAATCCCCCAACGCTGACCGCCAGGAGACCGAAATGGCTGAGAAGACATTGGAAGACCTTTTCCTCGACACGTTGAAGGATATATATTTCGCCGAACGTCAGATCTTGAAGGCGCTGCCTGCACTCCCAAGTGCATTGGTCGAGCAAATCCAACGACGCCGGTGTGGGTGAGGTACGGAACGTTCGTTCTACGATAGCGAAGCAAGCCGCCAATCGTGTGCGGTCAACATCCCGGACCGCATAATCGAGCAGAGACATCGCAGTCCCGATCAACGCCCGCAGGTGGATGTCGCAATTGTACGTTGGCGTACAGCAACCAAGCCGACACGTAGGCATTTCCCACTTAGTGAAAGGATGGGAAAATGGCCAAGCACGCTGTGAGTGGAGCGCCTGGGAACACGTTGACCGAAGGGCAGCTTGAGGTTTTGCGGAGCGGCATTGCGGATCTGGCACCAGCCCTGACGGCTTTTGCGCGTCGCTTCGTCAGAAACGAAGATGATGTCAACGATCTTGTGCAGGAGACAATGTTGCGGGGATTTCGATCGTTGCAGGGCTTTACCCCCGGCACAGCACTGAAATCGTGGCTCTTCACTATTTTGCGCAATACTTTCTGCACTCGCTACAAGGTGTCCAGACGGGAATGTGTTGGTTTGCCGGTCGGTATAGAGCAATCAATGTCTATTCCTGCCGACCAGGAATGGCGTCTGCAGCACCAAGAAGTGATGCGAGCCATCCTTGAACTCGACAAAGATCAGAAAAAAGCGTTGCTGCTCATAGCCGGAGGAACAAGTTATTCCGATGCCGCGGCCATTTGTGGTTGCCGCGTGGGCACTATCAAAAGTCGTGTCAACAGGGCAAGGGAGTCGCTACGGCAAAAGCTAGATCGAGTGGGAACACCCCATTGACCTGTGCCTGCGAGGCACCCGAAAACTGGGTAGTAAAACCAGAAAAAAGGATCGGGCTGTCCCGAAAAAGTAGAAACGCCTTAACGAGAAACCGCCTCTGAGTTGGGCGAGATGGTTGCCTGCCATCAGCCGACACGTAATTTTGTTCGAAAATAGAGAACTGCGAGCCCTTGAAGTTTCGAGGGGTCAACAACACCACGATCATACATTTTCAGGACATAACGGGCGACGTCCGTTGCCGATAAAGCGGAATCTGGCTCGGCGGACAGAACAGTTTCGTACGCAGACTTCACGACATTAATGTCTTCGTTCAGAAAAATTCCGGAACGTTGATAATAGTGATGCTCGTGCATTTCACCTCCTTGAAACGCGCTCGGCGCTTCACAGCGTGAAGGATGATGCATTTATATTATAGAGAAAAAAGTAAAGGTAAATGTACGGAAGCGTACCAATGATGAAAGCAGCGAAGGTGCGGTCTATTGACCCTCGCCGTTCTAGGAAGCGGTTAAGTCGCCGAGCGCAACGTCGGACCGGTATTCGCGCAGAAAGTGGGCGAGCATGCGATTATTCTCCTCCTCGGGCAAACCATAGAGATCATGTGCATATATTTCGAGAGTCTCGCGGTTCCTAATCGTGATTCTTCCTCTTTCGGAACGGATAAACCCCTGGCTTTCGAGAACGTGCAGGGCATCTGTCACACTAGCGCGTCTCACCGCCAGCATGGTGGATAAAAAGTCGTGGGTCAGGTGCAAGAAATCTCCGTGTACGCGGTCGTGGCACATCAGAAGCCACCGGGCGAGTCGCTCCGTTACAGACTGCGTAGCATTGGAAGAAGCGGTGCATTCCACCTGTGTTCTTGAGGCGTGTACAGCGCAGATCAGGATGTCCGAAAAAATTCTATGTCGTGCGCGAAGTGCGTCAAACGATCCTCTTTCCACGAAAAGCGCTTCGCCCGGGGCCTGCACTACTATTTCGGTCAGATTTGTTTGTGCGCCAGCCAAGGCTCCCGTTGGCACAAACCCCTCTTTTCCAACGAGTCCCGCTTCGGTCTTACGCCCCGATCTGGAAACCACAACAATGGAGGCTATGCCGGATGACGGAAAAAAAACACGCTCGATAGGTGCACCTGCTGAAATCAGCATATCACCCAAGTTTAACTTGACCGGTCTGCACACGCTCATAACGTCATGTCGAACATCATCGGGCAAAAGAGACAGCAAAATATTTGCTTCATCATGGCCGTCAGGTCGTTTCAGCATAAGATGCCTCGCTTTAGTGCCGAACGCCTCCGCCTTGCGCGGTTAAGGCGGAAACAATATTCGCGATGTCTTCTGAACGTCCGGATAGGACAAAAGGTCCAGGCTCACTGTCGATTACCGTTTCCGGCACGAAAAAAAGATACGGGATGGCTTCTCCGTCAAGTTGCTCGGTCAGGCGCAGCATGACGTCCGCCTCATAGCGAACGTCGATGATCGCGGCGACGAATTTGAGAACAACTTCACGTTCTATGAAGCTGGCGGAGTAAGGTCCCTCAAGGTCGATCTGGGCGTGACACCAGGCTGTCCTGATCTGCGATGTTAAGGTATCGGCCATGCCGATGATTGCGACGGTGAGGCGTTTGACAGTCTCCACGCTTTGCTCCTCGGATACTACGGCATGCGTGTGCCTGTTACCAACCATAACGCTCGATCGATGAGATTCCAGCTTCTGTCACCCAATTTAATCGAAATAAGTACGAGGGACGACTGTATCAGAAAGACTATTGCGCCGCGAAGAGTAGCAAGTCGCGCAGGTTGGGCGCCGACGATTGAAGGGCTCGATCTGAAATTCTCGCCCCTTCGCCATAGATTATGGCGGTCGAGGCGGCACGACCGCACGTGGAAAACGGTCAGGATCTGTGAGTTCCTCATATTTCCCTCCTGCCATCGTGGTGCATTCTGTTTTTCTACGGGAACCCGGACACGTTTGGACAAGGCACCTCCGCCGCCCAACCTAGCCCCTCCCGGCTCTCAGATATGGTCCAGCGATCAACGATGGAATGCTGACTTCTCCGCTTCCGCGTCGCAAGGGAGATCCACCTGATAAGACACAGCCACCGTCATCTGGCGCGAGATTCGCAACCGGTCGGATGCGACTGCATCAGTTAGGGTCAGATGCGCGACTGCACCCAAGTGCTCCGCTTCTTCCGTCGAAACTACGTCGCTCTCCAACTGCTTTGCAGCCGCAAGAGCAAGGTGTCTGCTGGGGTAAGTGCCCCTTATGACGTCACAGACGACAACGGCCCACCCGTTTTCATGGGCCATGATCTGGTATTCGATGTTCTTTTGCATGGTGTTCAAACCTCCCTGTCCGGTGGTCCCTAACCATGATGGGAACAGCTTGTTCCTTCTGCAGCTCGGCTTGGCTAAGTCGTCTCAGAGGAGTTCTGCGACAAAAGCTATGACGTGCTGACGCTTCCGGACTGGAAGCAGGTGGCAGACGTTGCGGGTTGGCCAAGGCGTTAGGCCCGCTCGTCCGGCCATCAACCAGAATTTCGAGCGGGGCGGGGAGACCCGACGACAGTTCAGTTGTGATGTTGCGTCGAACATGCGCCTGAGTTTGGAATTTTGGCACGTCTCGTCACTCATACAATCGAGTTCCCGCGCGTTTGTACGGAAACGTACTCACTGTTTTCATTCGATTTTCCGCTGCTAATATGATTGCAGGTTGATGTTTTCGAGCAGAGGGGCGAACCAGACTAACCGCTATGCTTGAATCAGGTTTTTGCGTTTATAATCGACTATTGCAAATCATCGGCAAAGAAGGGCTCGCGCGGCTTGTATCGCGAATGGAGCCCGTTGATTTGCCCATGGGACATCGGCTCGTCACCTCTGACATGCTTATTTCACATCTCTGTTTTATCGAAAGCGGCTTGGCATCGACCGTTGTCCGTGACGACGGTGGCAAGAGCATTGAAACTGTGCTGGTCGGGCGAGAGGGTATCACGGGCTGGCCCGCTCTGCTGGGCGCGGAAACGACGCCGAGTGAAACCATCATGTGTGTGGGCGGTCGGGGCTTCCTGATCACGACTGTTGAAATAAGACAGGCAATGGACGAGGACACGCGCTTACGCGAGCTCTTGCTGGGCTATATCAATATCTGCCTGCTTCAGGTCGGGCATCTTGTCCTTGCAAATGGGCAATATGGTCTGCGGGAGAGGCTCGCGCGCTGGCTGCTGATGTGTCATGATCGGCTCGATACGGATGATCTGCCCATTACCCATGAATTTCTCTCGACAGTTCTTGGGGTAAGGCGGCCGGGGATCACCAACGAATTACATGTTCTAGAAGGCATCCATGCTATTCGTGCCAGACGCGGAAACGTCCGGATCATCAATCGCAGCATTTTGGAAGAGGTCGCCACCATAACCTATGGCGCTCCGGAAAAAGAATATGAGAGGCTAATGGCCCGTATGCAGGCGGATGTTGCCACGCCGTCACTCTTTTCTGCCTAGCACTTCGGCGAAGCGGATGGTTTTAAGCATCTCCTGTTGCCCGTGCTTTTTATCGTCTTACGGTTTATTGCTTCTAGTCGGACTTCGGATAGTGGCGTGCGGCTCCCCTTGCAGCACTAAGATGATTTAACATCAGCTTCGATGCCCTTAACCTGTCGCCCTCTAAGATTGCAGCGATTATATCCAGATGCTCGCGGCACCAGTCCCGGACGCGACGACGGTTTGAATATCCGCCAAATTCGAGAAGTCGCCTCAGCCTGTTCTGTTGCTGGATGGCTTGCAGAAAGAACATGTTGCCGCTGAATGCCGCGATCATTTCATGAAACTGGGCATCCGTTTCAAATAACTGGCGGGGGTCGACGCCCGCGATTTCGGGATGGCCTTCAAGATAGAGATGCTCGAGGCGGGAGCGTTCCAAAAGGCCGGCGTCGATCTGGAAGCTGCCAAGAAGCAGGCCGGCCGGCTCCAGGGTGCTGCGGTAATCATAACTGTCACGCAACGCCATCTCGGAATCGAGGGTCGGTCGAAAAGTCCAGCCGCGTCCGCGATTGCGCGAAAGCAGGCCGTCATTGACCAGATGGGCGAGCGTCCGCTGCAAAAGGGAGCGATCGACCATGTAACGCCTTGTCATTTCAACCTGGGTGATGCTGTCGCCAAGCGCGCCCGAAAGCCTGTCCTCGACGATGCGCGTGTAGAGATCCTGATCCGCGGTGGCGGGTACCTCCACTTCGGTGCGGTGGAGAGCGCCCTGCTGGGCCTTCAGAAAGAATCCCTGGTTTTTCCTCGCCTCGACAATACCGCGTTCGGCCAGCAGGTTGAGTGCCGCTCTGACTGGTGTGCGCGACACACCCAGCATATCGCCGAGCTGCTGTTCGCGCAGGTGATGCCCGATCTCGAATTTCGCGTCGCGGATAAGGTCGAGAATCTGGTTGGCAAGGCGATGTCGACCCTGCTGCGCATTGGTGGTTATGGCTGGCGTCAGTTTTGTATCTCTATTCGACATCTTGTACAATCGTGAGGCTCTTTCTGGTGAGGCCAAACTAAAAGCTATTCGTGATAAAAAGTCCATCACCAATAATCGCCTCAGTGGTGGAGGGGCCTGGAATACAGGTATAGGTCTAAATTATGCGATTTTGCCATGATTTTAGCCTTTTGTTCAATAAATAGGCAAAGTCTAGAATTGCGCAATATTTAACATTATTGCTTGACTCTCGAATTTTCCGAATTGTATTGTTGTGCTCATAAAATGCAATGTTGATACAACAGTAAGGGAACGCGCATGCTCAAGACCATTCTCGCCGCATTGATTGTACCGCTTGGAATTGCCGCTTCGGCAACTGCTGCTGAACTGCCCGGCACCGGGTTGGTGGAAAAGGGCGCCCTGACATATGGCGTCGCCGCGACGTTCGCTCCATTCGAATTCCAGAAGGGCGATCAACTCACCGGCTTCGACATCGATCTCATTTCGGCTCTTTCCAAGAAGCTGAAGGCTGAGGCGAAGCCGATGAACATGGAGTTCAAGGGGCTTATTCCCGCGCTGATCGGTGGACGTATCGATCTCATCAATTCGGCCATGTACATCAATCCGGCCCGCTCGGAGCAGGTCGATTTCATTCCCTACCTGAAGATCGGCAATATGGTGCTGGTAAAGGCAGGCAATCCGAAGAAGATCACCGGCCGGGATGACAGCCTGTGCGGCAAAACCGTTTCCGTAACCCTCGGCGGCATTCAGGAAAGCCAGGCGCGCGCAGACGATACGCGGTGCAAGGCAAAGGGCCTTGAAGGTGTGAAGGTGCTGACTTTCCCGACAGCCCAGGACTCGGCGCTAACCCTTCGTCAGGGGCGTGCAGATGCCACCTTCGATTCCACCCCCGGCGCCGTTGTCCTGCAGAGTTCTGTTCCCGGTGTTTATGAGACCGTCGGCGAGGAGTTTGAATCGAATACCAGCATCGGCATGGCGACACGCAAGGGTGATGCCGCCGTGCAGAAGGCGATCAAGGATGCGCTGGGCGAGGTCGTCGCAGACGGCACCTACAAGTCCCTGATTGAAAAGTGGAAGCTGCCCGCATCGGTAGCGATCTTCAACTGACCTGTTCGGCAATAAAGAGAAAAGGAGAGCGGGATGTCACTTGATCTGGTCTTCGACTATGTCTTCTCGCCCGCTTTCTTCCATGGCGCATTGCTGACACTGGTCATCACGGTGACGTCGTTGTTCTTCGGAATGATCGCGGGCCTCATCGTGGCGCTTCTGCAGGAATCCCGCATCAGGCCACTGCAGATATTCACGCTCGTTTATCTGTGGTTGTTTCGCGGTACGCCGGTCCTGTTCCAGATCATATTCATTTACAACGTCCTGCCGACCTTCGGTGTGATGTTGTCGGCCTTTGTCAGTGCCGTCATCGCGCTGTCCCTGAATGAAGGTGCCTATATGGCAGAGATCATTCGCTCGGGCCTGCAGGCGGTCAAGAAAGGTCAGCGCACGGCGGGCCTTGCGCTCGGCATGACCCGGTTTGCCGTGATGTGTTACATCGTCATACCGCAGGCCGCCCGCATCGTCTTGCCGCCGACCGGCAACCAGATGATCGGGATGCTAAAGACGAGCGCCCTCGTATCTGTTGTTGCGGTCGAGGAACTGCTGCTTGTCGCCAATCAGACGGCGAGTTCCAACTTCAAGTATTTCGAGGCTCTGACAGCTGCGGGTATCTATTATCTGGCGCTCACCTCCATCTTCATGGGCTTTCAATATCTCCTCGAACGAGCACTCGACCGCAAACGTCCGCGTGGAAAACGCCGTTCTGTTTCATTGATGGCGCGTCTTGCCGCGCTCACCGCAAAGACAGATGCGCGATGAAGGAAACATCCATGAATAGCCGCGAAGAAAAGCCTTTGCTCGAGATCATGGGGATCAACAAAAGCTTTGGCGACCTTAAAATCCTCAAGTCGTGCAGCCTCAACGTGCACAGCCGCGAAACCATGGTCATCATTGGCCCCTCGGGATCCGGCAAGTCGACGCTGCTGCGATGCATCAACCTGCTCGAGCCTGCCGATGACGGCAATATCTTCTTCGAGGGCGACGATATCGCCCGGGAATTGCGTCAAGCTCCGAAAATCCGCCGCCAGATCGGCATGGTATTCCAGAATTTCGAACTTTTCCAACATCTGACCGCTATCGAAAACATCATGCTCGCACCGATGAAGGTACTCGGCATGAGCCGCAGCGATGCCCATGATATCGCCATGGATCTTCTGAAGAAAGTACGCATTCCCGAACGCGCCGATTTCTTTCCTGACGAACTGTCCGGTGGCCAGCAGCAGCGTATCGCGATTGCAAGAGCCCTCGCCATGAAACCGAAACTGATGCTCTATGACGAGCCGACCTCGGCGCTGGACCCGGAAATGATCCGCGAAGTGCTGGATGTGATGGCCGAACTCAGCAGCGAGGGCATGACCAGCATCGTCGTGACCCATGAAATGGGCTTTGCCAAGCGCGCCGCGGACCAGATCGTCTTCATGGAAAATGGCGAGGTGATTGAAAACGCACCGCGCGATTCCTTTTTCGGCGGAACCGTGAACGAACGGGCCACTCGCTTCCTCGACCAGATATTGCACTAGGTGAAACGTTATTATGACCATTATGCCAGATATCGCGCGCATGAAACGCGAGCTCGCCGAAATCATCGCGATCCGCAGCGAAAATCCGCCCGGCGGTGAAGCGGATGTTGCCGTCTACGTTGAGCGCCTTTTGAAGGACGAAGGGTTTTCGGTGTCGCTGACCGAATACAAGCCGGGCCGTTTCAACGTGGAGGCGAGGATTGAGAACGGCCCCGGTCCGGTTTTCGCCTTCAACACGCATATGGACACGGTTCCAGCAGGCGACGGCTGGACAACCGACGCTTTTATCCTGCGGGAGGACGATGGCAAGCTCTTCGGTCGCGGCGCCTGTGACTGCAAGGGGCCTCTGATCGCGATGATCGAAGCGATGCGGATGCTGGCGGCAGACCGCACGGCATGGTCCGGCACACTTCTCGGCGTTTTTGTCGGGGATGAGGAGATCGCCAGCGAAGGCGCCAAATATTACGCCGCCGCCAGACCGAAGATCGATTTTGCCGTGGTCGGCGAACCTACGTCCAACACGACCTATTCCGCACATAAGGGCAGTCTGCGCCCGGTCGTGCGTGTACACGGTGTCACCGCGCACTCCGGCACGCCGCAGCTCGGCGACAATGCGATCTATCGGGCCGGCCAGCTTCTGACACTGGTCGAGGCGTTCCACAACAATGTCGTCCGCAAGCGGACGCACCCGCTCGTCGGCGAGGCGAGCCTGACGGTTACGCGTATTTCCGGTGGTCATGCGGATAACGTTCTTCCCGGCTCCTGCGACCTACTGCTCGACCGGCGTATGGTGCCGGGCGAAAGCGAGGACGCCGTCAAGCAGGAATTTGCCGCGCTTCTGAAGGATGCCTACGACCGGTTTGGCGTGAAGGCGGAAATCGTTGATTACAAGGCGACGACCGGTAGCGCCACGGAAACGGGGGCCGACCAGTCTATCGTGGCCGCAAGTCTGGAGGCCTGTAGGGCGAGCGGCACCTCCGACCCCGGCCCATTCGGGTTTCAGGGTGGCTGCGACCTCGTGCATTTCCGCTCGCTCGGCGCGCAGGGCACCGTCATTGGACCGGGCAGCCTTTCGGTTGCCCACAAGGCTGACGAATTCGTGCCGCTGGATGAGTTCGTCACCTGCAGCGTCATCTACCGCGACGTTGCCAGAAAGATGCTGCGGCCAAACCCATGAGAGCCTCTCTGCACAGGGCCACGCTCCAATATTGCGACGGGCTCCTCCTCCATACGGCTGCCTCCGGCCCTGTTGCCGGGCTCGATACGCTTTATCTGTGGCTTGAACATGGTGGCCACATCGGTATCGGCGAGGTTCGTATTAATATCGCCTATCTGAACGGGATCAGCCCGGAGGTCTGTGTCGAGCAGGCATTGCTGACCCTGGGTGATATGGACTGGTCGCAGGAACCGGCGGCGATGCAGGCCGAACTGGCGGCGCGCACGGACATGATCGCTCCGGTGTCCATGCTGATCGATATCGCCCTTCACGATCTCGTTGCCCGAAGCAACGGCGTTACCGTTTGTGCCATGCTCGGAGGCAAGGCGGGATCGATGGTGCGTTACGCCACCAATCAGACGCTCTTCATATCTTCGACCGAGCGGTTTCTGACTCACGCGGGAACCTATGTGGCACGCGGTTTCCGCGACCTGAAGGTGCGCGTCGGTGGTGGAGACTTCTCAGCCGACATCGCGCGTCTTGAGGCCCTCCGGCAGAATTTCGGTGACGAGGTCAAGCTTGCAATCGATGCCAACGGGGCATGGAGCGAGACGGAGGCCAGTGAAAACCTGCTGGCGCTCGCTCGTTTCGGGCTCGCCTATGTGGAGCAGCCGGTTGCGCCGGGCGACTGGGATATTTTGGGCCGTCTGGCCGAGGCCAGCCCGGTGCCGCTGATGCTGGATGAAAGTGTTGCGACATCGGCCGATATCGATGCGATCGTGGCCTTGAATGGACGTCTCTGGGCGCACCTGAAACTGGTGAAACTGGGGGGTATCGCGGCAAGCCTTGCTGCGGCAAGGCAGCTTTCGAATGCGAATATTCCGTTCATGGTGGGTCAGATGAACGAAGGTGCGGTCGCGACGGCGGCAGCGCTTCACCTTAGCGCGGCGGTCAGTCCCCGCTTTGCCGAGCTTTACGGTGCCGACGGACTTGAAAACGACGCTGCCGACGGACTGGTCTATCGGAATGGCGGCGTCGAGGGACCTGCCACAACGGGTTTGGGTTTGGAATTTGATGCGGCAAGGACGCATCTCGTGAAGGAGTTTGGAGCATGAGCATACCGAGCGATATCGTTCAGGGGCAGGAATCTGCTTTCCCCAGGGAAGAATACGCGCGCCGTCAGGCGCTCGCCCGCGAAGGTCTTTCGGCAGCGGGCCTCGATGCGCTGATCGTGACCGGGCCTGAGAATATCTTCTATTTGTGCGGTCAGCAGACACCGGGTTACTATACGTTTCAGGCGTTGATCCTGCCGGCCGATGGCGATCCGGTTTTCCTCATCCGCCAGCTGGAATATTTCAATTTCATCGCCAATACCTTCATTTCTGATGCGGTCGCGTATCAGGACGGCGAGGATCCGCTTGCTCTCCTGGTGAAGCTTATTGAAAGCCGGGGGCTGGCCTCCAGGCGCATTGCCATAGACAAGCGTGGATGGTTCCTGCCGATCGCCGTCTATGAAGCACTTCAGGCCCGTCTCGGCACAATCGGCGATGGGGCAGGCGTGATCGAAAGGCTCCGTGCCATCAAGTCGCCGCTCGAGGTGGAAAAGCTTGAGAAGGCCGCAGCCTATGTCGACGATGGCATGCGGGCCGGTCTCGCAGCGGTTCGCGTCGGTGCCACGGAAAACGATCTCGTTTCCGCCATGTTGGGGTCCGCAATTGCGGCCGGGTCGGAATATCTCGGCATGGAGCCGCTCGTTTCCGTGGGTCCGCGCACGGGGGTTCCGCACGGAACCTGGCGCCGCCGTGCCATCACCGACGGTGATCCGGCATTTCTGGAGATGGCCGCGTGCCATGATCGCTATCATGCGGCGCTGATGCGCTCGGCCTGGATCGGCGAACCGCCGAGGGAGGCAGTTGACATGATGAAGGCCTGCCAGGAGGCCTTGCAGGTCTCGCTCGATACGATCCGCCCGGGCGTCGCCTGCGAAGTACCGCATATCGCCTGCCAGAAGGTCATCGACCGCGCCGGCTATACGGAAAACTTCAAGAAACGCCTCGGCTACAGCGTCGGCATATCGTTTGCCCCGGATTGGGGCGAGGGTGCCATTCTAAGCCTCAACGCCGGCGTCAAGACAGAGCTGCAGCCGGGCATGACCTTTCACCTTCCGCCGGCGCTGCGCATCTATGGCCGTTTCACGGTTGGCGTCAGCGAGACGATCGTCGTCACCGAGACAGGCTATCGCGCCCTCGGCTCGATCGATCGCAACCTGCTGATCGTCTGACGCCACAGCATCGAAAGGATCTGACGATGGGCTTGATCCTCGTTCACCATGATACTGGCAGTCCGGCACTTTATGGCGCCGCTGCAGCAGCGGTTGCGGTCAGGCGCAATTGCGGGTTCATGCATTTGGCGTCGCGCTTCGATACCAAACGTCATGCGGACGCGGAACAGCATGTGGTCGCGTCCGGCGGGCTTGCCGCAAGCGGGCTTTGCTGGTTCGAGCGGCTTTCGGGAAAACCGATCGAACCTGTCGCAACGGTCGAGGCAGTGATCGATGCCGCCCGCGAAGCCGATATCGTGGTTCCGATCCATCCGGCGTTCCTGGCTGACGCCAACGCGGTGGCAGGCCTTTTTGCCGCGGCGCAACTGCAAGCGGTGTCGGTTGAAACGATCAGGATTGCCGACGGCGTTCACCAGTTTGCGGATGAAGCGACCGGGACAGTGATCACCTGGCGCGATCAGTTCGGCCGCATCAGGCTGGACAAACCGAAGGCGCCGACCGAGACGGCCCTGACGATCGCGCTGGTTGGTGCAAGGAGCGACCATGTGGATGTCTACCCGGCGGCCTTGGCAAGCCTTGCCGATGCGGCAGACAGTTTGCGTCTGCCGCTGGCTATAAACTTCATCGATCCTGTCGGGTTCGATGAGGCCGATGCCGAACAGACGCTTCGACCCTATGCGGGCATTCTGCTGCCAGGTGGCGCCGACATGAAAAACGTGGCCGGGCAGACGGCTGTCGCCGCCTTCGCCCTTGAAAACCAGCTTCCGATCGTCGGCCTCTGCCTCGGCATGCAAACAATGGCGACTGCCGTCGCGTGGAGGGCCTTCGGTCGCCGCAATGCAAATCTGGCGGAGGCGGATCCGGATGCCGGCATCAAGACTTTTCTGGCCATGGCCGGCGGGACGACAGCCGATGGCGGGCCGCTTCCCGAGCATCGCACCGGTGATCAGCAGACCGAGCCCACTGCCGGCACGCGACTGGCCGGTCTGATCCCTCACGGCACCATCGTGCGATGCAACCACCGCTACAGGCTCAATCCGGATCTAGTCAGGGAGATGGAAACGCACGGACTTCGGGTTGCGGCACGCGGGGTGAACGGCTCTGTCGTTGATGCAATCGAAGTCGTCGGCCATCCGTTTTATATGGGCATGCAGAGCCATCCCGAACTATCGTCCCGCCCAGATGCGCCGCATCCACTCCTTGTCGCCTTTCTTGAGGCGGCGCTTCGCAGGCAGTCACAGGCTTCGTGAGCCGATATCATTCAACAGAAAAAATGAGAGGAAACATCCATGCGTTCGCTTTTCCACCTTGCCTATCACGTCACCGACCTCGACGAGACCCGCCGCTTTTATGGCGGCGTTCTGGGATGTCAGGAGGGACGCAGCACCGACACCTGGGTCGATTTCGATTTCTTCGGCCACCAGATTTCCATGCATCTCGGCAAGCCTTTCGAAACGACGCGCACGGGCAAGGTCGGCAATCACATGGTGATGATGCCGCATCTCGGCGTGGTTCTTGAACTCGAAGCATGGTTTGCCCTTGCAAGACGTCTCGAAGATGCCGGCATTGCCTTCGACATACCGCCGGTCGTTCGTTTTGAAGGTGAGCCGGGCGAGCAGCGCACGATGTTCTTCTTCGATCCAAGCGGCAACCCAATTGAAGTCAAGGGTTTCAGGGATTTCGACAGCGTCTTTGCGCACTGAACTCGAAGGCAGCGAAAGAGGAGATCATTCGATGATTGTGCTGGTGACACGTATGAGCGAGGACGCGGAGAGGCTCTGGCTGACGTCGCTTTCACGGAAAATGCCGGGTGAAACGATCGTGCCGTTCCGGCAACTCGATGAGGCGGCACGGGAAAAGGCCGACATCGCGATCGTCGCCAATCCCGATCCGGCGGATATTGCAAGATTGCCGAACCTGAAATGGATTCACAGCGTCTGGGCGGGTGTCGAACGCCTTGTTGCAGAGCTTGGTGAAAGCCGTATGCCGATCGTGCGTCTGGTCGATCCGCAGCTGAGCCAAACCATGGCGGAAGCGGTGCTGGCCTGGACATATTATCTGTTTCGCGACATGCCCGCCTATGCGAATTTCCAGCGCCAGCGCGTCTGGCAGCAACTGGCCTATCGCCGGCCCCAGGATGTCACGATCGGCCTGCTCGGATTGGGCGCTCTTGGCGCGGAATCCGCGGCTCGTCTCAGGCATGCCGGTTTCAATGTGATCGGTTGGAGCCGGTCCCACAAGGAGATTGACGGCGTGCAGACCTTCCATGGCGATCGGGGGCTCGAGGAGCTTCTCGGCCGCTCGGAAATTCTGGTCTGTCTCCTTCCTCTCACCGGCGAGACCCGTGGACTTATCGATGCCGTGCGCCTTTCCATGCTGCCGGAGGGCGCATCTCTGATCAATTTCGCCCGCGGACCCATCGTCGTCGCAGACGATCTGATCAGGGCGCTTGATTCCGGCGCCATGAAACATGCGGTGCTTGATGTCTTCGATGTGGAACCGCTGCCACCGGACAATAAGCTCTGGGGTCATCCCGCGATCACCGTGCTACCGCATATCTCGGCGCCGACGGATCGGGAAACGGCGGCCGCTATCGTGGCTGGCAATATCCTGACCTACCGCAGCAGCGGAGCACTTCCCCCGACCGTCGATCTGGCGCGCGGGTACTGATGCACGTAGCGCCAGTACGAACGTCACATCATTACAACGTCACCTCTTTCCCTGGAACTGTATGAACATGAGCTCTCCTGAACGTATCGTCTATGTCAACGGCCAATATTGCCCGGAATCAGAAGGCAAGGTTTCGATCTTCGACCGCGGTTATCTGTTTGCGGATGCCATCTACGAAGTGACCTGCATCATTGGCGGCAAGCTCGTTGATTTCGATGGCCACATGATCCGTCTTGCTCGCTCCCTCAAGGAGCTCGACATGCCCACGCCGATGAGCACGGAAGAACTGCTGGCCGTTCATCGCAAGCTGGTCGCCGACAATAATGTCGAAGAAGGCCTGATCTATATGCAAATCTCGCGCGGTAACGCCGATCGCGACTTCAACTTCCCGTCGAAGGATACGCCGCCCGTCGTGGTGATGTTCACCCAGGCTCGTCCGGTGCTCGAAAGCCCGCTCGCCAAACGTGGTCTCAAGGTTATCTCGCTTCCCGATATCCGCTGGGGCCGCCGTGACATCAAGACGGTCCAGCTTCTCTATCCGTCAATGGCAAAGAATGCGGCCCATGAGGCCGGAGCCGACGATGCCTGGCTGGTGCAGGACGGGCTGGTCACCGAAGCCTCGTCAGCCAATGCCTATATCGTCACTGCCGACGGTAAAATTGTCACGCGCAGCCTGTCGTCCGATATCCTGCATGGCATAACACGCGCCGCCGTCCTGCGCTTCGCGGAGGAGGCTGGTTATGCTCTCGACGAGCGCTCCTTCACGATCGCCGAGGCACTCGAGGCGAGGGAAGCCTTCATCACCTCTGCGACATCCTTCGTCACATCGGTCGTGTCGATCGACGGTCAGATGATCGGCGACGGGACGATCGGTCCCGTCAGCCGGCGGTTGCGAGAAGTCTACCTGGAAAAAGCCGTTGGTGCCCGCATCTAGTGGGCATTCACGTTAAATCGGCGATGCGGCATATGGCAACATTGCCCTGCGGGACATCGCGGAATAAAAGTTCCATAAGATAGATTATGCGATCTAAATATGTAAGGGCTATTTAGTAATGCGACAGTTGGGCCAGTTAGAGATGCGATAGTCTCGCCTCTCGACGACTGGTCAATGCCAATGTCGGGAGCAAGGATGACGATCTTCAGCCTGGTCGAGACCATGAGCGGTCGGAGTCGTCATGTCCTGTTTGATCACTATGTCGCAGAAAGAATTGCATCGCCTCGAACTCATCCAGAAGATCCGTGACGAACGCCTGAGCGTTGTCCAGGCCGCCGAGCGGCTCGACCTCAGTCGAAGTCAGGTCCATCGGCTGCTGCAGGCTTATGACCGGGATGGTCCGGCCGGGCTTGTTTCCAAGAAGCGATCGCGACCGAGCAACCGGCGCCATAGCGAGGAGTTCCGCAATGCGGCGCTGGACCTGATCCGCGAACGCTATCTGGATTTCGGTCCGACGCTGGCGCGTGAGAAGCTGATCGAGCTGCACCGGATCTCGGTCGCCAAGGAGACCCTGCGGCAATGGATGACCGAGGCCGGCATCTGGGTCTCGCGTCGGGAAAGCAAGAAGCGGGTTTTCCAGCCACGCGGCCGACGTGATTGCTTTGGCGAACTGGTGCAGATCGATGGCTCGCATCACTGGTGGTTCGAGAACCGTGGGCCCAAATGCGCCCTGCTCGTCTATATCGACGACGCCACCGGCAAGCTGCTGCATCTACGGTTTGCCGGCTCGGAGAACACCTTCGACTATCTGCACGCGACCAAGGCCTATCTGCAGCAATGGGGCAAACCGCTGGCCTTCTACAGTGACAAGCACGGTGTCTTTCGTTCGACCCATGCGTCGGAGAAGGACCGGACGAGCGGCCTGACACAATTCGGCCGCGCGCTTTATGAGCTGAACATCGATATCATCTGTGCCAATACCCCGCAGGCCAAAGGCCGCGTCGAACGTGCGAACCAGACACTGCAGGATCGGCTGGTCAAGGAAATGCGGCTGCGCGGCATCGACACGATCGAGGAAGCCAACGCCTATGCGCCTGAGTTCATTGCGGATTTCAACGCGCGTTTTGGCAAACAGCCGCGTAATCCGAAGGACATGCACCGGCCGTTGGCCGACCACGAGAACCTCGATGGCGCCATGTGCCGCAAGGAAGTTCGCACGCTGTCGCAGGCTTTGACGCTGCGCTATGACAAGGTGCTGTTCATCCTTGATCCGATAGATCTTTCCAGGTCCCTGGCGGGTAAGAAGGTCGTCGTTTGCGACTATCCGGACGGGCGCCTCGAGATCATGCACGAGAGTTTTGCCCTGCCCTACAGAACCTTTGACACGTTACGCTCCGTGCATCGCGCCGAGGTCGTCGATAACAAGCGGTTGGACGACATGCTGTCTGTTGTCGCCGAGCTGCAGGCTGGGCGGGAGCAGCAGCGCAGCAAGGGCGGACCACGGCGAACTGGGCAGACGGACCATATGTTCGGCATTCGCGATGGCAGCACGGGGAACGGCTACCAGAAGCGTGGACGCAAGCCGAGAACGGATTACATGAACGATCCGGCGGTGATCGCACGGCGGGAGAAAGCGTTATTGAGGCAGCCGACTGCGGAATAAAGGGCGTCAATGCACGCCGATATCGCTTTGCGTATCTGACTCCAATTGCAGGCAGGCGGACCAAAGCGGCGTCTTGTGGAAGGCTCCGTCTTGAAGAAGCGTGAGCCCTTCTCGTGCCTCATAAAGCAGGCCCAGCCAGCACAGGCGCCGCAGGACGCCATATTGGAGATCGGATTTGAGCTCCCAGGCTTCCAAGGTCATTTCGGTGGCGGACAGAGGTGCCATGTCTGGATAGAGGATCTTCACGACCTCCGATGGCGTACAGCCCTCTCTCGCCTTGATATTGAGAAGATTGAGGAACATGCGCCACCAACGTAACCGAGCTTGGACCTCTTCTTTGCGCTCGGTAGCGTGGACATAGGAGTAGAGATAATCCGTGGCGACGAGATCGAAGAAGGCTTGCGGGTTCACCAGAAACTCGTGACCTCGTTTGGTTGGCAGCAGCACATCCTTTTTCTGGCGAAGAAGCTTCAGATGGCGGGTCATGTCCCGCACGACCCAGAGCGGCGGCATGTCACTTTCGTTCAGCACTTTGCTCATGCTGTGGAGGTCTTCGGCTGTGAAGTCGGGCCAAAGGAAATTCACAGCGGCCCAGTGCACGAACTTGCGGTTCATGGCGCCGGTCGCGGTCAATCCTATGCCACCCTCAGCGTCAGCATAGGCAACCGCAAGAAGCATGCCGCGAAGAAGAGGTGACAGCGCGGCGCCATCGACGTCACCCTGCAGCTTGATTTCCGGAAGCATCGTTCCGCTTTGATCCCTACCCGCCCCATGCGGCGTAAAGGAGTATCAGCCGGCGATGGAAGAATTGCTACTGAGAAAGCTAAAGCCGAAGGGGTGGTCCCTCACCCGCCCCCGCTCCGCCCTTTCAACCCGGCCCAGCCGGCCGGATCGGGGGCTGATCATCAGAGCCGGTGTCGCGTTTCTAACTGGCTGGCGACACCGCATCTCTAACCAGCTTTGACATACATAGATTAAATGGCTGATTGCAATTTATGAGGAGCACCTCGTGGACTGTCCCGTCTGACAATTTACGGAGTAAAATATGCAACATTGGCTGGACAAGCTAATCGATCTTGCTGCGCTTCGAGGCGACGAAAATGTTGTCAAGGATGCTTTGACCCATCTTGCCCATCAAGCGGGTTTTTTCGGCTACGCGTATCTATACATCCGACCGGGCCACACGATTGCCTCATCAAATTACCCGTCCGATTGGCGGTCGATCTATTTCAAAAGAAAATTCGAGGCCATCGATCCGATCGTAAACCGCGCAAAGTCGATGAAGCGAGTGTTTACGTGGAGCGGAGAGCATGAACGGCGGCACCTGTCGAAGGAGGAGCGGGCGTTCTTCGATCAGGCAGCGGATTTCGGGATCCGTTCTGGAATCACCATACCCATTAGAGCTGCCAACGGATCGACTTCCATGTTCACGCTCGCTTCTGACAAATCCTCGATTGACCTCGAACGCGATATCGATCCTGTCGCGGCAGCCGCTGCTGTTGGGCAGCTCCACACCCGCATGTCCTTGCTGCCCCTAACGCCGACTGCACAGCACCCGGCCTGGCTCGACCCGAAGGAGGCCGCCTACCTCAACTGGATCTCAGTCGGAAAGACGATGGAAGAAGCTGCCGATCTCGAAGGCGTCAAATACAATTCCGTGAAAAGCAAACTTGAGGAGGCGAGAAAGCGCTTCCAGATCCATACGATGCCACACCTGGTGGCACTTGCCATCCGCGCTGGCCTCATCTAGGCGCGGGTCTCTAGTTGACTGAAACCTTCGGAATGTAGCCCAAAAGGCCAATGAGCGTGTTCACCGCGCTCATCTGCGCATGCATCTCGATCATCGCTTCGACGTATTCGAGATGCTGTTTGCCGCCTACAGATTTCCCCGTCTTATAATCCTCCGGCAGCGCCTGGAAAAACTGATCCGCCTTTTCCACGAACTTCCTGTGCAACCGAATGGCATTCACCGCCAAAGTTTCGATGTCTGAAGTTGGAAGTCCGCGCGTGAGTCCGATCACCGGGCGCAGTTCACATGTGTCCGACACTACTGAATCTCTCAAATCCATTGGTGATCCAACCCTAAGATATTGTCTGCGGTGCGCCCCCGCAAACGTTAATCTCTGATCCCAAGCCGGGGGTTGGAAACTGTATCTGGACAGTCCTGCGACCTTTAGCACCGGGGCACCTGGACATACGTCGCAGGCCCACCGGCCAATGGCCAGAGGATTCTGGTGTCGTATCGGCCGACACCAACCGCCAGATAGAGGTTTCCACACCCCCGGGCAGCGCGTACTGCCCTGCCGGGTCTTATAAAAGCTCCAGGACGTTTCCGCTAGGGTATTGGAAGAACAATCGCTTTGCAGATCTGCAGAGAGATCCTGGTTACGGCCTTGCACCGATCCCCGAAAGATCGATCCTGATGCCTGCCTTGTTCGGATCGGACGCTCCCGCGTCGGTCGCTGGCTCAGCTGCACCACCGTCTTTTGCAGGAGGAATATCTTGTTCGGATGTCTCAGGATCAGCCGTTTCGGGCTGCGCGAGCTTCACGTCCCCGGGATCCTCCGCCCGGAACACCGCCACACCTTCGAAATACCCCGTCTGCCAGGCGATGACCGCATCATCCACGACCTGTGGCAGGACTTCTTTCGCCGCCGGATTTCCATACCATTTCGAAACGATGCGAAAGACCTTGGCAAAGAGCGCCGTCCCAATGCGGATATTCTCACAAGGTTCAACCATATCCGACTTCAACTGACCGGCGTCGAGGAGGCCGGCGCCTGCCGGATACTGGGTGATACCCACACGAACGGTATTGCGACCCAGATTGTCGCGGATCAGAGCCAGTGCCTCCTCCGGCGTCGTCGGCTTCGGCACCAGCACCACCCGGTCGGCGGAGCGCACGGTGATGGCGAGAGGGTCCTGCGATCCGGCCTTCGCGATGAACTGCTCGACGATTGTGGGCTTGAGGGACGGATCGGCGCATTGATGGATAAGAACGGCATCGAGCACCGTAGGGATCTCTTATATGTTGAAGGCCATGACGACGGGCAGGCCAAAGAGCCTTGCCCAGGCTGCGACGCTCGCTTTCTGAATGGCGACGATCGAGGTGTTTTCGGTCCACCAGCCGTTGCCAACGGCAACGATCACTTCGGGCGCATGCAGCATCGATTGCAGGACCGGCCAAAGAATGAGTTGCTCGTAGCAGATCAGCGGTGTGATCCTGATCCCGTCGACATTGACCACCGGATTGCCGAAGAAGTCGGCCCGCGCGCCACCGCCTTGGCTGGTCCATCGCAACCACGGCTGCCACATGGAGCCGGGAACCGGCATGCGCTCACGATAGAGGATGTTCGCTGCATCGGCCAAGATCACCACCATCACATTGTCATAGCCCTTGGGATCAACGACTGCGGCACCTGCGATGACGGTAAGACCTGAGCCCCGCAGACCGTCCCGCCAGACACGCGCGACCGTCGGTGTCCAGAAGCCGAGCGTGCTTTCCGGCAGGACCACGACACGCGTGTCCGGATGCGTAGCAATTCTACGCAGCATCGTTGCGATCAGGTCACGGTGATACAGAAGCGATCCATCGCGACCGAGGTTTTGTCCCAGTTGAAGGTCGACGCCCCTCCATGCATCGGGTAGTTTCGGTTCCGTCCACGTCGCGGCGGACCAAAGCCAGAATCCCCCAAGGATGATGGCTGCGGCCGGCCAACGCCTCGTTGTCATGATGAGCAGGCCGGTCGCCATCGCGGACAGTCCCGACCATCCCCAACCGGGAAACAGCACGCCGGCCCCTGTCACGGGATGCGCCCAGCCGGTAATGCCGAACGGCGGCAGCCCTATCAGCGCCAACACGAGCAGATAGCGTAGCGCCCTCGCCGCATCCGTTCCTTTTCTCTCGGAAGCGTTTTCGCCACGGGGTTTCGTCCAAAACATCGCATGGACAGTGACGAAGGATGCGGACGCCACTACCCAGAGCAAAAGCCCCGGCCAGAGATCGGCGCTATAGAAGTTGGCCACACCCTGCGGCAACCCGCGGGAGGCGGCCAGGAAATAGCTCGCCGCCACAAGTGCTGAGATCGAGCGTGACGACGCCATCGCCCAGAGCAAAGGAAAGAACATGGCGAGCGGCAGAAGAAGCACCTCGCCGCTCCAGCCGACCCACCCGCAGGCAATGGCCGCGATGATCAGGAGGATCGATTTCCAGCGATCAGTCATATGATCGCCACCGCGATCACGGATCAAAAGTGAGTACCGGCCGCGCCAGACCGAGAAGACCGGAAATCGGAACCGGACCAAAGTATCTGCTGTCATAAGAACTCGCAAAGGGTGAATGAAGAAACAGATGATGCGGCGGTACGAAACCGCCGGGATCGGGTTTGATTGCCCTGCCTTCGCCGTCCGTGCGCCACACAGACGACGCGGGAACCTGGCGACCATCGATGAGCACGTGATCGGTAATGTCGACACGCTGTCCGGGAAGTGCGGCGACCGATTTTATCAGCGGCGCAAATCCGCTAGGGCACAGCCCTCCACGCAGGTATCCGCGCCGCCTCGCCTCCTCGAAGAGGGCTGTCGCGGGCGGGCATAAAAACACAAGATCGCCGATAGAGACCGGACGTTGAAGCTCCTCGATACGCCAGAGGCCGAGCGGCTCGCTTGGGGTCAGGTTCAGCCGGTAGCCGCCCGTGAACCCAGTCGCCGCAAGCGTTGACGTGAAGACGACAGCGCCGGTCAAAAACACGAGAACCGATCCCTGCTTCATTGCTTCCGCACCGGCGTTTGGCGCTGGGTGAGACGCTGTTCCTCGGCTTGTCTTAGCGATTGGACGGTGCGCTCATGGGCGGAGAGCTGTTGCGCTGTCCGCATCACCGGCCAGGCTTGTTTGAGCTCCTCCTTCTGTTCCGGCTTCATGCCCTTGGAAAGCTCTTCGTACAGTTTTCCGGAGGGCTCATGGGCAGCGTTGCTCAACAACGTGCGCTCGCCGAAGCGTTCGGTGACGGCCTTGTTGAATTCGTCGATTTCGAGTTTGGTCTCCCGATTGCTGAGCGCATAGGCCATCGCGGATGGCAGATCGTTTCGGTCGATGGCATCGCGCACCCGCTCTAACACCACGTGCGCCGCCGGCGACAGCGCCGGAATGTCGATCGAAACCCGCTGACGCAGGGCCTGCTCGTCCGCTTGCAGCCTCTGCGTAACCATTTCGCGCATCCGCAGATATTGCTCGAGATCCCGCTTCAGGGCCGGAATATTGACCTCGGCGACACGACGCGCCTCGCGGGCCGACCTAGTGGCGAGAATGCCGGTCTTGCCCTTCAGCGGGCCGATCGAAGCCGGCTCCACCTCGATTTTCCGGAGAACCTGTTTCGCCATTTCCTTCTCTGCCAAAACCGCGTCGAAGTTCATCGCGCGGAATGCGGTTTCCGGATCGGCGAAGACGTAAGCGAAACGCGCCGAGACCTCCTCCCATTGCCGTTTCAGCGCGGGATCGGCGCCAAGCTTGTCACCGACCGTATCGGCAACAGAGCCAGCGAATGTCTTGGTGCCTGCGACCATGGGTGCGGCCTCCTTCATCGTGTGAGGGTTCGGGGATTGGGTGATGCCGAGGCGTGCGGCGAAGGCGGCAAGGCGCTGGCCGAGTTCGACAAGCTTTGCCTTCTCGCGCAATGTCCAGTCGAGCCGATCGCGTACCAGCGTGCGAGCGACCTGGACGATGTACAGGCCACGGTTCTCCGAGAAGCGCAACGCCTCGCGATAGAGCTGGCCGCGCTCGTAATCGAGCGTCGTCTCCTTGGCTTGTCTCCGGGAGAGAACCTTGGCCAGGCCGCCGTTGAAGGAGAAGGATCTGGTACCGTAGTAGAGCTGCAGATCCTCACGATGACGGGTCATCGCCACATAGGTCAGATGCCGATCCAGGGACAGGGAAGCGAGCACCTTGACCCTGTCGACGGTGGCACCCTGGCTCTTGTGAATCGTGGTGGCGTAGCCGTGATCGAGATTGTTGTAGAACCGCTGTTCGACCACGACATGCCGACGATGATCCCCCTCGCCGACCACGGCCACGATGCGGTTCGGTTGAGCCTCGGCGATATGGGCAATCATGCCATTCTTGACGCCGAGCGATCCTTCGTTCTTCAGGAAGACGATCTGGTCGCCGGCGTCGAACCGCCTGACACCATCGGCCGTCTTGAAGACGTGGCCCTCGCCGACAACGCCGCGTTCGATCAGCTTTTCGCGGGCCATGACATTGAGCATCCGGACGTCGCGGCGCAGATGGGCGAGGATCAGCGTCGTCTTGGTCTGATCGTAATCCCGGTTCCAATCGGCGATGAGATATTCGACAGCTTCGGATTTCAGACGCGAGCCGAGTACCCTGCCCTCGCGCTGATATGTGATGAGCGCCTTCTCGACATTGCCGCGTGCGAGATCGAGCGACGCCTTGCGCATCCAGTCCGCGCGCTGGCGATAGATGGTTTCGAGTTCGGCGTAACCAATGCGATCGACAATGGCGCGGAAAGCAGCGCCCGCCTCGATCGGCTGAAGCTGTTCGGGATCGCCAACCAGGACGATCTTCGCACCCGCCCTGACCACCGCATCGACAAACCCGGCCATCTGTTTCGAGGCGACCATGCCGGCCTCGTCCATGACGAAGATCGTCTTGTCGTCCAGAACGTCACGGCCACGGTTCCAACGCAGCTCCCAGGACGCAAGCGTCCGGCTCTCGATGCCGGCCTCCTTCTCCAGACCCTCAGCTGCCTTGCCCGCAAGTGCACCGCCAACGACCCGGTATCCAGCCAGTTCCCATGCCTCACGGGCGGCTTTCATCATCGTAGTCTTGCCGGCGCCCGCACGGCCGACGACCGCGGCAATCCGGGCAGGACCGGCGATTCGCTCGATAGCGGTTCTCTGCTCTTCCGACAGCTGCTCATGTCGCTGGAACGTCCCCTCCAGAATGGTCCCGGAGACAGCGCGTCCTTCGCGCTCCGACAGCCAGGTGGCCTGCCGTGCCATCGTCGCTTCCAGCCGGATCATCGCTTGGGTCGAGTAGCGAGCCGGCACCATCTCTCCGGTCGCAAAATCGATCGTGTCGCGCTGAAGCCGAAGCACCTCGGGGTTCAGCATGATGCGCAGCATCAGCTGTTGGAAGACGGCGGGATCGTCGACATAGCGATGCAGGACCTTTGCGACATCGCGTTCGTTGAAGACACTCTTCTCCCGCATGATCAGGTCAAGAACGATCGCGGGGTCCTTCAGGATCCGGCGGGCATTTTCCGCGCGTCGTGCGTCGTTCAGCTCGATCCTTTCGAGCTCCGGCCGCACACCCTGTTGCTCCGCCTTGCGCTCTATCGCCTTGGTGCCAACACCCAGATGGATGGTCGGCTCGAGATCGATACCCTGCTTCTCATAGGACCGGCCATCGATCTTGAGGTCGATGCCGCCCAACGCCAGATGATGGTTTTGCCGCTCGAACCAGCCGTCGCGCAAGACGTTGAAGTCCTCGGTCGATCCAGCCCAGAGTTCATAGAGGATCTTGCCAGATTTCGTACGGACCGGCTGGCCGTCATCGCCCATGACCGCGATCTTTTTCGACCCGAAGCCGTCCTCGGAGAGTGGCCGCAACGTGGTCATCAGATGAATATGCGGATTGCCGGGATTATCGTGGAACACCCAGTCGGCGACCATGCCTTTCGCAAGAATGTGTTTCTCGACGAAATCCCGCACCAAGGCGATGTTCTGGTCGGCGGACAGCTCCAGCGGTAGTGCAATGGTCAGATCGCGCGCCAGCTGCGCGTCGGCACGTTTCTCGAAAGCTTCGACCTTGTTCCAGAAGGCTTCAGAGGCACCGGAGACCGAGCGGTCGGCGATCAGCGAGCGGACCCATTTCGGGGCGTCGGCCGGGAGAGCAAACTCCTCGTGAAGGAGCCGCTGCTTGCGGGTGTAGTCGATGGTGCGGGCTTCACGCTCAAATTCCATCTTCGCGCAATGCCGGTAGGCCGCAGACAGCACCACGCTGCGGCCCGAGCCGCGGCTGACGATGCTGGCTGAGAAATGGGCGATGGCCACGACGGAGAGCTCCCAGTTAGAACCAAGTTCATCGGGAGCGGCGGGGAGCCGTCTGGCCACGCCGGGGCGAAAAAGCAACACGTCGCATCGCGACGTATAATTGCGCCCTTGGGAAGCCGCCCCTTCGGAACGGCGGGATCATTCACAAAAGCATCGCCCTTGGCGATCTGCAGATCTGCAGATGTCTTTTCCAGCGCATCCGGGAGAAGTTTGGCGTCGCAGCAGCAACGCCAAACTCTAAGGAGAGCATCCGGAATGAAGAAGCCATCGTCGAAGATCAGGGAAGAAATCGCCAGATTGCAGGACCAGCTGAGAGCGGCCGAAACACGCGAGGCCGAACGCATCGGGCGGATCGCGCTGAAGGCCGGCATTGGTGAGATCGAGATCGAGGAGGCCGAGCTTCAGGCGGCCTTCGAGGAAATCGTCGGGCAGTTTCGCGGAGGCAAAGGACCGACGACCGGAAAAGAGAATGGGCGCGTTGAAAAGCCAGATCGCGATGCGCGCCCGTCGCTCGCATCTGGCACGGATGCGAGCGGGCCTGGTGAGGCTTGATCGGATGGCGAAGGGGATGACAACAGAAGCGCGCAAAAAGGACACGCGCGAGAAGATCGAGCTCGGTGGCCTGATCGTAAAGGCCGGCTTGCGATACGAAAAACGGGCGCTGCTGCTCGGTCTTTTGATCGATGCGAGCAACCGGATCAAGGACAATGAGGCGGAGCGATTGCGCCTGACATCCATCGGTGCGGAGGCGTTTGGCGATGACGGTGAATAGGCTGCTTCTCGGGGTTCTTCCTGCAATCATCATGCTGGTCGTCATGTTCGGGACGACGGGTATGGAGCACCGGCTAGCGGCTCTGGGGACGAGCGCACAGGTTAAGCTTTTCCTCGGCCGTGCCGGTCTCGGTCTGCCCTATGTCGCTGGGGCCGCAATCGGCGTCATCTCGCTGTTCGCAGCGAATGGATCGGCCAATATCAAGACGGCCGCGTTGAGCGTGCTTGCCGGAAACTGCGCGGTGATCGTCATCGCAGTCGTGCGGGAAGCAATCCGCCTCGCCGGCATCGCCAGCAGCGTGCCAGTGGGACAATCGGTTCTCGGCTATGCCGATCCGGCGACCATGGTTGGCGCCAGCGCCGCATTCTTCAGCGCCGTGTTTGCCTTGCGCGTCGCCATCAAAGGCAATGCCGCGTTTGCTCAAGGAGGGCCAACGCGCGTCGGTGGCAAACGGGCAGTGCATGGTGATGCCAACTGGATGAGTTTGGCTAAGGCCGCGAAGCTTTTTCCCGATGCTGGCGGCATCGTCGTCGGTGAGCGATACCGGGTCGATCATGACCGTGTCGCGGCGACGGCGTTCCGCGCCGATGATCTACAGAGCTGGGGTGGCGGCGGTAAGTCGCCGCTGCTCTGCTTCGACGGCTCGTTCGGTTCTTCGCATGGCATCGTCTTCGCCGGCTCCGGTGGTTTCAAGACGACGTCCGTCACGATCCCGACCGCACTCAAATGGGGCGGCGGGCTCGTTGTGCTCGATCCGTCGAGCGAGGTCGCGCCAATGGTGGTCGATTACCGGCGAAAAGCTGGCCGCAAGGTCATCGTGCTCGATCCCGCCAACCCCGCGACCGGCTTTAATGCACTCGACTGGATCGGCCGCTTCGGCGGCACAAAGGAAGAGGACATTGTTGCGGTCGCGACATGGATCATGACCGACAATGCACGCTCGGCGTCTGCCCGCGACGATTTCTTCCGCGCATCGGCCATGCAGCTGCTGACCGCCCTGATCGCCGACGTCTGCCTGTCCGGGCATACGGGCGCAAAGGACCAGACGCTGCGCCGTGTCCGCGTCAATCTATCCGAGCCCGAACCGAAACTGCGAGAGCGGTTGACGCGGATTTACGAGCAGTCGGAATCCACCTTCGTCCGCGAGAACGTCGCGGTGTTTGTCAACATGACGCCGGAGACATTCAGCGGCGTTTACGCCAATGCAGTCAAGGAGACGCACTGGCTTTCCTATACGAACTATGCCGCCCTCGTGTCCGGCGACAGCTTCTCGACCGACGAGCTCGCGACCGGCGTCACGGACATTTTCATCGCCCTAGACCTCAAGGTCCTGGAGGCGCATCCGGGACTGGCACGTGTGGTCATCGGCTCCTTCCTCAATGCGATCTATAACCGCAACGGCGAGGTCGCAGGGAGAACCTTGTTCCTGCTCGATGAAGTGGCGCGCCTTGGCTATTTGCGCATCTTGGAAACCGCCCGCGACGCCGGGCGTAAATATGGCATCAGTCTGGCGCTGATCTTCCAGTCGATCGGGCAGATGCGCGAAGCCTATGGCGGTCGTGACGCCAGCTCGAAATGGTTCGAGTCTGCATCGTGGATTTCGTTCGCGGCGATTAACGATCCGGAGACCGCAGAGTACATATCCAAGCGCTGCGGCGACACCACGGTCGAGGTGGACCAGACGAACCGTTCTTCCGGAATGAAGGGATCGTCACGCTCACGGTCGAAGCAACTCACCCGCCGCCCACTGATCTTACCGCACGAGGTATTGCGCATGCGCGGTGATGAACAGATCGTCTTCACCGCGGGCAATCCGCCGCTCAGATGTGGACGCGCCATCTGGTTCAGACGTAAGGACATGAGCGCGTGCGTTGGAGGAAACCGGTTTCACAAACAAGCCACAGACGGTGTGAAGAGCTATAAGGCCGCTCCGAATACAGACAATGAAGAGACATGACAGTGAAACTTTTTACGGCAATTGCCAGCCTATCTCCTTTAGCCATTGGCGTCCTCGCATCTGTTGCCTCGGCGCAACCGAGCAGCGCGAGCGAAGCCTTCTCACTCTGCGGAAGCGGGCAACGGATCACCTGCGTGGTGGACGGTGATACATTCTGGTTTCGAGGTGAGAAGATCAGGATCGCCGACATCGACACGCCGGAGCTCAGCCCGCCGAGATGCGAGCGCGAACGCGAGCGCGGCCTTGCGGCGAAACAGCGTCTGCTCGTCATCCTCAATTCGGGTCCGCTCTCGTTCAAGGTTGGCGCCAGCGATGAAGACCGCTTCGGCCGGAAGCTCAGGATTGTCTACCGGGATCGGCGCTCGGTCGGAGATATTCTCGTCGCAGAAGGCTTAGCTCGTAAATGGGAAGGGTCTCGCCGGAGTTGGTGCGAATGAACCGGATGCCGACGGATCAACGTTGTGAATCGATAGTGCCCATCCGATTCAAAACTCTCATTGGACGGCAGAATCCGAATGCGCGATTCTGTGTTTATGATCACGCAGCCCTACCACCTCTATATCGAGCGTATCGCGCCTGAAAAGAACATGGCGCGGTTTTACGCACTTGCCGTTCAGCCAACACTGTTCGGCGAGGTGTCACTGGTGCGTGCCTGGGGCCGGATCGGAACCCGGGGCCAGCAGATGGTGCATCTGTTCGACAATGAGAGCCAGGCCGTCCGCCTGTTCCTCGATATCCTCGGCGAAAAGCGCAAACGGGGCTATCGGCCGAAACGACCTGTGGACATCCGCCGGATCTGATCTGCTTCCCGCGTTTTAGGTGACAATCCGATCATAAGCTGACACAGATTTCGCATTGTTCAATATACGAGGATTTTCCATGACCACTACCAATGAGATCGCCGACAAGATTGCAGCCGACAACGGCCTGACCAAGGTCCAGGCCAAGGGCATCATCGAAGCCGTGTTCCAGGCGATCGCCGATGCAGCCGGCTCCGACGCTGAAACTTCGATCCCAGGCTTCGGCAAATTTAAGGTGAAGGCATCGCCTGAGCGCGAGGGCCGCAATCCTGCGACCGGAGAGAAGATGACGGTTGCCGCTTCAAAGAAACTTACTTTCGCGCCTGCCAAGGCGCTCAAGGATGCACTGAACAAGTGATCCTTGAGGTGGAGAGCCCGGCCTTGGCAGGCGGGGCATCCAGTCTCAGTCCCGGTTCGACCGGGACCAGATGAGGAAGAGGCCTTCCTCGCCTTCGACCTCGATCAGTGTTGCGTAGATCGGGGCCGGGAAGCTCGGGTCGTCGAGCTTGACCGAGAGGTAGTCGCGGCCTTCGTTCGAGGTTTTCTTCCAGGCTGCGCCGAATTCGCAGGTACCCGCGAGGACGCGGTAATCTGGGCCTTTTTCCGAGGTGCGCTCGACGGCGCGAATGGTTGCCTTGACGTTGAGGTTGAGGGTCTTGATGGTGCCGGTAAAGCCGTTGCCGGAAGTGGTGAAAGAGCCGATGGTTGCCATTGTCGTATTCCTTTTCGGTTGTTCGGGCCGCGTCCATCGCGGTCTCGATGGCAGTCGATAGGACCGGGGACGATCGGCCCGCACCTGAAAGGCCGGAACGCCAGTGGAGGACGGCCAGGGAGAGGCTTTCTTGCCTCGCGAGGAATGGGCGCTTCAGCGCACAGGGGAAGAAAACGATCCGGCCGTTGCGGATGCCGATCGAGACGAGCATCGCGAGGCGGTCTTTGGTCAGACATGCCCCTTCGAGACCGCAGTGGACTTGGCCTATTGACGGACCAAGGGATAGTGCAATGGCATCATCTGGCGGTGACTGACAGGAATTGGCGCGTAGCCCCCAAAAACCCGACCGTATGGATTAAGCCAACGCCCATATGTCGGAGATTTCCGGAATGGACCGCCGCACGTCCTCGCATAGCTGATTGCGGAGCCACGTTTGGATGGCGTCCCGAAGCCCGCTGGACGATTGCCTTATTCCCAACCGAAGCCGAGCCAATTCACCGGCTAGACGACCAACGAGTGCGTCGTGCCGCTCGATGGCTTTGCCGATGAACCGCTCAGGTAAATCGTGAACGGCCGAGTCAGATGAGCAATCCGGCGACCGAGATGCGTGGATCGGAGAAATCCTCACCATTCAGCAGCGCGCCAAGAAGCAGCCCAACGGTGTGTCCGCCAAAGGAATGACCGGCCGCGCCAATACGCGAATGATCCATCCGGCCAGCGACGGTGGGTGCCTGCCGTTCCACCTCTGGCAATTGGTTTAGAATGGCCTTCATCTCCTCGACGCGGTTGCGCCAGAAGAACGGCGCGCCGGGGGCATCCGAAGGCAAGCCACCGACGCGCGAACTCGCATGCGTCGGCTGGATCACAGCAAAACCCCTTTCCGCCCAGAACTGGGCCAGCGGGGCGTAACCGTCTTTCGACGGAATGTAGTTGGATGGGCCGAACCCATGCGAGAGCAGCACGATGGGAAGGTTGTCGCCGGTGGCCGGTGCTGTCAGACGCAATTCCAGAGGTTGGCGGCCGGGCATGGGAAGGCGAATTGGGGAATAGGCCACGGTGAGCGTGGCCTCCGGCGTCGGAATATGGTCGGCGAGATCGATCAGGTTGTTCATGGTCAGGTATTCCTCGATTGGCGATGTCCAGATGGTCATTCAGGCCGTTGCATGGCCTGCCTCGTGGAACCAGGTTTGCGCATCGGCGCCGGCGGGAATTTTCATCGGCGCCTGCGGGTCAGTTACCGCACGCCAGACGGCGTCTGCCACCTCATCCGGCGTTGTGCACTTCGTGTTCGAGCGCAGCGTTGTCAGGTAGTCGTGGACGAATGCGCTATACGGCTCGGGGATATCCACTCCCATACGGGCGACGGCATTCTTTCCGAACCCGGTTGCCGGCGCAGAACCCGGGAGAACGAGTTTCGCACGCACTCCAAACAAAGCCGCCTCCAGAGCGATGCTCTCTGTGAAAGCGTTAAGTGCCGCCTTGCTGGCACTGTAGACGGAAAGTGCCGGTACCGGCTTAAGAGTGACGGTGGAGCTGACGTTGACAATAGCGCCCGAGCGACGCGTGCGCATTTGCGGAAGGACGGCTTTGGTCATTGCAATAGTGCCAAACACGTTCGTTTCAAACAGCTCGCGGATTTTAGACATTTCCGCGCCTTCGAGGGCATTGAGCATACCGACGCCGGCATTGTTGACCAGGGCGTCGATTGGCCCGGCCGCTTCGACCGCATTCGCGATGCTATCTGCATTGGTCACGTCCAGCGCGAGGATTTTGAGCCTTTCATTGGGGGGCAGCAGATCGGTCCGCGGGGTCCGCATGGTTGCGACCACGTCCCATCCTTCCGCCACAAATTTTTGCGCGATGGCGAGGCCGAAGCCGGATGAGCAACCGGTGATGAGGATGTTTGGCATGGTCTTGTCTCCTGACGATTAACTTGCCAGAAGATGGACGAAGCAGACCGGACTTGCTATATGCGTATGTCCAAGAACATTTAGCAGAAGTCCGAGATATGACCGATCCAGTTGCTGAAGTCGTTTCCCTGCTCAAACCGAGTCCTTCGATATCGAAGCTCGTGACCGGCGGCGGCCATTGGCTCGTCGAGCGTACGGAACTCGGCAGCCCGTTTTACTGCGCCGTCGTTGAAGGCAGTTGCCTGATGACGATCTCCGGCCGCCAGTCGATGGTGCTGAAGGCCGGAGACTTCGTGCTTGTTCCGAAGATCTTCTCATTCACGATGAGCAGCCTTGAGCCTCCGCCACGGGGCGCCCTTGCACAACGTCTGGAGACAAGCCCAGGTGTCTTCCGGCTTGGAGATCCCGACGCGCCCAGCGATATCAAGGCGATGGTTGGTCATTGTGCGTTCGGCACAGACGACAAAGCCCTCCTTGTATCGCTCCTTCCGGAGGTCATCCATGTCCATGGTGAAGCGCGGCTGATGACACTGGTCAACATGATCAACGATGAAACAAGGGCCGACCGTACCGCGCGTCAAATGGTGCTCCACAGGCTTCTGGAGGTGTTGTTGATCGAAGCTTTGCGATCCTCGGCAAGTGCAACGGCTCCACCCGGCCTGCTTCGCGGTATGGCCGATCCGCTTCTGGCACCGACCTTGCGCCGTATCCATGCGGACCCCGGTCACAGCATGACGGTTGAGACACTCGCGCGAGATGCCGCGATGTCGCGATCAACCTTTTTCGATCGTTTTCGAAAAGAGGTCGGTGTCGCGCCGATGGAATACGCGACCGGTTGGCGCATGGCGCTGGCAAAGGAGTTGCTTCGCGACGATGTCGCCCTGGCGGAGATCGCCCAACGCGTCGGCTATGGCTCGGCAAGCGCCTTCAGTGTCGCCTTCAGCCGGCATGTAGGAATGCCGCCTGGTGCATACTCACGCGGAATTGCTGCTGCGTGAGGATCCCCATCCGACAGCGGATAAGGCGCTGCTGATTAGCGGGTTGCCTTTCAAAAAATTCCAAACCGCCGCCGATGCATAGCTGCACTGCACAAAAAACAGGTGCGGCCTGATCAAAAATCATGCAATATGATTTTAGCTGAACAGCCGCTGCTTGGCGTCGGACTTCTTGTAATCCTGCATGAAGGCGATTTCCGACGCCGGCACACCCAAGCGAACGAGTTCGTCCCGGATCCAGCGATAGGCGGAAAAGCCACGGGTGGCTTCGACGGAGATAGTGCCGAGATCAGAGAAGATCAGCTGGCCAGCCCCCGGCCGGTCGAACGGCTTGCCGTCCTTGCGGCGAAACTCAACCGGGCCCGTTTCCTGCCAAATCCGATGGGCATTGACGACGAGCGCGTTCAGCTTGTTGGCAGTCTCATTGCCCATGGCTTGATCGACCAGGCGAAGATCGATGGCCGCATGGCGGCCGTCGGTGATGACCGAAAGCAGGATGTCGTCGCCGGGCTTGGCCGGGCCATCGCGCATCTCGATCGCCTTGATCCGGGCGTCCAACTGCTTCTGATAGGCTTTGAACGCGACCGTCGGTTCGGCCGTGACGATCTGGCGCTTGCCACCTGAGACATCGGGGACTTTCACATAGGTCCTGAGGTCGGCGGGCAGCACCACGTCGGCAAAGGATCGGAACATGGCGATCAGTTCTGGTACGTTGACGAACTGGCTGAAGCGCGTGACCGGTTTGTATTTGCCCGATGGCTGCAGTTCGAGTTCGGTCGAGGTGTCGCCGAAGGTCGAAGCCCAGGCATCAAAATCGTGCAGGCCGCGCTCGGATAGGGCCATCGGATCCATCATCCGCTGCACCGAGAACATCTCGCCGAGCGTGTTGGTGATCGGTGTGCCGGACGCCAGCACCAGCGCCCTGCCCGGGTTCTTCGTCTCGATGAAGCGGGACCTCACGAACAGGTCCCAGGCCCGCTGCGAGCCGTTCGGATCGACACCGCGCAGCGTCGACATGTTGGTGGCAAAGGACAGCTTGCGAAATTCCTGCGCCTCATCGACGATGATCTGGTCGATGCCGAGTTCAGAGATGGTCAGCAGATCGTCTTTTCGGGTCGCGAGGGATTCAAGCCGCTCCTTGTGCCCCTCCTTCATGCGTTCGATGCGCTTGCGCGATAGCCGATCCTGGGCGTCGACCTTGACCAGAAGCTCCTCGTAGAGCTCCAGTTCATCCTGGATCATCTGCGCTTCGAAGACCGATGGCACGGCGATGAACCGAAACGCAGAATGGGTGATAATGATGGCATCCCAGTTGGCCGTCGCCGCACGTGACAGGAACCGATGACGCTTGTCCCTGACGAAGTTGGTTTCGTCGGCGACCAGGATGCGGGCATTGGGGTAAACGGCGAGGAATTCACGGGCGGCCTGAGCGAGGCAATGGCCGGGCACGACCAGCATCGCCTTGTTGATCAGCCCGAGCCGGCGCTGCTCCATGATGGCGGCGGCCATGGTCATCGTTTTGCCGGCACCAACGGCATGAGCAAGGTACGTAGCGCCGGCCGAAATGATCCGCCAGATGCCGCGTTTCTGATGACCGTAAAGAAAAAGCGTACTGCAAGCGCCCGGAAGCCGGAGATGATCGCCGTTGAAGGATCGCGGGGCGATATTGTTGAACGTGTCGTTATAGACCCGCGCCAAGCGGTCGGCGCGATCCGGATCGGACCAGATCCAGGACTGGAAGGCGGCCTTGATTTTGGTAAGCTTTTCCTTGGCGGCTTCTGTCTCCACCGTGTCCAGCACCCGGCGCTCGGTCTCGCCATCGCGGACCGTGTCGAAGATCTGCGGTATGGACGAGTTGAGCGCATCCGACAGAAGCTGTCCGGCATGGCGGCGATGGGTTCCCCATTCGGTGGTGCCGGCTGCCGACCATTCCAGCTGTCGGGCATTGACCGTCCAGGTCGCCAGTTCGGGCAGATGGTGGATGGAAATCTCGGCGTCCATGGTCTCGTGCACGAAGGCGACGACATCGTCGGCCGTGATCCACGGGGCGCCGAGGCGGGCGGTGATGTCCGAGGGCCGGAGATCGGTCGGCTGGACGCGCTCCAGCGCTGTCACGTTTCGCGCGAAGACGGGATCCAGGTCCGCAGCCGCGCGGGCAACGGTAAGCTTCGATCTAACCGCGCCGGACAGATAGGCATCGGCCATTTGCCAAGAGCCATCGGACGGATCGTGGAAGATGGCCTCCCCCAGTTCGTTGATGACGTCAGCGACGTCGCGGTGCAGAAGTTCGGCGACATGCTCCGGATCGACATGGCCGCGTTCATTCAAAACCACGGCGAGCGCATCTGATGCCGAGGTGATCACAGGTGCCGGTGGCGGTGCGATGACGCGCTCAGTAAAGATCGGTCCGGGCTTTGCGGTGTTGGTCTCCAGATCATAGTCCTCGATCGAGGCCACCAGCCAGCAATCGGGATCGTCAAGGAAGGGCGCCAGATTGGGCCTGCGATGGACCTCTCTGACTTCACCGGTTTCCGGATCTTCCGATGCCGAGATGGAGGTAAAATTGATCGGCCCGAACTCCCGCACAAAACTAGACCAGGCGATCCGCAGCGAGACCTGCGCCTGTTGCCAGGGTTGGTCGCGCTCCTGAAGCTTGAGAATGAGCCGGACCGCATCGCGGATCGGGATCAGCTTTCGGATGATCAGCGCATGCTTGGCGAAGATGCCGTGGGTGCTGCGACCTTTCCTGACCTCGACCGGAACAGCGACGCCGTCCAACACCTGCATCAAAGTAGTGGCCTTGCCGATGAAATAGCTTCCCTCGCGCACCCTGGGATCGTCAGGCCGCTCGGCCATCGCATCCACCACTTCATCCTCAAGCTCGAAGTCGATTGTGGGTGCCTCACCGTCGTAGATGTTGGCAGGAAGCCGTTCGATGGCAGCGTCTAAAATCGTTTCAAGATCGTCAGATGTCGGCTGGCAGCTATAGGTCTCGCCGAATGGACCTGACGTAACCGCATGGTATCCCAGCACCATGTCGGGATGATCGACGAACCACCTGTTGATACGGACGCGACCGCCCTCGTCTGCCACGTCGATATCTGCAAGATCGAGCCAGGTATTGTCTCCGGCCTGCTCATCGGCCCGGCGCTTTCGAAAGAACAGAATATCGACGACCACATCCGTGCCGGCATCCGCGCGAAAGCTGCCCTCGGGCAGACGCATGGCGCCAACGAGATCGGCCATGCCGCCGATGTGTTCTCGGGCGCGAGCGTCGGCCTTGTCCATGGTGCCAGACGAGGTGACGAAGGCGGCAAGCCCGCCCGGCTTCAGCCGGTCGATGGCCTTGGCGATGAAATAGTCATGCAGCCGGAAACCGAGGGAGCGAAAGGCCGGGTCGCTGCGCACCGCCCGGTCAGAAAACGGCGGGTTGCCGATCGCCAGATCGAAATGATCCGCCAACTGCGTCCGCGCGAAATCGCCATTGAGTATTCTTGCCCGCGGTTGCAGCAGCCGGACGATCCGGGCGGTGACCGGATCGAGCTCGACACCGGTAACGTGGCTGACCTTCGAGAGCGTCTCCGGCATCAGTGCCGGAAACATGCCCGTCCCGATACCCGGCTCCAGGATCCGGCCACCCTTGAACCCCATGCGGATCAAGCTCTCCCAGATGGCGTGGACGATGAACTCGGGCGTGAAGTGGGCGTATTGCGTGCAGCGCGCCAGAGACGCGTATTCCCCTGCCGCGACGGCGCTTTCAAGATTGCCGCCGAGCTCTTCCCAACCTTTGCAAAATGCCTCGTCGCCGGGACGCCGGAATATGCCGTTGGCCAGGTCCGACGCGCCGAAGCCGGTGAACTTGATCAATCTGGCCTGCTGGTCAGGACGAGCCGGCAGGCCCTGGCGCTCGATCTCGTTCGCCAGCAGGATGGCGGCGATATTGTCTCGTGCCCGATCGCGCCAGGATTTTGCGAGACCGCGAGAACCCTCCAGCCGAAAATCAACCTTCGTCCGCATCTGCGCTTTGGGCTTCGGTTCCTTGTGGACAGGAGCGGCTGGCGCCGGCGTCGATGGCGGCGGGTCGATATCGGCCCCGAACTTTGCTGCGAAACCCGGCACACCGAGATCGAAGCCGGATGAGAAAGCTGTATTGCCGAAGAGGTCGATGGTGAAAGGATCGTCATGCGCCATTGGAAAACTCCTGTGAGTGGGCGCGCCGAGGCACACTCGCCGTAGGGTGCGGCTGTGCCAGGATGCGGATGGTGGAGGTTTGGAAGTGAAGGATGCCGTCAGGCAGCGATGGTTTCGGGCAGGAGGCGGAACTGCACCGGCAGCTTGGCGGCGATCTCCTCGTCGGTCAGATCGTCGAGGAGCTTCCAGATCTTCCCCTGAGCCGAGGGATAGACGAGCACGATCTGGCGATTGCGCAAGTCGGCCGGAAAGCGGGCGTCGGCATAACCACGAAAATCCGGACCGGTCGCGCTCCAGATATGATCGAGCTTTTCCTGTCGGTTCATCGCACGCACCGGACGGGATCCGCGGGCGATGATCTCGGACCGCATCCGGTCGGGCGACTGGCGATCGCCCAGGTCGCAATAGCCATGAAACCATCGGGACCGATCATCGATCGTCAGCGCAAAGAACACGCTGGTTACGCTGGCGGCCAGAAACTCCCGCATGGCGAACATGTCGCCGCGGTAAAACAGCGGCGGCAGAATTTCGAACATGTGGTCGTGATCGGCTTCGGATATCTCAAACCACTCGCCGACATATCGCGTGCCGTTCATCCTTTCATCGTTGAACGGCGACTGGCTATGGCGATTGAACAGGGCGTACATTTCGTGGCGGCTGGCGACGCCTTCAAATACCTTACGGATTGCTGGGGAAACGAACATCTGCGGCTCCTTTAAGGGTTGCGACTGAAGCGAAGCCTGATCGACCTCTCCTTTCAGTCCTTTGATTACCCCTCCTCAGCCGGCGCCTCGCGGGCAGCGGGTCAAGGGCCGCCGTCAGGCGGGCGGCAGCTTCACCATTGATGCGCTGTCCGCGTATGCGGCAGCTCTCCTCTCTTCCTCCTCTCCTTCAAATCCTCATTCCAGTCTTCACATCGCGGCTTCAGCCGCCAGAAATCGCAACCGGCACTATCCGCCATCTGACGCAGACGATCGGCAAAAACTTCTCCCTGCACATTGTTGTCGGTTGCCGCCACAAGCCACGTACCCTCCCCGAAGGCCAAGGTCTCCAATGCCTGAGCGGTCAGTGGCGACCAGCCGCCGCCGGTGCTGACATAGAGCGTGTCCGGTCTTGTCTGCTCGATCGCGGCCAGGCTGAGCGCATCGATGGCAGCCTCCGTCACACAAATTCGACGAGCATTGTCCTTACCGAACCGGAACAGCGATTTGGCGCCACCGGTGGAAAACCCGCGCCAGTCCGGACCGCGTTCCTCCCAGCCGATGACGGCACCAGCCGTATCGACATGGCTGGCCCACATCGAGCCATATGGGCCTTCCCGAAGAACGTCTGCCTCGATCGCCGCAGAGATGACCTGCCATGGCAGCGCCCGGCATTGCTGGAGATAGGTCCAGGTCGCGGACGCGCGCCAAGGGCGTTTTCGGTGGTGCCATCGGTCAGCAACCGAAGCCATTGGTTGCGTTTGATGAAGAGGCTTCTCCCAGGTCGGCATGGTGGGCTGAAACGCGATGAGATCGCCGACCACCGCCAAGGCCTTGGTAAAGCCGATCCCATGGAGATAACTTGCGAGCGCGAAAACGTCGCCCTTGGCTTCGGATCGGGCGTCGAACCATCCCCTGTCATCGTGGATCACAATGACGATGTCGTCGTCGCGCCGGAATTTGACCGCTCGGCGCGTGCTCTCTTTTCGGTCTATCGCGAAGCCTTCATACTCAAGGACGGCTGCGCAGCCCACCCGGGTACGCAGCTCTTCGATGTCCTTCTTTTCCATATCACTTCCTCTAGCTTTCCTGACTTTTCGGACTGGCAGCGCCCAGGCCGCGAAGATGGAAGCGCGCAAGGGCGCGGTTCGCAACGTGCAGATCTGCCGGACAAGGTCGCGGCGAAGCCTCCCTTGCGCGCGCATCAGCGCAAGCGGCACGCCTCCCTCCGAAGGGGAGATCGGCTCAATGAGCCGATCCGTAGGCAAATGGGTCATATTCGTTGATGATGGCGTCTTCGTCGCCGTCATACTCGGCGGAAGGCATGACGCCGATCTGTCCATCGATTTCAAAGAGGGTGACCGGGACCATCAGCGTCCGGGCAAGATCGAATGCGTGGTTTTGTGCGAGGCTGAGATCCGACATGTGAGGCTCCATCCGTTGGCGGGGCCGATCCCCGCTCGATGGCGCCCGTTCGAGCCAGTCACGACCGCGGTCACTTCGGAGGCGCAGCCGCAGAGGTCGCAGCTCGCTAGCGAACCCTTATGGGTTGACCGTCAAGGACGGGACTGGATTAGGGATGCCAGACAAGAGAGCGGGATTGGAAACGCCGATGGGTGGAGAGGATTTCTGTTCGATCTCGTCGCACGACCTCACCGGGCTAGCCGACTGCGATTTCCTAAATGAAGGGAAGATTGGTCCGAGAATCCCCGTGTCTCTCGAGGGGTGGCCCTTTAGGGCGATGTCGACGTCATGGGGCGGAAAGAGCGGTGCGGCCCAGGAGGGACTCACTGCCAGAGACGTGAGCAACCGCCGGACGAGCGATCGTTGCCGAGATCGGCGGAGACGGCCCAGGCCGGCTCCGTGCCCTTCGCATAGAGCGCGGCGGACCGGTACGGGCGGCGGCCCTTCTCGGATTCACTACCCGCGGAGGGCTGCGTCACTCAGTTGAAGATTTCCCGAGGCATGCCCATTTCAGTTGAATTTACCGCGAAATCGGGCGTTTCAGCGCGTGAGTGACCGTCAATATCGGTTGACTAAAGGGCCATCCAACTCTATGTTGAGAGCTAACAACTAACCCAGCATCCTGAGAGACATGCGCTCCGGGCGGTTGGGGGAAAAAGCCGGCGTAAGCCGGTTTTTTTATGTCTTGGGAGCAAGGAGTGCCAGCGTTACGAACAAGAGTCTACATCGATGGCTACAATCTCTATTATGGTTGCCTTCGCAAGACCGCCTTCAAATGGCTCGACGTCCTGACCTTGTTTGAAACGCAAATTCTGCCGTCGATCCTCTACCGGCCGGTGCCAGACGCCGCGCCGGCAACGATGACACTCCATCCGGACTGCGCGATCAAGTATTTCACCGCAAAGATCATCGAAAGCGCGGCCAAAGGTGAAGATTCCGTATCGTCGCAGGCCCAATATCACAACGCCTTGACCACGCATTGCGGTGGTCGGCTGTCTTTCGTGATGGGCAATTATTCACTCTATAAGGCCAACCAGCATATTGTTCCAGCCGACGATCCAAAGCGCTGGCCACGCGATTGCGACAAGATCCAGGTCTGGAAGCTCGAGGAGAAGCAATCGGATGTGAATCTGGCGCTTCATCTCTACGACGACGCCTTGAGCGGCGACGTCGATCAGGTGGTCCTCGTCACTAACGATACCGACCTCACCCCGGCGTTGGAGATATTGCAGGCGCGTTGCCCACACATCATTCGCGGCTTGGTGATCCCGACGCGCAAAGTCGGCGCGACCGGAGATATCGAGCGCGAGGCGAACGTGTCGTTAGCGAAGCTTGCCCATTGGGTCAGGCGGCATATCTCCGATGACGAGTTGCGGGCGTCACAATTGCCGGATGTCGTCCCCGGCCGTCGGCGCGCCAGCATCAAACCGCACTCATGGTATGCGAAACCGCATCATCTCGCGAGGATGCTGGAGATGGCCCGTCCGGTGCTACGTACTGAAGGCGAAGTCCTGAAATGGGCGCGTAGAGACAGCACACATCTCGGCGGCCGTCGCCCGATCGATCTGATCGAGACGGATGCCGGAGCGGTCGCAGTTTTTGATTACATTGAGGCCTATATACACGAGCAACTCGACAAGGCTGGCGAGCAGGATGATTTCTCCTCGAAATCCTGATCCCACGGGCGGGATCGGCTCGTCCTTCAGTGCGCTTTAGGACTCGTCTGACTTGCGGCCTGGCATGCTCGTCTGCGAGGGTATCGTCTTTCCATATTCCTCCCACCAAGCCGTTAAGCCGCCATGGTTGGATCAAGTCCCGGCGCCTTCTATACCGGCACATGGCAAAGAATACTCCCTACGCCGACTGGTTCGCCGCCCTTGAGAAATAGTCCGGCGTTAAAGCACCGGAGGCCCTCAGGGGCCGCCTTCTTTTTCGCCCATGCAAAGAAGACATTGAAGAGCATCGGAGCTTTCAGCATAGATGGGCTAATCGGCTTCGTGCCCATCTCATCCGTTCGGAAGGGGAGAGACAGCGCACCTGCTGATGATAAAACATGTGGTGTCGTAACCTGACACAAATATCATGCCGAGGAGCGCAGTCATGAAACACTATGCTGGCCTCGATGTCTCGGTGAAAGAAACGAGCGTCTGTATCGTCGATGAAAGGGGTAAGCTATGCCGGGAGCGGAAGGTGGTCTCTCACCCGGAGGACCTCGTTGCCATCCTGAGTGATCCGGCATTCAGCTTGGAAAGGGTGGGCGTTGAGGCAGGACCGTTGTCGCAATGGCTGTTCGAAGGACTGGCAAAAGCTGGCTTCCCGGTATTCTGCATCGAGACGCGGCACACCAAAGCGTTCCTGGATGCCCTTCAGCAGAATAAAAGCGATCGGAACGATGCTCGCGGAATTGCCCACATGATGCGGGTCGGGCTGTTCAAGGACGTTCATGTGAAGACGCTCACCAGCCAGAAGCGCCGCGCCTTGCTAACAGCCCGATCGTTGCTGCAGGAAAAAGCGATCGACATGGAGAACGAGATGCGCGGACTCTTGCGCAACTTTGGACTGAAGGTCGGTCAGGCCTCGGGCGGCTCGTTTGAGGTAAAAATACTCGAGCTTGTCAAAAACGACGCCGAGCTGGCGGAAATCATGGAGCCACTGCTAGCGGGACGACGCAAGTTGCGAGAAGGTCTCGCAAAACTCGACAAGAGGGTTCTAGCCGAGGCGAAGCAGGATGAGGTTTGTAGGCGGCTGATGACGGTGCCTGGCGTCGGACCGATCGTCTCCCTCGCCTATGTCTCGACGATCGACATTCCCGGCAGGTTTCGTCATTCTCGATCAGTCGGAGCGATATTGGGTCTTACGCCCGTACTGAAACAATCCGGTGAGTTGAGCAGGGTCGGTCACGTCTCTCTGCGCGGAGATGCCATGATGCGAAGGCTGCTTTATGAGGCCGCCCAGTCGATGATGACGCGCGTAGTGAAATGGTGCTGGCTGAAGGCATGGGCCATGAACATTGCCAAGCGGCATGGCAGCAAGAAGGCCAAAGTGGCATTGGCACGCCGTCTCGCTGTCGTCATGCACCGCATGTGGGTGGATGGCTCGGAGTTTCGCTGGACGAGGGAGGACAATGCCTCAACCGCAGCGGTATGACGGTCAGCCATAGAGGCGAGCGAGAGATACAAAACCAGGGTTCCGCGTAGCGGCGGAAGACGTCCTTCGCGGACGATGGTGATGTGAGTTCGTGGCGGCGTTTATTTCGATGATCCGTCATCAGAATGCAGCATAGATTGGACCACATCATCTACTGGACCCCATTATGGGAGGGCCGAGTGCCGATCCCGGAGAGAAGCGCGGGCCGCGAATAGACGTTGAACGCCAATATGCACCACTGAAGTAAGCTAGCCGAACTAATGTCGAGCAGCGATTTCGGCTGCAAAGCGCCAGGAGCGGTCATGAGCCAAAGAAATAATGGCCAATACTATTTCCCCTGAAACTCTGCCGCAGTACCAGAGCAAAGGTAGGCATAAACACGCGTAGGGGGACAGATGCTATATTTGGTCAGGCACGGGCAAACAGAATTCAACGCAGTCGGGCGGTGGCAAGGTCAATGCGACTCTCCGTTGACAGACGTTGGTCGAGCGCAAGCTGCTCATGTTGCAAGTATTCTCAAGAGCCAAGGGTTGAACCAGACCGCCACGATTGTATCGAGTCCCCTTGGGCGTGCGATCCAAACCGCTGAGATTATTGCCTCGACTTTGGGGGTTGATGATCCCCTAACAGTCGATGCCCGGCTCAAAGAGGTCGGAATGGGCTCATGGGACGGCTTGACCGACACGGAGATTGAGGCCGAATGGCCAAACGTAAGAGATGGTCTGGGACACAACGAATGGTTCTTCCATTCGTCCGACGGCGAGCGATACGACGAAATGTTAGACCGCGTCCAAGCCGCTTTGAGCGAATTGATGCACGACCTCCGCGTCCCAAAGGTCGTTGTCTGTCATGGCGTGACGAGCCGCATTGTGAGGGGTATCCACCTTGGTCTCAGCAAGAATGAAATTCTGGACTTAGAAGTTCCTCAAAATGCCGCGTTCCGCTTGTCACGAGCGGGATCGATAGAGCGTCTTTCTTAATTTGGCCGGTGAGACCAAGCCATTAGTGGCCGCTTCGGGCCGCAGTCGGTCTTCTGGTTCGCGCCATACAGTGGACGTTGACATGTAGGCCGCATACGCACTTGATCTACCAGATCAACTGTTGAGCTGAGGCAGCTCTGCTTGCATCGACCATTGATCGACGTATCAACGTGGTGATTGCGATCAGCCCAAGTTCCGTGGTCTGGGGTAACATTGGCGTCGGCGCTGGCGGCATAGCGTGGCCTGAACGATCATCTTGGACGTTCAAGGGTGCCTCGCTCGACTTCGTTCCTGCAGATATGAATTGGCAGAAGGAATATCGGGATGGCCTCATTTCCTACCGGTCCTTCTTCGAAAAGTGCCTTGTCAACGATATCCAAGCGAATAACCGAGCGAGAATCCCAATCGAAAAATCTAAGGCCGACTTGCTCCTCGTTGCTGGTGGCGACGATGCACTCTGGCCATCCGACAAATTTGCCCGGGAGATAGTTCAGTCGGCTCAAGCTCGGCTACACTGATCTTTGATCAGGACGCTGGGCATCGTGTAATTTTATGGTCGGCTGGAACGTGATCATCACGGCAGAAGTCGTAGAAGAGCTGCGCCGGAGCTACCTGACATCCCATCATCGCTCAATCCTCCGCAAATCAATGCGACGATTGAATCACGCCATGATCTTAACGGCAATAATAAAGCAAAGCACGGAAGATAAGACCATTGCCGCGATGGCCACCACAACGCGGTCAGCATTTCTCCAAAAACCCGTTTCAGGTCCGCCACCGCCCAATGCCCCAAAAATATCGATCACGAAATCGATGGCTCGCACAAGCCTCTCCATAGCGTTCCCCTCTTCCGCGCAACCTCGTTAAAGGTGGAGGTTTGAGAGCCGACGATCAATAGGTTTTTTTCAACGGTATCGGCCGATTGCGAACGATCGCTTGCCTCCTCGGCTAACGGACAGACGAAAAGAGCTTGACCCCGGCCCGCCGATTAGAGAAGCGCCGACCGGACAGGGCGGGAAAGCGGGAATTCTCGACGCGCTTTTGCCGGAGGAAGGGCAGCCGCAGGAGCCTTAGCAAAGCGCCGCAACGCGGAAGGCGGGACCGACTGCACCCGGCGAAAACGCTCCGCAGATCCTCCACCTATTCGGCGTAGCTCATGCTGCGATGAACCTTATGAGCGCCTCGGCGTGACGATCGTGCGCCGCCGATTGGTACGGTCGCCACGCGGCACATTTGTTCAACTACCATCTGGCACTATCGGCGTGATCGTAATCGCACCATCTGCAGCGACCATCAAGTTCAACCGACGTTGGCCGACTGCATCGTAGAAGACTATTCCGGATCCGCCTGAATTGTTGAGAAAAAAGTAGGCCGAAGCTCCGCCGGCTCTGTCCATCTTGATATGTGCTCCCTTGCCGTCGATTTCGAGCACGACCGTCGGCGCGTCAGGACCGATGTTCTCGAAGGAAAGTGACGGCCGACCCTCACGGTCGAGTGAGAGCGCAGCACCGGTCGCGCCATCTGCTTTCAGGAGCCGGATCGACGGAACCCCGTCTGTTGCAGACAGACAAATCCTTGCCTGCCCGTTTTCGTCGGTAATCCGTAACTCGCTGGTCTGAAGTGGCGGCGATGGCTTGGTGGACATGGAATCCTCCTTGACTGCTTTGACTTTTAGGACTGGCCGAGCAAGGCACGCACCTGAGGCACAACCTTCGATCCGTAAAGCTCGATGCTCTGCATGAGCTTCTCGTGCTCCATAGGCCCCGCCGAATACTTCATCTGGAACCGTGAGATCCCAAGCGTCCGGACGGTGGTTGCGATCTTTTGGGCCACGGTCTCCGCCGATCCCGCATACAGCGAACCATGTTCGATCTCGTTTTCAAAATCCTCCTCGGTCACCGGCGGCCAGCCACGTTCCTTGCCGAGCCGGTCCCGGATCTTCTTGAAATGTGGAAACAGGTCAAGGCGGGCCTGCTCGTCGCTTTCGGCAATATAGCCCGGTGAATGAACGCCAATAGCGCCGGGCGTTCTTCCAGCCTGCTCGGAAGCCTTTTTGTAGAGCTCGACATAGGGCACAAACCGGGCCGGATCGCCACCGATGATGGCCAGCATCAGGTTCATGTCGTGCCGTACGGCGCGGATCACCGATTCCGGACTGCCGCCGACACCGATCCAGGTTTTAAGCCGGCCGTCTCCGATGGGCGGATAAATGCGCTGATCTTCGAGCGGCGCACGCCAGCCGCCACGATAATTGACGACATCTTTCGAAACGAGTTCCGAGAACAGATCCAGCTTCTGCTCGAACAGCTCCTCGTATTTCGAGAGGTCGTAGCCAAAGAGCGGGAAGGACTCGATGAAGGAACCACGGCCTAGAATAACCTCAGCGCGCCCGTTCGAGATCGCATCGAGGGTGGAAAATCGCTGAAACACACGGATCGGATCATCAGAACTCAAAACGGTAACCGCCGAGCCGAGCCGGATCTTGCTGGTCTGGGCCGCGATGGCAGCAAGTACCACTTCCGGTGCGGACACGGCAAAATCCTTGCGGTGATGTTCACCGACGCCGAAGAAATCGATCCCGTGGCGATCGGCAAGAACCGCTTCCTCGACAACATTGCGAATGACCTGTGGCTGGCCAAGCAGGTCTCCATCCGGGCCAGTGGTGACATCGCCGAACGTATCCAAGCCGAATTCAAGAGATTGTGTCATGGTCTGTTCCAGTTGGATAAAAGGGGCGTCTTTTTTTGCGCTTATCAGGGGTGAGAAGATGATGGCGAGCGATCGTGTGGTGCCGTCGGGTTCGCGCTTTTTGTCCACGGCCACTGGCCGTCGATCTCGGCTTCGAGGGAGAAGCTGAGAAATGTCCGGATGAGGACGATCAATCCGAGAAGACCGACGCTTTCCCAGGTCAGGGGCGCAATAATGGTAGCGATGATGTCTGCCCCGATGAGGATCTCCAGCCCCAGCAAAATTCCGCGGCCGAGATTGGCGCGATAATGTTCATAAGCTTTCCGTTGGTCGGTTGAGAAAACGTCCCGCAGGTAGCCAGCGGTTGCGATCAGAACGCCAACCAGAATCACACCAACGCCGAAGACTTCCAGCCCTGTCGCCAGCGGTTTAAGGATGGGTTCGATCAGGCTGGCGATACCGCCCATTTCAATGCCGATATCCATAACGGTATCCTCTTCAATTTGACGGATCGATATAAAAGCCAGCAGGTTTCAGGTTTCGGCCCCGGCCCTGCTTGCAAAGAGAGCGACGATCGCGATGATCGCCGGCAGGCTGAACGCCGCTGCGGGAGCGTAAATGTAGCCGATAGCGCCGAGACCGCAGCCGAGAGCAAATGTCGCAACAGCAGCTGCCATCTTTTTCACCCGTGCCTTGGCCGTCGCCACTTCGTCGGCGTTCGGATCGGCCAGAATGTCGGCGAGATCGAGCATGATTTGCGTGGTGGTGCCGGTCATCAGCGTCGATGGTGGCGCTTTCGACAGATGTGCCTTGTGGAGCCCATTCTGAATGGCCATAGCGGAGACCAGCGCCATGCCGACGGCCAGAGTGACGGTGCCTTCGTCGGCACGGAACGGACCGTGATAGAGTGCGTAGGCCGCGACGCCGACAAACAGCAACAGCTTCACGACCAGCATTGTACGGATCGGCGAGCGATCCCGACTTTGAAGTTTAAGGCAAACCAGCCTTGAGACAAACACGACCAGGCAAAATACAGGTAGTGCCAGCAGTTTTGACAAGGCACCATCCAGACCGTGCGCCAGCGTCGCGCCTAATGTGACAAAGTTGCCGGTAACGTGGGCGGTGAACAGGCCCGAGAGCGAAAGAAAGCCTAGAGTGTCAACATAACCACCATTGAAGCTCAGGAGGATCGGGAGGGAAGGAAGTTTCATGGCTGTTCTCTCGATTGGAGTCTGAGGCCGGGATCGGTTGTCTCGCGGCGTACCCAAGTTGTGCCGTCCAGCGCACGCTTCGACAATTGCATCATTTGTTTCGAATTCATTGCGCCTGGCGAGATAATGGAAGGACGACCGAAGCCGCCCCGCCCTAGTTTCTCGATTATGCAGCACCGGGGCGGTTGATGGTCAGGAAGTGTCTGACGACGGGTTTGTCCGGGCCGACATGGTAGGCCAGTGCCTTGCCTTGAATATCGGCGTCGGCGTTGGAGACCCGCTTGTGCTGGCGAAGATGCTCGGCCCAGGATTCCACCATGAACCATTCGACGATCTTGTCCGGATCGGCACTGTCTTCGGTGACACCCCATCCGTATGCACCATCACGGCGGCGTTCGCTAGCGAGATGATCGATGGCATGCAGGAAGGCGCTGCGATGCTGTTTTTCGACCTTGTACTCGATCAGGATCAGGACCGGACCACGGTCATGGGCAACGGGTTCCGCGACGAGCGGCTCGGGCCAATGGTTGGACGGCACCATGTCGGCATCGCCGGCCGGAAGCTTGATGCGGTGCATGATGAAGCCTGCGACGAGCAACCCGGCGGCACCGATGAGCAAGGTTGCCTGGATGCCGACCGCCGCACCGACGGCGCCCCATCCAAGGCTGCCTGCCGTCATCGCACCGTTGAACACGGTCAGATAGACGGCAAGACCACGACCCCGCACCCAGTTCGGGAGCACGGCCTGTGCGGCGCCATTGAGCGTGGTCAGCGCGGTGATCCAGGCACCACCAAGGAAGAGAAGCGCAACGATGGCGACGATCTTTGGCGGAGCGAGCGACAGGACCGCCATGACAACGGCGGTGATGACCGCTGCGCCAAGTAGCAGGCCATCTGAGCTCAGGCGTTCACGCAATTTCGGCATGACCAAAGCGCCGCCGATTGCGCCGGCACCAACCGCACCCAGCAAAATGCCGTAGAAGCTGGCGTCACCACCGAGCAACTGGCGGGCTACGAGTGGCAGAAGTGCCCAAACGGCGCTGGCAAAGGCGAAGAAAATCGCGGCACGCAACAGCACGACATGCAGTGGCCGGCTCGAGCGGGTGTAGCGAAGGCCTGCCCGGAATGCGCCGAGGAAGTTTTCCTGCAGCGCATCATTGGCGTTTTTCGCGCGAGGCCACCAGACGAGAGCAGCGATGACGAAGATGTAGCTGGCAACGTCGGCGCCATAGGTGATCCCCGCGCCGAAAGCGGCAAGCAGCAAGCCGCCGGCGGCCGGCCCGATGGAACGGGCAATGTTGATGCCGAGCGAATTGAGCGCGACGGCACTTTTGACGTCCTCGCGCTTGACCAGCTCCGGCACGATCGCCTGCCAGGTCGGCCCCATAAGCGCGGCACCAATGCCGCCGAGAAACGTGAGACCGATCAGCGCGCTGACCGACAGCATGCCCGTCTGGGATAAAACCATCAGAGAGATACTGACGGATGCAAGCAGCAGCTGCACGGCGATCAGGAATTTGCGGCGGTCGAGAATGTCGGTGAGAACGCCGGCCGGAATGGCCAAAAGGAAGATCGGCAGCGTTGCGGCCGCCTGAACCATGGCGACCGCAGCCGGAGATGCGGACAGATCCGTCATCAGCCAGGAGCTTGCGACATCGCGCATGAAGCTGCCGGTGTTGCCGAGCACGGTGGCTATCCAGAGAACCGCAAAGACGGGCTGTGCGAGAGGAGCAAATGTGCCTCCGGATGTTTTTACCGCGCTCATTTGCTTGCTCCTTTCGTGAGGTCGATTGCTGCAACGAAGACGAATGCGCCAGCGAGGCCCAGATGTTCAAAGAAGGCGTTGGTCGCCATCATACGGTCCATTCCCGGGGCCATTTCCCAGAAGCGCAGGGCGAGGAATGTCGCCATCAGGGTAAAGCCCGCCTGCGCCAGGGCTGCAACCCAACGCATGAAACCTGAAATTACCATGGCAGAAGCTACCAGTTCGAAGGCGATAACAGCGACAGCAAAAAACGCGGCCGGATGGAGACCAAAATGCTCCATCTCGGCGAGCGCGCCGTTAAAATCGAAGATCTTGGTGAGCGGACCCTGGATATAAGCGGCACAGAGCGCCAGCAGCGACACGGTGCGCGTGATCGGAGAACCGACGAGACGGGCCAAATTGTTCCGGACCGAATTTGATGTATGTGCCTGATAAGCCATATCTGCTCCTGGTGGGTTGCCGGCCTCATTGGCCGCCTGCGTTCGATGGAGCGAGTTTGGCGGATCGCGGCCTCGCCAACAATTGCAGCAATAGTTTCGATTTAATTGCGGATTATGTAATTATAATCGAGGCCGACCGGCATGCGATGCGCGCTTAAACGGGATGGATCATGTCGCGGGCATAAGCGAGGCCGATCCCGTAGCCGCCGGCATGGGCCTCGACAATCGCGCGGGCGTCGCCGTAAGTCTCTTTGCGGGTCCAGTCACGCTGAAGCTCAAGAAGAACCTGCAGCCATGACGTCATCCTAGCACCCGCCGCTTCCATCCGGCGCAAGGCCAGAGCGTGGCTATCGGACGTCACGCCACCGCAAGCATCGGCGACGACGGATACCTCATAACCAGCAGCGAGCGCGGACAATACCGGAAACGATACGCAAGCTTCGGTCAGCAGGCCCGACACTAGCAGTTTCTTCCGGCCGGTCTGAGACACGGCTGCCTTCACACGGTCATCTTCCCAGGCGTTCATGTTGCGTCGCTCGATCGAGACGACATCAGGTAAGACGCTCTGGATCGCAGGCATGACCGGGCCACTATAGACCTTGGAGGCCGATGTCGAGACGACAACCGGCAGGCTGAATGCCTTGGCCGTCTTCGCCAGCGCGACCATGTTGCTAAGGAGGACCTGCCGGTCTGTCGAGCCAACACCGAAGGCAAGGCCCGCCTGCTGGTCGATCATCAGAACGGTTGGCTGCGAAGGTTCAAGGAGTGGAATGTCGGACATCAGTGTCTCCGTTCTTTGACCATCGGTCAGGTTTTTTCGACTCAATGCCGCCGGAACGGCCCCGACACGAGGTCGGCAGTTCCGGCGAGCAAATTGGCAAGAAAGCAATACTCAATGGATCCGGCAGATCCGATCCATTCAGCAACACGTGGACATCACACCGCCCAGCAGGAACAGCCAAGAGCACCGAAGAAACCCTTGAGGTCTGCGATCGGCAGTTTCGAGGTCCAGGCTCCTGCATGGTCATGGCCATGCACGCCGCAATCGCTGGCGCAGCCGCAGGTGGAAATCGCGGTGCGCCGCAGAGAACGGGCACCCGCACCTTCCGGCTCGCCCCAGGCGGCATAACCGCCAAACTTGCGGACCGGAGACCAGTCGGGCATTGCCGGCGGTACATCGTTCTCGTCCAGTGTCTGAAAGTCTCCGGCGCCATAAACGATCTTGCCGCCGACCATGGTCAATTCCGACACGAGGAAAGAGATCTCGTCCTCGGCGCAGTTGAAGAAGTCCTTGTCCGGCACAACCAGATCGGCGAACTGGCCTTTTTCAATCCGGCCCTTCTTGCCCTCCTCGTTGGAGAACCATGTGACTTTTTCGGTCCACATCCGAAGCGCCGTTTCGCGGTCGAGGCAATTGGCACGCGGATAAAGCTGCATGCCACCCACGGTCTTACCGGTTACCATCCACGACAGCGAAACCCAGGGATTGTAGGAGGCAACACGGGTCGCGTCCGTGCCGGCGGACACGTTGACCCCTTTGTCCAGCATCTTGCGGATCGGCGGTGTGGCTTCGGCGACACCATGACCATAACGCTCGACGAAATATTCGCCCTGATAGGCCATTCGATGCTGTGTCGCGATGCCACCACCAAGGGCTGCGATACGGTCGATGGAGCGATCGGAGATCGTCTCGGCATGGTCGAAGAACCAGTTGAGACCTTCGAGCGGGATATCCTTGTTGACCTTTTCGAACACGTCGAGCGCGCGCGAGATCGTCTCGTCATAGGTGGCATGCATACGCCAGGGCCAGCGGTTTTCGGCCAGAACCCGCACCACCTCTTCCAGCTCGCCTTCCATTTCCGGAGCCATCTCAGGCCGCGGCTGGCGGAAGTCCTCGAAGTCGGCAGCGGAGAAGACAAGCATCTCGCCAGCGCCGTTGTGACGGAAGTAATCATTGCCCTGCTTGTATTTGACCGACTGCGTCCAGGCGAGGAAGTCCTGCTTCTCTTCCTTTGGCTTTTGGGTGAACAGGTTGTAGGCGAGCCGAACCGTCATCTGGTTTTCGTCAGACAGCTTTTGGATCACCTCATAGTCATCCGGATAGTTCTGGAAGCCACCACCCGCATCGATGACGCCGGTGATACCTAGGCGGTTCAGCTCACGCATGAAATGGCGGGTCGAATTGACCTGATAATCCAGTGGAAGCTTCGGACCCTTGCCAAGCGTCGAATAAAGGATGCCGGCATTCGGTGTGGCCAGCAGCAGGCCTGTCGGGTTGCCATTGGCATCGCGAGTGATCTCGCCACCTGGAGGATTTGGCGTGTCTCGCGTGTAACCGACGGCGCGCAGTGCCGCACCGTTCAAAAGCGCGCGGTCATAGAGATGCAGTAGGAATACGGGGGTATCGGGCGCAATGGCATTAATCTCCTCGATCGTCGGGAGACGCTTTTCCGCGAACTGGTGCTCGGTAAAGCCACCGACGACCCGCACCCATTGCGGGGCCGGCGTGATCGCCACCTGACGCTTGAGCATGTCCATCGCATCAGCCAGCGAGCGCACGCCATCCCAGCGCAGTTCCATATTGTAGTTCAGGCCACCACGGACGACATGGGTGTGGTTGTCGATCAGTCCCGGCAGGACCCGCTTGCCCTTAAGGTCAACGATCTTTGTATCTGGTCCGGCCAGCGCCATGATCTCGCTATCGACACCGACTTCCTGAAACAGGCCGTCCTTGATGGCCACTGCAGTCGCATTCGGATTGGTCCGATCAAGCGTGGTGAGGCGGCCGTTGTGAAGGATCAGGTCGGGATGCATGGTGTCTACTCCGGTCTGGGAGGTATGGGCGGCTTTCGCGGGTGAGAAGAGGTTCGAAAACGCCAGGCTGGACGCGCCCCCGAGGAAGGTTCGGCGCGTCGTCATCAGCCCCGTTCCTCTACTTGGCTCTGGGCGCGATGAGCAACGTCCACAGTATCGCCACCCTTCGGCATGTGACCAAACATGTGTGGTTTCACCTGATTGAACCAGGAAACCGCCGCTGGCTCTTTGCTCCAGAGCGACTTGGCAAGCGGTATGATCTGTTCGCCGACCAGAATGCCGAGAAGGCCGACCAATGCGATCACCGGCGGAGCGGGCGAGCGAACGTTCAGGAGGCTATAGACAATGCCGACCAGCAGTCCGGCGCCAAGAGAGAGGAGATAGATTTTCATGGGATGCAGTTCCTCGATACGCGAAAAGCCGCTCCGACAGGATGCTATCGGAACGGTCCTTTTAGACCTTAATTTGCTGGGTTCGGACCGATGCGCTTGCCGTGGCTGACGCGCTCATTGCCGCCGTGGACGTGGGTGACCGCATAGTCGATACCCATGCCGTATGCGCCCGAATGTTCCTTTACCAGCGTGGTGACTGCGTCGTAGGTTTCCTTACGAGCCCAGTCACGCTGCCACTCAAGCAAAACCTGCTGCCAGGTAACCGGGATCACGCCGGCCTGCACCATGCGATCCATCGCATACTTGTGAGCATCGACCGACGTGCCGCCCGACGCGTCGGCGACCATGTAGATCTCGTAATCCGGGACGTCGTGAAGTGCGGAAAGCGCAAACGTCGTGTTGCAGACTTCCGTCCACAGGCCGGCGACGACGATCTTCTTGGCGCCGTTCGCAGCATTCTTGGCCAGGGCATCACGTACATTCTGGTCATCCCAGGAGTTCATCGACGTGCGTTCGAGGATGTCGTTCTCGGGGTAGACAGCCAGCAGTTCCGGAAAGGTGTTGCCGGAAAAGCTATCGGTCTCGACGGTGGTGATCGTCGTCGGAACGTTGAAGATCTTCGCTGCCTTGGCGAGGCCGACAACGTTATTTTTAAGAACCTGACGATCGATTGACTGCACGCCGAAAGCCATCTGTGGCTGCTGGTCGATGAAGATGAGCTGGCTGTTCTGGGGGGTCAGTACCTGAAGCTTAGACATGATATTTTCCTCTTTGGTTGTTTGGACCGCGAATGCGGTTTGTTGTGAATTGAGCAGTGCCTGTCAGACCGACACCATGGGCTGTAGCAGGCTCGAAACCGGCGCTTCCACTCGCTCGCTGCCTCGCTGCTGAAAGGGAATGTAGCTTGACTTATGCTTATCCAGAATTGCAATATTAATTATGATTGAATTGCCTTTATTGCAATAATGCATCCGCAGCTTGACTAAAACGGCACTCGTACGGCACCGCGATAACAAGCCAGCCGTTTCACAGTCTCCTCAGGTGTATTTCATTCGAACAGACATTCCGTTCCTTCGGGCGATAGCTCGCATCAGCCGCACATCCGCGGCAATAGCTTCAAAGGAGAGCTCGGAGAAGCCCGTCGTCGTGGAGTGACTATCCATGAATATGGATAAACGGCTTACGAACTGCCGGTCCCATCGTCATAGGCTAAAAACACGCCTGCAACCCAGTCGGCAAAAACCTGATATTTGGCGCTCGGAAACCGGCCCGCTGGTCTTACAATGTGAACGGGATAACGGGGTGGCGCCCAATCGTTCATAATCGGGACCAGAGCGCCGCGAGCGATATGGGATCGAGCCAGGAATTCAAATGTCTGCCCTATGCCTAGCCCTGCTAATATCCCTTGCAAATGCGCCGTGGCATCGCTGGTGGAGAGCTTGATCGGGCTGTAAATCTCTATTTTCTCATTGCCTTTGATCAGGCGGACAGGTGCAGGTTTCAGACTGCGTGCGAAAAAATATTGTACGAAAACATGATCCCTCTGAAGATCCGACGGCAAAGCGGGTACGCCATGTTGTTCAAGGTATGCCGGGGTGGCGCAGGTCACTATCTCGACGCTGCATAACCTCCTCGCAACAATAGATGCGCTTGGCAGATCGCCGGCACGTATGACGCAGTCTATGCCCTCCTCGACGATGTCTGCCTGACGTTCTGTCACTCCAAGATGTAATTCGATCTCCGGATACAGCGCGTAAAATTCTGGTAGCCGTGGGATCAGAATCGCATTCGCGAATGTTCCTCCGACATCAACCCGAAGTTTTCCACTGGTGGCCAGGCGCCCACCAGTGGCCTCGTTATTCATATCATCGAAATCGGCGATCAAACGAATGGCGCGTTCGTAATATGCGACGCCCTGGAATGTTACGGTGACTGAACGTGTCGTGCGTTCGAGCAGTTTGAGGCTCAAGCTTGCCTCAAGATCCTGAACGAGTTTACTCACGGTCGATCTTGGCGCACCCATCGTGTCGGCGGCCTTTGCAAAGGATCCAGCCTCGACGACGCGAATAAAGGCGCGGATTGCTCCCAACTGATCCATTGGCATCTCTCCATCGGTGTTCGCATGTGCGACTGTCTTTGGCTTAGTCATCAATCCGTCGCAAAGGGCACCAGTTCTAAGGTAATGTCAGGCGGCCAAGGGCTCAAGATTGGCCTGGATCTGATCCCGGAACGCCTCGTATCTGTTGGGCAGTTTGAGTGCTTCTCCGAGATGCGCCGTGTCCTCGTCGCGGTTGAAGCCAGGCTCATTGGTGGCGACCTCGAACAGGATGCCACCCGGCGTGCGAAAGTAGATCGCCCAGAAATAGTCGCGGTCGATGACCGGGGTCACCTGATAGCCCGTGTCCATTAACGCCTTGCGCACCTCGAGCTGCTTCTCACGGTTGTCGACCGCAAACGCGATATGGTGGACCGAACCAGCGCCCTGGCGAGCAAAAGCCGTCTTCGGCAACTCTGCGAGGTCGATCGTATCAGCACCGTTGCCACCTGGAATGACGTATCGGGTGACATCGCCCTGCTTCTCGGCTCTCTGGTATCCCATGAAGCCGAGGAGCTCTTCCGTAGCTGCTGTCTCATGCAGTCTGAAGCGTGCGCCAGCAAAACCGCGGATGGCTGCATCGGTAGGAATGCCATTTGCCAGCCAAGGAGCGCGGGTATCGTCAGCGGACTCGACAAGAGCAAGACCATCGCCATCCGGCCCCATGAAGCGAAGCCGCTCAGCGCCGAAGACTGTATCGGATTCGAGACCGTCTACGCCCTGTGCGATAAAGCGATCCTGCCAGAACTTCAGTGAACCCTTCGGCACAGAAAACTGTGTTTCGCCGACCGCGCCGACGCCGGGACGACCCAGCATCATGTTCTGGAACGGAAAATAGGTCATGACAGTTCCGGCAGAGCCATTTTCGTCACCATAATACAGGTGATAGACGCTTGGGTCGTCGAAGTTGACCGTCTGCTTGACGCGGCGCAGTCCGAGCGTCTCCGTAAAAAAGCGATTGTTCTGTCGTGCATCCGATGCCATCGAGGTTACGTGATGCAGTCCCTTGATATCTTTCATCATGACGATGCCTTTCAGTGGCGTTCTGTGATCTGTTGGAAATCAAACTACGCCTGTTGATCGCTCACCGGAATTGCAATATTAATTGAGAGTGAGTTGCAAGTTTTGAAACAATGGTATGAACGATTACAAAGCCCTGCGCACCTTCCTGCTTGCCGCTGAGAAGCGCAACTTTGCCCAGGTGGCGCGAGAACTGGACATGACACCGGCCGCCGTCACGCGTGCCATCGCCGCGCTTGAGGCGGAACTCGGCGTCCAGCTTTTTGTGCGCACCACACGGCAGGTTTCGCTGACAACCGACGGAGCTATATTTGCAGCCCAGATCCAGCCAGCCGTAAAAACGCTGGAAGACGCACGTCGCGAAGTGATGAATGCGCACAAGAGTGACGAAGGACGGCTTCGCATCAGCGCGCCGACATGGTTCGGCAAGACCGTGCTGCCGCCGATCCTGTCAGGGTTTAAGGAACGCTATCCGAAGATGAGCTTCGAGATCTCGTTGTCCGATGGGCTAGTGAATATCGTTGATGATGACTACGATCTGGCCATCCGTATCTCGTCTCAGCCATCCGACAAGTTCACGATCTGGCGCAAGATCCGTGTCGTACCGCGTATTCTGGTGGCGGCACCAGGTAGCCGTTTTGCCGAGATGCAACATCCGAATGAATTGAAGCCGGATGACTGCCTAGCATACAGCGGTGAAAGCCGACGCGAAAACTGGGTGCTGTCGGATGGTGGATCGAGCTTGAATATCCCGGCGGGTCGTGCGTTCAGCGCCAACAGCGGTGAGGTTCTGGCTGACATGGCAGCCGACGGTGCAGGCGTTGCCCTCCTGCCAGGCTTTAACATTGCCGAACACATCAGGGGCGGTCGCCTCGTTCATGTCTTTAAGGGATGGGCCCCGCCGGATCTGTGGCTCACCTTGTTCTACCCGCCCTATCAAGCGCTTCCACCTCGAATTGCATCGTTCTCAAAGTTCTTCGAAGAACAGGTAGCGGCCCACATGGTCATGCTGGACTGACGCTGCGGCAGATGTTCGGAGACCTCAGTTCTGAGGCAAAGCGCGCAGCGTGGCCGCAACTATCTTCTGGAGCTGCCACAGGTTTCGATCGTAGATGTTTCGTTCCGCCAAATCAGAAACCGTGCGATGGAGATATTCCGCGCAGGATCCGGCGGGTCCACATGCCTGCGCGATCAGCATTGCGGCTTCGTCGAGAGGTATCTTTTCCGTCAGCGGTGATTGTTTTGCACTTGCCCAGAAGGTGAGCGCACGACGAGGCCCAGCAGGGGTCTTGACCGAGACCCATCGCACCATGTCGCAGACCTCGGCATACCGGATCTCCCGCGCCAGAAGAGTGCGCAGATCTTGTCGCTTTGTCGAACGCGGCAGCTTGAGGATGAGACCCGAGCAGCTTCCGCCCGGCCGAAGCGCCAGCATGAGACCCGGCGCGTCCGACGTGGCCCTGAGCCGCTCTATCCTCAACGAGAATGCACGGTGCCATCCGTACGCAACGGCTTCCTCGCTCGCGGCAACCTCGAACCCCGGGTTCCACATCAGGGATCCGTAAGCGAACACCCAGATCTCCTCGTCGCCGGACTCCTGCTCGACCCTGCCGACAAGCTCGTCAAGTCGCCGGGACGAGATCGGAGTCCAGTTTGGTTCCGGACCCTCATCTTCAACAACCCTGAGCGTGCGGGCGACTAAGTCGGCCGTGAGTTGCATAGCAACAGGCACACGCGTCTTGGTTTTGGGTGTCTTAAGCATCGTGGTACCTGATCTAACAAGAGTGCCGCCGGAGCCCGTTGGGTCCGGCGGGTCGTGATATTGCTAACATGGGATCAGTTTCCGGAACGGTCGATCACGGCGCGGAAAGTGATCTCGACAATCTGTTCCGGAAACGCCAGTTCTGTAACTCCGATCAGGTTGCTGGCGCACTGCGGTATGTCCGTTCCGTACATTTCCTTGCGCACCTTTGCGCCAGCGGAAAAGGCACTCGGAACATCGAGAACGAACAGTGTCTCTTCAACGACATCGTCAAGTGTCGCGCCATACTCGGCAAGTAGCGTCTTGGCGTTGAGGTAAGTCTGACGGATCTGCGCTTCCATCTGCGAGAAATCGACTGGTCGACCGTTCGCGTCGAGATCGGCCGGGGCAATGAGCTTGCCGTCGCCATCGTGGCTCAACTGCCCCGACATGTAGATCGTGTCCTTGACCTGCACGGCCTGCACGTATCCGAATGCTCGCTCCCAGGCGACGCCGAGGTTGGCGATCTTCTTGCGAGAGTTTATGTTCGTCATTATGGTTTCCTTGCTTTGGATGGCGCAACGCTTGTGAGCCAAGTGTGCCTGGAGCGCGAGCACCATTGGCAGCGAAGCTGGGGAGGATGGAACTGCCATGACCGCGGCGACAAAGCATGCAGGAGCAGCGCCACTGCGGGTCATGAGAGAATGGTCTCTGATCATCTCGCGTCCTGCGAGTTCCTCAGTGGAAACTTCAGGCTGCGCTGTGTCTGTCTGACATGGCTATAATGCCGTTACACTCCTGCGCTGACAATTGCGGGAATGATTTCGAATTTATTGCTGAATTTGCAATAAATGGCGCTGCCCCGCACTTTGACCAGTCCCGGCAGTCCGCTCGTACTCGGCCGGCCGCGCTGATTCTCAGACCGGACCGATCAGTTTAAAGAAATCGCCTCGTCACGACCCGCTCAGTGCCAAGGATCGGACGGCGTTGTTGACTGCCATCCTCAGCACTTCGATCGGGATCGATGCAACATGATTTCCGAACCTGGAATGTGGTGCATCGCTGCAACTTTCGTCTTGCGGTCTTCGGGTGGGTATAGGCATTTATGGTCCGCCGATTTACCTGGAGATGGTTGTTCATCGGACGAGATTGTCGTTTGCGCTGGTGCCGTCGATACTTCGATCCGGAATGGCTCGACCTTGCATCACGGAGAAGGATCTCCGAAACGGCCTACGCTCGTACGTCAAACGCGGTCTCTGCTAACGACGCGGTGGTTTCCAATTCATTTCAACTGAGTATTGGTCATGGAAAAGCGTAAGGCGAGCGACTGCGATATCCGCGAGAACGGAGAGTGCCAAGGTGGTTGCATCCCGAGCGGGACCAAACATGCCAATTGGCGCCTTTATCCGATCACAACTTTCCGACGAAACGCCAATCGCCATCAACCTCTCCAAGCGACGACGGTGCGTGCGTGTGCTTCCTAAAGCACCGATATAGAAAGCCGACGAAGCGAGAGCTTCGTTCAATAGGTCGGCTTCAAGATCGAGGTCATGATGCAAGAGCACAACCGCTGTGAATGGATCTATTACATCCGAGCTCTGACCCCTTGGCGTCTTATGCGGATCAGATAGTGACACGGCGTAACCAGCCGCCTCTGCAAGACGACGGACTGCCTCGACTTCTCCCCTCTGACCCGAGATTACTAAACGCAACTGGGGATGATAAACGGATACGAACTCCTCGCCCTGCCAGTCGGACGATTGCAGGTGGGTGTTGCAGGGCGCGAGTTTTTGGAGTCGCGATGAATACGCGAGAGCGACCGAACGACGTTCGGCAATTTCGCCCAACACAGTGTGCAGGACTTCATCTCCGCGCAAAATATGAATCGAGACTGTTATGCCACCCCCGCAGGGAATTACGATATCAAAGAACGCCGACCCTTCTCCGAATTTCGCAAATCGGTCTCTGCCGTCCGCGATCGCATGAAGAGCTTCGGCAGCAACGGCCGCGTCGACACACCCACCCGACACATAGCCAACAAATCCGCCATCGGCGGCGATCGCAACTTGCGCTCCGAGTGCGCGCGCTGCGCCGCCTCTTATTTCGACCAATGTCGCAAGCGCTGCTCCGCCGCGTTGCACGGCTGAAGCTGCAAAGGTGAGTATATCGACAGGATTATCGGTGCTGCTTACCCTGAACGGCAAGGGTATTTCCGTCATAACGACCTATCCTAGCTAATTGCACACGGGAAAAGCGTGACTGCGTTGATTTCGGAGGGGCAAGTGCCTGGTTTCTAAAGAGCTGAGCTACCCAGTCGTTTCCCGTAAGCAACGGTCTGCTCGTCGATGAACATCCGCTCAGACTGATAAGCTCCCAACCCGTCCCGAAGCGAGCCTGCCCGCATCAAGTTTCGTTGCAGCGAAATTGCATCACCGGCCGCTTTGGAAACTCCCATCGCGGTATGGGGACGTGCAACAAAGGCCGCGTCTCCGACCAGCGCTACGGATTGGCCCACCATGCGATCAGCCGCGTAGTCAAAGATTGCTTGGATCGACGGCGTATTCTCTGCCTGAACGGCGAGCGCGAACGGAGTGGGCAGCACCGCCGCAGCGTCCGCATGCAAGGTTTCGACCCGGCTTGTTGCCATAGTGCCGCGCGGGAGGGAATAAGGATAGGTCGTTCCATGACGATCGGTTAGGGTGCTTGCCAGCCCGGCGTCATTGACGGGGCGGTACCAGACCCAGTTGTAGCGCCTTTGTCCCGGCGTCGTTTCGCCTTTAGGGCCAGGTACCAGATAGCCGAGAATATGCACACCGGATCTGATATAAAAGGCAAAGCGATCGAGCAGGATTGATGCTCCCGAGGGAAGTTCCTTTTCAGGCAGCAGTCCACGCCAGGCAACATATCCCGCATACCGGTTATGCCAGTCCTCGTTGAGAGTGGCCCGGACTAATGAGCCAAGTCCGTCCGCACCGATCACCAAATCGGCCTTTTCGGATGAGCCATCGGCAAAAATGATAGTAGCACCATCGTCGGCATCAATGACGGCCTCAACGGCACGTCCGGTCTGGTGCCGTCCTTTTTCCAGGCGCGCCAAGACTTCCGAGTAGAGAAAGTCCCACGAAATCTGCATCTGGGGCATCGACAGCTTCTGGGCGACCGAGCCGTCAGCATTGAAGTAGATCCGTTCGCGGGCCATCACGCCGACATTGGCAGCTTGATCTGCGCCGATCATGCGCAGCATGTGAAAGACGTCTTCCTGGGGCACCAGTCCCGCTCCGCGTCCAGCAAGTCCGGAATGGGAGCGTTCGTAAACAACCACATCATGGCCGTCATTCTGCAACAAAATTGCGGTGAACAGGCCCGCAAGCGAGCCGCCGACAACGCGGATACGCAATGGTTTCATGATTAGCTTCCTTCGTGCTTGCTGGAGGCAGCGCTTGAGCGATTGCGGCCGAGAACCAGAACCAAAAGCGCGATGATGGCGAGCATTCCACCCAGGATGCTGACGCCGGTCCATTCTCCCTGGCTCCACGCGACGGTAGCGACTGCCGAACCAAATGAGCCGCCAAGGAACATGCCGGTCATGAAGATGGTATTCAGACGGCTACGAGCTTGCTGGTCGAGCGCATAAATGAGGTGCTGGTTCGAGACGAGCGCGCTCTGGATACCGAAATCCAGCACGATGACGCCGACGATCAGACCGGCAATCGCGCCCCAAAGACCAAATACCACCCATGCAACCAGCGTCAGGATAGCACCACCCCAAACCACGAAAGACGGGCCATGCTTGTCGGCGACGCGACCGGCGAGCGGTGCTGCAAAGACGCCTACCGCGCCAACGATGCCGAACAGACCCGCCACATCGGCACCAAGGTTGAAACGCGGTCCCTGGAGGTAGAGTGCGAGGATAGTCCAGAACGCCGTGAACGAAGCAAACAGAGCAGCTTGAACGAATGTCGCCATGCGCAGCGTTGGGAAGCGTGTCCAGAGGTGTGCCAGCGAGCGGAGCGCCTTGCCATAGGGCATGCTAGAGGTTGCCCGGTGATGGGGCAATGTCACGAACATCAAAACGGCGGCGACCAGAGCCAGCGGTACGCCAATCCAGAACATTTCACGCCAGCCGCCATGCTCTCCGACAAAGCCGGACAATGTACGGCTGAAGAGGATGCCGGCCAGTACGCCTGCCATGACAGTGCCGATCGTAGCACCGCGCTTTTCCGGGGTTGCCAGTGATGCTGCAAACGGCACGATCTGCTGCGCCACCGTCGCGCTGGCGCCAACCACAAGGGAGGCAATGACCAGCGTCCAGGCAGACGGCGCAATAGCAGCCAGAGCCAAGGCGACAGCCAGCACGACAAACTGACCGACGATCAGCGGCTTGCGATGAAGGATATCGCCTAGCGGAAGCAACAGAAACAGACCAAGCGCATAACCGAGCTGGGTTGCGGTCGGGATCAACGTCGCAGCCGACTGTCCAGGAAACTCCGCCTCGATTATACCCAGCATCGGCTGGTTGTAGTAGATATTGGCAACGGCGATGCCGCTGGCGGCCGCCATGGCCAGCAGGCCGAGCTTATGGGTACCTTTGCCGGTTACGTCGCCAGGTAATGCTGATGCTTTCGAAGTTTGTAAAGTTTCCATTTCCATGTCTCTCCAGTGTATTTTCGTCAGCCACTTTTCTATAATTTAATCTCGATCAGTTTTAGTGGGTCCGAATGTTTGGCCCGGATATCGAGAATCGTTATAATGAATACGGATGATTTGCGCGTTTTCACCACTGCCGTTGACGCGGGCAGCCTTGCAGAAGCAGCCCGTCGGCTGGGCATCCCGGCCATGGCTGCAAGCCGTCGGCTGGCTGCGCTCGAAACATCGCTCGGTATACGCCTGATGCACCGCACGACCCGCGCTTTGTCGCTCACACCAGAAGGCGAAACGTTTCTGCCATACGCCCGGTCGATCATTGACAACGAGCAGGAGGCCACATCGCGGTTGAGATCCGATGGCCGGGGCGCTGCGGGATTGCTGCGCGTTTCGGTATCCGCCGCTTTCGGCCTAACTTTTGTGGCGCCCCTTGTGCCCCGCCTGCTGATGGACAATCCTGAGCTCCGCATCTCGCTCGACGTGACCGACACGCTTCCCGATCTCGTTGCGACCGGAACTGATCTCGCCATCCGCATTGCCCATCTCCGTGACAACAGCTTGATCGCCCAAAGATTGGCCGACAATCCGCGGCTTCTGGTAGCAGCACCCGACTATCTTCACCGACGCGGCCAACCCGCCTTCGTGAGTGATCTGGCGCTGCACGATTGCCTCCCGCTTAACGGCACCACCCACTGGACGATGCGGAACGAGACGGCGCCGGAAAGTGAGCGGGAAAAACATATCCGCGTTCATTCACGTTTTTCGTCGAGCAGTATTGCCATCTGCCATGCCGCCTGCCTGGCGGGCGGCGGCATCGCGTTGTTGTCGCATTGGGCCGTCCGCGATGACCTGCGGGCGGGCCGGCTTGTAGCTGTCACTCTCGCCGACGGCGCGCCCGAGAACATGCCGATCTGGGCAGTGTACCCCACTACACGGCTGGTCTTGCCCAAAGTGCGCGTATTCGTCCTGGCACTTCAGGAAGCCTTCGCCGCCTACTCTGATCAAGGCCGTGCGGTACCAAGCTGATCTCCATCCCCTAAAGGGTTACAATCGCGGCTCTTATTTTCTCGGCAGTGATCGGCATGTGAGTGAATCTAACACCGGTGGCATCAGCCAGTGCATTCGCAAGTGCTGCGGAAGCTGGTCCTTGGCCACACTCGGCTACGCCCAGGAAAGGCTTTCCCGGCTGCTGCTGGACGGTGACAGCTATCTCTTCAGGTACGTCACGGAAGCGTAAAATTGGATAGGTGCTCCAATCGAAGGCTGTGCGCAGAGTGCCGTCATTGCCCGATGCCTCGCGGGTGCACCAGCTTAAGGATTGAATAATCGCCCCTTCAACCTGATTTTGGATACCGTCTGGAGAAACGACCTCGCCGCAGTCCACATCGGCCTGAACCCTTCGAACTGTCAGGCGACCCGTGTCGCGCTCGACTTTGATTTCCATAAACACTGCGCAATAGGCACCCAGGTTCTTGTAACGCGCGAACGCCATACCGAACCCTTGTAGCGGCGAAGTCTTGTTGCGAGTTTTCCAGCGAAAGGCTTCCGAGGCGGTCAGCATGACGCTTCGTGCGCGGTCGTCGGCCATGTGGGCCAACCGCATATCCAGCGGATCCACTCCAGCCTTCAACGCAAGTTCATCAAACATGCTCTCGATCGAAAACACATTCAGGTGCGCTCCAAGCGACCTCAGCGCGGAAACCCTTATCGGCATGTCCTTGATGAAGTGGTAGATGACATTCGTGTTTGGCAAATCGTAGAGCGGGTTCGAGTTGCGGCTGCCGTCGCCTTCCGGCATCGGGATCGGCTTGCCCTCCGGAATAGGAAACGGATGCGACACCTCGTTTCCAACAAGCACGCCGCCCGCCCCGACCGGTCGGTTGTTGTGAGGATTGCTCCACACATCGTAGTTCCATTTGACAATCCGGTCGCCGGCATCGACGGCCGCCTCGACTTCCGTCACCATTCCCGGACCAAGTGGTTCCCAGCCGAACTCTTGCTCGCGCATCCACTGCAACCGGATAGGCTTTCCCGGCATCGACGCGGCGATCAGGGCGGCTTCCGCAGCAACGTCGTCCGCGCCGTTTTGTCCATAACAACCGGCGCCTTCGACGTGGATGGCGCGAATGGTTTCTATCGGCCGATTAAGAAGCTCCGCCGCCACTCGCCTGACGTCGAACGTCCCCTGACTATGTGTCCATATCGTCAGGAGATCGTCTTGCAGCCACGCCAACGCGCAGGAAGGTCCGATCGACCCATGGCTAATCCAGTTTCTGGTAAAACTCTGGCTGACAGAATGCTTGGGGTCCGCAGTCGGTCTACTCGTATCCTGAATGACGATCTCGCGAGCAGGCAGCGCCTTCAATGTTTCCGCGACCTCGCCCGACGGGAGAAGCTCTTTCGCAGCCTTGTACGGTGAGGCCTGCAATCTGCGCATCAGCTTGACAGCATCCCACTCGCGCCTGGAGACGACCGCCGCAAAATCGCCGTTGCGGACGAACTTGACGACGCCGTCCATGGCTTCGATTTCGGTATCTGGCGGAAGCGTCAGCCGTGTGCCTATGCTCGGACCGCGAATGACCCGGGCGTGCAGCATTCCCGGCAGGCGCATGTCCTGTATGAACGCTTCTCCCCCGGTCGTCTTTGCCGGGATATCCAGTCTCGGTAGGTTGAAACCCATCGTCCGAAACTGGCTCTTCTGGCGAAGAGGTGCATTGGGCACCGCTTCCACATGCAGCGATACCGCTGCGGCAATCTCGCCGTACCCAAGGCTGCGCCCATCGGCTGCGACAATGGTTCCATTCCCCTCGGTCGTAACATCCGCTTCTGCGACCCCGAGCGTTGCAGCGGCTTTCGCAAGCAGGAGCATGCGCACGTTTGCTGCCGCATTGCGGATCGCGGTGCCACTGTCCTGCATGGAATGACTACCTGCCGTGAGCCCCTCATCCGGTGTGCGCAGTGTATCAACCGTAACAAGGGTGACGTAGGCGGGCGGAAGGTCGAGTTCCTCCGCAGCTACCTGCGTCAACGCTGTCCGTATTCCCTGTCCGAGCTCGGCCTTACCCGTGAATACAGTGGCTTTCCCGTTTTGATCGAGCTGTATCCAGGCATCCAGATAGGGCCAGGATTTCAGGCTGCCTGGTAGGTCGGGATTCAGAATAGCCGGGCCGGCGCCCCCTTCCCCACCTCCGGCCAACTGGGCTCGTGCAGGTCGTGCGAGAGCGAATGCTACCGCAATACCGCTGGCCGCCAGAAACGAGCGCCTGGAAATCATGTTCATCGGACCACTCCTGTCATAACGTCGCTTGCGCGCCGGACGGCGCGGAGGATCCTCGCATGGGTGCCGCAACGGCAGAGATTGGGTTGCAAGTTGTCGCGGATTTCGTCATCGCTCGGATTGGGGATCTTGTCCAAAAGGGTCTGCGCGCGCATGATCATGCCAGCGATACAGTAACCACACTGCGCGGCCTGCTCATCCTGAAACGCCTTTTGCAAAACGCCTGGAGCGTCGACAGAGCCGAGGCCTTCAATCGTTCGAACCGACCTTTCGCCAATCGCTCCTAGCGGAGTGAGGCAGGAAAAGACCGCCTTGCCGTCGATGTGTACGGTGCAGGCGCCACACTGTCCAAGGCCGCAGCCGTATTTGGCGCCGTTGAGTTCCAGATCATTGCGCAGCACATAAAGAAGCGGCGTATCTATGTCGCTATCGACCTGGTGTCTTTTTCCGTTGACCATGATCGATGTCGTCATTGTGCGTTCTCCTTGCGAATATCGCGAACGGTGTCTTCAAGACGCGGCCATTGCGGTTGCGTCGTGAACCGCGAACGGCCGTAGGCCAGGAGGTCCGCGATCTGTCTATCGGTGAGATTGTCGGCAAACGAGGGCATGAACGGAGCGTCGCTAGTCGGATCTTTTATGCCCTGCAGGACCGCCTGCACTGCATTTCGAGGATCTTTTGAGTTCATGTCGGAGGTATCTGATAGCAGCGGCCGTCCCCTGATGCCCATCGGTGTAGAAGGCTCGTGACATCCCCCACAGGCGCCTTCGAACAATATAGCTCCGGCGTCAGATGTCTCCGTGACCACGCGCGGCGTCGCAATCGGAGTTGCGACGGTTCCAGAGTGCATTGTCGAATCGATGTATATAGCGATTGCACGAACGTCGGCATCGTTGAGCCTCGACAGGCCTTCTGTCACCGGCCCCATGGGACCAGCTGCCGTGCTGTGTCCCTTCGCAGTCCCGGTTTTCAGATACGCCTGAAGCGTATCGACGTTCCAGCGGTCAGCGGACGTATTGGAAGCATCCAGAGGGGGTGCGTTCCAGCCTTCCGCAATGCCACCGGCAAACTCGTCCCCCCACTTTTCCCCGCCGAGAACGTTTCGGGGCGTGTGGCAACCGCCGCAATGGGCGAGCCCGTCGACCAGGTATTTTCCGCGGTTCCATTCGCTGCTTTTCATGTGTTCGGAGACTGTCACTTCGTGCCGCAGAAACAACAGTTTCCAGCCGGCAAGAAGCGGACGAAAGCCCAGTCCAGGGAGAAGTTCGTTTGGAGGTGCGGTCTCCTTGACCGGCTCGCGGCTCATCAGAAACGCGTAGATGGCATCGAGATCCGTATCTGTGACGCGCGTGAAATGTTCATAGGGAAGTGCCGGATAGAGGTGGCTGCCATCGCGGGCAACGCCATCCTTCATCGCGCGGCGAAACGCATCTGCCGACCAGTTGCCGATCCCAGTTTCAGGATCGGGGGTAATGTTGTTGGAATAAAGAGTCCCAAATGGCGTAGCCAACGGCCGCGAACCGGCGAGCGCCGGGCCGTTATCGGCGGTGTGGCAAACAATACAGTCGCCCACGGTCGCCAATTGCTCGCCCTTGCGGATCAGAGCCGGTGAAAGCGAAGCTCGATCAGTTGGAGGAATCTTCGAAAGTTCCGGTTCGTAGGCGATCCATGCGAAGACCCCAAGCCCCGCAGTGATTGTCAAACCCAGGATCGAGGCACCCGTCAGCAGTTGGCGTCTATTGAAATGCATTTGGGCGTACCTTTGTATTGCAAGTACAGACGACGATCTGTCTGACGCTTGGATGTGGCCAGTGCCACTGACTGAGGGCACCGTCGCTGAGTATCCATCCCACCATCCGGAAATTGGTAGCCAGGATTTTAACCGATTGGGCTGCGCACGGAATTGCACTATGAGCTGGGCAAACCTAGACCTTGGTGTAGGGTTGACCTTGGCTTGATGTTCGCCTCATTCAGTCTCGACGAGCGCCGGGTAGTCCACATATCCACGGCTGTCTCCGCCAAAAAAGGTTGAACTGTCAGGGTCGTTCAAGCGAGCACCGGTGCGCAAACGATACGGGAGGTCGGGATTTGCGATGAACAGCCGTCCGAATGCAATGACGTCACCCCGTCCTTCGGCAATGGCCGCTTGGGCTTTTTCGTAGGTGAAGCCGCCTGCCAAAATCAATGGACCTTTGAACCGCTCGCGAAGAAGCTTCATGATGCTATCCCAGCGAGGATCGTAGTGTTCATCCAGAACAGTTCCGACGATTTCCGGCTCCACCAGGTGAAGGTATGCGGGACTACGTCTGCTGAGTTGTTCGGCTATATAACCGAATGTTTCTTCTGGAGTGTCGTCTCCCATCCCCATGAAACGCCCCATTGGTGTCAAACGAACACCCACCCGGCTGGCACCAATCTCCCTGGAAATTGCATCGGTGACTTCCAGAAGCAGCCGCGCGCGGTTTTCTTTCGAGCCGCCATATTGATCCATGCGATGATTGCTGTTGCTGTTGATGAACTGGTCCAGCAGATAGCCGTTGCCCGCATGGATCTCCACACCGTCCATACCGGCAGCGATGGCGTTCCGGGCAGCCGTGACATAGTCACCGATGATCGCCTCGATTCCACTCTTAGTCAGCTCCTGCGGCTCCGGGATATCTCCCCAGACGCCCCTGCCCGTTTCATCGACAATGAACGTCTTTCCGGGCACCGGCATTGCGGTCGGAGCCACTGGCAGTCCGCCGTCCTGTTGGAAGCTTGGGTGAGAAACGCGCCCGACGTGCCATAGCTGCAGGAATATGATGCCGCCCTCTTCGTGAACGGCTTTGCTGACTTCAAGCCAGCCCGCAACTTGCTCGGGCGTATAGATACCCGGCGTCCAGGCATAACCCTGTCCCTGCTGCGAGATCTGGGTGGCCTCGGTAATGATCAAACCGGCACTCGCGCGCTGTCGGTAATAATCCACATTCATCGTGGTTGGCACGTTACCTGGCTGCCCGGCTCGCGATCGGGTCAGAGGTGCCATCGCAATACGATGACGCAAGGTAAGGCCCGCTAATTCTATGGAAGTAAAAAGGTTGGCGTTCACGGCTTTGTCTTTCAATTTTGACGTTACAATATGCTTGACTCGAGCAATTAAACCTAGCCTCACAACGCTCGACGCTGTAGTGGGCATAAATGATCGATCGGCATATCAATTTTCGATACGATAATGCCAAGCGACCACTTTCAGGTCCAACAGTGGTCAGGGATATGCTGATGAATTCAGTCGTCGCCTGTCAGGTAATCAGTCTTATCGACCCAGTTCTCAATAAGGCTGGCGATCGCCAAATCGAGGGGTTCAGGTCGCGGACTTCCGTGATCAGCGAGACCATGTGGCGAGCACCATAACCAGCCGGGTCCAGCCAGTTAATCTGGGTACCTGGTAGATGAACAAACGCAGTAAGGCATTTATCGTAATACCGGGAGAGGTGGCGGCCTGAAGGACCGCCATATCCGAGTGTCGGAAACCTAGGCAATCAGCTTTTGATGAAGGCCAGCAGGTCAGGATTGATGACCTCGGCATGGGTGGTCAGCATGCCGTGCGGGAAGCCCTTGTAGATTTTGATCGTGCTATTTTTCAACAGCTTGGCCTGGAGTTCCGATGCGTCCTTGTAGGGCACGACCTGATCGTCATCGCCCTGAGTGACCAAAGTGGGCACGGTAATCGCCTTGAGGTCTTCGGTCTGATCGGTCTCTGAAAAGGCCTTGATACCATCAGCATGGGCCTTGGCGCTGCCCATCATGCCCTGGCGCCACCAATTGTTGATCACGCCTTGCGAGACCTTGGCACCCTCGCGGTTGAAGCCGTAGAAGGGACCGGACGCAACGTCGAGGAAGAACTGCGCACGATTGGCTGCCAGAGCAGCACGGAAGCCGTCGAACACCTCGATCGGCGTGCCGCCAGGGTTGCCTGCTGTCTTGACCATCAGCGGCGGGACGGCACTGACAAGCACTGCTTTGGCGACCCGACCCTGCGGCTGGCCGTATTTCGCGACATAGCGCGCGACTTCGCCGCCGCCTGTCGAATGGCCGATATGGACGGTATTGCGCAGATCGAGATGCTGGAAAATGGCTGCCGCATCGGCGGCGTAGTGGTCCATGTCGTGGCCTTCGCTCACCTGGGCCGAGCGGCCATGGCCGCGGCGGTCATGGGCGACTACACGGTAGCCTTGATTGACGAAGAACAGCATCTGAGTGTCCCAATCGTCGGAGGACAGCGGCCAGCCATGGTGGAAGACGATCGGCTGCGCATCCTTCGGGCCCCAGTCCTTGTAGAAGATTTCAACGCCGTCCTTGGTGGTCACAAAATTCTGGGTCATCGGTTCGATTCCTTTGGATTGGGGGAAGGTTTCTTCTCTGCAGCGACTGCCGGAAGGGCCAAGGCAAGAGAGATGCTGGTGCCGGTCAGCAGGATCTGCCGGCAGGAAAGAGAAAATTCAGTGTTCATCGGTCCCTCCGGAAGGGCCGAACCGCCGGAAGAAGAGCCGGCCTGTGGCCAATTGAAAGGCTCAAGCCGTCACTTGGCGCGGCGGGTGGTCTCAAACAGAAACCAGGCGCGGCGCTCGGCCTCATCCACCCAGTTTTCGATCAGGCTCGCCGTGGCGATGTCACCATGCTCGTCGCACAGTGCATGTGTTTCCTTCATCAGCGAAACCAGTGTGAGATTGTCCTCGTGCAGTTCGGCCAGCATGTCATCAGGCGTGACGAAGTCCGCATCATTGTCCAGCAGACGCTGGACACGGGCTATGTGCCCGATCGAGCGGATCGTGGTGCCGCCCACCTTGCGGACCCGTTCTGCGATATCGTCGGTCATGGCAAAGATCTGCTCACCCTGCTCGTCGAGCATCAGGTGGTAATCGCGAAAATGCGGTCCGCTCATATGCCAGTGAAAATTCTTGGTCTTGAGGTAGAGTGCGAAGACATCGGCCAGGAGCGCTGTCAGAGCACCGGAAATATCGGTTGTTGCATTGGAGCTCAGAGATGTCGGCGTTGCGAGCGGCGACTTGCGGTGTTTCTCGGTCAGTGTGCGGTCCATAACGGTCTCCATTGGGGTTGTCGAAGTTGCTGGAGACGTTTTTAGACGACGACCGCAGAACGCAGTATCCAATGCTTGGCTAGGCGAACCCACACCTTGGTATAGTTTCGCAAGGCGGCGGCCGAGGCTACAAGTTGGGTGTCTTCTGTCCCCTCCCAAGAAGACAGGCTGGGCACTAAAGCCCTGACGGTTCAGGCATCCCCTCCCCTGAACCCTCGGATGTCGCGATCCGATTGAGGCCATCCCAGCCGCGCTGGGATGGCTTTTTTTGAGGCGTATGAGATTGAGTTTGCACGGAATAGTCGATATTGCGATTGTATTTTATAAAGCGGAATGGCTTGATCATCCCAGTGAAATCGAAGTGGGGTAAAGCATTGCGGTCGCTTGTTCTTGTGAACCCGAAACGGCGTCTGGGCGCGCCATGAGAGCGGAATACTTATCTTCGCCGTTGCCCTCGCAGCGACGGTTTTTTATTTCGACACATTCACAGACATCCACAGCGCACTCGCCACGCTCTATGTAATCACCCTGCTACTCTCGGCAGAAACGCTGACGGAAAAGGGTACGCTGCTTCTGACAGGCATCTGTGTAAGCCTTTCGATATTTTCGTATGGGACAGCACATGGGTTACAGGGTGATCTGGCTGCCGCACTCCGCCTGGCAGTTGCTGTTGCTGCAATGGCAATCACCTGCGCATTGATCATTCGAAACCAGCGTGCGCGCCTCGATCTGCTGCGCTTCAACGCCGCACTTCGCAGCAGCGAGGAGCGTTACCGTACGATCTTCGAACAGGGCCGCGTCGCCCTTTGGGAGCGCGATTACTCGGAGGTGCGCGGCCTGTTGATGGACCTCCGGGCTAAAGGTGTGGTCGATCTGCGCATGTATGCACGGGACAATCCTGATTTCATTGAAGACTGCATCGCGCGCGTCCCGACAATTGCGGCAAATGCCGCTGCGCTCGAACTTCTCGGCATTGTTGATGCACAGGACGTGCGCTCGATGCGCCGCTATATTGCCCAGGACGACGTGACTTTTCTGGATTTGCTGGTGGCCATCTTCGACCATAAGAGACACTTCGAGGGCAGAGGCACGGTTATCACGGCCGATGGCAGCCTGAAGATGGTCTTGCTGACGGTTGGCTTTCCGGAGGATATCGCCAACTTCAACCGCGTCATTGTCGGCATGTTTGATGTCACCGAACGTGAAATGACTCAGAAGGCGCTTTTCGAGGCTCAAGCTGAACTCGCACTTGCGTCTCGGGCGGCAACTGTCGGTGCCCTTTCGGCGTCGCTGGCCCATGAACTCAATCAGCCACTCGGCGCACTCGTCGTCAACGCCCAGGCCCTGCAGCGTTGGCTTGATCGCGATCCGCCCGATCTGGCGGCGGTTTCCCGCTCCGCCGAGCGCATTGTCCGCGACAGCCAACGTGCCAGCGACATCATCCAGAGCACACGGTCTATGCTTGGCAACCGTGCGCCCGTTCTCGAACCCATATCGTTGGTCGATCTCGTCACCGAAACACGAGCCTTGATGGAAAGCGAACTGCTTAGAAATAGTATCCCGTTCGAAATCATCGCTCCAGGCGATCTTCCAACTGTCAAAGCCGTCAGGATCGAGCTGCAGCAAGTTTTGATCAACCTGATCACCAACGCGCTTCAGGCCATGGACGCCACGCCGGAAGCCCAGCGGCGGATAGAGGTAGCAATTGAAGCCGCCGACGCCCAGAGCGTGGCAATCAAGGTGCGCGACATCGGCCCCGGTCTCAGCTCCGACATACTTCAAACCCTGTTCAAGCCGTTCTGCACCACCAAGGAAACCGGCATGGGCATGGGCCTCGCCATCTGCCGCAGCATGCTGGAAGCCCGTGGAGGTTCGCTGACAGCCGGCAACCATGCCGACGGCGGCGCCGAGTTCGAAATGATAGTCCCGATCGAGGCCATCCATGAATGATGCGAGAAAATCTGCCCAACTGCCAAACGGCGATACGCCCGTCGTTTATGTCGTCGACGACGATCCATCGATCCGGGAGGCGTTGGTCGATCTGTTTTTGTCGATACGCACGGAAGCTAGATCTTTTGAGAGCGCTCAGGATCTGCTCGACAATGCCGACCTCAGCCGACCGGGCTGCATCCTGCTGGACGTTCGCCTGCCCGGCGCGAATGGTCTCGATTTCCAACTGCATCTGGAAAAGCTCGGCAACCGCATGCCGATCATCTTCATGACCGGGCATGGCGATATTCCGATGACCGTGCGCGCGATGAAAGCCGGCGCCATCGACTTCCTCGCCAAGCCGTTTCGGCATCAGGACATCCTCGATGCGGTCTCCGTGGCGTTCCAAAAAGACCGTGAGGTTCGCCAGCAATCAGCGACCAATAGTGCCGTCACCGAACTCGCCCAGACGTTGACACGCCGCGAACACGAAGTGATGGCAGCTGTCGTCCAAGGTCTCATGAACAAGCAGATTGCCTTCAACCTTGGCATCAGCGAAATCACCGTGAAACTCCATCGCGGCAATGTCATGCGCAAGATGGAGGCACGCTCCGTTGCCGAACTCGTGCGGAAAGCCGAACTGCTGGGGCTTTGAATACAAAACCTAGACCCATGTATGGTGCAATGCTCGATCTCGGCGGCGTATATCAAGGCCAGTGGATTTTACCAGCCAAGGCCCAAACACATTGTCCAGAACACCTGTCATAGCCATCGTTGACGACGATCGGTCGATCCGCGAAGCCCTTGACGATCTCGTTTTGTCCTGCGGATATGAGAGCCGGCTGTTTTCGTCTGCGGAAGATTTTCTCGCCGATGGTGATCGCGTTGCGATCGACTGCATGCTGGTCGACGTCAAGATGCCGGGTCTGAGCGGCATCGAACTGCAGGCCGTATTGAACGGGCAGGCCCAACCAAAGCCGCCGATGATCTTCATGACATCTTACAGCGACGAACGGACGCGAGCAGCAGCATTGGACGGCGGCGCTTTCGCCTTTCTTGGCAAGCCTGTGGACTTCCGCCAGCTCGTGCTCTGCCTAGAACAAGCGTTGTCTCAATGACGACCGTCAACATCTCATGGAGTGGAATTGATGTCTCACCGATGCTCGCACACATCCACCATCCGGTCGGTCAAGCCGATGACGCTCGGCTGCGAGGAATGCCTCAAGACCGGCCAGGTTTGGCTTCACCTGCGGCTCTGCCGCGAATGCGGCCATGTCGGCTGCTGCGATCAGTCTCCAGGCAGACACGCCACCGCGCACTATCACTCGACCCGTCATCCCATCATTGAGGGCTATGATCCGCCGGAAGGCTGGGGCTGGTGCTATGTCGATGAGATCATGGTGGAATTGCCGGACCAGACGCCGCAGCGCGGGCCAATCCCGCGTTATTACTGACCGCGGACTCTGCGGCAGGGCATATCCAACAATTCGAGCTCGAGGATAAATGATGGCGGATCTCAGCGCACGACAGCACCAGATGTTTCCGGAGCTCAGCCCCCGGCAGGTCGAGACAGCCAAACGCTTTGCCTTAGGCGAGCCGAAGCATTTCGAACCCGGTACCTTCATTTATAAGATTGGCGATCACGCAGTACCTGCCTGGCTCGTGCTGGAAGGCACGATGGACGTGTTTCGTCACGAGGGCCTTTCCCACGAGGCGCCGATCACGACGCATGGCGTCGGCCATCTGTCGGGTGAGGTCAACCAACTCTCGGGTCGCCCGACACTGGCGGGTGCTCGGGCCGGAGCGGAAGGCTGTACGGCAATTGCCTTCGATGCGGTGCATTTACGGGCGCTGGTGATCGGCTCTGCGGATGTTGGCGAGATCATCATGCGCGCCTTCATCCTACGCCGCGTTGCTCTGATCGACGCCGGCGCTGGCTCCGTACTGATCGGTGTGGCAGGTCACGCCGCGCTCTCGCGCCTGCAGAGCTTTCTTGCCCGCAATGCCTTTCCCTACATCATACTCGATGCAACAGCGGAGGGCGAAGGCCGGGCGCTGATCGAGCGCCTGGGCATTCTGGCTTCCGAACTCCCTCTGATGGTCTGTCCCAACGGCACAGTGCTGAAAAACCCGACGGAGGCGCAGGCGGCAACCTGCATGGGGATGACCCCGGAGCTTACGCCCGGCAAGGTCTATGATGTCGCTGTGGTCGGGGCTGGACCAGCGGGTCTTGCAACCGCGGTCTATGCCGCCTCCGAGGGCCTAGACGTGATCGTCATCGATGAACGCTCCGTCGGAGGACAGGCCGGCGCCTCTTCGCGTATCGAGAACTATCTCGGCTTCCCAACCGGCATTTCCGGCCAGGCTCTGGCGGGTCGCGCCTATAATCAGGCTCTGAAGTTTGGGGCGGAAATGGTGCTACCGGTTGAAGTCGATAGTTTGGTCCCACCCGAACACCCGGGCGGCGCGATCAAGCTTGAACTTTCCGGTGGCAAGGCGGTACAGGCGCGCAGCGTCGTGATCGCATCGGGTGCTCGCTACCGACGGCCTGATGTAGCCGGCATAGAGACGTTCGAGGGAAACGGCGTATCCTACTGGGCTTCGCCCATCGAGGCAAAGCTTTGTGCCGGCGAGGAGGTTGCGCTGGTCGGTGGCGGCAATTCTGCGGGCCAGGCTATCGTGTTTCTCGCACCGCAGGTCGCGAAGCTGCATCTCGTCGTCCGTCGCGCGCTGGAGGAGACGATGTCGCAATACCTGATCGACCGCATCAAATCTCTGCCCAATGTCGAACTTCATATGAACTGCGAAGTGAACGCGGTCGCTGGCGATCCCGCGACTGGCCTCACCTCTGCGACTATTCACAATCGGTTGGATAGCAGCGAACACATGCTGCCGCTCCACCATCTTTTTCTGTTCATTGGCGCCGATCCCAATGCCGGCTGGATCAGCGACCGCGTCCATACAGATGCCAAAGGCTTCATCATCACCGGTCAGGCCTTCGACAAACTCTGCAGCACAACCCGCAATCCCCTGCCCCTCGAAACCAGCCTGCCGAACGTCTTTGCCATTGGCGATGTCCGGGCCGGATCAACCAAGCGGGTTGCCGCAGCCGTCGGCGAGGGGGCCGCTGTCGTCTCGCAGATCCACGCTGCACTGAGCGTTGTGAGCGCGTCGCCGTGACACTTGCCTATCTCCCGGGGCGCTAACGACCTGCCGTCAGACGCCGACGGATTGCTTCTTTCGTTTCATGGCGGGCTCTCGCTAAGCGCTCAGAGTTCCGAGGCACACAGCTGTCGGTAATAGACCTCGATGTCCCGGCCAACGGCGCCCTTCTTTCCTAGGAGCAGATAGCCGAGCACTTGAACAGCCGGGCGGCCATGAAAAACCAAAGCGATTGAGAAGTGGAGTGCCGCCTGTGGGAGGGTCTGTCTCGGGGATCAACCCGCGCTACGCGATATAGCCAAAATAGCGCTTCTGATGATTCGTCGAGTGACCGTACCGCGCACCGCGGAGCCAAGCCACTCTGCGGCAATCACCAGATCGGCGATCTCACGAGTGCCGTGACTGAAGATCAATTCCTGCCCGCTGTCACCGTGCAGCACATGAATGACATCCCGCGAGATCTGCGTCTGCGGCATATCGACGGTCTGATCAATGCTCGCGCGCGCCAACATTTAATCAAGCCTTTTTTCGCGGAACAGGTTGCGAAACTGACGAGGTTGGCAACGAAGATACTGGCCGGGCGCCGGAACCTGATCTCCAAAATGCGCAGCCGCATGCCAGGGCCACCGGGGATCGTACAACGCCGCTCTTGCAATCGCGATCATATCCGCGTCCCCTGTTGTCAGGATCCCTTCAGCCTGTTCGAATTCCGTGATCAGGCCGACCGCAATGACCGGAATCCCAACCTCCTGCTTCACGACCCGGGCGAACGGAACCTGATAGTTGGGCCCGACCGGTATTTCCTGATTGCTGGCCAGCCCGCCCGTCGACACATGAATAGCGTCACAGCCAAGGGCTTTCAGTGCTTTGCCAAAGCTGACGGTTTGGTGGATTTCCCAGCCGCCTTCTACCCAATCGGTTGCCGAGATCCTCATCGTGACCGGCCGCTCGGCGGGAAACACGGCGCGAACGGCCTCAAACACCTCAAGCGGAAAACGCATGCGGTTTTCAAGCGATCCGCCATATTGATCGGTGCGGTGATTGGACAGCGGAGACAGGAATTGATGCAGCAGATAGCCATGAGCCCCATGAAGCTCGATACCGTCGAGCCCCAGGGAACCTGCACGTTTGGCAGCATCGGCAAAGGCTGAGCGCAAACGAGCGAGATCGGAAACGTCAAGGGCGGCCGGAGGATCGTATTCCGCGCGAAATGGAACCGAACTGGGGCCGACCGTCTTCCAGCCGCCACGATCCGCCGGGCCGATCTGATGTCCGCCCTTCCACGGGATCTCCGTTGACGCCTTCCGGCCGGCATGGCCGAGCTGGATGATGAATGGCGTGTCGGACCAACGGCGAATTCCGCTCAAAACGCGGTCCATCGCCGTCTGGCATGCGTCCGAATACAGTCCGACGTCACCATAGGAGATGCGGCCTTCCGGCGAAACCGCCGTTGCTTCTATTGTCACCGCCCCCGCGCCAGACAGGGCAAGATTGCCAAGATGCATAAGATGCCAGTCGGTCATTTCACCATTTTTGGCCGAATACTGGCACATCGGCGCAATGATGATGCGGTTTTCCAGTTGCAGGGAATTGATCGTGATGGGCCTAAAAAGTCTGCTGCCGCTCATGTGTGTCTCCAGTACGATTGTGAATGCCGCTGACACCTTGGAACGGTGTCGGCGGCAGGTTCAGCATGTAACAGCTACCACCAAACCTACAGTTTCCCGGTGGTGCTGCTGAGAACGTTCCTGCGAATTTCGACTTCTCCAGCGGTTGTGTTGACGCCCATTGCATGCAAGCCGTGAGCGCCGCCATTGAACCTGAGATTCAGTGAAGCCGCCGATATGCCGAGATAGTCGTTCATCTCTTCCTCTGTTCCGCCAAGCTCGAGCCAGCTCAGTCCCAAGGGCGTTTTAGTGCCATGCTGTGTGGACACCCGGGACGGGTGCATGGTGATATCGGCTACGTAAAAGAAATTGGGCAAGCCAACCTTCCAGCATGGGATCGTCTCAGGCGTTCTGACAGCAATGCCGAGGGTACCGTCAGCGCGCTGGCGAAGTCCGGTCTCGAACACGTCGGAGCCGAGGCGTTTGGCCAGGTGTTCAAGCTCCTCCCGGCTGTCCACCCGGGCGCACCAGCCAATGAAGACTTCGCCATCGCGGCACTTGTCGCGAAAAAACCGGGCAGCCGGATTGCCGTTCTCGTATTCATGAACGTCCACGACACTTTCCACCTCGATATAGGTATCGCCGCCGGTGGGGAAGATCTTGTTGGCGAGGCCCAGCTTGGGAAACCAGCCCCCCTCGTAAAAACCGAGACCCGTTTCAGCTCTCAGGCGCTCTGTGCCTTCCCAGAGATTGCGTGTGCCGAGGCAGACGTGATCGACGTGTATCATTGTAAAACTCCGTGTATGTAGGGGAACGTCTCCAGCGCATCGACTCCCCGATGCACTGGATATCCTTGGGCATGCCGATCAGAAGCCGGCGCAGGCCCTTGCCTGAGCAACGACGGCCTGATGGTCGAATGTGTTGATTCTTTCAAAGAAGCCCGGCTCCTCCGGAACCAGCTTGGCCGTATCCACCGTCTGCGTGATCAGCTTGTTGTCCAGAAGGAATGCCTGCAGTTTGCCGAGACCATCCTTGGACACATTGGCATAGAGCTTTCCGCCGGCCCGTTCGAAAGCGATTTTCGCCTCTGCGAGATTGGATTTTGCGATCTCGGTATCCTGCTCCAGCGTCAGCGTCCTATTCGCGCCGTAGTTCTTGCGGAAGATCTTTGCCACACATTCGGGGTTTGCCTCCGCAAAGACCTGCGCCTTTGCGATGCCGCGCGCCAGAGCCTCCACCATTTTCGGATTGTCGGCCATCGCCTGCCGGGTCGCAACCAGACCATAATCCGGGAAATCGAGCCAGCTTTCGTCGTAGAAGAACGCCGCTTCATTGCCAAGAGCCTTGAAGTTGGCGATCTCCGACATGAAGGTCAGGCTTGCATCGACACGCCCCATCTTCAGCGCTTCATAGGACTGGGCGCCGAGACCGATCACCGCCTGACGAACATCGCGTTGCGGGTCGATGCCTTCCTTGTTCAGGACGCCATTGAGATACATCATTCCGCCCGAGCCTGCGACGGCGATGCCGATGGTCTTGCCCTTCAACTCGCTGGCCGCCTTGATCGGCTTGTCCGCCATCGTGAGAATACGCCAGGATGTGTTGCGCATGGTCGCAACCATCCTGATGTCGGCGAGCCCCTTGCTGTCGGCTGCCAGCCATGGCGTGCTGTTCATCATGCCGACGACGCCGCTGCCGCCGATCATGCTTTGTACGGCGGCAGCTGAGCCCTGCGAAAAGACAACTTCGACGTTGTAGCCTTCGTCTTTCCACCAGCCCATTGCCAGCGGCACATAAAGTTCGAATACGGCATTGATCATCAGCGGGTTGCCATTGATGATGCGTACATTCTCCTCCGCCTCAACCCGGGTCGAAACGGCAGACACAGCTAAGGTCGTTGCGGCACATACGGCTGCCGCTTTCAGTATCGATTTCATGTCATCAGTTCCCTTATTTTTGCTTGAGACGTTTATCGGTTGGGGTGGTTCATCCAGAAGACGAGGTGGCGTCCCAGTGCCTGCACGCCTGCACTAGCGCCCGCCGCGATCAGCGTGAGAAGTGTGATGGCCGCGAAGACACCGGCGGTATCCAGCGCGAAACCGGCACGCATGATGGCCGCGCCAATGCCTTCTTGTGCGCCGACGAATTCCGCGACGATCGCACCGATCACGCTGAGCGTGACGCCGACATTGAGGCCACCGAAGAGATAGGGCGCGGCATTTGGAACCTTGAGATAGCGGAACCGCCTCCAGGCACTGGCGCCATAAACGTCGAAAAGCTCCAGTTGTTCAGGCGGGGTCGCGCGCAGGCCGATGACGGCATTGACGAAAACCGGAAAGAACGTGATGAGCGCGACAATGATGATCTTGGAGCTCATTCCGAAGCCAAACCAGACGACAAAGAGCGGCGCGATCGCAACTTTTGGAATGGCCTGCAAGGCGACGATATAGGGATAGAATATCCGTTCCGCTGTGCGTGATCCGGCAATCGGTATGGCCAGCAGGAAGCCTATCAATGATCCAACGACATAGCCGGCGGCGACTTCCTGCAGGGTTATCCATGTATCCGACAGCAGGTACCCGGTGGTCAGCCCGCTCCACAACGCCACGATGATAGCACTGGGCTTAGGCAGCAATGCCGGACTGATCTGAAGGGTCGGAATAAGGATCCATTCCCAGGTTGCCAGAAAAGCGATGAGGATGCCAAGAGAGATCAATGAGACATTGTCGAACTGAGGCAATACAATTTTCCTGATGGTGCGGGGGCGCGGCGCGCCAGACACTGTGACAGACCGCGTCATTGAACTATTTCCTCTGCTTCAAAATGCCGGCGAACCGCACCGGCGTATTTCCCGAATTCCGGGGAATTGATCAGGTCGAGCGTGCGCGGTCGCGGCAGGTCGATGGTGATGTCGTCGACAACCCTTCCCGGCCGCGGCGCGAGGACGATGACCCGGTCGGCGAGGAAAACTGCCTCCTGGATACTGTGCGTGACGAAGACGACTGTCTTCTGGCTCGCCATCCACAAGGCCTGCAACTCCACTTGAAGGCGGTCGCGGGTCATCGCGTCGAGGGCGGAGAACGGCTCGTCCATCAAAAGAACCTTGGGATCGTGAACCAGCGCACGGGTAATGCCGACACGCTGCTGCATGCCGCCGGAAAGCTCGGACGGGTATTTGTTTTCGAAACCTGCCAGCCCGACGATGTTCAGATAGCGTGTCGCACGGTCATTGATCGTCTTGCGGTCGAAATTGCCGATGTCGGCCGCGACCGTCACATTCTCCATGACGGTCCGCCAGGGCAGAAGCACGGGGGACTGGAAGACCATTCCGATACCGGAGGTCGGGCCGTTGACCTCTTCACCTGATATGGCAACGCTTCCGCTGGACTTTTTGATGAGACCGCCGATCATACGCAGCAGCGTGCTCTTGCCGCAGCCGCTCGGTCCCACCAGTGTGACAAACTTTCCTTTATCTATCGATAAATCGATTTCGCTCAGTGCCACGATGCTTTCGCCGGAGCGCGTGATGAATGATTTGGACGCCTTGTCAATGCGAATGTATGAGTGTGATGATTGCATTTCATTCCCCTTTCTTTATCTTTAGTTGCAGTTCTTCACTTCGCTTCACTCAAAGTTGGAGCATCAATCTTTGCGAAATAAATGCACTGCACTGTGCAGTGCATTTCGAGACACCAAAAAGGCGAAAAAAGATGAACCGATTTGATAACGCACGCCCAGCCGACAGCCGTGAATTGATACTTGATGCCGCAGTCCGTCTGCTGCTGGCAAAAAGCTCCAACGCGGTAAGCATGGCCATGATCGCCGCCGAAGCCCGGGTATCGCGTAGAACGATCTTCAACCAGTTCGGCAACAAGGAAGCGCTGTTTTCCGCGGCTATGCAAAGGGTATGGACGCGTATTCCCATGATGGAAATCACTAACTCTACCAATGCCTTGCGTGATCCAATCAGGACTTTGGAGCAGGTTGGCCTTGCAGTCATGACTTTCTGGCTTCCGCAGGAACCGATTGACACAGCACGTATGGTCATTAGGGAAAGCGCTCGTTACCCGACACTGTCGGAGACTTACATCAACAGGGGCAAGCGCCCCACATTGGAAGCCCTTGTTGCTTATATGAAACATCTCCAAGCCGCAGACCTTGTCGCTATTGACGACCCTGACCTCGCCGCTAGGCAGTTTGTTGGCCTTATCAACGAGCCTCTGGTCTTCTACCGGGTGCTGGGCCTCGCAGAGATCCCGCATCCCGAGCAAGCCCGCCACGTTGTGGACGAAGCCGTCAAGATGTTCTTTGCCCGCTACCCGCTCAAAAGCCTTACTCATCATCATAAAAGTCCGACACGAACGTAAACCAATGGCAGGATGGTCACTCACACTGGTCCGTTGATTATCAACTGATAAACAATATAACGACATCTTGAGTGACCTTGTCAACGAGCACGGTCTAGAAAAATCGTCGTGGTATACCTGCCTGTCGCAACTCTCACAGGTCTGGCTCGAAGCGACCGAACGCCGAAGTGGTTTTTCGCCCGAGAGTACCCCACAACAGCAAGTGGGGGATCCGTGTGTTACGACGTCGACTTCAGTCCGGTATGGGCGGTGACATACTGATCGTTGAAGGCCTTGCGGGCCAGATCGGCACTCTTGCTGCGGTCGGTGAGCGACACCACGAACGTGACTATGAAGGCCAGCGGAACGGAAAACAGTGCCGGATTGTCATAGGGAAACAGTGCCGGTCCGAGCTTGAGCACCGTAGTCCACACGGCCGGCCCCAGCATGACCAGCAGAAGTGCGCAGACGAGCCCGGCGATCGAGCCGCAGACCGCACCACGCGTGGTCAAATCTCGCCACAGGACGGACAGCAGTATGACCGGGAAATTGGCGCTGGCAGCAATCGCAAAAACAAGGCCCACCATGAAAGCGATGTTCTGATTTTCAAACAGGATGCCAAGCACAATCGCCACTATGCTGATGGCAACGGCGGAGAGCTTCGAAACGAGGATCTCGGCGCGCTCCGTCACCCTTCCGCCATGGATTGCCCTTGCGAACAGATCGTGCCCCGCAGCTGAAGCTCCAGCCATTGTCAGCCCGGAAACAACGGCTAGGATGGTGGCAAAGGCGACTGCCGAGATAAAGCCAAGCAGGACCGAGCCACCGAGCTTATCAGCAAGATGGATCGCCACCATGTTACTGCCACCGACTATGGCGCCCGCGGCGTCTTTGTAGACGGGGTCCGTCGTAAGCAGCGCTATCGCTCCGAACCCAAGCACGAACAGCAGGGTATAAAAGATCGTGATGAAGCCAGTGGCAACCAGGACAGACACTCGGGCCTGGCGGGCGTCACTCACCGTAAAGAAACGCATCAAGATGTGCGGAAGGCCCGCCGTACCGAAAATTAGCGCCACACCAAGGGAAATCGCCGATATCGGGTCTTTGACGAGGCCGCCGGGTCCGATGATCGCTGCACCTTTGGGGTGAACTGCAACTGCACTCTTGAATAAGGCACCGACGCTGAACCCGAATTGGGATAGGATCAAATAGGACATTAGCAGTGTGCCAGACAGCAGGAGAACCGCCTTGGTAATCTGCACCCAGGTTGTCGCAAGCATCCCGCCAAAGGTCACATAGAGCATCATCAAGGTGCCGACGAGTACAACCGCTACCCAGTATGGCAGGCCGAACAAGAGTTCGATGAGCTTTCCCGCCCCAACCATCTGGGCGATTAGATAGAAGAGAACTATAACGAGTGTGTTGACGCCGGCGACGGTCCGCACTGGCCCTTCTGAAAGTCGGTAAGCCGCAAGGTCCGCAAACGTGAAGCGGCCGAGATTGCGCAGCGGTTCGGCAACCAGGAACAGAATCATTGGAAAGCCGACAAGGAAACCAATCGCGTATATCATTCCGTCGTAGCCGGCACCGTAGACCAGTGCCGTCACGCCAAGAAAGGTCGCAGCCGACGTGTAATCGCCGGCAATTGCCAGCCCGTTCTGCAAGCCGCTTAATCCGCCACCGGCTGCGTAATAATCGCTGGCCGTTCGCGTGCCGCGTCGTGCCGCCCAGAAAGTCAAGACAAGGCTTGCGGCCACGAACAACAGAAACATTCCGATCGCGAGTGGATTAACCCGTTGCCGCGTCACCTCTCCGGTGAGCGCATCTGCCCAGGCCAACGACGGGAAAAGTGATGCGGTAACACCCGCCATTCCGATTTGGCGGATGCTCACTGCAGTTTCTCCTTTAAAGCAGCCACCATCGGGTCGATCCGCGATGAGGCATAGACCACGTAGATTGCGGTCAGAATAAAACCGGATCCCATGATCGCGATTCCAGTAAGGATGCCTATGCTCACGGCCGAGCCGGGCAAGATAGGATGCGCCAAGGTTGCTGGCGAAAACGCAACGATACTTATGAACGTGAAATAGATCACAGCCATTGCCAAAGCCAAACTGAAGCCGAGGAAATTTCGCTGCGAACTTAGTGTTCGAAAGTCGCTTCGTTCGGATATCTTGTCGAGGTCAATCTTTCGATGCGTGTTCATCACAAGGGTCCTATTTCTGACAAGCCTCCGTTACCGATCAGACGGCAAGTGGCGCATTGGCACTATCTTTGAATTCCACCGTCGTGAAGACGAGATCAGTCGTGCCTGTGTTTTCAAGGTCATGGGTCATAAATTCGCCGGGACCATAAGTGTGATGCTGGGTATCCCCCGGCTTGTAGCTTCTCTCGGCAACCCGGCCATCTCCGTAGTGCGATCTCGCACTTCCACCCGTTACGGCCGTCCAGAAGTAGTCGAGGACGTGCGTGTGAAATCCGATACGTTCGGAGGGCTTCAAGGTCAGAGACCATACACGAACCCGGTCCGTCTCCGACACGAGTGTGCTCCCGACCCGGCCATTTCCGGCATTCTCGACAAACTCCCGTGCAAGAGCGGGATCAAGACCCTCGGGGACTTCAGGCCAGCGTTCGATTACGACATTTCCCATGTTTCAACTCCTTTTATGGTTACGCTGCGATACCGGTCGCGACGGCGGTCTCGCTCATGATTGCTTCCGGATGGCGGTGGCGTTCGGCCATCGCCCTTTCTTCTTCCGTAAGAATCTGGGCCTGCATGTATGCACCGAGGTGACGGGCACGCCTGATCACCGCAGCGCCGTAGGCAAGGCGCGCCTTTTCGAATCTTGCCAGTGCTTCGGCCACGGTCTTTGCTTTGCCGAGCTCTTGCGCGAGCACGAAGGCATCAGCCGCAGCCTTGGTCACCCCCATTCCAACATGCGGGCGGGCGACAAATGCGGCATCGCCGATCAGAGCAATGTTTTTGCCGATCATCATGCGACGCGTCTCAAGGTCCTGGATCGCTTGAATGAACGGCTGCTGCGTCTTCTCGACAACCTCGGCGAACTGAGGCGACAGCGTGCGTCGCGCTGCGTCGCGCATGTCCTGAATAACTTCGGGCCGGATCTTGTTGGGCGGAATGGACAGGGCATGGGTTGTGCCATCCACATCCGTGAGGATGTTTTGCAATCCGCCATCCTGCGCCGCGGGGCGATACCAGACGAAATTGAAGCGGCGGCTGCCGACTTCGATCGACTCATCCGCGCCAGCAACCGGATAGCCAAGCATCTGCTCTCCCAACGGCAGGGAAAAGGCAAAATGGTTACAGATCGCCTGCTGTGTCTCCTCGGAAAGGTCGGCCTCATCCACCATGCCTCGCCATGCAATATAACCAACGTAATTTGGCATCGCGTCCGGCATGAATTGCAGGCGCACGGCCGAAAATATGCCGTCCGCGCCCACAAGGAGATCACCGGTCGCAGAGCTACCGTCGCCAAATTCAGCGGTCACACGGGCTTCGCCTTCGCTAATCCGCACGAGGTTATGACCGTAGTGGTAGCAGTTGTCCGGCAGGGCTTCCTTGAGGATGCTGTAGAGCTTTCCCCAGGACGTCAGCACCTGAGGAAGAGACAGTTCCCCGGCAATGCTTCCGTTAAGGTCGAACACGCGGCGACCTTCGACACTGACGCCGAGCTTAGCCGCTGAGCTGTCGATGCCGCACGCCTCCAGTACGTCGAACAACTCCTGGTGGGTGACGATCCCCGCCCCTCTTCCGGCGAGTTCCGAAGAGATCCGCTCGTATATGGCTACGGTCCAGCCCTGACGCAGGAGAAGATGGGCTGCGAACAGGCCGCTCATTGAGCCGCCGATAATAATAGCATGCTTGGCGATGGTCATTTGCATTCTCCGTAATAAGCTGGGCACCGCTCAATGCACGCCCAAGAGGCTTTCCAAGAGTTGATCGTTTCCGGCGAGGGTCGCTGCTTTCTCGCGTAGCGCAATCTCGCCGGTCGCGAGGATGACGACCTCATCGGCGAGCTTGAGCGCGAAATTCGTGTGCTGCTCAACGAGCACGATCGTCAGTCCGAGTGATTTAAGCTTGGCGATGATGGAACTGACCTCTGCCACGATCTGCGGGGCGAGGCCTTCAGTCGGCTCGTCCATCAAAAGCACTGCGGGGTTGGTCATCAGGGCCCGGCCGATTGCCAGCATCTGCTGCTCGCCGCCGGACAGAAGGCCGGCGGGATGGTTCTTCCGTTCCTGAAGGCGCGGGAACAGGCCGAAGATGGCGGCGACATCCCAGCGAACGCGTTCGGCGGAGACGGTTTTGTTGCGCGCCACCGTGAGATTCTCGGTAACTGTTAGGCTTCGAAATATCCGCCGTCCCTGCGGCACGAGCGCCACGCCAGCGCGGCAGATCGCTTCCGGCGAAGCGCCTTCGACCTGTCGGCCCTCGACTGAGATCTGTCCGCCACGGGGTTTGAGCAGGCCCGCCACCGTATTCATGCAGGTCGTCTTACCTGCACCGTTACGCCCGAGCAGCGCCAGGATATGCCCCCGCGCCACGCTGAAGGATACGTCCTGCAGGATATGGCTGTCGCCGTAGTAGCTGTTGATGCCCTGGAGAGCGAGGGCTGGTCGTTCATTTAGCAAGATAAGCCTCCTTCGTTCGCCGATCGGCGATAACCTCATCCCGGGTTCCATCTACCAGTAGTTTGCCGTTGTGCAGCAGGGCTATCCGCTGCGCGAAGGCGAGCGCCACATCCATGTCGTGTTCGATCATCAAAATGGTGAGGTCCGCCGGCAGTTCCTCGAGCAGCACTTCGACCGACTTTCTTTCCTCGCGGGAAAGCCCGGCAAGCGGCTCATCGAGAAGAACCAGAATCGGCTTCTGCGCCAGCGCCATCGCAATTTCCAGCCGTCGTCTCTCCCCATAGGAGGTCTCGGAAACCTGTTTCTTTGCCAGATGATCCAGGTGCACCCGTTTGAGGATCTCCATAGAGAACTCCCGCAGCTCGCGGTCAGCGTCCATGGCGCGGAAGGGATTCCACCGCCTCGGCGATCGGCCAAGCGCTGCCAGCATGACGTTGCGGACAAGCGTCTCACCGGCAAAGAGGGTGAGTATCTGGAATGTGCGTCCGATGCCGCAGGCGGCTCTGCTATGGGTGGGCAGCGCGGAGACGTCCTGACCGTTGAGAAAGATGCGGCCGGTGCTCGGCTTCAGATCACCGGCAATCAGGTTGAACAGCGTCGTCTTGCCGGCTCCGTTTGGTCCGAGGATCAACCGGCGCTCGCCCGGCTCAACCGAGAAGGAAATGCCCTGGATGACGTGCAGGCCGCCGAAGCTTTTGGCAAGATCGGTCACTTCAAGCGCGTACATCAGCGTGCCTCCTGGGATTGGGTGACATAGGGAGCGGGTGCTGTTCGACGGCTCGCGAGGCGGCTGAAGAGCTTGGACGCAATCCGCTTCGTTCCCGGCAGCAGACCTTCCGGCACGACGAGAATGATGAAGAGGAATATGATTCCGAGAAGCGTGGGCCAGCGATCAGTATAGGCGCTTGCGACATTCTTGAGCAGCACGACGATGCCAGCCCCAACCACCGGTCCGAGAAGCGTGCCGATACCTCCGGAAATCACCATCAGCACACCTTCGGAAGAGGCTGTGAGCGACAGGGCATGCGGGCTGATGAAGCGGAAAATCTGGATATAGAGAATGCCAGCCAGCGCCGCGGTGGTGCCAGAAAGAATGTAGGCGATGTAGCGGATCGCCCAGATGTTGTAACCCAGCGTGCTCATGCGCCGGGGTTGGTCGCGCACCCCATTCAGCGCAGCGCCACACGGCGAGCGGACGAAAATGGCAAGCGCCAGAAGCACGAGGACGAGCACCGCAAGGCACAGATAGTAGCGGCCATACGGCGATGTCGCGAGCAGTGCTTCGATCGGCAGACTGATGCCGTTGTCGCCATTGGTTAGGCTCGTGTAGCGGAAGGCAACGCCCCAGATGATCTGGCCGAGGGCAAGCGTGATCATCAGAAAGCTGAGGCCCTTGGTCCTGAGCGCGATCAGCCCGAATGCCGCCGCCACGAGCGCACCGATCAGAAGGGTGGCGATGGCGGCCATGATCGGTGGCAGGCCGTGATTGTTCACGAGGATCGCGTAGGAATAGGCAGCCACGCCGAGAAAGCCGGCATGGCCCAGCGACACCATGCCACCGAAGCCAGCCAGGATGTTCACACTGACGGCAAACAGTCCGAAAACCAGTATCTGCGTCGCGATGCTGAGGTAGAATTCCCCGGGAACAAGCAGGGGCAATGCAAGGCCGATCACAAGCGCCAGTACTCCAGCAAGATGTTTCATACCGAAGCCCTCCCGAGCAGTCCTTCGGGGCGCACCGCAAGCACGAGCACCATGGGAAGAAACAGAATGACGTATGAGAGATCGGGCAACAGCATCTGCCCGAAGGTGTAGATGATGCCGATAAGCCCGCTTCCGATCAGCGATCCGGCAAGGCTGCCGATCCCGCCGATGATGACCACCAGAAGTGCCAGCGGCAGCATTTCGATGTCGAGGCCCGGATAGACCGACATGATCGGTGCCGCCAGGGCGCCGCCAGCGCCCGCAAGTGCAGAGCCCAGGCAGAAGACGGCCGTGAACAGCCGCGTGACGGGCACCCCGACAGCGCGAGCCATTTCCCGGTCGTCGACAGCGGCACGGATGCGGGCGCCGAGCGTCGTGCGCTCCACCAGCAGCCACAGGCCGATGGCAATTGCCGCCGCAGCAGCGATCAGGAACAGGCGGTAGATCGGAAAGGCGAAGAAATCGAGCCGCGCGGCTCCCTGAAGATAGGTTGGTGCCGAGACCGAAATCGGGTCTCCACCCCAGATAAGCAGGCATTGGTCCGCAATGATGAAGGAAAGGCCAAGCGTCGCCAGCACCTGGGCCAGTTCCTTGCCAGCCAGCCGTTGCACCAGCAGATGCTGCACGGCGCCACCAAGCAGGGCGCATCCGAGGGCCGCGGCCAGCACCGCTGGGAAGAACCCAAGGCCGATCGCGGACGTCGCGAGATAGCCGCCCAGCATGAAGAACGCTCCATGCGTGAGGTTGGCCACGCGCAACAGTCCAAAGATCAAAGAGAACCCGGCCGCCAGAACGAAAAGTATCGCTGCAAAAGCCAGGCTGTTGAATAGTCCGGTGATCCAATACATCTAGTCCTCCTCCCAGAGTTCGATGCCAGTGTTAATTGAGCCTGACATCTCCGGCGGCCATGTCGTACCAATCGAATGGACGATCCCCGATGTTCACCATCACGGCTTTGACGTCGAAATAGGCATCGAACGCTTCCTTGCCGAATTCCCGACCCGTGCCCGAGAGCTTGAAACCGCCCCAGGGCGATGCCGCATCGACGCGGTGGTGATCGTTGATCCAGACGATGCCTGCCTCGATATTGTCCGCCATTCGATGCGCACGGGCGACGTCACGGGTGCGCACCGCCGCCGCAAGCCCGTAGGGGCTGTCATTGGCGATCCGCACGGCGTCGGCCTCGTCATCGAACGGAATGACCACTGTGAAAGGCCCGAAAACCTCTTCCTGCGCGATCCGCATGTCTGGCCGGACATCGGCAAAGACGGTCGGCTCCACGAAGAAGCCGCTGCTATTGTCGAGGGTGGGCGGAATGCGTCCGCCTGCGACCAGACGCGCGCCTTCCTGCTCGCCGATTGCCACATAGTCGAGGACGCGGGCGCGCTGGCGCTCGGAAATGACCGGTCCCATCTGCGTATCGGGGCTAAATGGGTCGCCGACACGGATGGCCTTGGCCTTTGCCGCAAGCTTTTCGACGAAAGCATCGTAAATGGAGCGCTGGACGATATGGCGGGCAGCGCAGACGCAGGTCTGTCCCGCGCCGACAAAGGCGCCGAAAGCGGCGTAGTTGACGGCCTGTTCGAGATCATAATCCTCGAACACGACGACCGGCGTCTTGCCTCCGAGTTCGAGCGTCTGGCGTGCGAAATTCGAGGCCGCCGCCGCGCCGGCGAGGCGGCCGGCCTCCGTGCCGCCTGTGAGCACCAACTTGCGAATGCCGGGATGGCTGGTCAGGGCCTTGCCGGTCACCGCGCCATTGCCGGTGACGATGTTGAAGACCCCCGGCGGAAGGCCGGCTTCCGAAAAGATCTCCGCCAGCCGCATCGTGGTGAGCGGCGTGTATTCCGACGGCTTGACGACGGTCGTGCAGCCGGATGCAAAGGTCGGGGCAAGGTTGCGGCAGGCGATCAGCAACGGATGATTGAAGGGTGTGATATTGGCAACAACACCGACGGGAAGCCGCTTGGTATAGGTGAGGTAGTCCCCCTCGACCGGAATGACGTCGTCGCGTTTAGCCAGCGCCAGCCCCGCATTGTACCGGAAAAGATCGGGGACGCGGGCAAGCTGCGCCCGCGTCTCGCGGATCGGCCGGCCATTGTTCAGTGTCTCGAGTTGATAGAGTTCCTCGAGATGGTCCTCCATGACATCGGCAAGTTTGTTAATCAGGCGGGCGCGGGTGCGCACCGACATCTTGGCCCAGTCCGGAGAGCGGAAGGCCCTTGCCGCGCTCTGCACCGCTGCATCGACGTCAGCCTCGCTGGCCAGAGCCACTTTTTCGATGATGTCGCCATCGGCCGGCGAACGGATATCCATCAACTGCCTGTCTGACGATGGGCGGAACGCACCGTCGATGTAGATCCCGCGGACGATGGCCGTTGTCGCGCTGGCGCGTCTGGTGTGGGTATCAGCGGACATTTTCAAGGCTCCTCGCGTTGAGGGTCGCGCAAAGATCAAGGGCGTTACCGGCGATGATGCGTGTGCGATCCTCCAGGCTGACGTCGGCAAGCGCCAGCGTCCCCAAGGGGTCTAGATCGGCCATATCGAAGGGAATGTCGGTTCCCAGCAGCACATGGTCGGCGCCCGCAAAGTCGATCAGGTAACGAAGCGCTTGCGGATCATGCGTGATCGTGTCGAAGTAGAAGCGCTTCAACAGATCTTTTGGCGATGTGTTGACGGTCTTGGCTTCTTTTCGGACGTTCCAGCCGTGAATCAGCCGCCCCACCTGATACGGCGCGAAACCGCCGCCGTGGGAGAGGCAGATCTTGAGGTTCGGGATCTCTTCCATCACGCTTCCGAAGATCAGATGCGCTGTCATGACAGTCGTATCCAGCGGATTGCCGATCAGGTTTGTCAGGTAATAGGGTTCGAGGCCGGGCTTCGAGCCGAAGTAATAGGGATGCGTCAGGATGAACACGCCGCGGTCCGCGGCGTGTTTGAGGACCGGCCGCAGCGAGGGATCGGCCAGTTGAACGCCATCGATATGCGTGCCGATCATCACCGAGCGAAAGCCAAGATGATCGACGAGGTAATCGATTTCGGCGATCGTAGCCTCCGGCGACTGCATCGGCAGGGTTCCCATGCCGATGAGCCGGTCAGGAGCGGAGCGCACAAAACGTGCGATTTCCTCGTTCAGCAAGCGCACGAACTCGGCATTCCGCTCGGCCTGTACCCGGTAGAAGAAAAGCGTCGGCGAAGGCGAGATCACCGCCTTGTCGAAACCGCGCTCATCGAGCTTGCGGATCTTCTCCATAGGATCGAGGAACTCACTGAACATCGGATAAGCAAAACCTTCCCGATGGACGAGACGCTGGACACCGTCCAGAGTGTCGGTTTTGACCCCGAAGGTTGCCGCATCCTTTTCGAGGAACGCGATCGTGCTTTCGGGAATAACATGGTTATGCGCGTCGACAATCATGCGACGTCCTTTCTTCTAACTTCGTTGCAGACGATCAGATCCGGGTCGGATCGTTTCGCGAGTAAACCGGTTCCGCGAGGAATTTGTCCGGTGGGTAGGTCCAGAACTGGGTGACCTGGTCATAGGTCTTGATCACCGAATTCACGAGGCGACCGTCCTTGCGTTCGACCTTGCGGATATAGATGTTCTGGACAGGGTTGCCGTAGTCATCGAGCTGCCAGGGACCACGGGGATCGTCGGCAACCACGGCCTTCTTCAGTGCGGCCATTAGCGCATTCTTGTCTTCCGCCTTGCCACCGACAGCGGTCAGCGCTCGTTCGAGCGCAAGCCCGGCTGAATAGGAGCATGCCGAATAAAAGCCCGGATCGACACCGGTGACGCCGCGCAACGCTGCGACGAACTTCTGGTTCTGCGGCGTATCCAGCGCGGCTGAATACCAGCCGGCCGAGATGATGCCGAGCGCCTCGTCACCCATGCTATGCAGAACGCCTTCATCCACGGTCGTCATGGCGGCGATTATCGGAATCTGGTCCTTCATGCCGTATTCATTGTATTGCCGCAGAAAGCGCAGACCATTAGCGCCGGCAAAGGCCGCGAACACCGCATCGACCCCGGAAAGCTGCGAAATATACGAGCCGTAATCGGCAGCGTTCAGCGGAGCCCAAAGTTTGGTAGTGACCTCACCGCCGCTTGCCTCGAACGCGCGCTGGAACCCTGCCGTCTGTTCCTGGCCGAATGCAAAGTCATCGGCAATCGTGGCGATGCGCTTGTATCCAAGCTTCTTGGCCGCATAGTCACCAAGCGGGTGGCAAGGCTGCGCTGAGGTGGATGAAGTGCGAATGAACCAGGGATTGAGCTTGCGCTGCGTCAGGTCCTCGGCCGCCGCTGAGCAGCAGATAAACGGTACCTGGGCCTCCTGGAAATAGTCGTTGATGGCCAGCGCTTCGAAAGCGGCCACCGGACCGACGACCATATGAACGCCGGATCGCTGAACAAGCTCCTGCGCCTTGGTCTTGGCCTGGGCGGGCTGCCCGGCGGTGTCGGCCACGATCAGTTCGACGGAACGACCAGCAATCATATTGCCCCTCTCCTTGAGGAACAGGCTGAAACCGTCTTCCATCTGCCGGCCACCGGCAGCAAGCGCGCCGGACTTGACGCTCAGCATGCCGATCTTGATCGGCGGTACCTGCGCCAGGGCCGAACCTGCCATTTGGGATGCGGCAAGCGCAGCAGCACCCGCCATGAATTCTCGTCTCCTCACGATAGAAATCCTCCAATCTCTATTTATCACTTGATAAACATACAAATTTGAAATGCTCCGTCAACCTATTTTTGACGGAGCGCAATACGCGTTTTGGAAAGCCAATTTGTGGTGCTTGCAAGGCTTTGATATTTGAGTGATAAATTATCGTAGCATCAATAGAGGGAGGAAGACTGCGGATGAATGAAGCACCGCCAAAGCGTCGAATGTCTCCGGACATGCGGGAGCAGGAGATCGTGCGCGGCGCCATTGGCTTCTTCGCCGAATTCGGCTTCGAAGGTCAGACCCGCGAGCTGGCGAAACGACTGGGGATTACACAGCCCTTGCTCTACCGGTATTTCCCGAACAAGGAGGCGCTGGTCGAACGAGTTTATCAGGAGGGGTTCGTCCGGCGCTGGAACCCGTTCTGGGAAGAATTGATCACCAACCGCAACAGGCCGCTGGAGGATCGCCTCAGGGAGTTTTATCGCGACTACGCCGATGCGATCCTGACCTATGAGTGGGTGCGCCTCTTCATGTTTTCGGGTCTCAAGGGCCTGGATTTCAACGCGCGCTATCTCAATCTCTTGCGACAGCGGATTTTCAATCTGATCATCCAGGAACTGAGATTTGAGCATGGCAGACAATCGATCGAGGAAAAACCGGTCACCAACATGGAAATCGAGGCCATCTGGGGCCTGCACGCCGCGATCTTCTATCTCGGAGTTCGAAAGTTCATCTACAATCTTCCCGTAGACGACACCAAAGGCGTTGTAGAGATGGAGCTTCGGATTTTCTTAAAGGGTGTGGTCACCATCCTCGGATAAGTGGTGTGGGTGGTCCGGAAACGCATATGAACGCCTTGAACCATATCGAACCCAAGCATCCCTGCAGACTATTCCAGTTCCAATTGATTTCCTTTATCGAATTGGATGTTGGCGTACTGATCAAGCGTTGTTTTCCCGTAATAGGGATCGGCATTGCTCGACCCAGCTTGAGATCGCGTAATCTTGTACCAGGTCCGCGTCACCTGTCAGGATCGTGGCGATCGGCAGCCGGATACCGAGATAGGCTGCATAACATCGGAACGCGACTGTGCCGACGAGGACACCACGGAGCCGGAATCAACGGGCCGATGCCCCGCCTCAACAACTGTGGCTGTGAAGCGATCCAGAGCAATTGATGTGAAGTGCCGACTTTTGTTGCTCCGCTGGAATCTTTGGAGATGACAAACTTCGGGTGCCGAGTCCAAAGGCGACCCTCGAATGCCTTTCGATAGCCGATGCGATAGACTGTGCGCATATAGGCACCGTCTAGTGGATCGGTAATGGAATAGGGTATTTGCTGATCAATCGACGCGATATCCACGTCAATGTTCGATCTTTGTCCGAAATTATAGAGCGCGATCAACCCCTGCCTGGTTTGTGATTTCAGGAGTATAGCATACGCTCGCGCCATAATGGGCAACGCCTTACTGGGAGTCATCGAAAACTCCGGTATCAGCGCGTTGTTGATAATGACGTAGATGTGCAATTTTCCTTCGCTAGTAGGGCCTGGTGCGACGATCAGGTGTTCAGGCAACGTGAAAAACTGCGCCGAGCTGCCTCCGTCGGAATGCAGCTCCTCAATGAGCCTGCCGTCAACTACCGTGTTGATGGAAACAGGCGGGAAGTGAACTGCCCCCCATTTCGACCGGACAGTCGGCATAAGCAGAAAGGCTCAAGCACAGGCTTGAGGACAGGCTTATGTCTAACGACTATCGACACGTTGAATTACTGACGGGTGATGTTCGCCGCAGGCGGTGGACAACCGAGCAAAAGCTGACAATCATTGAGCAGAGTTTCGAACCCGGCGAGACGGTATCTTCGACCGCTCGCCGTCATGGCGTCGCGCCCAATTTGCTTTATCGGTGGCGCAGACTCTTGAGCGAGGGAGGTGCTGCAGCCGTGGATTCTGACGAGCCGGTTGTCGGGAATTCGGAAGTGAAGAAACTGGAGGATCGCGTCCGGGAGTTGGAGCGCATGCTCGGTCGCAAGACGATGGAGGTCGAAATCCTCCGCGAAGCCCTTTCCAAAGCGGACTCAAAAAAACGGATATCGCGGCCGATCTTGTTGCCGAAGGACGGTTCGCGATGAAGGCCGTCGCAGACACGCTAGGCGTTTCCCGTTCCAACCTCATCGAGCGGCTGAAAGGCAAAACAAAGCCGCGTGGGCCATACCACAAGGTCGAGGATGCAGAGCTTCTGCCCGCCATTCGCAGGCTGGTTGATCAAAGGCCGACTTATGGCTATCGGCGGATCGCCGCGCTCCTCAATCGCGAAAGGCGAGCCGCCGATAAGCCTGTCGTCAACGCCAAACGGGTTCATCGCATCATGGGTAACCACGCAATGCTGCTGGAGAAGCATACCGCCGTTCGCAAGGGCCGCATCCATGACGGCAAGGTCATGGTCATGCGCTCAAACCTGCGCTGGTGCTCGGATGGTCTGGAGTTCACCTGCTGGAATGGAGAGGTCATTCGTCTCGCCTTCATCATCGACGCCTTCGACCGCGAGATCATCGCCTGGACGGCGGTTGCCAATGCAGGCATTTCCGGCTCAGACGTGCGCGACATGATGTTGGAGGCGGTCGAGAAACGCTTCCATGCAACCCGAGCCCCGCATGCTATCGAGCATCTCTCTGACAATGGCTCGGCTTATACCGCGCGGGACACGAGGCTGTTTGCGCAAGCACTCAATCTGACGCCCTGCTTCACGCCGGTCGCCAGCCCGCAGTCGAACGGCATGTCGGAAGCCTTCGTCAAAACCCTGAAGCGAGATTACGTCCGCATCTCGGCACTACCGGACGCCGAAACGGCGCTCCGTCTCATCGACGGATGGATCGAGGACTACAATGAAATCCATCCCCATTCCGCTCTCAAGATGGCTTCCCCTCGGCAGTTCATCAGGGCTAAATCAATCTAGCCGACTTGTCCGGTGAAACGGGGGGCACTCCAGGAAGATACCCGGAACGCTTGCTGAAGCGATCAATAACTGGCGAACCAGCGGAAGAGCGTCCACCCTTTCGCTACTGGCGATAGCTCCTATGTTCCAGACGACCGCGCGTTGGGTATCGAGGTTTGTCGTCATCACGAGAAGGCGACGACCTGCACGATGTTCGCGCGCAATCTGGCCGAGGATTTCCGGTGTGATATTGTCTTCGACCATCTCACGGAGTGCGTTTCCTTGAAGAAGACTTGCGGAAAAAACGCCAAGCCCTTTCCAGTTCAGGTCAACGAGATTGCGGGGTTGATCGGAAAGATAGAGGCTCCTTAGCCGCTTATCATACTGGGTGCCCAGGAACGCGAATGGCGCGATGAGTGCTCCTGTGCTGACGCCGGTGACGACCTGAAAACGTGGCCGGGTACCAAGTTCGCTCCAGGCGGAAAGAACACCGACCGCGAAAGCTCCGCCTGCGCCACCGCCCGATATGGCGAGCATGGCGGATTTATCCTTTCCTGTGATCGGCCGCCATGGATCGTACACGGATTTCGGAGGTCGGGGGTCATCTGCATGGGTCCTGATGTTTTCGAAACCTGGTATCTGCGCTCGGCTAGCTTCCGATGCAGTGTAGGTGGGGCGAGTGGGTGCCGCGCACCCGCTCAACGTCAGTAAGATGACGGCACACAGTCGCCACAGACCCGGGCCTCCGACGAATGCCGGCATGAGGCACATTGTCATGCCTCGACGGTGCCGTGCCGCGGGAGCCGGGCAGCTGCAATGACGGCTCCGACAATCGCCACAGCGACGGCGATGCCGATCCAGACGCTGTAGAGCGCATATCCGAGTAGAAACCCGCCCAGCACCGGCGTAATAATGTCCGTCACCGCGACCAGGGACTGTGCGGCACCCAAGACTACGCCCTGCCGTTCGGAAGGGACATGGATAGACAACGCCGCGAGATAAGTCGGCTTTGCAAGTGCATCGCCGATGCTGACACACACAACGGCGATGACAAGCACGAGTATGCTGCTGGCAAGACCAGCCGTGAGGAAGCCCGCGGAAATCAGGAGGAATATCAGGAGAATCAAATTGCGCTCGGTGAGATATTTGCCAAGCCAGCCCAGCAGGAACAGTTGGGCAAACACGTTGACCGCCCCATCCGTCATAATGAGATAGCTCAATTCCTTCGCGCCAAATGCATGACCGCTCCATGTGAATGTATCACCAAGAAACACAGGCATCTGCGAAATATAGGTGCCGTAGGCGAAAAAGTGGCAAAGCATAATGACGACGAGCGCGCGCAGGACCGGCGACGCAAGGATCGTCCGAAACGAGATGTCTTCGCCAGGAGGCCGTCTTTTTATAGACCCTGTCGGTTGCCCGTCATCCAAGCGGAGAGACGTGACAACGATTGAGGCAACCACAAGACCAAATGCAGCTACGATGGGTATCGTCAAGGATATGTCGGACAAAACGCCCGAAAGCCCCGCCCCGACAATACCGCCAAGACCCGCACCTCCCATTAGAATGCCGATGGCCCGCCTGCGGTTTCCGATGTCGGTATGGTCCGCAATATAGGCTGCAGTGACAGATATGTTTCCCGCCGTCAGCCCAAATAGCGCACGGGCCATAAGGATGAATGCAACGCTGGGTGCAATCGCGAGCAGCAAAAGGCTGCCGGCGGCAATCAGTTGGCTGATCAGCAGGACGCGCTTCCGGCCCAAACGATCCGACAGCTGGCCGAGGGCGGGAGCCGAGGCAAACTGGCCGACAGCCTCTGCCGCAATAACAATGCCGAGAACAAGAGGAGAACCACCCATGCCGCGGATATGGAATGGCAGCACGGGCAAGACCGCGGCGGTGCCCGCAGCGTGGGCGCAGACGATTGCGAAGACCGGAAGGATAATCCGCCAATGGAGCGGTTTTGCCGAAGCGACTTCAGACAGCGCGCTGGTCGTCATGGTCCCGCCTCCCGCATCGAGTTCTACACACTCCCAGGCCCACCCGCTCCAGATAGGTTTCGAGCTGCGGCGTCCCGTCGGCATCCAGTGTCAGGATCGCGCCGACATATCCGTCGGGCCGGATCAGTACGCACTCGTCCGGCGCCAATCCGTACGCATCGCGAACATGCCCGAACGAATCGAGCACGTCGCCGCGCTGGCCGAGACGGTGGATATGCAATCCGGATCGGGGTGCCACGCTGCGTTGCCCGTTCACAAGCAGCGTCCAATGTGTGCCAGCGAACAATCGGAAGAGCCGTGAAGGCTGGCCCGCCGCTCCTTCGATCGGTGCGTCCGGGGCGCGATCGCCCACGCGCAGGCCATGGCTGCGGCTGGCCGGGCCAAGGACGAGTGGCGATTGCCGATAGTCGATATCGAGCTGGTGCACCTCGCGGCCACGACGAATCTCACCCTGCTTTCCGGCATCGAGCAGTCGGCTCGACAGGCCGAGAACCTCCGCAGCTACCGGGCGGCGTTCCGCCTCGTAACTGTCGAGAAGCCCATCCTCGGCTCCGCAAAGTACGGATGCAAGTTTCCAGCCGAGATTGTAAGCATCCTGGACGCTGGTGTTGAAACCCTGGCCGCCCGTCGGCGGGTGGATATGGGCGGCATCTCCCGTCAGGAAGATGCGATCCGCCCGATAGCGGGCGGCGAGCCGGGCGTTCATGGTATAGGCCGATGCCCAGGTGACCGTCTGCACCTTCACGTTGTTGCGACCTGTCCGGTCGGCAATCAGCTTTTCCAATCCCTCGGCAGAGAGGTCAACCTCCCCCTCCGGTGGAATCGGCGCTTGAATCTGGAACAGATCGGTTCCACCAAGCGGGCAAATGGCGACCATCCGCTGCGTGTCGCCGCTGTTGAACTGCCACCATACATCCCGTCCAAGTCCGTTGAGCAAGACATCGGCAACGATCGCGCGCACACCCAGCGTTTTGCCGGGAAATGCGATGCCAAGTGCGTGGCGGACGAAACTGCGACCTCCATCCGCGCCGACCAGATAGCGTACGCGAACGGCCTCTGCCCCGGTTGAACGCGACAGATGGGCAATAACCCCATTACCATCCTGCTCGAACGCGGTCAGTTCGCATCCGAATTCAACCCGGCTCCCCAGTTCGGCCAGCCTATTGCGCATGATCTTTTCCGTCAGGAATTGCGGAATCATCAAGGGAATGTGATATGGCTCCGCTGGTGTCGCATGAGACCGTTCCCCGAAGTTTTTTTCTGTGAAGCTACCGTCGCCGTGATCATCGCGCATCGGCGGATAGACGCCGCCGGCAGAAACGATCTTGTCAAGGATGCCGAGATCCTCAAAAACCTCCTGCGTCCGCGGCTGGATACCCTTGCCTCGCGAACCCGGGAACGGTTCGCTGGTCTTTTCGACCAAGCGGAAAGAAACACCCCGCCGTGCAAATTCGATCGCTAACGTGAGGCCAGCCGCTCCCGCACCGCAGATGAGTACATCTGCGTCAAAATGGTTTGTCATGTCCGTCTCCATGCGTGTATTATGCACATAATAGGAGACACCTCATGCCGTCAACAATAAATGTGCAAAATACACATATGAGCGAAAAAATTCGTGAACTGCACGGTTCGCTGATTGATATCGTTAGCCTCATGAACCAACCACAACGCGACGAGATGCTTGTTCACGAAGCCGGAATTGCGCTCGATCGCGCCCTCTTCCCGCTGCTTGTCGGGATCGAGCGGCGCGGGCCGATCGGCATCGTGGATTTGGCGGCAGGTGTGGGGCGGGATTACACCACGGTTAGCCGTCAGGTCGCTAAGCTGGAGAGTCTTGGGCTTGCCGAACGCCGGCAAAACCCGGTTGACCGACGAGTGAACGAGGCCGTCGTCACACCAAAGGGCAAGGCGATGACCGACAAAATCGATGCCGCACGGCAGAAAATTGCCCTCGCCGTCTTTGCGAGCTGGGAAACGGCTGAAGTCAACGACCTCGTGCGGTTAATGCGAAAGTTCGCAGACGCCCTGGGAGGGGCAACAGCGAGCCCGGAGGCCGGATAGACAGACTTACGGGGTTCAAGTCAGGGAAGGCTTGAACGCTCACACGAATTTGGACCTCGGAGTGTGCTTTGGCTTGGTGGTGTTGAACGAGATCCGGAGCAGAAGGCCCTGGAGATGGTGACAGCCAATACTCGTTAGATGCTTCCACGACGTTGCGTCGTTCAACACGATTTCGCAGCGGTATGCGCTACTGCGCGTCCCGCCCCGGCCGATACCTTCCGGGTCCTGTTACAAAATACAAAAACAGGCCCCCTACGATGGCCAGATTCTTGAAGAACTGCCCCTGTTGGGCAGGACGCGCCTCTTCGGGAAACAACCAGAACGAATGACTGAGCAAGGTCGCGACACAGGTGAAAGCCAGCAATATCATACTTGTTTCTCTGGCCCTTACTCCGAATATCAAGGCGGCGGCGCCGAGGATTTCGACCAAAATCACAAGGTATACGACAAGCCCGGCAAAAGGCACGCCCTTTGCGGCCAAGGACGCCGCAAAGCCGGAAATTTCAAAGAGTTTGCCGATACCGGCCTGCAGGAAGAGGGCGCTCATGGAAAGGCGCGCCAGGAGTATTATCACATCATTTATCTTGGCAGTCATGGGAGGTTCCTGGTGAATATTATTTCATCGTATCAGCGGATTTTAGCATCGCCCCGCACCTTTGAAATTGACGATTGAGAGAGCGGCTGTAACGACCTGAGCAACTTGTTGTGTGCATACCCTCAGAATGATCCATATCGCCCAAGTCTGACCGGCATAGTGCAGCGTCGATCGGGATCGAAACAGGGGCGGCGCAAGCTGCGCCGCCCTTTGCCTCTTGCGATCAGCCGCGCTGTGAATCGAGCTGTTCGTGGTTCTTCTCGACCGCCTGCGCCTTCATGTAGCTTTCGATCAGAAGCTGGTAGGGAGGGAAGATCTTGGTGTAGACTGCCGCCCATTCCTGGGCATCGTCGCGATGCCACGTCTTCTGCAGTTCCGAGGCAACCGCAGCCGTGTCCATCGGCACCACGCCGGCCTGAACCACCCGTGCAAGGGTGATTTCCTGCGCCATCTTGGAATAGGTGCCGGAAGCATCCACCACCGCAAACACCCGGTAGCCATCCTGAACTGCTGCAATCGCCGGGAAGGCCATGCAGACGCTGGTGATGGTGCCGGCAATGATCAGCGTCTTGCGGCCGGTCGCCTTGACGGCGGCGACGAACTCCGGATTGTCCCAGGCATTGATCTCGCCACGACGCGCCACATATTGCGCATGCGGTGCATTTTCATGAATTTCCGGGATCAGCGGACCATTGGGGCCCTGCGGTACCGATGCCGTGGTGATAACGGGCATCTTCGTCAGCGTTGCCATTCTGGCAAGCGCTGTGGCGTGGTTGCGCAGAACAGGCATCGGCATGTCCGCCACCGTCTGGAACAGACCGCTCTGGTGGTCGATCAAAAGCATCACCGCATCATCGGGGTCAATGACAGGCCGCTGGCCGTTAAAATTGGCAGGCGTACTCATTGTAAGTCTCCTTGGTTGGCAGGCATGGACTTGTGGGCAAAAATCACTTCCGCCCGGTGAGGCCCGTGGCCCCTTGCAAAACCACGGGAATGGCTCAGGCAGGAATGCCGCCGAATTTTCCGGCCCGGAAATCCATGAAGGCTTCCTGCAATTCTTCAGGCGTGTTCATGACGAACGGCCCCTGCATGGCAACCGGCTCGCCAAGCGGCGCACCGCTCAGCAGAAGCACCGTTGCGTCGCTGTCGGCGGTGATCTCGAAACTGCCTCCCTCGCGATCAAGCATCACGAACTGGACGTCCCGTGCCGATCGCGTGCCGTTGACCGTGATGGTTCCGCGAAGAACGGCAAGACCGGCGCTATGCCCTTCCGGCAGGTCGAATATCGCGCGCCCTCCCTGCGTCAGACGTAAATCCCACACATTGATCGGCGTGAAGGTGCGCGCCGGCCCCTTTTGTCCCGCATAGTCGCCGGCGATGACACGCACGGTTCCCGCATTGTCCGGCAGCGCCACGGCGGGAATATCCCCGTCGAGCACCGTCTGATAGGCGGGCGGTGCGGATTTGTCCCTGGCCGGCAGGTTAACCCAGAGCTGCACCATTTCCAGCGTACCGCCCTGTTTCGTAAAGGCCTGCGAATGGCGCTCCTCATGCAGGATGCCCGCAGCCGCGGTCATCCATTGAACATCGCCCGGGCCGATCAGCCCACCGCTGCCGGTCGAGTCGCGATGCTCCACTTCGCCCTGATAGACGATGGTCACCGTTTCGAACCCGCGATGCGGATGAGCGCCGACGCCACGCGGCGTCTTGCCCGGCGCAAACCGTTCCGGCCCGGCATAGTCAAGATGCAGGAAGGGATTGATATGTTCGCCCTGGGTCATGTGCGAAAGCATGGAGCGAACTGGAAATCCATCCCCCACCCAATGCGGCGATGTGCTGCTGTAAACGCCAAGAACCTGTCTCATCATAGTCTCCTGGATGCCCTTCTTTCTTGTGAAGGGTCGCTGGTGATCGTGTGAGAGCAAAATAATTCTGGAACAAACTGGCCGGTAGATCGAAGATCAGGATATACCGTCCTGAAAACAGGACAATGAAAGGCCGCCACCATGCCCGATCTGAACGATCTGCGCCTCTTCGTCGACGTTGTGGAACAAGGCGGCTTCTCGGCCGCCGCCAGAAAACTGGACGTACCCCGCTCACGGCTGAGCCGCCGCATCGGCCTGCTGGAGGAGGATCTTGGCGTGAGGCTGGTGCAGCGCACGACCCGGCAGTTTGCCATTACCGAGATCGGCCAGGAATTTTACCGCCATTGTCTGGCGATGGTGGTGGAGGCGGACGCCGCGCTGGAAGTGATCGATCGCATGCGGGCGGAACCGCAGGGCACGGTGCGGGTCAGTTGTCCCGCATCGGTGATCTATTTTCAGGTCGGAGAAATGATCGCCCGCTTCATGGCCAGATATCCCAAGGTGAAAGTCCATCTGGAAAGTACCAACCGCCGGGTGGATGTCATTCGCGAAGGTTTCGACCTTGCCATCCGGGTGCGGTTTCCTCCGCTCGAAGACAGCGATCTCGTCATCCGCAAGCTGGCGGAAAGTGAGCAGTGCTTGGTCGCAAGCCCCAGCATTGTCAAATCTCGCATCACCATTCCAGCCGATCTCGTCAACATGCCCGGCCTCGCCTGGGGTTCATCCCACAGCAGTTTCGAATGGAACCTGCTTGGTCCTAACGGTGCCTCGGCGGCCATTCCCTATCAGCCGCTGCTGATTACCGACGACATGGTAGCCCTGCGGCTTGCCACGCTCCAGGGCATCGGCGTCTGCCAGTTTCCCACCATGGTCGTCGGGGAGGATGTGGCGGCGGGGCGGCTGATCGACCTCCTGCCGGACTGGGCGCCGCGAAGCGGCATCATCCATGCCGCCTTCCCGTCACGCCGTGGTCTGCTGCCATCCGTGCGAGCGCTGCTGGATTTTCTGGCAGATGAATATGCGGTGGTTTAGGGCCAAAAGCTTGCCCTAACAACGCGGCGAAAACGTATTACGGCTAAACATTGGCAGGCTGCCGATGGTTCGTCTTGAACGGATATGAACCGGCGACCCGCCATTCTGGAACATCAACTGCTTTAAACTATTCAAGAGTTTTGTTACGAGCTATCTCGAAAGCGCATTGGAAACATGTCCTCTCCGCGGTGGTGTAGACGGGTATGATGTAATCTGCACAGCCAGCGTACTTTTAGGGGCTGATCATATCTGTCATGATGAGCGTCTACCACGTGACTTCCACAAACCTCACACGTTTGTTTCTCCAAGTCGCCAGCCTTCACCGCCTTCTGTACGGCAAGGTGGGCATCATACTTGGCCGGGTTGGCTCGACGCCAGTTGGCCTGACGGGTATCGGTTTTGAGCATTGACGTATTCCTATAGCGCTAGGTAGCAACAAGTTCGGCGAGTTTGTCTGCCACCACTGCCATCGTATCTTCCCCTGTGCTCAACCCGCTACGCGAAGCCAAAAGCGGGCTGACGTTGCGGAGGGCTTCATAGGTCGTTTTATGGACAATAGGTACGAGCTGTTCGGTCGCCAAAAGCGCTGAAAGCTCTTTGTCAGCAACACCTGCTGCTGGAAGTCGGCGGAGCAATGCCGGCGTTACCAACACGATCCCGACCCGTGACTTCACCAATCCCTTGTCGATCTCGCGAAGTAACGACGTGCCAAGAGCGACGTCCTTCTCGCTGAACCACACTGACACGCCACGTGCTTCCAGTAGATCATGCAAGTCCTTGGCATCTCCCTGACGATCGTCCCAGGCATGACACAAGAAAACATCACGCAGATCAGGTAATAGCGCTCGGTTCTCCGCGGTTTCTCGGATTGGCGTAAGCGCCCGTACCTCTGTAGGTGTATATAAAATTGTCGAGCCAACCTTCGACCATTTTGCTCTTACCCGACCTGATCCTCCGCTACCGCCTCCCAATGAAAAACTAGTTGGAGGAGAATAGGAGGAATTCGATCCGTAACCGCTATTGTAGCTGCTGTAGCTGCGATAGCCACCATAGCGGCTGCTGCCACGGCATGCTGGGCAATTGGCAGCCGCATTCGCTGAGCGGTGCCCTTCACTAGGTGCTGTACATCTAGCCATTGAAAAATCCTCTTAGACGTTGTGATCAGCTATCTTTGATGGTCGTGCGCGGATACAACTTGCCGTATTTTGTGGTCACACACCTGCCAGAAATAGCACTCCTGTAGGTGCCTCCGGTGCTCCCGCCATTTTTCGCTTCTCGCACGGTCGTTCTCGGATTTGAACGTCCCTGCTTGGGTGTGACGAACTTTCCAGTCACTGTGCTGCGGAAATTGCTTCCGCTTCCTTTTCCTTTTGCCATCTGTCGTCTCCTTTACGAAATACCCTTTGAATCGGGCATTTGGATACTAAAGGAGCGTGGGTGTCAAAAGCTGTCACCCAATGAAGTCACGAGATAACATCCGCACCGAAACGGGCGTCCGCAAGGCTTATGGCAATGAATCAAAGTCGGTTCTGCGGTGGTTTTCGATGAAGCTACGCAGCCCTTCGGGCGCCACTACTTCGACTGCATCGCCCCACGAATACAGGTGCCATGCCATTTCAAGCCAGCCTGCCGCATGAAAGCGTACAATTAGGCTTCCATCTTCTTGCGGCTCGACGGTCTGCTTTGGGTGAAAGGAGAACTCGGCCGCCCGCGCTGCGGCATGTGGAGCGAAACGCCAGATGACTTCGTCGTATTGCTTCGGATTCTGGTAAACACCGAACGATCTGGCGGTGTAGTCTTCGAGCGAAAAACCTGGCGCGATATTGAAACTTTCGTCCAAACTCTGAGCACTCAGTATTCTATCCATGCGGAAGTTCCGCATCTCGTCTCCGCGTTTTGGCTGGCGTGCTACGAGATAGCTCCGATGCCCAAGTAAGAAACCATGAGGCTCGACGACACGTTCCGGCGCATCCATGGTTCCGTACCGCATCCGTAGTCTGAATGGTCCCCGCAAGGCTTCAATAACAGCGTCGACAACAGCCGGGACTAAATTGACCCGCGGTCCGGGGCGTGTGACCGATCCCATCCCTAGCAGGACCGCTTCGACATCTGCCTCTGTGCGAAGCGCATCTTTCGGGGTGAGGCGCGCAAGCAGTCCGCCGCGAAGATCATCGAGTGCAGCCGCGTGACACAAACGACCCTCGCCGCGCGCTGTTTTGCTCGCGATTTCCAGCGCCTCAATCGCTGTTTCTTGTTTTAGTTGCAGTTTTTCCAGGACCGGATCAAGAACGCGCCACCGTCGTCGACGGTCCGGGCAGGTAACCGCCTCCACGTTACCGAACACGGCCTCAAGCGCCTCAGTCATACGCTGTGCTGTTCGATGCGAGATGCCGAACTCGTCACGAATTTCATCGAGACTGATTCCGGTTCGTCGAACAGCAGCCAGCCGAGCAAGTCTGATGAGGTCTTGAGACTTGGAGAACGGCAAGACTAATTTCCTTTGAACAAGTATGTCAGATATTGACACCCATACACGTTATGGATGAATTTCGGATCTGTCGATATGCAATTGCTTTCATCGCGGATTATCACTGCGCCTACTGTTTCGAACGATTTCGCTTCATACAAATAGCTATTCATCGGAGGCTCCTATGCATTATCCCTTTCTCGTCGCCGATGCACGCTCTGGCCTCCAATACCGATTGTCCGACACCGCTTTGGCCGAACTGGGTCTAGCGCCAAAGGTGACCGAATGGGCACCCGGTCGCGCCATCGCAAACTCCTCTGATCCAGTTTGGGCGGATAGTCTCTCGAACGCGCCCATTGAAACGATTTCTGCGGTGACTGCAGCCTTGGAGGACCTGATACTTGCTACAACGGATTTGCAGATACCGACGGTCGGTTCCCTGCCCGGCAGCAGGGCGGGACGGCATCTGACGGCGTTGGTCGGACTGTGGCAGGAACTGGGGGATGCGCTGCCCGAAGGTCTGCCGCCAATACGCCATGTCCTGAATTTGTCCCATGGAAGCTTTCTCACTCCGATCTCAGTTGTCGAGGGCTCTCTCGATCCGCTCGCGCCCGCCGCAATGCAGATGCTTTACGCCCGATTAAAGGACGAGTTCGGCTCAGTCCCCGCCTCGCCACGCGATCGCACAGCGGCGATCGGTAGCCGGCTGCACGCCCTCCAGGGCGGGTTGACGGCCCCTCAAATCGAGACGGGGCCCATCGATTTTAGCCTTTCTTTCTACGGCTTAAGAGATCCTGCGGCCTGTGCAGATTTCGCCGCTGCCCGTGCTCGAGCACTGATTGACGAAGGGACGCCGGCTCGCGAGATTGCTGTTCTGACCGCCGGAAGCCCGCAACAGATCGCCCGAGCTTTCTCTGCCCAAGGTATCCCGCTGTCTGGTCTGCCTGCAGACTTACCAAAACGCGATGTCATTGGCGAAACTGCATTGCATCTGGCGCTTGCCAAACGTCCGCCAACTCCAGCGATGGCACTGGCAAGCCTCGTGCTGTCTCCACTTATGCCTTGGTCCCCTGTAACGGGCCGAAATCTCGCTGAGAGCCTGATGAGCGGGGACTTCCGCGGTGAAATCCTAACGGCATTTCCGTCGCACAAGGCGCTTTGGGATGATATTCGCGCCTCTGCAAACAGCTTGGCGCAGTTACGTTTCCTTCTCGACCGCATCTGCGATCAGATTACCGACGGTGACAAAGTTAGAGCCCGCCTATCTGTCCCTCCAGGCGAGGGGTCGCCGGATTGGGAAGGGATTCTGCGCGGCATTCAGGTGATGGCGCCTGGAAGCGCAGATCCAGTGCACAATTTGGAAGGCATTAGCCTTTGGCTCGCGCATGAGAGCCCTTGGCGTCCCTGTCAGCATTTGATCATCTCCGACTTTACTGACGGGCTGTATCCAATACGCCCGCGCGCCAATCCGATGTTCCTGGACAGCGAAGTCACTTCGATCCATGCCGCCACAGGTCTCGCATTGCGGGGGCGCGCCGCGAGCCTGGCACAGGGGCTTGCGCACTTTGATCATCAACTGCAGGCGACCTCCAGAAGTGTCACTTTTCTGATCCCTTGGCGCGATTTGTCGGGCACGAAACTACAGCCGTCTGCAGGGCTGTCACTTATTGCGCGCTCGATCCATAACCTCGACGACGCGAGCGATCTCATCACTGATTTGTCGCGGCTCTCGCCTTCAGACTGGCCAATCATGCATCACCATCTCCCGCCATTACCCATGCAGCCAGACCTCCCCGAGGCTCTGGATTTTCCTGGGCAAGATCTCCTCTCTCTTCGTCGCACGGATGACGGAACGGCAAAGCCGCAATCGCCTTCGCGGCTGGAGACGCTGCTCGTCAGCCCACTTGCCTGGCTCCTTGCTGAGGTCGGAGCCGAGGATATGTCGTGGTCGGCCGACGAGCTTGATGTTATGGCGAAGGGCAACATCGCCCATGATGTCTTCGAACATATCTTCTTGAAGGATCAGCCGGTCCCGGATCCCGAAACACTGACCGCTGCGGTCCCCGAGGCTTATGATCGTGCGTTGATGCGCCATGCTGGCTATCTGCGAAGCCCGTCGTGGGAGATGGAACGCAAGGGACTGGAACGCGAAATCCTGGCTGCCGCGCTACGCTGGCGCGATCATCTGTTGGCGCTGAATGCAAAGATTATTGGCAACGAGATCTGGTTGGCGGGGGAAGCACACGGCATCCAGCTGCATGGCAAAGCAGATGCAATCCTCGAGTTGCCCGATGGTACTTTGTTAGTCGTCGATCACAAGAAGAGCGGAACGTCGGGTCGACGTAAGCGAATGGAGGCGGCTTGGGATCTGCAGGCTGGGCTCTATCGCGACATGATTTCCCGACCAAACCGACGCGAGAACGACGGGATGGATCCGTTGATTGGACGCAAGGTTGCCGTTGCATATCACCTTATGAACGACGGAGGCTTCCTGACCTCTGGGCTGACGCTTTCCGACGGTTCTACGGCGCGCGATATGGGACATACCGTGAGTGATAGCGCCGTGGAAAAGCTAACGGCGCGACTGGAGGAACTGGGCGCAGGTAGGGTGGTCCTCAACACGTCCGATGATGAAAAATTCTTTAGGAAAGAGGCAGGCTTTGCGCCCTATGCGCTGACCGACGGCTCTCCCCTCGTCAAAGCCTTCATTCGTCAGGTCGAGGAGGGATGACCATGGATCAAGGATTGGTAATCGTTCCAGCGGGCGCTGGCGCCGGGAAGACGCACCGAATTAAGACCCAGCTTTCTGACTGGGTCAAACGCGGTGTGGTTAGGCCCGAGCGCATTCTGGCCGTGACTTTCACTGAGACCGCTGCGGCTGAACTTCGTGAACGCATCCGTGCCGGGCTTCTGGCAGATGGTCTCGTTTCGGAGGCTATGGCGGTCGAGCGCGCATATGTATCGACGATCCATGGGCTGGGCCTCAGGCTTTTGACCGAACATGCGCTAGCGGCAGGTGCTTCGCCGCAACCGCGGCATCTGGGTGATGCGGAGCGAGACCTGTTGATCCGTCAGTCACTGGCGCATGCGAAATCGCTTGATACCATCAAGGCCGAGCCAGAACGTTTTGGCTATGAAGCAAACTGGCAGACAGGCAACACGGTCGAAGATTCTCTACGCGGCCGGGTATTGTCGATGATTGATCTCTTGCGCGGTCTTGGTGACAAAGGGCGTGATCGCGGCCTGCTCGCACCGGCGCTGTCGCGTCTTGATACGATCTATGGTAACGTCCTGTCTGATCCGACAGCTGCCCGTGCCGCGTTGGGAGCGGCCATTCAGACAATGGTTGCGAGCTTCCCCGAAGGCGGCAAGGCTCACATCACTGCCAAAGGCAATGTCGAAAAACTTGAGAAGGATCTGGCGCTATTCAAACGGGTTCATCGCTCGCCCGATCTTCTCGACCGGGACTGGAAGCTTTGGAACGACTTACGCGGTTTGTTTGTCTCGAACCGAAGCAGCAAGACGCCGGAAGGATACGACGATCTTGCCACCGCTATTATGGCAGCGGCTGACGTTCTTCCCGCCCACCCCGGCCCTCTTGCTGATGCAAAGTTGCACCTCTCCTGCCTGATCTCGTGTGCCCAAGAGGTTATGGAAGCCTATGAGACTCGTAAAAAGGCATTGGGCCTAATCGACTTTGCCGACATGATTACCGGGGCGGAACGACTTTTGCGCACCGACCCTGCCGTGCTCCAAGCTGTGCTCGGCGAGATAGATTGCGTCATCATCGACGAGTTCCAGGATACCAATCCCGTGCAGTTCGCCCTCCTTTGGCAGCTTGGCGCAAATGCGACGCGCACACTGCTGGTCGGCGACGTTAAACAGTCGATCATGGGGTTTCAGGGCGCCGACCCGCGCTTGTCACAGGCTCTCGCGACGGCGAATCCCGATGCAACACAGCCGCTAGATCGCAACTGGCGATCGACACCGGCTGTGATGAAGTTCGTCAATGCAATGGGTGTGGGCCTGTTCGGCGCGCTCTACAACTCTCTGACACCGACGCGCGATCATATCTCATGCCCGGCGCTCGAGGTTTTGATTGCAACCAAATCGCGTGGCGTCCGCAACGCATCAAAGCCACAGGAACATATTGCTGAACGCATCGCCCGCATCCTGACGGATGGAGACACAATAACAGACCGGATTTCGAAGGCATCGCGCCCTGCACGGCCATCGGATATTGCGCTGCTAGTTTGCCGGCACACGACTGCTGCCCGCTATGCCGAGGAGCTACGCGCCCGCAGTGTCCCAGTCCGCATCAGCGAGGACGGCTGGGCTACGAGCCCTGTTGTCGCCGCTGCTCGTGCCGCACTTGCGTTTGCCGCGAACCCGGCTGATGTCCACTCTGGGCTACTATTGCGCACGCTGGGCCCCGATCCACTACCTCTGCAAACTGCAACTTCCGCCCAGACTGAAGGACGGCTTGGCGATGACCCTGTCCTGATCCGCCTTTCAGCCTTGTCCGATAAAATGGCAAGTCTGCCGATCGGTGCGGCCTTGGATTTGGTGCTGTCGGTCGCAGGCCTACGCCTTTGGGCAGATTGCCAACCTAACGCAGCAGCATCCCGCGCCGATCTCCTTCGACTGGAGGCTGAGGCAAACGAGTTTGAGCGCGCGCACCGCGATCTCAAAGCTGCTTCCGGATTCCATGGCGAAACAGCAAAGGTGTTTCTCGGCTGGCTCGATGCCCGAGCGAATGAACGCGATTTTGATCGCCGGCCCGATCCCGCTGCCAACAACGCCGAGGCGGTCGAGATCGTAACCTGGCATGCCTCGAAGGGCCGCGAATGGCCAATCACTGTCGTGGCCGAGCTCGATAACGGTATTGAGGATTGGCCCGGTTCCACGACAACACGTTTCGATGCATTGGACCGGATCGACGATATGGCGGTGGTGCTTGGCTCGGCCGCGCTTGTTCATACACCTGGGTTTGCGGCGCCAGAGGCTACGCGCCGCTTTATCGAAGATCGACGGGAAGATTTCGAGGCCAATGCGAAGAACTTGCTCTACGTCGCTCTCACACGCGCGCGCGACCGGATTGTGCTGGAATGGCCCGGGTTCCTGAAAGACCGAGAGAAAGATGCACCAGAGGCAACAAACCTGTTCCATGTTTTTACGGACAATTGTGCACCGCAGATCGGGACCAACTGCTTGAAGATCGGCGGCGTTAATTGCGCCGCGGTCATTAAACAATTGCCAGAGATGGCGGGTTTTACCGAGTTTGCAAGTAGCGTCTCCAGCGTGCCGCCCCGGTTCGGGCCCGCGACGCCTTTGGCCGAAATACCACTCTCGCCCTGGCGGCTACAGCCTTCGCAAAGTCGCAGTGCGGGCGAGGTGCCCGGAACCCGTAGCATCATTCTTGGCGCCCCGTGGCCGACAACGCTCAATGACGCGGCCCGTGGTACTGCCCTACATCTCGCGTTGCGCACTTATCTGACCCGACCCGACCTGGCGCACGGGTTGCCGTCTGCGACGGGGCTGGAAGAAGCCACACTCGGTATGATTTCTGAGCGTGCCACCGCACTGAAAGACTGGCTCGCAGCGGAGGGCTATACAGATCTTGCCACTGAGATCCCTGTGCTAGGTTACACTCGAGATGGGGCCGAGATCCCAGGTATTATCGACCTTCTCGCCATGGGATCAAACGGGTGCCTGCTCATCGATCATAAATCTGGGGGTAGTGGTGAGGGCCTCGGTCCCTACTGGCCCCAGCTATCAAGCTATGCTGGGTTGGTCCCAGAGCTGTTCCCGCAGCATCCATTAAAAGGGGTGGCAGTATTGTGGGTCGATCACGGACGGCTGGAATTGACTGACACCATCGTGCAGTCCGCAGATCCTGCGAATATTGGGGTCGGAACAAGATCTGTTCCTGGCGACGCTAAGATCGAACGGACCGTGAACCCTCGTCGCGAACCCGCATAACCGTCTGTCGACTGGTCGTATATTTTCGCGCTATAGCCGAAACGCTCATTCCCTTTGCGAGATCATCGCGTACATCCTTCTTCTGCTCATCATTGAGCGTGGATGGCCGACCAAGGGTCTTGCCTTCAGACTTTGCACGCTTGAGCCCGGATTGGGTTCGTTCGATCAGCAAGTCTCGCTCAAACTGCGCGACAGCATTGAGCACCTGCATGGTCATCGTGCCGGACGAACTGGTCAGGTCCGCGCCACCGAGGGCAAGGCAGTAAACGCGCACGCCCATCTCGGCGAGAGCCCTCACAGTGGTGCTGACATCGATCGCGTCACGGCCGAGGCGGTCGAGTTTGGTCACTATGAGAATATCGCCGGATTCCAGCTTGTCCATTAGTCGTGAAAAGCCGCGGCGCTGTGCGATGGCGGTGCTGCCGGAGATCGTCTCTGTGACGATCCTGCGGGGTTCGACCTGGAAGCCGGCTGCTTCAATTTCGTGAACTTGGTTTTCGGTGGTCTGGCCGGTTGTCGAGACGCGGACATAGGCGAAGGTGCGTGGCATGGGTTCAATTTCGTCCGAATATGCTGTCCGAAATATTCCCTGTGTTCGAAATTATGTCAAGATAATTTGTGGACAGGGCGTTTTACCCCTGTACGCAATCGCTCGTTTTCGGACAGGAGACGTGACTGGTTGTCATGAGTGAGCAAGCGTGCGGGAGTGGGAATATGGGCCGAAGGAAACTGATCAGCGCGGCAGAAGCGCGCAACCTTCTGGGCCTGGTAACAGATGAGGACGGCCTGATCCGCCACTACACACTGGATGCCAGCGACCGTCTCGAATGCGAGTTGCGACGGCGGGTTCACAACAGATTGGGTTTCGCCATCCAGCTTTGCGTCATGCGACAAACTGGAAGACTTCTTCGCGAGGATGAACAACCGCCTTCAACCATAGTCGATCATGTTGCCGCTCAACTCGGCGTAGAGCCACGAGCCTATTCTATCTATGCCCGCCGCACTCAAACGCATTTCGACCATAGCCGATATCTTGCGGATTATCTCGGCCTTCACACAACAAACCGCGATGATCGTCGTGCAGCGTTGCTGGCTGCGACCGAAGTGGCGGCGGCAGGAGACAAAGGGCTGCCGATTGCCACTGCAGTCATAAACGCTTTTCGAGACCGGAAAGCGCTGCTGCCTTCCCAACATTCTATTGAGAAGATCGGCATTGCTGCTCGTGCGCTTGCCCGCCGTCGTGCCGAGAGCAGATTACTATCGGATCTCGATCGGGAAAAACTGGAGAGCCTCGATGCGCTTCTGGCTGCTGATCCTGCGATCGGACAGACGCGCTTTCACTGGCTGCGCTCTGCTCCCGATGCACCGGGCGCGAACAACCTGGTGGGATTGACGGAACGCATCGCGTTCCTGCGTTCGCTGGGCATCGATCCCCGTTTACAGGCGCGCGTTTCCTCCGGACGATGGGACCAGATGATCCGCGAGGGTGATGCCACGCCGGCCTGGCTTGCCGGAGACTTCAGCGCCAGCCGTCGGCGCGCGACGATCGCGGCGCAGGTCATAAAGCTGGGTCAGAAGCTCACCGACGATGCGGTGATGATGTTCATCAAGCTGATGGGTCGACTATTCTCGCAAGCGAATAACCGCAAAAAGCAGCGGCACATAAACGCGCGCATTGAAACATCCAAAGCTCTGCGGCTCTTCCTCGACACCATCGTCGCTTTGCAGGCCGCCAATGATACCGATGAAGATGCGCTTGCCGCGGTCAATCGGCATGTTGGCTGGCATAGACTGCTTCAGATCAAACCGGGCCTTGAAGCGATGGTGGGAAGCGCTGACGCTGCGCCGCTGGTGCTGGCGGCCGAGCAGCATGGGAATATCCGAAAGTTTGCTGGTGCTTTCCTTCAGACATTCACGTTCCATTCACGCCGCCGGCACGATCCGCTGCTTGCTGCGGTCACAACACTGAAAACGCTTTATGTAGAAGGGCGTCGTGTTCTGCCGGATCGTGTCCCGGTCGGACATCTCGGCGCCAACGAGAAGAAGCTGATTTTTGAGGATGGAAAGCCGGATCGGCGGCTTTACGAAATTGCCACGCTCACCCATTTGCGGGACCGGCTGCGTTCGGGGGATATCTGGGTTGAAGGCAGCCGGTCGTTCCGGCCGATCGACGAACATCTGATGTCGAAGCCGGCTTTTGTCGCCCTGAAGGAGCAAGATCAACTCGGGCTCGGTGTTCAGGCTGACTGCGCGGCCTGGCTCTCCGATGTCCGGCAGATGATGGATGCCAACCTCAAACAGTTGGCATGGCGCGCCCGTTTCGGGAAGCTCGATGGCGTGAGGATTGAGAATGGCGCTTTGATCGTGACGCCGCTTGCCAGCGATGTGCCGACTGCTGCGGAAGCCCTCAATGCCGAAATCACGGAAATGTATCCTCTGGTCGAGGTCCCAGATCTCCTGCGGGAAGTGCATGAATGGACTGGATTTGCCGACCAGTTCATCCATGTTCGGACAGGTGATGTGCCGCAGAACATCGCCGCCATGTTGGCTGGCGTGCTCGCCGATGGCACAAATCTCGGCCCGAAACGCATGGCGGGAGCGTCCAAAGGGATCAGTGCCCATCAAATTGGCTGGATGCGCAGCTTCCACGCACGGTCGGAAACCTACCAGGCCGCGCAGGCGGCCGTGACCGATAGCCATACCCGCCATCCGCATTCGCAAATCTGGGGCGACGGAACGAAAGCGTCATCCGACGGGCAGTTCTTCCGTGCCAGCGACCGGGCCGCCAAACGCGGCGACATCAATCTCCACTATGGCAGCGAGCCCGGAACGAAATTCTACAGCGGGCTTTCAGACCAGTACGGGTATTACAGCATCCTGCCGATCAGCCCAACCGAAAGCGAGGCCGTCTATGTGCTCGACGGCCTGTTCGACCACGACACGATTCTGGAGATCGAGGAGCTGTTTACCGATACCGGCGGTGCTAGTGATCATGTTTTTGCGCTGTTCTGCCTGATCGGCAAGCGCTTCGCGCCACGGCTTCGCAACTTCAAAGACAGAAAATTCCACACCTTCGAGAAGGCTGATGCCTATCCGTCCTTGGCAAATCATATCGGCGCGCCGATCAACACCGCGCTCATCATGGAACACTGGGACGAACTGCTGCGCCTTGCCGCCTCGATCTCTACCCGCACAGTCGCGCCGTCGGCAATTCTCAAGCGATTGTCCGCCTCGTCGAAATCCAGCGAGCTGGCTAGAGCACTCCGTGAACTCGGGCGCATCGAGCGAACGCTGTTCATGATCGAATGGTACTCCAGCCCGGCACTGCGCCGACGCTGCCAAGCAGGCCTCAATAAGGGTGAAGCTGCGCACAAGTTGAAGCGCGCCGTCTTTTTCCACGAGCGCGGCGAAATCCGTGATCGGTCCTTTGACAGCCAGGCATTCAGAGCTTCCGGACTCAACCTGGTGGTCAGCGCTATAGTCTATTGGAACACCGTCTATCTCAGCCGGGCCACGACGCATCTTCGGCAGCAAGGGCGGCATATTCCTGACGAGTTGTTGAAGCACGTCTCGCCGCTCGCTTGGGAGCATATTTCTCACTGGCATCTATTCATGGGACGCCGAGCAGCAGATGCCCGAAGGCTTCAGACCATTGCGGCTTCCCAACAGAATTCTTCGCGCTGCGTGATCGGGCGCTTTTATTTGCGTCCCATGGCTGGGGCGAGCAGCTCCAGCTCATTTGTCATGACCCCGCCAGACCAGTCGGCGGGAAGAGACTTGAGGTCGGCAACTGTGTCAACGCCGTTGGAATAGTTTCCGCCGTGATAGGCCCCAATAATGAACACCTCACTGCCAGCTCCTCTAAACCGGTCAAGCAGGCGATAAGGCCACCCCCACATGTCGGATGCCATATTGATCGGAATGTAGACGACACCGTTTCTGCAGGGTGTCGGCACTATGCTGGTCCATCCCCATTGCGTGTAATCCTTCAGGCAAGCCATCGCGGACACTCTGGTCGTTGTCTTCAAATCAGGCATCAGTGCCTTCAGCTTCGCCACTGGCCGTTCGCCGCCATAGACAAAGAGTTTGTCGATCATCTCTTTGGGAAATGCCTTGAGATAGGAAGCGAAAAGCTCCCCTTCCTTCGGATCGTTGCTCTTGATGTTCACGAGAAAGCGTTTGCCTGGGAAGGTCTCCAACACCTCTTTCAGCGTTGGCATCAGGCCTATTCCCTTGCCTCTAAAGGGGAACGTCTTTCCGCCATCCGCAGTGTAGCCATATCCGACATCGAGCTTCCGAAGATCTGTCATCGAATGCTCGCGCGTCACGCCATTGCCGTCTGTTCGGCAATCCAGGGTCCAATCGTGAAATACCGCAAATTCGCCGTCCGTGGTCGGATGTATGTCGAACTCGACGGCGTCCGCGCCGGCCTCGAAGCTGGCTTTCATGGAAGCGATTGTGTTCTCGATGAAAACGTCACCTGAAGGCAGCATCCGTGTCGCTGTGCAGGTGTCAGATTTGACGTCCGTCATATCATACCGAGGCGCGATCCCGCGGTGTGCAAGGAGGATAGGTTCGCCGTCGGGCCGTGCTGCGAGAAGATTGGTGTTGAGAAGGAATATCGTTGATGAAACGACGGCAGCCAGAATTAACAAACTGATTGAAATCTTCTTCAATGCTTTCGACATAACGGTTCGGTCCCCAAAATACCGAAGCTCGTTACCGATCATGACCGATTTACGGCGAAACTACCGCGTGGGGACGATGTAAGTGGAAAGTTGCCGCCAGTCGGCGATACATGTTCATGCTTCGTGCTGCCTTAGCGTGTCTGCGGGAACAAACCTTGTTCCGACCCCTTATTCTCGCCGCCGAGCGTCTTTCGGTCGATCCGGCCCGTTGTCTTGTCTTCGAGGATGCCGAGGTTGGCATTATCGCCGCGACAGCGGCAGGTTGCCAGGTCTGCGTCATTGCCGAAACGCATAAGCGGCGTATGGAGGGAGATCATTGGCAACTGGAGAACTACGAACGCGTCATGCCGAAAATCGCCGATGGCGCCCTTGGCCTGATACAGTTCTAATCGCTGACTTTCTCACGCATCGTCTCCGTTTTCGGACGCCCAAAAACGAGGTTTTCGTCCACGGACAACATCTGTTTGTGCAGCATCGACGCGCCGCCGATGGCGGGACCTTCGAGACCGAGGGATGATAGTTTTATTTCAGGTATTGGATGCCCCTCGAGCAGATTCCGGGTCACTTTGTCCAGCGTCTCTTCCCGGCAGAGATCGAAAAGTGCGGCAACCGGGCCGCCGAGCACAATCCGCGCAGGATTGAATATGCTTGTCAGCGTCGCGACCCCTCGCCCAAGGTAAAATGACCAATCCTTGAGTGTCGAGAGAGCGGCCTTTTCCTGTTGCCGCGCTGCCTCGACGAACGCTTGAATATCGCCTGCGGATCCACCGTGGAAGCGGTAGCGCGCAAGGACCGCTTCCCGACCGATAAAACTCTCGAACGATCCGGAAATCGTGGCCAGTTCAACGAAGCCCTCGTCTCCAAGTATGATGTGGCCGAGCTCGCCGGCGTAACCGTCCTGGCCGCGGAGAAGCTGACCGGAATTCACGATCGCCCCGCCGACGCCCGCGTCGAGATAGATATAGATCTCCGTATCGACGCTTTCCTCTTTGGACTGGTATATCTCAGCAATTGCGAATGCGTTGGCATCGTTCTCCGCGATCAGCAATGGAATGTCGGGCAGTCGCTGCTGCAACTTCTCCAGGATCGGTTCCTGTCGCCATCCCAGAATTGGAGCGCGCAGGATTGTACCCGTCCGATCGATTACCCCGGGCGCGGTCAAGCAGAGGCCCCGGATGCGATAGTCCCTACCAAGCCGTTCCCTGATAACTTCAACCACATCCACCAGCCGCCTTATCACGAGGTCTGGGCTTGCCTCCAGGAGGCTGAAGTCCGACCTGGACTGTGCGATCACCGTCGCTTCCATATCCAGAGCGACGACGTTCATTCGCCCGACGCCGATATCTGCGCCTATGAACATTCCATAGTTTGGATTGATGCGAACAAACGTGCCTGGTCGACCGGTGCCAGCACTTTTATCATCCTGGGATTCATCTTCGACCAGTATTCCTTCTTCAGTCAGGCTGGCAACGATACTGCTCGCGGTGGAGCGAACCATGCTCAGTTCTTTGGCGATATTCGCCCGGCTAATCCTGCCATGGCGAAAAACAACATCCAGCGCGCGGACCTCATTAATGTGCCTCACGGCGCGCGGCATGGACATTGGCAGTCTCCCAGTCGAAACGAGTCACAAAAAAAGGTGCACAATCAAGGAAGTGACGATTGCATTCAAGCCCATGGCGAGACCGGAAAAAAGCCCAGCCACCGGATCGACCGAATAAGCGCGTGCCGTACCAATCCCGTGCGACGCAAGCCCTACAGCAAATCCTCTCGCACTGTAATCGGCGATCTTCATGGCGTTCATCAACGGGGTGACAATGATGGCGCCTGAAATTCCGGTCAAAATGACGACGGCTGCGGTCAGGGCCGGATCACCGTGTAAACCCGACGAGATTGCCATGGCAACGGCGGCGGTGACGGACTTGGGCGCAAGGGAAGCGATGACTGTCTGATCGAAGCCAAAGAGGTGGCCCAGATAAATCGTGGTGGTCACCGCAGTCAGGCTTCCGGCAAATAGGGCTACGACCATCGGAATAAGATTGGCCCTGACCAGGTGAAGCTTTTCGTAGAGGGGTATCCCGAGCGCGACCGTCGCTGGCCCCAAGAGAAAATGGATGAACTGAGCGCCGGCAAAATAGGTCTGGTAGCGAATGTGAAAAACGGACAGCAGGCAGGCGATCGCGGAAACGGAGAGTAGAACGGGGTTGATAAGGGGATTGGCAGGCAGGGCCTTTGCGATCCATAGCGCCGTTATCCAGACAAGCAGCGTCACCGAAAGCCATAAGAGCGGTGACGCCGAGAGGTAGACCCAGAGTCCCTCATCCATTGTCGGCACTCCCCATCAAACGTTTGGTTGCGAGATAGCACCAGACGGTGACGATGAGCGTCGCGACCGTAGAGGCGAGGATCGTTGCAAAAAGCGCCAGACCTCGGTCAGCAATGAGCTCGAAATGCTGCACGATTCCCACCCCGGCCGGGACGAAAAGGATCCCCAAATTGGCCAGAAGTGCATTGGATGTAGCGACTGCCTGTCGGGAGGGTAGGACCAGAAACCGCCCTCGTGTCACGCTCAATGTCAAAAAAATTAGCGCCATTCCAATGACGGGGCCGGGCACGACACCGTGCAGGAAATAGGCGAATGCCTCTCCAACCAACTGAAATACCAATAGAATCGTAATTCCGACGACCATTGTTCGGCTCCACAACAAACTCACTTGACTCATAAATCCAATTATGTTTGTTTGCAATCGAAACAAACGAAGGGAGTGTCGTTTGTTCGAAAGTCGGCATGGGGCCGGCTGCTTGGGAGGATTACATGCGTCTATCTTTCAGAATGATGGCCTTGACGGCCGCCCTCACTGCCTCGGTCAGCGGCCATGCGCTCGCGGCTGAAAGCGTCGAGGTACTGCACTGGTGGACTTCCGGTGGCGAAGCGGCTGCGGTCGGCGTGCTGAAGGACGATCTGCAGAAAAAGGGTGTCAGCTGGCAGGATATGCCGGTCGCCGGCGGCGGCGGCGAGGCCGCAACGACGACCCTGAAAGCCCGCGTGGCCGCAGGCAATCCGCCGACAGCAGCCCAGTTGCTTGGAATGGCGGTCAACGAGTGGTCCGAGCAGGGTCTTCTCGGTGACTTAACCGCTGTTGCAAAAACAGAAGGCTGGGACAAGGTCGTTCCGGAACAGATCAAGCAGTTTGCCGTCCATGATGGCAAGTGGCAGGCTGTTCCGGTCAATATTCATCGTCCGAACTGGCTATGGATCAACGCCAAGATTTTCAAGGACAACGGCCTGGAGCCACCAAAGACCTGGGACGAATTCAATGCCGTTGCGGACAAGCTGAAAGCAAAAGGGATCACGCCGCTGGCGCATGGCGGACAGCCCTGGCAGGACGATACGGTTTTTGACGACGTCGTTCTCGGGCTTGGAGGGCCGGACTTCTACAAGAAGGCCATCATCGAGCTCGACGAGACAGCGCTCGGCTCGGACACGATGATCAAGGTCTTTGACCAAATGCGGAAGATTCGCGGTTATGTCGATCCGAACTTCTCCGGCCGCGACTGGAACCTTGCAACGGGCATGGTGCTCAAGGGTGACGCAGCGATGCAGCTCATGGGTGACTGGGCCAAGGGCGAAATCGTCAAGGCCGGCCTGACGCCCGGTGTCGATATTCTTTGCGTCACCGCGCCGGGGACAGAGGGCTCGTTCCTCTTCAATACCGACTTCTTGGCCATGTTCCCAGTCGGCGCTGACAAGCTCGACGCCCAGACCAAGCTTGCATCGAGCGTCATGTCGCCCGCATTCCAGGAAGCTTTCAATCTCGTAAAGGGATCCATTCCGGCCCGTTCCGACGTGCCAGGCGACAAGTTTGATGCCTGCGCGCAGAAGTCGATGGCCGACCTGAAGGCAGCGGAAAAGACCGGCACCCTCATGGGGTCCCTGGCGCACGGCCACGCGGAGCCCGCCTCCATTCAGCGTGCGATTTTCGACGTCGTGACCCAGCATTTCAACTCGGACATGTCGTCGAAGGATGCCGTGACCGCGCTGATCAACTCGATCAACGCTGCCAAATAACCGTTCCTCCCTGCCCCTGCCGTCGAGAGGCGGCGGGGGTATCCTGCAGCAAGGTTGTGCGTCCGGCCGATGCCGAGCGCGAACCTGTCGATTCCGGGCCAGCAGATGTCCATTTCAAAACGCCTTGGCAAGGTCATGCCCGCAATCGTCCTGTCGCCGTCGCTCGCGGTCGTCACGGTCTGCGTCTACGGTTTCATCGCCTATACGGCACTTTTATCCTTCACCGGCTCCAAGATGTTTGCCAGCTTCAACTTCGTCGGCTGGCGGCAATACGGGCGGCTTTTTGACAATCCGCGTTGGATCACCGCCATCGAGAACATGGCAATCTTTGGCTGCCTCTACATCATCGGCGCCACCTGCCTCGGGCTGTTCATCGCGATCCTGATCGACCAGCGCATTCGCTTCGAGGGCGTTTTTCGCGCCGTCTTTCTTTATCCGATGGCGCTCTCCTTCGTCGTTACGGGCGTCATCTGGCAGTGGCTGCTCAATCCTGGTCTCGGCCTGGAGCACATGATGCGCGGGCTCGGCTGGACGTCCTTCACGTTCCAGTGGCTCATTGAGCCCGACCGCGCCATCTACACGATCGTAATCGCCGGCGTCTGGCAGGTGACGGGTTTCGTCATGGCGCTCTTCCTGGCGGGTCTTCGCGGCGTAGACACCGAAATCCTCCGAGCCGCACGCATAGACGGAGCTCCGATCCACAAGGTCTATACGCGCATTATCATTCCTGCGCTTCGTCCCGCTTTCCTGACGGTCTTCGTCATCGAGGCCCATCTTGCCATCAAGAGCTACGACCTTGTCGTGGCGTTGACGAAGGGTGGGCCGGGCGTATCGACCGAGCTACCATCGACCTTCATGTATTCGATGACCTTTACGCGCAATGAACTCGCAGTCGGTGCGGCCAGCGCAACCGTCATGCTCGTCACCCTGGCAAGCATCATCATTCCATATCTTTACTCGGAGCTGCGCCATGAGCCTACAACTTGACGCCGAAAGCGCCGCAATTCTGGCGCCGGGCGCTGACCTAAGAATTTCGCGCATCCTGGGCCGTGTGTTCATCTACGGATGTCTGATCATCCTGGCCGCCGTTTTTCTGGCGCCGCTCGTATCCATGCTTTTCACCTCCTTGAAAAGCATGGATGAGATTCGCTCCGGCAATATCCTCTCCTTTCCGCAAGCCATCACTTTTGATGCGTGGCAGCACGTGTGGGGAGCAGCATGCATTGGCGTCACCTGCGGTGGCCTGAAGGGCTATTTCGGCAACTCTTTTCTGATTGTCATTCCAGCCACCCTTCTGTCGGTCGGCTTCGGGGCGCTGAATGGCTACATCTTCGCCAATTGGCGCTTCAAGGGCGACAATATCCTCTTCGGTCTCATCCTGTTTGGATGTTTCATACCGCTGCAAATCGTGCTGATTCCGATGGCCGGGCTCCTCGGGCAATTGAAGCTCGCCGGTACGATACCAGGGCTGGTTCTCGTCCACGTCGTTTACGGGATTTGCTTCACGACGATGTTCTTCAGAAACTACTTCGTGACTGTTCCAGCCGAAATCTTTAAGGCGGCGCGCATCGACGGCGCTGGATTCTGGTCAGTGTTCTTCCGGATCCTGCTGCCGATCTCCTGGCCGATCGTGATGGTGTCGATCATTTGGCAGTTTACCGGCGTTTGGAACGACTTCCTGTTCGGGGTCTCGTTTGCAGCTGGGTCCGGTCAACCTGTCACGGTCGCACTGAACAACCTGGTCAACACCTCAACGGGCACCAAGGCCTACAACGAAGACATGGCCGCCGCGATGATCGCCGCGCTACCCACCATAATTATATACGTGGCGGCAGGGCGATATTTCCTTCGTGGTCTGATGGCCGGCGCAGTGAAAGGATAACGACGATGGCCAATCTGGCGATCAACCACATCAACAAACGCTTTGGCAATCTGACGGTTCTCAAAGATATCAATATCGCCATCGAAGACGGGGAATTCCTCGTCCTCGTCGGTCCTTCGGGCTGCGGAAAATCAACGCTGCTGTCCATCATCGCCGGACTGGACGATCATACGTCTGGATCGATCACCATCGATGGCAAATCGGTCCAGGGACTTGAGCCGAAGGAAAGGGATATCGCCATGGTGTTCCAGTCTTACGCGCTCTATCCGGCAATGACCGTGGAGCAGAACATCGGGTTCTCCCTCGAGATGAGCAAGATGCCCAAGCCCGAACGGCTTGAACGCGTCGGAAAGGTCGCAGATCTGCTGCAGATCCGTCATCTGCTCAAGCGGCGCCCCGGTCAACTCTCCGGCGGTCAACGCCAGCGTGTTGCCATGGGACGCGCTCTGGTTCGCGAACCGAAAATCTTTCTTTTCGACGAGCCGCTGTCAAACCTCGACGCCAAACTTCGCGTCGAGATGCGCACCGAAATCAAGAAATTACACCAGCGGCTTGGGGCAACGATCGTCTACGTCACCCACGACCAGATCGAAGCCATGACCATGGCGACTCGGATCGCGGTCATGAAAGACGGAATCCTACAACAGTTCGGAACGCCCGAAGACATCTACGATCGTCCCGCAAATGTCTTTGTAGCGACTTTCATGGGATCGCCGCCAATGAATCTACTTCCCGCCGTGGTGGTCGACGCGTCGCAAAACCTGTCCATTCAAGGCGCGGACGCGATCTTGCCCCTGCCCTCCTCCGCGGCCCCCAGGGTAACGGAAGGAAAAGAGGTTCTGCTGGGGCTGCGCCCAGAGTGGCTGTCGCTCGCATCTACCGAGACGACCAACCCCACCCTCGATGTCTACGTCGAGGTCGTGGAGCCAACCGGTCCCGATATCTTCGTGGCATCGAAAACGGGCGAGCGTGACATCATGGCGCGGCTTCCAACAGGCTCCGAGATCCGCGTCGGGGAAAAGGTTCGCTTTTCTGTCGATCTCTCGAAAGCCGTACTTTTCGACGCTGAAACCGGCGCCGCAATCTAACTGTAAAAAACAAGGAAATTTCCGATGCCAGCAAAACAGGAACGACGCCTTCGCGTGGGCGTACTCGGTGCGGGACAGATCGCGCAGGCCGCCCACTTTGAGAGCTGCACGAAAGCCGTCAACGCCGATCTCTATGCGATCTGCGATGTCGCCGACGATCTGCGTGAGCGCATGGCGATTACGCACGGCGCGCGGAAAACCTACAACGACTATGACAACATGCTCGCCGATCCCGATCTCGACGCGGTCATCATCGCGACGGCCGACGCCTTCCACGTACCCGCATCACTCAAAGCCCTCGAAGCCGGCAAGCATGTCCTTTGCGAAAAGCCGATCGGCGTGACGGTTGAAGAATGCCTCGACCTCAAGGATGCCGTAGAAAAGTCCGGCAAGATATTGCAGGTCGGCCACATGAAACGCTTCGATGCGGGCCTACAGGCGGCTAAGTCCTTCATTACCGATGAGATGGGCGACTTGATCGCACTGAAGGCCTGGTACTGCGACAACACGCATCGCTATCCGATGACGGATGCCGTCCAACCTCTGATCGTCACCAGCGCCAGCGCCAGAAAGCCTTCCCAGAATCCAAAGGCCGATCTCCGGCGTTATTACATGCTGGCCCATGGGTGCCATCTCATCGACACGGCTCGCTATTTAGCTGGCGATATCGTCTCGGTTCATGCTCGCCTTTCGGAACGCGCGGACATCTGGTGCTGGTTCGTCGATGTCGAGTTTGCCGCCGGCACGCTTGGCCATCTCGATCTCACCGTTCAGGTCCGGATGGACTGGCACGAAGGTTTCCAGATCTATGGTAAGAACGGCAGCATCCTCGGGAAGACCTATAACCCATGGTATTATAAGTCGAGCGAAGTGGACATCTTCCGCGAGGCCGATGGAGCGACCCACCGGGTGCTCGGGGCCGACGGTCACTTCTATCGCCGGCAGGTCGAGAGTTTTGCCCGTACGATCCTCGAAAATACGCCGATGGAAGGCGCAGATATCAACGATGGGATCGCATCGGTTCAAGCCATGGTCGCTATCGCCCGCTCGGTAGAAACCGGCAAACCCGTCGCGCTGGCCGATGTGACGGGTGGCGTATGACGATGAAGCTCGGGATTTTCGCCAAAACCTTCGAAGGTACCGATCCGGCAACTGTCTTCAGCGCCGTCGCCAATGCCGGCTTCTCGTCCACCCAGTACAATATGGCATGCTCGGGCCTGCTACCCATGCCGGACGAAATCACCGAGCAGCAGGCGCGTGCTGTGGCGGAGGCGGCCGTAGCATCCGGTGTCGAGATTGTCGCTGTCTCGGGCACCTACAATATGATCCACCCAGAGCTTGCCGTACGTCAGGCCGGTCACCGCAGACTGGCTGTGCTGGCGGAGCGTTGCGCTACCATGTCGACAGGTCTCATCACGCTTTGCACGGGTACACGCGATCCGGTCGACCAGTGGAAAGAGCACCCCGACAACAACACGCCTGAGGCTTGGCGCGATCTGCTCGAAGCTATGGGGGCTGCTATCGAAATTGCCGATCTTTACGATGTCGACCTTGGCATCGAGCCTGAACTCGCCAATGTCATCAATTCCGCCGGTAAGGCCCGTCAGTTGATCGACGAACTCAAGAGCCCACGTCTCAAGATCGTACTGGATCCGGCCAACCTGTTCGAAGTGGAAACGCCGGAAGAACAGCGTTGGATCGTCTCCTCAGCTATCGATTTGCTCGCCGACCGTATCGTGATGGCTCACGCCAAGGACCGATCCATGGACGGGAGTTTTGCGACCGCCGGAAAGGGCGTTCTCGACTACGGTCACTATCTCCGCGGGCTCTCCGCGGTCGGTTTCGAGGGTAGCCTGATCACGCATGGCCTATCCGCCGCCGAGGCCAAAGGCGTCGCGGCGTTCCTGACTTCAAAACTAAAGAGCAGTGCCGGGGAAACCAAATGAGCCTCGCTAGGCACTTCGTGACAAAAGATGGAACGCGGCTTAACGTCGACATTGGCGACGATGGGCCGCCGGTCGTTTTCCTGCACGGGCTGTGCGGCGACGCAGCCCAGACCCGCGAAGCCTTTCCATCCGCTTGTGGATTTCGGCGCGTGACGGTCGAGGCGCGCGGACACGGGGCATCGGAACCTGGCGATCTGGGCAAATTGTCTATCTCCACCTTCACGAGCGATATTGCCGACTTTATCGAACAAGAGATTAAGGCGCCTGTGATCGTCGGCGGCATTTCGATGGGGGCAGCGATATCGTTACGCCTAGCGATCAAGCGACCGGATCTGGTTCGGGCACTGATCCTTGCAAGGCCAGCCTGGGTGACTGTTTCTGCACCTGCAAACATGGCGCCAAACGCAGAGGTCGGTCATCTGCTCGGTATTCTTGCTCCGGAAGCTGCCAAGCAGGCCTTCATTGCAGGTGAAATTGGACAACGTCTTGATGCGGAGGCTCCGGACAATCTGGCCTCGCTGCTCGGCTTCTTTTCCCGCCAGCCGATCGGAGTCACCGCTGCTCTTCTCACAGCAATCTCCAACGATGGTCCTGGGATTGCCGAGGACGAAGTCGCCGCTCTGTTGATTCCGACGCTGGTGATCGGCCACGACAAAGATCTAATCCACCCACTGTCCTATGCGCGGTCTTTTGCCGAACGCATCAGGGATGCACGCTTTGTAGAAATCACACCCAAGACGAGCGGCCGAATCCAGTACGTCGCCGATTTTCATGCGGCCATCCGCAATTTTCTTAAGGAGCACTAGCCGATGTCAGTCACGTCACCCAAGTGGATTGATGACCTGCCTCGCGATAACTTGATCGCAGAATTCTCGGTGTGGTCAGCCGATCTCGTTCGGCTTGCCGACGATCTTGGCCGTGTCGATCGCCATGTCGACATCCTTCATATCGATGTGGCCGACGGCCATTTTTCCCCCGCGATGCTGTTTTTCCCGGATCTCGTCGCGGCGGTCCGTAAGGTCTCTTCACGCCCCATCCACGTCCATCTGATGGTGGATGACAGCATTATTCTTTCACAGATCGAACAGTTTGCCGACGCCGGAGCCGATCTCATCAGCATCCATGTCGAGAACGCGACTGTCGCGGAGGCAGCCCTGGATCTTCTCGATCGCCTTGGGATTGCTGCCGGTATGGTATTGAAGGTTGATACACCGGTAGAACAGGTCAAGCCCTACATCCAGAGGCTCCGGTTCGTGACGCTGCTTGGTACGGAGATCGGCGTGAAGGGTCAGGGCCTCAATGACAAAGCCGGCGACCGGCTGCTCGAAGCGAGACAGTTGATCGACGAGGCCAGGGTAGAGCGGCGAATCATTCTGGCCGCCGATGGTGGCATCCGCGAACACACGGTTCCGCTGCTGCGGCAGTCCCGTGCCGAAACCGTCGTGCTTGGATCGCTCGCTTTCAATGCCCCGTCGCTGGAAGAGCGGATGACGTGGCTTCGTGAACTCTAAATTTGGTCCGCACATGCAACAGATTGCCATCGGGATAGACTTGGGCGGAACGCAAGCCAGGGGCGCTCTTGTCGACGAGCGGGGTAACGTCATCGCAAGACTTGAGGAACGAACGGATGCGCATGGCGGTCCGGATCGCATTCTTTCCCAAATCCACGGCCTCGTGGACGCATTGCTGGCGACGTCCCAACCGTCAAATGTCGTCGGTATCGGCGTATCCGCACCCGGCCCAATCGACACCGTTGCCGGGGTTGCGAGGAACATTCCGACCCTTTCCGGTTTCTCTAACTTCCCGTTGCAAGCGGAGCTTCAAAAGCGCTTTCCCTTTCCGGTTAGCCTTGAAAATGACGGTATCGCCGCAGCAATCGGCGAGTGGCAATTTGGCGCCGGCAAGGGCGTGGATAACCTCATCTACGTGACTGTCAGCACTGGAATTGGCGGCGGCGCGATCACCGATGGGCGGGTGCTTCGCGGCCGACGGGGGATGGCGGCTCATATCGGCCACATGTCCGTGATGCCGAACGGTGAACTATGCCTATGCGGCAACAGAGGTTGCTTTGAGGCCTACGGCTCTGGCACGGCGTTCACGCGGAGAGCTCGAGCACGTGCATGGGAATGCAGCGAGACGACACTCGGCGCGGACGGCAACGAAATACATAGCCGCGACGTGTTTGCCGCTGCGCGCAAGGGGGACGACCTTTCCAACAAACTAATCGACGAGGAGGCCGAGATCCTTGGTCGCGGATTCACCAGCCTAATCCACATTTTCTCACCTGAGGTTGTGGTCATGGGCGGCGGGCTGTCTAACGAGTTTGACCGTCTCCAATCGGGCATTCAACGTTACATCAACGAATGGGCAATGCCGGGGTTCAAGGACATCGAAGTCGTGCGCGCCGATTTGGGGCACAATTCCGGTCTGATCGGTTCGGCTGCTCTTGCCTTTCTCGCGCAGGAGAAAGGCAAGTCGGATATGCCCTCCAAACTCATACGCCGCGGACATAAAGGAATAATGGGATGCTGACGATTAAGAGACTGGGCTTGGACGATGCCCGAGCGCTGATTGCCGGTGCGAAGGTAAAAGCCGAGGAAATTGGTGTTCCCATGTGCATCGCCGTTACAGACGAGTCGGGTCAGTTGATCGCATTCGAGCGTATGGACGGTGGAAAAATCACAAGCAGCCTGATCGCGCAGGACAAAGCCTTTACCGCAGCGGGTGCAAAGAGAACGACCGAGTCTTACGGAGAGGCCAGCCAGCCTGGAAAGCCGGCCTATGGTATCAACACTGCAATCGGCGGCCGTTTGTCGATTGTCGCGGGAGGGATTCCAGTTCTCGTCGACGGCCATGTCGTCGGAGCCGTCGGTGTTAGTTCCGGAACACCAGCCCAAGACAGCGAATGCGCTGCTGCAGCGATTGATAGCTTCCTCAAACCGTCGGTCTGATCGCGCACTCTCGGGCGGGTGTTGTTTGCCCACGCGTGAGGCACGTCTTGATGGAATTCGAGCATTGACGCTTTCTCAAGCACCGGCATTACGCTGGGTGGCGACGGGAAGATCTATCTGGGAGATAGCGTGCCTTGTTTGAGGGGCCACTTTCTGACGGGTATCATTGTCTCGGGCTTTTACCGAGCGTTCAATGCTGGCGTCCGGTACCACACTGCCGCCGATCGCGGCGCAATTGAGTGCGATCTTGTCATGAAGGCATGAAGAGTTTCGCCAAATGAAAAGACCTGTCTTCGCTGGATTTCTCGTGGCTGGACAGTCGCGGAAATCCCTTTGCTGGAGGGCAAAAGCGTCTCCGATATCGAGAGTTCCCTGAAAGGGGTCAGAACAACGTGCGCCGGTAGAAACCGGCAAGGAGCAGATGGTGAAAGTCCATTGCAATGAAGGAGTAGCGATCCACATTGACCCCGAGTCATGCGCGGGCAGCAATGAGGCTGTGCGTGACGCGTTGGCAGGGGAGCATGTCGGCCAGCCATTGAACCGCGAAATTGACGCTTCTCGGGTGCCGGCGTTCGTCTTGTGTGCGGAAGGCAATATGAATCGGTGCGACAGCGCGAGTGTCGATTCAACCCGGCGTGCTCTGAGCACCCTGGCATGCATGGACGGTCCTTGCGCGGAAACCGGGAGCGGCGCCCTCTCTCTCATTGGCGCGGCTTCAATCGTGCCGATCTGCTTCAGCGTCTACAACTGCTTGTCGGTGACCGTGGCAAGGGGTGCAGCGTCACGCTCTAGCGCCAGGCACGCTCGGGGCCAAGCGCCCTCGTCCACACCGAGCGCGGTCTGAAGCCAGGCGAGAGTGAGACGCCGTGTCGCTTCCAGCGCATCCGGTGCTTCTGTTTCCGTTTCTTTTGCGTCAAGCGCCGCGATCCCGCCAAGGCCATGCCCCACGCCGTGCATCATCAGCATTGCTTTAGCGCCCGGCGCATCATGGAAAGCATCGGCATGCCACTCAGGACCGCGCGTCGTAAAATGCGGATTGTCCATATCACCGCAAACGACGAGGCTGGATGTCATTAACGTTGAGAAATCGACGTCGAAGAACGGAAACCGTACGGAGTTCTCCTCGGTCATATCTTTGCCGCCGCGTCCCGGCGTCGTCAGGAGAACGCCTGCTGAGATACGAGGCTCAGAGAGATCCTCGCCGTCCAGCTGCGCGCCGAGCAGAAGTCCAACCGTGTGGCCGCCAAGTGAATGCCCGACTGCGCCGATGCGTGCATGATCCATCCGGCCGGCGACGGCCGGCGCCTGCCGTTCGATCTCCGACAACTGGTCAAGGATCACCTTCATCTCCTCGACACGCTCGCGCCAGAAGAACGGCGCGCCGGGTGAATCTGACGGCAGGCCACCGACCCGCGAGCTCGCATGTGTCGGCTGGATCACGACGAACCCTCGCTCCGCCCAGAACTGGATAAGTGGAGCGTATCCGTCCTTTGACGGGATATAGTTGGAAGGGCCATAGCCATGCGACAGCAACACGATCGGCAGCTTGTCGCCCTTTGCGGGCGCAGTCACACGTAGTTCCAGTGACTGGCGGCCCGGCATGGGAAGGCGGATCGGCGTGTATGCCACGGTGAGAGTGGCTTCAGGTGTGGCAATATTCTTTGCGAGATTGATCAGATTGTTCATGGGTCTGGACCTTCAAAGTTGGATTTCGGATGGTAATGTTCAGGCGAGCGATTGACCTGCTTCGCGGAACGAGGTTTCCGCGTCGGCGCCGGCGGGGATCTTCATCGGCGCGTCGATCTCTGTCACAGACCGCCAGACGGCCGCTGCAACCGCATCCGCCGTCGTGACCTCAATGCCCGAACGCAGCTTCGTCATGTAGTCGTGGACGAAGGCGGTATATGGCTCGGGAAATTCCATGCCCATCCGCGAGACAGCATTCTTGCCGAAGCCGGTGGTTGGCGCCGAGCCAGGTAGGACGAGTTTAGCTCGGATGCCAAACAGCGCCGCTTCGAGCGCGAGGCTTTCCGTGAAGGCGTTGAGGGCGGCCTTGCTGGCGCTATAGACCGAGAGCGCGGGCAGAGGCCTTATCGTGACGGCGGAGCTGACGTTGACGATGACGCCTGAGCGGCGGGCCCGCATCTGCGGAAGCACAGCTTTAGCCATCGCCATCGCACCAAACACGTTCGTTTCGAACAGTTCGCGGATCTTCGACATCTCCGTGCCTTCAAGCACATTGAGAATGCCGACGCCGGCATTGTTGACCAGAGCATCGATCGTGCCGGCGGCTTCGACCGCTTTCGCGATGCTGTCGGCGCTCGTGACATCCAGTGGTAGGATTTCGAGCCTGTCAGTCGATGGGAGAAGGTCGTAGCGCGGTGTGCGCATGGTTGCGACCACGTCCCACCCCGCGTTCAAGAATTTCTGTGCGATGGCGAGGCCGAAACCGGACGAGCAACCGGTGATGAGGATCTTTGGCATGTTTTGTCTCCGGACTTTCAACATGCCTGAAGATGGACCTGATCACCCGGACATGCTATATGCGTATGTCCAAGAGTGTTTAGCGGAAGTCCGAATTGATGACCGATCCGGTTGCCGAAGTTGTTTCCTTGTTGAAGCCGAGCCCGTCGATCTCAAAGCTGGTGACGGGCGGCGGTCGGTGGCTGGTTGAGCGCACGGAGCTCGGAAGCCCCTTCTACTGCGCCGTCGTTGAAGGCCGTTGCTTAATAACGATTGTTGGACGTGAGCCGATGGTTCTGGCCGCTGGCGACTTCGTCCTGGTCCCAAAGATATTCTCGTTCACGATGAGCAGCATGGAGCCGCCACCACGCGGCGCACTTCCCCAACGTCTGGAAACCAGCCCCGGTGTCTTTCGCCTGGGCGACCCGGAAGCGCCGGCGGAGATCAAGGCACTGGTCGGGCATTGTGCGTTCGGCTCGGATGACAAAGCTCTTCTCGTATCGCTGCTGCCGGAAGTCATCCATGTTCACGGCGAAGAGCGGCTGATGGCTCTCGTCCGCATGATCAACGAGGAGACGCGAGCTGACCGCGTCGCGCGTGAGATGGTGCTTCACCGGTTGCTCGAGGTGTTGTTCATCGATACACTACGATCGGCCGCAAGTGCCAAAGCGCCGCCGGGTCTCCTGCGTGGCATGGCGGATCCGCTGCTGGCACCGACCTTGCGCCGGATCCATGCGGATCCGGGCCGCAGCATGACGGTGGAGACGCTTGCTCGGGAAGCCGCCATGTCTCGTTCGACCTTCTTTGATCGTTTCCGTAAGGAAGTTGGTGTCGCACCGATGGAGTACGCAACGGGGTGGCGGATGGCGCTGGCGAAAGAGTTCCTACGCGAAGATATGGCCATGGCCGACATCGCCCAGCGCGTCGGTTATGGATCGACAAGCGCCTTCAGCGTCGCCTTCAATCGGCATGTGGGAATGCCGCCGGGAGCCTTTTCGCGAGCGAGGGCTGCAGCATGAAGTTTGCACCTTTCGCCCACTGATAAAAGGGGCCGATGCGCCCAGTATAGTCTATCAGATTTTGACGGATCTACCGCTGCGAAAGGCACCGCTCGTCACCGGATTCCCCGGCAACACATGTGAAAGAAGCAGCCAATGCATAGCTGCACTGCACAAAAATGAGATGCGGCGTGATGAAAATTCGGGCATAAAGACTTCAGCTGATGCACATGGCGGCTTCCTCCCAGTTCCGCCGCAGCAGCTGTTCCCCTCTGGAGGTCCATGACCTTCACACTTTATGGGCCGCGGTTTTCCGTCGGCCCTTTTTTCTTTTTCCGAACCAGGTCGCAACGACGTTGCGGACGCTGGAGGAAGGCGGGGCCGAAGCCCCGCGATCGTCCTATTCGAATGCTGCCATCTGGGCCGTTGCGGCCTTTTGATCGACGGAGTTGGCGGGCTGCTCGACCGTGCGCTCGTAAGGCTTCCAGATTTCGCCGGTGATATCCTCGTAGGCCGAGACGGCGCCTTCGGCTGCCATGCGAAGCACGTGGGCCTGCAGGCCCATGTCGGCTGCGAACTCGCGCTTGCGCTGGGCGCGGCTGTCGAAGCCTATCGGGCCGTCGAGGTCCTCGTCTCTGGTATCATTGGAGAGTTTCGTGGTGAGGTCGCGGGCCTCGGTGACCGCGCGGCTGTAGAATTGCCCGGCGCCGTAGGCTGAGCCGACAAAGGATCCGACGATGCGCTGCATGTGGATCTGCATAGCCTTTTCGGCAAGGCCGTCCTTCAGCGCTTCGGCGCTTTCGATCAGTTGGCCGCGATGGAGGTTGCGGATCCCGTCGCTGTCGATGAGGGCGAGGCCGAAGCTTTCGGAGATGCGCAGTGCCTGGGCTGTGTCCGGGCAGGCGAGCTTGACCATTTCGAGGGTGGTGGGGCGCTGGGCTTTGACGGAACGGTTCTTCGGAGTGGAGCGGTTGAGCGGTGCCATGATCGGATCCTTTATGAGCGATGTTTCAGCGAAGCCCGGGGTGCCTGATGTCGTCCGGCTCAGCCCCTCGGGTGCGGGCAAAAGGACATGGGCACCAGCGGCCCGGCCCAAGGTCAGGGCATTGCCAAAGGAGCGAGGATGGTTTGCGGATGGTGCTGCCCGCCTCAAACGGGCTGCGACAGACGCGGGCCTGCCTTGCGACGCGGCGATGATCCTGCCGCAACGCGGCGCGAAAGCGGCCTTTGACCGGGACGCGCCCATGTCAGACCGCAGCAAAACCGAGGTGCTGTGCCGGCCGACGATATGGTTCTCGGTAGGATGTGCAATCGCCATCCCCGATCCGATCGTGGCAACGCTGCGTCACCCACACAGGGCACTGACAAATTTCGGATGCCAGCACACTTCAGTGCAAGCCGATTGCCCCCGTGCCCCGGATTCCGCCTTCGATCAAAGCGTCACCGCACCCTCGACTTGGACAGACTTTCCGCTCTCACCCGGCGCAGTTGACCGACGTGCCGTGATCGGTCGGCGACCATGCTGTGATTTGCATTTCCACCGCGCCTTCGTTTGTCGTGTCAGCTCTGCCCGCCGGGAGCGACAATCTCGTTGCCGTGCCCAGATGCCTTGATAGAACCCGAAGACATCGATCACTTGATTTCGGGGAGCGTCGGTGTCAGCGGATCCGACAGTCATTGCCGAGCCGCCCATGTCACGAAGCTGGACGGACCATCATATGGCTCATGTTTGACTGGATCGATGACGAAGCCATGCCGACCGATCGTGTAGTCGGAGCGTGGAACCAGAAACCGCCGTTCGCCGACCTCGCCCCGGATCCCGCCCAGCGTCGCGATGCACTCGACGAGATCAGGATGGTGATCCGAATTAAGGGCCGAAATGACGACCCAATCGTTGCGATGTCGCTTCTCGAACTGCTGCCTGTCCCGCATATGAGACTGATCGCCAGTCAGAATGACACCCATGACGCGCTCGTAGGCATCGGGGTAAGTGTCGCGAAGTGTCCGATCAGCCAAGCGCCGCTCATAGACAGTGAACAGCTGCGGGAAAGCATGGGCGACCTTCGCCCATTCGCAGTGTTCCTCGTAGAATCCGTTGTCATTACGGTAGAGGGCATGGATGGTGGTATTGGCATTCTCGTTGACATGGAAACTGCCGTGGCCAGCCGTCGAATGCAGAACGATGCCTTCGGCGAATTGCCGTGAGACCTGCGCCGTGCCCCACGGCGTCGATGCTCCGGCTGGTATCGTCGACCGGTTCAATGTCCGTAGTTCACCCTCATGCGCCGTTTTTTCGGCAGCCATGTCATCATGAATCTCTGCCATGACAAACTCCTTCTGAATGGTGGAAACAGAAACGCCGCCGGCATCAGCCAGCGGCGTCGTTTCAGATCTCTGTGCCTTGCGCTATTCTGCGGCCTCTCGGAAATCTTCGTCAGCCTCCTGCTCGGCGGCTGCATTGCCTACGGCGTCTTCACCGGAAGGCTGATCCTCGAACGTATCGGGATCGTCGTGGGCATCCTCCGGTTCGCTCTCGGCGCTGATATGGCGCCCAACCCACGACCGCACGTCCTCAGCGGATGGGGCCAGCAACGCTGCCGGATGCACCAGGCGTCCGTCGGCAAAATGCTCGACCAGAGCCTCACGGGTATCCTTCACCTTGATCCGACCGGGCACGCCCGCCGTTTCCGCGGTCGCCTCCAGCGCAGTGCGTGACAGACATGAAAGGAAATCTTCCGTCGCCATATTGGGCAGGAATTGATCAGCGCCGATCGCATCGCCGGCAATGCGGGCGATCAGGCCGCTATCGGAGCGATTGCGCCGCAGAGACAGCACCTCGATGAGCACCGAGCGCGCAGCCTGCATCAGTGTCTCTCGATCGAAGGACAGGTTGCCGTCCTCGCCGATCAGCCTGGCAGCATGCGGTCCGCATTTGGCATGACCATAGGGATTGTCCGATGCGCCGCTGGCGATGGTGACATTCTGCCCGGTGAAGGCCAGAATGAGCAGAGCCATCAGTGTGTCGTCCTCGATCGGTGCACGGGCAAGCGCCTCATGCAGGGCATCGGTGCGAAGGTCGCCAATCATGTCGAGACCCTTCTGGGTCACATCGGGCCGGGTTTTTGGCTCATCGACCTCTTCGACGATGGTTTCGACGCCATCGGCATCCTTGACCAGCTTGGGCTTTTTCACTTCGGGCATGCGATAGGCAACGGATTGAACCGAGCCATCGCGCGCGTTGATGTACCAGCCGGTCAGGTCGCCCTTGCCCGGCTTGCCGTAGACCTGTTGCGCCTTGGGCGGCAGCTTGGCCTGGCCGTATTCATTGGCCTCGATGACCGAGCCGCGTTTGGGCAGGTTGTTGGCCAGCCACTCCTGCTGAGCGCCAAGGAATGCCTCGACGTCGGTGGTGTAGCGGCTGTCCTCGTCGGCGGGTGCAAACAGGTCCTCGACCCAGGTGATGCCGTAGGCCTGTGCCAGATCGTCGCCGAAGCTCGCATGCTTGGCCAGCATCCGGGTCGTGGTCAGCGCCCGGGCAACCTCCCACCAGGACACCTGCGGGTCCTGCTTCTTCGGCTTGTACTTCTTCCAGACCTCGGCCTGCTCGTCCTGACCTGCGGCTGCGATCGTGCGCAGCTGCTGCTCGTTCGGCATATCACCGCGCGCCATCTGGTCGAGCATCGCGGGCAGGATGTTGGCGAGCAGCCGCAGCTTTCTGATCTGCCGGCTGGGGAGAGCCAGCGCCATGGCAATCGACTCCTCGGTCCATCCCAGGGCCACCAGCCGTTCGATCGCGCGCCATTGATCGACCGGGTTGAGCGGCTCGCGGGCGATGTTTTCCGCAAAGGACTGCATGGCGCCGAGATCGTCTGACGGATCGGCCAGCAGCAGCGGAATTTCCGTGAGATCTGCGGCAATCGCTTGTGCTGCGCGGCGGTGACCGAAGACGATGATGTAGCTATTGCCGCCTTCCGGATCGAGTTTGACGATCGGCGGCTGCACCACGCCAATGGCCCGGATCGATGCGCAAAGCAGCGCGTCGGATTGGGGTGAGGATCTCGACTGACGGGACCGGTCGGGGTTGTCCTTCAGGCTGCGCGGATCGGCTGTAATCAACTGCATGGGAATGACCTCTTGAGCTTCGGGCGGACGGACTGTCCTTGCCTCCTCATCTTCTTTTCGAAGACATCTCCCGAGCCGCAGGACGGGCCGGCGGCTGCAATTGCGCCGGAGCAGACCTGGCTTGCGGGAGAGCGAGGCACACCTGCCTTGCGAGGCAAGCTGGCCCGGTCTCGGCGACCGGCGCGATTGAGGGAACCGTCAGCCGTTGGAGCGTCCTTGCGAACCGGTTTCCGTCTCCTTTTCCTCCCCCTTCTCCATTCCCCGGTGATGTCACACGATTTTAAGCAATTGCTGCTGAACTCGGGCCATGACAAAGCCGCCGCGCAAAAAATCCCAGCCGCTTTTGCGGGAGACAGACGCTCCAATCCGCTCTCGACCGCGCAAACCACGCGATCCCGCGCAGCCGCAGCTTCCTTTCGACCCGATGCCTGATCGCATCGAACCGTGCCTGGCGCTGTTAAAAGCAAAGCCGCCTTCCGGACCGGACTGGATTTACGAAATCAAATGGGACGGCTATCGTATTGCAGTTCACATCGAACCAAACGCGGTGCGGATCATCACCCGTGGCGGTCATGACTGGACCGACAGGTTTCCGGCAATCACCGCCGCTGCGCGCAAGCTCGGCGTCGGAACGGCCATTCTCGACGGAGAAGCCGTCGTGCTCGATGCAGAGGGGCGTTCGGATTTCGGCGCGCTGCAGCGCTCGCTCGGCGGGCGCGGGGGAAAGAAGGCGTCAAGCGAAGCAATCCTCTACGCGTTCGACATGTTGTATTTCGACGGGCATGACCTGACGAAGATGGAGCTTCCCGGACGCCGTCACCTGCTGGAAGACCTGATCGGCGAAAGCGATGGAACCATTCGCGTCTCGCAGGAGGTCGAAGCGGACGGCCCGACACTTCTGGCGGCCGCGCGCGAACATGGCCTGGAAGGCATCATCGCCAAGCACCGTGACAGCACCTACCGCTCAGGTCGGCTCGGCGACTGGCTGAAGATCAAATGCATCCAGAGCGAAAGCTTTGTGATCGTCGGATACGAGCCATCCGCGGTGGCGCGCGGCGGGATCGGCAGCCTGCTGCTCGCGGCCTACCAGGGCGACGCGTTCGTCTACGTCGGCTCGGTTGGGACGGGCTTCAAGCAAAAGGATGCAATAGAGCTGCGCCGAATGCTGGACACGCTGAAGACCAAGCGCGCTGCGGTGGCCGTCGACAAGAAGGGGGTCGTCTTCGTTCAACCGACACTGATTGCCGAGATCGAATACCGGGCCTGGACCGACGATGGCAAGCTGCGTCACGCCTCGTATAAGGGTCTGCGAGAACAGCAGGATAACGCAGCGATCTATAAACTTAGCGAGTAGCGCCTGTAGGGAAAAAAAGAAAGGACGCTCGACCCTTTCGGGGAGCGCCGTTCCAACCCGCACAGTTTCCAATGCGCGGCAATCGCCACTGCATGAAACCATCGAAACGGGTGATGACCGGTAGATGTGTATGACCCGACCCCGTTTCAAGTGACCGCAGATATGCCGCTGTTTACGCGGCTTCCTGCCGATCCTCCTCTGGTTCGTCGGCGGTTGCCGCGAGATCCCTTTCGATCTCGTCCAGTTGGCTAAGCTTGAGTTCGAGCTCGGCTTCTAGTGAGAAGCTTTCCCCCAGACGCGGCATGTACGAGGCGAGCCGACGTTTCGCATCGGCGAGTCGAATGCGATGGCTCTCTGGTTCCTGTTCAAACCCGCCAAGCGCATGTTCGAGCCGGGAGATCGCGCCGATCGGCGTCGTGGTGACGGCCAGGTCGATCTCGTAATCGCCACCCGTCCGTTGAAGAAACGTGTCGTAGCGATAACCGTCCTTGCCGAAACGCTCGCCATGATAGGCGAGATCGAAACCGCCGATCGTGGCGATGATCACCTCTTTCTCCTGCTGAAGCTGAACCAACGTCAGGATCTCCTTCATCAGTGCGCGGCCCGCGAGCTTTCGCTCGTCAAATTCGGCACTTCCGACCTGCATCGTGAATGCGTCGCCAATGGTTGGGACCAGACGGTCGATGTCCTTGCCCACATCCTCGATCCGGCGGGTCGAAAGCTCCATATCCCGTTCGGCATCGCGGATCTGCCGGCGGATCGCGTGTTGATCGTCGATATGGGCGGCACGCAGCCGAACGAGACGGGCAATCTCGGCCTCGAGCCCGGCCTTCTGCATCAGCCGCTCGTCGCCCGACGCGATGGCCTTGGCCATTGCAAACTGGTTTGCCTGCCCCTCGCCCATATCCTCGAGCCGCCGGACGCTGGTGTCGCCGGAAAGAGCCGCTGCGATGAACCGCGCCTTGCGCTCATTGTTCTGCCACATGGTGGCATCGAGACTGCCGAGCGTCGCATAGGCAAACACATCGACCTCGTTATGCTGGTTGCCCTGGCGGATGATCCGGCCCTCCCGCTGCTCGATCTGCGATGGCAACCACGGTACATCGAGGTGATGAAGGGCCTTCAGCCTCGCCTGGACATTGACGCCGGTGCCCATGGTCTCGGACGAGCCGATCAGCACGCGGACCTTGCCGGCATTGAAGTCATTGAACAGCCGCTGCTTGGCGTCGGACTTCTTGTAATCCTGCATGAAGGCGATTTCCGGCGCCGGCACGCCTAAGCGAACCAGTTCGTCTCGGATCCAGCGATAGGCGGAGAAGCCACGGGTGGCTTCGACGGAGATGGTGCCGAGATCAGAGAAGATCAGCTGGCCAGCGCCCGGCCGGTCGAACGGCCTGCCGTCCTTGCGGCGAAACTCAACCGCGCCCGTTTCCTGCCAAATCCGGTGGGCATTGGCAACGAGCGCGTTCAGCTTATTCGCAGCCTCGTTTCCCATCCCCTGATCGACGAGCCGCAGATCGATCGCGGCGTGGCGGCCGTCCGTGATGACCGAAAGTAGGATGTCGTCGCCGGGCTTGGCCGGGCCATCGCGCATTTCGATTGCCTTGATCCGCGCGTCCAATTGTTTTTGGTAGGCTTTGAACGCGGCCGTCGGCTCTGCGGTGACGATCTGGCGTTTGCCGCCGGATATCTCCGGCACCTTTACATAGGTCCTGAGATCAGCCGGCAACACGACATCGGCGAATGACCGGAACATGGTGATCAGTTCTGGTACGTTGACGAACTGGCTGAAGCGCGTCACCGGCTTGTATTTGCCTGACGGCTGCAGTTCGAGTTCCGTCGAGGTGTCGCCGAAGGTCGAGGCCCAGGCGTCGAACTCGTGCAGGCCGCGCTCAGAAAGCGCTGTCGGATCCATCATCCGCTGTACCGAGAACATCTCGCCGAGCGTGTTGGTGATCGGCGTGCCGGACGCCAGCACCAGCGCCCTGCCCGGATTTTTCGTCTCGATGAAGCGGGATTTGACGAACAGGTCCCAGGCGCGCTGCGAGCCGTTCGGATCGACACCGCGCAGCGTCGACATATTGGTGGCAAAGGACAGCTTGCGGAATTCCTGCGCCTCGTCGACGATGATCTGGTCGATCCCGAGTTCGGAGATCGTCAGCAGATCGTCTTTCCGTGTTGCCAACGCCTCCAACCGCTCTTTATGGCCCTCCTTCATGCGCTCGATGCGCTTGCGCGACAGCCGGTCGTCGCGTTCCACCTTGGTGAGCAGTTCCTCGTAAAGCTCCAGTTCATCCTGGATCATCTGCGCCTCAAAGGAGGAGGGAACGGAGATGAAGCGGAAGGCTGAATGGGTGATAATGATGGCATCCCAGTTAGCGGTCGCTGCCCGCGACAGGAAGCGATGGCGCTTTTCCCTGACGAAGTTGGTCTCGTCGGCAACCAGGATCCGTGCGTTGGGATAGATCGCCAGAAACTCGCGGGCCGCCTGCGCCAGGCAATGGCCGGGCACGACCAGCATCGCCTTGTTGATCAGCCCGAGCCGGCGCTGTTCCATGATGGCGGCCGCCATGGTCAGCGTCTTGCCGGCGCCGACGGCGTGGGCGAGATAGGTGGCGCCGGTCGAAATGATCCGCCAGAGGCCGCGTTTCTGATGGCCATACAAAGAAAAGGCGCCAGAGGCGCCGGGAAGCTGAAGATGATCGCCGTTGAAGGATCGTGACGCGATATTGTTGAACGTGTCGTTATAGACCCGCGCCAACCGGTCGGTGCGATCTGGATCCGACCAGATCCACGACTGGAAAGCGGTCTTGATCTTGGCGAGCTTTTCCTTGGCGGCTTCGGTCTCAACGGTGTTGAGCACCCGCCGCTCGGTCTCGCCGTCGCGGACCGTGTCGAAGATCTGCGGTACCGACGAGTTGAGAGCGTCGGACAGCAGCTGGCCAGCATGGCGGCGGTGAGTGCCCCAGTCGGTGGTGCCGGCGGCCGACCATTCGAGCTGCCGGGCATTGACCGTCCATGTCGCCAGTTCGGGCAGATGATTGATGGAGATCTCGGCGTCCATTGTCTGCTTGACGAAGGCGACGACATCATCGGCGGGAATCCACGGGGCGCCAAGGCGTGCGGTGATATCGGACGGACGGAGGTCGGCGGGTTGGACATGTTCGAGCGCCGAGACGTTCCGTTGAAAGGCAGGATCCAAGTCAGCCGCCGCCCGCGCGGTTACCAGCTTCGAGCGGACTGCGCCGGACAGATAGGCATCGGACATCTGCCAGGAGCCATTGGACGGATCGCGGAAGATTACCTCCCCGAGTTCGGCGATAACATCGTCGACGTCGCGGTGCAGCAGCTCGGCAATATGATCGGGATCGACATGGCCTCGTTCATTCAAAACGACGGCGAGCGCATCTGATGCTGAGGCGATCACTGGCGCGGGCGGCGGCGCGATCACCCGCTCGGTAAAGATGGGTCCAGGCTTGGCGGTGTTGGTCTCCAGATCATAGTCCTCGATTGAGGCCACCAGCCAGCAATCGGGATCGTCGAGGAACGGCGCGAGATTCGGCCGACGATGGACCTCCCTGACTTCACCGGCTTCCGGATCCTCCAATGTCGAGACGGAGGTGAAGTTGATCGGACCGAATTCGCGCACGAAGCTCGACCAGGCGATGCGAAGCGACACCTGCGCCTTTTGCCACGGCTGATCGCGTTCCTGCAGCTTGAGAATGAGCCGGACCGCGTCGCGGATCGGGATCAGCTTTCGGATGATCAGGGCGTGCTTGACGAAGATGCCGTCGGTGCTGCGGCCCTTCCTGACCTCGACCGGGGCAGCAACCCCATCGACCACCTGCATGAGGGCAGTGCCTTTGCCGATGAAATAGCTGCCTTCCCGGACCTTGGGATCGTCAGGCCGCTCGGCCATCGCATCCACCACTTCATCCTCAAGCTCGAAGTCGATTGTGGGTGCCTCACCGTCGTAGATGTTGGCAGGAAGCTGTTCGATGGCAGCGTTTAAAATCGTTTCAAGATCGTCATCTGTCGGCTGGCAGGTATAGGTTTCGCCGAATGGACCTGACGTAATCGCATGGCGTCCCAGCACCATCTCGGGATGATCGACGAACCACCTGTTGATACGGACGCTGTCGCCCTCGCCTTCCAACTCCACATCCGCGAGATCGAGCCAGCTATCGTCTCCAGCCGGCTCGTCAGCATGACGCTTCCGGAAGAAGAGGAGATCGACAACGACATCCGTGCCGGCGTCAGCGCGGAAACTGCCTTCGGGCAGGCGGATTGATCCAACAAGATCGGCCATGCCTGCAATGTGGTCGCGGGCTCGGGCATCGGCCTTGTCCATGGTGCCGGACGACGTGGCAAAGGCGGCAAGCCCGCCGGGCTTCAGCCGGTCGATGGACTTGGCGATGAAATAGTCATGCAGCCGGAAACTGAGCGACCGGAAAGCCGGATCACTCTTTACCGTCCTGTCAGAAAACGGCGGGTTGCCGATCGCCAGATCGAAATGGTCGGGCAGGTCGGTGCGGGGAAAATCGCCGCAGACGATTCTGGCCCGTGGCTGCAGCAGCCGGACGATACGGGCGGTGACCGGATCAAGCTCGACGCCGGTGACATGGCTCACTTTGGAGAGAACATCCGGCATCAGCGCCGGAAACATGCCCGTACCGATCCCCGGTTCCAAGATCCGGCCACCCTTGAAGTCCATGCGGAGCAGGCCGGCCCAGATGGCACGAACGATAAACTCCGGCGTGAAGTGTGCATATTGGGTGCATCGCGCCAGAGATGCGTAGTCCCCTGCCCCGACAGCGCTTTCCAGATTGCCACCGAGCTCTTCCCAACCTTTGCAAAATGCCTCGTCGCCGGGACGCCGGAATATGCCGTTGGCCAGGTCCGACGCGCCGAAGCCGGTGAACTTGATCAATCTGGCCTGCTGGTCAGGACGAGCCGGCAGGCCCTGGCGCTCGATCTCGTTCGCCAGCAGGATGGCGGCGATATTGTCTCGTGCCCGATCGCGCCAGGATTTTGCGAGACCGCGAGAACCCTCCAGCCGAAAATCAACCTTCGTCCGCATCTGCGCTTTGGGCTTCGGTTCCTTGTGGACAGGAGCGGCTGGCGCCGGCGTCGATGGCGGCGGGTCGATATCGGCCCCGAACTTTGCTGCGAAACCCGGCACACCGAGATCGAAGCCGGATGAGAAAGCTGTATTGCCGAAGAGGTCGATGGTGAAAGGATCGTCATGCGCCATTGGAAAACTCCTGTGAGTGGGCGCGCCGAGGCACACTCGCCGTAGGGTGCGGCTGTGCCAGGATGCGGATGGTGGAGGTTTGGAAGTGAAGGATGCCGTCAGGCAGCGATGGTTTCGGGCAGGAGGCGGAACTGCACCGGCAGCTTGGCGGCGATCTCCTCGTCGGTCAGATCGTCGAGGAGCTTCCAGATCTTCCCCTGAGCCGAGGGATAGACGAGCACGATCTGGCGATTGCGCAAGTCGGCCGGAAAGCGGGCGTCGGCATAACCACGAAAATCCGGACCGGTCGCGCTCCAGATATGATCGAGCTTTTCCTGTCGGTTCATCGCACGCACCGGACGGGATCCGCGGGCGATGATCTCGGACCGCATCCGGTCGGGCGACTGGCGATCGCCCAGGTCGCAATAGCCATGAAACCATCGGGACCGATCATCGATCGTCAGCGCAAAGAACACGCTGGTTACGCTGGCGGCCAGAAACTCCCGCATGGCGAACATGTCGCCGCGGTAAAACAGCGGCGGCAGAATTTCGAACATGTGGTCGTGATCGGCTTCGGATATCTCAAACCACTCGCCGACATATCGCGTGCCGTTCATCCTTTCATCGTTGAACGGCGACTGGCTATGGCGATTGAACAGGGCGTACATTTCGTGGCGGCTGGCGACGCCTTCAAATACCTTACGGATTGCTGGGGAAACGAACATCTGCGGCTCCTTTAAGGGTTGCGACTGAAGCGAAGCCTGATCGACCTCTCCTTTCAGTCCTTTGATTACCCCTCCTCAGCCGGCGCCTCGCGGGCAGCGGGTCAAGGGCCGCCGTCAGGCGGGCGGCAGCTTCACCATTGATGCGCTGTCCGCGTATGCGGCAGCTCTCCTCTCTTCCTCCTCTCCTTCAAATCCTCATTCCAGTCTTCACATCGCGGCTTCAGCCGCCAGAAATCGCAACCGGCACTATCCGCCATCTGACGCAGACGATCGGCAAAAACTTCTCCCTGCACATTGTTGTCGGTTGCCGCCACAAGCCACGTACCCTCCCCGAAGGCCAAGGTCTCCAATGCCTGAGCGGTCAGTGGCGACCAGCCGCCGCCGGTGCTGACATAGAGCGTGTCCGGTCTTGTCTGCTCGATCGCGGCCAGGCTGAGCGCATCGATGGCAGCCTCCGTCACACAAATTCGACGAGCATTGTCCTTACCGAACCGGAACAGCGATTTGGCGCCACCGGTGGAAAACCCGCGCCAGTCCGGACCGCGTTCCTCCCAGCCGATGACGGCACCAGCCGTATCGACATGGCTGGCCCACATCGAGCCATATGGGCCTTCCCGAAGAACGTCTGCCTCGATCGCCGCAGAGATGACCTGCCATGGCAGCGCCCGGCATTGCTGGAGATAGGTCCAGGTCGCGGACGCGCGCCAAGGGCGTTTTCGGTGGTGCCATCGGTCAGCAACCGAAGCCATTGGTTGCGTTTGATGAAGAGGCTTCTCCCAGGTCGGCATGGTGGGCTGAAACGCGATGAGATCGCCGACCACCGCCAAGGCCTTGGTAAAGCCGATCCCATGGAGATAACTTGCGAGCGCGAAAACGTCGCCCTTGGCTTCGGATCGGGCGTCGAACCATCCCCTGTCATCGTGGATCACAATGACGATGTCGTCGTCGCGCCGGAATTTGACCGCTCGGCGCGTGCTCTCTTTTCGGTCTATCGCGAAGCCTTCATACTCAAGGACGGCTGCGCAGCCCACCCGGGTACGCAGCTCTTCGATGTCCTTCTTTTCCATATCACTTCCTCTAGCTTTCCTGACTTTTCGGACTGGCAGCGCCCAGGCCGCGAAGATGGAAGCGCGCAAGGGCGCGGTTCGCAACGTGCAGATCTGCCGGACAAGGTCGCGGCGAAGCCTCCCTTGCGCGCGCATCAGCGCAAGCGGCACGCCTCCCTCCGAAGGGGAGATCGGCTCAATGAGCCGATCCATAGGCAAAGGGATCGTATTCGTTGATGATGGCGTCTTCATCGCCGTCATACTCGGCGGAAGGCATGACGCCGATCTCGCCATCGATTTCGAAGAGGGTGACCGGGACCATCAGGGTCCGGGCAAGATCGAGTGCGTGGTTTTGTGCGAGGCTGAGATCCGACATGTGAGGCTCCATCCGTTGGCGGGGCCGATCCCCGCTCGATGGCGCCCGTTCGATCCGGGCCGGGCCGCGGTCACCGCGCAGGCGTAGCCGGAGAGGTCGCAGGAACTGCGAACCCCGTGCGGGTTGACCGTCCAAGGTCGGGACTGGATTAGGGATGCCAGACAAAAGAGCGGGGATCGGAAACGCTGATGGGTGGAGCATCATTGCGCGCGGCCTGATTTGCACCGCCACCTGCCGATCAGGCGATACGTCAGTCCTATGCCAGGAAGATAGTGGAGAGTTTGGCGGCCTCCAGCTTGTAGATGAGACTGCTTGGGCAGCGTTGGATGACGATGCACCACGCTAGATGGATGAATGCGTCAGGGATCCCGCCCGAAGGGATAAGGCTCGTGTGCCCAGCGTTCGTGGAGCCAACAGCCCGGAAGCGCGACGTACTCGGACCATTCCAAATTGTCGTGCCGAATACGGACGGCAAGACGGATCGACCGTACGAAGCTGGATCTGCGATAGCACGATCAATCAGGATTCTATTCGATCAGAAGGATCGGCCGGGATGGGAGAATAGGCCAACGGTTTGTCACATCTGGATGTCGCATCACGCTTCGACGAAAGCTGCGCGGTGGTGAGAAGACGTGTGTCTGTACAGATGTCATTGCAGGAGGTCTGCAATCCTCCTATATACTGTCGTAGGAACTACAGATAGCGGCCTACCCTGTTGCATACAGGCACCGAGAACAGACTTGGTCCTTGACTTTTCGGTACAGAGTTGGCATATTGCGTGTGTTGCAGAGACGGACTTCAGCAGCAGCTCGCCAGGAAACTGGTTCACACCCAAGTGTGGAATAACCAAGAAGCGTCCGATTTAAAGGCTCCTACGGGAGCCTTTTCCATTATGGTGCCGGCTTCACGCCTTTTCCCGTCCAGATATTGTGAACGATGACGTTGAATCGAACCGGCTTTACATTTTTGGCGTAGGGCTGCTCCGGTCGCATATGCGCCGTCGTGATGAAGAGGTTTAATCCGGCCTTCTTTCCAGCCTTCGAGAGCGTAAAAAACACCGAGTAATATTGTTTGGTACCAGTGCTGTCGATGATCTCAAACACATAGAAATTACCATGGGCGTCGTGATGGCATTTTCGCTCTGCAAGCGATCTGACGATCTCGGGTAAGAATTTTGATTGGGCGTAACGGTCGAACTCAAATATCCGGGTTTCGCGGCTATCTCTGTAAGCGAGCTCCGCTGGCATGCTTTCCCCTTTCCGCGCACCGCGCGTAAAGCAATGCATGGAATAGGACACATTCAACCTATAGCTCCGCTCCGGCTTGCCATCCTTTGGCGGCACGACAAGATCGTATTCGAACGGATCGAGATGACCCAGATCGTAATTCGTCTCCTGATATCTGAATGCTCTCCACTTCATAAAATCTGCATAGCGCAGCAGACCGATAGGTAAAGGAAAATCTGGCAGATGTTTAAGACGACTGGCTTTTCGCTCGATGGTCAGGGGCTTTCGGGCGACAGCGTAGTTGGCTCCCTATTCGCACCTCATCATTTCCTCCGCTTGACCTTGTTATCGGACAGCTCGATCCACACCGGCGCATGATCGCTGGTGTGTTCCCAGCCGCGAACATGCTTGTCGACGTCAGCTTTTTTCAGTCGCTCGGCAAGGTCGGGACTGAGCAGGAAATGGTCGAGCCTCAAACCCGCGTCGCGTCCATAGGCATTTCGAAAATAGTCCCAGAACGTGTAAATGCGCTCTCCCGGATGCATTTCGCGCAGCGCATCAGTCCATCCTTGAGCGACGAGGTTTCGGTAGGCTTCCCGGACTTCGATGCGGAACAGCGCGTCGTCAGTCCAACGCTCCGGCTTATAGACATCCAACTCCGTCGGCATGACGTTATAGTCACCCACGAGGACGACAGGCACCTCTAGCTCCAGCAACTCGGCGGCATAGTTGTGCAGACGCTGAAACCATCGGAGCTTGTAGTCGAACTTCGGGCCAGGATCGCGACGCCATTCCAAGATTTCTGGCCATACCAGACCGCACCATAGCCGGCGGCTTCGATGGCCTTCGCTGGAAACTTGGCATTCGGCGCCTTCAGCTCCTGGAGAACGGCAACATCCGGCTTCGCCTCGTCCAGCCAACGAAGCAGGACCTCGAGTCGACCGTTTACGCCATTGACATTGTAGGTGGCGATTTTCACTTGGACTTGTGGTCGCCCTTGTCGCCCTCCCCGGGCTTGGCATCGCTCTTCGCCTGGTGGCGCTTGTCAGCCGAGAGGGATCGTCCAACGTCGACGGATTCCTTGAACTTACCGTCTTCGTCGCGACGGACGTAGCGTTTGTCGGTTCCGGTATCGATGAGTTCGCGCTTCGACATGATGATCTCCCAAAGTTTGCGTAGCGGAAACCCACAAGATGTCGAAAAGTTTCCGATTGGTGCCAACGGGCCTTGAACCGGTTTCAACCGACTCTATTACATTAGGAATGGAGTACATTCCCGGTCCGAGAACCCTTTGCGAGCATCCCGATCACTTTCTGAACTGTCAGGAAGCAATTGCCGACGCATTCAGACAGTTGGCCGAGCAAGCGGTGATGGCCGGTTGGGGAGAGACCGAAGTCGCCGGCGCACTGGTGGATATTGCCGACTGCCACATGCTTTCGCTGGCATCCAATCTGGAAACAGAGCGAATGTTAGACCAGGCGATCAAAGGCGGGCTTAGAAGAATGTCGGATCGATATCCCGATACGCCTGACGGGCGATATTTCGTTGTTCGCGGACGGTTGTGGCGCAAGAGCAATCCTGCGCTTGACGAAGCCACACGGAACAGACTGGTCAAGGATTTGATGTCCGCAAGAAGGGCTGTTCGCGACGCCCAGGGCGCCGATGCGATGGCAAAGGCCCGACAACTGGGCGATGATGCCAAGATTGCTCTCGGCGAGCGCGGTGCGCCCTGGTGGGAAGACGGCGCGCCGGATTATAACCGGCACATGGCAAAGAATACTCCCTATGCCGACTGGTTCGCCGGCCTTGAGAAATAGGCAAGCGTCAGAGCAGGAACGGCGCCTCGGGGGCCGCCTTCTTTTTTGCCCATAGCTCAGCTGTCCGCTCCATCGTCACCAACTCGGGCGGGAACGTCCTCTTCTGGAACGACAGGGCGTCATCGAAGCTGCCGTGCAGCCATTGTTCGTACTCATCGGGATGCAACAAGACGGGCATACGATTGTGCACCGGTTGGATCGCTTCGTTGGCGTCGGTCATGACGCCAGAATAGACCGGACCCCACTCGTCGCCGATACGCCACAGCCCTGCCCACGCGAAGACCGGCTGGTCCTTCAGGGCAAACCAGGTGCGGGTCATTCTGCCCTTCTCCCCCTCGGCTTCAGCAAAACCCGTCACGGGGATCAGGCAACGCCACCGCGGTTTTCTGGCGAGGCCGATCCACATGCCTTTCGCAAGGTCAGCGATGTTGTTGACCGGCTTTGGCTTGGCTTCCGGCGTCATGCCTTTCAGTCGCAGTGGAAAGCCCCAAACCATCGAGCGAAGCTCGCGAACACCGTCATTCTCCGTTACCACCATCCCGGGCGTCCCCGGATAAACTTCCTCGGGAGCGTTCGATTGCATCGGGTTCGGCACGCGAAAGTGCGCAGCCACTTCCGCGGCGGAAAGACGGACGGTGTACAAGTTGCACATGTGACAGACCTTTCGGCGCTAAAGGCCTAACTAAGCATGTTGTTCCGACGCGGTGAAGCCTTGGAGGGCGAAACGCCGCTTTGCCAGCGGTCCCTACTATGCAGGATTTCGAAATCGTCGGATGACGGTGGCTCGCGAAACTGGAAGGCGATGACATCTTCGATCGAACCGTGAAGCCAGCGGTCGTATTCTTGCCGTTTGAGCAAAACGGGCATGCGATCGTTGAACGGCCTGATCTTTTCGTTGGCGGTCATGGTCATGCCGGCGAAGACCGGGCCGAAGTCCGGAGTGTTTTTGCAGAACCCCGCCCAGGCCATCAGTGGCTGCCGGGTCTTGGAAAACCACGATCTGGTTTTTTCGCCTTTTACACCGTCCGGGTTTGCAAAATGCGTGAGCGGGATGAGACAGCGGTATTTGGGGTCGACGACGATGCGGTCCCAGAGCGGATTGGTGAGATCGGCAACCAGGCCGATGCGGCTCGGTGGCTCGCCTTCACGCCTCATGTCGCGTGTCTGTCGCGGAAAACCCCAGGGGATCGACTTCAGCAGCCGCAACCCGTCCTTCTCCAACACGATCAGTCCGGGAGTGCCTTCGACGGTTTCGCTCGGCACCTCAAGCACCGGCGCGATATCGACCGCGAAGTGGGCGGCAATCTCCTCCAGGCTTTTGGTGACTGCAAACAGGCGCGACACACCGGTCTCCTCAGTGGAAGTTTCTGGATTTGATTTTTAGATTATCGATATGAAGGTCGGGAATATAGATCTCGCGCGCTTGCACGACGGGTTTGGGATTGTCCCGTGGGTCGGGGCCCCCTCCGTGCTTGACCTGGTCGCCGCGACCGTGCGGAAGTGGGAAGTCGCCGTCCCGACTACCAACGCTCGACAGGTCGGCGGAGAAGTCGAACAGGCGCTGGGCGACGAGGTGAACGACCTCGCCTTCCCGCTGGATGCGGCCATTGATGGCCATCATGCTCGCGGTCATCAAGATCCGCCGCTGACGCTCGAACAGCGATGGCCAGACCACGGCATTGACGATGCCGGACTCGTCTTCCAACGTGAGGAACATGACGCCCTTTGCCGATCCCGGTCGCTGTCGCACCAGAACGAGACCGGCTGTCCAAAGCCATTTTCCGTCGCGTTGACCCATCGCCTCGGCGCAGGTGACGATGCCTTTCCGGTCGAGGTCTTTTCGGAGAAACGAGACCGGGTGCGCCCGCAGGGTAAGACCGGTATGCGAGTAGTCCTCGACCACCTCCCTGCCCTCGGTCATCGACTTCAGCGTCACCTCAGGCTCCTGCATCTCAGCGATGACCTTGGCCTCACGCTCAGCGGCGGCCGCCCAAAGCTCCAGGGGTTCGTCCCGAAGCGCCTTGATATCCCAGAGTGCCTGCCGCCGTTCTAGTTGCAGCGATGGCAGGAACGCATCTGCCTCTGCAAGTTTGACCAGCGACGATGGCGACACGCCGGAGCGTCGCCACATGTCATCGGCCGAGACAAACGGCTGTTCGGCACGTGCCAGGATGATCCGGGCGGCGTCGTTGGTGGACAATCCCCTGACAACGCGCATTCCAAGGCGGACAGCGAAGCGGTCGGAATTGCCGATCCGTTCCATGGTGCAGTCCCAGCGCGAGCGGTTGACGCAAACTGGCCGGACTTCGACGCCGTGGTTTCTGGCGTCCTGGACGATCTGGGCGACGCTGTAAAAGCCCATCGGCTGGCTGTTGAGCAGGCTTGCGCAAAAGACATCCGGGTGGTGGCATTTCATCCAGCTGGAGGCATAGGCGATCAGCGCGAAGCTGGCGGCGTGACTTTCTGGGAAACCGTAGCTTCCGAAGCCTTCGAGCTGCGTAAATGTCTTCTCGGCAAATTCGCGGGTGTAGCCGTTCTTGACCATGCCCTCGACGAGCTTGTCCTTAAACTTCGAGACCCCGCCTGTGAACTTGAACGTCGCCATGGCACGCCGCAACTGGTCGGCCTCGCCCGCCGTAAATCCCGCGCAGGTCATCGCCACCTTCATCGCGCTCTCCTGAAAAAGCGGGACGCCAAGCGTCTTGCCAAGCACGGCTTCGAGCTCGGGCGTCGGGTATTCGACCTTCTCCTTGCCTTCGCGCCGCCTCAGATACGGATGCACCATGTCGCCCTGGATCGGCCCCGGCCGGACAATGGCCACCTGTACTACGAGATCATAAAATGTCCGAGGTTTCAGGCGCGGCAGCATCGCCATCTGGGCGCGGCTTTCGATCTGGAACGTGCCGAGCGTATCGGCCTTGCGGATCATCGCGTAGGTCGCAGGGTCTTCCTGCTCGACGTCGGCGAGGCTCATCGGAATATTCTTGTGGTCGCGCAGCAGCTCGAAGGATTTCGCCATGCAGGTCAGCATCCCAAGTGCTAGCACGTCGACCTTCATGAATTTGAGTGCCTCGATATCATCCTTGTCCCATTCCACCACCTGACGGTCCTTCATCGATGCCGGCTCGATCGGCACCAGGTCGTCCAGCCTGTCCTGCGTCAGAACGAAGCCGCCCGGATGCTGGCCAAGATGGCGGGGCGCGCCCATTAGCTGGGACGAAAGATCCAGCGCCAACTTCAGGCAGTAGTCGGCGGTGTTCATATTATTCTCGACGAGCTGCTTTTCGCCAACGCCTTCCGACCAGCCCCAGACGCCTGACGAAAGCTGGGTGATCAGATCTTCAGGCAGCCCCAGCGCCTTTCCGACATCCCGCAGCGCTCCCTTGGCACGGTAGCGGGTGACGGTCGAACAGAGCGCCGAGCGCGAGCGGCCGTAGGTTTCGTAAATCCACTGGATGACCTCCTCGCGGCGGGCGTGCTCGAAATCGACGTCGATATCCGGCGGCTCGTCGCGTTCCATCGAGACAAAGCGCTCGAACAGCAGGTCACCTGTCTCTGGATTGATGCTGGTGATGCCGAGGCAGTAGCAGACGGCCGAGTTGGCCGCCGACCCCCGCCCCTGGCACAGAATTCCTTGCGATCGGGCAAACCGGACGATGCTGTAGACGGTCAGGAAGTAAGGAGCATATTTCATCACCCGGATAAGCTCGAGCTCGTGCAGGATCGCCTTGCGGACCTTGTCCGGGATCCCCTCCGGGTACCGGCTTGCGGCGCCCTCCCAGGCGAACTTGGTCAGCGACTGCTGCGCGTCGAGACCTGGAACCAGAGCTTCCTCGGGATACTGATATTGGAGTTCGCTCATGTCGAAACGACAGCGATCGACGATTTCTCGGGTGCGCGCCAGCGCCTCCGGATACTCGGAAAACAGCCGGTGCATTTCCTCCGGCGCTTTCAAAAACCGATCGGCATGCCGCTCGCGATCGAAGCCGACGCTGTCGATCGTCGTCCGATTGCGGATGCAGGTGACGATGTCCTGCAACTGCCGGCGACTGGGATCGTGAAACAGCACATCATTGGTGACGACCGTTTTGACCTTGTGTCTCACCGCCATGTTGGAAAGATTGTGAAGCCGCAGGCGATCGTTCGGACGACGGCGCAGGCACAGCGAAACGTAGGCCCTGTCGCCGAATATCGCGGCGATCTTCCTGAGCTGGCCCGCAGTGGTCTCGTCCGCCTCATCCGGGACAAGGATGGCAATCAGGCCAGCGCTGTAGGCTTCGACATCAGACAAATCGAGGATGCACTTGCCCTTGCCTCCCCGGCTCTTGCCGAGCGAAAGCAGGCGGGTCAGCCTCGAATAGGCTGGCCGATCGGTCGGGTAGACCAGGATCGACAAGCCATCGGAAAGATCGAGCCGACAGCCGACGACCAGTCTCACGCCGGTGGTCTTGGCCGCCTCCCAGGCGCGTACAATTCCGGCCAGCGAGTTGCGGTCGACCACGCCCAGGGCATCGATGCCGAGCGCAGCCGCGGTGGCAAACAATTCCTCTGCGGAACTGGCGCCACGCAGGAAGGAGAAATGTGTGGTGACCTGGAGCTCGGCATATCTCATCCGAACACCCCATGCAGAAACCAGAGGTGCGAGCCCGTGTCGGCGTCCACCCCGTCACCGGCGCGATAGACCCAGTAGCGTTCGCCCGCCTCATCCTCGACGACGAAATAGTCGCGAACGGCCGCGTGTTCTCTCGGACGAAGCCACCATTCCCCGAAGATGCGCTCCGGGCCGTCCGCCCGTTTCACCCGCCGACGCTTGCCGCGCCAGGTGAAGACGGCGGGAGGCTGGTCAGGGAGAAGAGCGGTGACGTCGATCCGTTCCGGGTTCGCCAGTAGCCGTGACGGCCTCGGCCATTTGGCGGCCCATGTCGCTCCAGTCTCGTCGGCCGTCGGACCGACGCGCATTACCGATCGCTCTGGAACGTCGGAGGCGACGGGCGTAACCCGGTAAAGCCGCTGGCCGCGGTTGCCGAGAATGTCAACAAGCGGTGTCACGTCAACCACGGGCTCTTCGATCAGAGAGGACGCAGCCTGTCGCTCCTCGAGCGGCTCTGCCATGATGGCGACAAGCACCAGACGTTCGATCCCGAAGCCTGGGTCGATTTTCTCGATGCGGTCACAGAGCAGCTTTGATAGCCGGGCTGGGTCACGCACCGGTTTTGCCAATCCGGCTCGAATGCATTGGCGGGTGTTATCGACACGATGGATGACGAGATCGGAACGCCTGACGCCGAGGCCGCGCGTCTCCAGCTTGGCGGTGAGTTCCCCGACCAGCCGGCGCACATATTTGGCGATCGTCTCCGCCGCGCCGATCGGCTCCTGAAAGTTCTTCGCGGCCTCGACAAGCTCCGGAGTGCGCAAGGGTTCGATGGGTTCTGCCATTCGCCCGAACAGTTGGTCCAGCCGCCGCCCGACCTCCGGCCCGTACCTTAGTGTCAACGGTGCGCGCGGCATGGCGGAGAGTTCACCGACTGTCTCGACACCCATGACACGCAGTCCATGGATTGTGTCTGGTGGGAGACGCAGACAGTGGATCGGCAGGGAAGTCACCGCTTTCGCCACACCGCCCATCGGAACGACGGTCGTTTCCGCTGATGTCAGGCGGGTGATGGCATGCGCAGCGCCCCAGGTATCGGCGACGGCAGCGCGAGCAGTAAGGCCTCGTCCTCTTAACCCGCTGACCAAGCCGGAGATCAGGAGATCTTCGCCGCCCTGTAGATGATCGGCGCCTTCGGTGTCCATGACGATGCCGTCCACGCCGTCGACGGCGACGACCGGGCTATACTGTCGGAGCGCCCATAGAGCGAGGCGCTCAAGGGCAGCGGCGTCTGCGCTAGGATCAGCATCGATCATCGTCAGGTTGGCGACAACGGCTTGGGCTTTGCTCGCGGGCATGCCGACCTTGAGGCCAACTCTGCGCGCCGCGGTATCGACCGCGGAGACCCAGCGTTTCGACCCCGATTTGGAGATGACGACGAGCGGCTGATCAGCTGGCACGGCTCCCTCTCCATGTCGACGTATCCGGTCTGTTGGCAGAGTGGGGAAGTAGACACAAACGACCCTTGGCATCACAGGCTCCTATTTCAAACTCAGCACACTCGCCTGCTTTCACGCGCATCAATTCCAACAGCCATCGGGCCCGGCCAACCCCCGCCACTGGCAGTTCCTCCGACGGAAGCACGCTCACCCTCCACCGTGTCGTCGAGGCCGTCGGATTGCCGAAGTCCGACGCTTCCGTCTGTCGCCGCCATCTGCGGACAACGAGACCCATGGTCCCTGTTTTTTCGGCAGCCAGCTGGAGCCGCCGGGATGCCACCATCGGCAACCGCACCAGCTCTCCAACCACTGCCGCCAAGCCACCGAACGACAGCCCCTCTTCCATGGACGCTAGGACATCCTCCTCCTTGTCGCCTTCGCAAAAGATGACGCGGTCGGGATGCAAGCCGGCCTGGGCGATAGCCGGGAAAAACAGGTCAGGTCTCGTCAGACACCAAAGAACCTTGCCCTTGGAGCGCGCGGCAATGCCTGCGGCGAACAACGCGGCTGCCGCGCCGTCGACCGTACCGGCTCCGCCGCCTGCGATTTCGTGAAGAGCGCCATAAGACAGCCCACCGCCCGGCAATCGCTCGTCCATCTCGCGGACGCCGAATGGCAGTACGACCGCCTTCTTCGCTGTACTACCTTCCAGGTGGGCAATACGGTCTCTGAGTTCCTCGATGACCCGAGGGTTGTGGGCGCGCGACATCGTTCACCGACCTCCTCAGGTTCGCGTTGCATGGACTTCATGTCCCCGAAAGCTGGTGACGTTCCTCTTTTGTTCTGTCATACGCAAAGAGTCAAGCGCTTCGAAAAAGGCAATTTAGCTCCCGCTTAAACACTGGAAAAAAATGCCGAAACGAATCAAGACTCTAACTGTTTTGACTTTCGCGATTGATTTTCCAGTGTGATGATCTGCCCAATTGCCCCTTTGAACGAATGTCGGATCATAATGCTCTCTCGACCCTTTGCCGCATTGGCCATCGCCGCGGTCAGCCTCGTGATCGTCGCAAGCGGCTCTTTTTCGCAGCCAGTGTCTCCATTTGCGACGATGTCCACGCCGGAGCTTCGGCGGCTTTGCCGTGCGGGAAGTGCAGAAGCGTCCGTGCTGCCCGAAGCCGACGCAAATTCGATCCTTCAAGATTATGAGCAGTCACGGGCAGCTTGCGACCGGCTGGTGGAGGCCTCGGGCCTTCAGGGCGACGCGCTCGCAGACGCGCTCCTCGACCGTGGGAACCTCGAGGCACCAGGTCAAGACGATAAATACAAGCGGGCTTTGGCGGACTATGCCCGGGCAATCGAGATTTCACCCGGCTCCGCTGATGCCTACTGGCGGCGTGGCAAGGCAAACCTTCTTTGTTCGCGTAATCTCCCGGCTGCCTTAAAAGATCTCAATGAGGCCATTCGCATCGACCCCTCCCAAGCGGAGTTCTTTGTTACCCGTGCCTCGATCCTGGGCTGGCTCGGGGAGCCGGCACGGGCCCTGGCTGACCTCAACCAAGCACTCGCGCACGATCCTCGTTCGGTACATGCGTTGACCAACCGCGGCCTTGCTTACTTCAACAATGGCGACACCTCTCGGGCCCTTGCCGACTTCGACGCTGCCATAAGACTGTCTCCGAATGATTCCGGGCTCTATGGCTTTCGCGCCGCAGCCCGTCGCCAGGCCGGCGACGACACGGGGGCGAAGGCTGACGAAGCGAAGATGACCGAGCTGATGTTTGAAAAAGTGCAGTAAGCACAAGTGCGGGCTGCGCTTGCCGACCGCCTTTTCTATCGGACTGTGATCTCGGAAGAGCGTTAGCGACTGCCAGATCGATGACAGTTGCGCCTAACGGTGCGCTTGCGCGACCGTCCTTATCAACCCTTCGAAACCCTCATCGCCCCGACATCTCCGAAAATGCGTTGAACGGCCGCGATTTGATCCGCAGCGATATCGACCGAAACCTCAATGTCGCCGTCGAGGGCGCCGTCATGGCGAGTACCATCGGCGTGCGAGGCGTCTGCGCCGGATGCGCGCGAACCGGATGTGTTTCCGTCGGTGGCCGACTGTATAAAAATGTCGGGCCGCGACACGCCCTGCTGTTGAACCAGATGCTCGACCGCGAGGTCGGCGGCCTCACGCGTTGAGAAACTCGCGCGGATGGTAACGGTGCTGTCGTCCGCCATGATGATCTCCTTTGGCTTCAATGAAAGGGAAACTCTCAGGGTGCGCCGCTGTTGCGAAGTTTTCTGTCTTCTTCCCGGCAAGCGGTCCGCCGCACAGGTCGAAGCTCTTCTATGGTCGGCTGCCACCACTCAGCACCTTCCGCGTGTGGTACCTTCGCCGGCCATGTGCCTACGAGTTCGTCCAACCTCGGCTTCCGCCACAGACCCCAGACGTGATCTTCCGTGACGCTCGGATAGAATTCCGCCATCGCCTCTGGGTCGACGAGTTCCCCGGTGATCTCAGTGAAGATCACCAGGCCATATTGAATGCCGACGGCACGGTCCAAAGGAGGAAGGTCGTCGCTCGCCAAAGGGTATCGCCGCCTTTTCCGCTCGGCCGAGCGTAGTTTCGACTTCGCCTCCTCTTCCGAGCCTTTCCGGGCTTCAGCTCGACGCCGCCGTTCCTCAGGCTCGTTCCTTCTCGCCGCCTCCTCGATTGCCGGAGCAGAGCTGGACGTGGTGGCGGCTGCACCCGATTTCATGTCGATATTGGCAACAGCACGCTCATCTGCGGTGATTGCCACCGTATCGTCACGCATTGCGCTTCGTTACGGCCCGCTGTTGGGACTTGATGTCAGCCCCGTGCCACTCGCGCTGTCTTTTCCACCTGTGGCAATGGTGTGGCCGCTTCAGATGGATAGCGATCTCGGTTGCGCCTGGTTGCGGCAGCAGATCCGTGAGGCGATGATGAGGACGAACGGGAGCGACTTGGCGGATATCGCAGCGTGACGGCAGCAGGGGATTAGTGTCAGTTGGTAGGTATTTCGCCTTGAGATCCCATCAGGGGTGAGTAGCGGCCTGCACCGTGGCAGAGTGAGGTCGCTAGAAAACTCTCTGGAGGCCAACCATGCCGATGACAGCAGATCAATCTCAAGCGCCGACCGCCACTCTCGTCGATCTTGGCGCAATTTTCATCTCCTTGGAATTAAGCAAGTCGACCTGGCTGGTGACAGCTCTGTCGCCTTGTAGCGAGAAGATGTCTCGCCACACCGTGGCGGGAGGTGATTTAATTGGCCTGTTCGAATGCTTCACTGCGCTTCGCCAGAAAGCAAAACGGCGGAAGGACAGACTGTACCCGTTGGTCGTAATTCAGGAAGCCGGACTGGATGGCTTCTGGCTAGGCCGGGTACTCGACAAGGAAGCCTGGATAGAAAGCCACATTGTCGAGGCCGGATCGATCGCCATGCCGCGTCGACATCGTCGAGCGAAGACTGATCGTCTTGATGGAGAAACTCTAATCCGCGCGTTGATTGCATGGAAACGTGGCGAGCCGCGGGCCTGCTCAATGGTGAAGCTTCTCTTGCCCGAGGAAGAAGACAACCGACGGATTGGACGGGAGCGGAAAACGCTGATTGCGGAGCGTGTCTTCCACGTCAATCGGATAAAGGGTCTGCTGTTCACACAAGGAATACGGGAGTATGAGCCCGTCAATCGGGATCGACGGCAGCGTCTGGAAGAGCTTCGGACAGGCGATGGACGTCCGCTATCAAAACACCTGAAGGCCGAAGTCTGTAGAGAGCTTGACCGCCTCGAACTGATACTCACACAGATCAAAGCTGTCGAAGCCGAGCGAGATGCCTTGATCGTTCAGGAGACGCCGGAAACGCCGAAAGAAGCGGCCGCTCTCTTGGGCATCCGAGGAATTGGGCCTGAATTCGCTACAATACTGTACACGGAAGGCCTGTTCCGCCACTTCGACAACCGGCGCCAAATCGCATCGTATGCAGGCCTTGCCCCCTCCCCCTGGCAAAGCGGTAACGTCAATCGCGAGCAGGGCGTGTCAAAAGCCGGAAATCCACGTCTAAGAGCAACCATGGTCGAGCTCGCATGGCTGTGGTTACGGCACCAACCGACCTCAACGCTATCTTGCTGGTTTAAGAAGCGTATCGCACAAAACGGCGGCCGTTTGAAAAAGCCGATGATTGTGGCACTGGCTCGCAAGCTGCTCGTTGCACTGTGGAAATACGTGAGCTCCGGCGTCGTGATCGAAGGTGCAATCATGAAAACTACCTGAGGCGGGAAGTGCCTGTGATACCAGAATTCAAATCCTCAGGGTGTGATCAGCCCTGACGGATCCAGGTGAACGGACCGGGATTCCGTTTGGCTAAGAGCCGGTCTTGAGATTGGTCCCGTTCTCCTGAGCCCGCGCCCGCGAAAGCGGGAAATTGGTGCTGCCGTTTGGAGCGGCGACCGTATGTGAGGTTGTACAGGCTCGATAGCGAGCCGGTAAAGCGATGGGCTCAGACCATGGATCCGCTAAAAAAGGACGCTTTGTGATGACAACAAAATGAACCGTTGACAAAAAACCTGATGTGAGCGGAATCGAACCTTAGGACCCGCAGAGCGACAGCAATGCCGGCATTGATTTTCTTCTCATTCAAGCACAAGAACAGCTCTCGAAAGAGATGTGTTTTTGGCCCAAATCGGTCATTAACCCATTCTGGAAATGCCGTTGGCCTTCATCCAGCCGATCACTGCATCTGCATTCTTTTCTGGCGGATGTACGGGATAGAAGACGTGTTTAAGAACACCTGCTTCGATGATCATCGTCAGCCTTTTTAACAAGGTCATGCCACCGGCTTGGAACATTGGTAAGCTGAGAGCCGACGCGAGGAGGAGCGAGTGATCGGAGAGAAGCGGGAACGGGAGGTGAAGCCGTTCCGCAGCCTCTCGTTGGTATTCCGTTGTCTGTGTCGAGAGGCCAAATAAATGGCTCGCGCCTAGCTCCATTAATTCTGCGAAATGATCCCGGAACGCGCAGGATTGCGGTGTACATCCTCTCGCGCCAGGAATTGCATCCCACCCGTCAATAGCTTTGCCTCCGGGCGGGCTTGTCCTAGGATAAGCGTAGACTACAGAGAGGCCGGGACTGCACAGGTCCACGGTGGTCCCATCCGTAGCCTGCAAAGCAATGCTTGGCACTTCCATCCCAAGCAGATGCGTAGCCGCTCCATCGTCTTGGGAGACCAATTCGGCCTCGTCGTTCCCGAATTCGCTCATTGGTGTCTCGTTTTTTCGTTACACACGCCCTCAGCAGCCGCTGACGCTAGACAATTATCAGGCCACTGCAATGCTGACCCGAAGCGGACTATCTTCATCTACCATGATATTGCAATTCTCTGGAAAGTATCCCCATCATCAGGTCGTCATGCCAGACGCCGTCGACGAATGCAGTTTCTCGCTCCCGTCCCTCAACGATGAAGCCGCACTTTTGGTAGGCCCTAATAGCTCGCTCATTATAGGCTAGGACCCGTATGCCAATCCGGTGGAGGTCCAGTTCCGTGAAGGCGTGATGCAAAAGCAGTCGGATTGCTTCGCTTCCAAATCCCTTTCCTAGCTGCTGGGAATCGTAGATCGCAATTGCCATCGACACTCGTCGATCCTGAGCATTCACGCTATGAAGTTTGATTTCACCAATCAACTGCCCAGCAACTTCAATGATCCAGACGTATGGGTTGGCCGCGTGAGCACGAGCCCACGCTTCTGCTGCATCCATTGTCATAGCTTTGGTATCAGCATGGCTGACACCAAACATCCGCACAATTTCCTGGTTGTGTCCCAACGAAAAGCGGGCTGCGGCATCATCAGCTGTCGCGGGCCGTAGGCGCAAGCTTGGCCCTTCCATGCAGGTCATTATTGCCTCGATCGGAGTGTCTGGGGAAGGTAATCTATGCGAAACTAGGCTTCGCACAATCACTGCAGTTGGCGCAAGCTCCCAAAGCCACCGCCTTGAACCGAATCGCACCTACGGACGCGCTGTTTTTTCGCGTCGATCTCATTCGGACTCTTCAAAACGTCAGAGACTTCGAAATCCCAGTCCTGAATCGCGTTCACCAACAACTCGTCAATCATTAGAGGACCGTCTCGATTTTGTTAAAAGCGGTCGTCCTCACACATCTTCTCTTGTCTCGCTGCAAAAGTCTGGGTCCGGTCGAGGTGAAGACTGATCAGGATGGTGGCTCACGATCAACCGTCAGATCTGACAAGCTCTGCTTTGAGAATTGGATGGAAATGGATGAATAAATGGTGCTTAATAGCGTTTCAGGAATTGGATGGGAATAGATGGAAAAATGGAATTACTAAAAACGGCGACCGTCCGGATCACGCCCGAAATCCTGTCGCTGATCGCCGAAATCGACGAATTCAAAGGTGCCTGGCGTGCGATCGGCCGGATCGCGCCTGAGCGGTTGTCCAGCCTGAGACGTGTCGCCACGATCGAAAGCGTTGGCTCCTCCACACGTATTGAAGGGGCACGCCTAACCGACCGAGAGGTCGAAAAGCTGCTGGCAAACATTCGGCTGGGGTCGTTTACGACACGTGACGAGCAAGAGGTTGCCGGCTATGCGGAAGTGATGGAAACCATCTTCAGTGCTTACGAAGCTATTTCGTTTACCGAAAATCATATCCGTCAGCTACACCGCGACCTTCTTGCGCATTCGACGAAAGACGAGCGGCATCGCGGTGCCTACAAAACCGTTTCCAACAACGTAGAAGCATTTGACGAACAGGGCGAGAGCCTCGGTATAGTTTTCGAAACGGCGTCGCCGTTCGATACGCCGCGTCGAATGGAAGACCTGATCGCCTGGCTGGACGAGCAAGGGCGCGAAAAGCTGCTCCATCCACTTTTGGTCATCGCCATCTTCGTCGTCGTCTTCCTTGAAATCCACCCCTTTCAGGATGGCAATGGCCGCCTGTCGCGCATTCTAACCACCTTGTTGCTTCTGCGGGCCGGCTACGCTTACGTCCCCTACAGCTCGCTTGAAAGCATCATCGAGCAAAGCAAGGAGAGCTATTACATCTCGCTTCGCCGCACGCAGGGAACTATCCGCAGCGCCGAGCCCGACTGGAATCCCTGGATCGAGTTCTTTTTAAGAGCCTTGCATCGACAGAAGATCAGGCTTGAGAAGAAAATGGAGCGTGAGCGTATTATCCTCGCCGACATGCCGGAATTATCCGTCGCATTGCTCGAGTTGGCGCGCGAGCACGGGCGGATCACGGTTGCGGAGGCTGCCCGGATCACCCATGCAAGTCGTCACACCATCAAGGATCATCTTAAGGCACTTGTCGATCAAGGGCACCTCGTCCTTCGCGGTGGCGGCCGCGGTGCATGGTACGGTCTCGCCTAATTAAGGAGGCGTCAAGCTCATCTAAATGGGAACGCCTTGAGCCGATTCGAACCAGACATCCCCTGCTTCAGCCCCCTTGGCGGAGGCTTCAGAACCGGAATAGGCTGCGCTTGCCATCGGGCGCTCAGCCCACCAATGGTAAATGCCTGTACCCCCTCCGCGGGAACAATTTGGCGCACGAAGCGTTCTTTTAGGTTGCGACGTAAGGGGAAGTTTTGCAGGCACGTTCCGACAATATCGCCGAAGAGCGTTCTACGTTCCAGAGCAAGCATCAGCTTCTGGTCGAGGCCATTACCGATTACGCAATATATATGCTTGACCGCAATGGGATCATCACCAGTTGGAATGCAGGCGCCGAGCGATTCAAGGGTTACACCGAAGACGAGATCATTGGCGAACATTTCTCCCGGTTCTACACTCCGGAAGATATCGAGTCTGGGCTTCCCACGCGGGCGCTGGCAATAGCTGCCGAAGCCGGACGGTTCGAGAATGAGGGATGGCGGGTACGCAAGGATGGCAAACGTTTTTGGGCGCACGTCATTATTGATCCGGTTCGCAGTCGTGAGGGCGAACTGATCGGTTTTGCCAAAATCACGCGCGATCTAACCGAGCGGAAGGCTGCCGAGGTAGAACTCAAGAGAAGCGAACACCAGTTCAGGCTTCTCGTTCAGGGCGTGACGGACTATGCGATCTATCTCCTTGACCCCGAGGGGAATGTGACCAACTGGAATGTGGGCGCCCAGCGTATCAAAGGATACGAACCGCAAGAGATCATCGGCTCCCATTTTTCAAAGTTCTACACACCGGAGGACCTTGCAGACGATCTTCCCCGAAAGGCCCTCGCGGCGGCTGAAAGAGACGGGCGGTTCGAAAAGGAAGGCTGGAGGGTTCGCAAGGATGGTACCCGATTTTGGGCAAGTGTCGTTATAGACGCCATCCACAATGATGACGGCAGCTTGTTTGGCTTTGCGAAAGTTACGCGTGACATCACGGAGAAGCGCGAGGCGCAAAACTCACTGGATAGGACGCGCGAGGAACTCTTCCAGGCGCAGAAAATGGAAGTTGTGGGCCAGCTGGCCGGCGGCATGGCTCACGACTTCAATAACCTGTTAATGGCGATCCTGGGGAGCTTGGAGATCCTGCGCAAGCGAATTCCCGAAACGCCGGAAACCTCCCGTTTGCTCGATAATGCGGTCGAGGGTGCTCAACGAGGCGCGGCCTTAACCCAAAGAATGCTCGCTTTTTCCCGAAGGCAAGAACTCAAATTCGAACCCGTTGACGTTCTGGATCTCGTTCGCAGCATGACCGACCTTCTGCAGCGAACGCTTGGCCCCTCGATCCTGATTGAAACGCGCTTTCCGCTATCGCTTCCCAAGGTGTGGTCCGGCCCCAATCAGCTTGCAACCGCGATCCTCAACCTTGCCGTCAACGCTCGCGACGCCATGCCGAGTGGCGGGGCACTGATTTTCGGTGCCAAGCAGAAAAAGATCTCCGATGGAGAGCTGCCCGATCTCAAGGCGGGGAGCTATCTTTGCTTTTCCGTTCAGGACGAAGGGGCCGGCATGGATGCCGATACTCTTGCCAAAGCAGCGACACCGTTCTTCACGACCAAAGGCGTTGGAAAAGGCACTGGCCTCGGCCTGTCGATGGTCCAGGGGTTACTGGCACAGTCCGCAGGCCGACTGACTCTTAAGTCGAAAGTTGGAATAGGTACAACAGTGGAGCTCTGGCTTCGGATTGCCGACGCTTCAGATATCAAGGCGATCGCACCAGACCAGACCTCGACGCCGATTTCCGAACAGGCTATGGGACGCTCGCTGACGGTGCTGGCGGTGGACGACGACCCTCTGGTCCTGATGAACACAGTGCTGATGCTGGAAGATCTGGGTCACACCGTGCTCGAGGCTGCGTCTGCGGAGGAGGCCCTCGCCCAACTTCGCACGGCTGGCCATGTCGATTTGGTCGTCACCGATCACGCGATGCCCCGCATGACGGGCGCCGAGTTGGCGCAGAGCCTTCAGAAAACACACCCCGATCTTCCGGTTGTGATCGCCACCGGTTATTCAGCATTGCCAAACGGGCAAATCGCCGGGCACGCCCGCCTTTCCAAGCCATTTTCGCAAGTGCAATTGGACGATGTCATACGGCGGCTGATCTGACGGCGTCAGTGCCATTGGGCATTGCCAGGAGGTAGACGAAAATTGCAAGATGTTTCCGATGTTGACGGGTACTGTGCCTTTCGTTCATCTGGTCGATACAGACGCTGAGGTTTGCGCAACTCGGCCAACAATCGTTGTGCCAGTTCGCAGCGGCAATTGATTATTCTAGGTATGCCTCAAAGAGATGGCATTCGAAGCGCCTCGGCGGCCTCAGCCCTGTCTGAGCCGACTGAGTGGACCAGCGCTATGGCATCGAAACCCGTCCCGATCAAAAACAATCCCAGGCGTCGAACCAAACAGGGATCCAAGAGCCGAACGAACGTATCGGGTGCCGTAACCCTGCCGCGTAGGTTCAACGACGTCTGGACCATCGCGTTCACGCCAATTGAGTGAGAATACAGGCGCGACGTCGTCCGAGATGGTCCAGCCAACATCGACGGTGCCATCTTTTTCAGAAAGCGCGCCATACTTTATTGCGTTGGTAATCAGTTCGTGGAGACACAGTGCAATCGTTGTCGCCGCGTTTCGACTGATGGCCACATCCGGTCCGTTTACGTGGATACGGCTCAGCCCGTCGCTATTATAGGGCGACACGGTCAAGTCGATCACAGACGACAGCGAAACCTCTTCTCCACCGGCTTCGAATACTGCCGTGTGCACATTGGATAAGGCCTGCAGGCGGCCCGTGAAGTCAGCGGCCAGATCCTCCACCGTGGAAGCACCGCGCCGCGTCATCTGAAAAATCGAGGTCACACTGGCCAGAATATTCTTGATGCGATGGTTGAGCTCCAGCCGCAGCTCGACCTCACGCTCGATGGAATCTCGCACCTGTTTCTGTCGCAACCGCACAAGCAGGTTCGTCTGGATACTGTTGACCAGCTCCAACTGCGCTATCGGTCGCGTATGGAACACGAGCCGGGCGCCCGGCCAGTCTCGCTCCAGCTGAACGCGAATGCGAGCGATCGGTGCGGCCCGTTCCAGCAGTAGAAGAATGGGCACTTCCGACCAGTCTGGCTGCGCTGCGAGATGTTCGCCGATCGTAGCGACGACAGACGGATTCAGCGCTTCGTGGGTAATGACGATGACGCCGGGCGATGAAGACAGCAATGGGGCCAAATCGTCATTTGCCTTGACATGGTTGACCACCACATTTTGCTCACGCAAGAACGCGCCGATGTAGTCTGCGTCCTTCCGAAACGGAGCAAGGACGAGAACCCAGTCCAGCGTACTTTCGCTCTCGGCTTCATTCATTTCGGATCGGGCAGCGGGTTGTAGGAGACGACACTGACCTTTCCACTTTCGATCAGCAGTTCTTGGATGTTGAGGTCATGCGGCCCATGACGCTTTTTGACAACGGTGATGTTGCGACGCAGGCGCCCTTCATGCTCCATGATCCGCAGCAGGAGAACGGTGTCACCGAGAAAACTGACATCGACGTCGATGCCGACGTTCTGGCCAATCAGACCGTGCTGAGCAACGATCAGCATCGTCAGCACGCCGGATCGGGCCAGGAACTTGAGCAGTGACTGGATGTCGCGAACCGCCTTCTCCCGGTGCGGCAGCGAGTTCAGATAGCCCGTCAAGCTGTCGATAACGACAACGCGGGCCTTATTGTCAGTGACGGCGTCCTGAACGATCTGGCCAAATTCGCCAGGCGAAATCTCGTTCGGGTTAAAATCGCGAAGGATGAGCTTGCCATCCTTGTGGAACTGCCGAAGCTGCATCCCCAGACCTTCCGACCTCCGGAAGAATGTCTCCAGCCGCTCTTCGAAAAGGAACAGCGCAACGCTCTCGCCACGTTCGAGTGCTGCGGTCGCGTAGAGCGATGACATCGTCGACTTGCCGGTGCCCGATTGTCCGATGACAAGCGTCGTCGTACCGGCTTCCTGGCCGCCACCAAACATATCGTCGAGGGCTGCCACACCGGACTTGATAAGCTCTGGCTTGGTTGTTTCCGGCGCTGCGCTGGGCATGATGCGGGGGAAGACGACGACCCCCTCGCCTTCCCGGATCGCCATGTCGTGATAGCCATCGGCAACCGGCACGCCGCGCATCTTGGAAATCTCGATGCGACGGCGCACACCGCCATACTCTTCCAATGCCTTGTCGAGGCGGATGACCCCATGGGCCAGCCCTTCGACTTCCTCCCCGCTTCGGTCCTGACCGGGCGTTTGCGTATCCAGGAGAAGTGCCACGACGTTGCGCTTGGCAAGGAAGGACTTGAAGCCGATCAGCTCGCGGCGAAACCGGGGAGAGTCGCCGGTGATCAAGCGAATTTCCAGAAGGGAGTCGTAGACCAGACGGCGCGGCTTGTGTTCTTCGATCGCAGCCTCGATCGCTTTCCGGGTTTCATCAAGGCGAAGGTCGGCCGTCAGGAAGATGCTTTGATCATCGGCCTCGTTGACTGTTCCTGATGTCGCCAGCTCTTCGACACGAATGCCATCAAGCGTCCAACCATGCGAAACAGCGATCGCTTCGAGCTCGGCTTTCGTCTGCGACAGCGTCACATAGATGCAGCTTTCGCCTGCCTCCACGCCGGCGCGCAGAAACTGCAGCGCAGCAGTGGTTTTTCCGGACCCCGGCGCTCCCTGCAGCATGTAGAGATTGGATGCCGGCAAGCCGCCGCGCAGGATCTCATTCAGTCCCGTGATACCGGTGCTGACCACAGCGGGTGTTTTCTGTTTAGGCATGTCTCATCTTCCACAAAAATTGTTGGCGCATCCCTCTGCTGGAATTGGCGCACTATCACTGAACAATGCCTTGCTGTTATATGGGGTTTTGTCAAATCATCAATGATGGCGGGCGGTTGGGTGGCACCCGGCTCCTCAGAGCCGACGTGGACCAGGGCAGTGTTGAGTAAGGGATAAGATCATACGTTGGCACGCTCACCGTGCTGACGAAAGAATTATATCTGCCAATCTGGATATATCGAAAACAAAGACGCCATTGCGGCTCTCGCCGCCCTGACCCAGACCACTCGCCTCGAGATGTTTCGTCCGCTGGTGAAACATGAACCGCACGGTGTGGCAGCTGGCGAAATCGCACCGATGATGAATGTTCCCCCAGAACACGGTGTCCGCGCGCCTGGCAACTTTGTCCCGCGTCGGCTTAGTCAAAAGCGAGCGTCGCAGCCGAACCGTGCTCTACTGGGCCGACCTGGATGGCTCGAGTGACATGACCCTTTTCCTCAAGGACTGCTGCGGCAGTAATCCGCGTCCTAGTTTGTGGACGTAAACGCCTTGAAGGGATATGAACCAGCGACCTTTTCATCTTTGGCCTTTGTCTCCGATTTCAGCAAAATTCTGACGCAGTCTAAGCCTCCCCGCCGCTGGTTACCGTATTTATGCCGGCTGCGAGGTACGCGGCGTGCGCCTCCGATGCCACGGCCGACCCAAGCGCCAGGACGGCGACCCCGCGCCTAACCTTGGATATCCGCAGCGCACGCGTCATACTTGGAGCTTTCCTCCCACGTCGCGGGAGCACTTTGGACGAGCGCCTTGAGGTCGGATGGGCAGGAACGCTTAACAACCGATAATTGTCCAACCACTGCCGCTTTCGCGAATTCCAACATTCTTCGCCGGACGTGGACAATGTTCTCTGCACCCCATTCGTTCTCGCCATGCGGACCCCGAACGACAACGATTTCCTTGAGGCCCTTGGCGCGATTGTAGATGTCGAACGACCCCTCCAAGGATTCAGCAAAGTCCCATAGACCCCGAGCGATAAACAGGCCTGGCCACCGATCTACGTTCGAGAGGATTTCCGAACTCGGGAGGAACACCACATTGTCTTCGGTACGGAGCCGACCCTCATGAATCGCGCTCGCTTCCGATCGGTAGCCCACGCCGCTTAAAAACGGCGCGAGCGCGATAGCCCCTTTGACATTGTAGTGTAGCGGTGGGCCGGGCGGCACCTCGGGCCGATCATAGAAAACGTTCTCGACGAAATTTATGTGCATTGCCCATCCCACGATCATTGAACCCTGTGATGCGCCGCCAAGAACGATGGGTATGTCCCTCGCCTTTCGTCCGCCAAGCAACATCCCCGCCGACTGATCTCCAGCCATCAAAACGCCATCGGGCATGAGCGCCCGCAACCCACGCCCCGTCTCCAAGGCGTCCAGGCCTCGATAGATGTCCCGGGCTTGTTCAAGCGTGTTACTGTCGTTGTAGCCGCCTGATACTCCATGACCGCGCTTGTCGTATGCGAGGATGTCAAAGCCCGCTTCGTTCAAGGCAAGCAGGTAGTTTCGCCAGTTGTCCATGCCGAAGCGTTCGGACCGTTGGGTTGGAAATTTGGCGGCTACGAAGTCGCCAGTACGCGGATCACGGGTGTAGCATGCATCTGCTGGGTCGCTTAGCAGTGTCAGTTCCATACTCCGCCCGGAGTTGACGACTGCTAGAGCCCGGGTCTTCGCACCAGAGCCATCAACAACGCCATCTCCAAGCATATACCAGCCCCTGAGTTTAAGCGACGATGACAGGCCCAAATGCTTTTCTTCGTATGCTTCGCGGGGCACTTCGAATTCGATCGTGTACGTGCGGTCTTCGACTCGCGCGATTGGCTCTCGGTATCCGTTGCGAGCGAAAAACGCCGGACGCCTGATTTCAGTCAGGTCTACCTCACCGTGGGGATCGACCCTCCCGAAAGGGTCGACGGCCCCTGTTTCACGATACTCATGGGGAACTGTGACCAAGAGACGGCCTGAGGACTCAAGTGCTCGGTCAGGGTTGTCGCGGGCGGCTTTCCAGCGCGTCCGCAAACATTCGTCGGTGAAAGCCTCGACGTAGAAATCGCCGTTTACGCCGTCTGCTGGAAACTGCGCGGTGGGTGTGAATGGCACGCAGGCCAGACCCTCCGGGTCATTCATCATATAGCCAGGCAGGGTCTCGTTTCCATCCCAGCCGACTTTGCGCGTTCCCTCCGGACGAGGCGTGTTCGGGCCTACCTTAAACCGTTCCACCGAGTTCCACCCTTTCAACTATCCGTCCATACCAGACATAGTAATTGCTCAAATAGAAAAGAGGGGCGCGCGAGCGCCCCTCTCTATCTGGTCCGAGTGGAGGGTCGGACCATTGGGAGCTGTGAGGCAGCTACCGATCGAGGCGCATCGAATACGACCCGGAAACCAACATGAGCAATAGAGGTGTCGGCGGCCGCAGAACTGCGAGCGGCAATACGATATCGCCAGCAGTAGGATTTGTGGCAAAGAAAGGACCCGCCCTTCATTAGCTTATCCTTTTCGCGCGACGCCGCGGCATTGCGGATCTTCGCCTCCCGGCGCAGTGAATGGACTTTGAATGGCTCCGCAGTCCATTCCCAGACATTTCCAACCATGTTGTGCAGACCAAAGGCATTAGCGGCGAACTGATCGACCGGTGCAGTGCTGGCGAAACCGTCTACGGCCGTGTTGGAATTGGGAAACTCGCCTTGCCAGATGTTGCAGGGATTGAAATCGAGGTCGTCTGGTTCCTCATTACCCCAGGGATATTGCGCGTCAGCGTCGCCACCTCTCGCCGCCGTCTCCCATTCGATCTCGGAGGGGAGACGTCCGCCCGCCCATGTAGCAAATGCCTGCGCGTCGTTCCACGAGACATGGGTGACCGGGTGTCGCCCTCGCCCCGAGAGGCCAGAACCTGGACCTTCGGGAACATCCCATCGCGCGCCGTCGATGCGACCCCACCAGGGGGCTACTGCGGCCCGAATGTGCGCTTTGCCAACACCGAGAAACACGAAACTCCACCCATAGCGCTCGGCATCCGTGACGTGTCCCGTCTCTTCAACGAAGTCCCTGAACCAGTCGTTGGTGACCGCAAACGGGTCGATATAGTAGGCCTGAATTTGGGCCTGCCGGACGATGGCCTCCCCGTCTTGGGCAAAAACCGGCCTATTGGTTCCCGAGAATGTCCGCTGGGCCTCGATGCGCACAAACCGTTCCGGCATCATCCGATCCCGCGTCCAGTGCGGCACTGGAAGCGCGACACTCCGTGCGTCGCTGCGCGACGCCCCACAACCGCATCCACTCATCCGATTATTCTCCGCGTGGCGTTGGCCTTGCCGTCCCCAAAGTCTGCAGCAGCTATAGCCGGCCCGTAGTGCCCATGCGCGATGAGGATGTAGTCGTTGAGATTTTCGTCATGATGTGCGAGGCCGAACGCCCATAGACGGCGATAGAGCTCTTCCACCGTCGGCCGGACGCGATCCGGGATATCATCAAGCGGTCCTCGCCCAAGTTGGCGTTCGCCTTGCCCCATAGCGAGCAGGTTCACGAGTTCGCCGGGGTCCTCCTGCAGATCATAGAGCTCATCGTAATCGAACATGTTGTGCACAAGCTTCCAGCGTCCGCTGACCACGATCCGCTGCATTCCATAGACTTCGTTTCCGTTCGATTGGAAGAAGTGGTCTCGGGGAATTTCCTCGAGTGTCGCATCGCCAATAAGCCAAGGTGCCAAAGATAGCCCCGAGGAACGGCCGCTAGGGGTAACGCCGCAGAGATCGAGCAGTGTCGGGCCGATGTCCATGAGGGTCACTGGATAAGTACATTCTCGCGTGAACCGAGACGCTGCAATTCCAGGCCCGCCGATGACAAATGGCACATTATATGCCGAGCCGAAGGACGGCAGCCCTTTTCCCCAAAGACCATGCTCGCCAAGATAGTCGCCATGATCCGAGAGATATAGGACCACGGTCTCGTCCGCTTGACCAGACGCATCGAGCGCGTCGAGAAGCTTGCCGAAGAGGTGGTCTTCATAAGAGCAAAACGCCAGGTAGTGCCGTATTGCCTCACGATGTTCATCGGCCGTCAGTTGGTCGAACCGATCACGAGTGCGGCGATAAAGACCCGGTTTGTCAAACATCGGGTCCTCGAAATTTTCAGGCAGCACAATGTCGACCGGGTCATAAAGATCGAGGAAGCGTTTTGGCGGCGTATATGGATCGTGCGGACCGAGAGTGCCGACGAAGAGCATCCATGGTGCGTCGGTCGAAGCGGCGGATTGTATGAATTCAACGCCTCGCTCGGTGGCAAAGCGGTCGTCGAACGGGTCCTCGTCGGTCCCATAGTGCACGTATTCGGTCCAGCCCGGACGTAAAATTTCGCCACGGCCCCTTGGGCGGTCGACACGCCCAATTCCTCTGTACCTGCTCGCTTCCCTCGAAATGGACTCGTCATGCTGCCCAAAAACGTCCAGGCCATGTCCGTGGCCAGCCTGCGTCAGGAAAAGCTCCCGCCATCCGAGATCGCTCGGTTTTTGATGGTTGCTCACATGCCATTTTCCGGAGAAAGCAAGGTCATACCCCGCATCCAGGAAGTCTTGCGACCACCACGTCACATCTGGCCTCGGGCCGCGCGATAAGGCGTTGGCATTGTTGACGTTGTTCCAGACACCATGCTCGGACGGATAGAGGCTCGTGAAGAAACTGGTGCGGGAGGGACAGCAGTGAGGCGAAGGTGTCACCGCGTTCGTGAAAGAAGCGGCCCGTCGACGGAAGCGGTCAATATTGGGCGTGATGGCGCGCGCCCAGGCACCGTTGTGGATCGTCCGGCCATTTTGCTGATCCGTCATGAAGATCAGGATATTTGGCCGCTTGGTCTTCGCTTGCGGTTCCACGGCACACCTCAATAGTCGTATGGTGGCGGCTCGCGCCAGACCGGTGTTGCGGTCATCCAATCGGCAAGACTAAGCCGCATCGCTGCCCTGGCCTCGTCGAACGACCCGTTGACTAATGCTTTGCTCTTCTGCGGATCGTCGTCGAGATTGGCTAGAGCCGAAAGCTTCTGGTTCGAATGGGCGATCAGCTTGCAGCTCCCGTCCGTGACACCGTAGGCGAGCGTGTCGGCGCGCTGTTCTTCTGTCGAGATCACAAGCGTATTTTTCGTGCGATGTTTCATGGCTACGCTATTCCTCCCACACGACCAGTTGCCGACGACGTCAGGCCGGATCGTTGGGGTAGAATTTGCTTTCAAGTCGCTGCCGGAACAAATGAGAAATCGTCTGTAACCCATGACAGGAAGTCATAGCACAGCCTTGTCCGTTACGAACGATCGGCCTGGTAGAGGCGGCGAAAAGCATTAAGAAAAATATTTGCGATCGGAATATTGCGAGCGGCGCGCCGGAAAATCAGGCCTGCTGGCAACTGCCAAAGCGGCTCGATCGGCAGCGGCCTCACCCCGAATGTGAGTGCGACATTTTGGAGAAGCTCGGAACTGCAGAAAAGGAATTCACTATTGCTCGCGAGGCTCATTTTCACCACGATCGAACTCGTCTCCGCCTCAATCCTGGGCGGAGCAAGGTTATGTTTGCGGGAGAGGTTCGTGAGGCGGGCGACGTCGGCGGGATCGTTTTGGAAAACGACCCACGGGTAGGACAACAAGTCCTCAACCTCAATATCCGGCTTTTCCGCGAGCGGATGGCCGACCCTCGCGTAAACTACCTGAACTATGGTCCCGAGCGACTCCAATATCAGGTCTGGATCGGCTTGATATTCCTCGATCCCCATTGCGGCGACGTCGAGCTCGTCGTTTCGTAATTGCCTTATCAGAACAGGCGGCATATCGACGCTGAACGTCATGTGCGCGTTCGGCTTGATCTTGCGCGCTTCGACGGCCGCCTTAGGGAGCAGTGTCGTGGTCCAAACCGGCGTCCCGCCTATCCGCAGTGTTCCGGCGTCTCCATGCCCAAGAGCCTCAATTTCGGCGAGGCCGCGTTGCAGTTCAAGATCGGCCAGCCTCCCTTGGCGTGCAAGTATCTCACCGTACCGGGTTAGCGCAATACCGCGCGGAAGTCGCTCAAACAACTCGACGCCGAGAGTGGCCTCCAGCCGCTTTATGCTCTTCGTGAGCGCGGATTGGCTGAGACCTAACGCGTTCGCTGCCCCGGTCAGGCTGCGGTGGTCGACGACGGCAAGAAAGTGGCTGAGTGCAAGCGGTGACATGACCATTCTTCATGGGACAGAGAAGGAATCTCATTTGCGCTCCCTGAATCTCTCAGCCATTTTGTCGCACGGGATGAAAAAATGCAATGCATCCGTCGAGGAGGCGGATGTGGAGGAATGCCGTCCCGCCAGCGCAGAGGTTGCATTTGCGGGGCAAGTCCGTTGAGCCCCAGTCTTGCATTATAAAGCGCAGGCGCGATGATGCTCGTGCTCAATGGGAGGAATGAATGGACAAGATCGTCATCGAGGACCTTTGCCTCGAATACCGGAACGAGGAGACTGGCCAGCGGCACGTCGCCGTGAAGGACTTCTCGCTCAAGGTCCGGGAGAACGAATTCCTGTGCATCGTCGGGTCGAGCGGCTGCGGCAAGTCGACCGTGATCTCCGCCGTCGCCGGCTTCATCAAGCCGATCGGCGGCAAGCTTGAAATGGATGGCAAGGTTATCAAGGGCCCGAGCGCGGAACGCGGAATGGTATTCCAGGAATATGCGCTCATGCCGTGGCTCAATGTCATCGACAACGTTTCCTTCGGGCTCAAGATGCGCGGTATCCGCAAGAAGGAGCGCTATGAGACCGCCCGCCACTTCCTGATGATCGCGAATCTCGAAGAGGCTGCCTCAAAATATCCGCATGAACTATCAGGCGGAATGCGCCAGCGCGTGGCGGTGATCCGGACGCTCGCCAACCAGCCTCGCGTCATGATGATGGACGAACCCTTCGCAGCAGTCGATGCACAGACGCGGATGACATTGCAGGAGGAGCTCCTGAGGGTCTGGGAACAGTCCAAGATCACGGTCCTTTTCGTCACTCACTCCGTCGAGGAGGCCGTATTCCTTGGCGACCGCGTCGCCGTCCTCACCCCCGGACCTGGACGTGTTCGCGAGATCGTCCCGATCGACATCCCCCGAGCCGAGCGGAGCTGGGACACAATTGAGTCGGACCCGAAATATGTTCAATGTCGAGATCAAATTTTGCGTCTCGTCAGAACGAAGGCGGCCGCATGATGAACCGGAACCCACTCCACAAGACATTCATCGCGGCAATTGTCGTCGGAATCATCGTCGGAGGCTATGAAGCCTACTGCTACGGCACGGGCTACCGCAAGATCGCGGAGTTTCCGGATGGGCACGCTGGCGACACAGTCGCCATAGCGGTCGACTTCGACTTCGCACCAGAGACGTTCAACATGAACGTGCTCCAACAGTTCGGTCAGCTTGCGCGGGCGGACAAGAACACCGTGCTTCTCGATAACGTCAAGCGTGATGCGTTGATCCGCCTCGCTAGCAACTACTGGGTCGCCGACATCAGGCCCTGGGACAAGGGGGCTTGAGCGTGGCTAACGCAATCATCTCATCGGGAACAATGAACGACATGCTGAAACGCCGAATGATCAACCCTCGCTTCCTCCGCGGCCTCACCGGCTGCGCGGCGGTGGTGGTCCTATGGCAGCTCTCGGTGCCACTTGTCGGTCTCGAGCCGTATTTTTACCCCGCCCCGGTGGACGTGGTGCATGCGTTCGCTGAATTGATGCAGAAGGGCATCCTTCCGGCATATGTTTCGGACAGCCTCTACCGCTTCATCATCGGAGCGGTGATCGGTTGCAGCCTTGGGATTTTCTTCGGTTTGCTCATCGGCTTGAGCCGCGTTGCGTCGCAACTTCTGACGCCTTTGATAAGCTTCCTGTTCGCGATCGTGGAGATGGCGTGGATTCCGATCTTCGTGCTTTGGTGGGGCTACGGCCTCCTCACCATCACGGTGGCGCTTTCCTACGTTGTTTTCTTCCCGGTGCTCTACAACACACTGCTCGGTGTTAGGGCGGTGCCGTCATACCTCATCAACGCCACGCGTTCGCTTGGCGGCAGTCAGTTTAATGTGGTCTTCCAGACGATCATTCCGGCAGTCACCCCCAACATCATAACAGGTGTTCGGATGGGGGCGGGTTTCGCCTTCCGGGGTCTGATTTTTGCAGAGATCGTTGCCGCGAAAACCGGATTGGGATACCTCATCTTCGAGAGCGCCTCGTCTCAACAGACGGCCAGAACCATCGTTGGCATGATCGTCGTCGGCCTGCTGTGGCTGGCCATTGAAAAATTCTTCATCAAGCCTTTTGAACAGGCGACCGTCGAACGGTGGGGCCTCGTGACCCAGGAGGGAGGCCAGCAATGACCACACTAGCGCCTCGCAGGCCTCGCCTGAACACCTACTCGACCCAGAAATATGTCCTTGGCGCGGTCCCCTTTGTTGTCATCCTGGTGCTCTGGTGGCAGGCTCCCTCACTGTTCACCTATCCAGCATACGCGCTTCCGACACCTGCCAAAGTCTTTGGGAAATTCCAGACGCTGCTGATGAACGGCCAGCTGTGGCATCACATGGGCGCGAGCCTTTATCGTCTGGCGATCGGCTTCGTTCTCGGCAACGTGTTGGCTATCACGCTCGGCATTGCGATCAGCATGAGCAAGACTGTCGCCGACTACGTCCGGCCGATCCTCGTCTTCTTTCAGGCTGTAGCGGGCATCGCCTGGGTGCCGCTCGCAATCATCTGGTTTGGAATCGGCTTCGGACCCGTGCTGTTCGTCGTTACCAACACAATGTTCTTCGGCGCGCTTGGTAATACGATCTCTGGTGTACAGCAGATTCCTCGTGTCCTCTACCGAGCGGCGAGAAGCCACGGCGCGTCCAGGACTGCCGTTCTCCTACATGTTGTCATTCCCGGTGCCCTGGTGCAGATCATTCTCGGCTTCCGAACATCGATGGCCTATGGTTGGCGAGCGTTGGTCGCCGGGGAAATGCTCGCTGGAACGTCCGGACTTGGCTACCTGACGCTTGAAGCGGTGCAATGGTACGAGACGGAGTCAGTGGTTCTCGGCATGATCCTGATCGGGGTCATTTGGCTTTGCCTGGATCGGCTGCTCTTCAAGCCAATCGAGAATATGACCGTCCGAAAGTGGGGTCTAATTCAACGTTGACCCAGCATCTCCAAGAGCAGCCCCCGAAAACGGCCGGATCGCATCCGGCCGTTTCTCATGATGAAACGAAGAAACGACGGTGCCATGAATTTCTGTCATGTCGGATGGCATCTTTATCAGTAGACTGCGGGCCCTGCGTCGGCCATTTTCGCTCCACCGGCTGCCTTCAGATTTCGCACCGGAGGAGAATTCCACACAGTGCTTCGGGAGGAAACACATGTTCAAACAAATCATCGTCGCCGCATTCGCGATGGCTCTGCTTGCCTCGGCCGCCAGCGCCCAGAAGCTAACGGAAATCAAGGTCGGAGCAGGTCCTTCGACGGGGAGCTCGCCCGTCTTCGTCGGGATTGCGCAAGGCATTTTCGCCAAACATGGTCTCGACGTGAAGCTCGACATCCAGCAGATCGGCACTGAAATCATCAATGGCGTAGTCTCTCAAAATAATGACATAGGCCTCCTTGGCTCCACGCCGTTCATTACGGGCGTCAGCAAAGGCATGCCGCTGGTCCTGATTGGACATCTTCATGGCGATGCGTCACAGGACAGCTATTCGAGCGCCCAGTCCGTGATCGCCTCGAAACAGTCGGCTGTTGCGGACGTGAAGTCTTTCTCCGGCAAGCGCATCGGGCTTCCACGGGGCACCAGCGCCGAGACCTATGTCGCTGGCCTGATGGCGGAGCAGGGTCTCAAGATCGAAGATGCCATACTGATCAACCTGAAACCTGGCGACGTTGCCTCTGCGCTACGCAATGGGGACGTTGACATCGTTGCGGTCTGGGAACCCGTGGCCACCACCGCAGCAATCAAGATCCCCGGCGCGAAACGAATCCAGCAAGGCAACTGCCAGGCATGCTACGATCCCGGCGTGATCATCACGCATCGCGCCACGATCAAGGCCAAGAAGGACGTGCTTCAGAAGTTCATGCTGGCGATGGACGAGTCGATGGCCTGGCTCCGGACGTATCCCAAGGAAAGCGCTGAAATTGTGATGAAGTGGGTGCCGGGCGTCGATGCCGACGTCATGCTGGAGGCCATCAAGTACGAGGGCCGTGACGCCCGAATTTCGAAGAACACGATCGACGGGTACAACAGCAAGACAATTCCCTCGCTTGTCTCTGGCCAGAAGATTGACGCAGCATTCGATGTTACGCCAGCCGTAGACCCCAGTTTTTCTGTGAACGACCAGAAAGAGCATCCCGAGCTCTTCTCCGATCTGCCAGTTATCAAAGACGATAAGATGTTTTGATCTGCTTTGCCGACGTCGCGCGGTTTGCCATGAGCGCCGCGCGGTTTGGTTCCCTCCGCCTATTCGCGCTTAACGTAGATTACCGAAGACCGGAGCCGGGAGTGCATAATCGTCCTACCATTGATCTGGTTGGCCTTTGCGTTGGGTGCTTCCCTCTTTCTCTGACACACTCCTCCGTGCCAAGCACCGCCGGGTCGTTCGAAACGCTCCGGCGGACGTATGACTTGCCCACAATTGGCCCACAGCGGCCGAGGGAGGCCAAGATTGGACTTCAAACCGTCATTTCCTTGTCGAACGCCATTGATGTTGGAGTGGACGGCCCCTGAACGGCATCAAAATGTGCCAGAATGAGCTGTTAAGATCTCAATCGAGGGGGCCGCCCATGGACAAGATTATTCGTATTGGCATGGATACGTCAAAACATGTTTTTCAGTTGCATGGCGTGAATGCTGCGGAAAAGCCGGTAGTGCGTAAGAAAATGCGACGCAAGGAGATGATCGACTTCTTCACGACCTGCCCGCCAACTTTGATCGCGATCGAGGCCTGTGGTGGTTCGCATCATTGGGCACGGCTGCTCGCCTCATTCGGACATGAGGTGAAGATGATCGCACCACAACTTGCTAAGCCCTACGTAAAGCGGAACAAGAACGACGCAGCCGACGCAGAAGGCCTGTGCGAGGCAATGAGCCGCCCAACGATGCGGTTTGTTCCGGTGAAGACAGCTGATGAACAAGCGGCACTCATGCTGATCAGCGTCCGTACCCGTCTCATAGCTAACCGCACCCAACTCGCCAACGCAATCCGGGGCTACGCCAATGAGTTTGGTGTCTCCGCAGCCAAGGGGCTGGCACATATCCCTCTGCTGCTTGAAAGGATACAAGCCGACGGGACTGTGCCAGAGCTCGCACAGGAATTGTTCATGAGCCAGGCCGAGGAATACGCTCAACTGGAGAAGAAGATTGCGGATGTGGAGGCCAAGGTAAAGGCTTGGCAGCGTAACGACGAACGCAGCATACGTCTCAACACCATTCCCGGCATTGGCCCAATCGGTTCGGCTCTTTTGATAATGAAGACACCTGCTCCGGAGCTCTTCAAATCTGCTCGCCAGTTCGCAGCCTGGATAGGGTTAACGCCAAAAGATCACTCGACCGGCGGCAAGCTGCGGCTCGGTGGTATCACGCGAGCCGGCGATGAAGCTCTGCGGGCCGTCTTGGTGAATGGAGCAACCGCTGTCATTCATCACGCCCGGCGATCTGGCAAGGCTTCTCGATGGTTGGCGGAATTACTCAAGCGCAAGCCGCCTAAACTGGCAGCTGTCGCACTCGCTAACAAGATGGCGCGCATGGCTTGGAAACTCATGATTTCGGGGCAAACATACAGCGCACAATTAGGAGGAGCTTTGACGGGATGCGCCGCATGAAGATCGGCGAGCAAAAATCTCGGACATCCTGATCTTCACCACGTGTTGGTGATACTACAACTTGCAAGATAATAGCAGATGGTGTGATCGATCGATCCGGGACACAGCATACCCCGGGATTCCCATTGGCCCGTCAAGGCCGCCTTGATGTTTGGGACCTGTGTTGCGGAAACCATCTTGGCCAGCGTTCATGTGCGAACGCAACAACAGGCCGGACATATGGACGCAAGCGATCAGATCAAATTATCTCGAAATATCTTGCGAGTCGGGGGCCGTCCACATATGGGAATCGAACTCCCGACCTTCTGGATCGGTTGAGACCAATTCACTGATTATTTGTGATAATCTCCTCTTCGATAGATAAAGAGAAAGAACTTTCTGGCGCGGCGTGGCCTAGTTGTCACCGTCACGGGTTCGCCTTTGGTCGAGCGTTAGATAAAGGAAGGTTGCCGAAAGGGTTTGGCAAATCGCTAAACGTGGGGTAGAACATTGTTCTTGTTGTCAGCCCCAAGAAAAAATGTCACCAACGACTATTCAATATACCAGCGAGCAAGCCAGAACCTTCGCTGATGTCAGTCCAGAGGCTTGGCGCCATTGGCGCAAGGTCATTCCGTGGCTTGCCGCAAAATCTGGCAAGGGCGCGCGGTTTACGGCTGGCGAGTTGATCGCGCTGGCGGCGCTATCGTCGGCGGTCCACACTTTGGATATCGGGATCGCAAAGTTTGCCTCGCGATGGGATGAGCTTTTCGGGCTTTGTGCGCAGCAAAGCGCTGGTGCGCTACGATCGGCGGTCGTTGTCGTGACGGCAGACAGTCTCGAACTTGCAGTTGCCGGATTGAGCTCAGCTGAGCAGCCTGCGATCGTCATCCCCTGCGCGCCGATCGTCGATCGGCTTTCTGATGCAGCCCTATCGCCGGGCCTTGCGCAAGGGCAGATCCCGCTTCCATTCGCACCGCAAGCGGTCGGCGGGAAGCGTCGATGAGCGAACTGCTTGACAGGGTCGTCGACCTTCTGGGGTACCGGGGCGATGCCGGCTTTGTGCCAGCGAATTTGTTCGCCAGCCAGCCAAGCCATCGACATGCCCTCCGCCTTGCCGCAGAGCTGATGAATGTTCGTGCTGCTTTCGGCCTTTGGACCGGCGCTCAGGGAACGCTGCTTGGGCCCAAGCACGCAAGATTTACGCCACTGGTTTATTTGTCCGAGGTCAGTGATGCCGAAGATGCGATGCGCGTGCATCGCAGCGTTTGGAGCCAGGGGCTTGCGCCCTATCTCGTGGCCGTCGCACCCGACCGCCTCTGGGTTTGCCAGGGCTTTGCTTTTTCTTCTTCACGGTGGGAGCGGCATGCAACGGAGGTAGCGCTCGCGCCAGCCGACGCGCTTTTGGGTCTTCGCGATCAGTCGGCGTTGGCGCCCTTGTCCGCGAAGGTGATGCGGAGCTCGCTTGCCTGGCGCGACGAAGCGCGGACGGCAGATGAGTTTGTTGACGAACGTCTGCTTCGCTCTCTGGCGGAGCTGTCGATTGCTTTTTCCACGCAGACGCAATCGCGGCGAGCGTTGGCACCGACCGTCATCAATGCGCTGATTGCCAGACTGCTATACTTTTATTTCCTTGTCGATCGTGGCTTCATCACTGTCGAGCGGCTTGCCGAATGGGATTTGAAGGGGATAAGTTTGGCCGCCGACGGAGAATGGTCGCATGAGGAAATCAGGACCCTTTTTGAGCGTCTCGATGACGTCTTCAACGGCAGCATCTTTCCGATGCCTAAGGACTACGTAAGCGCCTATGATGCCGAGCATTTGAACCTGTTGAGACGCGTGCTCCGCCATGCAGCATTGTTCCCCTCCCCGCCACGCAATTGGAACGGGCGCATGCCACCTCGCGGCCGTTCCTCATGGGAAATGTGGTCCTTCTACCGCGCAATTGTGAGACAGCGGTTTTCGTCGAGCCGCCCATTGCCACGAGTTTCTTTATCGTCGCATGTTTTGCAAAGTTCGCCGGCAAACAGCTTCCGCGGCGACATCGCGACTTTCTCAAGGCCTTGGCAGCATACATGGCGTCAGACAGCTTTCGTTACCTGTGCTTTGTCAGCGGCCGCCGGATGATAATTGATAGGGCCAACATCGAATTGAGCGCCGTTCTCGATCTTCCGTGGCCCTTCGGCGGCTTGGATAGCAATGACTGGATCGAACTTCTGGCAAAGGCTCCTGCGGAACGCGAGCAAATGATTTGCAAGATGCTGGGCTTGCCGCCGCTCTATCAACATATGATCGCAGAGTTCGCATCGTTCCGAGAAGGGTTCACGGATGGTGGGACACCGACGGAGGCATTGTGTGAATGCCGGGAAAGCGAGCTCGAAACTTACACGGCTGGCCTTCTTCACGAGATAGACGGCGGACGAAACCGCTACAATGCAAGCGTATTGAAACTCGACGGCGACTTGCTCGCTGTTGTGGTCGAGTATAAGGCGGCCGGCGTTGTGCCTGACGGCAGGGCCAAAGACTTCGCCGTTCGGGCGTTGAACACCTATACCAACGATAGCGCGAGTGCCGTGACGCAAAGCCGCTTCCTGTGGCAATCGCGGGAGGCGATGGCGAGCGTACTCGTCAAGCCACGCGAGCGGATGCACTGGACTCTGGAACGGGCGTTCGCCGATGCAGATCTGATTACTGCGGCTGCAATGGCTGGGTATGACAGCAAAGAGGCTGTATGACGGCGTCGATATCGTTACAGCAATGGCTTGTCGAGCGTGGTTTGACCTACCAGGAGGCGGACCTGTGGAGCGAGTTCATCGCAGATGCGCTTCTTCTCCTGGAAGACGGGCACAGCCTGTTGCGGACACCACAGGAATGGCTTTCGTTTCTTGGTGGATGCAAAACCACCCGCCCCACGGAGCCAGAGATTACCTCCGGCCTTGGCGACCGGATGCGACGCCTGAGAAACGATGCCGAAATCGACAGCAATCGCGACCGCATCCACTTAAGCTATGAAAGTCCGACACCCGGTGACGAACGGCATGGCAATCGCAAATCCAAGGCCGATTTCCGTTTTGAGCGGAAGTTCGAGGCTGGACGCGCCGTTGCCTTCGTTATGGAGGCAAAACCCTTGCGAACACCGGGTGACATCGCAGGACGATATCTGGCTGCCGATGGTCTTGGTTGTTTCATCGAACGACAGCCGCCTTACTCGAAGGAACTTGCGGCCGGAATGGTTGGCTATGCCTTCGCCAATTCATCGACTTGGCTGACTGCGCTGATGGCGGCACTCTCGAGTGGCATTGCAGCCAGCAGAATGGCGCCCGTCGAGCTTGGACTACAGCGGACGTCCCTCGCGTCCGACCATGGCCGGCCCGGGCTAGGATTGGACGCGCTAACGGTCCTGCATGCCGTGCTTGATTTTGCGGATGAGAGCGTGGCTGGCTGAAGCGAGTTGCAAGTTGGCGAGGCGCGTCAATTAGTCAGGCATACAGGCTAATCTGTCTCCGGAAGATTCAAAGGTCAGCGGTGAGGGGAACCGCTGTGTCGCGCCGATGTGATCCGGATCCTCGGGATCGACGAGAAGATGGCCATTAACCCAGTTGCCCTTCACGTTCCGAAAGCCTGACGCAGCTCGACATTAGAAAAAACTAGATCGACGCCCGGAAGACGTCCATCGCGGTGCTTCGCGTCACGAACGCGCTCATAGGTGCCGAGCAGATAGTAGTCGGTTACACCCAACGCACTGATCGCACGCGTTATCTCCTCGATCTTCGAAAGATATTGTCCCCAGGTACCGGTGAGCCCCATGTTCATAAGCCGGGGACGGTGCTGAATGACCATTTCAGAGGCTCAGACAACATTGAAGAGCTCAGGGCGTTGCTTTCAAAACCCGGACGACGAGTTACTTATCTTCTGTCAGCGAATCCATGGAACGAGCGCCCCTCTGAAGGCCACAAAGACCTTTGCGTGTACAGCTGAAGTTTGCAATAGATTTCATTGCACTCTTGGCTATGAGATCAGTGTAACCCTTTGAGGCGGGTATTTGGAGAGTAGCATGGGTGAAGCAAAAATTGGGCGGGAAAAGCTTCGAGCGACAATGATAGCCGAGCTAGAGCGGCTGATGGTGCCTGCCTCAGCCGAAGAAGACGCTCTTAACGACGAAATACGTGCATTATCATTCTACAAGTTCGACCGAGTGCCAGACGAGCAGCTGGCTTATATGAAAATGGAAGCCCAGCGCTGCCACCAGAACGCGGCGGCATATGCTAAGCTCGATCCGTCGGGTGAAAGTCGCCCCGTATCTGGCTGGTGGAAACGGAATCGCATATTTTATTTTCACTCTGTCATCCTATCCAAGACTAAATTGTACTGCATAACCCCACACCAGGATCGTGCACCGCTACAATTCGCACCCGACTTCGAAATTGCTTGGCACGAGAGTGGCGGCGTGATGAATGCTTATCGGCGTGGATCAAATCTACCATATCTCGTCCGCGACTTTCCCGAGAAGGTGATTGAAGAAGCGACAGAAGCTCATGAGGCTTTGATGAAGGGGGCTGACCCTCGGTCGATCAAGATCGCTCTGTAGTCGCTGCCATCGAACCCGCGGCATAAGTCGAACGCCGCTCGGCTGGACGTGCAGCGCCACATGCTTCGCCGTGCTACCTGGCGGCGCTTCGCCGTAGGCCTCAAATCAAGACTACTTGCGCCCGCAGTGGAAAAACCACGCGCCGGTGACCTTAAATAATCGCAGGAAAGTACTTAAATCATCCAAATATCCGGCGACATTAACCCATCTCCCGTATAATGATCGTCCTGGTAGTAGAGAGGGTGCTTCACGATGGATTTCATTACGGCTCATTTCTCGGAGATCGTATCGCTAATCGTTGGGTTGATTGGCGGCGGCACGATTGGTTCTCTCGTGACTTTTAAATTCGTAGGCGGCCAGCGGCGGCAGCAATGTGAACCAATCTGGGTCGAAGGCAGGCGGTGATATCGTCGGCGGTAACAAGTCCAGCAGGTAAACCGGTAAGGCGCAACGTGGTACCAGCACTTGTAACGCAGTCAAACGCGTCTGCCGGCGGTGATATCGTCGCTGGAAATAAGACTATTCATCACAACTACCCAGTCGTGGCGTCGAGAATTGAGGCCCTGATGCTCGGGCTCGCCAAAGAAATTGAGACGAAGCAAGAGGTGAAGGGCATCATCGACAGTTTGCAATTCTATTTCAAGCAGATAGCTCCTGATGGGATTGCAGGCCTAGAAGCCAAGCTTAACCACGCCGGTCGTGGCGGGGAAATCTATATTGCGTACGAGAAAAAGGAGTTATTCGTGAAGCTCCTCGACAAATATTCGCTCTATGAATCTGCTCAAAAGATCTTCGCTTACCTATTGGCCAAAGTCGAACACGAATTCAATTTTGCCGTTCACCCTCAGGTCACCTATTGCGACGTCCTTCAGATTAACCAGCTAATAAGCGCTAAAATCGTGGAGCCCATTGTTGCCGAATGCGGCGTTGGTCCTTTGGATGTCAACCATAACGTAGCTATGGGCATGGTCTACTGGCTCGCCGAGCAATGCTTTGTAAGGTGGCACTGATGGTTCAGCTTTCATTCGAACCAGCGCTCGACCCGTACCACACCATGTTTCGCGCGCTTCGTCTCATGCCCATTGTCGTTTTGCATTTAACCGCAAGACTCTCACGAAAATAATTTCAATAAGATAGGCTGGCGCTTAATTTGAGACTTGGCAGTTAATTTGAGATTTTTCCTTTGATTTTGGCGCGTAATGTGAGATTCAACCGTCGACGAAATAGACGGTGTTCCTGCATGAACGATCCATTGCCCGACGAGATTGACGAAGCGCTTTGGGATGAGGCGTGTCGACGAGCCGAGGCGATCCGAGGATTTCTGATGCGTCGCTCCGGCAAGGTAGCGGCTGGGGACATGGCGCTGCTGGCTGCCGACCTCGAAGTCAGTCGGGCAACCGCATTCCGTCTTATCAAGCTATTTCGAAATGGGGGAACGGTAATGTCGCTGGTGGAGCGTAAACCCGGCCGGCCAGACGGCAGCCGAGTGCTCGACGACAAGCGAGAAGAAATCATTCGCACCACTATCAACCGGTATTACCTGAAGAAGAACCGCCCCAGCATTTCTCAACTGGTTCGGGATGTACAAACGGGCTGCATCTCGGCCGGGCTCAAGCCGCCACATCGTCGGACGATTGAAACTCGTCTCGAAGACATCGACCTGCAGAAACGCGCCAAACGACGGGGCGAAGCCGAAGTCGTGAAGCGAACAACTGCTGTTCCAGGAATGCTCGCTGCCTCGCGTCCACTCCAGATCGTCCAAGTCGATCATACCAAAGCAGATATCTTTGTCGTCGACGAGGAAACGCGTCTGCCAATCGGGAGGCCTTGGCTAACTCTTGCGATGGACGTTTGTAGCCGAATGGTGACCGGGTTTTACCTCACGATGGAAGCCCCTTCCCGGCTGTCGACCAGCTTATGCTTGCTACACTCCGTCTTTGACAAATCACCTTGGTTGCGGGAGCGCGAGATCATCGAACCGTGGCCCGTCGCTGGGCTCCCAGAGACATTGGATGTCGATAACGGCAGCGACTTCAGGAGCCGTGCTTTCAAGAGGGGGTGTGAGGATGCCGGAATCGCGATCGACTGGCGACCGCCGGGTGAACCGCGCTTCGGCGGCCATATCGAACGGTTGATCGGCACCCAGATGGGAAAACTCCACTTGCTGCCGGGCACGACTTTCAGCAATCCGCAGGAGCTCGGCGAATACGACTCGAAGCGGCATTCAGCTTTGACTTTGCGGGAACTCGAGCGATACATCGCCCTCGACATAGTCGGCACCTACCATCAGTCGATTCACAGCAGTCTGGGCCGCCCGCCAATCGCAGTCTGGCGCGAGCACGAAGGTGAAATTCCACTCCGATTGCCGCAGGACCGCATGCGTTTTTGGCTGACATTTCTGCCCGAGCAGGAGCGCACACTGCAGCCAACAGGGATTCATCTCTTCGGACTGCGCTATTGGTCGGCAGCCCTAAGTGCTGACGTCGGGAGGACGGATCGCCGCCTGCTCGTCAAATACGACCCAAGGGACATGTCTCGCGTTTTCGTGCGCCGACCTTCGGGCAGCTTCGTCGAAGCTCGCTACGCCGATCTTACCTTAGCCTCGGTAACGCTGCATGAAGCATTGGCTGCAAGGCGTACGCTGCTGGCGAAAGGGCGACGAGAGGTCAACACCCGCACGATCGTTAGTACGGCCCTTGAGCGGCGAAAACTGGTGGATGCGGCGCTGAAAGCGACGGCGTCCGCACGACGAGGCCGCACTGCCAGCACAAAAACGAAGGTGGATGACAGCGGGTGGGGCTCGCTTCGGGGTATCGACTCCAGCAAACCTGTGGCTTTTGATGAGGACACGGAGTGAGCGGGAATGAACACAGGAACCTCCCACCTGACTGCAAACGCCGCGGCACTGCTCGGTGAAGCGGACAAGCAGCGCGTCCGCGCGATAAGATCACGTCGCTGGCTCGTCTATCCGCGTGCCAAGCAGGTACTCGATCGCCTCAACTTCTTGGTAGACCATCCGCGCGGGACGCGAATGCCTTCCATCGCCATATACGGCGACAGCGGAATGGGCAAAACAATGATCATGAAGCGTTTCCGTGACCAGCATCCGCCAAGCTTCAATTCGCTCACCGGCAGGCTGAAGACGCCTGTTCTCGCGATGGAGATGACCAGTCGGCCCGGCGAAAGACGATTCTATGCCGAACTTCTGACCCTCCTCGGCGCACCGCAGCGGCCGCGCGCTGATATCGCACAGATGGAACAAGCAGCGTTGCGCATCATGGAAGCGATAGGCGTGCAAGTCCTAGTGATCGACGAGGTGCATAACATCCTCGCTGGAACATATCGCGAGCAACGCATCGTGCTCAATACGCTGCGTTTTCTTAGCAACCGCCTTCAGATCTCGCTCGTTTGCTTCGGGGTCAACGACGCCCGTGAGGCCATTGGTGGCGATGTACAACTGGCGCGCCGCTTCGAACAGTTCACGCTGAGCCGCTGGGCTGCAAACGAGCAGTTCGAAATCTTGGTCGCCTTGATGCTGCGCAACACGCCATTGCGTTACCCGTCTGTGTTAACCGCAAAATCACTGCGACGGATACTGCAGATCACCGAGGGCATCACGGCTAACATCTTCCACATGATCAACTCCCTGGCTATCGAGGCAATCGAAAGCGGAGGCGAGCGCATTACCGATGAAGCCATTGAAAAGTGGGAACCGGAATTTGACGCCGAAGCAGCGTTCGCATGACGGGGATATACGCACGGCAATTGCCAGTAACGTTCCCTCCCTGCACCGATGAACTTCTGTCGTCGTGGATCATCCGGCACGCCGCATTTTACGCCATCTCTCCCTTGGCCATGCTTCGGCATTGCCTTCCCGAGGCGCTGTCATTGCGCACGGCCGATTTAGATCTCACCGAAGATCAGGTCGATCGCGTAGCTTCTATATTCTCGGTCGATCCGGTCACGGTCCGCCGCATGACTTTCACGAATGTGCCGCAATCGTCACGGCGGCTGATTGCAGGCGAGCCTCGGCAATCCTGCAGCAGGTGTCTCCGAATTGTCGACGGATCGCACATCATTCTTCGGAGCCAACTTCTTGGCTGGCGGATCACCTGCCCGCTTTGCGGCGGTCGCCTTCAAACCATTGGCGAGCGTGACCGTCCCTCTCCTTTCAGCGGCTACCACCATGCTGCGCTGATAGGAGAAGGGATGCTTCACGACGAGGCCGAGCGTGGTATCCAAAACTGGGTATCGCCAAGTGAAATTGCCCGCCTCCTGCTGATGCGACGCGTTCCAAAGTCGTTTCCCGATCGCTACGAACCGTCAAGCTACAGAGTGCTCGGCGTCATCATTCCGGATCTCGACGACGTTCTAAAGATGGAAACTGGGGAACTACCGACCCCAGCAAGCCCGATTTTGCAGCTGCACTTGCGGCCAGCTCTTTTAGCGGGTGTGGCCATCGTCCAGCGAGCTGGGCCGGAGATGCTTTTTATGCTGCATGGCCATATGATGGGTGAGAATAAAGCCCGCTTCGGCAATGCTATAGAAGAGATGGTGGACTGCGGGCGCCAGTCGCGGAGGTCTTCGCAGTTGCACTTAATTTGAGATTCTCAGCCCACGGAATCTCAAATTAAATGCAAACCAAGAAAGAAATGGCCGCATTCTTACGCTTAAGTGCCAAACGACAGGCCTCGCCACATGACGATGTTGCCTGGCGGCGGGTCTTTTGTCCGGGCAAGATAACCGCCCAATCTGGCAATCTTGATCAGGTAGGATGACAAGGGTTTCAGCTCGCCGAATTGGGCGGGTTTGTCGGCGATAAGACGATCGAGCAGCTTCATCTCGACGACGGTGATCGCCAGTTCCGGTCTTGCGCCGGGCATAGTACGATTGAGCATGGTCATCCAGAATACCCGCCAAGCCAGGATACAGAAGACGGCAATCAGGCGGACGAGCCGCTCAGCCGTCCGCAATTTGGCTTCTTCTGCCCTGCAACCGGATTTCAGAATCTTATGGAAAACCTCGATTTTCCAGCGCATTGCATACCAATGCAGCTTTTCGACCGCGTCGGCAGCCGACTGGACCGGCAGGTCTGTGATCAGCTTCCAGTCGATGCGCGGCCGGTTCTGCGGTTCGTCCCGTTCCTGGGCGTAAATGACGGTGAGATCGAGAGCCGGATAGCGCTTCTGCTTGCCGATCGGCGGCAGAACACGGATGCGGCGATATCGAATTTCGACGGCAGCCGTTTCCCGATTTCCCTTGTCGTCGCGAACCTCGATCTCATGAACGTCCCCGACCGGCACGTCCTTCATTTCGGCGGCAATCGTATGATCACCATCGCCCGCCAGCCGATCGACGCATGTGCGGACCAGGAAATGGGTACCGAGATCATGGGCCATGCAGAAGAGCTCGTAGATATCGCTTTCACGGTCGCCGATATGCACGCATCGACCAGGATCCCCGAGCAAGGCGACGGATTGCCGAATGTTTTCCAGCCAGCGGAAACTCTCCTTCTGCTCGATGGGAACCCGCGTCGGATTGATCTTCTTCTTCAACGCCGCCGTGCCCTTGAACTTCGACCGCGTCCAGAACTTGATAGCTGAAAGCCCCAGCGGCAGCCCATCGAGCGTGACCGCCAGGCTGGAATGCATCAGCAGACCGCAGACCGTGTGCATCCTGAAACGCCCGGCTTTGTCCTTGCCACTGTTGATGCGATACGTCATGCCGATCGCATCGGTGCTTTCCCGTTGATAGGTAAATTCCGTCGTGTCCTGCAAGACCAGGATGGGACCGGACGCGGCAACAAAACGGCGTCGGGTGGACTGGAAATGACCGGCGAGAATGTCCGCTTCCCCGACGCGGTCGTTCGAGAAGAAGCGGTAGGCCGCCTTCGTGTTAGCCCAGTCCTGACATGCCAGAGGGATGCTCGCGCCGATAGAGCCGCCCATCCTCTCCACCAATTGCCGCAGTCGCCGGTCAAGGCGCTTGTCTGCAAGACTGCAACCGGCAAGCTCTTCATCAAACCATGATGTCGTTGTTCCGTCCATGCACCGCCGCTCCTCGATTCGGTGCCAGACAAGGAATCACAACGGATTCCACCAACGCAAGAGATGTGGGTAATTGAAAGCTTCGCCGGATGCTTACGGCAGGACGCCTGCCATGTTCGTCAAAAGCGCAACGGCAGACACGACCATGAGTGTGACAGCCGCCGCTCCCAGAGTTCCCGCGCGTAAACCGCGGTTGGTAGAAGTTGTTTCTTGAGTCATTCAAGTTCCCCTAGCAAGAAATCCGCAGCATAAGGGGGTTCACTATTATCACCGGCGGTTACTTATTATTTAGGCGCTAGAAATTTTATCAAGGGGCGCCCAAGCGATCGTCATTCTCAGCGCGGAGAAACAAGGTCGATGGTGAATAGGTGGGGCGCGGAGAGAGCGTGGACCGGCAGCCAAATTTACGACATACTTAATCCCCACAACGTTCCATGTATTGAGATATCGCGCCGGAGCGCTTTAATTACAACCATGTCGCTCAGGTATCATAGACTGTCGACGATGCCGCCTTCAACCCGTAACGCAGCGCCTGTAGTAGCCGAAGCTTCGCGAGAGCAAACATACACGACCATGTTGGCGACCTCGTCAACAGTAGCCGCCCGTCTGATAATCGACGAAGGTCTTGTTGATAAGACGAACTCGGCGGCTGCGACCTCCAATTTTTCTCCCGTTTCATCATCACCTACCTGTAGCATACGAGCCACGCCCTCCGACAGAGTTGGCCCAGGCAACACCGAGTTCACAGTCACACCAGTTCCGGCCATCCGCTTAGCTAGGCCGCGTCCAATAGAAAGTTGAGCGGTCTTCGTGAAAGCGTAGGGAATGGAATCGGCAGGAATATTCAGCCCGGCCTCTGAGGAGATGAACACCACCCTGCCCCATCCTCTATCCTTCATTCGCGGTAGAAAAGCGCGGCTCAATCTGACACCGGAGAGAACGTTGACTTCAAACAGCTCTTCCCAAAGCACATCGTCAGTTTCAAAGAAGTCCTGCGGTCCATAGATTCCAAGATTGTTCACGAGAATATCGCAGTCCGGGTGGGCGCTGATAAGGGCTGCGCATCCTGCGCTGGTGCCAAGATCCCCTGCGAATCCATCGATCGAATTCTCCAACCGGGCCGACCCTAAGCTCCACTTTGCCCGATCAATAGCAGCTTGTGTCCTTCCATTGATTACAACGCTTGCACCAGCAACTGCCAGTCCTCGCGCAATTGCCAGGCCGATGCCCGACGTAGAGCCCGTGACAATTGCCTTCTTGCCCGTCAGATCGATTTTCATAGATAGCTCCGTGAATGAATTCCACGCAAAAGGGTTTTTGGCGGCACGTGAGCCTATTGGTTCGCTCGCGGGTATCGGCAGGAGCTTTGACGCTGACCGCCTCGGGGCCAGTGTCACTAAAGCCGTCGCACCATCGTCAACGTTTAAGCCGCGTCAGACGAAAAGCCAAAATAGGCTGCATCCAGTGCTGCCGTGTCAGTCAGCTTTTCGCTCTCGCCTTCGAGCACCACCTTGCCATTACGCAACACATAGATACGAGAGGCGAGCTCCATGATCCGACCTGTCGATTGTTCGACGATGAGCAAACTCAGACCCGTCTGATTTAGTTTCTTCAGACTGTCGTATACTTGGTCGACCACCAGCGGCGCTAGACCTAAAGAGGGTTCGTCGATCATCAGGAGCGCCGGCCGCTGTAAAATTGATCGGGCGATTGCTAGCTGCTGCTGCTCACCCCCCGACAAATTCCCAGCGATACCATACAACCTCTCCCGAAGGATCGGGAAGATTCCGAGCACCATTTCCATATCGGAGTGGACTTCCTCGGAGTTCTTCCGGATCATCGCACCGACTTTTAGGTTCTCCTGCACGGTCAGTGTCTTAAATATATGCCGGCCCTCCGGAATAAGGGCCAAGCCTTCACGACATAGCTTCTCTGGTGCGCGCCCGTCGATCCGGTCGCCACGGAAGTGGATTTCACCGGCAGTTGGGTTCATCAGTCCCGAAATCGTCTTCAGCAGTGTCGACTTGCCTGCGCCATTGGGACCGACGACGAACACCACCTCCCCTTTGGCTACTGTAATATTGACGCTTTTGAGAGCAGTGAGCCGACCATAGCCTGCGACCAGTTGCTTTACTTCGAGCATTATTCTCTCCAGTTACCAGAACCTGCCAGCGGGGCGGCGCAAAAACCGTCTCGCAGCACGATGCCATTATTCATTGTCACACGAGAACTCACTTCAAAGCATCTACCGGAACGGCTCTCTCGTTATTGACTGACCACGGCCATCTCAATTCTTTACCGCCCATGATTCCGGCTTTTCGGAACATTAGGATCAACAACATAATACTGGCTAAGATTAGCTCCTGCGAACCTGCCGGGATGGCAACCTGAGTCGATCCGACCAAAAAGCCAACCTCAGCGCGACGAAAGACTTCGATGACTACGCTGATGAGCGTAACGCCAACTACGGCACCCGCCAAGCTTTGCATTCCGCCTATCACAAGCATGGCCACAATGAGGAACGTATGGTTCAAGAAAAAGTTTGCGATAGACACCGTCCCCATGAAGTGGGCAAACAGAACCCCTGCCAAACCAGCGACAAAGCCAGACAGCGTGAAGGCGATGAGGCGCGACCAGTATAGCGAAGTGCCGGAAGCCTGCGCCGCAACCTCATCTTCCCGCGCGGCACGCAGCATCAAACCCCAGCGCGACAATTGGTAAAGATAAGCGATCACAATTGTGAACAGGGCGCATCCCAATGCTATCCAGATCGTCACATAGACAGGCAGCCCGACAATGGTGGAGCTTCCCATGGTCACCGTGGTCCAATTTGAGTAGATCACGTTCAATATGAACATGAGAGCGAGGGTAGAAATCGAGGCGCTAAGGCTGGAGAGGCGCATGAGGATGAGGCCGGAAACGAACGCGACACCACCAGCTAACGCGATTGAAGTCAGCGCCGCGGGCAAAAGGGGAAACGTGTTGTCTCTGATGAAGGCCGGCAAGCCGGACATGGTTATGGGCTTAAGCATCGCGCAGCACGTTTGCCACGCCGTCGCGTACGCGGCGATTGCACAAAACGTCATATGCCCGAAGGAAACAATCCCGGAGTTTCCGGCGAAAATATAAAGACCGACTGCAAATACCAGACGGATAAGTGCTTCAGTGGAAACGCGTTCCAAGCCCGCAGTTCCAAACTGATCGATTGCCCAAACCACCAGTATCAAGGGAATAGCCAAAGCTGTGACCGGGAATAGCCGTTCGTTTATCCGCATTAAACTCTCTCCTTCGAAGCGCTTGTCACTATCAGCCCCTGCGGCCGCAGAAGCAGAATAAGAATGACGATCCCAAACACACCCGCGTCGCGGAACGATCGCATTTCTTCAGGCAAATATGCTTGGAGGAAAACACTCAAAATCCCAACTATGTATCCACCCAAGACAGCGCCGGGCAACGACCCGATGCCGCCGATCACAGTGGCAAAAAAAGCATAAACTGTTGGCATCAGACCCATCCGGATATCGAGGGTTCCGGTCTGGATCACAAAAAGCAACGAAATCGCACCCCCGAGAATACCACTGATTGCAAACGCGATGGCGATTACCCTGTTGGCGGCCACGCCGAGTAGACGCGCCATTGAGAAATTCTCTGAGGCAGCACGCAACTGGATGCCGATATTGGTTCGCTTTAGAAACAGAACCAGGACAATCAGTAGCACAAGGGCCACTGCCATCGCGAGGAACTGTACTCCGCCCACTCGCAGCCCGAATATGTCGATTGGGCGGGTCAGGGCGGCGCCGATACTGACCGTTTTAGGACGGCCACCGTGGAACATGATGATTAGACTCTGCAAAAAGTAGCTTACTGCGAATGATGAAATGAGAAGCGTAGTGGGATCAGTATTGCGCAACGGCCTGAATGCGATCCGCTCAGTGATAAGCGCCAAAACGGTGACGGTAAGAACGACGCAAAAGATCATCAATCCCCAGTGCAGACCGCCGAACATCATGCTTGGGGTTGCTGCTACTGTCGGAACAACGAGCGAGTAGGCTCCCACAGTAATATAATCCGCCTGCGCGAAATTGATCAGCTTCATAACCCCGAACACTAGACCGATCGCGAGCGCGACAAGAGCGTAGAGGCTACCAAGGGCGACAGCATCGATAAAAACCTGAATAAAGTTAGTCATGAGGCACCTATATCACTGCATCTTTTCGGGAAGCGCGATCGCCAAGATAGGCGCGCAACACGTTTGGGTCATTCTTGACCTCGCTGGGCGAACCCTCGGCAAGGCTCCGACCTCCGTCGAGAACGTGAATGCGGTGACACACGCCCATGATCACCTGCATGTTGTGCTCGATAAGCATGACTCCGCAGCCAAATTTCTTTGGTATTGATGTAATTGTCTCCATCAGCAGCTCGCATTCTTGCTCGTTCATGCCGGATGCCGGCTCGTCGAGAAGGGTGAAGGACGGCTGCAGCGCGAGGGCCCTTGCAATGCTGATGCGACGCTCGTCGCTGTAGGGTAACGAACCGCACTGTAGGTCGTGGCCTTGTCGATAGCCAATCCAATCGAGGATATCGCGAGCTTGGGAGGTCGCCTCTTTACGGGACAAGCCGATACCTAGACCGGCGACGGTCAAGTTCTCAAGAACCGTGAGCTTTCGGAACAATCTCGCCGCTTGAAAGCTTCGGCCGATCCCGGCCTGCGCCATCTTGCGCGGACTAAGATTGGAAACATCCCGTCCGTCTAACTCGATCGTTCCAGGCTTAGGCTTTTGAAAGCCGCTTAGGACATTCACCAAGGTGGTCTTGCCAGCCCCGTTTGGCCCGATGAGACCCAAAATATCGCCGGCATTCAACGTTAGGGTTACGCCGGTCAGTGCTTTAATGCCTCCGAAAACAACGTGAATGTCTCTCGCCTCTAGCGTTTGCTTGGATGTTTTTGCCATAACGACTCGTTGTTCTTCCTAAAGTCACGGTGGATAGCTTGCGTAGCTCTCATTAAAGGTTCAAGTGCTTGTTCGACCTGAGAGAATTGCGAATTACGCCGCCAACATGTGACGGCGAATAGCACTATCGTCTAGAAAGCTCATCTACTTTCGCGTGAATGCAATGACGAAACTCGCCCGTGCAACGATGGCACGGGGATGCGATCAGTTGGATTGCGCAACTAGCCAGCCACGCAATCCCCGAGACAAGCGTGCTTACTGTTGCACACGGAAAAGCAAGTTGAAGTCCGGAGCGAAACTGTTGCGGAACAGTTCCACCGGCTGGAACCCCCCGTCAACAACCTTTGAAACCAATAGCGGACGGTTGACCTGAATGTGCATCTCCGGGGTATACGATGTGGGTCCGCAACTCGTCGGCTGATCTTGGAACTGGTTCATAACCGCGAGGACAGCCTCCGTATCAGTGCTCTGCGCCTTCTCCACGGCCGCCGTCCACTGCTCGATCGTGCAGTATCCAAGGATCGAAAATTCACTTGCTGGGCTGGTACCCCAGCGAGCCTTATAGGCCTTAAGGAATTTCGTGACTTCCGGGCGAGGATCGCCCTTCATGGACATTATCGTGGGAACGTAGAAATCTTTGAGACCAGGAACACCGCTCAGCCAGAAATCGCCTCCCATGCCTGTGTCCGCGAAAATGGGCATGTCGATACTGGCTGCGCGGAGCTGGCGCACGGCCGCAGGACCTTGAGGCATAGTGGCGCATAGGAACAGTACGTCAGGAACGGTTTCAAGGCTCTTGATCCGCGTGACTTGAGCTGCAATCGATGCATCTTCCTTCTGGAAGGTGTCACGGCCGAGCAGTTTTCCACCTTTCTTCTCCCAAGCGGCAATGAAGCCTGCGCAGGCTGCCTTGGTTGCCTCGATAGATACGTCTTCCAACATGTACGCCGTTCTGGCACCCATTTTCTCGTAAGCATATTCGGCAGAGGTAATGCCTGAAACCTGCGAAGCGGTGTGAGCTGTAAAAACGTTAGGGCCCACGCCTTGCGCACCCATCTTGGGATCACTTGCGCCCGTTGAAATGGCGATCAGTCCGGCGTTTTGCGCAACCAGGGCTGCAGGTGAACCATAATCATAGTCAGGCGGAACTACGAGCATGTTCGCGCCCCAATCAACAAGCTCGGAGGCCACGGACCCAGTCAGAGTAAGGTCGGTTTTGGTGTCGAGGACCTTATATTCAATCTGGCGGCCGAGAATCCCGCCGGCTTTGTTGATCTCTTCGATCTTCATCACGGCAGCCTTATGCGGCTCGTCGTCGTAAGCAGCTAGCCAACCGGACAAAGAGGTGGCAAATCCCACCTTGATGGGCTCCTTGGCGTCCTGCGCGAGGACTGACGAACTTGAGAGCGCGACAGCCAAACCTAAGGTGATGATATGCCGGAAAGTCTTCATGAAAGTCTCCCAATTTGCCTTCTAGCATGCTTCTTTGAGGCATGTGAAAGGCTCGTTTCCCACGACTGCCGACAGGAGTGAGTCTCCTCCATCGGCTTGGATCGCGCCACGTCGGTTCCTTGCGATCAATAGCACGTGTCGTAGTCATATCTGAGAGCCGGCTGATAGAAAGGTCCAAAATCGTCCAAAAGCGTGGGGCCACTTAGGCCAAGATCACCACCGGATGGGGCCACTATACAGTCCATCAGCGACGGTTAAGACTCCCACGTTGCCGTCGCCGCCCGATCTGTGATCAAGTTCGCTTGGATGAGCGGGAAGGAGTTTTTCCATGGAGACCACGTGGGAGGTTCTCAAAGCGCGTTGTGGACGGCGTGATGTCAATCGCCAATGGCCTGACGAGATGAACCGCACCGGGTTCAACCGGAGACCCCAACTCGTGAGAAGTAGGGTCTATGACAAGCAAGACGACGAACAAAATCTCTCATGAAGTCCGCGCCCGCGCCGTTCGGATGGTGACGGAACATGAAGCCGTACACTCATCGCGCTGGGCGGCGGTGTCATCGACAGCGGCCGAGATCGGCTGCTCGGCTCATAGCCGTTCACACCTCCTGGTTAGTGGTGTTGCGGCGACCGGTTGAATCTGCCCAATACGTGTCAATCAAGTATTCGAGCCGTCGGTCGGCAACGTTGGCTATTCCTACAACAACGCTCTCGCCGAAACGATCAACGGCCTTTACAAGGCCGAAGTGATCCATCGCCGGGGACCATGGCGCAACTTCGAAGCTGTGGAGTTCCACGTTCGATTGGGTCGGCTGGTTCAACCACCGCCGCCTTCTGGAGCCCATCGGAAACATACCTCCAGCCGAGGCCGAAGAACGCTAGTACGCCAAGCTGGACGAACCAGCCATGGCCGCATAACTTAAACCAAACGGTCTCCGGCAAACCCGGCGCAGTCCATAGCTTTTGAAATTGATCTTTTTTGCCTAAGCGATTCTAATGACAATATTTTTCGTGACGGGCCTTTGGAAGCCAGCGTGCTATATGATTATAGTATTTTATTTCGCCTCATCCGGCAAATCGATGTGAAGGGAAACTTGCGCCTGAGGTTGGTTCCCCCAGTTCGCTCCTGACGCATTGAACCTTGCCTACACCGGAGAACGCACGCGCATAGATGTGTCTGACAACCGACACGCTGGCTAGGACGCGCCAGATGCGTCACTCAAACACGCAGGTCTCCGAAGCTGATCTCTCAACGGCGTCCCAATGTAAGTCGCATCCGGCGCCCGGCATATCGGTTATCTGAAAATTACCTCTTTTAATTTTCGGAAATTCCCGCAAAAGACTGCGCACGGGATCCGTGCCTGTATGCTGGGGAATGTACTCCACTCCCATAATGGCTGGATGCGCACACGCGATGTGAATGTGCAGATAAGGAAAGACATGTGGTAGTGCCCTTCGACCATGCGCCGAAGCAAGCGCCAGCGAATTCATCGCAGCGAAAATGCCTCCACTGGCGGTCGCGTCGATGCGCAGAATATCAACATTCGGGACTAGGTCCGCGTATGCGTAAGGATCAAGTACGTCCTCGCCGACGGCAATCTGCGTCTTCAATTTCGACCGCAATTCCCCATGAAGGCGCCACTGCTGTGGTAGGAAAGGGTCCTCCAAAAACGCGAGGCCGCAATCATCAATCCGCATACAGGTGTCCAACGCCTCGGATATTGATCTCCATGACCAGTGGCAGTCGACCGCGAATGAAACCGCATCCCCGAAGGTGGAGCTAAGGGCTTGCAGATATTTGGTATTTCCAACCGCGTCCGCGCCTTTAATCATGACCTTAATTAGGCTTTCGCCCTCGTCTAAATGCTTTTGGATTTCTTCCTTTATCCCCTCCAGTGGCCGATGGTTATAGGAAAATCCCACGATCGGGATCGAGCGCACCTCCCTACGAAACCCCCCAAGCATGACGAAGAGGGGCTGCTCCGCCGCCTTAGCAGTGACATCCCACAGAGCTATGTCAATCAAACTTGAACTCCGTACGTAGGAAGCGCGAGCCTGAACGCGAAGCGATTCGCCCTCCACGTTGAATTCTTGCCGCATGAGGGCATTCTTTCCGATCAAGCGAGGGGCCAGTGCCCGAAGGCCTTCGAACAACTGGCTGCCGCTCTTGTAACCGATCGCAAATCCCTCCAAGCCCGACTCGGTTACTACACGCAAGCAGACATAATCGCGCGACGTTATACAGACGGTCCCAAGATAGATGGGCTCATCTAAGGGCAGGTTACAACTCGCAATTTCGACGCGATTAATTATTGAGCGTCTGTCCACGACGTTCACTCTCCGTAATTAAAATTTCACTCAAACCGTGTCCACGTACTCGCGGTGCACAGAGCCTGGATTTGTATGAGCGGTGCCCGCGTGCGCTATTGAATGAAGTCTTTTCTAACCTTACAGACATATGTCGTTTTGGGGTTCATGATCTGAGTGGCGCGTCCTTCTAGGATGGAAGAGAGGAGGATGTAAGCGTCAGGCTCGGTGAAACCAAACTCGTCGGCCATCCAATAGATCATCTCGCGGCACGAGATGCGCATCGCCTCTTCGATCGTTCGGCCCAGTCCGATCGTGCCGATATGCGTTTCGTCTTCGAAGCGTGGCCAACTCATACGCTTCGGACGATCTTCCACATCAACGGAGATCGTCACGCGCGCGCCGATGTCGACGGCCCCGACCCCGGAAATTTCGCCATCGCCCTGCCGGGCGTGACAATCACCTAGGTAGAGGTAACCACCGTCGACGTTAACCGGTAAATAGACTGTTGCGCCTGGCCCCAGTTCTTGAACGTCAATGTTGCCGCCGTGATCTCCATTGTCGAGACTAAGTATGCTACCAAAAGAGGGCGCCACGCCAATCACGCCAACCATGGGCGCCGTGGGGATTTTGCGCTTTTCATCCCAATAAATGAAGCCTTCTGAAACCCGCACAGGTTTATAATGGTGGAACTCCGGCTGCCGTTCAAAGATCCACTCTTGAAACAGCCCGCTGTTCGGCATGAGACCTGTAAGACCGAAGTCGTCCAGATCAATTTCCTTGATCTTCACGATGAGCATCTGTCCAGCCTTGGCACCCTTGATTTCAATCGGTCCGGTCATCGGATTGAAAAAAGGATGTTTGAAATCATCATCAGTCAACTTCACGTCGAATGAGGAGACGACAGCACCGTTGTACGCGATATCGCACTCGACTTGGACTTCCTCGCCCTGTTCGACGTGCGCGACAAAGTCGTCGTCTGCAGTCATAAGGTATTTCAAATTTTCTTTCTTAATCGTCCTGGAAGCCATCCGTCTCTCCTCCGTATTTCAAGATTTGGTTCTGTAACGGCCGTGACTGAGGCCGGTTGTCGCGTTGCATTCAGCCGTCTAGGTTGGACCTAGTTGAGCGACCCTAGAGGCGTTCCGCCATCTCAGTCGTGCCTTACATGCTTCATCGCGTAGGCCCTTCTCATGATTGATCACGCCTGTCATTTATGCCATGGTATAGAAGCAGCCGACGGCTGCGTAGTCCGACAAATGCAAGCGCACCGCCGCAGGCGCTTGTCATCCGCTTGTCCGATTAAACTCTGAGGCAGACTTAGCGTGGGGGGTCTGATCACTTTTACTTCAATTGCCCGTAAGTGCGGACCGATCTGACAGGGCCGTTCGCTGCCTAAACCGGCTGTAGAATTTGGTTAGATGCGAAACGCACCAGCGCACCATCCTTGTCGGTTTCCGCCCAGACTTCCTGCCACTCCTCATCCTTCAGAAAAGTGCCCCATTTCTGCTCGCGCTCGGCAAGACTTTGCCATTCCAGCATGTAGATGAACTGGTCGTTTGCCTCGCCGATCGCCACGGTCCAGCTTCCGACCACTTTGATGCCAAGGCGCTCATAGATTGGCTTGTTGTGGTTTTTGAAGCGTTGAGCAACCAGTCCGACCTTTTTAGGCGCTGCGTGATATACTCTAAGTTCATGGATCATCTTAAGCTCCGATTTAGGATTAAACATGGGGTATGCCATGCCACACAGGCAGCGCGCATCAAGTATAATGAATGGCCGCGCTCGTCAGGCACAGTCGAAGGGTTAGCTATTGTCGTCCGTACGGAGACCCATATGGGTTCCACTTAGAGAACGGATGCTTATCGTCGTTGCATCGCATTCGTCTGGATGCTAGAGACGAAAGTGGCTGCATGAAAGGTCCACTTTGTTGCGAAACCAAAAGGCCAGTTCCCCCACGGCTCGTCTTCCGCTCGACGCGCTGACCATTGATCGAGCAAGCCGAGAAACGATACAGCAGCAAATCTATCGTTCGCTAAGCGATCTCATTCTCAGGCGCGTTCTTACCGCGGGACTGAAGCTCCCCTCTTCCCGAGAACTGTCGAAATACCTGGCTGTCTCACGCAATACCGTCGTCCGTGCATATGAGCAGCTCAATAGCGAGGGATATGTCGAGACGAGGCAGGGATCAAATACCTATGTGATCGATTTGCCAGCGGCCGCACAAACGCCCGCGCAAACGGGCCAGAGAGAGACTGGGCAAAACACATCTCGCTTCCTAAAAACATTTGACCATGTGGAGCGTTTTGAGTTCTCAGAGGAACATATTTCGCTCCGCCCCAGCACCCCCGATGTTTCACAATTTCCGTTCAAGACCTGGAACCGGATTCTAGGTAGGTATCTGGTGCATCGAAGCTTGAACCTTTTCTACTACAACTACAACGTTGGATATCCACCGCTGCAAGAAGCGATTGCAAATTACTTACAAGCTTACCGTGGAGTTAGGTGTGAGCCTTACCAAGTCATCGTAACCAATGGAGCGCAAGCTGGGCTCGATCTGCTTGCACGCGCTCTCCTCAATGAAGGTGATACATTGTGGATGGAAGAGCCTGGGTATGTGAACGCGCGCATCGTCTTCCAGGCTGCGGGTGCCAAGCTGACACCGCTAAACGTATCTGAGGCTGGCTGGGATCTTAGTAATCCGCCCGACGACCTTACCGCTATCTACACAACTCCGTCATGCCAACATCCGCTCGGGCTTACTATGCTAATGGAGCAGAGGATGCGACTGCTGGAAATTGCGGATCGTAAAGAGGCCTGGATTATCGAGGATGACTTCGATAGCGAATATCGCTCAACGGGCCGGTCAATTCCCGCAATGCAGGGTCACGACGACTACGGGCGCACGATCTACGTGGGTACGTTTGCGAAGACATTGTTCCCGTCAATCCGGGTTGGCTTCCTGGTCGTTCCGAAATCCCTCTGCGAGCACTTAAAGCGAGCCGCTCAGTTTTGCGGTCACCATGTCAGCCTGCCGCTTCAGGCCACGCTTGCAGATTTCATACTCGAGGGACACTTCGCGCGACATTTGCGCCGGATGCGCCGACTTTATGCACAGAGACGTGAAGCGTTTCTGCAGATGTGCACCGAACTACTCGGAGAGTGGCTTCAACCCTTCGATGCAGATGTCGGGATCCAGATCGCATTTCGCTTCCTACGTGATGTCGATGATGCTGCAGTCGCCCGCAGGGCAAATGAGGCGAAGCTCAACGTAATTCCGCTTTCGCGATATGCACAAAGCGAGACGCCTGTGCATGGCTTTCTATTGGGATATGCCGCTCTCGATGAGCGAGCGATGAAGGCTTACCTATCAAAGCTAGCCGAAATTTTGACACGCGTCCTTGGTAGCGGGCAAACTCCGGCACAATAAGCATTTGCTCGCGTGGCTATCCATTTAACGGACGACACAGTCATTCATAAAATACGTAGGCGAAGCAGATCGCACCCTTGCCATCGACTGGCTCATCGAAAATACCAAGCCTGAGCAGCTCAGAGATGTCTCTTTCCAAAGTTAATGGATAGTAAGACCGTATGTCCGTCTTCGCGCCTGAGGTGGCTCGCCCTACACTGGTCTTCCGAGGGTTGCTCGGACAGCCCGAGCCGATCCTCATCACAGGAGGACGAGCCGTGGCAGATTATAGAGAAGCTTTTGTCGGAATTGATGTCGCCAAGCTGAGGAATGCGATTGCTGTTGCCGAAACTGGCCGGGACGGAGAGGTTCGCTATTTCGGCGAGGCTGAGGCAGCGGATGCCAACATGCGCCGCATAATCCAGCGAATAACCACAAAGTTTGATCGCGTGCATTTCTGCTACGAGGCGGGGCCGACGGGTTACGGCCTCCATCGGCTAATCCGGGCACTTGGTCATGAATGTATGGTTGTCGCCCCGTCATTGATCCCGAGGAAGCCTGGCGACCGGGTGAAGACGAACCGTCGAGATGCACTCGCGCTCGCCCGGCTATTGAGGGCCGACGAGCTCACGGCAGTGTGGGTTCCCGACGAAGGCCATGAGGCTATGCGCGATCTCGTTCGTGCTCGGGCTGCTGCTGTCGAGACACTACGGGTTCATCGGCAACAGGTAAGTGCCTTTATGCTCAAACATAGTCGTATCTATCCGCGCAAGAAGGGTTGGACGATGCGCTACCTGCGTTGGCTGCAGGAGCAACATTTCGACCATCCGGCACATCAGATAGCACTTCAGGAAATGGTCGATGCGGTGCGCGTCTCAAAGGAGCGCGTCGAACGACTGGAGAAGGTAATCGAGGAGTTCATCCCAAACTGGTCTCTCGGGCCGGTCGTTCGAGCACTGCAGACACTACGAGGCGTCGATCTGATTGTCGCCGTCACCTTCGCCACGGAAGTCGGCGACGTGACCAGATTTGAGAGCCCGCGCCAATTGATGGGCTATCTCGGCTTGGTACCTGGTGAGCGATCAACGGGGGAGACCGTCAGACGAGGCTCAATCACGAAGGCAGGCAACGGTCGGGTTCGGCACATGCTGGTTGAGAGCGCCTGGACATATCGACATCCGCCGAAGGTCGGCGCGAAGAAGCTATACCGCCTGGAGGAAGCGCCACCGAAAGTGCGCGAGATCGCGTGGAAGGCGCAGAACCGATTGACGGCTCGCTATCGGATGTTGGCCGCCCGAGGAAAGCGGACGACAGTGGTTTGCACTGCCATTGCTCGCGAGCTAGCGGGATTCATGTGGGCTGTTGCAAGGGAGGCGCAAACGATCAAATCGTAGATCGCCGCGACGAACTTGCACCTCGCGCATGGGCGGAGGCGGGACAACGGCAGGGGAACATCCGTCAGCCGCTTTGTGGCCGGTAAATGACCGACGCCCGCAGTAAGATAGGAACAGCCCCGGACGCACAATCGGGAATGCGGTAGCCAACCCGCGTATCAGAGCTTGATCACCGACGTCCTTGAGTTCCGCCTCCACCCATACGCGATCATCATCATTAACATCCGTTCGTCAGAACGGGCGGTTGCATGCGCCCTGAGCATTGACAACGGTTTGCAGGGCTTAACGGGTTTTATTGTCACTGCAAGGCAGCAAGGCGCTCCGCTTCAGCCATCGCTGCAGCTTTGGTTCTGAATGGCCCGATATCATGCTCCTCGGAATCGCGCAGCCATTTCGCGAGGAACCACCAGCCGCCGGAGCGGTAGCTGACTTTGCTTCGCACCGACCCGACGACCTTGGCAAAGGACCTGCCGGAATCAATTCCATCTTGTTCCCACGTGATGTTCTTCTCAGCCATTACATACCCTTTGGTGGAGCTACCCAACCATTCTATCTGGGCGAGATGACCACGGTAACAACTCGTCGTTCTGGCTGTTGGGATGGCCGTCGACGATCCGTGAGCGTCCGGCGGACGCATTTTCGGCTGTGGAGAGATGGATGCTATAGGCCGCGTTTCATCTCATCGACCATGATGCGGTCGATTATCTCAGGATCGCATTGTGTCTCGATGAGGAACTCGCGGATACCGCCGTCCCACGTCCTGATGTCGGCGAGCAGGCTTTGAAGCTCTTCGATGCCGTTCGGGGTCAGACCCTTCGTGCCATCCTCACTGCCATCACTGACGTAAACCAGTTCGCCTTCGGAGATGTTGTCGAAGTTTGCGGTGATTTCCTCGATCAGTTCGAGGTTCTCGCTGATCATGCCGGCGACTTGGCTGAGTGTGTAGATAAACCTTGAGCGAGCCATCAGACAGCCTCGTGTCGAGCTTTTGCCGACGCCCAGTTCCAGGGCAGCAGGTCTTCAAGTCGATCCTTGGGGTGATCCCGGATCCGGGTCAGGACGTCTGTCAGGTAGACCTCCGGATTATGGCCGTGCAGTTTGCCCGTCTCGATGATGGTCAGAATGTTGGCGATGCGCTCACCGCCCTTATCCGAGCCGGCAAACATCCAGTTCTTCCGGCCAATTCCAAGCGGTCTCATGGCTCTTTCGGCGATGTTGTTGTCGATTTCGACCCGGCCATCGTCGATGTAGACGCTCAAGGCTGCCCATCGCGACAGGGCGTATCGCATCGCCTCGGCAAGCTTCTGCTTCTGCGGCAAAGTTGAGAGTGTCGCCTCGATCCAGGCCTTGAGTTCGTCCAGAACGGGTCTCGCGTGGTGTTGGCGCAGGGTACGACGCTCATCAGCCGACATGCCGCGGATCCGGTTCTCGATATCGTAGAGCGCTCCAATGCGCGACAGCGCTTCCTCCGCGATCGGTGACGACTTCAGCTTGATCACATCATGGAACTTGCGGCGCACATGCGCCATGCAGGCGGCCTCAACGATCTGGTTGCCGTAGAGTTTTTTGTAGCCCCCATAGCCGTCGGCATGCATGACGCCGCTGAAGCTTGCCAGGTGGTCAGCCGGATGCGCCCCCTTGCGGTCAGGGCTATAGTAATAGGCGATGGCTGCGGGAGTGGCGGATTGATAGCCACTGCCGTCGAAGACGTAGACCCAGACCCTGCCGGTTTTTGTCTTGCCCCGTCCGGGGTCGAGAACATCGACCGGGGTATCGTCCGTATGTATTCGGTCGAGTGCTGCGATATGGGCCCTGATCAACAAGATGATGGGTGTCAGCAAAGCGGATACGCGGCCGACCCAGTCGGCCATCACGGAGCGCGATATGTCTATTCCCAGCCGATCATACATCTCTGAGAGACGGTAAAGCGGAATGTGATCATCGAACTTGGAGACCATGATATGGGCGAGCAGTCCCGGCCCGGGCTTGCCGCGCTCGATCGGCAAGGTCGGCATCTCGCCAGCCACCGTCGTATCGCATTCCCGGCAGATCATGCGCTTTTCCACATGCCGGACAATCTTGACCGACGCCGGCACGTGTTCCAGCACCTGAACCACCCTGTCGGGCGCCTTCAGGAACGAGGTGCCACCGCAGGTCGGGCAATTACAGGGAGCCTCATAGATCAGCTCTTCGGTGGCGAGACCATCGGGCAATGGTTTGCGCTTCGGCTTGTCCGGCGCGTCGTCCAAATCCGGCAAGGGTGTTTTCCCGGCGCGCAGTTCAGCCTCGGCACGGGAAGCCTCAATCTCCTCCAGCATCAGTTCGAACTGCTCTATCTTCCGGTCGATCTTTTCCGAAGAGGCGCCATGCTGCCGATGTCGGAGAAGCTCCAGTTGCGCGCGAAGAAGCCCTATGATGGAGTCTCGCTTGATGACCTCGGCTTCCTGGCTCTCAAGCTTTGCCGCCTGTTCGGCGACCAGTGCGCGCAAAGCAGTGAGTTCGTCCTGACTGTCCAGCGGCGCTGTTTCCATATCCGCGAATCTAGCCGATTTGCCTCTGACGCGCCAGCGTTAAGCCTCGGATGCCCTTGCAAAATATAGCTTTTATCCCGTTCGGCCAGGAGCGGACGTCCATGCCGGGCGGCGCCAATCAATCCCCTCGATGAGCATGGAAAGCTGCGCCTGCGTCAGGTGCGCGACACCTTCTTTCGCTGTCGGCCAGGGAAAGTATCCACGCTCCAAAATCTTGTAGAACAGGCAGAACCCCTGGCCGTCCCACCAGAGAAGCTTGATCCGGTCAGCGCGCTTTCCGCGGAAGCCGAAGATCGCGCCCGAGCCCGGCGCCTCCTTCACCACCGTCTCGACCAGCGCGGACAGACCATCAATGCCACGCCGCATATCGGTCACTCCGCAGGCCAGATAGACCCTTACATTGCCCGATGGCCCGATCATGCCGCCTCCACGCAAGCGACCAGCGGACCGAGCAGCTTCAACTCAACGTCAGCAGGAACCTTCAGGCACCGACCGTTCCGCAGCAATATCTCAACGATCGCCGGCCTCGCTACCGTGGTAGACGCCTGACTTACGCCAGCCTCCTCCATGATTTCCACTGGAAGGAACACCGTCGGTCGATCAACATAGTTGAACGACTTCCGCCACAAGCGAATCTGGCCTGGATGAATGTCGTGCCGACGCGCCACATCGCCAATGCGAGCACCGGGTTCATCAGCTTGCGCCAGTATCCTCAGCTTCGCCTCGTCCGACCAGCGCCGCCTGCGCTCGGTACCGGACATGATCTCCATGCGAGCCATGAAACCTCTTTGTTCTGGTATTAATGT
>NZ_CP047390.1:0-254933 GCF_013365515.1 Agrobacterium sp. CGMCC 11546
GCCTTCGACTTCTTCCGTGGCACTTGCACGCGCGGCATCTACGACAATATGAAGACGGCGGTCGAGGCGGTCTTCATGGGGTCGTTTGCGGCAGGGGGCGAAATCCTACGCTAAGCTAAATGCTTCAAACTGCTGGACGCTATAGCACTTATGCATTGCCACGATGCGGGCGGGAGGAACTTGACGAGGTTGAATCTGCGATCGTGGAACGATTTCGGAGAAACCGTCGATAAGTTCAAGCGGCCGGGTGTAAAGGGAAGGCCTCCGGAAGTTCGTGCGCGAGAATCTCTGCGGCGGTTCGCCCCCGAACATTCAGTAACGATCTCTGCGAACATAAATTAACTGTCAGCATGCTAACGTTTGCGAACGGAAGTTGAAGAGCGTGCGGTTACCTCGAACAGAGGCGAAATTATGGTTCGGTGAGCTAAAATGTTGTTCAGTAGAGACCCAAATACGCATCGCATTTTCGAAATCGAGTGTTTACGTGGCTTCGCGGCCCTCTACGTCGTTTTCTTCCATGTCCTGAGACCGGAAATTCAGACCTATTCTTACGTCCTGTCCATCCCGTTCCGGTTCGGGCAGGAGGCGGTTATTCTTTTCTTTCTACTGTCTGGTTTTTCTATCAACTACTCTTGGTCGAAAAAAAATGAGAGAAGCTTCAAAATTTTTGCAACGGACAGGCTTCTCAGGATCATGCCGATTTTTCTAGTCGCTCTTGTCGTTTCTTATTTCTGCGCGGCATTCTCCGTCCGTGAATTGATCGACATGGACCTTGGTGCGTTCGCCGGAAATGCTATGATGCTTCAGGACAGACCTAGACCCGGAACAATCGTCGAGCCTTACATGGGTAACAAAGCCCTATGGTCTCTCTCTTATGAAGTCGCTTTTTACCTATTCTATTATGTGCTCACCCGGTTTTCTCCTGCGAATCGGAGAACATTCATAGTTGGTGTCACCTCGTTCGTGTTCTTTCTTCTGATGCTGGTTTATCCCAATCAGCTCAGCCGTTTCCTTTCTTATTTCTGTATCTGGTGGCTGGGCGCGGTGATGAGCGAAATTTACCTTGGACGCATTCAAACGAGAGAGTTTTTCCTGGCGCTCGTGCCCGTTTTTCTCGTTGCCTTGTGCCTTGCCGTTCTAGCATCCGACGCCCCGGCCGAAATCGATGTCGGAAGCAGCATCCTGTTCCCCTTTCTGGAACTGCGACATTTTGCAGGTGCTATAGTCATTGCTCTCGTCATTTTCGGGTGGTCCGTTATGGGATGGAAAGGCTTCAGGCGGCTTTTTGGGCCTTTTGTTGTATTAGCGCCGGTTTCCTACGCACTCTACGTACTTCATTACCCAATTATGTCCGTTGCAAGAGAGAATTTGAACCTATCTCCGTGGCTGGCCATCCCCCTGACAGCGATGCTGACCCTAGTAATTTCCGGTGTTCTCGAAGGTCCTTTTCAGCAAACCGTTAATCGTGTGATCAAAACCCGTCAGAAAAAAAGCAAGGCATTTTAGTACCGGCCTGCAACGCGGACAGGTGGTCAGTCAACAATCGGCCGCCTGTACAAGTCCCGCGAGACAGTGGCTGCCATTCGGCGGATCGGCCAATATGCCAATTCCTTTAATAGCTGATCGGCCTCACGCGCATGTAGATCGCCGTTCCTCCGGTTTTGTCGACGCTCAATACATCGTAGGATGCGACCGCCGGATCGTCTCCCATACCGAGCGAGCCGACTGGCATCCCTGGAACGGCAAGACCAAGAATATCTGGTGCCTCACTCCTGAGTTTCACGACTGCTTCGAGAGGAACGTGACCCTCGATGAAATACCGGCCGATAATTGCGGTGTGGCAACCTTCGGCAGTTTTCGGTACGCCGTGCTTTCTCTTTACTGCATCCAGATCAGCAACATCCTTGACGTCGACCTGGATGTCGGCATCAGCCATAGCGCTGGCCCAGGCCCCACAGCACCCACAAGATGGATCCTTGTAGACCACCATCACCGGCTGGGACGCAGTGGCGGGTTGTGTGCTGCTAACCGCCAACGTGGCAACAGCGGTGCAGATAAATTGTCTCCTGTTCATGCAAGAGCTCCTTCGCTTTGGTTTTCATGGAATACTGGAATATGATCGCCGGAAGATCGCGGTAGCCGCCATCCCTTTACCAGGGCGTAGACAGCTGGAATGACGACTAGCGTGAGGATCGTGGACGATACCATGCCTCCAATCATTGGCACGGCTATTCGTTGCATGATTTCCGATCCTGTTCCTGTGCTCCAGAGGATAGGGATCAGACCGGCCATGATCGCGACTACTGTCATCATTTTCGGCCGGACGCGTTCAACCGCACCCACCATGATCGCATCCCGCAGATCATCCTTCGTCAACGGGCGTTTCTCGACGAGACACAATTCGCGTTTTTCACGGAGGGCATGGTCAAGGTAGATGAGCATGATTACGCCTGTTTCCGCTGCGACACCCGCAAGTGCGATGAAGCCCACAGCCACGGCGACTGACGCATTGAACCCCAGCCACCACATCAGCCAGATGCCTCCGACGAGCGCAAAAGGCAGCGAGAGCATAACGATGAGAGTTTCCGTCAGCGCTTTAAAATTCAGGTAAAGAAGCAAAAAAATGAGTGCCAGGGTGACAGGCACCACGATAGCAAGTCTGGCCTTTGCGCGTTCCAGATATTCGAACTGGCCACTCCAGGCGACCGAATAGCCAGAGGGCATCTCGACGCTTTTCTCGACGGCGTCACGCGCATCAGCAACATATCCGCCGAGGTCGCGTCCGGCGATATCAACGAAGACGTAAACTGCTAGTTGACCGTTTTCCGTTCGAATGCTTGTTGCGCCACGGCTCAAACGAACCTCCGCCACCTGACCAAGCGGAACTGACCCACCGCCTGGAATGGCAACCTGGACATCCCGAGCAATCGATTGTGGGTCACTACGGAATGCCCGGGGATAGCGCACGGCAACCCCGTATCGTTCACGCCCTTCTACTGTGGATGTTACGACCTCTGCTCCGAGCGCTATGGAAATGACGTCCTGGACGTCATCGATTGTCAATCCGTACCTGCCAAGCGCGAGCCGGTCTGGAATGATATCTAGGTAATAGCCACCTATCACCCGTTCTGCATAAGCGCTTGATGTGCCCGGAACTGCTTTCAGAACAGTTTCGATATCGCGGGCAATCCGCTCCATTTCCTTGAGATCGCTGCCGAAGACTTTGACACCGACAGGCGTGCGAATACCAGTCGAGAGCATGTCGATGCGAGCTCGGATCGGCATGGTCCAGGCGTTCGACACACCAGGGAACTGGAGCGCGGCATCCATTTCCTGTTTGAGGCTATCTATCGTTACGGCTGGTCGCCATTCGGACTTCGGTTTTAGCGTGATGATCGTCTCGAACATTTCGGTTGGTGCGGGGTCGGTGGCGGTCAATGCCCGCCCGGCTTTCCCGAAAACTGTCTGAACTTCAGGGAAGGACTTGATGATCCTGTCCTGCGTTTGGATCAGCTCCGCCGCCTTGGTAACGGACAGACCTGGCAGCGTTGTCGGCATATACATCAACGTTCCCTCGTTCAAGCTGGGCATGAACTCGGTACCAATCTGGCGAGCGGGCCAGATCGTCATAGCAAGCGTCACGATAGCCAACAAAATGGTAAAGACTTTCGCTTTCAGCACCCCATTTATGATCGGACGATAGACCCAAATCAAAAAACGATTGAGGGGATTTCTATGCTCGGCAACAATCTTTCCGCGAACAAAGACAATCATCAGAGCTGGCACAAGCGTGACGGACAGGAGCGCGGCGGCAGCCATCGCGAAGGTCTTCGTGAACGCCAGAGGCCCGAACAGTCGGCCCTCCTGAGATTCGAGCGTGAAGATTGGCAAGAACGATACGGTGATAATCAGCAAGCTGAAGAAAAGCGCAGGGCCGACTTCGCTCGCGGCCCCAATCAGGACCTCTGACCTGCTCTTGTCAGGGTGAGCGCGCTCGAGATGTTTGTGTGCATTTTCGATCATGACGATGGCCGCGTCGATCATCGCTCCGATAGCAATCGCGATGCCACCAAGGCTCATGATGTTCGCGCCAATTCCAAGCGCTCGCATCGCGACGAAGGCCAAGAGGATGCCCACCGGCAGCATAATAATCGCCACTAACGCGCTTCGGATATGGAGAAGGAAGGCAATTGTCACGAGCGCAACCACAACCGATTCCTCGATCAGCGTACTCTTCAAAGTCTCGATTGCGGCCTCGATCAGCTGGGACCGGTCATATACCGGAACCACTTCCGTTCCAGCTGGTAGACTCTTCGAAATGGTTGCCAGGTTGTCCTTCACGCCTTCGATTACCGACAACGCGTTAGAACCGAACCGCTGAAGCACAATCCCGCTTGCGACCTCACCTTCGCCATTCAGTTCAGCTATGCCACGCCTTTCGTCCGGAACGACTTCGACGCGAGCGACATCCTTCAAACGAAGTGGCGCACCCATCTCGGTCGCAAGAACGATGTTCTCGATATCTGAACTGCCCTGGAGATAGCCTTTTCCCCGCACCATGAACTCGAACTCGGACAACTCGACCGTGCGACCGCCGACATCGCGGTTGCTGCCACGAATTGCGGCAGTCACTTGTCTAAGCGTGATCCCTTGAGCCCGAAGTCGAATAGGATCGACCACAACAGAATACTGCTTCACAAAGCCACCGACGCTGGCAACTTCTGACACGCCGTCGGCTTTGGCCAATCCGAAACGGACCACCCAATCCTGCAGAGAACGCAGTTCGGCCAGCGACAGCTCTTTGGCAACAAGGGCATACTGATACACCCAACCAACGCCCGTCGCGTCTGGCCCAAGACCGGGTGCGACGCTATCGGGTAGTCGGCTGGCTGCTGCGTTCAGATATTCCAGAACCCGGCTGCGCGCCCAATAGGGATCGGTACCATCTTCGAAGATGACGTAAACGAACGAAACTCCGAAGAATGAAAAACCACGCACCACCTTTGAGCGTGGCACCGTCAGCATTGATGTCGTCAGCGGATAGGTCACCTGATCTTCAACGACTTGCGGCGCTTGGCCCGGATAGTCCGTGTAGACAATCACCTGAACGTCGGACAAATCCGGAATGGCGTCCAGAGGCAGCGTTCTGATAGAATAAATCCCCGCAGCAACCGCGAGTGCAGCGCCAACGAAGATTAAAACGAGGTTCCGGGCTGACCAGGAAATCAGGTTTGCGATCATGGCTTGCTCTCCGTCTTAACGAGGGCGTTAAGGGCCGAGGTCAGGTTGCTTTCCGCATCGAGAAGGAAGTTTGCGGTTGCGACAACGCGCGCACCAGGGTCGATACCCCTGACTATTTCCACTTCGTCGTTCCCTCGAACGCCGAGCTTTACATCACGGGTTTCAAATCTGCCTTCGCCCTTGTCGATGAAAACAATCTGGCGGTCTCCGGTATCAATGACCGCCGAAGCCGGCACCGAAAGAACTGGTGCCTCTCCACCCGTTTCCACCTCGACTTCTGCGAACATGTTCGCGCGCAGAGTACCCGTCGGGTTCGGAACCTCGATCCGGATTTTCGCCGTCCTCGTCTGCGTTTGCAGGTCCGGGTAGATGAGGGCTATTGAGCTCTGGGTTTGCTCACCCGGTGCGTTAGAGAATCTAACGGTTACGGGCTGGCCGACCTTAATTGCTGCAAGATCATATTCTGGCACGTCAGCGATGACCCAAATCACCGAATTGTCGGCGAGCCTGAAAAGCGTGGCACCGGCCTCGGCCATCATGCCCGGTATTGCCTGCCGTTCGAGGACCACGCCACCCATTGGCGCGAAATATTCCAAAGAGCGCGGTACGACCCCTCCTTTGGTAATTTCATCTATGGTCTGATCCTGGAGGCCCAGGTTACGCAGTTGTTGTCTGGCACCATTGGTTGCCATGCCGCTCATTCCGGCTCTTACAGAAGCCGAAAATTCGGCCGCAGCGCGTGCGATATCTCCCGAATAGAACGAAAAAAGATGATCACCTGCTTTGACCTCGTCACCTGACGTAACGCTCGCGACGTTGTCGATAAACGCGTCTGTTCGCATCGAAACAACACGGCTGCGACGCTCGTCGAATTGCACCGTGCCAGGTATTCTGATGCGCCGCGACATCTTGCGACGCTCGGCGATGGCTGTTCTGACGCCGGTTTTCTGTAGCTTGCCCAACGGCACACGCAGTTCCCCTGCCTGAGGCTGGTCACCGTCGTAGACCGGAAGATAGTCCATCCCCATGGAATCCTTCTTCGGAACCGGGGATGTGTCTGCGAGGCCCATGGGATTGCGGTAGTACAGCACCCTACGCGCGCCGACCTGTTGGACGTCAGGTTTGACAGGTTCGAAGCTGACGTCCTCACTTTGTCGCACCTCCAGGAATGCACGGCCATCCAGCGTCTTTTTGGGACTGAGTGAATACTCCGGTAACCCATCCGGGTGGCGGAAATAGATTACCTTCCCCGAGCCTTTTGCCTGAACAGGCGATGAAATCGCCCTCATCGCAACCAAGGTTTTGAGTTGCTCACGACCGATACCGTTTATCCCGGCGGCATAGGTCCCGGCCCCAACGATGACGAGCGACGATGAGGTGAAAATAATCCTGCCAATGCTCATGGCTTAGCCTGCAGCACGAGTTCGCCTTGAACCGTCTCTGGCTCGCCCTGCATCTTGACCGCGAGCTTAAAGCGCCAGCCGCCCTCCATGGGAAGATTGGCTTTGAAGCGGTAGACACCGGCTTCATCCGAGGGAAGTGGGTCCAATGTCGTCGTCATGGCTTCCATTCCCTCGGGAGCCATATCCAGGCGGGTCGCGAAAATGACCGCATCCGGGACCGGTTTGCCGGTACGCTTGTCTTTGAGAAGGACGGAGACAAGCGCTTCCGGACCTTGGGGAACTGACGAATGAACCAGTTGGAATTCATAGTCGGTAGAGCCCGCCAGAGCTGCAGGCGGGATGGAAAGCAGGAAGGCAGCGATCAGAGACCGCGAAGTATGAGAGAAGTTTTTCATTGGAATCCCACCAAAGCGCGCAACAGGCGTCGCTCGTGCGTTTACGTTCAAGCAGACCAGCAATGGCACTGCTTTTGTTCGAAAAAGGGTGAGATTAAATTTTCGGTGGACGTGCGGGTGGCTCTGAGACAGCAGACCGGAAATCGTCCTCGCTTGGCAGAGAGAACTTCAGGTCGTGCATCGCGAAAACAGACTTCCATTGTGCGTTTGAGCCAAAGCTCCCAATCAGGCTGGTGGAGCAGATCAAAGCAAGCGGGCAAGGTTTACCGCAGTCGAGCTTTTTCACTGGCTGCTCGTCCGGGCAGCCCTGCACATTCGTCCCGCTGCCCATATTCATCTGCGCATCCAGTCCAGGCGTCATCGCAGCCATGGCCACACCAATGGTTGCCGGAGCGAACAGCAGTCCCAGCAAAGCAACTAGCAAAAGGGCGCGCCGCAGCGCAGCAATGACTACCATGTTCATACTCTGGCACAGAGCGATGCGCCTGTGAAGTAGGTGGTTGCGTCGAAAACCGCGACCGAAAGGCGCGGAAAGTTTTTAAAGACCTCTTGACCTCCTTGCGTTGGAAGCCTCAACTCAGTCTCATCAATAAATCGGAGAGTCCCTATGATCAGTTTGAAGTTCTCGATATGATCTCCGGCCATCGTGTTGGCACAGTAGACAAGGCGATCAAAATCGGTGGTCCCGACGCCGTCGCGAAGTTCACTCTGGGCACCAAGCCTGTCATGGTTTGAGAGCAATGCGGCAGATGAAGTTCTCATTGCCCCGATCACAGGCTATATTCCGTCGCTTCAGAGTGACTGTTTTCGCGAGTTGTGATTTATCCGCAGATCAACTTTAGTAAGGCAGAGAGGAACGGACCACGTCGGGCGGCAAGAGAAAATTTCGGCAAGGCGGCCAATTGATACTCCCGCACCGTCAACGGCTGAAACGTCGCGCTCGGCCCCGAGTTGTGAGACAGGCTAACCGTCGGTTAGCTCTTATTGGGCTGATATGTAGCCTTATCATTCTTGCTTCGATAGCAATTCATGCTTTCGTCAACTCTTAGGTAAAGCAGATACGCCGACAACTCACTGATATTACAGATGCTGCAACGGCAATTGTACAGCGTGTTCGGCGAGAAGCTCAGCCGGTCTCACCGGAGAGAAATAACGGAGCTTCAAACGGGCCGGGTCGCGATCAAGGCCATCGTTACATGGCTATTGTGAGCGGAACTTCGTGTGGCACGATGAGCAAGTCTGCAGCATCATATGGAATGTATGTTCAGCAGATATCTCGGATTCCGAGCGTTCGGGCTTGTAACGGGAGCCAAGAATACCACCTTGCATCTGCTCCCCTTTCTTCATGCGCATGTCCTCTGACATTGGACCAGGATGCTGCTCTGCAGCTTTGATCAAGTTGTCGGCATAGTTCTTCAGGTCCGTTGCCAGCTCGGCGAACCGATCGTGGTCCGTCGCTATTACCTTGGTCGCTTTGGAGCCGTCTGAAGCGGTGGCGTTGTCAAAATGATTGATCATTCGGTAACCGGCGCGTTCGCTGATAGTCATCGCCGCGTCTTCGAATAATTGCGCGGAATAAGTTTCTGGTGATTTAAACATGCCAGCGATGGACTTGGCTGCCAAAGCGATAGCCTTCATCTCCTGCTGGCGGGTCACAACTATTTCGTTCGGCTCGGTCAATCCTTCCGAGCTTACCGAGACAACGAGAGCGATGGCTGTACCAAGACACTTCGTCCAGTGATTTGCCCCAATGGCTCTGGCTATCACCTGAGAACCCTCCCGTATCGTTCGGTTATGCCTCGCCGGTAAATGTCGAGGGTGATGTGTCGCCGTGCATATCGACCAGCTTTTCCCTTACCTCAGCGACGATAGCTCTTCACAACGACGGAGGCCAATTATTCCGACACCCGAGCATTCGGCCAGCTTTAAAAAACGACCACGATTAAGAAATCACTGAGGAACAAATTATTGCCGAACGGTGCAATTGTTCGCATATTAACTTCTTTCTACCGAGCGGTAAGTAAGCGCACGGCCCCCTTGACCTTACCACCATTGGAAGGAGCACCATCAGCTTTGGGAGGTTGGGATTGATAGAGATCAAGGTCCGGCACCCTTGAACCTGTAACGTGCAGATGATGTGAGAGTTTAAATGAGCTGGCACGACAAGGGATCAACGTTCTGGAGGCTGGTGGTGGCGCTTGTAGCGGCCGCGATCATTTTCGCCGCGCCTGCTTCTCACGCCTCTACTTCGCCATGCAGCGCCCCAAAAGTCGCAGCCGACGCCTATCATCAAGAGCATGGCGATCGACAGGCAGCGGGTAAAATGTCGCCCGACAAAAAATCGTGCTGCAGTGCGACCTGCGCAGCTTGCGTCACGGCTATTATGGAACTCCACCCGCAAATGCCCCCGTATTTTCCGGCGCATCCGATTATCGAGTGGTCCTTCTATCCTTTAGGGCGAGAACCAGCGCCTGGCTTCGAGCCGCCTCGATCTGCTGCCTGACAACTTTGCATACGCGCAGAACACAGAGCAAAATAGTCGGCACGCCGACAAAGATCGAGAGAGAAATCATGTACCGTCGAGACTTTCTAAAAACACTCGCCGTTGGCGCGGCAGCATTTTCGCCAGTTGGCACAGCAGTTGCCCGTGCGAACGCGTCTGCAATCGAGCTGACTATTGTGAAACGTGTTCTTGAAGTCAGCGGGAAGCCCGCGACCGTTTTCGGGTTCACGAACCGAGATGGCGGTCCGGGGCTCATCCTGGATGCCGAGACACAATTCAACGTTAGCCTTCGCAACGATACGGCCGAAGAAACTTTGATCCATTGGCACGGTCTGACGCCGCCGTGGAATATGGACGGCGTACCGGATAATCCAGCTGCACTGTTGAAAGCCAAGGAAATCCGACAGTACGATTTCCCGGTTGGAAAGGGCGGCACCCATTGGATGCACGCTCATACACTCCAGGAGCAGAGCCTCCTGGCCGCCCCTTTGATCGTTCGGACCGCGGAAGATCGCGCCCGCGACGAGCAAGAAGTTGTAATCCTTCTTCATGACTTTTCATTCAAATCGCCCGAGGAACTGCTCGCAGAGCTTCAGTCGGAAAATCAGGCCCACGGCATGGAAATGGGTGGCGGCAAAATGTCGTCGATGACGAACATGCATGCCGGCCATCAGATGCCGATGGACAATGATTCAAATACAGGAATGCCGACGATGGACCTGAACGATATCGAATATGATGCCTATCTGGCCAATGATCGGACTCTGGATGATCCCGAGGTCTTCCAGGTGGAGAAAGGTGGTAGAGTTCGGTTGCGCATCATCAACGGTGCCACAGCGACGGCCTTTACTATCGACACTGGCTCTATCGATGGTGAGCTGTTCGCTGTTGATGGGATCGACATTCAGCCAACTCCCGGCCGTCGGTTCCCTGCTTCGATGGGTCAGCGGCTGGACATCCGGCTGCAATTGCCCCCCGGTTCGGGGACATTTCCCGTGCTAGCACTGCGTGAGGGTGCCAGAGAGAGAACAGGCATCATACTCGCTACCGCTGATGCTTCGGTGACCAAGCTGGAAGCCGTTGATTCAGAGAAAGGCCCTGTTCTCGATCTCGCTTTGGAAGAGCAACTCATTGGCCTCACACCTCTCCCCATCCGTACACCTGACCGGCGCTTCGGATTGATGCTGAGTGGAGATATGGCGAAATACAAATGGCAGATCGAAGAATCCGAGCCTTTGAATGTCACCAAAGGGCAGCGTGTACAAATCTCGATGCATAACATGTCGATGATGGCACACCCCATGCATCTGCATGGACATCATTTCCAGGTGGTCGCGATTAATGGCAAACAATTCGCCGGAGCCGTACGAGACACCGTGCTTCTACCGCCGATGGCCCAGGTAACCATTGAGTTCGATGCGGCCAACCCGGGCCGCTGGCCGCTCCATTGCCACCACCTCTATCACATGGCGGCAGGCATGATGTCTTTTGTCACCTATGGTAGTGCAATCTAACGGAGGCAGACATGACGAACGAACATCGCGGGCATGCCCGCCATCCTCATGATCATCACAATGAACATGGTCAAGGGCCGTCGAACGCGGTCCCGCTTAAGCCGAAAGTTGTTACCGGTTCTGGAGAAGACGTCGTCTACACCTGCCCGATGCACCCGCAGGTCAGGCAGATTGGCCCAGGTAACTGCCCCATCTGCGGTATGACGCTGGAGCCTGAGACTCCGGAGGTCGCATCTGGACCTAGCGCCGAATACATCGACATGTCCCGGAGGTTCTGGATTAGTCTGGCTCTTTCGCTACCGGTTCTCGCATTGGAGATGGGTGGGCACCTGACGAACCTTCATATGATACTCGCGCCCCAGACCTCTAACTGGATTCTGCTTGTACTGGCTACGCCTGTCGTTCTTTGGGCAGGGTGGCCCTTCTTCGAACGCGGCTGGCAATCGGTCGTTACGCGCCACCTCAACATGTTCACCCTCATCGCGATGGGTACAGGCGTGGCTTGGATGTACAGCGTGATCGCGACCATCATGCCAGGCATTTTTCCGGAAACTTTCCGGTCCGGAGAAGGCGCTGTCGCGGTCTATTTCGAGGCGGCTGCCGTCATCACCGTCCTCGTTCTGCTGGGACAGGTGCTCGAACTGAGGGCGCGTGAACAGACTGGCGGTGCGATCCGTGCACTGCTCGATCTCGCACCAAAAACGGCACGGCGGGTAAATCCTGATGGGTCCGACGAAGACATCGGATTGGAAGTGGTAGCCGTTGGTGATCATTTGCGTGTCCGCCCCGGCGAGAAAGTTCCGGTCGACGGGAAACTGTTGGAGGGCCGCAGTTCCGTCGATGAATCCATGATCACCGGCGAATCGATGCCGGTGACGAAGGAGGCCGGTTCGAAACTCATCGGCGGCACCATGAACCAGACCGGGGGCTTCGTCATGGAGGCAGGGAAAGTTGGCAAGGACACCATGCTTTCACAGATCGTGAAAATGGTTGCGGAAGCTCAACGGTCCCGAGCACCTATCCAGCGCCTGGCCGACGAAGTGTCCGGATGGTTCGTACCGGTGGTAATCGCAGTGGCAGTGCTCTCGTTCTTCGTGTGGTTCTCTATCGGTCCTGAACCTCGCTTTGCGCATGGTCTTGTCGCTGCGGTTGCTGTTCTTATCATTGCCTGCCCGTGTGCCTTGGGTCTGGCGACGCCCATGTCGATCATGGTCGGTGTTGGCCGAGGGGCGAAGCTGGGTGTACTGATCAAAAATGCCGAGGCTCTGGAGCGGTTCGAAAAGGTCGACACTTTGGTTGTCGACAAGACCGGGACCCTTACGGAAGGCCAGCCGAAGGTGACCGCTATAGTTCCAAGCGAAGGCGTGTCCGAGACCGAGTTACTCAGGACGGCTGCAACTCTCGAACGATCCAGCGAACATCCACTTGCGCTGGCAATCGTTACCGCTGCTGTCGAAAGGAACATCCAGCATGGAGTCGCGCAAGAATTCGATAGTCCCGTCGGCAAGGGAGTGACCGGTGTTGTCGACGGTCGGAGGCTTATCCTGGGCAGTCATCGCATTATGGAAGAAAGCAGTATCGATGTTTCATCGGTTACTGCGCAGGCAGAGGCGCTACGGAACGAAGGCGCAACTGTCATTTTCATGGCCGCCGATGGCAGAGTGGAGGGATTGTTCGCGATTGCCGATCCCGTGAAGGTAACGACCCCCGAAGCGGTGAAGGCGTTGGTCAATGAAGGCGTCCGCGTCGTTATGCTGACCGGTGACAACAAGACCACGGCTCTTGCAGTTGCACGGCGTCTCGGAATTTCCGAAGTCGAAGCCGAAGTTCTCCCTGAAGATAAGAGCAAAATTGTTGCCAAACTCCGAGGAGAAGGCAGGATTGTCGCGATGGCAGGAGATGGGGTCAACGACGCGCCCGCCTTGGCAGCGGCGGACGTCGGCATTGCCATGGGCACTGGGACCGACGTTGCCATCGAAAGTGCAGGTGTCACTCTCCTGAAAGGCGACCTTCAGGGCATCGTCAGGGCCCGGCAACTCAGCAGGGCGACTATGGCAAACATCCGGCAAAACCTGTTCTTTGCTTTCTTCTACAATGCAGCAGGGATACCTGTGGCGGCCGGTATCCTTTACCCTTCGTTTGGCCTTCTGCTATCGCCCATCATTGCCGCAGCGGCCATGGCCCTGTCTTCCGTCAGCGTGATCGGCAATTCCCTGAGACTGAGAAGTGTCAAGATATGACAAACGGAGTAGGGGCGCAGGTAGAACAAACCCGGCCTGGTCCTGAGGCCAACACGGCTGTCGTTTGTATTTATACATTGGAATCCACCGCCCAGTAACGGAGACTTTACGGCCTAACTTTGTCGGGAGTGGTGGCCGGGGAATAGCCCCGGCCGTTTGGTCAAGCAGCCATTTTTTCACAGCTTTCCGCGCATTTGCGACAGGCCGTGACGCAGCTCTCCATGTCCCCAATACGATCACAGTCGTCGGCGCACTGGCGGCAAATCTCGGCGCACTCCCTACAGATGTGCTTGTGATGTTCCGTGCCGATCAACATGAAATGCGCGGACGTTCGGCAGATTTCAGCACATGCCATCATGAGCTTGAAATGCTTTGGCTCAGTATGCTGCCCACCCATTTCCAGGCAGTGGGCCATGGCCGTCGACAGGCATTCGCTGTAGCAGGCCAGGCAGTTTTCGGTGCAGGCCTTCATCTCGGGTGATGGGTGATACATTTTATTTAACCTCCTTCTCAACCCAGGCTGTCATCTCCTCGATCTCCTTCGTCTGGGCATCGATGATTTTCTGGGCATTGGCTTTTGCTTCGGCGTTATCGCCATGCTTCAGCTCGACCTGCGCCATGCTGATGGCGCCCATGTGGTGGGCAATCATCCCGCAGACGAACGAAACGTCAGGATCCTTTTTCATCATGCCCTGCATCATGTTCATACCCATGGTCTTCATGCCCTCCATCGACTCCTTCTGGTAGTCGGTCATTTCGGGCATAGAGTTTTCATGGTCTTTCATAGCCATATCGCCTGATGCGGCCGCGCCTGATTTGCATTTCTCCGGATATGCGGTCTGAGCGAACGCCGGAAGGGAAGCGAGCATTGATGCAAAAGCAATCACGGTGGAGGATGCTCTAAAAAAGTTTTTCATTTTTCAAACTCCTGTTGAATTGAAGGGTCGTCGCAGGAGGTCGGATTTGGGAGGCGGATCGGGGGAACGATCCAGGTAGAGAGCGGCAGAAGTTCGAACTGAGTGGTCAAGACGATAGCCGATGGCTACTGGCAAACCAGTCGTAGGAGCTCTCTGAGTTATCGGGCAGCAGTGCAAACCCGTACAGCAGTTCTTCAGAGGCTGCGTGCTGTGGTGAGTGTCTGACGTCCCGGCATGAACCGCCGCACAGCCCTTCGAATCCGCAGCAAAGCCCTGAGGCGCGCCAATGATGTGAAACACCATCAACAACGCGCTGACAGCGGCGAACAGACGGCAAATGGTTCTCTGCTTTTGCATTCGTGGCTCCCGAATGCAAACGCAAACTCCAGGGTCGCACAAAGGTTCCCTGAACGTCTTTGAGTTATTTAAGCCTGTGGGTCTTGAAATACGACGACCACACGAAGTCCTGGCGAATTATCCGAAAGAGTTGCGGTAGCGCCGTGAAGCTCACAGATCGCTTTGACGAGGCTTAGCCCTAATCCCGATCCTGTTGTGGTCCTGCTTTTCTCAAGGCGATAAAACCGGTCAAATACACGCGTGTGCTCTTCCTCAGGTATACCGGGTCCGTTATCGGCGACACTTAGTAAGACTTGGCCACCATGGCGCGAAGTTCCAATCCAAATACGTGAACCCACCGGAGCGTGGCGCATAGAATTTGCCAGTAAGTTTGCGAGCAATTGTCGGATAAGATCGGGGTCACCAACAACCCAACAGCCGCTCGAATCTCCATGGATCGTTAGGTCATACCCTTCCTCGCCAGCAATGACATCATACATTTCATAAATATCTCGAATGAGTTCGCAGAGATCGAGATTAGTGAAGCGAGCGGTTCTGCTTCTGGACTCGATCTGTACGATACGCAAAAGCGCATCAAAAGTATAAGCAACCGATCGGATTTCTTCCAAGGCTTTCTCTACGCCCTCCCTCATCTCATCAGCTGAGCAGGCGTTCAGAGCGTCTTCCAGTACAAGGAACGTGCGGCCAATGGGGGTCTTCAGGTCATGGGCGACATCGGTTGTCACCTGTTTTAGCGCAGCAACGCTGGCTTCCAGCCTCGCCAACGCCACGTTGATCTCCACCGATAATGTGTCGATTTCATCCATGCGCGACGAGACCGGAAGCCGTTTTGACAGCTCACCGTGTCCAATGGCGTGGGCGATTTGGGTTAGCGACGAGATACGGCGTCGGGTTCTATAGGCTAATATAGCCGCCCCCGCCATTCCTATGGAAAGAACGATGGCCGTCGCCCATCCGAAACTGACGAGAACAATTCGCGTCAGTTCGTCGGTGTCTCCATAGCTGGTGCCAACCACAAGTTCGTTTGGTCCCAACGAACCGTTGAAAAGCTTGTAATAGGAGGCACCGTCATGCTGGTCGTCCGGTTGTAGAATCGAAAATCCAACTGGAACGTTGGAAAATCGGGCATTTCCTGCGATCAACTCTCCTGCTGTTCCCCGCAAGGTATACATAGTCTCCTGACGCCGGATCGCGGGTCCGTGACTGTCAATCATTTGAACCGCGCCTTGCAAACCACGAGCGTCGAAGGCTGACTCGATCTCTCGGAAGCGCTCCATCACATTCAAGTTCAACCGTTCATCAAGAAAACTCACCACCATCTGGTACGCAGCAACGTTCGCACCAAGTGATGCGACGAAAAATAAGGCGATATAAATTATCGCCAGCCTGACAGCGGTGTTCTTGAAAAAACTATTGCCGAGCATGGAGTGTATAGCCCGTGTTTTTAACGGTGTGCAAAAGTGGTTGGTCAAATGGTTTGTCGATTTTAGCCCTTAGCCGGCTGATGTGCGTTTCCACGACAGAGCTTTGGGGATCGAAATTGAAATTCCATATTTTTTCGAGAAACATCGTCTTTGTCAGCACGCGCCCTTCGTTTCGCATAAGGAACTCCAAAAGCGCGAACTCCCGAGGTAACAAATCAATGTGTTGACCCGCCCGGGTTATCGTTCTGCTGACGAGGTCCATATCCAGGTCGCCAACGCGCAGGCGTGTTTTCTCTGTCGCGATTGGGGGACGTCGAAAAAGTGCATTTATTCTTGCGGCAAGCTCCGAGAACGCGAATGGTTTTACCAGATAGTCGTCACCACCTGCTTCCAAGCCTTCAACGCGGTCGTCAACGCCGCTCATCGCCGTTAAAAATAACACGGGTACACGAACTGAGGCAGCCCGAAGGCTCTTCACGAGGTTGAGACCATCCAGTCCTGGGATCATTCGATCAATGACGAGGACATCGTACCGGCCATCGAGCCCAGCGGCGAGCGCCTCTCGCCCATCTGCAATCCAATCAACCGTGTGGCCTGAAGAATTCAGCCCTTTCACGATATAGTTTCCTGTGGTGTTGTCGTCTTCCACTAAGAGTATCTTCATAGGCGAAAGAGTTACCTCGCAAATCACGGTTGCTCCCGGCGGGATAGTGTTCATCGCCGCGCAATTCTGGCTTTCTTGCGGCAATGGACCCATGTGCGGTTTTACAAATTTGTATAGTTGGCGACAGGTGGCTGAAAAGCACGTGGTCTAACTTCACAATACTGCAAGATCGCAGTGCCACGAGGTGTTGTAAAATGATCAATAAACTAGCTATCGCCGCTTTCTCCCTAATCGCCGCATCCTCCGCCGCTTCGGCAACCAGCATGCTTAGCGAAGCTGCTTCGCCGATTGCCAAAATCACGCAAGGCCACGGAAAACCAGGTGATACGGCCACGTCAGTCTCCGATCCGGATGTCACTTTTCGCGTATTGGACAGCGGAAAGGTCGAACGGACCAACAAACGTTTTGGGACTGCAGCGATCGTAGACCCGTTGGCAGAATTCCGGACTGGCAGACGTAACAGATGAGAACTGAAGTGACATGCGCTCGGCTGGACAATTGGTGGCCGAGCGCATCGTTACCGTTTAGCTTGCCGTCGCTCTTAACGTCGAAGCAACTATGCGAATTTTTTGTTTGAAGCGACGACTGTTGACAATTTTCCAGGATGCGGTGATGTGATCCATATGAAACCGATGCATCGATTCATATCTGCAGCCTTGACGCTGATCTTTCGACTAGCGATCGTGGTGTCGCTTGGGGGATACAGCGTTTCTGCGCTAAATGCGGGGATGCATCCCGATCAACCCGCGCAAGTCTCCCAGCAAGAAATGTATCACGGTTTGCACATGGGTCATCAAGCCGCCACGTCGGATGATGATCGTCGTGGCGGTTTGGGTGAACACTCGAATTTTAACGATTCGAAGAAGTCCTGCTGTCAGGACTATTGTAGTATAGCCGCGATAAATTGCGGAAATGTCCATCTGAAGCATCCTCGGGTTGAGCCCGTTCGAGCGTTTCTCAATGACGCCCGCTATGTTGGACAGGCACCGACTGTTCCCTTGCCGCCTGATATTTGAGAACTAGCGCCCGCACGCCGGGTCTTGCTGTGCTTTCGCGGTTCATACGCGCTTGCATAAACGCGATCATATTCTCGGATTCTCCCCATGAAACGTTTGTTCCTGGTGGTTGCCGTGCCGCTTGTTGTCAGCGGATGCGCATCCACTCTGCCTGAAGTCGTAGCTTCTACTAGCAACCCCGACACCGCGTCCGATATACGGACCGCCCGGTATCAGAACCCCATAGGGGAATACACCCACCGCATCCCTGTCGACCCCAAGCCATGGCGTGATCTCAACGATGCGCAGGCTCCCAAGAAGAAGGGATGAGTGCAATGACGACACGCTACATGAAGCTGATATTCAGCCTCGCTCTTCCTCTTGTCACCGCCGGATGCGTCACGACCGACTATTCCGCCAGCGACGCAGGCTTCACGAACGCTTCGCTCAAGAGCGCCGAGGCCACGGGCAAGCAGACTGTCTGGATACAGAACCAGAAGCAGGCTCAGGCGGCACGCGACAGGGTGAAGACCCTCATGGCCAGGAAGACCATCGATGTCGATACGGCAGTTCAGGTCGCGCTCCTGAATAACAAGGGTCTACAGGCTTCCTATGCCGATCTCGGCGACAGCGCCGCTGACGCGTGGCAGACGCAGCTTTCGGTCCTCCCGACATTCTCAGTAGGTGTTTCCGGGATCGGTACGCCGGGCCTTGAGGCCTACCGGGTTCTCGAAGGCGCGATTGCGGCCAACATATTGGCGCTGGCCACCTACGACCGGAACATCAAACTGGCCGACAATCGTTTCCGTCAGGCACAGCTTAAGGCGGCAATAGCTACAATCTCGCTTGCTTCGGAAACCCGCCGGGCATGGATCAATGCCGTCGCGGCGTGGGAAAACGTCGCGTATCTTAACCAGGCCAAAGTCGCCGCCGATGCCTCCTCCGAACTTGCGAAAAAAATCGGCGAGGCGGGCTCCATGCCAAAGGCGGAGCAGGCTCGCGAGCATGTCTTCTATGCCGAGCTCACAGGCGAAACAGCAAAGGCTCGTCTGGAAGCGAAGCTCGCGAAGGAGGAGCTGATCCGGCTTATGGGTCTGTCAGGTTCTGATATTGATTTCCAGATCCCCAACCGCCTCCCCAATCTGCCCAAGGCCCTAATCAAACGCGACGACATCGAGGCCGAGGCGATCCACAAGCGTATGGATCTGCAAGTGTCAAGGCTCGAACTCCAGGCAACCGCGCAGTCTTACAAGCTTGAGGACGTGACGCGCATCGTCACGGACATAGAACTTGTCGGCACCTGGGAGAAGGAGCGCGAACGCGAGGACGGCAACATCATGTCGGACATCTCCAAAGCTGCCGCGCTCGAATTCACAATTCCGATCTTCGATTCCGGTCAGGCCCGGCTCCGTAAGGGTGAGCTTGCCTATATGCGGACCGCTAACCAGCTTGCGGAGTTGGCGGTGAATGTCAGGTCGGAGGCGCGTTCCGCCCATGTCGCATACAAGTCGAATTATGACATCGCCAGACATTACCGGAACAACGTCGTGCCGCTGCGCAGCGCGATCGAGCAGCAGTCCATGCTCAATTACAATGGCATGATCACCAGTACGTTCGAGTTGATCTCGGACACGCGGGACAAGATCACCTCAACCATCCTCGCCGTCAACGCCAAGCGCGACTTCTGGCTCGCCGAGGCCAACCTTGCGCCTGTCATATACGGCGGCAGCACAGGTTCGTCCACAGCCGAGACTGAAGTCGCGTCGGCCGGAGAAGCGCCTGCGGGCGGCCACTGAGAAAGGACCCAGAATGTTCAGCAGAAGACAATTGCTTGGAGCGGGCGCCGCAGGCGCGGCGCTCGTATCCTCGAAAACCTGGGCGCAGACTTCCAATATGGGCCTCCCCGAAGCGGCGCTCATGGATACGGCGGCAACACAGAATCCTGTCAAGCCATCGACCGGTCCGGACTACAACCCGGTCGTCACCCTCAACGGCTGGACCCTGCCGTTCCGGATGAACAATGGCGTCAAGGAATTCCACCTCGTCGCCGAACCGGTAGAGCGCGAGATGGCCGAGGGCATGACCGCCTATCTATGGGGTTACAACGGCCAGTCCCCCGGACCGACCATCGAGGCTGTCGAGGGTGACAGGGTGCGCATCTTCGTTACCAACAAATTGCCCGAACATACGACGGTTCACTGGCATGGCATGATCCTGCCTTCGGGTATGGACGGCGTAGGCGGCCTGTCGCAACCGCATATTCCGGTCGGCAAAACCTTCGTCTACGAGTTCGATCTCGTGAAATCCGGCACCTTCATGTACCACCCGCATTCCGACGAGATGGTGCAAATGGCCATGGGAATGATGGGCTTCTTCGTCGTCCATCCCAAGGACCCGGCGTTCATGCCTGTCGATCGCGACTTCGTGTTCCTGCTCAGCGCCTTTGACATCGACCCGGGAACTTACGTGCCCCGCGTCATGGAGATGACCGACTTCAATCTGTGGACATGGAACAGCCGCGTCTTCCCGGGTATCGATCCGCTGGTGGTATCCAAAAATGACAGGGTCCGGGTTCGGGTCGGCAACCTGACCATGACAAACCATCCGATCCACATGCACGGCTACGATTTCGAAGTTACCTGCACGGACGGAGGCTGGGTACGACCCGAAGCCCGCTGGCCGGAAGTGAGCATCGACATTCCGGTCGGCGCGATGCGGGCCTACGAGTTCGACGCCAAGTATGTCGGCGACTGGGCGATCCACTGCCACAAGTCGCACCACACCATGAACGCGATGGGTCACGAGATCCCGACCTTTATCGGGGTAGACAAGAAGGACGTTGCAAAGAAGATTCGACAGTTCCGCCCGGAATACGTGCCGATGGGCACCGCAGGCATGGCCGACATGGGCGAGATGTCGATGGAAATCCCGGAGAACACCGTCCCCATGATGACTGGCTGGGGTCCCCACGGCCCAATCGAGATGGGTGGTATGTTCTCCGTGGTGAAGGTCCGCGAGGGAATCTCGGCGGGCGACTATACGGATCCCGGCTGGTACGAAAACCCGCCCGGCACGCAGGCATGGGAGTGGACAGGCACTCCGCCCGACGCAACCAAGGCGAAGGACGCGAAAACCCAGCTCACTCCTGATCATTCGAACCATGGCTGATTGAATCAGTTTCTTCAACTTAAGGAAAAAACCATGAAAACATTTGTCACGGCGATGCTTGTCGCAGCTCTTTCCACCTCGGCTCTGGCGTCCGGTTCACACGAAGGCGGTCACGGCGAAATGACCGTCGGCGAGCCCGGCGAAAAGGCGAAGGCGACACAGACCATCCGCATTACCATGAAAGAGACTGACGACGGCAAGATGATCTTCACACCGAATACGTTCAAGGTGCGGAAGGGTCAGACCATTGTGTTCGCGATCAAGAACGCGGGCGAACTGGATCACGAGTTCGTCCTCGATCAGGAAGACAAAGTCATGGAGCACAAAGCCGTTATGGAAAAATTTCCGGAAATGGAACACGACGATCCGAACGCGATCCGACTTGCGGCAGGCAAATCTGGCGAGGTCGTGTGGAAGTTCACGAATGACGGCGTCTTCAAGATCGCTTGCCTCGTCCCCGGTCATTACGACGCCGGAATGCACGGCGATGTCACAGTCGCAACGAAGTAAACGGAGGCTAGAGAACTGACATGAAAACTATCGCCAATATAGCACTTGCCGCAGCCATCACCCTCGTGTCCACAGCAGGTGCCTTCGCCCAGGAGTTCACCAATGGGACGGTCAAGAGTGTAGATGAAAAGGCAAAAAAGGTGACGCTTATTCATGAGGAACTGAAAAACCTCGAAATGCCTGCGATGACTATGGTCTTCCAGGTAACCGATCAGGCAGTCTTGCAGAAGTTGAAGGTCGGCGCGAAGGTTGAGTTCGTCGCTGAGCGCATCAACGGCAAACTTACCGTCACTCAAGTCAAATAAGGTGAGATCCGGGCCTCTGCAGGCCCGGATCTTTTTTTCAGGGCAGTTGCATGGGCTGCTGTACCAAAAAATGGATCAATGGATCAGATCTCAGTCCCCTTCGGTAGCAGTGCATCTTCGCGTGAGATACGATCAGCGTCGCTTCGTTTCGTGGTCCTATCGATCTTGTTTGCCAATCTTGCGTTTGGAGACGACTTCAATAACTCGTCTATCCATGCAGTCGTCAGCTCGATCTACCTGGTCACAAGCATCGCATCCGTCGCAGCAGCGATATATTTTCGGGAGAGGAAAAAACTCGGAGCCTGCTTCGTGATATTCGATGCCATGCTCGTTGTAGTGATCCTCTATGAGCATATCCTCGCCAGCCCCGTCACAGAAGATCACTATCTCACGACTTCAAGTTTGGTCGTGTCCTTCATTCTGCTGAACCATGTTGCATTGAAGCAGGACCGCAAGCTCATTTTGCTGTTCTCACTGATTGTGGTGGCCGGATGGCTCCTTATGCATGGTGCGATGGCTTGGCGCCATCACACCATGCAGCCCGGCTCGTGGGTCGACAATTTCTTCAATCAAGACCTCGCGCTGACCTTAAGTTTTATCTTCACCGCCCTGGCCGTCTATCTACTTTCACGCGATCACGAGCGAACCTTGACGCAGGCTTTGAAGATTGAAGAAAAAAGACATAACCTGTCCCGGTTTTTCTCGCCAACGGTCGTGGCAGATCTGCAAAACGCGAGTGGCATCCTCGATCTGGAGCGGCGGAACGCTGCAATCATGTTCATTGATATTCGCGGCTTCACCTCCTACGCAGAAAGTTCTCCCGCTCACGAACTTGCGCGAGTTCTCGCCGAGTACCGGCATATCGTTGCTGGCACGGTATTCGCTTTTGGTGGAACCGTAGACAAATTTATTGGCGACGGGGTGGTGGCGGTTTTCGGTCAGCCCAGACCAAGGGCAGATGATGTTGAGCGCGCGCTTAAGTGTGCATTGGAATTAACAACCACTCTAGAAACATGGCGTCTGAGGAACATCTCCGAGGGTGGCCCCGATCTTAATACAGGGATAGGTCTACATTACGGGACTGTTCTCGGCGGTGTACTGGAGAGTGGTTTTCACGACGAATTTACCGTGATTGGCGACGCCGTTAATGTAGCACAACGACTTGAGACAATCGCAAAGATTTTGCAGTCACCCCTTGTGGTGTCAGAATCTGTTATCAATGAGGTCACCGAATTCATCGAAGGATCTCTGTGGGTCCGAAAGTCGGGTATCAAAGTTCCCGGCCGAAACGCGTCACTTAATATCGCTTACCTCCGCCAGGACGTCTTAAACCGGCTAGCGTTCAGGAAATCGGCGAGGTGCACAGAGCCTTCAGCAAATCTTCCTTCCAATCACCCCCGTCAACCTCAAGGCTAGGCACGTAAGTTGCGCCGCCCACCAATACTTTACCCCGTCCAGAGCAATCCACTCGTGCCGAATGGAGATTATCGTCATTGTATATGACTGCCCCATGTGTATCGAAGCCGATCAAACCAATCGTGACATCAAAGTCGTAGCCGCGCGCAGGCGACGCGGCCACAGACATGATAGAAAGATTGACTGTCATGCCATCGTCGAATTGGGAAACGTGGAATGGCTGCAACTCGGAAGATAGCGTTTCAACGGCCGTGAACGCAGTCGCAACAATCACTAGTTGTGCCGATATTTTCCACATAGACCTCTCCCAAGGTACTACGGGTATAATACCACTCTGCAGGTGGTTTGCGCGAGGGTCGAAACAAGATTTGTTTTCCCGCCCCTAGGGCCGACGAACGTCGGGCATGTTGCAAAACTCACCGGTGCAGCCGCAGTGATCTGAAGCACTCCGGTCCGCTGCGCAAGGCGCCCGTCTGTGTCACAGCGAGAGCGTAGGCCTTTGGGCATCGTATCTGAACGAGGGCGCCTCAGCGCCGTCATAGTTTACGAAAAATTTAGATTAATTCGATCGATCTGAAGCCGCCTATTTTGATCTGAAAAAAGAAAGCTAAAACTTTCGCAAACACGTCCTCGGGCCGTGTCCTTATCCCTTCAGGCACAACCATGGATCGTTGCAATGAAAATTATTGCCAATTCAGATTCCACATATTTTCTATCGGCGCGAAGTATCGGATCTCAAACCACGGAGAAGGTTCAATCCAGAGCGGTTGGCCCCGATGTGCTCCGGTCTTTGGCGATCCTCCTCGTCATGCTGGTGCATATCCCCGTTGAGGCGACTCCGTCCCTGCTGGTCGGCGTCCGCAACTATGCATGGTTAGGAGTCGACATTTTCTTCGTCCTTAGCGGATTTCTCATCGGAACCCAGCTTTTCAAGGAGGTTTCGAGGACGGGCAGCGTGGGCTTGAAGTCCTTCTATCTCCGCCGCGCTTTCCGCATCTTCCCGGCTTTTTTCGTTGTTCTTGGCCTTTATACGATTTTCCCCGTGCTTCGGGATGCTCCGACCATGCAACCGATCTGGAGCTTCGCGACCTTCACCGTCAATTTTGAGTTTGATCCCCGTGTTGGTCGTGCCTTTTCGCAAGCATAGTCGCTTTGTGTCGAAGAGCATTTCTATCTGGTTCTGCCGCTCCTTGTGTTGCTTGTACATCGCCGGATCCGCATGGGGTGGACGCTTGTAATCGCCGGCGCGGTGATCGTCGCGGGGATGATCCTTCGTTACGCCCTCTGGGAAAGCCACGTCGGTACTCTCGTTGAAGCCGGCAAGCTGCGGGATGCTTTCGCCGTCTATCTCAGGACGTGTATTATCCGACATACACCCGGGTCGACGGCCTGATGTTCGGCGTGATGCTTGCGGTGGCGCGTTTTTTCAAACCGGAACTCTGCCAGCGTTACACGCCTCCACGTGTTGCTATCCCGGTCGGCGTCGCTTTGATCGTGGCAGCACTTGCGCTGTTCTCGGTCCGAGGGCCTCTTGCAGGAACAAACCTCTTTTTCGTCTTTCAAGGACAACTCGGTTCTGTCGTCGGCTTTCCTCTGATTTCGATCGGAATCGGCCTCGTTCTTGGTGCGATGCTCGATTTGGAGCAGGTGCTGAAGCGCTGGCCGGTCCCGGGGGCTGTGATGGTCGCCACCTTGTCCTATAGCCTATATCTCACTCACAAGTCGGTCTTCCATGTCGACAGGCTTATCTTGGGCGAAGCGAACCTTCAGGGTGGTCTCGGCTTTGTGGTTTACCTGATGACCAGCTTTGCCGTCGCAGCCGTGCTCTGGCTCAGCGTGGAAAGAACATTCCTCCTGCTTCGAGACCGTGTTCTCTCTCCGAGCAAGTGAGCTGAACTGCCATCTCCGGGTATCGCCGCTAATCAGATCAGCGGGCATCCTCGTGGCTGGCAGTGCGTATGGTGGTAGCAGCAAAACATATCCGCTGCTGTCCTGTCCATGATCGGGGCGAAGAATACCACGCCTGGTGTTTGGCCGCCAGAAAGTCATCGGCAAAGCCGAGAAAGGCTGCGACATTCTTTTTTGTATTCCTTGGCACTGAGGTAGATGCATTTGCGGAGAGCCTGTTCTCCTACGTCAAGCCAAGTACCCGCTTTCCGTAGTCTCTCAGTTCGCCCTTGGGGCCGACATACCGGTATAGGGTGACGCGCTTTATGCCGAGTTCCTTGCACAGATCCGAAACGGGTGTGTCGCGTTGCGCCATAGCGGCCTGCGCAAGACGCACTTGCGCTTTCGTCAGGGCAAACTTGCGACCGCCTTTCCTGCCTCGTGCTCTCGCAGCGGCCAGCCCCGCCATGGTGCGCTCGCGGATCAGGTCCCGTTCGAACTCGGCCAAGGTGGCGAAAATACCGAACACCATGCGGCCGGATGCGGTCGTGGTGTCGATCTGAGCGCCCTTTCCGGTCAGCACGCGTAATCCAATCTTGCGTTCAGACAAATCCTTCACGGTGTTGACGAGGTGGGCAAGCGACCGTCCGAGGCGATCAAGTTTCCAGACCACCAGCACATCGTTGGCACGCAAGGACTTGAGGCAGGCGGCAAGACCAAGCCGATCATCACGACTGCCGGAAGCACAGTCCTCATAAATGTTTTCCTGCTCGATGCCGACGGACCGCAGCGCGTCGTGTTGCAGGTCGAGGGACTGCGAACCATCGGCTTTTGAGACTCGGGCATACCCAATCAGCATGTTTCTTAAACGTTGGTTTGAGGCGGTGTGTCGGACGCGAATGTTTTGTTGGGTAGAATTGTATCCCAACCAGCTTCATAAACAAAGCATCTTAAACATGATCAAATTTTGAAAAAGGAACATAAATGCCGCGTCGCGTCACTCTAACTGATCGGCAAAGGGATGCGCTGTTGCGCCTGCCGACCTCGCAAGCGGATTTGCTGAAGCACTATACTCTTAGCGATGAGGATCTCGGCCACATCAGGCAACGCCGGCGCGCTCACAACAGATTCGGCTTCGCCCTGCAACTGTGCGTCCTCCGCTATCCCGGCCGGGTATTGGCTCCGGGTGAACTGATACCGGCAGAGGTCATTGATTTTATCGGAGTGCAGCTCGGCCTCCATGCCGACGATCTTGTCGAATATGCTACCCGTGAGGAGACGCGGCACGAGCATCTTTCCGAACTGCGGGCACTCTATGGATTCCGCACCTTCTCCGGACGTGGTGCGCGTGATCTGAAGGAATGGTTGCTCCGCGAAGCCGAGATCGCTGTGTCGAACGAGGATATTGCCATTCGCTTCGTGACCGAATGCCGTCGCACGCGCATAGTTCTTCCCGCGACATCGACGATCGAGCGGCTTTGCGCAATGGCCCTGGTCGATGCTGAACGACAGATGGAGACAAGAATTGCCAGTCGCTTGTCGCAAGAAATCAGGAAGCCGTTGTTAGCGCTGCTCGAAGATACTGTTGACGACCGGGTAACTCGGTTCGTCTGGCTGCGGCAATTCGAGCCAGGCTCGAACTCATCGTCTGCCAACCGGCAGCTCGACCGGATAGAATACCTAAAACGCGTCGTTCTCCCCGAAGATTTGCTGGCCGGTGTCCCTGCCCATCGCGTGACACGTCTGCGTCGGCAAGGCGAACGATATTATGCTGACGGCATGCGCGATCTTCCGGAGGACAGGCGGCTTGCAATTCTGGCCGTCTGCGCGTCGGAATGGCAGGCAATGCTTGCCGACGCCGTGGTCGAAACCCATGACCGGATCGTCGGCAGGCTCTACCGGGCGTCGGAACGGATTTGCCAGGCGAAGATCGCCGACGAAGCAAACGCGGTGCGCGACACTCTGAAATCCTTCGCTGAAATCGGCGGAGCCCTGGTCGATGCACAAGATGACGGACAGCCGCTGGACGACGTTATCGCAAGCGAATCAGGCTGGGACGGCTTCAAAACCCTTGTCACGATGGCAGCCAGGCTGACCGCCACTATGGCGGACGATCCCCTCCACCATGTGCTGGACGGCTATCACCGTTTCCGCCGCTATGCTCCTCGCATGTTGCGCCTGCTCGATCTCCGGGCTGCGCGGGTCGCACAGCCTCTTCTGGAAGCGGTTACGGCCCTACGCACTGGCTTGAACAATGCCGCGCATACGGCCTTTTTGCGGCCGAGCTCGAAATGGCATCGTCACCTTCGTGCCCAGGCAGCCGGCGATACTCGCCTCTGGGAGATCGCGGTGCTGTTCCATCTGCGCGATGCCTTCCGCTCCGGGGATATCTGGCTGGCCAGGTCCCGGCGCTATGGCGATCTGAAACATGTACTCGTGTCGGCGCGGGCTGTGGCCGAAAGCGGTCGTCTGGCTGTGCCATTGCGGCCGGAGGAATGGTTGGCAGATCGGCAAGCTCGCCTCGATATCCGGTTGCGCGAGCTTGGCCGTGCTGCTCGCGCGGGCACAATTCCCGGTGGGTCCATCGAAAACGGCGTCCTGCATATCGAGAAGCTCGAAGCCGCCGCGCCGTCTGGTGCCGAGGATATTGTTCTCGATCTCTACAAGCAGGTCCCGTCTACGCGGATTACCGACATCCTGCTTGAGGTGGAAGCTGCAACCGGTTTCTGCGAAGCCTTCACCCATCTGCGCACGGGAGCGCCCTGCGCCGATCGGATTGGACTGATGAACGTCATTCTCGCGGAGGGGATCAATCTCGGCCTTCGGAAGATGGCAGATGCTACCAATACCCACACCTTCTGGGAATTGATCCGCATTGGGCGGTGGCATGTCGAGGGCGAGGCCTACGACCGGGCGCTGGCCATGGTGGTCGAGGCGCAGGCGGCGTTACCTATGGCGCAATTCTGGGGCGCGGGTGTCTCGGCATCGAGCGACGGGCAATTCTTCGTGGCGACAGAGCAAGGCGAGGCCATGAACCTGGTCAACGCGAAATACGGCAATACGCCAGGCCTGAAGGCTTACACCCACGTCTCCGATCAATACGCACCGTTCGCGACCCAGATGATCCCCGCGACAGCGAGCGAAGCCCCCTATATCCTTGACGGCCTGCTCATGAATGATGCCGGCCGTCATATCCGCGAGCAATTCGCTGACACGGGAGGCTTCACCGATCACGTCTTTGCTGCATGCGCCATTCTCGGCTACCGGTTCGCTCCTCGTATCCGGGACCTGCCATCCAAACGGCTCTATGCGTTCAATCCACCGACAGCACCAGCGCATCTGCGCCCTTTAATCGGAGGCAAGATCAACCAGGCCATGATCGAGCGCAATTGGCCTGACATCCTGCGTATCGCCGCCACCATTGCAGCCGGAAGCGTTGCGCCAAGCCAGATCCTACGCAAACTCGCCTCCTATCCGCGGCAAAACGAGCTGTCCACAGCCTTGCGGGAAGTTGGCCGCGTCGAGCGGACCTTGTTCATGATCGACTGGATTCTGGATGCCGATCTGCAACGCCGCGCCCAGATCGGTCTCAACAAAGGCGAAGCGCATCACGCGCTGAAACGGGCTATCAGCTTCCATCGGCGAGGCGAAATCCGCGATCGTTCGGCGGAAGGGCAGCACTACCGTATTGCCGGCATGAACCTGCTCGCCGCCATCATCATCTTCTGGAACACCATGAAGCTCGGCGAAGTCGTCGCCAACCAGAAACGAGCCGGAAAGCCGTTATCACCCGATCTACTGGCCCATGTCTCGCCGCTCGGTTGGGAACACATCAATCTCACCGGAGAATATCGTTGGCCGAGACCTTAGCGTAGGATTCCGCCCCCTCCCGCAAACGACCCCGAAAATCGCCGGACAAATTGAACTGATCGCGCATGCAAGCTCCTGTGTTGCGCCTTCAGGGCGTGTTTATCCATTGATGTAGCTGGCTTAGGATCGTCTGCCATTCTGGATCCCTCATTTGCCTCACTAGGCGCCTCGCACGCTTCCAGTAGTGAAGCGCTGCTTCACGATCGCCCTGATGGTTACATGCTATCCCCAGCGTACACAGCACGATCGCGAGATTTCCGCGATCGCCGCTGGTGGAGGATATGGTATCGATCTCCTGTTCCAGCAACCGCCGGCATCGGTCGAAATCCTTTACCTCGAGGTAGACTCTCGAAAGTGCCTCTATCGCCGCCCTCAAACCATTATATTGCAGGCCTATGCTCCGGTCGGTGATGTCAACGGCGCGTTCCAGCGCCTCCTTCGCTCCTGCGATATCTCCGCTGCTATACCGCGTCTGTCCAAGCGAAATGAGAACATCCCCCAAAAGCGGTGACTCATCACCCTGCCGTTCCTCAATAAGTCGCATGGATCTGGATAGACACTGGAGGGACGGGTTGAGTTCTCCCTTCACCCGCAGGACTTCGCCCTGGACATAGAGCGGTCGCCATAGGATAAAGGCGTTTCGGCCGAACGCCTCCTCAGCGATTGCAATTGCCCTCTGAGCGTGGCTCTGTGCCATGGGTTGGTCGGAAAGAAGTTGGGTTTCTGCTTGGCCCGTCAGGGCGTTAACCAGAAGCGATCGCATTCGCTCAAAGTGTTCGCTGTCCGCATCCCCTTCGACACGGTTGCCGGCACTGGCAATGCTCGCCGCCTTCTCAAACAACGCAGCGGCTTCGTCTGGAAGGCGTGGCAGCACCGCGCGGGCAAGATTATAATACGCCTGGCCCATCCGAAAATCACTTCGAAGAGCGCTCGCTTCCAATAACGCAACGGCTTCCCGATGTCGATCAATCGCGTCGCCGACGTTCCCGGCAATCCGGTCCACGACTGCAAGACGGCTTAGAATATTGCCTCGGTCTTCATCAGTAGCTCCAGCGATTGTCCCGCACAATGCCAGCGCCCGTTCGAAGGTCGCTCTTGCTTCGGTATAGGTTCCTCTTTCGTACTGCGCCTGGCCAAGTTCTGCGTATAAATCGATCGCGCTAGTGTCGGCTCGATCGGCCGCGGACGCTGCCGCATGCAAGATGTGGGGTTCCAAAGCGACGAGCAGGCGCGCGTCCATGATTTTGTTCACGTTCTGCGCGGCAAAGATCAGATAGTGCTCAACGTCTTCGGCGGTGCTTCCTTCTGGGGGCGGTTCCAGTTTACTAAACGCTGCAACGAGTTGATGGACGACGAGAGACCCATCCGCCAATTCTGAAAGAAGACCGACTTCGGCGAGCCTGAGAACTGCTTCTTCCTGCAGTTCAAGAACGGTCGCATCTGCGCCGACAGCGTCTTGGGGGGAAAGAGCATAACGGGGTATTGGCACCCCCGGGGCGAAGTGGCTTGCAAAGCTCAAAAGCGCGCGCGCCATTCGGCCCAATTCGCCCTCCGTGTTGAGTTGGTCGTAGCTCAAGGCGAAAGTACGTGCGATGTGCTGTTCATGACCCGTCGGCGACCAACCACCCGCCGTCATGGAACGGTGTGTCAGGACCGATGACCTGCGAAGAGCCTCCAGATATTTGTCTAGTGACCCAAGTGCTGAATGCCGAAACTTGGCCAAGAAGAGCCCCGCAAGATGGAGAGCTAACGGCAGGTCTCCAAGCTCTTTCGCTATCGCATTCAACACAGGATCGTCGTTCGTCAAATCGCTCCGCGCGCTTCCAAGCAAACTCAGGCTGTCCTGCCGGTCCAAAGAATGCAGGCCGATAGATGTTATCCCGAGCGCTGGATCCCAGTTGGGCCTTCGACTGGTCAAAAGCACTCTCGCTCCGCCGGTCGTCGGGCGCCATTTCGAAAGCGTTAGGTCATCCTCACATGCGTCAAAAATCAGCAGGCGCGGTGTCATCCGCTGCCAGGCCGAGCGTAATAATGTTAGCTGGTCGGGTAGGGCCAACTCCCCGTAAGCAGGATGCAGATTGAGACCCCATCCGCACGCCGCCAACTGGGTCGGAATTGCCTCAGGCTCACCGCAACTGATCCAGAAGACGCCTCCTTTGAAAAACTGCCCATAACGATGCGCAAATTCCACGGCGAGCTGCGACTTCCCCATCCCGCCGAGGCCGGTAGTTGCAATGGTTGGGACAAGGGTGGAGGTTACCGGTTGAAGAAGAAGCTCCGCCAGGTCCCTCATGTCGCCTTCGCGCCCCCTAAACATGGGATTTGCCCTCCATGGCAGCACGGACCCGGTCGGCAACGGCGATGGAGCCGGCACATCAAAACTTGATGCCGACTGGAGAAGCGCGAAAGCTTCCGTCAACGCGGAGGCATCGTCCTCTTCCGAGCCGAACGCATCCGTGGCTATGGATATATTTGCGTGCCTGAAGTCGCCGCTTAGATCAAATCTGTCTCTCACCCCTGCAATGTATAACGGTCGCGATGTTTAGCAAAGATGGTGTTGCTCGTGTCACGGTGCCTTGTTCACATTGCGCAGCAGCAGTGAACCTATCCGGTATCTACGGGAATGTGTCTCCTCTAAAGCTATAGCACCCCCCACGCCCGAAACCTCCCCCTCCCCGTCATCTCTCTGAGGCCGAGTTCCAAAACAATCCGCCGCGCCGCCTGCGGCGTCACCTCGAGCGCCTTCGCCACCATCCCGGCCGACACCAACGGTTTTGCCATGACGAGCTCGACCAGCTCCGGCAATTTTGACGACGTCCGCCGCCCCTCCAGTTTGCGATCCATCATCGTTTTCGCCAGCGCCAGCCGATTATGCTCTTTCATGCCGACCTCGCCGGCTGTCAAAAATCCGTGGGCGATGGCCAGCAGCCGGGTTTCCCGATCGCGATGCCGGCGCCGATCAACGGGAATGGTTTTGAGGCCAAGGTTGATGGCAGCGAGATGAGCACCTGACGTGACGCCCGCTTGGCGCAGGATCGCGGCACAAAACAGCCGGCCGAGCCAAGGCGCGTGCTGAAGCACAGAAAGTTCGTTCCAGGCATCGAGAGCGATGATGGCCTGCAGCACCGCCGGTAAGCTTTCGGCCTGCCGCAGCACGCCGCGCCATTCGTCGATCCGGGCATCCTCGTCCCAGTCGAGATCATAGACCAGCGGATCGGCTGGAGCCCGGCCGGGCTTTTTGGCTCGTTCGATCGCTGCGTCAGAGCGCGCAAGCAGCGCATCGATGGCGGCATAGTCGACGCCAGGTAAATTCTCCGCGTCATTACCATCGTCTCCCTCCCCTTCGGGACCGATGGCGACCGCTGGCCGAACCATGCGGGCCGGCTCCGCCTCAGCGCCGACCGGATTGATGTCCGACGTCTGTCGCAAAGTTCGGATACCCTCTGCCGATAACGCCCAGCCGGGGAGATGGGCGGCAATGCGCCGGCGGGTGCGCAGCACGTCGCGGGCAATTGTCAGCTCATGGGTGGGTGTGCGAATATCCTTCGTGGCGTCATGGAGGACCAGGTCTTCGAGATGCACGAGTTCGCCGTCGATCCACAGCGAGGCGCAGGCGTCGGTGAACTGAGATCGTTCGAGGAATCCCGGACCGACCGTTGAACGGCCGATACGCTCATCCAGACGCGTGAGCGCGATACCTGCGTCGAAAGCCGGTCGCATCAGGGGTGTCATGCTGATTTTCGCGAGATCGTAAGCCATTGAAATCATGGTAAATGGTTTCTCAACGGAACTCTATCTATATATTGCAGTTCCTCACATGGTACGATTTTCGATTGATGCGCTAACCATCGATAAGTATCCCTTATCGATGGTAGTTGATTTCGCGGCGCAAATCGAGGAAAATCGGGGCAAATCACGGTCCCAGCAGCCGCCGAAACCCGCGATTCCGGAGCCTCTCGTGGCCAAAGCGAAGTCATCACAGACGTCCGTCGAGCGGCGCGCCGAAGAGCTCGATACCATTGCGTCCGTCCTGCCGCTCGAACGCCGCGACGAGCTCGCCGAGCTGTTGACCGATCAGGACGTCGAGACGCTGCGCCATCTCGTTAATCAGGGCATGGGTGACAATACCCTGCGCGCGCTCACATCCGACCTCGCTTACCTCGAAGCCTGGGGGCTGGCGACCACCGGCAGTTCTCTTCCCTGGCCCGCACCGGAAGCACTACTGTTGAAATTTGTCGCCCATCACCTCTGGGATCCGGAAAAGCGCGCAACAAATCCCGACCACGGCATGCCAGCTGCGGTCGATGAAAACCTCCGGCGCCAGGGTTTTCTGAGATCCGTCGGCCCGCATGCGCCATCGACGGTGCGCCGGCGGCTGGCAAACTGGTCGACGCTGACCAGGTGGCGCGGCCTCCATGGCGCCTTCGCCTCCCCTGCCCTGAAATCAGCCATTCGTCTGGCCGTGCGCGCCGTTCCGCGAACCCGGGCGCGCAAGAGCGCAAAAGCGGTCACAGGCGACGTTCTGGCAAAGCTGCTTGCGACTTGCGAGTCAGACAGCCTGCGCGATCTACGCGACAAGGCAATCCTGATGGTGGCCTTTGCTTCCGGCGGCCGGCGGCGCAGCGAGATCGCTGGCCTTCGCCTGGAACAACTGACGATCGAAGCTCCGATCGAGACTGAAGGCGGCCCTCCCCTCCCCTCGCTCGCCATCCATCTCGGCCGAACGAAGACAACAAGCGGCGAGGAAGATGATATGGTCTTCCTTACAGGTCGACCCGTTGAGGCGCTGAATGCGTGGCTGGCAGCGGCAAAAATTGACAAGGGCAGCGTGTTTCGGGGGATCGGGCGCTGGGGGACGGTCTCGAGGCGGGCGCTCGATCCGCAGTCGGTCAATGCGATTCTAAAACAGCGGGCGGAGATGGCGGGGTTGGACAGTGGGGAGTTTTCGGCGCACGGGTTGCGCTCGGGCTATCTGACGGAGGCGGCCAATCGCGGCATACCACTTCCCGAAGCCATGGAGCAGTCCCGCCATCGCTCTGTTCAACAAGCCTCCAGCTATTACAACAGTGCTGCGAGGAGGACCGGCCGGGCAGCACGGCTCCTCTAGGACGGTCACCCCGAGGTGGGTGAAGGGCGGTACTGGTTCAGTTATACAACAATGCTTCCGATCATCCGCAGGGCCCCTGCTATCAGAAGGAAAGCTAAGATGCCGCGCAGCGTCTGGGGCTTGAAATAGAACGCTCCCAACCACGAACCGATATAACCTCCGACGCCACACATAGCAGCCAAAGCTGAAGCTCCGCAGGCAGGGCGGGCATGGTGGCCCATGCACCTGCCAAGCCGGCCCCGGAACTAACGAGGTTGAACACCGCCGAGATCGCCGCGACCTGACGCGACGCTGCCCACCTTAGCGCCAGCACCAAGGGCGCCAGGAAGATGCCGACGCCTACCCCCGTCACACCGGACACGATGCCCAGCACCCCACCAGCCACGAGCGAAGGCATAAAGGGCGGACCTTTGGTGTGGGCTTCGCCACCACGGCTAGATACCGGGCGCAGCATCTGCGCGCCTGCAATGAACAACAGGATTCCGACCAACGGCTGATACACCGCCGCAGGCAGGTGCAGCGCGCCGCCGAGCAATGAGAAAGGCAGGCCAAGGATTGCGAACGGGTAGCACGTGCGCCATGTGACCAGAACAGCCCGGTAGAAGCGAACGCAGCCGATGGCCGAGACGAGAATGTTGAGGGCGAGGGCTGAAGGCTTGATAACGGAGGGCGAGAATCCGGCCAGTCCCATCAGCGCCACATAGCCCGTGCCCCCGCCTGACCGACGGAGGAATAGAGCAGAGCGACGATCCCAGCGAGAGGGGCAAAGAGGATATGCAGCACGCGATCAGCCTACTATGCCCTGCCGACGAAAGCTCCCAAGGAGGACGAACAAGGCGAGGGCCAGCAGGCCGAGGCCGACGATGGCTGCCAGGGACAGCGAGAACCCCAGCCATTCCATTGCCAACGCCATGACGACGGGGGCCGAAGCCGAGACGATCAGTCGAGCGGCCATCATCTTCCCTTGCAGCTTGCCGTAACCTTCGCTGCCGAACAGCGCCAGCGGCAGGGTGCCGCTGACAATGCTCAGCAGGCCGTTGCCCATGCCGAACACCACGGCAAAAACCATGGCTCCAAGTATGGAGGGCGCGGTCAGGTCCAGGACCAGAGCGCCTGCAGGTATCAGTGCCGCTGAGATCATCGCCAGGTGCAGCGCGTCAAGGTGTTTTCCGAACAGCATGTTGATCAGGCGGCTGGCGACCTGAGACGGGCCGAACAGGGTGCCGACGAGCGCGGCCGTGGTACCGCGCCCCAGGCCGGCCAGCAGCGGCACCATGTGGACCAGGACGGAGGCGCTGGCGAGATACTGCACGGCGAAGGCTGTGGTCATCAGGATGAAGCCCATGCGCCGGTGCGACGACGCCAGGGAGCCGGCGACCGGCGCGGCCGGATTGGTGGCGGCCTCCCTGCGACTGACGGTCAGTCCATAGGACAGCCAGGCGTGAAGGGGCAGGCAGACAAGCAGATTGAGGCCAGCGAATATGAGGTAGACGTTCTGCCAGGACAGCTGGGCGTGCAGCGCCGAGGTAATCGGCCAGAAGATCGTTGAGGCGAACCCGGCAATGAGGGTGAGATAGGTGATGCTCTGCTGCGCCACCGCCGGCCGGAGCTGGACCAGCAGCGCGAACGCCGCGCCGTACTGAACCAGGTTGGCAGATACTTCGAGTGCGACCAGCGCCATTACGTAAGCCCCCTGCCCCGGCGCGTAAGCACAGGCTACCAGCGCGGCGGCCGCAACGGCAGAGCCGATGGTCATGACCCGCCCGGCGCCGATGCGGTCAATCAAGACGCCGAGCCAGGGAGCGGAGAGACCGCCGATCAGCAGCGCCACCGAGAGCGCGCCGAAGATCCATTCCTGAGGCCAGGACAGGCTTTCAGCCATGTCCGGTGCCAGAATGCTGAAGCTGTAACAGAGGGTGCCGTAGCCGACGTTCTGGGTGACACCAAGGGCGAGGATCGCGCCGATCGGCATGCGCTGGGTCATATGGACTTGAGGCTCACGCGCTGCTCGAGCTTTTCGGCCTCTTCCTTTCGCTCGCTGTAGCGATCGGTGAGGTAGGCCGAGCCGTCACGGGTCATGAGCGTGAACTTGACTAACTCCTCACAGACGTCGACAACGCGATCATAGTAGGAGGAAGGTTTCATGCGACCGTCCGCGTCAAATTCCTGAAAGGCCTTGGCGACTGACGACTGATTGGGGATCGTGATCATCCGCATCCAGCGACCGAGAACGCGGAGCTGGTTGATGGCATTGAATGATTGCGACCCGCCGGAAACCTGCATCACCGCCAGCGTCTTGCCCTGGGTTGGCCGCACGGAGCCGACCGAAAGCGGGATCCAGTCGACCTGCGCTTTCATAATGCCGGTCATAGCGCCGTGGCGTTCCGGCGAAACCCAGACCTGGCCTTCCGACCAGGCGGACAGGTCGCGCACTCCTGCACCTTGGGATGGCTCGCCGGTTCCGCATCTGGAAGCGGCAGGCCTGCAGGATCGAAGATCCGCACTTCGCAGCCGAAGTGCTCCAGCAGCCGCGCCGCTTCTTGCGCCAGAAGCCGGCTATAAGACACAGCCCGCAGAGAGCCGTAGAGGATCAGGATGCGCGGTTTGTGCGATGAGAACGGAGGACGCAGCGCGTCCAGGTCTGGCTGACGAAGATGCGACAGGGATGCGGCAGGCAGATCAGACAACGCGCTTGCCCTCCGCATCGAGAACCTGTTCGCCGTCTTCCTTGGTGAAGGCGCCTTTGTCGGTATCCGGCAGGATGTCCAACACCACTTCGGACGGCCGCGCCAGACGCGTGCCGAGCGGCGTCACGACCAGAGGCCGGTTAATCAGGATCGGGTCCTTGAGCATCGCGTCGAGCAGCTGATCGTCACTGAGAGCAGGATTATCGAGGCCAAGCTGCGCATAGGGCGTGCCCTTCTCGCGGATCGCCTGGCGCACGGTGAGGCCGGCGTCAGCGATCATCTTGACAAGCTGATCGCGGCTTGGCGGGGTTTTCAGGTATTCGATCACCGTAGGCTCAATGCCAGCGTTGCGGATCATCTCCAGCGTGTTGCGCGACGTTCCGCAGGCGGGGTTGTGATAGATTGTGGCATCCATGGTTTCAGGCCCTTTCGATGGTGGAAGTGGAGGAGCGGACGGCGGGGCCGCGCTCGTACCAGCCCTTGCTGCGGTTGACGATCCAGACCACCGACAGCATGACCGGCACCTCGATAAGTACGCCGACGACGGTGGCCAGCGCCGCGCCCGAGTTGAAGCCGAACAGGCTGATGGCGGCGGCCACCGCCAGTTCGAAGAAGTTGGACGCGCCGATCAAAGCCGACGGGCCGGCGACACAGTGCTCCTCCCCGCTCATACGGTTGAGCAGGTAGGCGAGGCCGGAGTTAAAATAGACCTGGATGAGGATCGGCACGGCCAGCAGTGCGATCACGCCCGGTTGCGCGAGGATCTGCTCGCCCTGAAAGCCGAACAGCAGCACCAGGGTCGCCAGCAATGCAATGAGTGACACCGGCTGCAACCTGGCGCCAAGGCGGTTCACGTCGGTCCACCGGCGCAGGATCTGTGCCGCGATCACCGGCAGGACAATGTAGAGCACGACCGACAGGATCAACGTATCCCAAGGCACCGTGATGGCGGACAGACCCAACAGCAGCGCGACGATCGGCGCGAAGGCCACGACCATGATCGTGTCGTTCAGCGCGACCTGGCTCAGCGTGAAATGCGGTTCGCCTTTGGTCAGGTTCGACCACACGAACACCATGGCGGTGCATGGCGCGGCGGCCAGAATGATCAGGCCGGCGATATAGGAATCGACCTGACCGGCCGGCAGGTACGGCCGGAACAGATAGCCAATGAACAACCAGCCAAGCAGCGCCATCGAAAATGGTTTTACCGCCCAGTTGATGAACAGGGTGACGCCGATCCCGCGCCAGTGGCGGCCGACCTGACCGAGGGACGCGAAATCGATCTTAAGCAGCATCGGAATGATCATCAGCCAGATCAGCACTGCAACCGGCAGGTTGACCTTCGCGACTTCGGCGCCGCCGATCGCCTGAAAGGCGCCGGGCATGAGGTGGCCGAGGGACACCCCGACGATGATGCAGGCGAAGACCCACAACGTCAGATAGCGTTCAAACGTGGACATAATTTTTACCCTTTGATAGACTTGGCAAACAAGCCGGCAGACGCCGGGCACAGGCTTGCTGCCTGGCGAGTTTGCAGGATCGCCGCCGGCGCAGCCGTGCGCTCGACTTTCACGAACCCCAGATGTTCAAAGAACGCGGCCGCCGATTCCGTCAGCAGATAGACGGTATGGGCGCCGCCGCGCCCCGCCTCGTCAAGCAGCCGGCTAGAGATAGCTTCGCCATAACCGCGCCCGCGTTGGTCTGGCAGGACGACCACGGAGCGCAATAGTGCGCAGTCGCCATAGGGCTCCAATCCACCAAAACCGACGATTTGACCCCGGTCCGCAAAGCGGAAGAAGGTGCGCCCAGTTAGCTCCAGATCGTCGACCGGAAGTCCCGCCGCCTGCAGGGCTGCCTGCAGGTCTTTGTCGTGCCCGCTGGCCGGCTGCTGATCCAAAACGTAGCTCACGCGACGTCGCCCTTGCGGCTGGTGCTGCCTTCCATCGTGCCGATGGTGCGGAGCCGGGTTTCCAGCGCCAGCTTGTCGATCGAGGCCAGGGGCAGGCTTAAGAATGCGGTGATGCGGTTCTTGAGATAGCGGGCCGCCTGGGAGAAGGCCTGGCCCTTTTCGATGAGGGAGCCCTCGACAGCTGCTGGATCTTCAACGCCCCAGTGAGCAGTCATCGGGTGGCCGATCCAGACCGGGCAGGCTTCGCCAGCGGCGTTGTCACAGACCGTGAAGATGAAATCCATTTGCGGTGCGTCAAGCTCCGCGAAGACGTCCCAGCTTTTTGAGCTGAAGCCCGTTGCCTCGTATCCGAGGCCGCGCAGCGTATCCAAGGCCAGTGGATGAACCTCGCCCTTGGGCTGGCTGCCAGCAGAGAACGCGCGAAACCGGCCCTTGCCCTCGCCATTCAAAATGGATTCGGCAAGGATCGAACGGGCTGAATTGCCGGTGCAGAGGAACAAGACGTTGTAAACGCGATCAGCGGTCATTGTAGGTTCTCCTTAGGGTTTGGCGCGCAGCAGGCGGCGATTTCGGTAGCCGGTGCGCAGATTTCCGGGTGACCGGCGCAGCAGTCTTCCATCAGGAAGCGGACCAGCGCGCCCAGTCCGTCATAATTTGCGGTATAGATGATCGAGCGGGATTCGCGCTGCTGATTGATCAGCCCGGCACGTTCCAGTTCCTTCAAATGGAATGAGACGTTGGACGGGGAGACCTCCGCCTTTTCCGCGATCGCGCCGGCAGCCATTCCGTCCGGACCGGCCACCACCAGCATGCGGACGATGTGGAGCCTCGTTTCCTGCGACAGCGCCGCAAATGACATGAGGGCTTGACGTTCTTCCATATTTCTACAATCCTTGAATTATTGAAACAGGAGTAGCCGAAATGAACGCACTCGACAAGCCCCTTCTCGAAACCGATATCAGCCTTGGTCGCCTGCTCGACACCATCGACGGCGTCCGGGACATGCCACTGATCTTTTCCTACGACGGCCGGCCGGTGAAGGGCGGCTATCACGTGACCGAGGTGAAGGCGGGACAGTTCGCAGCACTCGACTGCGGCGCTGAGCACGAGGAGTGGTCGGAAATCTTCGTGCAGCTGTGGGACATCGATGAGGGTGACCGCGCCCACATGCCGGCCGGAAAGTTTGCCGCAATCATCCGCAAGGTTTCGGAGCACTTGCGGCTGGAAGGATCTGCCAAGCTGACCTTCGAAGTCAGTGACGGCATCCGGCCGATGCAGCTCTATTGCGCGGCGTCCCCTGCGCTACACAGCGGCGCACTTCACGTCGATCTGGTGCCTCGTCCCGCGAGCTGCAAGCCGCGCGATCGCTGGCTGGCGGAGGAAAACCAGAAAGCCTCGGCGTGCTGCGGTCCGGCACAGAAAACAGGATCATGCTGCTCCTGAGTCCGCTCAAGTAGGGTGAGTCCGGCGACTAGGGAGAATGCCTTGCTCTTTGGAATCAGTGAGATAGACTCAGCAAAATAAGGACGGCCGACAGGATAAGGTCGGGTCAAACGTCACCCGCGGTGATCTAAACGGGATGGAAATGACTGGCGACAGAGAGGCGGGAGGACTTTCCTCCGCCACACCGCAACTATTCGCTTCGGGCCGTCGCGCGATGACGTTGCGCACGGGCCTGCTCAACAAACCGGCGCCTGACCTCATCAAACAGGGCCGGTGGCAAGGCCCCGTAGTAGCCCGTTTCGCTATCGACCGGCCTGACGTCGGGTCCCGGCCAGACAAACCGATTGCTTTCCGTCAGAACAATCCAGGAGCGTTCGTCGTCAAGACCCAGACGCCGCTTGGTGGCAGCCGGGATTTCAACGGCGTCTTGCGGATCGGATGGCGGCGAATGCGTGACGGGCAAAACTCTCACGGCCGGCGTTCCGTCTTCCAGAGTAGCGACGATCGCCAGGACAAGCACCGGACGGTCCTTGTCTGCCTCCTCCCGTCCTTCGAGATGCTGCCAATGCCAGAGATAAGAATATCGGAAGAGCCAGCCGACCTTTGGTTCAGTCGGCAGCATGCTTTTCCGTCAACAGTTCGGCATTGAGATGATCCAGGCCCGGCTCCATCCGCGAAGCTTCAATGGCTGCGAGTTCATCGTCACCAAGGGCTGCCGAGAGTTCAACCCGGCGATCCCGTTTCGCCAGCCGGAGATAATCCTCATAAGCTATCAACACCGTGCGCGGGCGGCCGTTCTTGGTGATGATCACCGGCTCACGGACAGCGGCATCCTGATAGGCCCCGAAATTTTTCGACACCGCCGCAGCGGTTACTGTGGATGTCATGGCAAAACTCCTTTGCTCCGTAATATACGGGATTTACGGAATATATGCAAACACGTGGTCTTGGGTTGCGCAAGATGAAGCTAACATCACCGACTCTGGCCGCAACTGACGAGTCAGTGCTGAAGCGCGCCGGGGAACTGGATGCTCTGGACGCCATCCTTCCGTTCGACCGCCGCGACCAGCTTGCCGAGCTTTTGACCGACGACGATGTGGCGACCTTGAAGCATCTCGCCAGCGAGGGGCATGGGCGAAAACACCATGCGGGCCCTGGCGTCGGATCTAGCCTACCTTGAAGCGTTGTGTTCTGTTGCGACCGGCACTCCCCTTCCCTGGCCGGCACCCGAAAGCCTGCTCCTGAAATTCGTCGCGCACCATCTGTGGACTCCGATCGAACGCGAAACCAATCCCGATCATGGCATGCCCGAAGACGTCTCGATCGCACTGCGGGCCAAGGGCCTCCTGAGAAGTAGCGGCCCGCATGCGCCGGCGACCGTTCGCCGCCGGTTGACCTCCTGATCGCTCCTCACCCGCTGGCGTGGTTTGACCGGATCGTTTTCGGCCTGGCGGTCCGGGCCAGCAATCGCCCGCGGCAGAGTCATCATGTTCAGTCTGATGTACCTGAACTCGATCACGTCACCTATAGCCAGACCCGAACCTGAATGGCACTCCTGATGGGCGCGGTGATGGCGGTCGTGATGATTAACTTTATGTGGTCGATGTACAAGGACAGGACCGCGAATGCGATTATCGTCGCCGCGAGTGTCGTCGTCTTCGCCGGATCTCTCTGGCTCGTGTGCAGCCAGGAGACGGTCTCCGATGTCAGTTACATGAAGGCGATGATCCCACATCACTCGATCGCGATCATGACAAGTGAACAGGCGCATGTTAGAGACCCGCGGGTGCGGAAGCTGGCAGATGGGATTATCGATGCGCAAGTGCGCGAAATCGGCGAGATGAAATCATTGATCGCAGATCTGGAGGCTCATCCCGTCCCCGACAATGCGCCCGACTTTCCATCCTATCGCGAGCGAGGCGCCCCGCCGCCGACACAGTAAAGTGTCATACTGGCGAAAGCTGATCCAAATGGTGCTCTAGGCGAGAGACAGCGCCCGCTTGACCTCATCAAGGGGAATTGTTCCTGGCTGCAGTTTCTCCCGCACCATGCGCGCGGCGAGTTCACAGAACCAGGCATTGGCCGGCGCTGGGATGCCGTGCAGCCGTCCCAGCAGAACAACTTCGCCGTTGAGATAATCGGTCTCGATGGATCCAGTGGACCGCGCAAGGCTTTGCGTCGATGAGCTTCCTGCCCGGCTGAAACCCGGGACGGACGCAACGTTCATCAGCTTCCCGCGGTTGGGATCGGAGTCACCGACACCCTGCCACTTGATGCCCGCAGCAGCGAAAACCATCTCCGCCTCTTTGCGGAGAGTGGCGGTAACAGATGCGGTATCGCCCTGGCGCCCGCATGCAGCTTCAACAATATTGCTGAGGTTCAAAAGGAGCTTTCCATATTTGGCCTTCATCACGTCTGGCGACAAAAAGGCTGGGAGGCCCGCCGCAGTGAGCGTCTTCGCGACGGCTTCATCGACACAGTCGCTCCCATACGGATATCGACCAAGGTAGAAATATCCCGAGTGCGGTGACCCGAAGGCGACGACCTCACCAGGCGTGACAAAGTCGGTCGGCATCATGACGCTCACACCATGCACATTGGCAAAATGCCGCAATGCCCTGCGCTCGTTCTCGACGCCGTTCTGGAAACAGAAGACCGCTTGGTCCCGAAGGCCGGCTGCCGAGAGTCGTTCGATGACGTCGCCCATATGCTGGGTCTTCGTACAGACCATCACCACATCGTCGGGGCGAAGCTTGATCGCACTCGGCCTCTCCACGCATTCGAAGCGACGGATGTCGGTTCCCGCAGGCGTGCGCAATGTCAGCCCGTTCGCCTGGATAGCCTTCAGCTGCTCGCCGCGGGCAATCCCGATGACCTCCTCCCCGGCACCAGCAAGTGAGACGGCAATTGTGCCGCCGATTGCACCCACGCCATGGATAATGAAACGCATGTTAAAAACCTCGTATGGGCGATATGGAGAGCCCCAATTCCGGTTTGCATGCTAAATGCCCCTGACAGTCTGTGTAAAGCAGCATGGACGATATGATTTTCGAGGTGATTCCATCCCACGGTAGTCACCACGGACCATCTGGAGACAGGCGATGAAGTCTCCGGCTAGCCGTCATGACGTCTCCGGCGTAGTCTTTGAGGGCTCGGGCAGTATCTAAGCAAGGCAAGCGATCATTTTTTTCATTCACGTGTCAGGCAATGAGAACCTGGAACTTCTCAACCTGAGCCCTCGCCTCGCACGGCTCCATCCTTGCCCTGCGAGCATTGCGCCATAAAGTTCGCAGGGCGTGATCAATATTTAATGTTCTCTCGTGTCCAGTTGACGATCAGCGCATAGGGCCTCGCGACACGACCATTGATCTGCTCGACCCCCAACTGCTTCTGTCTCGTCTTCCACATGCAACAGCCCCTCGCAATTCCATAGTCAACGCTGATAACTGCCTGTATTGAAACAGCAAATCACCAAAAAAAACGGCTGACAAGTTTAGGTGCTCCAGCGCCACAGTCCGATCGCGTTTTCCTACAGCCAATGATTTCGGTCCCGTGTCAGGCCGACCTTCGGTGCCCGGCGCCATTCGCCTTCATGAGAGCCATCAGCATTGGCCCGAGCGAAAACTCGCCGCGCTCAGAGCGCCTGGTCAGATCCCGCAGATATCCGCCTGCCGACGTTATGAAATTCGACCGCTCGAAAATGCAGGCCACAGCCACCGCGGCATTTTCCGGCCCCATAGCGTTGCACGCCTCCTCGTAGGCAGAGGGGCTGACGCCGAGCATCGAGCGCACAACAACGGCCGCCTTCAAGAGCTCGCGCCAGTGCTCAATGCGCCCGCCGGGCCCGTAATCAGTGATCTGCGGGCAAGCACGAAGGACCATTCCGAGTGGGAACGCCTTGATCGGCTCGCGTCTCGTCTTCTGTGTTTCCTTCGGCTTATCCCCCGTCAGAGATTTGTCCGCCGACTTTTCGCCCTGCTCGTTTCGAGAGCTAGGTTCAAGTTCATTGATGGATTCGGTTTTTGAATTCTGTATGTGCCGGTCATCTTGAACGGCATTGCCATGCATTTTTTCCGTTTTAAGCTGCATTTCCAGAATGTTGAGGACCTCTTCCCGCAGGAGCTCCATTTCATCGAGCGCAGTTTCGACCTGTGGACGGTTCGGGTGCCGAGGAAGGCGGGCGAGAATGCTGACATACTCGGACTCCACATGGTCCCAATTACCGTCCGCGCCCTCTTCAATGGCGGCCGAGATCAACTTGCGCACATCGCGACGGCAGATCGTCAGCGCTTCCCTTGCGCGGCGGAAGCGCGCGCGCTCGGCGGCGACGTCCTGCGCCATGATGGCGAGCTCCGTGGCACGAGCTAGCAGCGGTGTCAGGTCAAATCCGTAGGCCTGTTCGACCTCGCCATCCCGGTTGCGGTGCGCGTAGCGTTTACCGTTCGGGCTGTCGCGCCGCAGGATGAGGCCGGCATCGACAAGCGCGGCAAGTTGCCGACGCAGCGTCGTCTCGGTGATTCCGTGCGCTCGCACGGACAACTGAGCGTTGGACGGGAAGACGACCAGCCCCTGGCTCAGATCCAGCTCCGCGTGAGGGTGAAACGTCAGGAGGGCATCAAGGACGGCAAGTGCCCGGTCCTGGATCCCCAGGCGTTCCCGTGCTTCACATACGTCTCGAAAGACCTTCCACTTCTCGACGCGCATTTCCGGCCGTGGATCTTCGATCGCCATCTGACTCCGTACCAGGGCGAGCGACATCGGCCGCCGCCCAAAGGGCGTCGTCACATGTCCTGTCTGCATTTTTCTTTCACCTTGTTTCGGGCAAAGGAAATCAGCTCACCAAAAACGGCGCCAAGACTCTTGACTGTGATTCCGGGAAATGCGATTCTCGATCCTGCTAGAGATGACGAGAGAGGCTTCCACGGTTCGCCGTTTGGGGGCCTTTTTCTTTTGCGGTTCAGTCTCCGTTTGTTTCAGTTTTCGATCCTTTGTACTCATCGTACAAACGACCCATGTGTGAAGACAGCCATTCGCTGAACGGCCTGGCTTCAGCATTGGTAAACTCGATGGCAACCTTCCTTGCCTTCGAATTCATCACCATGTTCAATCCGCGATCGGTCGAGGTCCAGTCCCGGACAGGGGCTTCTGCCTTCGGCTTCTTGGCGACTGATTTGGCCTTGTATCGCTTCAGATGATCATGAAGTTGGTCGAAGCGGTCGCCTTCTGGAAGCGCCTGGAAGTCGGCAGACTCCACGTGCTCACTGGCAACCTTGGACAGGGCAGGGGCAAGGACAAGCTGGCGGAGGCTCAGCCACCGGTCGCGCCCGATTTTCTTGGACGCACCCAACGCCGCTATAACCGATGCCGGCACTGCCTCGATGACCGCGAGCATCTTCGAGAGCATCGCCTCGTCAATCGCAAGCGAAGAACGCACTGTCTCCTTGGTCATTCCCGACGCAATCAGGTTCTGGGCGAAATAGGCGCGCTCTATGAAGGACAGGTTTGACCGCGCCGCGTTCTCCTGGCCCTGAACAATGGCGGAGGTGGTGTCGTCCAGCTGCTTTACGATTGCCTTGACCGGAACTCCAAGCTCGCGCGCGACCTTGAGGCGGCGATGGCCGAACACCACCACATATCGCTTTGCGTCCGTCGAGCTCGGACGAACCAGAATAGGCGTCGTCTGACCTGATTCCCTGATCGCCTGGAGCAGTTCCTGAAACTCCTCCCCATCGTCGGACAGACGGTCAGCAACGAAAGAGGCATCGATTAGCCGCGGATCAAGGTCCACGATCACCTCGCCTTCCATCAGCTTCTTGGTGTTCTCGGCCATATCCTCGATGGAGCGGACAACCGTCTTTGCGGCTCCTGTCATTCCGTAACCGGGCCTGGTTGGCGTCTGGCTCGCCGCGATGGCCGCCATGTCCAGCTTGGCGAATGGATTTTCACGCGACATGGCTGGCCTCCGGACGAACGTTCAATTGCGACAAGTCATTCATCGCGCTCACAAAAACGGAAAAAAAAACGGCTGACAAGTCACTCATTTTCGCCCCCAGACACCATGAATGAGATCGACGATTTCCGCGTTGGCGGCATTGAGACTTTCCATCGCGCGGTCGTAGGTCGCGCGGACGAACTCGCCCCGCTCGACCTCGTACAGGGTCTGCTTCTTGATCGACGCGTCGGAAATCGCCGTAGATTTCAGGACGTGATTTCTCAACATCTGCTGCGCGAACATCGACTGCATGAACCCGACCATCTGGGCCTGCGGAATATCCGTCGGCTCAAAGCGGGTGATGAGATAGCGGAACCACTGCACCCGCATCTCCGCCCCGGCCTCGGCGACAGGCCCCATGATCCCGCCAAGCATCATGAGAAACTGGCTCATCGACATGATGTCCAGCATTTGAGGATGGATGGTGATGAGGATGCCTGTCGAGGCCATAAGTGCGGTGATCGTGAGGTACCCCAGTTGAGGAGGGCAGTCGATGACAACGACGTCATACTTGTCGTCGACCTGCTTCAGGGCACTGGCGATCCGCATGTAGAACAGCCGTCCGTCCTCGCCCTTCCTGGACGAGATCGCCAGCGGCACGTCATATTCGTATTCCTGGAGAATCAGGTTCGCCGGGACGACATCCAGTCCCGGGATGTTAGTCGGCTGGATGACGTCCGCGATCGACTTGCGTTCATCATCGAAGCGAAGCGCCTCGTAGAGAGAGGCAGTGTCGTCAAGCTCCGGCTGGATCCCGAAGAGGGAGGTGAGCGAGGCCTGCGGATCGAGATCGACCGCCAGTACTCGATGTCCGGTGAGAGCAAGATACTGGGCAAGGTGCGCAGCCGTGGTGGTCTTGCCGCTGCCCCCCTTGAAATTAACGACCGAGACAACCTGCATCGGTTCGCCTTCCCGGCGCCTGGGCACGTAGTTGCGCTTGTCGGACTTCTTGTTTGCCTCGAGATAATCCCGGAGCTCGAGCATCTGGTCTGCCGTATAATACCGACGCCCGCTGACCGACTCGATCTTCGGCCCCTTGCCATCAGAATGGAGTTGCCTCAGATGCGTCTGGGTCACCCCCATGAAATCGGCGACTTCCGCGAGCTGGAACTTGCGCAGTCCCTTGCGAGCGTCCGGCGGGTATTGCTGGCTGCGCAACATATGCAACGCGCTTGAGATCTTCGACCCCTGCTGGGCGATCTCGATATCAAACCTGTTATGCAGCTCAGTGCTCATTTTGCGAACTATTTCCCGGAGGTCTTCACTTTCGAAAAAATGGCTTCGAGGCCATCATTTGCGAAACTATCATCCGATTCCCATCGCGCCGCAAGACATTTAAGGTTAACAACAAGTTAACGCACGTGCCGAGAATCGGCCCGGTTCAGCGAATCCGCGATATCTTTCCGCCAGTTAGGCAGATTCCATCAGTTGCGTATAGTCAGTAGAAACTGCAGATCTGCAGTTGCAGGTCCTGCGCTTATTGCTCACCGTCGACGCCTCATGGGCTCATGGCTCCCTCCTGCGAGAGAATCAGCATCTGCAGATCTGCAGATAGCCAACCGTGGATTGAGGTGATCTTCATCCCGCCTGACGAAGTTCAAGCGGAGATAAGAATGCAGGTTCTTGCAATCTCGCCCGACCGATATGTCGAGCATCGAAACCTTCTGAAGCAGATGTACCGGCTGCGCGCCAACGTATTCAGCGAGCGGCTCGAATGGGACGTCACCGTCACCGATGGCGGCGAGAGGGATCAGTACGACGACCTCAATCCAACCTACATCCTCACCACCTTTGGCGGCAGCAAGGTTGTCGGATGCACACGCCTCCTTCCGGCACTCGGCCCGACCATGCTGGAACGGACCTTCCCGCAGCTGCTCGCTGATGGTTCGCTCCATGCGTCCGGTGCAATGATCGAGAGCTCGCGCTTCTGCGTCGATACGACCTTGCCCGCCGGCAGGGGAGGGGGCCAACTCCACCTTGTGACTCTTACCATGTTCGCCGGCATCATCGAATGGTCGATGGCAAACGGCTATGACAAGATCGTCACCGCCACCGACCTTCGCTTCGAGCGTATCCTGAACCGGGCGGGATGGCCGATGGCGCGTATGGGTGTACCCGTCGCGATCGGAAATACCGTCGCCATTGCCGGCATACTTCCAGCGGATCAGGAGAGCTTCGAACAGGTTCGCCCGTCGAACTATCGGTCCGCTCTTCCCCGTACCGATGATCATTCGGAGAGGAGCGCAGCGTGACCCAGCTTCGCTCCCATACAAGACTTGTCCGCAAACTCCAGGACGCACTTGGCGACCAGCTCTGCCTAGCGCTTGACGATGCAACAGTCGTCGAGATCATGCTCAACCCTGACGGCCGACTGTTCATCGAACGCCTCGGTCATGGTGTGGCCGAAGCCGGGCTGATGACACCAGCGGTCGCGGAAGTGGTTATAGGCAGTGTCGCCCACGCTCTGCAGTCGGAAGCGGACGACGAACGCCCGATCATCTCCGGGGAGCTGCCCATCGGGGGCCATCGATTCGAAGGCCTGCTGCCACCCGTCGTGTCCGCGCCGGCGTTCACGATTCGTCGTCGCGCCTCGCGTCTCATCCCGCTCGATGATTATGTGACCTCGAACGTGATGACGGAGGCCCAGGCATCAGCCATCCGCAGTGCCATCGATGCTCGGATGAACATCGTCATTTCCGGGGGTACTGGCTCCGGCAAGACCACCCTCGCCAATGCAATCATCGCCGGAATCGTCTCGGCGGCGCCAGATGATCGCATGGTGATCCTCGAGGATACCGCCGAAATCCAGTGCGCCGCCGAAAACGCAGTCTGCCTGCATACCAGCGATACGGTCGACATGGCGCGATTGCTAAAAAGCACCATGCGACTGCGTCCAGACCGCATAATCGTCGGCGAGGTCCGCGACGGAGCAGCGCTGACCCTCTTGAAAGCCTGGAACACTGGTCATCCCGGAGGGGTCACTACCATCCATTCGAACACCGCGATGTCGGCGCTGCGCCGGCTTGAGCAACTGACTGCCGAGGCCAGCCAGCAGCCAATGCAGGAGGTGATCAGCGAGGCGGTCGATCTCGTCGTCTCGGTCGAGCGGACGGGAAAGGGGAGGCGGGTCCGCGAGGTGATCCATATCGAGGGATACCGCAACAACCACTACCAGACCGAACACTATGCCCAGATCGACGAGGACAGTCATGTTGCGTAAGACCTATCCCATTTTTGCACCAATCACGGTCGCCGCCATCACCTTCACTATCTCAGCGCCCGCATTCGCGGGCTCCGGCGGCGGTGGTCTTCCGTGGGAGTCGCCACTGCAGCAGATCCAGCAGTCGATCACCGGTCCCGTCGCCGGGTTCATTGCCCTTGCCGCAGTCGCGATCGCCGGCGCCATGTTGATTTTCGGCGGAGAACTCAACGATTTTGCGCGTCGCCTTTGCTACGTCGCCCTGGTCGGCGGCGTTCTCCTCGGCGCGACACAGATCGTCGCTCTTTTCGGTGCAACCGGTGCGTCGATCGGTGGGCACCATGCCGAAGCAGGGGCTGCTCCAAATGTCCCTAGGCCCGTGACGACACTATCCGTGGCAGGGGGGTGGCATTTTGGCTGAAGCTGGCTCAAACCTTACTCGGTCCCGGGTGCATCGAGCCCTGTCGCGTCCCAACCTGTTGATGGGCGCCGATCGCGAGCTTGTCCTCGTCACGGCGCTCGCCGCCGTCATCCTGATATTCGTTGTGCTCACCTGGTATGCCGCTCTGTTCGGGATCGCAATCTGGCTGGTCGCTGTTGGGGCGCTTCGCATGATGGCGAAAGCCGATCCGTTGATGCGAAGGGTCTATATCCGGCATATCTCCTACAAAACCTTCTACCGCGCGACATCGTCGCCGTGGCGCAAATTCTGAAGGGGTCGAGATGGTTGCCCTCAAATCCTTCCGTCATTCCGGACCATCCTTCGCCGATCTCGTGCCCTATGCCGGCCTAGTCGATAACGGCGTCGTCCTGCTGAAGGACGGCTCGCTGATGGCCGGCTGGTACTTTGCCGGGCCTGACAGTGAAAGCTCGACGGACGCCGAGCGCAACGATGTCTCCCGCCAGATCAATGCGGTCCTGTCACGACTCGGCTCCGGCTGGATGATTCAGGTCGAGGCCGTGAGGGTGCCGACCGCAAATTACCCCAAAGAATCCGGCTGCCATTTTCCTGATCTCGTCACCCGCGCTATCGACGCGGAGCGACGGGCACATTTTGAGAAGGAAAGAGGGCATTTCGAGAGCCGGCATGCACTGATCCTGACTTGGCGGCCGCCGGAGCCACGCAGGTCCGGCCTGACCCGCTATATCTATTCGGACACCGCCAGCCGGTCCGCCACTTATGCCGACAAGGCGCTCGAAACCTTTCTGACGTCGATCCGGGAGGTCGAACAGTATCTTGCCAATGTTGTTTCGATCCGACGGATGATGACATGCGAAACGCCGGAGCGCGGCGGTCATCGTGTCGCCCGCTACGACGAACTCTTCCAGTTCATCCGCTTTTGCATCACCGGGGAAAATCATCCGGTGCGCCTGCCAGAGATCCCAATGTATCTCGACTGGCTGGTCACGGCCGAGCTGCAGCACGGTCTGACGCCACTTGTCGAGAACCGATTTCTCGGCGTGGTGGCGATCGACGGCCTGCCCGCCGAAAGCTGGCCGGGAATACTCAACAGTCTTGACCTGATGCCGCTCACTTATCGCTGGTCGTCCCGCTTCGTATTCCTTGACGCCGAGGAGGCGCGCGCAAGGCTCGAGCGTACCCGCAAGAAGTGGCAGCAGAAGGTCAGACCATTCTTGGATCAGCTCTTCCAGACGCAGTCGCGGTCACTCGACCAGGATGCCATGGTGATGGTGGCAGAGACAGAGGACGCAATCGCCGAAGCCTCGTCGCAACTGGTGGCCTACGGCTACTATACGCCGGTCATCGTCCTCTTCGATGAGGACCAAACCCGTCTTCAGGAGAAGTGTGAGGCGGTCCGCCGCTTGATCCAGGCCGAAGGTTTTGGTGCCCGCATCGAGACAATCAACGCGACTGATGCCTTCCTCGGCAGCCTGCCGGGCGTGTCCTATGCCAATATCCGCGAGCCGCTGATCAACACGCGCAATCTCGCGGACCTTATCCCGCTTAATTCGGTCTGGTCGGGAAGCCCGGTGGCGCCATGCCCATTCTATCCGGCCGGATCGCCTCCGCTGATGCAGGTTGCTAGCGGATCGACACCCTTCCGGCTGAACCTGCATGTCGACGATGTCGGCCACACGCTGATCTTCGGCCCAACCGGTTCCGGCAAATCAACGCTGCTCTCATTGATCGCGGCCCAGTTCCGACGATACGCCGGTGCGCAGATCTTCGCGTTCGACAAGGGGGGCTCGATGCTGCCGCTGACGCTGGGGCTCGGCGGCGATCATTATCAGATCGGTAGCGATGCTCAGGAAGCAGGAGACGGAAGGGTACTCTCTTTTTGCCCGCTGGCCGAGCTCTCGACCGATAGCGATCGTGCTTTCGCCTCCGAGTGGATCGAGATGCTGGTGGCATTGCAGGGCGTGACGATCACTCCGGACTACCGCAATGCAATCTCAAGGCAGGTCGGCCTGATGGCCGAGTCCCGCGGGCGCTCCCTTTCAGACTTCGTCTCCGGCGTGCAGATGCGGGAGATCAAGGACGCCTTGCACCACTACACTGTCGATGGGCCTATGGGGCAGCTTCTCGACGCCGAGGAGGACGGTCTGGCGCTCGGCGCCTTCCAGTGCTTCGAGATTGAGGAACTGATGAACATGGGCGAGCGCACCCTTGTGCCCGTTCTGACCTATCTTTTCCGACGCATCGAAAAGCGCCTCACCAGTGCACCCAGCCTGATCATTCTCGATGAAGCCTGGCTGATGCTCGGTCATCCAGTGTTTAGGGACAAGATCAGGGAATGGCTGAAGGTGTTGCGCAAGGCCAATTGCGCAGTGGTACTGGCCACCCAGTCAATCTCGGACGCCGAGCGCTCCGGTATCATCGATGTGTTAAAGGAGAGCTGCCCAACCAAGATCTGCTTGCCGAACGGTGCGGCCCGTGAGCCGGGCACGCGCGAGTTCTACGAACGCATCGGCTTCAACGAGCGGCAGATCGAGATCGTCGCAACAGCGATCCCGAAGCGGGACTACTACGTCGTTTCGCCCGAGGGCCGGCGCCTGTTCGACATGGCGCTCGGTCCCGTCGCGCTCTCCTTCGTCGGGGCATCCGGAAAGGAAGACCTCAAGCGCATCCGCGCCCTTCATTTCGAACATGGGGCCGCATGGCCTCTTCAATGGCTCCAGCAAAGGGGGGTCGCCCATGCCGACACGCTCTTCCAAACCCAATAGGACATTGCACACCGCGCTTGCTGCGGTCCTCATGCTCTCGTCCGCCCTCCCGCTTCCAGCGCAGGCCGGTGGCGTCACCGGACAGGCGACAGAATGGACGCAGCTTGCCAACAATACCGAACTGATCAGTCTCGTCGGCAAATCTGCCGAGCAGGTGAACAATCAGATAACCCAGATCTCGCAGCTGGCCGAGCAGATTCAAAACCAGCTCAACATCTACAAGAACATGCTGCAGAACACGGCGCAGCTTCCGGACCATGTCTGGGGCCAGGTCGAAAACGATCTGAAGAACCTCCAGAACGTCGTTAACCAGGGCCAGGGCGTCGCCTTCTCCATGGGAAATGCCGACGATGTCCTCAAGCAGCGTTTCCAGAGCTTCGCCGACATGAAGAGCAACCTGCCGGACGGGGCGAGTTTTTCCACGACATATCAGAGCTGGTCCGCCACCAATCGCGACACGATTGCCGGCACCCTGAAGGCCGCCAACCTGACGGCCGAACAATTCTCCAGCGAGGAGAGCACGATGTCGCAGCTCAGGTCGATGTCGGAATCGTCCGACGGCCAGATGAAGGCCTTGCAGGTCGGGCACGAGATCGCCGCGCAGCAGGTCGCGCAGATGCAGAAACTGCGGGGTTTGGTTTCCCAGCAGATGACAATGATGGGAACGTGGTTCCAGTCCGAGCAGGCGAGACAAGATCTGGCGCAGGCCCGGCGCGAACAATTCTTCAGCGGGACCGAGCGTGACATCAGGGGGGGCCAGACGATGGAGCCGCGCTGGTGAGCCCGCGTCTGGTCGTCATTATCACCCTCGTCGCGGTCGTTTCCGCGGCCGGTGCAAGCTTTATCACCTGGGTCGTCGTTCAGCAGCAGGCCACGCCAGTCTCAGGGTCAGGCACCGGCCCAATGAATTCATCCTCTGATGAAGAACAGCGCCAACATCGCGAACAGTTCTTTGGTGGGAACTCCGACCGCGATATCCGCGGCGGTCAGGAGATGAAGCCGCGATGGTAGCCGTTCCTTCTTCCCGCACGCTTGAACGAATGTTCATTGCGATCGCGGTCGTCCTGCTTGCGACCACCCCAGCGCTGGCGCAACAGGGCCAGGTCCTGACCACACTCGAAAATTCCGTCGTCACCGCTGCCAAGGGCTGGGAGACGACGGTGATGAATGCAGCTCGCTCGTTGTTCTGGATCCTCGCCGGCATCGAGGTCGGGATCGCGGCAGTCTGGCTGGCAATCAACGCTGCCTCGCTCGACAGCTGGTTTGCTGAACTGGTCAAGCGCATCATGTTCATCGGCCTGTTCGTCTTCATTCTCGACAGAGGACCTGAGTTCGCCAAGGCAGTGGTCGACAGTCTTTATCAGATTGGTGCCGGTGGTGGCTCCGCCTCTCCCGCCAACATCTTTGATGCCGGCATTCGTGTCGCGACCAAGATGTCGGAACAGGCGAAGTTTGGCCTGTGGGAGGATAATGCGCTGGCGATCGCCGCCGTCTTCGCCATGGTCGTTGTCGTCGTGTCCTTCTCGCTAGTCGCTGCGATCTTCGTGGCCGTCATGGTCGAGATGTATCTCGGGCTGCTTGCCGGCATGATCATGCTGGGGCTCGGCGGTTCCTCCCATACTAAGGACTTCGCGATCAAATATCTTGTCTATGCCTTCTCCGTCGGCATGAAGCTGATGGCGCTGGTGATGATCGCCAAGATCGGCTCGGACATCCTTCTCGGTCTGGCCGAGGCCCCAACGGCGGCATCGGAACAATTCATCACCACGCTGGCGATCGCCGGTATCTCGGTCGTTGTCTTCGTCATCGCGATGTATGTGCCGCCCATCCTGCAGGGCGTGGTCCAGGGCGCGTCGGTCGGTGGCGGAATGGAAGCCATTCGCCATGGCGGGCAGGCCGCGTCTTTTGCGGCGGGTGCCGGCTTTTTGGCAACTGCAGCGGCGAGCAGAGGGTTTCAGGCGGCGACGACTGCAAGGGCAGGTGGAGCATCTCTCGGCAGCGCTGCGCTGCGCGGCATGCAGGCCGGGATTGGCGGGGCGGCAGGTGCGGTCGGCTCCGCAGCAAAAGAAAAAGCGATCGGCTCGCCCGGCGCCTATGCCGGATCGATGCTCGGCCTTGCCAACGCCAAGCTCGATCAACAATCCGGCCGGCCGGGCACACCGCCCCCACCACCGCCGATCAATGACAGCAAGTGACGGAACGCTACAGAATGGCCGGACAGAATATTCCCGATAATCCCTATGTTGCTGCGCGCAACGAATGGAACGAGCGCTACGGTTCCTATGTGAAAGCGGCTGCCGCATGGCGCATCGTCGGCATTGCCGGCATGACCATGGCCGTCATCGGCTTCGGGTACGCGCTCTATCAGAGTACCCAGGTGAAGCTGATCCCTTATATCGTCGAAGTCGACAAGCTTGGTACGGCCGTCAATGCAGGCTTCCCGCAGCAGATCGAATATGCCGATCCACGCGTGGTGCGCGCCACACTCGGCAATTTCGTATCCAACTTCCGTTCCGTCACGCCGGATGCGGTCGTGCAGAAGCAATATATCGACCGGACCTATGGGCTGCTGCGCACGTCCGATCCCGGCACGGAAAAGGTCAATGCCTGGTTTCGTTCGAATTCGCCCTTCGAGACGGCGAAGACCGCGACGGTGGCGATCGAGGTCAACAACATCGTCGCGCTGTCGAACCAGAGCTACCAGATCGACTGGACGGAGTTCGAACGCGACCGCCGCGGCAAGGAGACTGCCACTCGCCGCTTTCGCGGCATCGCCACCGTGACACTGACGCCGCCTCAGGACGAGGGCGTTATCCGCCTCAACCCTATCGGCCTCTATCTCCGCGACTTTGATTGGACTGCGCAGCTTTGAAAGGCATGGCCCCGAACATGAACAGATCACACGAACTATCTCGGGTCACGATGAGCGCCGGCATCATTGCTATCGTCGTTGCTGCCTCTTCAACCCTTTTCTCGTCTACTTCTCTCGCCGCCGACGGTGTCACTGCCAACGAGGCGAAAGGCATGGGCATTTCGACGCAATGGCGTGGGAGCCGCGGGCTCGTCACGAAAGGTGCGGATGGAAAGGTGATCTTCCTGTATGGCGAAGTGCAGCCGTCCGTTGTCTGCTCACCGCTGCAGGTCTGCGACATCGAGCTTCAGGGTGGCGAGGTCGTTCGCGATGTGCTGGTCGGCGACACCGTGCGCTGGAAGGTCGAGCCTGCAACCTCGGGCGCGGCCGGTGGGCAGGCGATCCATCTGATCGTCAAACCATCGGAGCCCGGTCTGGTCACCTCGATGGTCGTGACGACGTCGCGGCGGACCTATCATATCCAGCTGAAATCGCATGGCACGCAGTATATGGCACGCGTCGGGTTTGAGTATCCCGAGGATGTCTCGGCAAAGCTTGCCGACGTCAACGCGCGGCTGGAAGCCAGCACGATTCCAGGCGCTGGCGTTCCTGCCGAGCAATTGAGTTTCGCCTATTCCGTCTCGGGCAGCGCCGGCTGGCGGCCGACACGGGTCTATTCGGACGGGCAGAAAACCTATATCCAGTTTCCGCGGTCGATCTCTGGTCAGGATGCGCCGGTCCTCTTCGTCGTCTCGGGCGGCCAGAACCGCATCGTCAATTATCGCTTGAAGAGCAACATGATGGTGGTCGACTATAATATCGATCGTGCCGTCCTCATCTCAGGCGTCGGTTGGAAACAGCAGAAGGTGACGATCAGCAGGGGAGGGCGATGATGCTAAACCTCCCTCGCCACAGACCGAACCGCCGCGGCCCCTTCCGCCACCTTGCTTACGCCTGCGTCCTCGCCATCCTCCTTTCCGGATGCCAGTCGATGGATCCCGATGGTCTCGCATCGAGCGCGGCACCTCCAGAAATCTCCGGACCGGCGGCGGGCGCGATCGCCGGCGATATGGTCAGCCGTCTTGCCGAACAGATCGGACAGGGAAAGGCGACCGTGGCGCTTAAACAGGATGGCTCTCCTTTTGGACAGGCGCTCGAAGCGGCGTTGAAGGGATGGGGTTATGCCGTTGTCACCGATCAGAAGACGGATAGCGGCGCGGCCGTCATCCCGCTCGCCTATGTGATCATGCCTTATGATGGCCAAGTGCTTGCACGGCTCTCGACGAGCAGTGTTGAACTCGGACGCGCCTATACCTTGACGACATCTGGTGCGACACCGGCAAGCGCCCTGTCGCTGATGCGGCGCGGGTAGGGGAGAACATCATGGTACAATCCCTCAACCTTGGCGGTGCTGCGAACAGTCAGGCTACAACGGGGATCAAGCGGGTAAACCGCGTGCCGATCATCGTCGTGATTGTGCTGTTGGTCGTCTTTCTCGGCGTCATTTTCTATGGGCTCGCCTCGCGCGGACTTTACTTTGGCAAGGATAGTGGTCTGGACACGAGTTCCGGCAATCCAGCCTCGACCTATGCGGACCAGATCAAACGCGGCGTCACCGACGGTATCATTGGCGAGCCGCAGCAGCAGACGACGTTCCAGCCGACGCCGGTCGAGACGAAACAGGTCGAAGAGAAGGCGGCCAATCCGTTCACGCAGCCCGAACAGAGACAAGAGCAACGGCACGGATCGGAATTGGAGCCGCAAGAAGTGTGGCGCGCGCGCCTGGCGCGTGAGCAACAGGAGCAGGTTCTGCGCGAGCAGCAGCGTCAGCGGATGGCACGGATGCAGGCACGAGACTCCGCCTATGACGCGCCGCTTGCCATCGATCGCGGCAAGCTGGAGGCGCGCTCGGAAAAAGATGAGAGTGCAAAAGCTCGGATGATGACAACAGGCGCCCCCAACACAAACGCGTCCGATCTTTACGCCGCGGCCTTGCGCGCTGGCTTAGGTGGGCAAAACGTCGATCCAAACGGGCAGAGCTCCAAGGAAGACTTCTTCATGCCGACCTCAAGGACCTCGGCTATCTGCCAAGCCGCGTCGTGCCGCAGCAGTCCCTGTACGAACTGAAACGAGGCTCGGTTATCCCGGCGACATTGATAACAGGCATCAATTCCGACCTTCCAGGGCGTATCACCGCTCAGGTCAGCCAGAATGTCTATGATAGCGCGACCGGCCATCGCCTGCTGATCCCGCAGGGCACGAAACTATTCGGTCGCTATGACAGCAAGGTTTCATTCGGTCAAAGCCGCGTTCTCGTCGTCTGGTCCGACATCATCTTTCCTAACGGCTTTACATTGCAGCTTGGCGGCATGGCTGGCACGGACGCGGAGGGCTACGGCGGCTTCTATGACAAGGTGAACAACCACTATCTCAAGACTTTCGGGTCTGCGGTCATGATCGCGCTGATCGGGACGGGCATCGACATGGCGGTGCCCCAGAGATCAACGCTTGCCACCCAGGATACGGCATCCGACGCGGCAAGGCGCAACTTTACCGAGACCTTCGGGCGAGCCGCCGACCGGACAATCCAGCGGAATATGGACGTGCAGCCAACGTTGCAGATTCGGCCTGGCTACAAATTTAACGTACTGGTGGATCAGGACATCATATTTCCAGGCCAATACAATTGAAAAACGCGATGCATGTAAGATCCAGGCCGAATTAGTGAGGATCAGTTGCCCGAAGACCGGCCGGTATCTCTGGATGTGAAAAATCTCATTGTGCGCACTGCGGCAAGCGATACCAAAGACCACAATGCGAGGCATGCAGTGCTTAACGCGAGCAGTGCACCGAGGAAGAGAATGATCGCCAGTTTGCGCTGATCGGAAAACTGAATTGGGGCTCTCTTAGAGAAAGTTGGTTTGCTTGATCGGCTCACCGGCCTTTGATCCAATCGATGAGCACGAAGATGTCTCGGCTTCGCGGACGGGGCCCTTGCGGAGATCGATGCCGCTCACCGGTCCCGCGCGACCATTGGAAGACAACGACGTTTACCGGAGCGCTTAGGCTATCCGGAATGAGCGCCCCCATGGTCCTGGACGGTGCGATGAACGGGGTGGCGTTCCAGGCCTATGTCGAGGCCGGCGATATTGTAGTTGACACGATTGGCGTCGGCGATGCTCCGGGAGCGAACCTTGACGAGACATGCGTTCTCGCCGCAATCAAAAAAAGGCTGCGGAAGACCTGAAGTAAACCCCGTCCGTTCGCGACGGAGATAGCAGGGTGGATGACGGGCTTAGCCAGTCCGGAGTTCCACCTCCGCCGAGGCGCGATTTTCTGCGTGGCAACGATGATACAATCACCCCGGCGCGCCCCAGATGAACCTCATCAGGTGCCGCGAACTATCACTTTGGGCGTCAATACAATGTTTTTTTGCGACAGCCTGCGATGATCTATCTCCGCCAGCGCGAGCTCCATCGCTGTCTCGCCAACACGTTGGCTTAGCAGGTCAACGGTACTCAATGGGATGCGGCCGTTGGCCGCAAAGGCGTTATGGTCGCACCCAATGACGGAGATATCCGTCGGCACACGAAGCCCAGCTTCCAGGAAAGCAAGTAGCATTTCGGCGCCAATCACATCCGTGGCTGCGATCACGCCATCGACCTGTCCCATCTGCGCCAGGCGCGCAATGTCCTTTGCGTGGGCTGCCGCTGCCTGCCGCGACAGGCCATGGACGTCGGACCGCATCACGGATATTGGTCTTGCAGCTTCTACAGCTCCGGTATAACGATCCTCCACAACCGCGCGAACTCCGTCCGGGCCAACAAAATGCAGGCGTTTCTTGCCAGCCGACAGCAGATGACGCGATGCCAAGCGGCCTGTTTCCAGGTTATCAATTCTCACGCTCGGACAACCGAGAGCTACACCGTCGTAGTCAATTAGGACTAGGCGCGTGTCTCTTGCGATCGCTTTTTTAATTGACTCATCCGAGTGCGGCATCGGCACGAGGATAACGGCTCCAACTCCTGCGCCATGAAAATATCGCAGGTGCTTGTCCTGCAACGACTTGTCGTGATTGCTGCAGGTTATGACCATATGCAATCCTTCACGCAGCGCAATCTCTTGCGCGCTGGTGATCACTTCTGACGAGTAGGAGTGGTCGAAGCCGGAAACGACAATGCCAATACTATCTGCGCGGCCCGCTGCAAGCCGCGCTGCAACACTATTTCTGACGAATTTCAGTTCTTCCATCGCGATTGTAACCGCAATTCTGGTTTCCGGTTTGACGCGATCGGGGTGATTGAGGACATTGGAAACTGTAGCGCGCGAGACGCCAGCTATGCGCGCAACCGCCGCCATATTCGCCACTTGCGCTCGTTCCTCGCTCATGAATCTCCTCCCTGTCGCCCACCGCGCGCCCATGTCGTGAAGACGCAACTCATAGGCACCCGGTATCACAGATCAGCACGTTTTACGACATGGTAGCGATATCCCGGAGACGAATGCGCAAACGGTCCTCCTCAATGGTCGGAATGGATAGTCCAACACATCGGCTGAGCTCTTCGAGCGGCCTATCAAGATAAGGAAATGCTGCTGTTGCAATCTGCTTGGATGTCCACAGCGGGCGAGACTCCCTGATCGCTACCTCGACCCTGTCCCAAGTCTCCTCGTCATCTATTGCCGCGCGCGTGAGAAGTAGGGAGTGGGCGACGCTGGAGCCGTTCGCGAAATCGAGAATTCGCGACAGCGAATGTGTTCCCGGACGAAGTGCAATGCTTTCTTGTGGCAAATTGACCACTGCGCTAGTTCCTTCTGGAACGCTGATGCGCACGTGTAGCTGGCCGTCCCCATAGTGCCATGATGCACTGATGCTGCCGGACGGACTGTCGAACTGTGCTTCGGCTTGACTGAGACCGCTCCAGGTTGGTGGGGTAACGGAAAACGTCTTCCAGCCAACGCTTTCGCTGCGCAAACCGGCCAAATTGCGATGCATCCAGTCGGCCACTGCACCGAAGGCGTAATGATTGAAGCTTGTCATTTCGCCGGGGTTGACGGTTCCATCGGGGAGCATGCTGTCCCAACGCTCCCACATCGTTGTTGCTCCCATCGTTACCGGATACAGCCATGAGGGGCATTGCGTCTGGGTAAGTAGACGCATAGCCACATGTTCATTGCCGGTTGCTGTCAGGGCATCGAGAATGACTGGCGTGCCGAGGAACCCCGTCGCAATCGTAAATCCGGTTTTTCTCACGAGATCAGCGAGGCGGTGACCTGCATGTTGCATCTGTTTTCCATGCAGCAAGCCGTAGCTGATTGCGATGGCGTATGCGGCCTGCGTCTCAGAAGTGAGGCGGCCTTCCCGAGTGACGAAGGTCGCGTGAAACCTGTCAAATATTCTGTAGGATAAGTCACGGAGCCTCTTTTCGTCGACTTCGCGATCGAGGGTACGTGCACAGTCGGCAACGATCTTCGCGGACCTGTAGAAGCAGGCTGTCGCAACAAGGTCCCGGTCGGTCATGGCGGCTGCAGGATCGTCGGGTGGGGCGGTCGGATCCAGCCAATCACCGTATTGATGCCCGCCTCGCCAGATAAGATCCGGGCCTGTCGATCTCTCGATGCGCTCGAGCCAGCGCAACATCGTATCAAATTGCGATGCGAGTATTTCCTCGCGACCTGAATGATTGTAGAGCACCCAGGGAACGATCGTCGCGGCATCACCCCACCCCGCCGTTGCAACCGACTGACGTCTGTAGATATCCGGGACGATCACCGGTACCGACCCGTCCGGACATTGCGACAATGTCAGATCCTGTAGCCAGGATTCAAGCAGGTCCATGCAGTTGTAGAGATACAGGGCAGTGGGTGCAAACACCTGGATGTCGGCAGTCCAGCCGAGACGTTCATCCCGTTGGGGGCAGTCCGTCGGTATCCCCACGAAATTTCCTCTGAGACTCCACACGACATTCTCGTGAAGCTTGTTCAGCAAGGAGTTGGAACAAGAAAACCATCCTGTCCTGTTCATTGCAGATCCGATGACGACGGCTTCAATGGTCGCGATCTCGTCTTCGCGAACACCGTCGATCGATGCGTAGCGAAAACCATGAAACGTAAATTCGGGTGCCAGGATACTGTCATCGGGGCCGGAGAGATAATAGGTGTCGGTCGCCTTGGCATCTCGTAGTGGGCGCAGTGCCAGGCGCCCATTCTCAAGCGTCTCGGCATGCCGAATGACAACCTTGCGGCCGCTTTCGGGTTTCTTGAGCGATAGTTTTACCCAACCGACGAGGTTCTGTCCGAAATCGAATAAAAGGGAACCATCATCCTGCGTTCCGAGAGCGTTGCCGTGGCGCATCTGGGTGACCCTAATTCCGGGAAAATTTTGACGCTCAAGGATTGTTGTGTCAAACGCGATCCTTTCGACACCAAGAGCCTGCGGCTCATGCCGAAAATCCAAAGAACAGCCATCATAAAGGTCATCCGACTGGATGAACGAACTTGACGCCGTCCAACTCTCGTCGCTGGTTACTATGATAACCTTGCCGCTCTGCAGCGTGATCTTGAGCGACGCCAACAAGCCAAGCCGATCGCCATAAAAATCTCTGCGCGATGGCCGGCCAAGTTTGCCTCGATACCAACCGTTCCCGAGCAGCACATCAATGGTGTTCCGACCAGTACTGATGTGTTTCGAAACGTCGTACTGGCTGTACATGAGCCGATATCGATAGTCGGTCCACCCCGGCGCAAGGACGTCATCGCCAACTCGAACACCATTGATTTCGGCCTTGTACAAGCCGAGGGCCGTAATCGACAAAATGGCCGAAGCGATTTCTCCATCGACCAGAAACTGCTTCGAAAGACGAGGCGCGCCGGCCGACAGATCCTTGGCTCGGGAAGGCCCTATAAGATCACATCCTGCGAATGGATCATCATTTCCTACTGAAAGGCTCATCAAATCGACGGCGTGATTTTCTGTCTCCTGAGCAGCCCGGTCTGACCGGGTAAACGTATTGGTTCTGGAAAGATTCATGATCGGGCCGCTCTGGTTTTTTGGCATACGTGCGTTTTGCTAGTTGCAGATTGCGCCGCTAAGCGATTTCCTCGGCATGGGTTTCCGCACTTGCAACCGGCTGACGTGCGGTCGTGCGGATAATGATGTGGCCGACGAAAGCTGAGACTATGGCAAGACCGACAAGCATCCAGAAAAGAGCGGAAGGGCTCCAAGCTATGATGGTCGGAGTGACAAGCGCGAAGCCGGCGAATACAAACCGGGCAATGGCGTAAGTGAAACCTTGCACGGTTGCGCGCGCGTTGACCGGAAAAGATTCCTGGCTCCAGACTTTGTAGATCGCCTCACCCGCAAACGGGTTGCTGAGATTGTAAAGAACCAGGACGCCCAGCATGATCCAGAGTATTTTGCCGCCAGACAGGGCTGCAATCGTCAAACTGATAACGAGTAGGACAGCACCGAAATAGAACAGTTGATTTCTCTGCTCGCTGTCCGCCGAGCGGGCGAACAGCGATGCGCAAGCGAGACCGATCAACGTTGCTGCAAACGAGAATCCCGTTGCAGTTGATTGGGTTGCTTCGCCAACCGTCACAAGGAAATAGGTCTTGAATTGACCGAACGTGTTGGCGACGAGACCATAGAAAATGTAGAAACCGGCCGTCAGCAAAATGCCCTTGACGAAGTGCGGCGCTGTTAAAATCATCTTCAGCGGGATGGCGATTTCATCTTCATTTACAGTGTTCCTCGCCTTTGTTTCATCCTCCAGCTCCTGGAACGACTTGCTGAAAAGCCGTACTAGCAACGTCGGCAGCGCAACAATGATGAGATGCGCGAACAGTATTTTTACGCCAGTCATCCCAAGGTTCGCGACGACGAAGCCCAGAAGGGTGCTCACCACGATGCCTATTGTCCACATGACTTGCGTGAACGCCACAAGCCGGCCTTGGCCATCCTTTGGTGCGCGCTCCGAAATGACCGCGATCGACGTTGGAAGATCGGCGCCAGCAGCAAGTCCTGTTACTATAACGCCTGCTATGAGAGCATTCTGGCTCGGAGCGAGAATAATGATAGCGACGCCTAGTATAAAGAGCGTCAGATCGAGGTTGAAGATCAACCGACGACCGAAAACGTCGGCAATCCGGCCACCAACCAGTGCCCCCATGGCGATGCTTAATGTAAGAGCTGCACTAATGAAGCCGACCGCCCACGGATCCATGCCGTAAGCGGTCTTCCAGATCGCGAGACTGATGCCGACTGAAATGATGGCTGACGAATCCAGATATGATGCCATTCCACCGGCAATGGCGAGTTTCCAGTAACGTGCATCCAGTGCCGGCGCACGGCCAAAGTCTTTCATGAGAACCTCCTCAGATATTTCCCCCTCCGGGTACCAGTCGATACTTAAAATAGAAAATTGTCGCGCGTCAATTGGCATTTAATAATTATTGTCGCGCGTCAATTTGTGAATTGGAGCGATGTGTTGATGCAATCCAACTGGAGACGGCGTTTGAACTAAGTGACGTGCGCAAGTCGCTGAGGCCGATTATCTGGCCAGCATCACAGGTTGGTCGATGCGCAAGGATGCTTGTTGCAACGGTGGACAACGATCCATAGCCTTGGCTTCGGAAGCCGACATGTAATCCATGCATGCCCGTGCGGCGGATGAAGGCCATAGGCTGAGGCAAAATCGTCCCTAGAAACGTATCTGAACCAGCAGGCAATTTTCGATATTGCCGTGAGGAGAGACGAGATTGATTTCTTGGAGGTGAACGACTGCGTTCAGGTCGAACATCCGGTCACGGAGGAAGTGACGGGTATCGACATCATCCGGAATGTTCACTACCGTCGAAGGGAACTCACTCCCGTTCTCGAGTATGCTAGTGAGGGATATCCATCGAATTCCGTATCAACGCCGAAGACCCTTGGGCTGATTTCCGCCCAGTCCCAGGGAAGTCCGAAGCATGGTGTTGCCGGAAAGTCCGGGTGTACGTCTGGACTTCTGATATTTTGAGGGCGACACGATCTCGCCCTACAACGATTCTCTCATTGGCAATCTGATTGTGACCGGTCGAGACTGCAAGCAGGCTACTGAGTGACTTGCGCGCCATCAGCGACTATGGATTGCGCTTTTTTCAGGGATGGGCGAAATCGTTGAGCCGTTTATGTGTCGGTAAACGCAGAAGTGGCTGCAGACTATTTTACTGCGCCGCCAAGTGAAAAACCTGCTTTAAATTGACGAGACATCCCGAGAAACAGGAGGATCACCGGGAGCGAGTAGACAATCGAATAGGCGGCTATTCCACCGTAGTTGATCGAGTTCGACCCCATGAATCCGAACAGCTGAACAGGGGCGGGCTGATGCGACAGGCGGTTGATCAAAACAACTGGCATCAGGAAATTCCCCCAAGCGTTCACGAAGCCAAAAATCGCGGAAGAAGCAAGGCCGGGTCGTGTCAGTGGCAGAATAACGCGGGTCAATATCTGAAACGTGCCGGCCTGTTCGAGTGCTGCGGCCTCCTCGAGTTCGACCGGTACGGCGTCGATGAAGTTTTTTAGCTGGTAGATCTGGAACGGAATAGCGGTCACACCGAGCAGAACTCCCGTCGGAATGATTGACAGCCACCCCAGCGTCGAAAACATTTTATAAACGGGGACAATCAATATCGAGATTGGAACACCAGAAAGGAACAGGATGGTCAACAAGAGGGGATTCTTGAAAGGAATGTTGTGTTTTGAAAAAACGTAGGCGGCAGTGAATGCTGCAACTGTTCCAACAACCGTTGCGACCGTTGAAATAAGGAGGCTATTGCCGAGCGCGGCAAGATTGCTCGCCTGGACTGCAACTAGGTAGTGCTCTGCAGTAAGATCGGGAGACCTTAGCTGATTTGTTGCACCGTGATCAACGGAGGCAAGCACCATCCACAACATCGGCAGCGCGAAAAAAACCGCCAGAAAAATGGCTGTCGAATTTGCGACAATCCACTCCGATGTATATTTGTTTGGTCTATTTGCTTTCTGTCCATGGGGTGGGCTTGAAGCTGGCATGGCAGAGATATTCTGCATCGCAGTAACCTTTTATAGTGAGCCTGGTGTGAAATTCTTAACTATTGCGGGCGACGAGCTTTCGTCACCCAAACAAACATCGCGCCGAGGCCAGCGGATAGAAGGACCATGATATTGCCCAATAGAGCGGCATAACCCAGGTTGTGAAACTTAAATCCCTGTTGATAGGTATAGACGGGAAGAATATTCGTTTCGTTATTCGGACCTCCGCCCGTCATCAGGTATATCAGCGTGAAGTTGCCAAACGTCATCAGCATCATGAGCAGTGCGCATGTTACGATTGTTGGTTTAAGCATCGGCAGGGTTATTCGCCGCAATGACTGAACGGAAGTGGAACCCTCCAACTGGGCGGCCTCCATCAGGTCTTCAGGTATGTTGCGAAGAGCTGCGGAAAACATGGTCATAGCCAGCCCGGCCAACGACCAGGCGTTTGCAGTCGAAACTACGAACATGGCGTGCTGGTATAGAAGATCAAGGCGCTGATTGCCGGCGAGGATGGAGATGAGACCCGATTGAGCACTCGTTGCCATCCACAAAAAAGCGATGGTGGTTGGCGGCAGCGTCCAGGCAAGGATGGCGGCGGCGCTTGTTATCCATCTTATCGGGGCCGAGCATTTCTGTATTGCCAAGGCCAAGACCAATCCAAGCAATGTGGTCGCAATCGCACCCGATCCAATGACGAAAATCACGGTAAGCCAGAGTGATTTGTAGAAGATCATGTCGTTCAACATGAATATGATATTGCGTAGTCCGGTGAACCGATAATTGACGGCGTTGACCCCTATCAGTTGGAGATTGGTGAAGCCGAGATAGACTGCATAGAGGACGGGCCCAAGAAAAAGCGTGGCAAGAAGCAACGCCGCCGGGGAGAGCAGAACGAAGCTTATGGCGTTCACACGCGGCTCGTCCAGACGCGGGTTATTCTCCGGCCGGGAAGCTATCGAACCTGCGTCCTCGGGGCCAGTCGAACGAACTGGCCCCTCGTCGGTCCTATGTGTGTACTTCGAATTCAAGGCATGGTCTCCAGGTTTTCCTCTCCCACCTGGTTCGCCATATAGGATCGCAAAATCTTTACACCCTCCTCGATTGTCGTCGCGGGCTTCAGTACCATCGCCTGGGTTGCCTGCTGAAACGCATTGCCCCAAATCGGAAACTCCGCCTGGGACGGCATTCCCCTGGAGGTCGCGCTCAAATCAGCGAATGCCTTCTGGAAGGGTGATCGGCTCAGCGAGAGATAGGAATCGTCGGACTTCAAAGACTCTACGGCTGGTACAACCGCCACCCAGGCGGCGATGTCCTGCATGTTCTGCTTTTCCTGCATGATTTCAATGGCTGACCAGGCGAGGTCGGGATCCGAAGGGTTCTTGGACATGGACAAGACGACCCCGTTGAAACTACTTCCGGTTCCTGGTGCCTGTCCGTCAGATGTCGGAACTTCGGCAAAGCCGATCGTCTCTTCCTTATCGTCCCAGCAAGGAGCGCATACGGTCTTGCCCCAGAACATCGGGATCCAGTTTCCAGCAAAGGAAATCCCGAACTTGTGGTCATGCATTGCCTGGGCTGGGTTGTTGGCGCCGTTGGCATCCATCATTTGTGATGTTGGCGCAAGGAGACCTTCCGTCGCCGCGGTCTTGTAGAAGTTGAGAACTTCTCGGATGCCCTTGCTATCGACGACCCATTTTTTCGTTTGGGTGTTGTAGATGGTCGGTGTGCTCGATGCGGAGAGAAGCAGGCCGGGGCCTGCGACCACGCCAAATGTGCCCTGGGCTGTTCCTGTCACGACGTAGAGGGGCGAGGCGTCCGGAGACGTTTTCTTGATCGCCCGTGCGGCGTCAAGAATGTCGTTCCAGCTTTTCGGCGACCAATCCGCAGGAAGGCCTGCCTTGCTGGTCAGAGTACGATCAAAAAGCATGCCATAGGTGTTGATGCCCTGTGCTACCGAATAGACTTTGCCATCGAACTTACCAGATTCTTTCACGGCATCAGGAACCTCCTTCCACCAGGATGCATCGGCGACCCTGTCATCGAGCGGGGCGAGAAGCTCACTGGCTGCGAATTGGCCGACGTTAATATCGAAATATTGGACAATATCCGGCTTTGTGTCCGCCGAGTTGTAGAGAAGGCTGAGTTTGGTGATAAAATCATCGTAGGTGCCGGGCAGGGGGACGAGTTCCATCGTGTCACCCGGATGTTTCGCCTCAAACTGTGTTTTGATCGCTCCAAACCACTTTTCGGCTAGCTTGGGATCGGCGAACGTCCAGTTGAGTGCGAATGCAACCTTTACATTTGCAGCCTGTGCAAAGTCCAAAGGTAATATGGAGAAAGCAGTGGTGGCCATAAGTGCGGCCAGGTAGTATCGATGCAATATAGGAAGCTTGGACCTAATATTTTTTATTATTCCAGAATCGATCTGTGGTGATGTGGGGGGGTGATGGCGGTTGACGCCAGATTTTTTGTCCGAGTTGATGCGCATCGGGGTGTAAATATTTCGCGCTTGCATGTGTATTTCTCCCGTTTTCGAGCTGTTCCACTAATTTTTATTGTTTGACATGAATTTTATGCTTTTCCCGGTTTCTGAATCGAAAAGATGCAGATCTGCGGGATCAAAGACCAAATCGACCGAGTCTCCGCGCTTCACAGGAGCAAAGCTCGGAAATTTGGAATTCACTTCCGTTCCCTCGACATCGACCAAGACAAAAGTGTCCGACCCGGTCGTTTCGAGCGATGTAACAATGCCCGTTATTTTCTCGGTACACCTTGAAGGTGCATCCTTTATCCATTGGATCTCATCCGGCCGAATACCCAATTCGATCTTGCCTGACAGCCGGTCCTTCGGAAAATGACAGCCCTCCATTGAAAAAGTCGTACCGAAACAACGGATGTTGACAGTCTCACCTGCGAGGGAAACATGAGCCGGGAGGATGTTCATTCGCGGTGAGCCGATGAACATGCCGACGACCTTGTTGGCCGGTGCACGATAAAGTTCCGCTGGCGTTGCAACCTGTAGAATGTGGCCATGATCAAATACGGCGATCCGGTGCCCCATGGTCATTGCTTCAACCTGATCATGTGTGACGTAAACGGCCGTCACACCCAGTTGCCGCTGCAGCTCGACAATCTCTGTGCGCATATGAGTGCGCAAGCTTGCGTCCAGATTTGACAGAGGTTCATCGAGAAGGAATATCCGGGGACGACGGATCATCGAACGCGCCAGGGCTACTCTCTGTCGCTGCCCACCGGAAAGTTCGCTTGGAAAGCGGTTCAGCAACGTATCGAGCCCAACAAGACTTGCTACCCTGTCAATTCCAGCCGCGATGTCAGATTTCTTATCACCACGAATCTCGGGCCCAAACGCAAGATTCTGGCGGACCGTCATATGCGGGTAAAGCGCGTAACTTTGAAACACCATTGAGATGTTGCGTCGACCAGGCGGCGTCAGCGTTACATCTTCATTCCCAAGCATGATTTTGCCGTATGTCGGGGTTTCCAAACCCGCAAGCATTCGAAGAGTTGTGGTCTTTCCGCATCCGGAAGGGCCGACGAACACCATGAACTCGCCATCTTTGATTTCGAGGTTGAGGTTTTCGATAGCGGTGTGCGTACCAAATTGCTTCCAGACATTTGCGAAAGTGACTGAAGTCATAAGCTCTCCTTCACAGGGTCAATCGACTGCTGAAACTGAATGACCTAGAGGGCAATGTGCACCGGAGCGCTTGCGCAAGCGTGCGCCGCTAATCGCTCCGGGCGCGAGACTTAGCTTCTCTCGCCCTTGATCCCCTTTTTTTGTTGAAGGCAGTGAACACTATGATCCGACATGATGTCAATGGGATCATGTGATCCTATCGATTTATTTGTCGCTCGTCTGCGTGCCCTTAAATTGAGAGGGGCAACGTTGGCGTTCACGCAAGAGGGTGTAACTGCATGCATACTTGTCGCTGGCTTGCCCGTGCTGACGTCAATCCAGCAAATTTCGTCGAAGGCTTTTTTCTCAACCCGGTCCGGAAAGGAAGCGGGATTTTGGCAATAAGCGGAGACGCGTTCCCCCGCCTTCGTCCCGAGCGGAAGGAACATGCTAAGGATCACTTGATCCTATTGACATAATATGGGATCATAGTGTTCACTGGTTTGAAAGCAAGGGAAACGTGCATTCGGGTGCAGTGTGGTTTCGCCAATGCTTCGTAATGCATTTTATTCGGAGCCACTTTTCCGGTTGGCAGAGCCGTATGCCGCGAATGACGCTGACTTTGGACCGACCCAATCGGATGCCTGAAAAACCGGTTGACCGCCCCATCCGCGCTGCGAGGTTTGCCAATGAGGTGCTGGACGCGCCCGATGCTGGCGAGTCCGGGGTAGCTGTCGGGCATGGCTTGCGGGATAAGTAATAGAGAGGACAATATTGATGAGCGAAGCTAAATTTTGGGTAATGCACACAATGGTGCGTGTAAAAGACCTTGATAAATCAATTGATTTTTATACGCGGCTTTTGGGAATGAGCTTGCTGCGCAAGTTAGATTATCCTGAAGGCAGGTTTACACTCGCCTTCGTCGGTTATGGTCCGGAAGAGTCCCACGCGGTGATCGAGCTCACCCACAACTGGGATCAAGAAACTGCTTATGATCTTGGGACCGGCTACGGGCACGTCGCACTCGGTGTCCGGAATATCTACGGCATCTGCGATGAGTTGGCGGCGAACGGTGCCCGGATTCCCCGACCTGCAGGACCCATGAAGCATGGGACGACCGTGATTGCCTTCGTCGACGATCCCGATGGATACAAGATCGAACTGATCGACCTCGACACGACGAACTGAAGCCCCATCAAATTCTTATCAAATGCGGAGAACTGACAAGATGACTATGGCAAATGAGACGGGGATTATCCTCGTCGCTCCCCACCGCTTCCCGAATGTAAACAGAGAACGTGCGCTCGCTGAACGCTTCGGTCGAGAGATGGTGGTTGCCGAGGATCAGGAATCTTTCAGCAGTCGCATGGCCGATGCGGAAGTGGTCATGGTTACACCCTACGCCAAGATGACGGCGAAAGAATTTGGCATGTTGCGGCGCTGCAAGGCCGTGGTGCGTTACGGCGTCGGCTACGACAACATCGATGTTGCGGCTGCAAATAACGTCGGCGTTCCCGTGACCATTGTTCCCGACACCGCGTCCGAGGAAGTCGCGTCACATGCTTTTGCGATGGGATTAAGCCTGGTGCGGCGAATCCCGCAAGGTCAGGCTGCCATCAGCGCGGGCGAGTGGGCGGGAATGATTGGTCTGGATACACCTAAACTGTCGAACCTCCAGGTTGGCATAGTTGGAATGGGTCGCATCGGGAAGCTGGTCGCCAGATGGTGGGCTGCTATCGGCGCGAAGGTCCATGCCTTTGACCCAGTGTCAATCTTTTCAGATGTCCCTGTCGCGACCCTGAAGCAGGTGTTGGAAGAGTCGGACGTCATCTCACTTCATCTGCCGCTCACCGCAGATACCCGCCACCTTATCTCGGCTGACGTATTGGAGCGCATGCGTCGCAATGCGGTGATCATAAACGTTTCGCGCGGTGGCCTGATCGACGAGGAGGCGCTCGCCATTGCTCTTCGTGCAGGACGTATTGCCGGCGCAGGCATTGATACGTTTGCCCAGGAACCTTTGCCGGTTGGCCATCCGTTACGCGCTGCGCCGAATACGGTCTTTACCCCTCATGTTGCCTGGCGTTCGACCACGTCACTGGATGCGTTGCAAGAACAGGCCGTGGAAAGGGCGCGGCGGGCGCTTCAGGGAGAAGCCCTTCCCGATCTGGTGACGCGGTAACGTTCTTGGCGTTTAAGAACTGCATTTGTGATTGTCGCCGACTTGGGTGCTGAAAAACGGATGCGGGTCAGGCGTCGATAAACGGAACATTGCCGATGCAAAAAATCGACAGCGTGCTTTTGGATCTGCCTGCCGAGGTGGTAACGAAAGACCAGGATATCGTATCGTCCTACGTCACGGATTTTCGCCGACAGTATTTCGGAGCGACAACCGCCTTGTTGCGTCCACGCAATACTGCGGAAGTTCAGGCGATTATCCGGGCATGCGCGAAGCATAAGGTTGGTCTTGTACCCCAGGGGGGGAATACCAGCTATTGCGCCGCAGCAACGCCGAACGCCGATGGGCAGGAATTGCTCATCAGTCTGGAAAGAATGAATAGGCTCCGCGATCTGGACCCCGGAAATCTCTCCGTCACCGCGGATGCAGGCATCATACTCAGCGATTTGCAGCGGGCCGCCGATGATGTGGGCCTATTGCTGCCCCTCGCTTTGGGCTCACAACAGTCATGCCGCATCGGCGGCAATCTCTCGACCAATGCCGGCGGAACCAACGTCGTCCGATACGGGATGGCACGCGATCTGGTGCTCGGGCTTGAAGCCGTATTGCCAGACGGATCGCTGTTTAGCGAGCTTAACCCGCTTCGGAAGAATAATTCAGGCTATGACGTGAAGCAGCTTTTCGTCGGGGCTGAAGGAACGCTTGGGGTTATCACCGGCGTTTCCCTCAAGCTGGCAAGGAAACCCAGCCAGACGATTACCGCTTTTCTGGCTGTGCGCGACATTGCCTCGCTTGTTACCATCCTCGATGCGGCCCAGATACAAAACGGAGAGGCGATTACGTCATTCGAGTATATTTCCAGCACGTCATTAAATCTGCTCCTCAGCGCCAAAGGCCATCTCAGGAATCCGCTTGGCGAGGAAAGCGCGCATTACATCCTTCTGGAGGCCGCGACTTCCTCTCCTGTATTGAACCTGGGAGAATGTATGGATGTGCTTCTTGCCGGGCTGTTCGAATCCGGATTGATCAGCGATGGCACAATTGCCGCGAGCAAACAGCAACGGGCAGACCTTTGGCATCTGCGCGAGACTATACCCGAAGCCGAGGTTCACCACGGCGGATCGGTCAAACATGATATTGCGGTGCGAACATCCCGCCTTGCCACCTTCATTGAATCGGCGTGCCAACTGATTCGCAGTCATCGGAGCGATGCTATTCTCTCGGTCTACGGCCATGTCGGTGACGGCAACGTCCATTTCAATATTCTCTCCCCTGAAGGACATGACAAGGAAGGTTTCAAACGCTACGTGGAACTGAATATCTCTCCGGAAATCTACAAGTTGGCGTTTGAAATGGGAGGAACGTTCAGCGCTGAATATGGGATAGGGCGCGTCAAGCTGGATCTATTGCGGCTCTATGGCGCCGAAGGGAAAATCGACTTGATGAAACGGATAAAGACTGCGATCGATCCGCACGGGCTGCTGAACCCCAACAAAGTAATCCCCTAACACCGTACACGTGGCTGGAATTTGACGATGTAGCCGTCCCGGCCTCCACGGCTGTCGGGAGGCGTGCTCTTGACGAAAGAGAAGTCCCGGCGAACGGTTCCAACCACAATCCGATCGAAGTGAGTGGGCGTTTCGCGCAGTGACGTGACAAGATTTCTGTTTTTCAGATTTAGGCGGGGGCTGATTTTTCCCGTACATCTAGAAAGACGGCTCCTCTGGATTGGATCCGTTCGACCGTCTCCATGATCTCGTCGTAGTCCGGCGTCTCGTACAAGGCTTCCTGTCCCGGATATCGCAATTTTCGGGCGACAGCGTCGTCCAGGAAAAAAGCGCCGGCAATTAAGAACGAAATGACATAGAAATCGTCGGCGCCGAGAGAGCGGATCGTGTCCAGTGGATCGTTCGGCCGCGCGTCAGGGAGCCGCGACAGCGCCTTGAAAAATGCCGGCGCCATATCGTCGCGCTCCTTCAGGGCGCGGGGCAGCAGGTGATCCAGCATGCCGGCTTCCATGGCTGAAGGCATGTCAAGATTTGCGTCTGACGGGATAAGGGCGTCGGCGACCCATGTAATCCTCGTGTGAAAGTCATCAATGATAGTCGTCATGGCTTAAAATCCCACCTTTTGCGCTTCGGCAGCCCGGCTGACGGGCTGAGAGCGTCGGTTTTCAATCATCGATTCGGCGTTTCGCAGCGCCAGCGCTGTCACAGTACCGGTCGGGTTGACTGCACCCGACGTCGGCATAACGCTGCCGTCCATGACGAAGAGGTTTGGCACGTCATGCGAACGCCCAAACGAATCGACCACCGATGTGCGCGGATCGCCGCCCATTCGCACCGTTCCGAGGATATGCCAGCCGGTTTCTCGCATCAGCGGCGTTTCCGCCACTTCATACGCACCCGCTTCCTTCATGGAATCCGATGCGCGCGCCAAGTTGTAGTTCAGGAGATCCGTTGTGTTTTGCGATGCCTTATACCTGACCTTCGCGGCGGGCATTCCATGGGCATCGGCCAAATCGGGATCGAGAGTAACTCTATTTTCCTCATCTGGCAGATCCTCCGCCATGATCCCCCAGTAGGCTGAGCGCCCAAAACGCTTGTGCACGGTTGCATGGAAATTTTCGCCCCAGACATCGTCGTTGCTGCCCCATGGCCAACTTCCCACCGATGCCAGAGGGCCGCCCATTCCCATGAGCTGCCATTTTGCTCCTCGGATGAAATTCGTATCCTTGCGGGTCTCGGCAAATTCCAGCGAGTAGGCCCGTTGGCCATAAGGTCCCTGCCAATTTTCGAAAAAATCGTCGAAAAGCCCCGTTACGGTCCTGTACGGGTGCATCATCAATCGCTTGCCTACTAGGCCGGAGGAATTTGCCAACCCGTTCGGGTGGTCGTTCGAAGCCGAGTTCAAAAGTAGTCTGGGCGTGCCTATGCCATTGGCCGAAACGATGACAGTCCGGCCTGGCTGAAAATGTGTATTGCCTGTTTCCTGGTCTACATAGGTAACGCCCGTAGCGAGACCGTCGGCTCCGGTTTCCACACGCATAACGCGCGCGTTCTGCACGAGTTTCACACCAAGTTTGATGCATGCGGGCCAATGCGTACGATCAACGGAGGCCTTGGCGCCGTCAAAGCAACCCCAAGCGCAGGCGCCGCGACGAACGCATGGCAAGAGCCCATTGTGCCTCACCGTTGCTATCGAATTACTGCCGGGCCACCAGTGCCATCCAAGACGGTCATGTGCGCCGGCAAACTTTTTCTCCATCTTTCCCATGGGGAAGGGCGGTAGCGGGATATCAAAGCCGGGCGGATACGCCGGGTCGCCTCCAACGCCGGAAACTGCAAAATCGTTCTCGACTCTTGCATAAAATGGTTCAAGGTCGGTATAGCTCAATGGCCAGTCGTCTGCGACGCCATCTACTGTCCGTACTCGAAAGTCGCTTGGCTTCAGCCTATGCCAAGCGGCTGTATAGACGATCGAGCTCCCGCCAACTCCATTCCACATCAGCGGTTCGACGTCCGAATCCGCAACATTGATCGGGTAGTCGGAGGAAGACTTTCTTCTGTTGGGGTTTGATGAAAAATGCTGAGATTTGGTCAGTTCGAACTCTAGACCCGAATGCCGAAGCTTCGTGTAGTCAGGGTAGCCGCCCTGTTCCAGACAGATAACCGACATTCCCTCTTCCGCTAGGCGTTTTGCGGCGACCGCTCCAGACGGACCGGCTCCCACAATCACAACGTCATAAACGCTCGTTTGGTCCATATGAGTCATCTAACGGCCTCCTCAAAAGCATTCGAATTGTGTCTTCGGCGCGGCTTTGCAATCGGAATATTTCCTAACCGCAGTTCCCTCAAAGCGGTCGGTTTGAACACGCAGTCGCAAGTCCGCAGCATATCCAGGGAGCAACAAAGTCACCGGAATGTGGTTTACGATTTTCTTCTCGGACTGGTGGCCCCGGTTCCAAGTCAAATAATCTTTCCGAGAAGTGTTTTCTATTTTCATGAGCGCCAACAGGCCCATGCTCTCCATCCCCGGCAATCAACATCATGATCCAGATGTATGTCAAGTGGATCAACTGATCCAAAGTCAAGATTTACTCGTTTTCTGAGCCGAATTCGGAATTTGTCGGAATTCATGGGAGTGGCCGGAGGTCGCGGCAAGCGCCTGGCCTTTTACGAGTGGGTTGTCTTTTGGCGGCATATTTTTGCACCTTCTTCCACACGCCTTCTCGGTGCGGATTACGGCGACGGCTTTCCACAAGCCAGAAAAAACAGGCATGGATCACATGATCCTGTTGACACAGTTTAGGATCATGTGTCTACTGCCACCTATTGAAAAGCGGATGGAGTATTCAATGAAATCGGGTCCAGGGCACAACAGCGGCAACGCAGTTCCAACCATCGGCGAGCGCTCCGAGGCCGCATATGTGCGAGAGCGAAAAGTGGTCCCGGGGGGATCTATGCGGGCGGCGTCTTGGCTCCAACCGCATCCGCCTTATGCTGCGCGTGGTGAAGGATGCTGGGTCATCGATATCGACGGGCGGCGACTTCTTGATTGCGCCAATAACTTTTTCTCACTCATCCATGGCCACGCATATGGCCCAGTTCTAGATGCGGTCCGCAATGCGATGACCAGAGGCACGGCATTCGGAATGCCGACCGAGAGTGAAATCCTTCTGGCCGAAGCGCTGGCCGCGAGAAGTCCGCGGATGGAACAGACCCGCTTCTGCAATTCGGGAACCGAGGCGGTCCTGGCCGCTATTAAGGGCGCGCGAGGCCTGACCGGTCGACACCGGATTGCCAAGTTCGAGGGCTGCTATCACGGGGCGTATGACTGGATAGAGGTGAGCCTCGATCCTACACCTTCCAATTGGAACGACGAGAATGGTGATCCTGCATCCATCCGTTGCAATGCCGGCACACCGGCTTCTGTTCTTCAAGAGGTAGTGGTTCTCCCCTATGATGATCCCCAGCGTTGCGCCGACATTCTTCGACGCGAAGGGGGCACGCTGGCGGCAGTGATCGTCGATCCAAATGCTTCGCGCGCCGGCGCAGTGCCGATGTCGAGAGAGACGACTGCCGTCATCCAGCAGGCTTGCGCCCGTGATGGCATCATCCTCATTGCCGACGAAGTGATCAGCTTCCGTCTTTCCTATGAAGGCGCTTCCCCTCTTTTCGGTCTCGAGCCAGATCTGATCACAACGGCCAAGATCATTGGCGGCGGATTGCCGATCGGAGCCGTATCCGGGCGCGCTGAATGTATGTCGGTATTCGATCACTCCGCCGGCAAGCCGAAAGTGTCGATGGGAGGCACGTTTAGCGCCAACCCACTCAGCATGGCTGCAGGCCTGACCTCGCTGGAGCATTACTCTCGGCCAGTGGTGGATCGGCTCAACAAACTTGGCGATGTCTTGCGCGCGCGAATTACCAGGGGGCTTGCGGATGCTGGCGTGGCCGCAACGGTTACCGGGATGGGGTCCCTCTTTCGACTTCATATCGGAGCGGGGAAGGTCACCGGCTATCGTAGTGCTTTTCCGACTGCGGAGGCTGCAGAGCGCATCCGTCGGGTCCAGTTGGCCATGTTGGATGAAAACGTCCTTCTCACGCCCAACTGCTCCGGGTCGCTTTCCAGCCCGATGACTGAGGTCGAAGTCTTTTCGATAGCGGATAAGCTGGTGAGCGTCGTCGAAAGAGAGTTTGACACACACCGGGACTCGGTCGTTTGAGGCCGGGGGCCCAGTAGCCTCTGACAGAAGATATTAGATATGGTGAAGCAACGATGAGTGGACAGCCGATGTTAATTGCACCCTACCGCGTCGGAGTTGATATTGGCGGTACCTTTACCGACCTTGTCATGGTTGACTCCAGAGGGGCCGTGCGCGCGTTTAAGGCTCCTTCGGTTCCTTCCGACCCTACGGAGGGTGTACTTTCGGCGATCCGGCTGGCGGCCGGAGCTTTGGCGATCGACGTCGAAACCTTCCTTTCCAATACCGAATTGTTTGTTCATGGCTCGACCATTGCCACAAACACGCTGCTTGAAAAGAAGGGTGCAAAGGTCGGGCTTCTGGTTACCGAAGGCTTTCGTGATTCGCTGGAAATCAGGCGCTCCATGCGGGAGTTTGTCTGGGATCACCGAAAGCCGTTTCCGGAAGTCCTGGTGCCCCGTTATCTGCGCCTCCCCGTCACCGAACGACTGGAGCAGGACGGTACAGTCAGAGTTCCTTTCGATCCCAATTCAATCGCCGCCGCCGCACGTATTTTCGAGGAAGAGAGTGTCGAGGCGATTGCGATCTGCTTTTTGCATTCCTACGCCAATCCGGCCCATGAAAGAGCGGCCAAAGCTGAACTGAAGAAGCTTCTTCCGCATGTGTGGGTCACCGCCTCATCGGAAATCGCCCCGACCATCGGCGAGTATGAACGGACGTCGACGACCGTCGTCAATGCCTATGTTGCGCGCCGCGTCGTGCCATATCTCGAGAGCCTTTCCCAGCGGCTGTCGTCGCTAGGGCTGAAGCGCAAGCTGTTGATGATCCAGTCGAACGGAGGAGCGATTTCGATCGACGAGATCGGACACGCGCCTGCCAGCCTGGTTCTGTCGGGTCCGGCGGCGGGCGTCGGCTCTTTAAAGTTCTTCGGCCAGGACACGGGATCTGAGCACCTCATGTCAATCGAGGTCGGCGGAACAAGCTGTGATGTGACGTTGATGGAACATGGTATGGTCTCCATGACCGATCAGATCGTGGTCGATGGTTACCATCTGAACATTCCCTCCGTTGACATTCACACAGTCGGCGCAGGCGGAGGCACGATCGCCTCTGTGGACGGCGCGGGGCTTCTGAAGGCCGGTCCTGAAGGTGCGGGCTCGACCCCCGGACCGGCATCTTACGGTCGTGGCGGCACACGCCCGACCGTGACTGACGCCCAACTCGTGCTTGGACGACTAAAGCCGGGTCCCTACGCGGGCGGCGTTATCACCCTGGACCGGGAAAAAGCGGTCGAGGCGATCGAAACGCATGTCGCAAAACCTCTCGGTCTCAGCGTCGCGGATGCAGCCGCAGGTATTATTCAACTCGTCGAACAAAACATCCTCCACGCTGTCGAGCAGGCGTCACTTGAGAAGGGTTATAATCCAAGGGCGTTTACGCTCGTTGCATGCGGCGGAGCAGGCCCCTTGCATGGCCCATCAACCGCAAGGCTGCTTGGCTGCTCAAGTCTTTATATTCCACGGCTGGCAGGCGTGTTTTGCGCATTCGGAATGTGTAATTCCGACCTGCGCCATGACTATGTCCGCAGCTGGCTCAAAGAGCTGGATAACATGGAGGTCTCGGGACCGGACCAATTGGAAGCGGCTTTTGCCGAATTGCAGGCGGAAGCAACGAATGTACTGGCACGCGAAGGCTTTACCGGCGAGAAAGCTGTTCTGAATCGTGCTTATGACCTGCGTTATTTTGGACAGCAATGGACCATACCCGTGGAGTGCTCCTCGACGGATGCAGTGACAATACGGTCGGCGTTTGAGCAGGTCTATCAGCGTCTTTTCGGTTATGTCCAGCCTGCGGGTACAGTTGAGGTCGTCAATCTCCGGTTGGCTGCGGTCGGTAAGCTGAATGCATTGGAAGTTGCCACGGCGTCGGCAATCGTATCCGACCCGCTGGCGATTTCCCGCCGGCCGGTCTGGATCAACAAGGAACTGGGTTTTGTTGAAACGCCTGTTTACGACGGTACGGTTCTGACCCCGCGCCAAAAACTCGTGGGACCTGCCGTCATAGAGGAGGCGACGACCACGCTTATTCTCGGTGCCGGCGACAAGCTGACGATGACCGATGCCGGCAACTATCATGTCGAGATTTTGCAGGGCGAGGCCGCATGAACAAGCACAGCATCCTTGGCCACGATTTGAAAACCACCGGATTTTTGGTGTGTCGGCGGTTGAATTCTCCGGAAGGTGAATTGGTTTTTGCTAGAATTGACGAGGTCGAACTATGAGCGCTGTTTTATCTCCAGAATACGATCCGGTCCTCATTGCAATTCTGCAGCGACAACTGGATCACATCAGCCTGCAGATGGGCACAATCATGACCAGGACCGCGCGCAGTCCGATCTTCAGCCAGAGCCATGACTTTTCATGCTTCCTGAGCAATGCGGACGGTGAGACGATCGCTCAGGCGGACGGCCTGCCGATCCATTCCGGCAGTGGCGGATTTGCCGTGCGCGCCGTCCTTCGTGATTTCTCCGGGCGTATCGAGCCGGAAGATGTCTTTATTTTGAGCGATCCCTATGCCGCCGGAGGCAATCACCTGCCCGACTGGACCCTTATACGTCCCGTTTTTGTGGAAGGCGAACTCTTCGGCTTCTGTAGCAATCGCGCCCACCAGTCCGATATTGGCGGCGGCGCGGCTGGCACTTACAATGCTAGGGCGACCGAGATTTTTCACGAGGGAATTCGCCTGCCGGTACTCAAGTTGATCGAAAGGGGCCAGTTGCGTGACGACCTGTGGCGGATGCTGCTGCTCAATTCGCGCTGCCCGGATCTGCTGGAAGGCGATCTCGGCGCAATGATCGGCTCGACACGGATCGGCGGTCAGCGGCTGGCTGACGTCATCGCCCAACTTGGCATCAAGAAGGGGCGCGCTTATCTCGACGCTCTTCTCGACTATGGTGAGCGGCGAATGCGTCAGGCCATCTCCGAGCTGCCGAACGGTGTGTGGCATGCCTCGGACTTCAGCGATACCGATTGCTTTGAGCTTGTCGATATTGAAACGCGTATAAAGATGACTATCGACGAAGACATGATCACCTTCGATTTCACGGGTACATCGCCGCAGATCAAAGGTTTCAAAAATAGCGGGATCGCCAACACGCATTCAGCGGTCTATTGCGCTCTCTCGGCTTTCCTTGATCCCGCGATCCCGCACAACGAGGGCACCTACCGGTGTGTGAAAATTATCGCGCCTGAAGGCAGCGTGGTGAACGCCCTGCCTCCCGCACCTATGACGATGAATACTGTGTTCCCGGCGATCGACATCATGAATGCATGCTGGGGAGCGTTGGCCCAGGCGGATCCCGAGCGTGCCTGCGCAGGCTGGGGCAAGTCAGTGTTCGGCATCTCCTCAGGCAAGAAACCCGACGGGAATGTGTTTGTTCTCTACCATTGGCACGGAAGTTCCGGCGGCGGCGCGGTCAAGGGGCGCGATGGATTTGCAACTTCAAGCCATCAGATGACGCTCGGCGGCATGTTCATCCCCAATGTCGAAACCTATGAGCAGTCCTATCCGATCCGCGTGCATCGCTACGAGATGCGGTGTGATACCGGGGGAGCCGGCCAGTATCGCGGCGGAACCGGTGTCGATTACGTGGTCGATGTGCTGGCGGGCGGCGAACATCTTCTCAGGGGAGAGGGCGCTCGCAAAAAGACAGCCGCTGGCGTCAATGGCGGGCATTGGGGTGAAAAGGGGTCGATCAGGGCCTTCGATCTGGCGACGGGAGCGGAGTTGTATTGCCCGCCCTACGGCGTTGAAGAGGTCAAGCCGCTCCATTTGGTGATCGAGGCTACGGCCGGCGGCGGTTGGGGACATCCGCACCAACGCGACCCCCTTTCCGTCTTGCGGGACGTTCGTGATGGCGTCGTATCCCAACAGGCGGCACTCGACATTTATGGTGTCGCGATATCCGCCGATGGAAAATCCATTGTATCGACCGAGGGGCGTCGGGTGTCTGCATAATTTCACGGTTCAATACGATCAACGCCCACTTAACGATAAAGGGGAACCCACATGAGCAAGAAACGTGCGAGCGATATTCTTCGTGAGTACCACGAAGCATGGTCGAGCGGAGATGTTGAGAAGGGTTGCAGCTACTATGCTGAAAATCTTGTCGTCCATATGGGGGGAACGCATCCTGTTCTATCCGGAGACTTCCATGGCGCCAGCGGCTTCGTCGAGGGGTGGGTAAACAAGGTCGCAGCTTATACCGACAGATGGATCGTCGGCGGCGAGGCCGGGCATGACGAACTCATCGCAGAATCGGACGATGCCATTCTGATCATGGTCCATGAGATTTGGTCGCGCGGCGACAAGCAGGTTCGTACAGACCGGCTTGCCGCCTATCGCTTCGAAAACGAGCAGATTGTAGAATGCTGGTTTTGCGACATGCGGCAGGCGGAAGTCGATGCGTTCTTCTCGGGCATATTCTAGGCGGATCGGTGCCTGTTCACTTTCGGATGTGAGTTGCTTTCGGTATACAATCAAAAATTAGGATGATGTGATGCCCGATTTTATCGTGGTAGGCGGAGGATCGGCTGGATGCGCGATTGCGGGTCGGTTGAGCGAAGATCCTGACGTCTCGGTTACGCTATTTGAGGCCGGTCCGAGGGACAGCAGCATTTGGATCCGCTTTCCAGTCACGTTTTATAAGTCCTTCAAGAGTTCTCTCCTTCATTGGTACAAAGTCGAGAAACTCCGACATCAAAATGACACCGAGCCAAATGTCGGACAAGCGCGCGTTCTCGGCGGCGGTAGCTCTCTTAACGCGATGATCTATATGAGAGGCGCACCATCTGATTTTGATCGATGGGTTGATCATGGAGCCGAAGGTTGGGGTTACAAAGATGTTCTCCCCTATTTCCGCAAGGCAGAAAACAACGAGGTCTATTCGAACGATGTTCATGGTCAGGGTGGACCATTGAGCGTTTCAAACCAGCAATATACCTTGCCGCTAACCAAAGCCTGGGTGAAGGCCTGTCAGGAGGCGGGGATACCCTATAATCCGGATTTCAATTCTGGAAACCTTCAGGGAGCCGGGCTCTACCAACTGACGACGAAGAATGGCCGTCGATGCAGCTCGGCTGATGCTTATCTTCATCCAGCTAGAAAGCGTCGGAATCTCAAGGTTGTTACCGACAAGCAGGTCACGAAGATTATTATAGAGGGCGGTCGCGCTATCGGCGTTCAGTATGTCGAGAATGGCCGCGTCGAAACCATGCGAGCGGAGCGGGAGGTCGTCATATCCTCCGGGGCAGTCGGATCGCCGCGCCTGCTTCAGCTTTCGGGAATAGGGCCTGCTACCGAACTTCAGCGGGCCGGAGTCCAGGTGGTTCACGATCTGCCAGGCGTCGGGCAAAACCTGCAGGACCATACCGACTGCTTTCTGATCTATAACCTGAAGTCGAATACGAGCTACGACAAATACAAGAAGCTTCGGTGGCAGGCGGCTGCGGCAGTTCAATATGCGTTTTTCGGATCTGGTCCGATTACCTCCAACATCTGCGAAGGCGGAGCCTTCTGGTGGGGCGACAAATCGGATCCTACGCCCGACCTTCAATACCATTTCCTGGCCGGCGCCGGCATCGAGGAGGGGGTGGAGACGACGGCGAGCGGTAATGGATGTACGTTGAACGTCTACGCCTGCCGGCCGAAATCCAGGGGTCGGATTACTCTGCGTTCATCTGATCCGAGTGTTCCTCCAATCGTGGATCCTAATTACCTCAGCCATCCCTATGACGTCGATCGCCTCGTAGACGGGATTCGCCTCGGGCAGGAGATCATGGAGCAGCCATCGATGAAGGCGTTTGTCAGCGAGTCGCATTTGCCTGCCAAACCGTTGAGGACGCGTACAGAGTTCGAGGCTTTCGTCAGGAGATATACCCAGGGAGCCTATCATTTCAGCGGCGCTTGCAAAATTGGCAGGGACGAGATGGCTGTTGTCGACCCGCAGTTGCGCGTTCATGGAATCGACGGTCTGCGTGTTGCCGACACCTCGGTTATGCCGTTCGTCTCATCGAGCAACCTGAATGCCCCGGCGATTATGATTGGGGAGCGCGCTGCTGACTTTATGAAAGGGAACCGGCTCTAGGTTCGAGCTATCTGCAGCCTTGGTGGGGCGATCGGTTTTCAGCAGTGGAAGAGGTGCCAGGCTGCGGCAATCGTCCGTTGTTTGACTCATGCAATTCTCATTTTTGACTTGAAAGCACCGGCACGGTGCAGGAGGACCAATGAAACTCGTTACGTATGATTCTGGTGACTCTTGGAAGGCAGGTATCGTAATTGATACATCGATCTTCGATGTGGATACGCTACTTGAAGGCGGGCCGGGCGGGCGCGGGGAGCCAATCTCTTCTGTGCGTGAATTACTGCGGCGACATGGGGGAGAACTGCCACAACTCTCGGCGCGACTGACTGCGGCAGCCAGGGCGAATCCAAAAGCGAATGTCGGCCCGTTCGACAAGGTGCGGCTCGGCCCGCCGGTCACGGATCCTTCGAAAGTTCTCTGCATTGGTCTCAACTACAACGACCATGTCGCAGAGACCGGCCGGGCGCTTCCGTCGCATCCCGACATTTTTGCGAAGTTCGCAAGCTCTTTGATTGGCCCTTTCGACACGATATCATGTTCCAACATCACACCGAACCTCGATTTTGAAGGCGAGCTTGCGATCATAATTGGCAAGGAATGCCGCTCCGTCTCCGCAGAGGATGCATTGGATTTCGTAGCCGGCGTGACTGTCCTGAACGACATCACCGCGCGGGATCTCCAGTATCGTGGGACACAATGGCTGGCAGGCAAGGCTGTGGACGGTTCGACACCAGTCGGACCGGTACTTGTTACACTCGATGAGGCTGGGGACCTTCAGAACCTCGATATACAGACTCACGTCAACGGCGTGCAGGTTCAATCATCCAATACGAATCTCATGATTTTTCCGGTTCGCCAGTTGGTGAGCTATATTTCTTATTTCCTGTCTCTTTCCCCCGGTGACATCATTACGACAGGTACTCCCCAGGGTATTGGCGCCAAACGACAGCCGCCGGTGTGGTTGAAACCGGGTGACGTTGTTGAAGTGGAGCTGGAAAATGTAGGCGCCCTGCGTAACATTGTTCGTTGACACTCCCCAATTGTGGGCCATCGATGACTGTGAATATCGGCCCACACGCATTCGTTTTGCGGGATTTTCCACCTGATGCTTGGAGATGTTAGTCCTTCATTGCTTTATTCGGCCGATTGGGGAAAATGGTCCACTTTGAAGACCTTATATGGCCGACGTCCAGAGAGAGTTATGACCAAACCAGATGTGATCGAGCGAGTTAAGAAAATCTGCGTTGAGCTTTCAGGGCAGACGGTGGATGCGGCTCACTACCTCATCAACAATCCTGATGAAATTCCATTCTATACCATGCGTGAAGTTGCCAGGCGGGCGAACATCCAACCTGTCAGTCTCGTCCGGCTGGCACAAAAGCTGGGCCTTGCAGGATACGGTGAGTTACGTCAGCAATTCATTGATATTGCACAGGAGCGCCAGCAAAGAGATCGACAGTCTATAAACCGTAATGAGCTTAGCGCGCGAACGCTGATTGCGGAAATGGGTAAGAATTCCGGGCTACAGCCGTTTATCGATTCGTTCTTCGCAACGGAACTGGCTGTCGTTGAACAGGCAAGGGCACATCTGTCGGAAGAGAAGCTCGAAAGGGCGGTGCAACTTCTTGCCCAAGCACCGAAGGTTTATATTATTGGTCGCCGGACGGCCTTCACGCCCGCTTTCACCCTTGCCTACGCCTTACGCAAAGCGCGCCCTAATATCGTTCTGCTAGATGCTCCCGGGGGGGCACCGGAAGGTCCACTGGACGATATCCAGCCAGGCGATGTCGTCGTTGCTGTGACTTTTGCGCCCTTCAATCGCGTAGTTCACACTTTGACCGAAAAGGCGTCGCTTGCGGGAGCCCACATCATCTCGATCACCGACAGTTTTGCGGCGCCTATCAGCAAGTTTGCGGGGCCTTTGCATTTTGTAGCGCAGTCGTCTGGCCAGGCATTTCCCGAATCTGCGCTGGGAGCTATTGCCGTCACTAACCTACTGGCCGCATTGACCATCAGCCGGCTTGGCGATGTGGCGCAACAGCGAATTCGCGAAAATGAGCGTTTCCTGGTGGATTCGGGCGAATATCTTCTGTCCGCCGCTCCAAAGAAACGGCAAAATCTGCCCCAAAAAAAGAATGAACCCCTTCGGTTATCAAAAACCAGAGGGGATGCTGCCGAATAAACGAAGTCGAGCGGTTGTGACTGCATATCGACGTCAAAGCTCACGAAACCGGTGGAACTCCGCACGATAAGCGGCGAGACGCCCTGTCACGTGGAGCGACTTCGATTTCATTGCGCATTGCAATGGCGATGCGTGGCATAGCAGGCTGATTTTCAGCAAAATGAGCGTTGAACCGACGATCGGGCAAACAGCATCGATTCAGCATAAAGCCGCCCCTGATACTCGCGCGACAATGATTTCAACGCCCAACGAAAAAGATCGATAGGAAAGCCGCCGATGAAAATCCTTGTCCCCGTTAAACGAGTCGTCGACTACAACGTGAAAATCCGCGTGAAGTCGGATGGTTCTGGCGTTGAGCTTGCCAATGTGAAGATGTCGATGAACCCGTTCGACGAAATCTCGGTGGAAGAGGCCCTTCGCCTGAAGGAAGCCGGCAAAGCCGAAGAGGTCGTGGTCGTCTCCATCGGCCCGGCCAAGGCGGAAGAAACGCTGCGCACCGCGCTTGCCATGGGCGCCGACCGCGCCATCCTGATCGAGACCGACGAAACCGTCGAGCCGCTCGCCGTCGCCAAGCTCCTGAAGGGCGTGGCCGAGGCTGAGCAGCCCGGTCTTGTCATCGTCGGCAAGCAGGCGATCGATGACGATTCGAACCAGACCGGCCAGATGCTGGCAGCCCTGCTCGGCTGGGGCCAGGGCACGTTTGCCTCCAAGGTCGTGCCGGCTGACGGCAAGGTCGCGGTTACCCGTGAAGTCGATGGCGGTCTGCAGACTGTCGAGCTGAAACTGCCAGCCGTCGTCACCACCGATCTTCGTCTGAACGAGCCGCGTTACGCCTCGCTGCCGAACATCATGAAGGCAAAGAAGAAGCCGCTCGACAAAAAGGCTCCGGCCGATTTCGGCGTCGATGTCTCGCCGCGCCTGAAGGTGCTGAAGACCGAGGAGCCCGCGGGCCGCAAGGCCGGCATCAAGGTCGGCTCGGTTGCCGAACTGGTCGAAAAGCTCAAAGCCGACGGCGTCCTCTAAGGTTTCGGAAAAGGGAGATATTCTTATGGCCATTCTTCTTCTGGCAGAACACGACAACGCAACCCTTTCCGACCTGACGGCAAAGACGCTGACGGCGGCAACGCAGATCGGCGGCGATGTGCACGTGCTGGTCGCCGGTTCTGGCGCCAAGGGCGCTGCTGACGCGGCGGCAAAACTCTCCGGCGTCTCCAAGGTGCTGCTCGCCGACGACGCCTCCTATGCCAACGCGCTTGCCGAGCCGCTGGCGGCGCTGGTTGTTTCGCTCAGCCCCTCCTATGACGTCATCATCGCGCCGGCGACGGCATCTGCCAAGAACGTGTTGCCGCGCATGGCAGCGCTTCTCGACGTGGCGCAGGTCTCGGAAATCATCGAGGTCGTATCGCCTGACACCTTCAAGCGGCCGATCTATGCCGGCAATGCCATCCAGACGGTGCAGGCAAGCGACGCCAAGAAGGTGATCACCGTGCGTCCGACCGCCTTTGCAGCCGCCGCCGAAGGTGGTTCGGCATCGGTCGAGACAATCGCTGCCGCTGAAAATCCCGGTGTCTCCAGCTTCGTTTCCGATGCTCTGGCTTCTTCCGACCGTCCGGAACTGACCTCTGCGAAGATCATCATCTCCGGTGGCCGCGCGCTTGGCTCGTCGGAAAAGTTCAAGGAAGTCATCCTTCCCGTCGCGGACAAGCTCGGTGCCGCCGTTGGTGCCAGCCGCGCGGCCGTCGATGCCGGTTACGCGCCAAACGACTGGCAGGTGGGCCAGACCGGCAAGGTGGTCGCCCCGCAGCTTTACATCGCTGCCGGCATTTCGGGCGCCATCCAGCATCTGGCGGGCATGAAGGATTCGAAGGTCATCGTCGCCATCAACAAGGATGAAGAAGCGCCGATTTTCCAGGTGGCCGATTACGGCCTCGTCGCCGATCTGTTCGTGGCCCTGCCGGAGCTCGAAAAGGCACTTTGATGACGGAAGCGATGGAACTGCCCGAACGCGAAGCGATGGAATTCGACGTTGTGATCGTTGGTGCGGGTCCTGCGGGTCTCAGCGCGGCCATCCGGCTGAAGCAGGTGGAGCCCGAGCTTTCGGTCGTCGTTCTGGAAAAGGGCGCGGAAGTTGGCGCGCATATTCTTTCAGGCGCAGTGGTCGATCCCATCGGCATCGACCGGCTGCTGCCGGGCTGGCGCGAAGAGGAGGGGCATCCCTTCAAGACCGAGGTCAAGGACGACCAGTTCATGTTCTTAGGGCCGGCCGGCTCCATCCGCCTGCCGAATTTCATGATGCCGCCGCTGATGAACAATCACGGCAATTACATCGTCTCGCTCGGGCTGGTCTGTCGCTGGCTGGCGGAAAAGGCGGAAGCGCTCGGCGTCGAAATCTATCCGGGCTTTGCCGCCACCGAAGTGCTTTATAATGACGAAGGCGCCGTCATGGGCGTCGCCACCGGTGATATGGGCATCGAGAAAAACGGCGAGCCGGGCCCGAACTTCACCCGCGGCATGGAGCTGCACGGCAAATATGTGCTTGTTGGAGAAGGCGTGCGTGGATCGCTTGCCAAGCAGCTGATCGCAAAATTCGACCTGTCCAGGGATCGCGAGCCGCAGAAATTCGGCATCGGCATCAAGGAACTCTGGCAGGTCAAGCCGGAACACCACAGACAGGGCCTCGTGCAGCACTCCTTCGGCTGGCCGCTCGGTTTCAAGACCGGCGGCGGCTCGTTCCTGTATCATCTTGAGGATAACCTCGTCGCCGTCGGCTTCGTCGTTCACCTCAACTATAAGAACCCCTATCTCTATCCCTTCGAGGAATTCCAGCGCTTCAAGACGCATCCGTCGATTCGCGACACCTTCGAGGGCGGCAAGCGCATCTCCTATGGCGCACGCGCCATCACCGAAGGCGGTTACCAGTCGGTGCCGAAGCTCACCTTCCCCGGCGGCGCGCTGATCGGCTGTTCCGCCGGCCTCGTCAACGTGCCGCGCATCAAGGGCAGCCATAATGCGGTGCTTTCGGGCATGCTGGCGGCGGAAAAGATCGCCGCGGCCCTTTCCGCCGGCCGCGCCCATGACGAGGTGGTCGAGATCGAGGCAGAATGGCGTGAAGGCGATATCGGCAAGGACCTGAAACGGGTGCGTAACGTCAAGCCGCTCTGGTCGAAATTCGGCACGCTGGTCGGCGTCGGCCTTGGCGGTCTCGACATGTGGACCAACCAGCTGTTCGGTTTCTCGGTCTTCGGCACGCTGAAGCACGGCAAGACGGATGCGCAGAGCCTCGAACCGGCATCGAAGCACAAGCCGATCGCCTATCCGAAGCCGGATGGCGTTCTGACCTTCGACCGCCTGTCTTCGGTGTTCCTCTCCTCCACCAATCATGAGGAGGACCAGCCGGTGCATCTTCAGGTGAAGGATATGGAATTGCAGAAGCGCTCCGAACACGACGTCTTTGCCGGTCCCTCGACGCGGTATTGTCCGGCCGGCGTTTATGAGTGGGTGGAGAAGGATGGCGAGGAGGTCTACGTCATCAACGCCCAGAACTGCGTGCATTGCAAGACCTGCGACATCAAGGACCCCAACCAGAACATCAACTGGGTGCCGCCACAGGGTGGCGAGGGGCCGGTTTACGCTAATATGTAGGGGAAGTCTTTGCCGCAATCCTGAAAGCAAAGAAGAGGCATTAATGGCATAAGCGGCCCGTCACGAAGACCGAGATCGAATTTGCTCAATATGTTGCTAGTCAGCCGGATGCGGCCAGCCTTGCGAATTCGATTTCCACAATGTTCGACGTAACTGTAGAGCAGTTGATTTCGATAGCAATATGGGTTGAGTAAGACGGCGCGCTTTCGCGATCCTGATAGAGTTGCGTCAACTCCAGCTGGCAGACCTTTATACGGGTCTCCGATGAAAGCGCAGCTGTTGCCGGCTGTCATTTCGACAGATCTTGGCGTGTCGGCTGGAAATGGTCAGTTTGCATGCCTGATGCTCTTGTTCGATATTCAATCTCCAGACTCGTATTGTGGCCGAAGAGGCTATGAATCCTCCGATTAATGCCGCGCGCCCGTGAGGTCGCGCGGCAGGTAGCTGCTTAAGATGCAATCGCGTAGGGCAGAAGTTCGGTTCCGTATTGATTGCCGGTTTTGAAATTTCCAATCAGCATGGCCAATCTCTCCGTCTCATGTGTAAGGCTCTGGGCGGCGGCAGTGGTTTGCTCTACCATCGCTGCATTTTGCTGAGTGACCTTATCCATCTGATCTCCGGCGGCGGAAACTTCTCGCAGACTGAGGGCCTGATCACGGGCTGAGACCGCAATATCCTTCACGGTCATGCTCATCGCGCCCACCTGCTTGACAATCTCGTTGAGAGAAACCCCGGAATCCCCGACCAGCTGAACTCCAACATCGACTTGTGTGGATGATGTGAAAATGAGCTGCTTGATTTCTTTGGCAGCATTTGCCGAGCGTTGAGCAAGCTCACGCACCTCCTGGGCGACGACCGCGAAGCCCTTTCCGGCTTCTCCGGCCCGGGCGGCTTCGACCCCGGCATTGAGTGCAAGCAAGTTAGTCTGGAATGCAATCTCGTCAATTACGCCGATAATGCTTTCAATTCGTGCCGAAGAGTTCTGAATTTCGTTCATCGCCGAGATTGCCTGGCCGACAATTTTTCCACCTCTCTCGGCATTTGCTTGGGCGGTGGAAACGGCATCATTGGCATGAGCGGCACCTTCTGCCATTCCGTTGACGCCACGCGTCACTTCCGATAGGGCTGCCACCGTTTCCTCGAGCGAGGCGGCTTGCTGCTCTGTACGGCGCGCAAGATCATTGGTCGCCGTCGAAATCTCGCCAAGTCCAGAACGGATCGTGCCAACGGCCTGGATGACGGCGCCGAATGCCCCTTCGAGGCTTGTTACAGATTCATTGAACCGATCGCGGATGACAGTATAGCGTGGATCCACTTCTCTAATCCGCGCAGTCAAGTCTCCCGAGGCCAGGGAATCCAGGCCTCTGGAAATTTCGATGAATGCCTGTTCCATTGCTGTCGCATCAGCAATACGCTCGTGCTCTTGGCTGCGTCTTTGCTTTTCCGAGGCGAGCCGGGCGTCTTCTGCTCTGGTATCGGCGAGTATCTTGGCGTGCTTTGTCTCCTGAAACACCACCAGCGAGCGGGCCATGGCACCAAGTTCATGGCGGTTAGCAGCGCCCGAGAAATCCTCGAGGTTTTCGCCTCGTGCCAATCTTTCCATTGATATAGCCATTTTCCGCACCGCGCCTGAAATTAATCGCCCAAGATAGTAGGAAAGAGCGAGGCCGATGATGACTAATGCGACGCTGACAATCAAAGTGGTGGTTGTCGCAGAAGACATTGTTTGCTCGACTGAGGCGTCCAACGAGGTCTGCGTACTTGCGACGGCTGTTTGAAGTGACTGAAAACCATTCGCGATCTTGGGAGCCAGTTCATTCAATTCCGTCTTGCGGATGTTGATGGTCTCACTCCAGACATCCCGCATCTCACGAAGGCGTGATGTGTAGTTTTGCATGAGCTGGGCGGCACCGGCAAGGCGGGTGCGTTGTAACTCATTCTGGGCGTTTTTCGTCGCAGTCGTATTTAGTCCCAAGGCTTCGTTAAGAGCGGCTTGGGCCCTTTCGTAGGCTTGGAGATCACCTGTCGCAACAAAACGCTCTGAGGCATAGAGGCTACGATTAAGTGCTTCCAGTGTCTGCGTCGTGGCGTAGACCAATTGTAAGTCGTTCTGCCTCCACCCGCTCCGTAATACGTCATTCAATGCCACACTGGTCCAAGGGCCAAACTCTGTAACTTTCGATGCAAGCAAATCGTGGCGAGCTTGCAACGACACAATTTTGTCGAATGCCTGATCGTAAGCGGATATTTGTGTTCGGATGGTAACAAGGGCTGCCAGAAGGGCAGAATTCTGCGCAATTCGCGGATCATTATTCTCGAATGAGCTGACACCGGATTTGAAGCGCTCAACCAACTCCTTCGAGGGCGCGGACCGAAATGCCTCTACAGACATCTTAATATCATTTAGGCGATCGCTGTAGTTCGAAATTGCAAGGCTTTCGCCGACCGTGGCGCGGTAAGAGGAAAAAATTGCGGTGAGCTTATCCATGCCCGATACGACATTGAGCGATAGCAAACTCATGAAAAAGATCAGAGGAAGAAATCCAATCGTTATTTGAGCTCGTATGCTCAGTTTGTTCCAGTAATTCATCACAGCCTCACGAAATCAGTGGCTTTCCAACAAATATTGTTCGACATTTTGCCGAGTGACCAACTCGAATGGGATGTAAATTTCCCGCGGTATTGACTGGCCCTGAGCAAGTTTTAGCGCCGCTTCAACCGCGCCGGCTCCTTGGGCGGCTGCATTTTGAAACACGGTAACCTTAAGATCGCCGTCGCGAATTGCTTTAACTGCTGGCGGGATAGCATCAATCCCAGCGACGATGACTTCCTTTGGCCCAATATTGTTGCGCCGGAGCGCGCTGATGGCACCAAGCGCCATGTCGTCATTGTTGGCCAGGATTGCGTCGAACTCAACGTCGGCGGCAAGCCATTCCTGTACCTGCGCGTCGGCATGTTCCGGCGACCAGTACGCGGATTGGCGTTCAACAACCTTAAGACCGGAGCATTCGCTCGTCGCGATGACATCGTCTATGTCTTGCGTGCGTGCCCGGGCAGCGGCATGAAAGGGTTCGCCGACAAGTACAGCAATGCGACCTTTGCCGCTCAGGAGTTTGCAGACTTCCTTGGCCTGAAGAGTTCCGGACTCCTTTTCGTCCGATGCAACAACCACTTGGTTCGCGGGCAAATCTGCAACATTTGCTGGCACGTTGTTCACGAAGACAAGGGGAACACCGGCGTTTGACGCGATTGGAGTCAATTGAGCGCCCAGATCACCATCCGCAAGAAGAATTATTACCGCATCGACCTTTTGCGCGATCAGATCAGCGACCTGTCTCTTTTGGAGTTCACCATCACCTTTTGAATCCGCGCTAATAACTTTGGTTCCCGACATCTTACGGGCATGATCTACGAGTCCGTTTAGTAGCGTCGTGTTGAATTCGTCGAGGCCAGCTACCGAAATTCCAATTGTCGCTGCATTGACCGATGATGTTAACGTTAACATAAACGATAACGAAATAACGAACGTCCTCATTGTTCCCCTCCTCAATCCCAAACTGATCGGAGAATGATGAACAACTTAAGTAAAAATTGATTTAATCTCCCTTACGAACCGGCCCCTCATTCATCACTTCGATGAGGGAGGTAAGCTCCTCGGCCGAGACCAATAATTGCGCAGACCGGAGACAAGACGGTGGAAATAGCAACCTAAAAACGCGTTTTGCGCACGCATTGACGTTGTTGACCTTATAGATGCTGTTAGATTCAGGTCTCTTAAAATAAAAATATATATTTTTTGGTTGGTTGGTTGCGCCGCCTGTTTTCGATTTCAACGTTAGTTATTCAGGAAATTAGATTTATCGAAAATTAGTTATCCTTTGAAACTGCCCTTCAACAATATTTGGCTAAGTCTCGCCTCCACAAGGGTTTCGGGGGCGAAGTTGAAAAATATCTGGCAGGATAAATCAGGGAATTTCGGTATTCTCAGCGCCTTGCTGATGGTGCCGCTGATCGGGGTTGCCGGTGTGGCCCTTGATGTGACGCACGGCATGACCGTCAAATCGGACCTGCAGATGGCGGCGGATGCCGCAGCGCTTGCGGTGGTTGCCGATACGTCGGCGAGCGTTCATAAAGCGAAGGAAATGTCGGGTGATGGTGTCGTTACGCTTGGCGGTGATGAAGCCTCGGCCTTCTTCGATGCCAACAAGCGGGCCAATTCGGACTACAAGCTCCTGTCTCTCGATGTGTCGGTGATCAAGCGCGGAAACGCCATCGAATCCTCCGTCGACTTCAAGGCATCCGTCGGGACCACGCTTTCGCAGATACTTGGAAAAGATCTCATCACCGTTTCGGGCAGGGCGACAGCCAAATACGAGACGGAAACCTTCAGCGACTTCTACGTCCTTCTTGATAATACCCCTTCGATGGGTGTCGGCGCCACGCCGACCGATGTTGCCACCATGGTTGCAAATACGAGCGACAAATGCGCTTTCGCCTGTCATATCGTGAAGGACGGTGTGGTGGATACGAACAGCTATTATTACAAGGCTAAAAGCCTTGGCGTGACCACGCGCATCAATGTGGTCGCAAAGGCGACAGCGAGCCTTATGGATACGGCAAAGTCCATGCGCAAAAGCAGCAATCAATATCGCATGGCAGTCTATTCCTTCGGAGAGAAAGCCGAAGATACAAAGCTGCTTGAAGTCGTGCCGCTGACATCGGATCTGGCGACAGCGAAGAAGAAAGCCGCTGAAGTCGACCTGATGTCGATCCCCAAGCAAGGGTTCAACAACGACCAGCAGACGGATTTCGACCGGGCGCTGACCCAGATTGGTGACAAGATCGGCTCTTCGGGCACGGGCGCGAGTTCGGCGAGCCCGGAAAAGATCGTCTTCTTCGTGACCGATGGCGTCGGCGATAGCTACAAGCCGTCCACCTGCACCAAAAAAACGACGGGCGGCCGCTGTCAGGAACCGATCGACCTCAAATATTGCACGAAGCTGAAGGAAAAGGGTTTTCGCATCGCCGTGCTCTACACCACCTACCTGCCGCTACCGACCAACGACTGGTATAATAGCTGGATCAAGCCGTTTCAGCCGGAAATCGGTGCACGCATGCAGTCCTGCGCTTCGCCGGGGCTGTTCTTCGAAGTCAGCCCGTCGCAGGGCATCAGTGATGCGATGACCGCGCTTTTCAAGAAGGCTATCACATCACCTCGCCTGACGGGGTGATGAAGGACAAAGCCTTTAGCCTTCAGCCTTCAGCCGATGGCGTGAAGCTTTTCGAACAGCTGATGATGGTTGCTATCGGCACGGTAGAACACTGCCGGCTCGCTGAACTGCACCGGGTTTGCCGGAGCCATTTGGTTTAAGTTATGGGCCATAGCGGGTTCGTCCAGCACGGCGTAGTAGCGTTCTTCAGCCTCGGCTGGCGGTATGTTTCCGATGGACTCCGTAAGTCGTCGGTGGTTGAACCAGTCGACCCATTCCAAAGTGGAGAATTCCACCGTTTCGAAATTCCTCCATGGCCCGCGCCGATGGATGACCTCGGCCTTGTAGAGACTGTTGATCGTTTCGGCGAGGGCATTGTCGTAACTGTCGCCAACGCTTCCGACAGACGGCTCGATGCCAGCTTCTGCCAATCGCTCGGAATACCGAATGGACACGTATTGGACGCCGCGATCCGAGTGATGCACGAGACCGCCTCCATGAGCGCGACGCCGATCATGGAGTGCGCTGCTCTAGCGCATCTAGGACAAAGCTTGCGTGTGCTGTCCGGCTGGCCCGCCAACCGACGATGCGACGACGTCGATCACGAAAGCCGCATAGACGAAGCCCTGCCAGGTGGCGACATAGGTTAAGTCTGAAACCTGCAGCCTGTTTGGTGCTGGGGCTTTGAACTGGCGGTTTACCCGGTCAAGCGGGCTTGGAGCTGTCTTGTCCGAGTACGTCGTGCGGATTGGCTTTCCTCGAATGACCCCCTTGCAGGCTTATCGATCTCATAAGCCGGGCGACAGTGCAACGGGCGGTGTCGAAGCCCTCCCGCTGCAATTGCCGCCAGACCTTACGCACGCCATAGACCTGGAAGTTCTCATTGAACACCCGTCGTATCTCGATCTTCAGACTGATATCGCTGCGGGCGCGAACCGACAGGCGGTCCACACCAAGCGCTTGGCGACGTTCTCGTAGTAGGTTGATGGAGCAATCGGCAGTAGTCTGCAGATCGGCTCGACCCCGAACACGCCACGGTGTTCATCGATGTACGAGATCATCGTTTGAAGGGGCGGTCGAGCTCCGCCTGGGCGAAATAAGCAGACGCCTTGCGCAATATCTCGTTGGCTTGGCGAAGCTCACGGTTCTCACGCTCCAGAGCCTTCATCTTCTCGGCCACGTCACTCGGCAGGCCTGCTCGTTCGCCGCTATAGAAAAAACGGCTGCCTACCGTGACGGATGTTCTGTTTCGTGATCCAGGACCATGCGGATCGCACACTCACGGACTTCAGGTGAAAGCTTGTTCGTTGTCTTGCTCACATCGGCTCCACTCTCTCAGAAGTTGGAGCCTCCGGCAAAACCGGTGCGGTTCAGTCGTCAGTTAAACTCCGCGAGATATTCCAAGGCAGATATCAGGCGGCTGGCACTTAACTCATGGATTAACTGCAGTTTTTCGCGTCGAAGATTTTCTTCGTGAAATCTTTGGCCACGTCATGCGCGAGGGTAGCGACCGCCTCTCGCAAGGGAGCACCGTTGCTCTTCAAATAACTAGCTGTGAAGTACATTTCAGGTAACGTCGCTTCACGAACTGTAAGTTCACGCAAATTTCCGTCTCTGATGTGTTTGGCAACGACTTGAGGTGGAATAGCTGCCACGCCAATTCCATCAAGTGCCATTTGAATTATTGAAGAGAGTGACGCGTTCGAAAATATTCGCATATGACGTAACCCAGCGGCTTCAAATAACGCCGTTATATGCCAGAACGGGTGTGTTTGACGTGCAAAAGTAATTATAGGAAATGCAGAAAGATCCTCAATTGCTAACGGCCTGAGCGTTAAAGGAAAATCTTTATGGACGATCCAGCTCAGTTGATAGGTGCAGAGTGATATATTCGAAAAACCCGTAGCCGCCACTGGCCCCATCAATAGTGCCACGTCCAGGCCGCCACCGATGAGAGCATTTGTGAGATTGATCGAACTATCGACACTAATTTCGAGGGTGATACCCGGATAAACACAACTCAATTGTCTAAGGAGTTCAGGTAAAATAGTATGGACGAGTGTTTCGGATACACCTAATTGTACCGTCCCTTCCAATACGTCAAATCCTGAGACTGCGGTGATCATTTCAATACGCAGCGCCAGAATCCGCTCTGCATATTGCAGGACTTCCCTTCCTTTCACGGTGAGCCTGCTGCCGCGGTTGTCCCGTTCAAATAGGCGGACTTTCAACTCATTTTCGAGTTGTGCGATGCGGGCGGAAACAGCAGGTTGAGTCGTATGAAGCTTCTCCGCCGCTTTATGAAAACCGCCAGTGCCGGCAACAACTACAAAAGTTTCCAAAGTTCGAAGATCTATCATACCGTCTCCTAAGTCTGCTTCTTGCAGTCTTGCGTTGTAGTGGCCCCCTAAATCTCCGGACACGATCTCCCACTTGTTAAGTGTTAGGAGTAATGTGCCCATTATGACCAGTCACATACCTAAGATAGAAGTGCTGTCCGGCCCTGAGCGCCGCCGTCGCTGGTCGACAGCGGAGAAGCTCGCGATAGTCCAGGAGACCTACGAGCCTGACGTCACGGTTAGCATCGTTGCTCGACGGCATGGCATTCAGCCGAACCAGTTGTTCGCCTGGCGTAAATTGGCGGCGCAAGGTGCGCTGACGGCGACGGCATCGCAGGAAGAGGTCGTCCCGGCATCCGAATACAGAGCGCTTCAGAACCAGGTAAAAGAACTGCAGCGCCTCCTCGGCAAAAAGACGATGGAAGGCGAAATCCTCAAGGAAGCGCTTGAGATAGCATCAGGGTCAAAAAAACACCTGTTGCGCTCGCTCTCGTTGCCGAAGGACGGTTCGCGATGACGGCGGTGTGCGAGACCCTGGGTGTCGCCCGATCCAACATAGCGGAACGTGTGAGGCAACGTCCTTCTCGAGCCAGAGGGCGGCCGCCGCTCGCTGATCAGAAACTGTTGGAAGAGATCAAGTCGATCATCGATGACATGCCGACCTACGGATACCGCCGGGTTCACGCGATCCTGCGCCGTAAAGCCCGCAGCGAAAACCGTCCATGGCCAAATGCCAAACGCGTCTACCGGGTGATGAAGGTCCACGGCATGCTTCTTCAGCGCCACACCGGTGCAAGTGACACTCGTCGCCACGATGGCCGTGTCGCCGTCGAGCAATCCAATCTGCGCTGGTGTTCAGACGGGTTTGAAATCGGCTGCGAAAACAAGGAGAAGGTGCGCGTTGCTTTCGCTCTCGATTGCTGTGATCGCGAGGCCATCGCCCATGTCGCGACAACCGGGGGCATCAAGAGCGAGGACGTCCAGGACCTTGTCATCACGGCTGTTGAGAACCGTTTCGGTCTCATCAACACCCTTCCAAAGCCAATCGAATGGCTGACGGACAACGGCTCCTGCTTCATCGCAAAGGACACCAGATCGCTGCTCATCGATATCGGCATGGAGCCGTGTTCAACGCCCGTTCGAAGCCCCCAATCCAACGGAATGGCCGAAGCCTTCGTCAAAACCTTCAAGCGCGATTACGTCTCGGTGAACCCCTTGCCGGACGCCATGACCGTCATCGCGCAACTGCCCTCATGGTTCGAACACTACAACACCCTTCACCCGCATAAGGCATTGGGTTATTGCTCGCCTCGTGAGTTCTTAAACCGTCAAACCGAAACCTGATCCTGTCCGGTTTTTAAGGGGCAACTCCACTTGCAGTCTTGCGTCGAGTCGAAAAGCGTCGGTTTCGTCGCGCGGGATGGTATGACCCAACTATATTCTCGCACAAGGCTTCCGTCCCGTCCTTTTATCAGTCGTCGATTCCATCCCGACATTTCAAATGCACGGTGAATACTGATAAAATTTTCTTATCACTAGTGATCGTCAAAGATGATTTGACGTGTGTGTTTCCCTCATGGAGGATATTAGGCGTAACGCTTTGGAGGAGGCGGATCGTACCGCGTGTGAATTTTAGCCTAAGCGCGCATTTTAGCCAAATCCAATTCTGAACGGTTCTATCAAGATAACGGTAGCTGGCGGCATAAACATCGCTCCCGCCAGCTTCTTGTAGCACCAATTAATCGAACTGCCGTTAGTTAGATGAACACAAAAAAGGGGAGCGGGATGGGTTACTCATCACCGCAGTGTCAATCTATCGTCAGAGAGGTACCGAAATGACCAAATTGGACTCACTTTCCGCGACACGCCGTACATTCCTTAAATATAGTGGAGCCGCGTTGTCGGCATCGCTAGCAACGCCGACGCTCATACGCAGTGCTCGGGCAGATCAAGATGAGATCACTCTGCTCACTTGGGAGACATATGCCGAGCCTGACTGGATTGCAGAATGGACGGCCGCCAACGGAGCGAAAATCAAGCCTGTCTTTGTTTCGTCACTTGATGAAGTATTTGCCCAACTTCAATCTGGCGCCGTCAAACCAGACGTAGTTTACTCGGAAGCATCGACTGCGGGTCGTTTGAAAACGATCGGGCAGATTGTTCCATTCGATATCTCGAAGGTTCCGAACACGTCCAATATTCTACCCGGCCTCAGCTGGCGCGATCCACTTTCCGTGGGGGGCGAACTTATGGGAATTCCCTGGCATTGGGGCACGCAGCCGCTTCAATATAACGCCGACGTAATCAAGGAAACGCCGATTTCCTGGGCAGCTCTTTGGGACAAGCAATACCAAGGAAAAGTGACAGTCTTTGACGATGCCACAGTAACTATCCCGATGATTGCGCTTTACGTCGGAGCGAAGGATCCGTTCCATTTGACTGACGAGGAGTTTTCCAAAGTCATCGCGGCCCTTCGCGAGTTGCGGTCGCAGGTGCGCGTCGTCACCCGGGGATTTGACGATGCGGCCAACCTCTACGCCACTGGTGAAGCGCTCCTCGGCTACTGCCACAACGTTACCGTCGTTAACATGCTGAAAAAGAAGGGTAACAATGCGAAGTACACCCTTCCGAAAGAGGGAACCCCTTCTTGGATCGAAGGCATTTTCGTAACGCCGGGGGGGCAGCGGGATATTGTTTACAAGTTCATTAACGACACGATGTCAGTTGAGTGGCAAGCCCGATTCATGAAGCTCTCCGGGAGCAATGGTGTTCTCACTGCAGAGGAGGCCCGTAAGGGCGGCCTAACGGAAGAGCAATTGCGCGACACCAACATCCCGGACGCAGATGATCCCGACTTCAAGAACAATCTCGTATTCTTCAAGGAGCCCGAAGACGTCGAGCGCCGTGTCCAGATCTGGAACGATTTCCTTGCAGGAACTCTCTAACGGTCGGTGATATTCATGACGGATACAATCGCTTCGGTGCTCACGTTGAGCAATGTTTCGAAGACCTACGATGGGGCGCGCAAGCCGGCTTTGGAGGAGGTAAGTTTCTCGGTGCAACCGGGAGAGTTTTTCTCCATCCTTGGGCCGAGCGGCTCGGGCAAAACGACGATTCTCAGAACCGTCGCAGGCTTTGAAAAACCGGACTGCGGCCGAATCCTAATGGATGGTGGGCTGGTCAACGAAGTCCCTCCGAACAAGCGCGACGTCCGCACCGTGTTTCAAAGCTATGCACTTTTCCCGCACCTCACGGTGCGGGAAAACGTTGAGTATCCTCTCCGGGTGCGTGGAGACGCAAAGGCCGTGCGACGAAAGGCGGCTGAGGAAGCGCTTTCTCTGACGGAATTGACGGCCTTCGCAGATCGTCTTCCCCATCAGCTTTCCGGGGGGCAGCGTCAGCGTGCGGCACTAGCAAGGGCAATCGTTTCTCGTCCCCGATTGCTGTTGCTTGATGAGCCGCTTGCCGCGCTCGATCTCCGCCTGCGTCAGCAGATGCAGCATACGTTGGTGGCGCTTCAAAGGGAGCTCGGCATAGCGTTTATGTACGTCACGCATGACCAGAGTGAGGCGTTATCGATGTCGGACAGGGTTTGCGTACTTAATGAAGGTCGTATTGCGCAGCTGGCCACCCCGCGAAAGATCTACTTCTCTCCGGAAAATGAGTTTGTTTCCCGCTTCGTCGGCCGTTCAAACCTGATCCCTGTCGAATTCGTGAACGGCCAGGGACTGATCGAGGGTAGGAAAATCGCCGGGCTGCAATCCGCAAAATCCGGGTCGGCTCGAATGGCTATTCGATATGAGGCCGTGACCTTGGAGCCCGCAACGGACTTCGGAGCCAAGGATGATGTCCTTGAGGGGCGGGTTGAGGACGTCCTTTTCCTTGGAACGAATTGCGAGGTCAATGTTCGCTGTGGTGGCGTGAATCTTATCGGCGCGGTGCCGGCGCTGCGGAACAACACGTTCACGATAGGCCTTCCGGTTCACATTGCATTCGACCTTTCAAATGCACAGGTGTTCCATGACTGACGTTGTTAACGATGGGTCGAGGTTGGACACGCCATATTCTCGGCTTGGACGGACTCTTTCGGTAAAGCTCACAAGCGTGCCGGTATATGCTTGGCTGCTTCTTGTCGTGTTGATGCCAAACGTTCTTCTGATCGGCACGAGTTTTTTGAGGAGTTCTTCGGGGACTATCCTCTTCGAGCCGAATTTCAGCAATTATGCAAGATTTTGGAATTCCACCGGCTTCTGGGTTCTTCTGTTTCGGACACTGGCGTATAGCTTTGGGGGTTGCTTCATCGCGACGTTGATCGCTTATCCACTGGCCTATTACGTGGGTCGTGTCGCCACCAAGAGCAAGGCTTTCCTCACCGTCTTGATAGTTTTACCGCTGTGGATCAGCCTCCTCATGCGGATATTTGCCTGGCGTGTCATCCTGGGGCAATCAGGACTCCTCAACGGGTTTCTAGTTTCAAGCGGCATCCTGGACGCGCCTTCTGAAGCCTTTTTGTATAGTCCGATCGCTGTAGTTATTGTTTTCGCGTATGTTTCGGTGCCGTTCATCTTCATCTCGACGATAAGCGCATTTGAGAAAATACCGCAGGATCTGATTGAAGCTGCCAAAGATTCTGGCGCCTCCTCTTTTCAAACCTTCTGCCATCTCATTTGGCCGCTGACGCGTAGAAATCTTGCTATCGGTTTTTCCTTGGCATTTCTGGTCACTGTGGGTGATTTCGTAACGCCCGCCATGATCGGTGGGATCGACGGGACGACATTGGGCGTCGTCATATCCACGCAGTTTGGTTTCGCGAACAATTGGCCGTATGGCGCCGCAATAGCCGTCGCGTTGATGCTGAGTGTCGTGATCCTTCTCAGCACACTGATCGCACTTACCCCTGTGAAAGGGGTGATGGTCGGGGGAGAAGGCGAAGGAGCGCTTCAGCCGAATGGCGACACATTCGGGCGGCATGGTAAGCGCCTCGGCCTCATAGGGTACGCGCTCGCTATCCTGTACTTATATCTTCCGCTCCTGATTATCGTTCTTTTCTCGTTCAACGCTGCGAATGTTCAGACGCTTCCGCTGCAAGGATGGACCCTCAACTGGTATCGCGAGCTGGCGAATGATGCGTCCCTGGTGGAAGCCGCCCAGCGATCGGTCGTCGTCGCGCTGTGTGTTGTCACCATATCGGTCGTCGTTGGAACGGCATTTGCCCTGATTGTCCACTATTTGAAACCGAAGGGCGCCCGATTCTTTGAATTGGCGTTTGCTCTGCCAGTCGCAACACCGGGGGTCGTTCTCGGTATCGAAATGGTTCTCGGGACTGAGATTCTGGGTATCCCTTCTGGCATTTCTCGCATCGTTGTAGGGCAGATGAGCTTTGTCATGCCAGTGACGTTTCTCCTGCTTCTGGTGAGGCTTCGCCGTCTGGACCCATCTATCATGGAGGCGTCGTTGGACCTCGGTGCCAGCCGGTGGCAGAGTTTCAAGATTGTCCTCTTGCCTATGATACGGGGAACCATAGCTGCAGGTGCGTTCCTTGGCATGACCCTTTCCGCCGACGACGTTATGGTAACGCTCTTTCTTTCCGGGGGCGCTCCGACATTGCCGATCTGGGTATTCAACCAGATGCGCTTCGGATTCACGCCATCGATCAATGCCGTATTTTCACTCCTCCTGATCTTTTGCTTGATCGTGGCCACTGTTGCGAACCGTAGGAGCGCATTGCCACGCGCTGGAGGCTCAACTTGACGACGTGAACCCGCTGCAGGTTCGCGAGCATTGAAATTGAATGTTCGTCCGATAACGCAAGTCCATGCGGAGTTGCGAACCCCTTTTTGCGATCAAAATTTTGAGGGAGTTGACATGACTGACACGACAAAGTGGCCCCAGGTCGGGATTGATGGATACCGAGGGGCCTTCGCCACGGTTGATGGAGTGCGTCTGCATTATGTGACGGGTGGGAATCAGGACGGAGACGTCGTGGTGCTCTTTCCAGGATTTCCGCAAAGCTGGTACGCATGGCGGAAAATTTTGCCCGGATTGGGCCAGAAGTATCGGGTTATCGCTCTCGATCTGCCCGGCCAAGGTGATTCAGACCGATTGACTGGGGTTGCTGACACGTCGGCAGCGGCGAAGTTGGTGCAGGGCCTGATGGACAGGCTTGATGTGCGCGAGCATTACATTGCGGCGCATGACGTTGGCGCCTGGGTTGCCTATCCTTATACCGCTATGTACCGGGACAATGTTCTCGGGCTTGCAATCCTCGACACAGGTATTCCCGGAATAAGTCTGCCGGACCTTTTGCCGTGGGCTGCTGACACCGCCTGGCGAACGTGGCACGTGGCGTTTCACAACCTCGTAGATCTCCCTGAAATTCTTATTGAAGGAAAGGAGGAGGTTTACCTGCGTTGGTTCCTTGAAAGGAAGGCCGCCGCCCCACGCTTTTTCTCAAACGCAGATTTCACCGAGTACCTGCGCGTGTTCGTCAAGAATGGGCTGAAGGGGGGGCTCGCATACTATCGCGGCATAACCATATCCGCCGAGCAAAATCGCCAATTGGCGAAACAACCGAAGCTTGGGATGCCGGTTTTGGCTGTGCGGGCGGACCAGGGATCAATGCCTGATCTGGTTGCGCAATTGGAGAAGGTTGCACTGAACGTTCGAGGAACGGCAATTGAGAACTGCGGGCACTACCTCGCTGAGGAGCAGCCTGATGCGCTTCTTCGCGAACTACTGAGCTTTTTCCGATGAAGGTGTTTGATGGCCCGCCCCACCCAAGAGGGGCAGATCACCCCGGCTGCGTCGGTTGACCGGAACCGCAGCCGTACACGGGGTGCCAATCCATCCACCGAATATACCAATAATCACATGGAAACCTGAGAGAGCGAGCAAATGTCAGGACTTCAGTTACCGCACGCCGAACTTGTTTCGGTTTACCGCACGATGCGGACGATCCGGCGTTTTGAAGAGCGCGTGATGGACGAGATGGCGACCGGTGACATTCCCGGCAACACGCATCTCTATGCCGGCCAGGAGGCAAGCGCGGTTGGCGTCTGTCTGCACCTGAATGGAGACGATTACATCTCGTCGACCCATCGCGGCCACGGCCATTCGATCGCCAAGGGCGTCGACATCGACAGCATGATGGCGGAGCTCTTCGGCAAGGCCAATGGCACCTGCGGTGGCAAGGGCGGGTCCCAACACATTGCGGATCTTCGCAAGGGCATGCTGGGAGCGAACGGCATTGTTGCGGCCGGTGCTCCGATCACCTGTGGCGCGGCCTTGAGTGCCAAAATTCAAGGGACGGGGCAGGTGGCGGTTGCCTTCGCCGGCGATGGGGCGATGAACGAGGGCGTGATGTCCGAGAGCTTCAACCTCGCCAAGATCTGGGACCTGCCGATTATCTTCGCCATTGAAGACAACGGATTTGGTGAGGCAACTGCAAACGAGCATGTTTCCGCCGGCAGCTTCATGCGGCGGGCCGAGAGCTATGACATTCCCGCGATTGAAGTTGATGGAACGGATGTATTCGCCGTTTATACCGCGGCAGGCGAGGCTGTCGCGCGCGCGCGCACTGGCGGCGGGCCGACGATGCTGCATATCCATGTTCCGCGCTACTACGGCCACTACAGCGGCGATCCGGACAACTACCGGACGCCGGAAGAGAAGGCGGCGATGCGCCAGGATCGCGATTGCCTGGTCAAATTCCGCAAGCACGTCAAGGATGTGTCGCTTCTTGATGCCGCCGAACTCGATGCCGTGGATCAGGCCGTGGAGGCTGAGATCGATCGCGCGGTCAGCGCTGCGCGCGCTGCGCCGTTTCCGCCGCTTTCCGCTCTCACGACCGACGTCTACGTCAAGTATCTGTAAGGACCACGATCATGGCCAAGAAATCTTTTCGCCAAGCTCTGAATGATGCGCTCCACGCGGAGATGGCACGAGACCCCCGCGTGATCATGATGGGCGAGGACCTGACCGGCGGCGCCGGGGCGAAGGGTGTGAAAGACGCCTGGGGTGGTCCGTTCGGGGTGACCAAGGGTCTGCTTGATGCCTTCGGGCCGGAGCGTATTCGTGACACGCCAATCAGCGAAGCAGCCTTCATCGGCGCGGCGGCCGGTGCAGCCCTGACGGGACTTCGGCCGATCGCAGAAATCATGTTCGTAGACTTTGCCGGCGTGTGTCTCGACCAGATCATGAACCAGGCTGCGAAGTTCCGGTACATGTTCGGCGGCCGCGCCAAGACGCCTCTGGTTATCCGTGCCACCTATGGCGCCGGCAGCCGCTCCGGTTCACAGCACACGCAGGCGCTCTATCCGATCTTCACCCATATTCCGGGTCTGAAGGTGGTCATCCCCTCCAATCCCTATGACGCCAAAGGCCTCCTTTTGCAGGCCATCCGGGATGACGATCCGGTGATCTTCCTGGAGCACAAGATGCTCTATGACACGGTCGGGGAAGTTCCGGACGGGTCTTATACGATCCCGTTCGGCGAGGCGCGCGTGGTTCGTGATGGTAAGGATGTTCTGATCGTGGCCATCGGCCGGATGGTCGGTGTGGCCGAAGAAGCGGCTCGCCAGCTTGCCGCAGAGGGTATTTCCGCTTGCATCATCGATCCGCGCACGACGTCGCCGCTCGATGAAGACACGCTGCTTGAGGAGGCCGAACGTATCGGTCGTATCGTCATCGTCGACGAGGCCAATCCGCGCTGCTCTGTTGCCACTGATATCTCGGCGCTCTTCGCGGACAAGTGCTTCGATGCCCTGAAGGCGCCGATCAAGCTCGTTACGGCCCCTCATACTCCAGTGCCCTATGCGCCCAATCTTGAGGACGCCTACGTGCCGACCCCCGACGCTGTGGCGCAGGCCGCCAAATCTATCGTGAAGAGGTAATCCGATGTCGCTTATCGAAGCCGTCACCGTTCCCAAATGGGGAATGACAATGACCGAGGGGAAAATCACCCAATGGATGGTTGGGCGCCGTTAAATGCTTTCTAACTCAAATCGAAAGGACTATTAATGACAAACTATGCGGATAAAGTAGTAATCGTCACAGGCGCAGGTTCCGGGATGGGGCGGGCCATGGTCGGTGAATTCGTCGGCAGAGGCGCATTTGTTGCTGCTTTGGACATAAACTACGACCGTGCCGTCGAAACCGTACAAAGTTTGATGAAGCCGGAGATGGCGCTTTCATTGAAGGTTGATGTTAGCGATCCGGAGAGCGTGAACAAGGCAGTGGATGCTGTCCTTGGCCGCTGGGGCAGGATCGATCTGCTTTGCAACAACGCGGGAGTTCTTGATGGTCACGCGCCTGCACATGAGACGAGCGTAGAGGAATGGCATCGTGTGATGGCGGTCAACCTTACAGGCCCCTTTCTTATGTCCCGCGCTGTAATTCCCGTCATGCTGAAACAAAAGAAAGGTGCGATTATCAACACATCATCGACGTCCGGGTTCAGCGCCGCTGGTGGGGGTACCGCTTACACTGCTTCGAAGCATGGCGTCATCGGTCTGACGCGTCAGCTAACGTTCGAATACGGCCATCTCGGAATTAGGGTAAACTCGATTTGCCCTGGCGCAACTGCGACACCGCTTGCGCTTCCAGAACATAATTCAGCATCCCCCGATATGGAACTCGCGATTAGCAAAGTTCCCGCACGCCGTTGGTGCCGGCCGGAAGAGATAGCAAAACTCGCTGCATTTTTGGGGAGTGATGATGCCGATTATGTCCATGGGAGCGAATATGTAATGGACGGTGGCTGGCTAGCGGGCGCGCGTGATCCATTCTGACGGCGTGCCTGACTCCGATTGCAATCGGAGCGGATGTGGTGGTGAATGTATACGAGAGTGAAACATGTGCGGTTCTGGAGTGGGGCTTCAGCGAACTGAAGCCCCATAGGTAATGAATGAGGAAAACATATGTTGCCATCAAGCGTGCTTGGCGCCTGTGATGCACTGAGAGAGCATCTAGATCAGACCGACTGGTCGGAATTATCCAGCGGTCGAAGAAGGATTCTTGAAGTTTTCCTGAGACTGGCCTCAGTTGAGGGGTACTCCGCGGTAACAATGCGGACCTTGGCGAAGAGTGCAAACGTTAAGGCCGCGAGTATTTATTTCCATTTTCCTGATGGGAAAAGCGAAATAGTCTCAGAATCGCTTCGATGGCACTATTCCCGCTGGGGATACACGGTCCTGAATGAGATCCAAGCCGCCGCGTCGGTGGATGAATTTTGGGATAAACTCGTTCTGTCGGTACTTCATCACCAAGTCACCCTTCCAGCGGCAGACCTATGGGACCTTCTTGTCCGCATGGATCGCGTCGGCGGCTTCTTGGAGCCAGATTTCAGGCGCGAAATCGATGCGTGGCTTACACTTTGTTTGCAACTGTTCGAAGCCGCTGCAACGGAGATGGGTTACAGACCCGACCGGCAGACAATCAAGCTCATCATGTCAATTCTCGATGCATCGACAAGTTGGTGTGAATGTTTGGACCACGAAAATCTGTTCGAGAAGTGTGGCCGGAAAGCGATCGAACTGACGCGCTCTATTCTAAGAGACCAGCAGGAATAATTGCTAACAGGATAATTAACTCGATTAATCCCCAGCAACGTACAGAGGTCACAAATGAAAAAGGGACTACCTGGTCTTCGTGGTCTTGATCACATAGGGATAACGGTGCCCGATCTTGACGCAGCAATTAATTTTCTAAGTGAGGTTCTAGGCTGCATCGTCGTCTATCGGGCGCCTGCGTTTGGGGATCAAACGGGAACCTTCATGAAAGATCAATTGAACGTCCATCCAAGGGCAACAGTCCGAGGTGTGGCATTCTTGCGATGTGGGCACATGAATTTAGAGATTTTCGAATTCCAATCATCGGACCAAGCCTTGGATTTACCCAAGAACAGTGACGTTGGGGGTCATCATATTGCTTTTTATGTCGATGATATCGAAACAGCAGCCGAACATCTAAAAAAATACGATGTCAAGATGTTGGGAAAGCCGATCGTTGAGCGCGACGGGCCGGATCTCGGCGTGATATGGCAATATTTTTTGGCTCCTTGGGGGCTTCAGATGGAGCTAATTAGCTATCCAGATGGAAAAGGTTACGAGCTGGAAACAAGTGATCGACTTTGGAACCCTTGTAATGCTTAGCGGCATCAACCGTCGATTGTCATTTCAGGTCATCAACACTCAGGCGGCGAGCAGGAGATGGCTGCCGTAAATTTTATCCGCGATTACTTTCTTGCTTTCGAGGATGAAAATGGCGGGGCGATGAATAGCGCCGAATTGATCGAAGCCATGAGTCGAAGATATCTCGATCTAACGCGACCAGGCTGTCTAGAACTCGGCGCGAAGGTTGTGAAAGGCGAATTGAAATTGGGCTGAACTGATCTTTTTGTGCCACTTCCCGAGCGTAGGGTATGAAATCAATAAGCCGAGCAACGTCTCTCACACACGATCCTAAAAAACTACCGGATCGGCAGATAAGCGTGCTTTTCCTGTAACAAGACGCCCAAGGAGTTGAGTGCTGAAGTGGCCTCAACCCCAAAACTGAGGTCGTTCACGCTACGGTCAGTGGACGCGCAGACCGCACGGTTATTCTTTCGATGAACGATCCAGTAGCTTAACGAAGCTGATCTTGGATTCTTTTTTTGTTCGCTGGAGGGCACCCAAGATGGCTCGTTCTGATTTCAGTAAATACGATTCAAGAAGGGTCAATGCAGCAGAATTATCTTGAGCCTCAATGAGAGACGTAATCCGAGCGTTGAGAGGCAGGAACGGGTCATGAAAACATGTAATGTCATCCAGCTGACCAAATACGAGACTCAATTCAGCCAATGCGAGATCGAACGCGCTATCGATTCGAGGGCTGTCGCATATCGTGACCATCGCGCGATGAAATTCAAGGTTGAGTTTCGCCGCTGTCTTCCAATCCAAATGGCTCGCCGCCAATTCTCCGGCTTCCGCCGCTGCGCGCATACGGATCACACCGGGATGTGTTTTGTAAGCTAGTTGTAACGCTCGGGTTTGGAGGGCGGACCGTACTCTGAAAATATCTATGATTGCTGCTTCGTCCGGTGCTGCAACATATACACCACGGTTGGGGATGTGTGTAAGCAACCCTTGTGCGGTCAGTAGTCGAAATGCTTCGCGCAAGGTATTGCGTGAAACTGCCAATCGAGCTGCAACGATATGCTCCGACAGCTTTTCGCCGGCACGAAACTCTCCCTCTACCATCAAGCCGCGCATGCGAGCAACGATAGCGCCAACGAGGAAGGATTCGTCATAACTTTCTGAGTTTTCTTTCATTGTAGCCTTAAGGGAAACGACGACCAAGAAAAATTGAATGCAATGTTAACGATTACATTTGAATATAAACCAAGGTTAGTCAACGTCTAGATGCCGTTTTCCTTTTTGGCGCGCTGGTGCATAAAAATTGGATTTGAAACCGTGTATTGTGTTTATGCCGAACCCCGAAAGTTAAGTTTGAACGGGACCAGTATATTCTGGCTTGCGAAAGGCACATTAGGGGGATGGACGACCAAGCGGGCGATAGCGGGCCCAAAGTCGGTCGCCGGTACAGATACTGTTGATAACCATGGGGCTAGCCACTCATTCAGGCGATTATCATCAAATCCCATTAATATGAGATCCTCAGGCACTCTCAGCCCTAGCTCCAACGCGGCGCGGTAAACACCGTAAGCGATCATGTCGTTGCCGCAAAAGATGGATCGCTTGGCGTTTGAAGACGTCAACAGCTCCCGGCCACGTTCATAGCCAGATTCCATGGTGTAGTTGCCTTCAATTTGCTGGACCACGCAAGAGTTGCCCAAACCCGCGATGAATCCGTCTAGCCGCTCGGTACTGCCCGAATAGTTTTTTGGGCCGTGAAGCGCGACGCAATTTTGGTACCCTCGTTCAGCGAAGTGTTTCCCTACGGCGAAACCCGCCGCATAATTGTCAACGCCAACATAGGGAGCGACGATACCATCCGCAGGGCGACGATTGACAAAAATAACATTGTTCTGTCGAGCGCAAATTTCCCGAAGGCGCGGCGTATCGATCGCGCCCTGCAATACGATTGCTCTCGCACGCAAACCCTGCGCATCGACAAGGAGACGGTCCTGTTGTTCGGCGTCTTCCGATGCATTTGCCAAAACCATCGAGAGGCCGACTTCTTTCAGGGCGTTCTCTACCGAGGCGGCGACGTCCGCGGTAAAGTGGTTGGTCGCGTCGGGAACCATCATCACAACGACCCTGCTTCGCGCAAGGCGAAGCGAACGGCCAATTTCTGAGGGTGTGTACCCTAGAGCTTCCGCTGCTTTTTTTACTTTCTCAATCGTGTCAGGAGCGATTGCATCGGCCTTGCCTCCGAAATATCGAGAAACGGTCGCAGTGGACAATCCAGAGAGACGGGCCACATCGTGAACTGTTGGGGGCTTGGTCATGTTGCAAAAACTCGAATACGAATCCTAGGGTGCCCAAAAAATATATCCTGGAACTCAAGCATAGCGGACAAGATGGTTGGCCGATAGGTGCGGAGTAAGGGCCATGTGGCTCTCGATGTCCTGGGCCGGAATACTTCCACATGCTTTGAGAATTCACCGCAGGGACCTTTCTGCATATGGACAGCGTGTGAGGATGGAAGCGACTGATAAGTGCGGGCCAGGAAGCCGCCACAGTGTTTTTTAGAGCAGTCCAGACCCTTCTTTCTGCATCTTACTCCCTTATGCCGGTCTATCAGATAATACAATTTCACTTTGACGCTGCCAGCGGTTCCAATCCTGTCCACTGACGGGGACACTTAACGATTTTACCTGCAATGGATATTGGCGAGCGCCCTTTCGTGGGCATCATGAGACACTACAAAAATTTAGGATGTAATCGTTGACATTATGATTTTTGTGTTGTTGTATACGTTAACATCCAGAATTTGACGGCCTTGACGGCTGCGGGAACTTACGATCAAGGGCATTGATTATGTGCTGCCCAATGGAGGCCTACCAGTGAAGAAGTTGAATGTTGCGCTTATTGGCACGGGGTTCATGGGCAAGGCCCATTCGATAGCGACGGCGGTTGTGCCGATCCTGTTCGGCGCGCCGATCGAGATTGAGCGCAAGGTGGTCGTCGATATCGACGAGGAGTTGGCGCAGAACGCTGCCAAGCAATATGGTTTTGCGGAATATGCGACTGACTGGCGGGAGGTCGTTTCACGGCCCGATATCGACATCGTTGATATCTGCACGCCCAACAGTACCCACGCCGAGATTGCGATAGCCGCCGCCAGGGCTGGCAAGCACATCATGTGCGAGAAGCCGATGTCGATGACGGTCGCCGAGGCGGAAGCCATGCTTGCGGCTGCGGAAGAAACCGGCGTTGTGACGATGGTGTCTTATAACTACCGCCATACGCCGGCCTTGCAGATGGCCAGGAAGCTGATCGAGGAGGGACGTATTGGCGACATCCTGACCTTCCGCGGTTATTATCTGCAGGACTGGGGCGCTGACCCGGAAAAGCCGCTCTCCTGGCGCTTCAACAAGGCTCTGGCGGGCTCTGGTACGCTCGGTGATATCGGGACGCATGTGATTGACGCCGCGCGCCTTCTGGTCGGCGAGTTCGCTTCGGTCAACGCAATCGTCAAGACCTTCATCCCGGAGCGTCCGCTGCCGGCGGGCCGCTTCTTTGGTCCAAGCGGGGCTGCGTCGACGGAGAAGGGCAAGGTCGATGTCGATGATACCGCGCTGACGATGATCAAATTCTCGAACGGCGCGCATGGCACGATTGAAGTGACGCGCAATTCCTGGGGTCATCATAACCAGCTCGGCTTCGAGATCCACGGCTCGAAGGGCTCGATCGCCTTCGATTATCAGCGCCTCAATGAGCTGCGCGTCGCCTTTGCCGATGATCCGGCCGATGCCTTCGGCTTCCGCACCATCTATTCCGGTCCGAACCAGCCGTTCGGCGACAAGCTCTGGCCGGTTGCCGGCATGGGGCAGGGCTACATCGATATCAAGTCGATCGAATGGTACAACTTCCTGAAGGCCATCGCCGACAAGACGGCGGCTTCGCCGGACTTCAAGGACGGCGTGCAGATCGAGCGCATCGCAGAGGCAATCCTCATCTCAGGACAGACCGGTGCCTGGGAAAATATCGAACAATCTGCCGTCTGAGGAGCGTTCCATGACCATTAAACTTGCAATGCATACATGGCCTTATGCCAGTAATCCGACATGGCTGCCGGCCTACACGCTCGAAGAAACCATTCGGCGTGTAAAAAAGATCGGCTATGACGCAATCGAAATCGGCTTGGCCAGCCCGCACGTCTTTCCCCAGACTTTGAGCGCTCAGCGCAGGAAGGACCTGGGTCAAATGTTGAAAGATTATCAGCTGGAACTGGCGGCAACCCTGCCGGCTCATGGTGGTGGTCCGGGCAATAACGTGGCTTCGCCCATTCCTGAAGAACGGCGTTGGGCCATCGACAATTACAAGGACACGGTGCGGCTTACGTCCGATTGGGGCGGCAATCGTGTGATCTGCCTGCCAGGCTGGTATATCTTCGGCACCACCTACCGGCAGGCATGGGATTGGGCGAGGAATGCGATAAGCGAGATCGCCCGATTTGCACAGGACTTCGGCGTCGAGATCGTCATTGAGCCCACGCCGGAAGACAGCAACATCGTGAATACGTGCGACAACACCATCGACATGATGAAGGACGTTGGCGAAGCAAATGTAAAGCTGATGTTCGATGCGCACCACGTTCTGGCTGAGAAAGAAGTGATGAGCGACTACGCCTATACCATGGGCAAGGACCTCGTCCACATTCACGCATCGGACAACGACCGACTTCCACCGGGTATGGGGCGAGGCGACTGGCCGGCCCTGATCGATGCTCTCTGGGAAACAGGGTTTGACGGTTATCTGTCGATGGAATGCGGCTTTCACAAGCGGGGTATCGAACCGGATTGGGTCGCCCGCGTGTCGCTGGAGTATCTCAAGCCGCTTGTCGACGCTGCAAATGCTCGCAAACCGAGGTGAATAACTAACTGGCAACATTTTGGCCGCCCCCGGGAGTGGGCGGTCCGGCTAAATCTCGGTGCCGCCGGACACCAGATATAAAAAGGGGAATATGATATGAAACAATGGATTCTTGGCGCAACCCTGGCAACCTTCACTGCGTCGGTTGCTCATGCAGGCGACATCGGGGTCACGATTTCTCACAGTGACTCCAACCTTGCGGTTCTGGTTCAGGGCGTGAAGGATGAAGCCGCAAAGGTGAAGCAGCCGCTTCAGATCGAATTTGCAGAAGGCGATGTGAACAAGCAGCTCTCGCAGGTGCAGAACTTTATCGCTGCTGGCGTGGACGCAATTATTGTCAATACGGTCGAGACGTCAGCCACCCCAGCTATGACGAAGATGGCTGCCGATGCGGGCATCCCGCTGGTGTACGTGAATAATACGCCCAGTGATGTGAAAGAGCTCGGCCCCAAAGCTGCATTTGTTGGATCCGATGAATATGTTGCGGGAACCCTCCAGGCAAAGGAAGTGTGCCGCGTTCTCAAGGATTCTGGCAAGACGAAGGATGCAGGTATCCTGATCATTCAGGGCATCCTGGCGAATGAAACGGCCGTTCTGCGAAGCAAGGCCATTCACGATGTCGCCGCTGCCCCCGATTGCAATTTCATGAAGATCATCGATGAGCAATCGGCGAATTGGGACCCGGTCAAGGCGCAGGACCTGATGACCAATTGGATAACCGCAGGCTACAAGCCCGCTGCCGTTCTCGCCAACAACGACGAAATGGCGCTTGGCGCCGTCAATTCGCTGAAGGCGGCTGGCTGGGACACGAAAGATGTCGTCATCGCCGGCATCGACGCGACACAGGAAGCGATGCATTACATGCAGAACGGTGACCTTGCCGTGACCGTATTCCAGGACGCTCTCGGACAGGGCGCAGGGTCAGTTGACGCAGCTATCAAGCTTGCGAAGGGCGAAAAGGTCGAGTCGCCGATGTGGATTCCCTATGAACTGGTCAATCCGGCAAACGTTGCGCAGTACCTGAAAAAGAACTGATCACGGTGAACCCGGCAGATGTATCCGTTGCGGATACATCTGCCCCTGCTGAGATTATGCCAGAACAGAGAGAGTACAGACGATGACGACTTCATCGGAAGCCACGGCAGTGGCGGAAAAGCGTGCACCGAAAAGGAAGTTCCAGAGCGAGATGTCGATGCTGGTTGTGCTGGTTGGCATTGCCCTGACATTCGAGGTTCTCGGCTGGATTTTTGTCGGCAATTCGTTCCTTGCCAATCAACAGCGGCTGTCGATCATCATCCTCCAGGTTTCGGTGATCGGAATTCTGGCGGTGGGCGTGACGCACGTCATCATTACCGGCGGCATCGATCTGGCGTCCGGCTCGGTGGTCGGCCTGACCGCCATGGTCGCCGCGTCCCTGGCCCAGAGTTCCACCGATCTGCGCGCGCTTTATCCCGCTCTGACCGACCTGTCGCCCATATGGCCGATCCTTGCCGGTCTGATTGTCGGGCTGTTGGCCGGCTGGATCAGCGGCGTGCTGATCGCCAAGACCGCCATTCCCCCCTTCATCGCCACGCTCGGGATGATGGTCTGCGCCAGAGGCGTCGCCAAGTGGTATACGATGGGGCAGCCGATCGCGCTGCTGACGCCGGAGTTCACCTGGCTTGGCAAGAGCTTCCTCATCCTCGGCTTCCCGGTTCCGTTGCCGGTCCTCATCTTTCTCGCGGTCGCCATCCTGTCCCATATAGCCCTCAGCTATACGCGCTATGGCAAATACACCTATGCGATCGGCTCGAACCCGCAGGCCGCGCGCGTCTCCGGCATCGACATCGGCTCGCATCTCATCAAGGTTTATGCGGTGGCGGGACTGCTCTCGGGGCTGGCCGGCGTGGTCACTGCGGCGCGGGCGGCTTCGGCGCAGCCGACCATGGGCACCGCCTATGAGCTCGATGCGATCGCGGCGGCTGTCATCGGCGGCACCTCGCTCGCCGGCGGCGCAGGCCGGATCACAGGGACCCTGATCGGTACGATCATCCTCGGGGTGATCACCTCCGGCTTCACCTACCTGAAGATCGGCTCCTATTACCAGGAGATCATCAAAGGCGCCATTATCGTCTTCGCCGTCGTCATCGACCAGTACAGACGATCCAGGAAAATAAGAGCCTAGAGCGCGGCCCGATCTGGCCTGCCCGAAGCGCAAACTATATCCACGAGGAAATTATGTCAGGACTTCAGTTACCGCACGACGAACTTGTTTCGGTTTACCGCACGATGCGGACGATCCGGCGCTTCGAAGAGCGCGTGATGGACGAGATGGCGACCGGTGACATTCCCGGCAACACGCATCTCTATGCTGGCCAGGAGGCAAGTGCCGTCGGCGTCTGTCTGCACCTGAATGGAGACGATTATATCTCGTCGACCCATCGCGGCCACGGCCATTCGATCGCCAAGGGCGTCGACATTGACAGCATGATGGCGGAGCTCTTCGGCAAGGCCAGCGGCACCTGCGGCGGCAAGGGCGGGTCCCAACACATTGCGGATCTTCGCAAGGGCATGCTGGGAGCGAACGGGATTGTTGCGGCCGGTGCTCCGATCACCTGTGGCGCGGCCTTGAGTGCTAAAATTCAAGGGACAGGGCAGGTGGCGGTCGCCTTCGCCGGCGATGGGGCGATGAACGAGGGCGTGATGTCCGAGAGCTTCAACCTCGCCAAGATCTGGGATCTGCCGATTATCTTCGCCATTGAAGACAACGGATTTGGTGAGGCAACTGCAAACGAGCATGTTTCCGCCGGCAGCTTCATGCGGCGGGCCGAGAGCTATGACATTCCCGCGATCGAAGTTGATGGAACGGATGTATTCGCCGTTTATACCGCGGCAGGCGAGGCTGTCGCGCGCGCGCGCACTGGCGGCGGGCCGACGATGTTGCATATCCATGTTCCGCGCTACTATGGCCACTACAGCGGCGATCCGGACAACTACCGGACGCCGGAAGAGAAGGCGGCGATGCGCCAGGATCGCGATTGCCTAGTCAAATTCCGCAAGCACGTCAAGGATGTGTCGCTTCTCGATGCTGCCGAACTCAATGCCGTGGATCAGACTGTGGAGGCTGAGATCGATCGCGCGGTCAGCGCTGCGCGCGCTGCGCCGTTTCCGCCGCTTTCGGCTCTCACGACCGACGTCTACGTCAAGTATCTGTAAGGACTACGATCATGGCCAAAAAATCTTTTCGCCAAGCTCTGAATGATGCGCTCCACTCGGAGATGGCACGAGACCCCCGCGTGATCATGATGGGCGAGGACCTGACCGGCGGCGCCGGGGCGAAGGGTGTGAAAGACGCCTGGGGTGGTCCGTTCGGGGTGACCAAGGGTCTGCTTGATGCCTTCGGGCCGGAGCGTATTCGTGACACGCCAATCAGCGAAGCAGCCTTCATCGGCGCGGCGGCCGGTGCAGCCCTGACGGGACTTCGGCCGATCGCAGAAATCATGTTCGTAGACTTTGCCGGCGTGTGTCTCGACCAGATCATGAACCAGGCTGCGAAGTTCCGGTACATGTTCGGCGGCCGCGCCAAGACGCCTCTGGTTATCCGTGCCACCTATGGCGCCGGCAGCCGCTCCGGTTCACAGCACACGCAGGCGCTCTATCCGATCTTCACCCATATTCCGGGTCTGAAGGTGGTCATCCCCTCCAATCCCTATGACGCCAAAGGCCTCCTTTTGCAGGCCATCCGGGATGACGATCCGGTGATCTTCCTGGAGCACAAGATGCTCTATGACACGGTCGGGGAAGTTCCGGACGGGTCTTATACGATCCCGTTCGGCGAGGCACGCGTGGTTCGTGATGGCAAGGATGTTCTGATCGTGGCCATCGGCCGGATGGTTGGTGTGGCCGAAGAAGCGGCTCGCCAGCTTGCCGCAGAGGGTATTTCCGCTTGCATCATCGATCCGCGCACGACGTCGCCGCTCGATGAAGACACGCTGCTTGAGGAGGCCGAACGTATCGGTCGTATCGTCATCGTCGACGAGGCCAATCCGCGCTGCTCTGTTGCCACTGATATCTCGGCGCTCTTCGCGGACAAGTGCTTCGATGCCCTGAAGGCGCCGATCAAGCTCGTTACGGCCCCTCATACTCCAGTGCCCTATGCGCCCAATCTTGAGGACGCCTATGTGCCGACCCCCGACGCTGTGGCGCAGGCCGCCAAATCTATCGTGAAGAGGTAATCTGATGTCTCTTATCGAAGCCGTCACCGTTCCCAAATGGGGAATGACAATGACCGAGGGGAAAATCACCCAATGGATGGTGGGCGAAGGCGACACCATCGTTCGAGGTCAGGAGATTCTTGAGATCGAAACGACCAAGGTCACCAATGTGGTCGAGTCCGCCGCCAGTGGTACACTGCGACGCATCGTTCTGGAGGAAGGTACAACGGCTCCGGTCGGCGCGCTTGCCGGTGTTATCACCGACGACGCAGCAACACAGGACGAGATCGAAGCCTTCATCGCGAGTTATGCCGACAGGATGGGCGTCGGCGAGGAGGGGGGCGGTAATGCAATCGCCCCGCGTTCTGTGGCTGTTGGCGGCGGCACGGTAAATCTTCTCGAGGCTGGGGAAGGGGACAAGGATATCGTGCTGTTCCTGCATGGTTTCGGCGGCGACCTGACGACCTGGCTCTTTAATCAGCCCGAGATCGCCCAGACGATGCGTACGATCGCGGTAGACTTACCGGGGCACGGCAATTCCACCCCCATTACAGGCCCTGATGTTCTTTCCGGAATCACATCGGCCGTGCTGGGGTCAATCCAGGATGTCGCAGCAACCAGGATCCACGTCGTTGCGCATTCATTCGGTGGCGCCGTCGCAGCATCGATAGCGGCCCGGGAGCCGTCTCGCATTGCGTCGGTCACGTTGATTGCGCCGATCGGCTTGGGCAAGGAGATCAGTCGCGACTTTCTCATCGACTTCATCGCGGCTGAGCGCCGGCGGCCGTTACAGGGGGTTTTGGAACGGCTGTTTGCTGATCCGTCGAAGATCACCAATGACATGGTCGAGGGAACATTGCGTTTCAAACGGCTCGAAGGCGTATCCGAGGCACTTACCGAGATTGCGGGCGTGATCGCCAATGAGGCCGGGCAGGTCCAGGCGATTAGTGAAACGCTCTCTGCACTCTCGTGTCCGGTCTTGCTTATCTGGGGCCAGGATGACCAGATCGTGCCTTTGCCACGGCGTGAGGATCTACCCGCAAATGTCGAGTTGCGCGTCATTCCTTCCGTCGGACACATGCCGCAAATGGAGGCATCATCTACGGTCAACGAGGCAATCAGGAAAAATATACAGCACGGTTGAACGACGTTCGTTTGCCGCTCGTATTTTTACCTAAACGAACTTAATTGGGAGATACCGAATGTCCGGAAGACTGTCAGGAAAACGCGTCCTTCTAACGGGAGGTGTCGCCAATATTGGCCTTGCTATTCTCGAAGCTTTTGTTGCCGAGGGTGCAACGGTGTCAGTTGTCGACATAGACTCGACACGTGGTGCGGAGGTCGAGAAGCGATTTGGTGAACGCGTCCGTTTTATAAAGGCGGATATTTCGAAGGAAGATGAAATCGAGGCTGCCATATCCCGGTCAGTAGACTGGATGGGCGGTTTGGACACGCTGTGCCTTAATGCGGGCATCCAATTGTCCGGAAAGTTTGAAGAGTTCACCACAAGTAATTGGGACAAGGTATTCGCGATCAATGTCCGTGCGAATTTCATTTTTGCAAGGGAGTCCGTGAAGCATCTACGGGCGGCAAAAAAAGCCTCGATCGTAATGATGTCGTCTCTGGCTGGTAAGCGAGGTGCGCCGGGCCTTCTCAGTTATTCATCCTCCAAGGCCGCTGTTATCGGATTGACGACGACGCTTGCGCTCGAACTTGCTCGCGATGGCATACGCGTAAACGCGGTTTGCCCAGGTTGGATCGACACCCCGTTTAATCAGCCAGCCATCGAGTATCTCGGGGGCAGGGACAAACAGGAATCGCTGGTCCCGATCCTGATTCCGCTGGGCCGTCAGGCCTCACCGGAGGAGGTGGCGCCACTTTTTGTTTATTTGGCGTCAGATGAAGCGTCCTACGTCACCGCACAGGCCATCAACGTCGACGGCGGCATCTACAACTAGGCCCATGGTCGGCCAATCAGAAGGAGAATACGGCAATGGCTTCCACGATTACCCATGAAGCTGCGATTAAGGCCATTATGGCCGGTGCTTCGAAGGCGCGAGAAATTGAAGAGCCGTCTTCGCTTGCGATTGTTGATGCTGGAGGCAATCTGCTTGCCTTTTTGCGGGTTGATGATGCGGCGCTTTCCACGGTTGAGATCGCACAAGGCAAGGCCTACACCGCACTTGCCTTGCGCTCACCTTCTGGCAACTGGCTTGATATCGTACAGCCAGGCCGCGAGCTTTACGGACTGGATTCTCTCGGCGGTCGGCGACCGTTCGTGGTTTTCGGCGGCGGCCTGCCGGTTCGCAACGGGAAGTCGGTAATTGGCGGAGTAGGCGCGTCGGGCGGACCGGTCGAAGCCGACCTTCAGATCGCGCAGGCTATGGTCGATGTGCTCGAACACGCCTGAAGGTCCGCGTCGCAGCAAGCTCTGCTGACGATATCGAAGCAATTATAGAGGATACACGTTATGTCCGAGCACTCGGTTCGCCTCGAATGGAAGGCGAAGCCCCATATCGAAAATGCAGGAACCTATAGTCGCGACCATCGTGCGCTCTACAGTTCGAGCGTGTCTGTTCCGGTCTCTGCGGCGACAGAATATATGGGTAGTGGCGAATTGGCGGACCCGGAACAGCTTCTCGTCAATGCACTGGCCAGTTGCCACATGCTCTACTTTCTCGCGATATGCGAGGGAAGTGGTTATAAGGTCGAGACCTATCAGGACAATGCTCTAGGCAAAGTCTCGAAAGGATCGGACGGAGCGTTCTGGGTTTCCGAAATCACTCTCCATCCCAAAGCCACTTTCAGTTCAGAAAAACAGCCGGATCATAAGGCACTTGAGCGCATGCATCACCGCGCGCACAAAGGCTGCTTTATCGCGAATTCGATCAAGACGCCGGTTTCAATTGAACTAAGCTGAAACGCGCGGACCGGAAACAACAACCACTTCGACGAAAGCGGACAGGTATTCCAAATGAAAGACAAGTTATTTGTTGTTGCAACGATCGTGGCCAAGACAGAGTGGCGCTCGCAGCTTGGGGACGCACTGGGCACTCTCGTACCCATTGCCAAAACGGAGCCCGGATTTGTGCAATATGATCTGCATGAATCGATCGAGAATCCCGGTACTTTTGTATTTTATGAAATTTGGGAAGATGAATCTTCTCTGGAAACTCACAATAACACGCCGTCGATGAAGGCGTTTGGTGAGAAAATTAGCGGGTGGGTCGAATCCGTAAAGCTTGAGAAATTTAGGCTGATCTCGTAGCCGCAAGATTAATCCAGTCCAAATGGCTACACGTTTGGAAGTTCAGGATGAAGAACCCGCAAATGAACGTGATGAACCCTCAGAATATTCGCGCCGATATTCGCAACGGTTTAATTGTGGATCAAACCTCGGGGATGGCACCGGGTTTTGCGCAAGGCAATCTCGTTGTGCTTCCGAAGGTTTGGGCTACCGATTTTTTGCAGTTTTGCTTGGCAAACCCAAAACCCTGCCCTCTGCTTGCTGTGGGCAATCCTGGAGATCCTTCACTTCCTGGGGCAGGAGCAGGCATCGATATTCGTACCGATCTTCCGCGTTATCGCGTCTTTCGGGATGGAGCGCTGGTTGATGAGCTAGATGACATCCGTGCTCTTTGGCAGGATGATTTCGTTACGTTTTTGATTGGTTGTTCTTTTTCCTTTGAAGGAGCGTTGATGGATGCCGGAATTGGTGTTCGGCATATTGAACTCGGCACGAATGTGCCGATGTACAGAACAAACATCCAATGTCAGTCAGCCGGTCCGTTCAAAGGGCGCTATGTCGTATCCATGCGACCATTTTCGCCGGCGGACGCTATCCGTGCCATCGAGATTACAGCCACGATGCCACAAGTACATGGTGCTCCTGTGCATTTTGGGGATCCGTCCGCGATCGGGATTTCCGATTTGTCGTCTCCCGACTTCGGAGACAGTGTACCGGTGCGCGATGGAGAGGTGCCTGTATTCTGGGCATGTGGTGTAACACCGCAGGTGGCGTTGGAACAGGCGAGGCCGCCAATCGCAATCGCTCACAGTCCTGGATATATGTTGATAACCAATATTAGCGAACAGGATTTACGGAGCGGTCAGTTTCAGTTTCAAAAACCCCACTGGTGACATTTGGTCCACCCTGCCTCCCAAGGCATCCGGGCGTTTAACTGAAGAAGGCATCATTCGAACCATAAGAACGAATATGTCGCAAGTTAAAGTAAGTCCCGGAATTACTCGTTTTATTCGATATTATGTTGTCTGCCTCTTCGCTGGTCCAGTCTGTGGCGTCTGTCGAGTATCTCTTGAATATATGAATGCAAAGGCCCCTGCATTCACTTGCTTTTAAGGGGCGGCCTTAATCAAAGGTTACCAAACACCCCGTTGGATTTTTAAGTTTGCCTCTAGGTGCTGAGATAAAGAAGCGCGCTCACCGCGAGCCCAACGGCGATGATAAAGATTGTTTGGCGATGTGAGATTTGACCGTAGTACCGCATTTTTACGCTCCCCTTTTTTGATCATCCTACGCTTATGAACAGATCGGTCAACAAAAATGTAATCGTTGACATTATGATTTTTGTGTTGTTGTATACGTTAACATCACAAATTTGACAGTCTTAATGGCTGCGGGAACTTACGATCAAGGGCATTGATTATGTGCTGCCCAATGGAGGCCTACCAGTGAAGAAGTTGAATGTTGCGCTTATTGGCACGGGGTTCATGGGCAAAGCCCATTCGATAGCGACGGCGGTTGTGCCGATCCTGTTCGGCGCGCCGATCGAGATTGAGCGCAAGGTGGTCGTCGATATCGACGAGGAGTTGGCGCAGAACGCCGCCAAACAATATGGTTTTGCGGAATATGCAACTGACTGGCGGGAAGTCGTTTCACGGCCCGATATCGACATCGTTGATATCTGCACGCCCAACAGTACCCACGCCGAGATTGCGATAGCCGCCGCCAGGGCTGGCAAGCACATCATGTGCGAGAAGCCGATGTCGATGACGGTCGCAGAGGCGGAAGCCATGCTCGCGGCTGCGGAAGAGACCGGTGTTGTGACGATGGTGTCTTATAACTACCGCCATACGCCGGCCCTCCAGATGGCCAGGAAGTTGATCGAGGAGGGACGCATTGGCGACATCCTGACCTTCCGCGGTTATTACCTGCAGGACTGGGGCGCGGACCCGGAAAAGCCGCTCTCCTGGCGCTTCAACAAGGCGCTGGCGGGCTCTGGTACGCTCGGCGATATCGGGACACATGTGATTGACGCCGCGCGCCTTCTGGTCGGTGAGTTCGCTTCGGTCAACGCAATCGTCAAGACCTTCATCCCGGAGCGTCCGCTGCCGGCCGGCCGCTTCTTTGGTCCGAGCGGGGCTGCATCGACGGAGAAGGGCAAGGTCGATGTCGATGACACCGCGCTGACGATGATCAAATTCTCGAACGGCGCGCATGGCACGATTGAAGTGACGCGCAATTCCTGGGGTCATCATAACCAGCTCGGCTTCGAGATCCACGGCTCGAAGGGCTCGATCGCCTTCGATTATCAGCGTCTAAATGAGCTGCGCGTCGCCTTTGCCGATGATCCGGCCGATGCCTTCGGCTTCCGCACCATCTATTCCGGTCCGAACCAGCCGTTCGGCGACAAGCTCTGGCCGGTTGCCGGCATGGGGCAGGGCTACATCGATATCAAGTCGATCGAATGGTACAACTTCCTGAAGGCCATCGCCGACAAGACGGCGGCTTCGCCGGACTTCAAGGACGGCGTGCAGATCGAGCGCATCGCAGAGGCAATCCTCGTCTCAGGACAGACCGGTGCCTGGGAAAATATCGAACAAGTCGAGCCGGCTCTGGGCGAAAGGGCGGCGTAGAAATCGAATTTGTTGGTTTTCTGATGAAGGTTCCGTAGAAACTTGGTTGATGTCGATGGCAAAGCCCCCAACTATTAGAGACGTCGCCCGCCTTTCAGGTGTGTCAACGGCGACGGTCTCGAGATATTTTTCCGGGAAAGCCGATGCGGTGTCGCCTCACAAAATCGAGAGCGTGCAGCGGGCGGCAAAAGCGCTTGGCTATACACCATCCGAGATTGGGAGGTCTCTGCGCCTATCACAGAGTCGCGTCGTCATGATGTTGGTTCCCGACGCGACAAACCATTTTACAGCGGATGTTGCGGTCTCCGTGGAAAGCGCCCTCAAAGACATCGGCCTTTCCATGGTCCTGGCTAATACGGGTGAAAAAGCGGCTCAGCAAGATCGATTGTTGTCCGACGCACAGGGGTTACGCGCACGGGCGATTATCCTGCAGGGAGCAATTGATACGCCGCGATTGCGCGAATTCGTGGAGCAGCACCGTAACCTCATTTTCGTTAATCGTCGGCCTGCGTCGGGTATAGTTGCACCCTATGTCGGTATCGACAACTTTCAGGCTGGGTTTTCCGTGGGACGATACTTTGTCCAGCAAGGATATGCCAACCCCGTGGCGATACATGCACCAAGGCACTATTCGGGCAGCACTGATCGTCTCGATGGATTCCTTGCGGGTCTCGGAGAAGGGGTAAATGTGCGTCAATTCGAGTGCGCCTACACGATGCAGGCCGGATATGACTGCGCGCGGTCGCTTTTGGCGAATGCTTCGGTGAAGTATTCGATTTTCTGCGCAAATGACATGATCGCCTACGGGGTGCATCGCGCTGCGATAGAGCAGAGCTTCAGCATACCCGAGGACCTTGTCATCTTTGGGTTCGATGACAATCGCCTCAACGAATGGCTCGCACCCTGGCTTTCAACCGTGAGAGTGCCGGCGTTGGATTTTGGTCCGGCTATCGCCGAATTAATCTCGTCGGGTCAGACCGACCAGCCAGAGACAAGAAACATAATCCTGCCCTTCTCTCTGCAGTTGCGAGAGTCGGCTTAGATCCAACGCTGACATACAGCGTCTGGCGGCAGAAAAACCGCTGAACAAAAACAAGGGGAACACGAGATGAAACGCATAACTGTCGAAACAGGCCCCGTCGCTCGATCAGCGTCTGCAGGTCCTATGGGATTACCCGCTTTCTTCGGCATAAAAGCATGCGACGCACAGCACGTCTCCTGCGGTCGGGATTGAGGAGCACGATATGGAAAAGGTATCCCCGTCGACCATCAAAGCCGTGCGTGAGAGCGGCGCTGTCCCCGCAGCTGAGTACTTGTTGGAAGTTCGAGATGTTCGAAAGGAATTCTCGGGAAACGTCGCGCTGGATAATGTCTCCTTCTGTTTGAAAAGAGGCACAGTCCACGCGCTGATGGGTGAGAACGGCGCTGGTAAGTCGACTCTGATGAAGATCATTGCCGGAATTTATACACCGGACGCCGGAGAGTTCTTCCTGAACTCACTCCCCATTCGACTTCGCAGCCCGCTTGATGCGTTGGATAACGGCATCGCCATGATCCATCAGGAGCTGAACCTGATGAATCACATGACGGTTGCGGAAAACATTTGGATCAGGCGGGAGCCGAAAAACCGCTTTGGGTTGGTCGACCACCACGAGCTGGCCAGAAGGACTGAAGAGCTATTTCTGGAACTCGGCATTGATCTGGATCCAGAAGAACGTGTGGGTGACCTCTCTGTTGCAAGCCGACAGATGGTTGAGATCGCAAAGGCCGTTTCTTACGAATCGGATGTGCTCATCATGGACGAACCGACGTCGGCGCTTACGGAGCGGGAAGTCGAGCACCTTTTCCGCATCATTCGAACCCTCAGGGAACGCGGCAAGGGCATCATCTACATCACGCACAAGATGAATGAGTTGTTTGAGATCGCCGACGAGGTCTCGATATTCCGCGATGGGAAGCATATTGCGACCAAAGCTGCCAGCGAACTGACCCGTGACGAGGTCATTCGGATGATGGTCGGCCGCGAGATTTCGCAGATGTTTCCGAAAATGCCGGCGAAGATCGGTGACGTCGTTCTCAGCGTTAAAAACTTATGTCTGGCGGGCGTGTTTGAAGATGTGTCGTTCGACTTGAGGGAAGGAGAAATTCTGGGCATTGCGGGGCTTGTCGGCGCCGGACGCTCGAATATTGCCGAGACGATTTTCGGCGTCACTCCCGCAACATCCGGTACGATCGAAATCAAGGGCGCGCGTATTGACGTGCGGTCGCCCAGCATTGCGATGGAGCACGGCATAGCTTTTCTCACGGAAGACCGGAAGGAATCCGGCTGCTTTCTGCTTCTCGATATCCAGGCGAATATGCAAATGGCCGCGCTCCGCAGCGGGTATGTGCGACATGGGTTTGTCGAGCAGACACGGCTCGCTGATGAATGTGAGATTATGAGAGAGTCACTTCGCGTCAAGACGGCGAGCATGGACGAGCCTATCATCAACCTGTCAGGCGGCAATCAGCAAAAGGTCCTGATCGGGCGCTGGCTGCTGACGAAGCCACGCATTCTCATTCTGGACGAACCGACGCGGGGGATCGATGTCGGCGCCAAGGCGGAAATTCACCGTATGATCTCCACACTTGCCGGGGAAGGCGTCGCCGTCATCATGATTTCCTCGGAATTGCCGGAGGTTCTGGGCATGAGCGATCGTGTCGTTACGGTGCGTCAGGGACGGGTCGCCGGCATTCTTGATCGCGCCGAGGCTGATCAGGTCAAGATCATGGAGCTTGCGGCTCAATGACGACTTCATCGGAAGCCACGGCAGTGGCGGAAAAGCGTGCACCGAAAAGGAAGTTCCAGAGCGAGATGTCGATGCTGGTTGTGCTGGTTGGCATTGCCCTGACATTCGAGGTTCTCGGCTGGATTTTTGTCGGCAATTCGTTCCTTGCCAATCAACAGCGGCTGTCGATCATCATCCTCCAGGTTTCGGTGATCGGAATTCTGGCGGTGGGCGTGACGCACGTCATCATTACCGGCGGCATCGATCTGGCGTCCGGCTCGGTGGTCGGCCTGACCGCCATGGTCGCCGCGTCCCTGGCCCAGAGTTCCACCGATCTGCGCGCGCTTTATCCCGCTCTGACCGACCTGTCGCCCATATGGCCGATCCTTGCCGGTCTGATTGTCGGGCTGTTGGCCGGCTGGATCAGCGGCGTGCTGATCGCCAAGACCGCCATTCCCCCCTTCATCGCCACGCTCGGGATGATGGTCTGCGCCAGAGGCGTCGCCAAGTGGTATACGATGGGGCAGCCGATCGCGCTGCTGACGCCGGAGTTCACCTGGCTTGGCAAGAGCTTCCTCATCCTCGGCTTCCCGGTTCCGTTGCCGGTCCTCATCTTTCTCGCGGTCGCCATCCTGTCCCATATAGCCCTCAGCTATACGCGCTATGGCAAATACACCTATGCGATCGGCTCGAACCCGCAGGCCGCGCGCGTCTCCGGCATCGACATCGGCTCGCATCTCATCAAGGTTTATGCGGTGGCGGGACTGCTCTCGGGGCTGGCCGGCGTGGTCACTGCGGCGCGGGCGGCTTCGGCGCAGCCGACCATGGGCACCGCCTATGAGCTCGATGCGATCGCGGCGGCTGTCATCGGCGGCACCTCGCTCGCCGGCGGCGCAGGCCGGATCACAGGGACCCTGATCGGTACGATCATCCTCGGGGTGATCACCTCCGGCTTCACCTACCTGAAGATCGGCTCCTATTACCAGGAGATCATCAAAGGCGCCATTATCGTCTTCGCCGTCGTCATCGACCAGTACAGACGATCCAGGAAAATAAGAGCCTAGAGCGCGCTGCTCAATCGAGATTTGGTGCAAAGCGCAGCAGCTGTCGAACGCCGCTCATGAAGCCGGCTTCTGACGAAGAACGCAAATGCAATGGATAGTGAAAGTGGCAAGTATCGATTTGAACAGCGACCTTGGTGAAAGCTTCGGTCCTTGGCCTATGGGCGATGACATGTCGATGCTGTCGCTCGTCACCAGCGCGAACGTCGCCTGCGGTTTTCATGCCGGTGACCCGGCGGGCATCATGAGCGTGCTGGCGGAGGCCGCCAGTCGTGGCGTTTCCGTGGGCGCACATGTCGGTTATCGCGATCTCGTCGGCTTCGGCCGCCGCAACATGGACCCTTCCAGCGCCGAACTCTTCGGCGATACTGTCTATCAGATAGGCGCGCTGATGGGACTCGCCAAGGCCGCCGGAACGACGGTGCGCTACGTCAAGCCTCACGGTGCTCTCTATAACACGATCGCCCATGATGCCCGTCAGGCCGCCGACGTGATAGACGCCGTCAAGGCGGTCGATCCGTCACTCATATTAATGGTTCTTGCCGGCGCGCCGATCGTGGAGAAGGCTCGCGAAGCTGGCCTCACGGTTGTCTGCGAGGCTTTCGCCGATCGCGCCTACAATGCCGACGGCAGTCTCGTCAGTCGACGCCTTCCGGGCTCCGTCATCCATGATCCGGCAGTTGTCGCGGACCGTATTTTGCGCCTCGTGACCGAGGGCTGTATCACCGCCATAGACGGTTCTGAGGTTCGGCTCGAAACTCAATCGATCTGCATTCACGGCGATACGCCGACGGCCGTAGGGATCGCGCGCAACCTGCGTGAGACGCTCGTCACCCGCGGCATCGACCTGAAGCCCTTTGCCGCAGGGATTATTGGCCATGCGTGATCGTCTTCGCTTTCTTCCAGCAGGCGGCAACGCTCTCCTCGTTGAGCTTGAAAATCTGGAAACGACGCTGACATTGCTCGACGGTCTGCTCGCCGCCCGGCCGGAAGGCGTGACGGAACTGGTGCCGGCTGCCCGCACGGTAATGGTTCACTTCGACCCATTATTCACCGATCGCGCTCGCCTTGCGGTGGCGATCTCCGCCATCGACCTGTCCGTTCGCAGCGCGAGGCAGGGCCAGGTCTTCGAAATCCCCGTCATTTATGACGGCGAGGATCTCGGCGATGTGGCGGAAATCCTTGGTTGGACGGTGGAGGAGGTCATTCGTCGCCACACCGAAGCCACGTTTACCGTTGCCTTCACCGGCTTCGCGCCGGGCTTTGCCTACATGACGTGCGACGATCCCGGTTTCGACGTGCCGCGCCGGAAAAGCCCGCGCGTGCGCATTCCCGCCGGCTCCGTCGCCATAGCGGGCACGTTCGGGGGGGTCTACCCGTCCGACAGTCCCGGCGGCTGGCAGCTTCTCGGCAGAACTACGCTCGCGATGTGGGACACCAATCGCCCACGCGCCGCTCTCCTCGCGCCTGGCGACCGCGTGCGCTTCCGCGGCATGGCGAAGGGCGCGACCATGCCGTTATCCGCTTCGGCTCGGCGGGAACAAGATGCGCGCTCTTCCGAAGGTCTCAAGATCACCCGCGCCGATCGCCCGGCGCTCTATCAGGATTTCGGACGCCCTGGCCGGGCCGATCAGGGCGTTTCGGAGGCTGGTGCGCTCGACCGTGCAAGCCTCGCCGAAGCCAATCTCTGCGTGGGCAATACCCGCGGCGCGGCGGTCATCGAGATCGCCTTTGGCGGCTTCGCGCTCAAGGCGGACCGGCCGGTGACGCTCGCCGTGACCGGCGCTCCCAGCCCGCTTACTATCCGCACGGCGGCCGGGCGCGAAATATCGGCTCCATTCGCCCGCCCTTTCTCGCTTGATGCGGGGGACGAGTTGACACTCGGTTTTCCGCCTGAAGGTACGCGTAGTTATCTGGCATTGCGGGGCGGCTTTGCTGTCGAGTCCATTCTTGGTTCGGCATCCACCGACACGTTGGCGAAAGTTGGCCCCCCGCCCGTTATCGCAGGCGACATACTCGGTATAGCGAATGCTTACGCTGCCGCCGTCGACGCCGACCGGCCGCAGCCGCCACGCCTGCCGCGTGCCGGCGAGACGGTGACGCTCGACGTCGTTCTCGGGCCTCGCACCGACTGGTTCACGGACAAGGGCGTGGAAACACTGCTTTTACAGGAATGGCAGGTGACGGCGGAGTCGAGCCGCGTTGGAGTACGGCTTTCCGGCGCCGATCCGTTGGAAAGGCGCGACACGGCCGAGCTTCCCTCGGAAGCAACGGCGCTCGGTGCGATCCAGGTGCCGCATAGCGGCCAGCCTGTACTCTTCCTAACCGACCATCCGCTGACCGGCGGTTATCCGGTGATCGGCGTCGTCGCGCGCCATCATCTCGATCTCGCCGGCCAGATTCCCATCGGCGCGAACATCCGCTTCAATTCTATCGCCGCCTTCGATCCTCTTATCCGGGAAACCGACTGATGAAAAAGCTGCTCATCGCCAATCGCGGCGAAATCGCCATCCGCATCGCCCGCGCCGCCCGCGACTACGGTGTCGCCTCGGTCGCTATCTACTCGGATGCCGACGCCAGCTCGCTTTATGTTGAGCTTGCCGACGAGGCCTATGGCCTCGGTCCCGGCCGGCCGGCGGACACTTATCTCGACATCGGGAAGATCGTGGAAATCGCGCGGCGTGCGGGCGCGGACGCTGTTCATCCGGGCTATGGCTTCCTGTCGGAGCGTGCGGAGTTCGCTCAGGCCGTGATCGACGCCGGGCTCATTTGGGTCGGTCCAAGACCTGCGGTCATCACGGCGCTCGGCGACAAGGTGGAGGCCCGGCGCATCGCCGAAAAGGTCGGCGCACCGCTCGTCAAGGGGTCGCCGGGCCCTCTGGCATCGGCGGCCGAGGCTGTCGCGTTCGCGAGGGAAGCCGGCTTGCCGCTTGCCATCAAAGCCGCGTTCGGTGGCGGCGGACGTGGTATGAAGGTGGCGCGCAAACTGGAGGAAGTCGGCGAACTCTTCGATTCCGCCGTGCGCGAGGCCAAGGAAGCCTTCGGCCGGGGTGAATGTTACGCCGAGCAGTTCCTCGACAAGCCACGCCATATCGAGGCGCAAATCGTTGCCGATAGCCACGGCAATACCGTCGTTCTCGGCACGCGCGACTGCTCGCTGCAGCGTCGCAACCAGAAGCTGGTGGAGGAAGCGCCCGCGCCTTTCATCACCGAGGAACAGCGTTCCCGTATTCACGACGCTGCACGCGCCATATGTGCAGCGGCGGGTTATACCGGTGCGGGCACGGTGGAATTCCTGCTCTCGCAGGATGGCGTGATCTCGTTCCTCGAGGTTAACACACGCCTTCAGGTCGAGCATCCGGTGACGGAGGAAACGACCGGCATCGATATCGTCATCGAGCAGTTGCGCATCGCCGACGGCTTGCCGCTTTCAGTGACGGAGACACCGCCGCCGCGCGGTCACGCATTTGAGTTCCGCATCAATGCCGAAGATCCCGGCCGTGGCTTCCTGCCGACGCCGGGCCTCATCACTCTCTTCCGCGCCCCCTCCGGGCCGGGAATCCGGCTCGATGCGGGGGTGGAGACGGGTTCGGAAATCCCCGGCCTATACGATTCCATGATGGCGAAACTCATCGTCACCGGGGCGACACGCGAGGAGGCGCTGATACGCGCCCGCCGGGCGCTCGCCGAGTTCAAGATTGAAGGTGTTGCTTCGGTGCTGCCCTTCCACCGCGCCGTGCTTGATGAGCCTGCATTCACCGGCGAGGATGGCTTTGGGGTCTTCACCAACTGGATCGAAACGGAATTCCGCGGCATTGAGCCCGCCGCTCGTGTGGATGCGGTCGAACGCGGTATTCTGCGCAGCTTTATTGAGATTGACGGCAAACGCCACACGCTCGGCCTGCCAACGGCACTCTTCTCCGGCCTTGCCGCGGCGCCTCCAGGTCCGCAAGCTGCGTCGGGAGTTTCCTTGGCCGAGGGCGCGGTGACAGCTCCCATTCCCGGCACGCTCCAGCAATGGCTGGTTGAGGACGGGGCGGAAGTCGCGCAGGGCGAGGCCGTCGCGCTTATCGAGGCAATGAAGATGGAAACCCGTGTTCTGGCCCCGAAGTCTGGCCGTATTCGAATTCTGGCCTCGGCGGAGCTTGGGAAAACAGTAGGCCTCGGCGAACACCTTGCAACAATCGAGTAGTGGCGGCGGGCTATGGTCACTATTCTCGACAGGACGTCGTCCGAAGAAAAGCGCATTCGCCACCCGGAAAAGGCGCATCGGCCCGATACCGAGGTCATGCGCAAGCCGGAATGGATCCGCGTCAAGGCCCCGACTTCCAAGGGCTATCACGAGACGCGCGAACTGGTCCGCTCGCACAAGCTCGTAACGGTGTGCGAGGAAGCCGGCTGTCCGAATATCGGCGAGTGCTGGGAGAAGAAACACGCGACCTTTATGATCATGGGTGAAATATGCACCCGTGCCTGCGCCTTCTGCAACGTCGCGACCGGCAAGCCCAATGCGCTTGACATGGACGAGCCCGAAAACGTCGCCAAGGCCGTGAAGCAGATGGGCCTTTCGCACGTCGTCATCACCTCGGTTGACCGTGACGATCTCGCCGATGGCGGTGCTGAACATTTCGAAAAGGTCATCTGGGCGATCCGCGCCGCGTCTCCGACGACGACCATCGAAATCCTCACCCCAGACTTCCTGAAGAAGCCCGGTGCGCTGGAGCGTGTCGTGGCCGCCAAGCCTGATGTCTTCAATCACAACATGGAAACCGTTCCGGGCAATTACCTCACGGTTCGCCCCGGCGCGCGTTATTTCCACTCCGTGCGCCTGTTGCAGCGGGTGAAGGAACTGGACCCCACCATGTTCACCAAGTCAGGCATCATGGTTGGTCTCGGTGAAGAGCGTAACGAAGTGCTGCAGCTGATGGACGATCTGCGCAGTGCCGATGTGGACTTCCTGACCATCGGGCAATATCTGCAGCCGACTCGCAAGCACCACAAGGTCGAGGCCTTCGTGACGCCGGAAGAGTTCAAGTCCTACGAGACGGTCGCCTATGCCAAGGGCTTCCTGATGGTCTCCTCCAGCCCGCTGACCCGTTCCTCCCACCATGCCGGTGAAGACTTTGCGCGCCTCAAGACCGCGCGCCAACGACTTTCCTAACAAACGTACTAGCCGCGTTAAGCCGTCCCAATATAAGGAAAACCTATAGTTCGGCATTAGATAAAATAATTTTCCAAAATGATCTTCGTGCCATTCAATCAAAGAAACTGGCCTACGGAGGATGAAATACCGAATATACACAGAATAAAAATCTTAGGTTGTGAAATTATTTAGTCGCATTAAGAAGTTGAAAAAACAATATGTGGCTTATTCGAATATAATTTGAAGAAACCAATGTAACGAGAATTGTATAGTTCAAAAAAAGGGGGAACTATGAAAATTTCGGCGATTGTTACAGGAATACTTTTCTCGGCCTCCACGTTGATGCTTTCGAGCCCGGTTGTCGCAAAGGACGGGGAAATTGTCATCGGCATGGCCTACGCGAAAACGGGCTGGATGGAGGCTTACGACGGCGACGGCGCCAAAATGGCCGAACTCTGGATTGAGCGGGTTAATGCCTCGGGTGGAATCGGCGGCAAAAAGATCAGGCTTCTGACGGCCGACACGAAGACGGATCGGGTAGAAGCCGCGAAAGCTGGCCAACGGCTCGTATCCGAAGGAGTTGATCTCCTCATCGTGTCTGCGGATTATGACTACGGTTCTCCGACCGCCCTGCAAGGCCAGAAGGCGGGCGTTATCTCTGTCTCCCTTGGCGCGGGCGACCCCAAAATGGGCGTTGTCGGCATTGGCCCACTGGTTTTCACTTCCGCCGTTGCTGCTCAGTTGGAAGGGGCTACAATGGCCGACTGGGGCATCGAGAAGAAAGGGTTCAAAAAAGGTTATGAACTCATCGATGACATCAACGAATACTCGAAATCAGTCTGCGCGGGATACAAATGGGCGTTCGGCTCAAAAGCGAAAGTAGTTGGTAGCGATTCATTCAAGCTTACCGACGCTGCTGTCAACGCCCAGGTGACGCGACTTGCTGAAGCCGTCAAGAACGACGGGGTTGATAACGTGATGGTGTGCTTTAGCGGTACGCCAGCAGCAAGCGTTATCAGGCAGATTCGCGCGGCGGGTATCACTATTCCCATCATGTCGGGCACTTCAATGGACGGAACCTATTGGGTTAATTCCGTTCCGGATTTGAAGGACTTCTATCTTCCGACGTCTGCACTTCCTCAGGGCGATAGCCGGCCGGAAGTCAACAAAATTACCGAAGCGTTCAAAGCGAAGTACGGTTCTGTGCCCAGTACACAGTATCCTTATCCGATTTATGCTTGGCTTGACCTCTGGAGAAAAGCCGTCGAAGCGACCGGAACTACCAACACGAAAGCTGTCGTCGCCGAACTGGAAACCTATTCGGATGTTCCCACAGTACTTGGCCTCCGGAGCTTTAGCCCGAAGCTTCACATCCAGACGCGATCACCTCTTTTAATAACGGGTTATGCGGATGGGAAACAAGGGTTTGTGGAGGAATGGCGTATTCCGACGGACATCCCGGCCGACGTTCTCTACAGAACCAAAAAGTGAACCGATACAACTAACTAAGCATCAATTTGGTGTTGCCAGCCGCGGCGCCAAATTGACGCTCAATCGAGTGTAATAGATGTTGTTGTCGAAGCTTTTTCCGAAGGATGCCTTCGGAGCCGACGGTGCTCATCGTGAGTTGACCGTAAACAATCTCACCGTGCGTTTTCAAGGACTTTCCGCGATCTCGAATGTGACGTTGTCGATCGGGGGTAACGAGATTCTCGGCCTGATCGGTCCGAACGGCGCAGGCAAGACGACGCTCGTGAACTGTCTTACCGGCTTTCAAAAGCCGACCGAAGGTCAAATTCTGTTTAATGGCCATGACACCACCCGATGGACCGCGAAAACCTTCAGGCGAAGAGGCGTCGCGCGTACCTTTCAAGCCGGACGCCTTTTCAAAGATATGACCGTCCTTGAGAACGCACTGGTCACCGGTGTTGCCCTTGGCATGGGCAGTCGGGAGGCGAGGGCGCAGGCCCGAGCGCTGTTGGATTGGACAGGGTTGAAGGACAGATACGATCATTTGGCGTCTAGCCTCGCCTACACCGACCAGCGTCGTCTTGGTATCGCGAGGGCGCTGATGGTTTCGCCGAGATTTGTGTTGCTGGATGAGCCGGCCGCCGGCATGTCCGATACTGAGACCGAGGAACTTATGGGAATTATCGGCGAAATGCCGAAGATGTTCGACTGTAGCGTCATGCTGATCGAACATAACATGCATCTGGTGATGAGCATATGTGGTCGGGTTCATGTGCTCGATGGAGGAAAGACCCTAGCCGAGGGTGCGCCTGAAGAGATCAAGCGCCATGAGGCCGTCATCAATGCTTATCTCGGGATGGAGGAGTAAATGGCGCCCTTGCTCGCAATTGATGATCTCCATGTCCATTACAGTGGAATGATCGCTCTGAGGGGTATTTCCCTTGAGGTCAACATGAATGAGATCGTGTGCATTATCGGCCCGAATGGCGCCGGTAAGTCCACAACGCTTGCCGCCATCGCGGGCGGTGTCAAAGCAACCAAAGGCTCCATTCATTTGGCCGGCACGAATACGGCGGCCTTTGGTCCTGAAAAGCTGGCCGACATGGGCGTCTCGCTTGTCCCGGAGGGAAGGCATATATTTTCATCCCTTTCCGTAGATGAGAATTTGATGATCGGGAGCCATAGGCGCACGGACAAGAAGGCGGTTCGGGCAGATCGAGATCGGCTATTGGGCTTGTTTCCCCGGTTGGTCGAGCGGTTGAATTATCCCGCAGGTCGCCTTTCCGGCGGTGAACAGCAAATGCTGGCCATTGCACGAGCGATCATGACGAAGCCGAAACTCCTGCTGATCGACGAGCCTTCACTGGGTCTGGCGCCGAAGATTGTCGAGCAGATCTACAGCATCGTCACAGAGTTACGGGACCGCGACGGGTTGACCCTTCTGATAAATGAACAGTCATCCAACCGTATCCTGAAGCACGCAGATCGAATCTACGTTCTTCGCTCCGGCCAGATTCAATTGCATGGGCGTGCAGATGATCTGAAGGACGGTGAGCGCATTCGGTGGGCATATTTCGGCTTTGAGGGAAACGGTCATGGTTGAATTTCTGCAATACAGCATCGATGCGTTAAGTTTAGGCAGCATCTACGCTCTGACCGCATTGGGTATCGGTCTTCTTTTCGGAATATTGCGGCTGATCAATTTCGCCCATGGCGATCTCATAACGATCGGCGCCTATGCTCTGATCGTTCCGTCCTCCAACGTGGCGGCCGAGATGTTCATCGGTTCCTTCGACATCTACCTGATGATTCCGCTCATCTGTCTTATTGTCGTCGTTGCGGCATTGCTTACGGATATTGCGGTTTTTCGACCGTTGCGGCGCGCCGCATCGCCGACGCTGCTGATCGCATCGTTTGCAGTCAGCTACATTATTCAAAACGGTATTCTGACAGTCTACGGCGGTCGAGCCAAAAGCGTAAACTTGTGGAACAATCTTAACCAGCAGTTCGCGCTGGGCGAGTTGCGGGTCCCTATCCTTCAGCTTGTGACTATGATCGCCACCATGGCACTTATGCTGGGCCTGATCCTGTTCCTGAAATGGACCAAGTACGGGAAGCAAATGCGGGCTGCTTCCGAAGATTTCCGTATGTCGCAGTATCTGGGTATCCGAGGCAATCTGGTCATTGGTCTCGCGTTTGTCATCAGCGGCGTTCTGGCGACGGCGGTATCCCTGCTTTACACGACCCAAACAGCCACCGTCAGCTATACGATGGGCGTTCCCCTGGCACTTTTTGCGTTTGTCGCCGTTGTCGTCGGCGGCATGGGAAATCTCGCCGGCTCGGTCATCGGCGGTTATTTGATCGGCTTCCTCGTTACGATGCTCCAGGCATATCTCCCGCCAGATTTGAGAGGATTCCGCGACTGCTTTGCTTTTGCGCTGGTCATCTTGATTCTCCTGGTACGTCCCTCAGGTCTGATCCCCGGACGAAATACAATCGAACGAGTCTAGGAGATTAGATCGTGATTACGGAAAGCCGTTATACTTGGCGCAAGGCGATATTTGACTGGCAGGCGCCTGCAATTCTTGTCTCCTGTATTGCCCTCATCGTCGTTCTGGCTTCATTCTTTGATTCTAGCGTTATATCGACAACGATTGTTGAGATGATGATTAGAATTGTCGTTGTCGTCGGTATCTACATCTTCATCGGAAATTCCGGCATTGTGTCCTTCGGCCACATCGGGTTCATGTGCATTGGAGCCTATGCGGCGGCCTGGGTGGGTGCCGATCCCATTTTCAAGGATGTCATGCTTTCCGGCCTGCCGGACATTGTCAGGCTGCATCAATATCCCTTTATGGTCGGAGTTGCACTGGCGGTATTCTTATCGACATGCGTCGCGCTCGGTCTCGGCATTGCGATTATGTGTATTTCCGGCGTCGGCTCATCAATTGCGACTTTTGCGTTCCTGATGATCGTGAATAGTCTCTATTCGAACTGGGAGTCGGTTACGGCCGGCGTCAGCTCCATCACCGGAATTCCCACCGTGGTCGAACCGTGGATCGCCCTGGTCTTTGCCGGAATTGCTATTTGTATCGCTTTCGCTTTCCAGACATCGCGAATTGGCATCATGTTGAAGGCGACCCGGGATGATCCGGTCGCAGCAGTTGCGTCAGGTGTCAGTCTTGTCGGCGTGCGACTATTGGCCTTTGTGCTGAGCGCCGCAGTCGTTGGAGCTGGCGGTGGATTATATGCCTATTTTCTCGGCATTCTGACGGTCGATCCATTCTACCTGCAGCTGTGTTTCCTGACGATCGCCATGCTCGTCGTCGGCGGTATGTCGAGCCTGACAGGTGCTGTTTCGGGGGTGATTTTTGTGACCCTTGTTACGGAGTCGCTTCGCGCACTTGAGCGAGGTGATGGGTTTATCGCACTTCCAACGGGAAGTCAGGAGCTCGGACTTGGCGTCCTCATGGCTGTGATGTTGGTGGTGCGGCCGCTTGGGTTGAGCAATGGAAAAGAGATCTTGCTGTTCAAATTTCAAAGGAACAAGCCGCCTCGCAGCCAGCGAAGTGACGTTCTCGACTCTATCTGAATGTTAGGTGCGACGCACTTGTCGATGGGAGAACAATTGTGAACTCAACAAACAAATCGTTTCGTGGTGAAAAGGTTGATGTGTTGATCGTCGGCGCTGGTCCCTCCGGCTCGGTTGCCGCGAAGCGTCTCGCCGAAGCAGGCATGTCAGTTGTCTGTCTTGAGCAGGGCGCGATGCCGGATGCGGCGGATTTTCCAGGGGTTCGCGACGAATGGGAACTTGTCAATCAGAAGCAGTGGCATCCTGATCCCAATATACGTGACCGTGTCGCGGACTATCCGATTGAAACCTCGGAATCGTCGATCGCGCCCCTCATGTATGCGGGGGTTGGCGGAAGCGCCATCCTGTATGGCGGGCATTGGGCACCGTTCCTACCATCAGACTTTCGCACGAAGACCCTGGACAATGTGGGGTTTGACTGGCCTTTTACCTATGAGGACATCCTGCCCGATCTGATCGCGGTTGAGCAAGATGTCGGAATTTCGGGGCTGCCTGGCAACACAGCATATCCGGATAGGGACGACTCTCATCTGATGCCGCCCCTTCCGATCGGCAAGGTCGGTAAAAAGGCCGCTGAGGGAATGAACAAGCTGGGTTGGCACTGGTGGCCCGGCATTCATGCCATCGCTTCTCGCCCTTATAACGGGCTTAACCCTTGCGTTCGTCGCGGCACGTGCATGACGGGATGTACGGAAGGTGCGAAATCGACCACCGACATAACGCATTGGCCGAGCGCTATACGGGCCGGCGCCCAGCTCCTTACAAACTGTCGGGTCGCTGAAATCGAACTGAACGATGCCGGGTTGGCAAAAGGGGTCGTTTACATTGATAGCCGCGGTCGCAGGCGGCGGCAGGAGGCTGATGTGGTCATCCTGTGCGCCAATGCGGTTGGTACGCCCCGGCTGATGCTGGCGTCAGCGACGGGAAAGCACCCGAATGGACTGGCCAATAGATCCGACCAGCTGGGACGCAACCTCATGATGCATCCCTATGCCGCCGTGCTTGGGATATTCGATGAGAATCTCGAGAGTTGGCGTGGTCCGTTTGGGCTGTCGCTGGAATCCTACGAGTTCTACGAGACTGACGCCACCCGCGGGTTCAAGCGCGGTGCAAAGTGGAACATCATGCCGACCGGTGGACCGCTTGGCGTTACGGGCATGTTCGGCAGCGACGTACTGGGCGAGGCTCACTCGGACCCCTTCGAAAGATGGGGCAAGGCATTTCCAGAAACAATCCTGCGTCGTTTCGGAAAGGGAATTCTCTATGGCATCCAGGGCGAGGATCTTCCGGAGGAGAATAACCGGGTCGTTCTCGACGAACACCTGACTGACAGCGATGGAATACCGGCGCCAAAAGTCATTTACCGTGTATCCGAAAACTCGCGAAAGTTGCTCGAATTTAACGTCGCACGCTGTGTTGAAGCGGCTGAGGCTTCAGGCGCCATCGAGACGCACGTCATTCCGCAGGTTCGTGAAACCGGCTGGCACCTTTTGGGAACCGCACGAATGGGGGATGACCCGGAAACATCGGTCACCGACCAGTGGGGCGCTACGCACGATATCCCCAATCTCTACATTCTCGACGCAAGTACATTTCCCACATCAGCGGCGGTAAATCCGACGGCGACGATCATGGCCGTCGCCCATCGCCAGGCGGGAAAAATCATTGAAACGCGCAGAGAGTTGGAGAACCGATGAGCAATCCTTCCGATCCCGGTCCTCTGAGCGCCGGTGAAACATCGCGACTGGTACAAATTGGCAATATTCTGATCCCGGCCTACGACAGTTTGCCGAGGCTGCAAGACACGCCGGTCATCGAAAATACCATTCAACGGGTCCTGAATTACCGGCCCGACCTGCTGGACGACCTTCGAAAAGGGCTTGCCGCCTCCACAGATATGGCGCCGCTCCAAGCAGTGACGCACTTGTACGCTCAGGATCCCGCTGCAATGCGCGCGATCGGACTTGTGCTCTCTGCCGCCTACCTGATGACCTCCGATATTCGCAATGTACTCGGCTATCCGGGCCAGGAAAGGGTGGAGCGTGAGCAGAATGACCCAACCGAGATACCGACACGGGAAATGCTGGCTGGCGTTATCGCCAGCGGCACCATCTGTCGTCTCACTCCATGACGAGTTGCAGGAAGGTTTAGAGCAATGAAAATCGCCGTATTGATGCGTTTGGTACCCAATCTCAGTGAGGGTGTGGATCTTAACGAGGACGGAACCGATGTTGATCGGGAGTGGACCGACACCCAGGCCAACGAGACCGACGAGCAGGCCCTCGAAGAGGCGCTCGTTGTCAAGGAGGCGACTGGCGCCACAGTCACCGCGGTCGCATTGTCGGACGAAGGGGTAGAACGCCTTCTGCGGTCAGCTCTGGCCAAGGGTGCGGATGACGTGGTTGAACTGGATCTCGGGATTGAACAAGCCCAGGCTCTTTCGTCGGCTGCAACCGCTCAGCTTATTGCCGATTGGCTAAGCGACCAGCAATTTGACGTGATCCTGGTTGGAAATCAGAAGGTGGATGATCCCTTCGGAGGCCTTGCCGCACATCTGTCGGCAGCTTTGGAACTCCCTGTCATCGCAGGCGCAACACAGGTGAATGTCCCGGATACTTCACGACTGAGGATACGCCAGGAATACGGTGGCGGGAACTCGGCATGGATTGAGTTTTCCGGAAAAGCAGTCATCGGTGTACAGGCAGCGAGCCGCCCGATCCGCTACATTTCGGGCTCCAAGCTACGTGAGGCGATGGCCAACCCTTCCTATCAAAAGGTTTCGGTATCCAATGATCGGCTTCGCACGAATGTTCCCAGCTTGAAGCTGGAGTTTCCTCAGTCTGTCGAGGGCATCGAGTTGATCGCTGACCCTGCAGAAGCGGCGGCCCGCCTGATGGCCATTCTTGAAGAGCGCAACTACATCTGAGGTGAAAGTGATGACGCAAGTTCTAATTATCGGCGAGACAACTGGCGATGCGGTAGCACGTGGGACGCTCGAGCTGATTTCACTGGCGCGATCGTTGGCCGCGGCGGCCGAAATTACCATATTGCCTCTCTACGGCAGCGACACGGCGTTGGAAAAGATGGCATCTTACGCTTCCGTCGTTCGACCACAGTCCATTCCCTTGGACTATAATCCGGTTCTGGCGGCCGCTTCCGTGCGTAATGCAGTTCGTCAGCTATCGCCGGATCTTGTTCTGATGTCCTATTCGCTTGCCGGTGTGGAACTGGGACCGGTGTCGGCAGCGGCCTGCGATGGATGCTGCATTAGCGGAGTGCAGCATGCAGATATCGCCAGCGGCAGCATAAATTGCGACGTGTTGCTGTATGATGGCAAACTCGTGGGCAAAGCGACAGGTTCGCTCCCTGCGTCGCTTATCATTCTCGTCGGCGCTTACCCACCCGCCGAGCCGCTCGACAGTCGCGCCGCAATAAGCGTCCTCTCCGACACAGACCAATTCACGATCGTTCCCATGTTGGCGACGCCCGTTCCGCCGGACCTGGAGGTTTTCGATCTCGCCAGCGCCCGCGGTATCGTAAGTGTTGGGCGGGGTATAGGCAGCCAGGAAAAACTGGGTGCCTTCCGCGAGTTGGCAAGCCTCCTGGGTGCCGAAATTGCAGGAAGTCGGCCGGTTATCGACAATGGCTGGCTTTCGAAGGATCGTCAGGTCGGCAAATCGGGACAATCCGTGCGGCCGGAGCTGTACTTGTCGATGGGCATTTCCGGTGCGGTGGAGCATCTTGAGGGCATTGTCGGTGCAGAATATGTGGTGGCAGTCAATACGGACGAAAAAGCTCCTATATTCCGCCGGGCCGACCTGGGAATAACATGTGACATTTTTGACTTCGCGGATGCGTTCGGTGAAGCTCTTCGCAAGCGGAACGGATAGTTCAATGTTTCTGGTCGCTGGTTGGATCGCCACTGCCGCATTTGCGGCCATGATGTTTGCAAGGTACTTCCGGCTCTATAAGGCTATAGCGGTTCCGGGTGGACCCTTGCGCAACGAGCGCCGTAGGGAGCGGCTCCTGGGAATGGTGCAGGATATCTTCCTGCACCAGCGATTGCGGCGGTTCACACTTTCCGGCCTGCTGCACGGGTTCATCTTTTTCGGATTCCTGTTTCTCATTACCGCCGCGTTCCAGTCCATATTCGGCGCGCTGTTTCCCGTTTTTGACGAAGCAGTCTCCAGCGTTTCGCTGAGCTGGTTCGGTGCGTTGCAGGAATTCGCCGCCATCTCCGTCTTGGCAGGGGTCGGATTGGCGGCCTGGCACAGATACGTGATGAAGCCTCGTCGTTTTCGCGGGTCAAATGAACGCGACGCACTGTTCATATATGGCTTTGTTTTGGCTATAATTCTGTCGATGATGGTGGAGTTCGCCGCTCTGCGCGTGCTCCACGGTCTACCATTTTCTATGTCCCATCCCATATCCTCGCTTCTAGCCCTGCTTTTTCCTTTATCGCCACCATACGGTCAAATCGTGCTTGAAGCGGCGCGATGGTTGCACATCTTCGCGATTCTGAGTTTTCTCGTTTATATCCCCGGCTCAAAGCATCGGCATATCCTTCTCGCTGGTCCTAACATATTCTACCGAAGCCTTGAGCCGAAGGGTTGGTTGCCAGAGCCGAACCAGCGCATTCTAAAGGATGACGCGCAAGACAAGATTGACTTGTCCTGGAAAGACAAGCTTGACGTTCTGGCGTGCACCGAATGCGGTCGATGTCAGGCCGTCTGTCCCGCTGCGGCCAATGGTTCGGACCTCAGCCCAAAGCTTTTGATCATGACATTGCGCGATCAAAGTTTAGGGGAAGGAGAAGTCCGATACGAGGCGGGAATTTCGGAAAGTGCACTTTGGGCCTGTACGACCTGTCGCGCCTGCGTGGATGAATGTCCCATCCACATTGAGCATCTTCCCAAGATCGTCGATCTGCGACGAATGCTTGTGGAGAACGCTGCGGTTGAACCTAAGTTGGCTGCGGCATTTACCAATCTTCAAAAGACCGGCAATTCCTTTGGTAAACCCGGCAAGAGCCGGGCAAAATGGACGAAAGATCTTGCCTTTCGGATACCCGATGCCCGGGATCAACCGGTCGACTGGCTCTGGTTTGTCGGAGACGTTGCTGCGTTTGATCCCCGCGCCCTGGAGACGACGCGCCGTTTGGCCGAGCTGTTTCATCGCGCCGGACTGAATTATGGCATTCTTTATGATGGAGAGAGTAACTCGGGAAATGACGTGAGACGCGCCGGAGAAGAAGGCACGTTTCGTGCTTTGGCATCCAACAACATCGCCGCCTTGTCGGAGGCGCAATTCAACAGGATTGTTACTTCGGACCCGCACAGTTTGAATGCGCTCAGGAACGAATACCCGTCACTCGGTGGAAATTTCGAGGTTCATCACCATGCGTCGGTCCTTTTGGCGGCGGTAACGGACGGGCGCCTTGCTCCTCCAAAAAATGCCGATAAAACCAAGGTAACCTATCACGATCCATGTTATCTCGGCCGCTACAACGGTGATTACGATGCTCCTCGAGCCCTCATTACCGCTGCGGGGTATGATCTTCTGGAGATGCCGCGAAATCGCGAGAACAGCTTTTGTTGCGGTGCCGGTGGCGGCCGCTTTTGGATGGATGACAGCGATTTTACGGAACGACCGAGTGAAAACCGTATCAAGGAGGCGATTGCACTCGGCGAGATTCAGCGTTTTGTTGTTTCTTGTCCGAAAGACAAGGTCATGTATACTGCGGCGGTCAATAATCTTGGCCTGGCTGACCAGATTAAAGTCGTGGACGTCGTTGATCTTATGTTCGAGGAAATCACGTGAGTTCGGTGAGGGCGGCAACCTGTCCCCGGCTCTTTTCCACGTTTCTCAACGCCCTCCACTCAACCAAATTTTCCCCGGGAGCGCATCAAAGTTGCCACTTTAGATGCAAGGACATCTTTGGTCTTTGACCATTCTCATCTCAGCCGTCCCGGGTTTTATTTTTGGAAGCACAGGCTGACGTCGGGGCTTAAGCGTTTTTGATGACGAACCAAGGGCGAAAAGCAATGTTCGATCTTAATGGAATAGCATTCGCAGACGATCTGTGATCAGACAAGGTAGCGCTAGGCATGTTCAGCTTTCGAAGTCTCGAAGTCTTTTACTGGACCGCGCATCTGCGGAGTTTTTCCCGCGCCGCAGATAAGCTTCACACGACGCAACCAACGATCTCCCAGCGAATTGCGGCGATGGAGGGCTTGATAGGGGCAGCACTTTTCGATCGCTCCGCAAAACCCATAGCGCTCACTGCTGTTGGCCGTATTCTTTTTGGGCATTCGGAATTATTACTGCGGCACGTTGACGCGATGGAGCGTGATCTCGAACTGAGCAATCGTTTCGAAGGTACCGTGAGGCTTGGGGTCTCGGAAACGATCGTGCAAACCTGGCTCGCGACATTCCTTGAACAAGCCGCCCGCCATTTTCCTCGGCTTGATATAGACATGACGGTGGACGTGACACCATCGATGTTGAACGCTCTTCGCAGCGGTGAAATTGATATGGCGTTGATGCTGGGACCAACGATCGTGGAGGGCTTCAGTTGTCTAAAGCTACGCGATTACGCCCTTAAGTTTTATGCAATCCCTGATCTGGTGTCGACAGATGTTTTCTCGGTCGATTCAATGCCGATGACACCGATTATCACTTATCCACGAAACACATATCCCTATACCTATCTGAGAGAGATCATCTTCAGGGAGATTGGCCGCATCCCGCGCATTTTTACGAACTCGTCAATTTCCACGATCGAGAAAATGGCGCTGGACGGTTTGGGCGTTGCCCTGGTCGCCGAAGGGGCATTGAGCGATCAGGCGCTGGCTAAAATGAAAGTTCTGCAAAGCGACATCGAATTGCAGCCACTGAGCTTTTATGCCTATTTTCAGAACGGTGTGCGTGGAGAGGTATTCGAACAACTCGCCGGTATCGCTTTGGATGTTGCATCGGCAACGGAGCTGTGAACCGACCATGTATTCAATTCTCTAATGAAAATTGATCGAATAATATAATTTCACTTCAATATGCTCCCGCGATTTAATCCTCCCATAACACCTTGGGAGATTGATTTGCTGAATACCCCGCACCCCAAAGACTTTAGGCCAACCGTCGCCGAAATCGCGGGAGCGAGAGTGCGAATTGTAGAATATGCGGTTTGCACGCCAATACTCGAGAGTGAAGTTCTGAACCGACTGGCAGACGCCAAGGTCTTCATTAAGCCGGAGAACCTGCAACGGTCGGGATCCTTCAAACTTCGGGGAGCGCTCAACAGGGCTTTGCAACTCAGCCCGACAGAGCGCGAAGGTGGTATCGTCGCCTGGTCGTCGGGCAACCATGGACTTGCCATTTCCTATGTGGCGAAAGCACTCGGCATAAAGGCGACTGTGCTTATGCCGCAGGAGGCACCGAGAACGAAAATCGATGGTGTCCGGGCTAACGGTGCAACCGTACGTCTCTACGACAAAACGAAGGAAGTACGAGAAGAAATCGGTGCGAAGATTGCTTTGGAAACCGGCGCTGTGATCGTGCCTCCCTATGACGACCCTTATGTCATCACCGGACAGGCGACGTTGGGGCAGGAGATAGCAGAGCAGGTTCAAGATCGAGACTACGAACTGGATCTTGCACTGTTCCCATGTTCGGCGGTGGGCTTGTCGCCGGTGCCGCCTGTGGCGTCCACACAATCATGCAGCAGGCGTCTATTTTCAGTGTGGAGCCTGACAATTTCGATGGAATGGCCCTCTCGCTCGCAAGTGGGACCCGCCAGAAAGCGCCAGCGACCGGGAATTCTATCTGTGATGCTCTCTTAGTGCCTGTTCCAGGCGATCTCACCTATCCTATATGCAGATCTCATCTGGCGGGTGGCTTGTCGGTATCGAACGACGAGGTCATTGAGGCGATCCGATTTGCATATCGGGAGTTGAAGCTCGTGGTTGAACCTGGAGGCGCAGTAGCCTTGGCAGCCATTCTCGCTCGCAAACTCGATGTCAAGAAGAAGAAGGTTGCAATCCTTCTCAGCGGCGGAAACGTCGACGCCGGAAAATTTGCCTCATACATTCTGTAACACCTGCCCGGGACACCGATAATGTTCGATCTGGAAAGCGCTAAGGGCAAGAATATTGCTCAAACCATCGAACACTTCATGACACTTGACCTCACGGGGGTGGGGCTCATCGGAAAGATTTATGAAGCCCTGCAGAAACGACAGCCCGGCTTCGCCTGTATGTCGGCCGCAAAGCTTATCGTTGAGCGAGTGCGTGACCATGGCGGGCCGGTCGTCATTGCGACGGGGTTTCCAGAAGGAGCGGGTGTGCCCGAAACTGATGGCCCGGTAGGAGCGGCATTCATCGCTCGGGCTTATTTCTCGGCCTGGGCGTTGAAAGTGTGATCCTCACCGACAATGATTGGGTCGGAATGATGGAAGGGACGTGCCGCGGTGCGGGTCTTGCACCCTTGCCCTTCCCTGAAGACGGCAAGATAAAGCCGATCGATTTTATTCGTCCGGTCTATATTCGCAGCGTCCCGAAAGACGATGCGGGTTGCAAAGCAATAACGGACGAACTCCTCGACGTTACGAGACCCTCACTGGTGCTCTCCATCGAACGTCCAAGTCGCAATGATCGAGGCCTCTACCATGGTCTTGGGGGCAGGCCGCTTGATAAACTCGTGGCCGATCTCGACCAATTCTTCCTGCGTGCAAAAGAGCAAGGCGTACCATTCATTGGTATTGGTGATGGCGGCAACGAACTGGGCATGGGGGTCATCGCGGAGGAATTGAAAGAGTTCTCGCCGAAGGCGAGGGATAGCGGCCATCCAGGGAGAGGGGGCGTCGCCGCGGCTACTGCCGCAGATCATCTTATCGTCTCCAATGTCTCCAATTGGGGGGCGACCGGTCTTGTGGCGGCGCTTTCAGCGCTGCTCGAAAAGCCGTCGGTGTTTCACGACGGCGAGCTTGAACGCCGGTGTATCGAGCAATGTGTCTCCTTCGGTGGCGTAGACGGCATGTTCATGGGGCCGGAGCCGGCCGTAGACGGCATTTCCGCGCAGGAGTGGGAAGGGCTTGTCAATACACTTCGTAATACCCTGGAGAGACTTGCAGGCAGGGTGACAGGATGGAAAGGGGATAGCGGGGACTGGCGGCAGCTAAAATGAGTGGTCAAATGAACACAATTGAAGACCGGTTGTCAGGCCTCGGAATTGAGATTCCCCAGGTCAATCCTCCCCAGGGCAATTATTTGTCCTATGTCCGAACTGGCTCGCTCGTCTTCGTCGCAGGGCAGGGCCCCCGGCAGAACGGCCAATTGCTCTATAAGGGCACCGTTGGCCACGATCTGTCCGTCGAGGACGGTCAAGCCGCAGCACGTCTCTGCGCACTGAATGTTTTGGGGCAACTCAAACATGCATGTGAAGGGGACCTCAGCAGAATTGTCAGAATGGTTCGTGTTGGTGGTCTTGTCCGCTGCACCGACGATTTTGAGGAGCAGGCTCGCGTACTGAACGCGGCCTCAGACTTAATTTGTGAAGTTCTTGGTCATGCCGGCAAACATGCTCGCATCTCATTCGGAACCAACGCCCTTCCTTCGGGGATGGCAGTTGAAATTGAGGCTATAGCAGAGGTGGATTAACTTACCGGGAGGCAAGAATTTCCAATCTGCTTCGTATTTTGATCAATTCCGGGGGTGATTATGGAGGAAATCCAGACCTCACCTTCGGTTCACTTGATGCACAGGGTTGACGGGCAGTTCGTCGATTAGCCCGGCAAACTTCCTTGAAAAGATCGTTTGCTGCAGGTCTTCCACCAGCACAGTGTCTGTGCGTTTTTTTGCTAAGGCTCAGCTATCGATTTTACCTCAGCCAACCATATCATATATTTTACCGATTGACATATGTGGTAAAATTAATTTACCAAAGATCAGTGCCATAAGCCACGGGCTGATCTTTAAGGGGACGGCAGAGGGTTAGGCGCTGTGCTGTCGGGGTGATTGCCGGAGCATTTGTTTTTATCCGAAAGGTAGGAAATTCAGTGTCCAGAGCCATTGCCCGTTGCAGAAATGTCGACGATTTTCGTTTGCTCGCCAAAAGGCGCCTTCCCGCTCCGATTTTTCACTATATCGACGGCGCGGCCGACGATGAGATTACATACCGCCGCAACACCGAGGCGTTTGCGACCTGCGATTTGGTACCAAATGTGTTGGCTGGAGTGGAGACCGTAGACATGTCCGTCACGGTCATGGGTAAAAAGCTGGATTTGCCGCTGTTTCTTTCACCAACGGCGCTCCAGCGCCTGTTTCATCACGACGGCGAGCGGGCGGTGGCCCGAGCGGCAGAAAAATTTGGCACCTTCTTCGGTGTTTCGTCACTTGGCACAGTGAGTGTCGAGGAGATCGGAGAGACAATTCAGACTCCCAAGATGTTCCAGCTTTATTTTCACAAGGATCGTGAACTGACCTGGAGCATGGTAGAACGGTGCCGTGAGGCAAAATTCGATGCCATCGCTTTGACCGTTGATACCATCACTGGAGGAAACCGTGAGCGCGATTTGCGCACTGGATTTACATCCCCCCCAAAACTGACGCTTTCCAGCCTCGCAAGCTTTGCGATGAAACCCAGATGGACATGGAACCATCTGACGAAGGAAAAATTCAGCCTGCCCCAGCTTGACGGTCATGTTAGTCAAGGCACCAACATTGCCATTTCGGTGGGGGAGTATTTTTCAACGATGCTCGACCAATCGATGAGCTGGAAAGACGCTGAACAGGTGAGGGAGCGTTGGGGCGGTCATTTTTGCCTAAAAGGTGTGATGAGTGTCGAAGACGCCAAACGTGCCGTGGACATAGGTGCGACGGCCATCATGATTTCAAATCATGCCGGTCGCCAACTCGACGGTTCCCGTGCGCCGTTTGACCAAATCTCGGAGATCGCCGATGCTGTCGGCGGACAAATTGAAATTATTTGTGACGGAGGGATCCGTCGGGGAACGCACGTACTTAAGGCTATGGCTGCCGGTGCTACTGCCTGCTCGGGTGGTCATCTCTATCTCTACGCGCTGGCCGCAGGTGGTCAGCTTGGTGTGGAAAAAACACTTTCAAATCTAAAAGCTGAGATTGAGCGCGACATGAAGTTGATGGGATTAACGAAGCTTGATCAACTCAACTCCGGGCATCTTCGTTTCCGGTAGTCATTATTTCGAGTTTTGAGTTCCCCTCTTTTGAGCGGATAGAGAGCAACCTGCAACAACCAGCCAACCTCGTCCGCGAACGAAATTCAATGAAAACCGCCTCCGACAGCCTCAGCTTTTCAAAGTGCTGAGGCCACCACTTTCAAGACGACGAAGGGAAATCTCGAGTTTTTCTTCCGCTTCTCGAATTTCTCTGGACGCCTGTCTTAGATAACTGAGGTGTTCATGTGCGGCGGATTGCGCTGCCTCAGGCTTTCTGTCGATGATTGCTTGCGCAATAGCGATATGTTGATCGCGCAGGAGATCCCGAACATAGGGGATCGCGAAAAGGCGCCGTCTATTATGCAGAACGTCGGTTCTGAGGTTTTCGGAGAGTGCACGCATGATCTGGAGAATTACCAGATTGTGGCTAGCTTCGTAGATTGCGATGTGCATCTCCGCGTCGGCATCCGCCTCCTCGACTGGGTTGTTGGCTTTGTGCGCCGCTTCGATCTTCAGCACGCATTCTCTAATGCGTTGAATCTCTGGTTCGTTTGCTCGTTGTGCCGCCAGCGCGGCAGCTGAGCTTTCCACCACGTCCCGGAACTCGAGGTAGTCGTCCGCGACTTCGCTGCGCTCAGAGAGCATCGCTATCAGTGGATCCGTAATAGTTGTCGCTCCGATCTGGGCCACCTTCACGCCTTTTCCTTCCTTGCTTGTCAGGAAGCCTCGCTCTTCGAGAGATTTTAACGCGTCACGAAGTGTTGGCCGCGAAACGTTAAGTTTCAGCGCCAGTTCTCGCTCCGGGAGCAGTGGCACGCCAGGGCGTAAAGAGCCTTCGAGAATAAGGGTCTCAATATGCCTCGCCACGGTGTCTGCCGCTCTTTCTGGTCTGTTTGGTGCGTTCCCATTCATGTTTGCCACCTACCTTCTAATTTCTATTGCGCCGCCCGACGGTAAAGACCGGGAGGCGTATCACCCGCTCGCGCTCTGGCGTCGGCCCTTTTGTGCCGAACCGGCGTTGGGGTTGAAGGACAGGGCGGTTTTGCTCCCATCAGTCTCTGTGGCGAGGAAGGTTGAGCAGCGGAGATCCGAGTTGCAGCGATATTTCATTCGCGGCATCCGAAACCAGTTGGCCGATCTCTCGGACCCTTTTGTCCGGCATACGTATTGTTGGACCGGAAACGGAAATTCCTGCCACGGCCTCGCCATAACTGTTCACAATGGAAGCTGCAACGCAGCGCATGCCTATGGTTCTCTCTTCGTCGTCGACGGAATAGCCAAGACGGCGCGTTTGCTGAATTGATTCGCGCAATTCTTTGATGTTCGCGATAGTCTTATCAGTGAAGCGGGTGAACGTCGCGGTTTTAAGGAACGCTTCCAGCCTATCGTCGTCAAAAGCGCTGAGAAGCGCTTTTCCTATTCCTGACGCATGCAGGGGGGAGCGGGTGCCGGGAGGGAAGAATGCACGGATTGTGTCGTGCGTTTCCACCTGACTTATAAACAATACGTCGCCATCTCTTTCGATGCCAAGATTGGAGGTCTCTCCTGTCCGGGCCATAAGATCGCGCATCACTGGTCGACTTCGTTCGACGATATTCGTTCTGCGCAAGAAAGCCGAGCCCAGGCGAAAGGCTTCCGGTCCAACAAACCACTCTTGCCGTTCCGTGTTGCTTTCAACGTATCTCCGGTTTTCAAGCGTTGCGAGTATGCGGTGAAGAGTTGCCGGGGACTGATCGAGGTATTTGGACAATTCCGTGAGAGTAACGCCATCGTGGGACGCCAGCGCCTCGAGCACATCAAGCGACCGGGCGAGAGCCTGAATGCTCGCCGCTGGCTGAGTTGGCTTGGCACCCTTTGGGCGTCCTCGTTTTCTGACCGTTTGCTGCATGGCTTTAGGGTAGAAAAAATAATAGTAAAATCAACTTAGGAAGAATGAAAAAATACAATTCTATGTTTTTAAATAGCTATTTCTATCTTTCTAAGAAAATGAAAAATCATTTCAAAAAAATTTACTAAATGAGACGTGCGTGGTAACTTTCTTGTTGAACAAGGAGGAGTAGCCATGAGCACCCAGAATCCTATTTTCATTCCCGGCCCGACGAACATCCCCGAGGTGCTCCGTAAAGCCGTTGACATGCCGACCATTGATCACCGTAGTCCGCTTTTTGGCAATATCCTTCATCCTGCGCTTGAAGGCGTCAAAGCGATCCTCAAGACCTCCAAGGCTGAAGTTTTCGTGTTTCCTTCCACCGGTACCGGTGGTTGGGAGACCGCGATTACGAATACCCTGTCGGCAGGGGATAAGGTCCTGGCGACGCGTAACGGCATGTTCAGCCACCGCTGGATCGACATGTGCCAACGCCACGGCCTCGACGTTCAGGTCGTGATGCAAGAATGGGGGGATGGCGTCCCCGCAGACACGTTCGAAGAAATTCTGACGGCGGACAAAGGTCACGAAATCAAGGTTGTGCTTGCCACGCACAACGAAACGGCAACGGGCGTTCGTTCTGATATTGCCGCCGTGCGCCGTGCGCTCGACAACGCAAAACATCCAGCCCTGCTCTTCGTCGATGGTGTGAGCTCAATCGCCTGCTACGACTTTCGGATGGACGAATGGGGTGTCGATGTCGCCGTCACTGGATCCCAGAAAGGCTTCATGCTTCCACCTGGCCTCGCAATCCTTGGCTTCTCCCAAAAGGCTTTGGCAGCGACCGGTTCCGCCAGACTGCCGCGAACCTTCTTCGATGTCCGTGACATGGCCAAGGGTTATGCTTCGAATGGATATCCCTATACACCTCCGGTCGGTTTGCTGAACGGGTTGAAGGTGGCGACCGACATGCTGCTGGATGAAGGGCTCGAAAACGTCTTTGCCCGGCACCATCGGATTGCCGAAGGTGTCCGTCGCGCTGTTTCCGCCTGGGGGCTGGAGCTTTGTGCCGCCCGTCCCGAACTCTATTCGGACAGCGTCAGCGCCATCCGCACGCCGGAAGGATTCGACGCCAACAAGATCGTCGCTCACGCGCTCAACACGTATGGCGTTGCTTTCGGAACGGGCCTTGGCGATGTCGCGGGGAAAGTGTTCCGCATCGGTCATCTGGGCAGCCTGACCGACGTCATGGCGCTGTCCGGTATCGCCACCGCCGAGATGGTGATGGCGGACCTCGGGCTGCCGGTCACTCTCGGTTCCGGCGTCGCTGCGGCTCAGCAGTCCTATCGTCAGAGCGCAGGAAACGCCCAGAGGAAAGCCACGTGATGAGCGATACCGAGATGTATATTCCCAGCTATGAGGACATGCTCGCCGCCCATGAGCGGATCAGGCCTCATATCCGGCTTACACCAATCCGGCAGTCGGATTATCTCAACGACCTCAGCGGCGCGCAATTATTCTTCAAATGCGAAAACTTTCAGGAGCCGGGCGCCTTCAAGGTGCGCGGCGCCGCCAATGCCGTATTCGGGCTAGACGAAGCACGGGCAACCAGTGGTGTGGCCACGCATTCCTCAGGCAATCACGCTTCATGCCTGTCCTATGCGGCCATGCGGCGCGGGATCCCCTGCAATGTCGTCATGCCCCGCACGGCGCCTCAGGCCAAAAAGGACACCGTGCGCCGTTATGGCGGCAGAATTACCGAGTGCGAGCCTTCCACCTCCTCACGGGAAGAGACTTTCGCGAAGGTCCAAGCCGAAACAGGAGGGGATTTCGTCCATCCCTATAACGATTCGCGCGTGATTGCCGGTCAGGGAACCTGCTCGAAAGAATTCATGGAACAGGCCGATGGGCTTGAGATGGTCGTAGCGCCGATCGGCGGCGGCGGCATGATTTCGGGGACCTGCCTTACTCTATCGACGCTGGCGCCCGAGACGAAGGTGATTGCGGCCGAACCTGAACAGGCCGATGACGCCTATCGCAGCTTCAAGGCGGGTTACATCATCGCGGACGATGCGCCGAAGACCGTCGCGGATGGGCTGCTTGTGCCGCTGAAAGATCTCACCTGGCATTTCGTGTCGAACCATGTCTCCGAGATCTATACCGCCTCCGATCAGGAGATCATCGATGCGATGAAGCTAGCCTGGAAGCATCTGCGCGTGGTGCTGGAACCGTCCAGCGCCGTGCCCTTGGCAACCATCCTGAAGAATCGGGAGGCATTTGCCGGCAAGCGTGTCGGCGTCATCATCACCGGCGGTAACGTCGATGTCGACAAGCTGCCCTGGAACTGAGGAGAAAACCATGAACGCCCATACAGAATTCGCCGGCCTTGAAGTCGGATACGATGTTCCTGCCTTTCCGGGCATGGATGAGAAGGACATTCAGACACCCTGCCTGATCCTCGATCTCGACGCCTTGGAACGCAACATCAAGAAGATGGGCGACTATGCCAAGGCGCACGGTATGCGCCACCGCGCCCATGGCAAAATGCACAAGTCCGTCGACGTTCTGAAGCTTCAGGAAAAGCTCGGCGGCGCCATTGGCGTGTGCTGCCAGAAGGTCTCGGAGGCCGAGGTCTTTGTGCGTGGCGGTATCAAGGACGTCCTCGTATCGAACCAGGTCCGCGACCCGGCCAAGATCGACCGTCTGGCGCGTTTGCCCAAGTTCGGCAGCCGGATTATCGTCTGCGTCGATGATCTCGCCAATGTCGATGATCTGTCGGCTGCGGCGCAAAAGCACGGCGCGACCCTCGAATGCCTCGTCGAAATCGACTGCGGCGCCGGGCGCTGCGGCGTCAAGGCGGCGTCCGAGGTGGTAGAGATAGCCAAGGCGATCGACGCAGCAGCGGGCTTGAAATTCACGGGCATCCAAGCCTATCAGGGCGCGATGCAGCATATGAACGACTTTGAAGACCGCAAGGCCAAGCTCGATGCGGCGATTTCCCAGGTGACGGAGGCTGTCCAGGCCCTCAAGGCCGAGGGGCTTGTCCCGGAACTGGTCTCGGGCGGCGGTACCGGCTCGTATTATTTCGAGTCCAACTCCGGTGTTTACAACGAGCTTCAATGCGGCTCATACGCCTTCATGGATGCAGACTATGGCCGCATTCACGACAAGGACGGCAAGCGGATCGACCAAGGAGAGTGGGAAAACGCCCTGTTCATCCTGACCTCGGTGATGAGCCACGCAAAGCCGCATATCGCAGTTGTTGATGCCGGCCTCAAGGCGCAATCTGTCGATAGCGGTCTTCCGTTTGTCTATGGTCGCGACGATGTCAAATACGTCAAATGCTCCGACGAGCATGGCGTGGTGGAGGATATGAACGGGGTTCTCAAGATCAATGAGAAACTGCGTCTCGTACCCGGTCACTGCGATCCGACCTGCAATGTCCACGACTGGTATGTCGGGGTGCGCAATGGCAAGGTCGAGACCCTGTGGCCGGTCTCGGCGCGCGGCAAGGCTTACTAGAACAGGCGATAGCAACGGATAGAATTCACCGCCGGGGCCATCTGGTGTCCCCGGCGCGCTATCCAGGCGGGAGTAATTTCATGATCATTGTCCCCGAACACGAGATCGAAAGCCTCGTTTCTGCGTCAGATTGCTTTACTGCAGTGGAGCGGGTCTTCGCATCGATGGCGCAGAAATCCGCCTACAACTTCCCGGTGATCCGCGAAGCCATCGGGCATGCCGACGCGCTTTACGGCTTCAAATCGGGTTTTGATCGGGAAAGTCTAGCCCTTGGCCTGAAGTCCGGTGGCTTCTGGCCCAACAACATCGAAAAAGGGCTGACGAACCATCAGTCGACTATATTTCTTTTCGATGCGGATACCGGCAAATGTCGGGCCGTTGTCGGCGGCAACCTGCTGACAGCGTTGCGCACGGCAGCAGCCTCCGCAGTGTCGATCAAGTATCTGGCGCGGCCTGATGCCAAAGTACTCGGCATGGTCGGGGCGGGCCATCAGTCTACCTTCCAGCTTCGGGCGGCCCTCGAGCAGCGCGCTTTCGAGAAGGTCGTTGGATGGAACATTTATCCCGAGGCGCTTGACCGTCTCGCCAAGATCGCTGCCGAACATGACGTTCCATTCGAGGCAGTCGACCTTGATCGACTGGGCGCGGAAGCCGACGTCATTATCACGATCACTTCGGCTTTCGCGCCGATCCTGAAGGCGGCGCAAATTCGCCGGGGAACTCATCTTGCCTGCATGGGTACGGATACCAAGGGGAAACAGGAAGTAGAGGCCGAACTGCTGGCGGCGGCGACCATCTTCAGCGATGAGATCGCGCAATCCGTTACGATCGGAGAAGCGCAGCATCCGGTCGCCAGGGGATTGATCTCTCCCGACAGGATCACCGAGATCGGGGCGGTTATCAACGGCGCTCATCCGGGTCGCACAAACGCCGATGAGATTACAGTCTTTGACGGGACCGGCGTCGGGCTTCAGGATCTGGCCGTGGCGTCGAAAGCGGTCGATCTGGCTGTTCAAAAAGGTGTTGCCGTTGTCGTGGATTTTTAGTCGCCGGAGTAACTGTCAGCCGGGAAGAATAGCGATGTGCATAGGTCTGTTCAGGTTGATCGGAGGCCACAGAACTTCGGAAACTGGTGCAATTTCGATCTTGAAACCCACGATGCAAGGTCTGTTCATATGAGAGTCGCGATAAACGGTTTTGGCCGCATCGGACGCTCAATATTGCGTCTGGCTATAAGGTGCGATGATTTCGACATTGCATTGATCAACGATGTCGCCTCCCTCGAAACCTTGGCGTATCTTTTCGAGTTTGACAGTGTCTTCGGACCTTGGGCGGGGCGTGTGGAAATAGAGGGAAATTGCCTCGTAATCGACGGTCGCGCCATTCCATTTCATCACCACCAAGACCTCGGCGCCGTGGATTTATCAGGCGTGGATGTCGTTCTCGAATGTACGGGACACCACGACGCGTTGGCGTTCTCGCGCTCTTCATTGGCAGCAGGCGCGCGCCGCGTCGTCATATCGGGGCCGGCGAAAGGGGCCGATGTTACCCTTGTGATGGGCGCAAATGACGAGACCTATCGCGGCGAGCACATTGTCTCGAATGGTTCGTGTACGACGAACGCGATTGCTCCTCTGCTTCGGATCGTTGATGAGCAGTTTGGTGTGGTTGGTGGACACCTGACGACGGTCCATTGTTATACCGGAAGTCAACCTACCGTCGATCAGCCAAGAGGCGATCCGGCGCGTAGCAGAGCGGCTGCCTTGTCCATGGTGCCGACAACGACCAGCGCTCATCTTCTGTTAGGTGAAATTCTTCCTCAGTTTGCCGGGCTCATAGAAGCGCGCGCCATTCGCGTGCCCACGGCAAGTGTTTCGGCAATTGACCTCACTGTTGCTTTACGGTCGCAAACGGATATCGGGAACGTAAGAGATACTCTTCAGGACTTTTGCGAGAGATCGTCTGTCCTTGGTTGGATCGAGAAACCGCTGGTTTCTGTGGATTTGCGCGGACGTCCAGAGTCGCTGATTGTGAGCAGGCCAGAGCTTTCGATGTCCTCCGCTGGCGGATTGCTGAGAATTTTCGGTTGGTACGACAATGAGTGGGGCTTCGCAAATCGTATGCTCGAAATGGCGTTGCGGGTAGGCGAATGGAATCGGGAGAATCGTCCGGCCTTCTATACGGGGCGGGGGGCATAATTGACAATCTCGCCACATTGCTGCTTTGCAATCTCACATTTCGACGCGCCGAATACTGGAACGGCGAGGACCGCATGAACGATCCAGGCGCGCATGCTCGACGTGAGATTGCTCTCATCGCCAATGATGTGCTCAAGCCGAAACACCTGCACCGCATCTATGATGCGCTGAATCTGCGATTGCGATCGCAGCCCGCTCATTCATACGACGAGACAAAGATTGAAACTCGCTCGCACAGTTAAATCAACGCGCTTCTGAGGCAGCGGACGCTGCCTAGTCTATCATAAAGTTCCATAATAGAACTTATGCAATCTTACATATGTAAGGGCTATTTAGTAATGCGACAGTTGGGCCAGTTAGAGATGCGATAGTCTCGCCTCTCGACGACTGGTCAATGCCAATGTCGGGAGCAAGGATGACGATCTTCAGCCTGGTCGAGACCATGAGCGGTCGGAGTCGTCATGTCCTGTTTGATCACTATGTCGCAGAAAGAATTGCATCGCCTCGAACTCATCCAGAAGATCCGTGACGAACGCCTGAGCGTTGTCCAGGCCGCCGAGCGGCTCGACCTCAGTCGAAGTCAGGTCCATCGGCTGCTGCAGGCTTATGACCGGGATGGTCCGGCCGGGCTTGTTTCCAAGAAGCGATCGCGACCGAGCAACCGGCGCCATAGCGAGGAGTTCCGCAATGCGGCGCTGGACCTGATCCGCGAACGCTATCTGGATTTCGGTCCGACGCTGGCGCGTGAGAAGCTGATCGAGCTGCACCGGATCTCGGTCGCCAAGGAGACCCTGCGGCAATGGATGACCGAGGCCGGCATCTGGGTCTCGCGTCGGGAAAGCAAGAAGCGGGTTTTCCAGCCACGCGGCCGACGTGATTGCTTTGGCGAACTGGTGCAGATCGATGGCTCGCATCACTGGTGGTTCGAGAACCGTGGGCCCAAATGCGCCCTGCTCGTCTATATCGACGACGCCACCGGCAAGCTGCTGCATCTACGGTTTGCCGGCTCGGAGAACACCTTCGACTATCTGCACGCGACCAAGGCCTATCTGCAGCAATGGGGCAAACCGCTGGCCTTCTACAGTGACAAGCACGGTGTCTTTCGTTCGACCCATGCGTCGGAGAAGGACCGGACGAGCGGCCTGACACAATTCGGCCGCGCGCTTTATGAGCTGAACATCGATATCATCTGTGCCAATACCCCGCAGGCCAAAGGCCGCGTCGAACGTGCGAACCAGACACTGCAGGATCGGCTGGTCAAGGAAATGCGGCTGCGCGGCATCGACACGATCGAGGAAGCCAACGCCTATGCGCCTGAGTTCATTGCGGATTTCAACGCGCGTTTTGGCAAACAGCCGCGTAATCCGAAGGACATGCACCGGCCGTTGGCCGACCACGAGAACCTCGATGGCGCCATGTGCCGCAAGGAAGTTCGCACGCTGTCGCAGGCTTTGACGCTGCGCTATGACAAGGTGCTGTTCATCCTTGATCCGATAGATCTTTCCAGGTCCCTGGCGGGTAAGAAGGTCGTCGTTTGCGACTATCCGGACGGGCGCCTCGAGATCATGCACGAGAGTTTTGCCCTGCCCTACAGAACCTTTGACACGTTACGCTCCGTGCATCGCGCCGAGGTCGTCGATAACAAGCGGTTGGACGACATGCTGTCTGTTGTCGCCGAGCTGCAGGCTGGGCGGGAGCAGCAGCGCAGCAAGGGCGGACCACGGCGAACTGGGCAGACGGACCATATGTTCGGCATTCGCGATGGCAGCACGGGGAACGGCTACCAGAAGCGTGGACGCAAGCCGAGAACGGATTACATGAACGATCCGGCGGTGATCGCACGGCGGGAGAAAGCGTTATTGAGGCAGCCGACTGCGGAATAAAGGGCGTCAATGCACGCCGATATCGCTTTGCGTATCTGACTCCAATTGCAGGCAGGCGGACCAAAGCGGCGTCTTGTGGAAGGCTCCGTCTTGAAGAAGCGTGAGCCCTTCTCGTGCCTCATAAAGCAGGCCCAGCCAGCACAGGCGCCGCAGGACGCCATATTGGAGATCGGATTTGAGCTCCCAGGCTTCCAAGGTCATTTCGGTGGCGGACAGAGGTGCCATGTCTGGATAGAGGATCTTCACGACCTCCGATGGCGTACAGCCCTCTCTCGCCTTGATATTGAGAAGATTGAGGAACATGCGCCACCAACGTAACCGAGCTTGGACCTCTTCTTTGCGCTCGGTAGCGTGGACATAGGAGTAGAGATAATCCGTGGCGACGAGATCGAAGAAGGCTTGCGGGTTCACCAGAAACTCGTGACCTCGTTTGGTTGGCAGCAGCACATCCTTTTTCTGGCGAAGAAGCTTCAGATGGCGGGTCATGTCCCGCACGACCCAGAGCGGCGGCATGTCACTTTCGTTCAGCACTTTGCTCATGCTGTGGAGGTCTTCGGCTGTGAAGTCGGGCCAAAGGAAATTCACAGCGGCCCAGTGCACGAACTTGCGGTTCATGGCGCCGGTCGCGGTCAATCCTATGCCACCCTCAGCGTCAGCATAGGCAACCGCAAGAAGCATGCCGCGAAGAAGAGGTGACAGCGCGGCGCCATCGACGTCACCCTGCAGCTTGATTTCCGGAAGCATCGTTCCGCTTTGATCCCTACCCGCCCCATGCGGCGTAAAGGAGTATCAGCCGGCGATGGAAGAATTGCTACTGAGAAAGCTAAAGCCGAAGGGGTGGTCCCTCACCCGCCCCCGCTCCGCCCTTTCAACCCGGCCCAGCCGGCCGGATCGGGGGCTGATCATCAGAGCCGGTGTCGCGTTTCTAACTGGCTGGCGACACCGCATCTCTAACCAGCTTTGACAAAATAGGGAATTGGGTACATTCTATTTTCAAGTGCGACATGCCAATGATTTCAATGGCTTCACTTTGGAGATTTTGGCATGTCCCGATGCTATACGCAGATCACCCTTGCCGATCGCCGCCGTCTTCATCATCTGGTGGCGGCAAAGGTTCCCGTTAACGAGATGGCGCGTCAGCTTGGCCGTCATCGCTCGACCATTTACCGTGAGATCAAGCGCAACACGTTTCATGACCGTGAACTGCCAGATTATGACGGCTACTACAGCACGGTTGCTCACGACATCTCCAGAGACCGTCGACGCCGATTGATAAAGCTGCGGCGCCATCCGGCTTTGCGCGCCGAGATCATCAACCAGTTGGAGGCCCGCTGGTCTCCGGAACAGATTGCCGGACGTCTGCAGTCGGACGGCTTCGGTCGTATTCGCGTATGCAAGGAGACAATCTACCGCTTCATCTACAGCAAGGAAGATTACGCGCTTGGTCTCTATCAGTATCTGCCTGAGGCTCGCCGCAAACGTCGCCCAATGCGTTCGAGGAAGCCGCGCGACGGTGCGTTTCCCTCTACCCACCGAATATCCGAAAGGCCTGATTCATTGGAAATAGATCGAAGTTTGGACATTGGGAGGGAGACCTCCTCATCTTTGAACGCCCACTCGGCCATGCCAATGTCACCACGCTCGTGGAGCGCAAGAGCCGCTACACCGTTCTTATCAAGAACCCGAGCCGGCACTCGGGGCCAATCATGGATAAGATCGTCAGAGCGTTTTCGCTGTTGCCGGCATTCGCGCGTCAGAGCTTCACATTTGATCGGGGCACCGAGTTTGCCGGGTTCAGGGCTTTGGAGGAAGGGATCGGTGCGTGCAGCTGGTTTTGCGACCCAAGCGCGCCTTGGCAAAAAGGGACCGTCGAGAATACCAACAAGCGAATTCGACGCTTCCTGCCAGGCAGCACAGACCTGGCAGTCGTGTCACAGCGCGACCTTCTCCGCCTCACGCGTCATATCAACGATCAACCGCGCAAATGCCTTGGATACAGGACGCCGGCCGAGGTGTTCATAGCTCATTTGCAAGAAGGAGGGTGATCCCCTACCCTAAAGCGCAGGCATGGTGCACTTGGGTTAGCTTCTCCACTGCAAAGTTAGAATGTCCTGTTTCTACAAAGTTGGAATGTCACACTCCCCGGATCTGATTGGCCTCTGGGAGAGAGCAGATGGGACTGATTACGATAAGCGAGCGCGATGAACAGCGTGTGTTCCGCGAGACCGTCCGCTCGTGTGTCCGCCACTCCATGACTGACCGGATCAAGCATGGTTGGCCGCCAGTTTTGTGGAAAAGTTCATCGTGACTGGAGAGCTGGCGGCCTGGTCATGCGACTTACCACCGCTGGAGACCGTCTTTGGGCGCGCTATGAATGAGAAAGTATCGGTCACGTCCGGACTATTTGAGCCGGATTACAGACTTTAGTGGAATTTTTGCGATCAGAATTCCGTCACTGCGCACTACTTCAAACGCGGCGCCATCCAGAATCTCGTCTCTGAGAATTTTCTCGGCCAGCATTTCCTTTGCAGCCTGAACTGCCTCACGCTTTGCTTGCTCATCCGTAGAAAGAATTGCTCCTTCCATGTCTACAGAGAGTCCCTGCGCATCGCGCACGTGGAAAAAGTACCTTGGCATTGCAAAATCCCGATATGATTAGGTGGGAACCTTAGTCGCTAACGAAATTTGCGGTTTCAGGTTCCCAATCTTGTAACGTAGCCCGATCCCCAAGTCGGCTTCTCGCATCTGCGCCCAAGGGCTTGCTGGTCAGGCTTTTGCGCCTGCGATTCCTTCACTGTTTGTGACTGGCAAGCGGTTAAGACCCATCTGGGATGCGCCGGCGGGCTCGCAGTTTCCCGCCACCGTGCCCACACTACCGGTAATAGTTCAATTAACGGCAGTGCTGCTCAAATCTCTGTTCTATCCGGCATCGGCACGCGAACATCGTCCGGATATGGAACCCTGATTGAAAAGGTTTCTCCCGCCCAAGCGCTCTGCGCATCCCCTCTTCCTGTTCCGTTGATGCGCCATAAGGGAGCCGTTCGAATATCTTTCCAATCGAATTTAATATGACGCTCATGTCTTCCGTTCCGCTCGATCGTATCGATCCTCATTTTCCGTCCGTCGCCCCTTATAAAGCGAGATCGAGCTGCGGTTGTTCCTCATCCTCCGCCTCCTGATCATTGGTGAGAGAGGAGAGCGTCACACCGAGCAGCCTGACCGATCGACGGAAGGGGTAGACTGTCGCCAGCAGAGCCGACGCTGCCTCAAGGATCTCTTGAATTCCGTTAACCGGCAACGCGCTTGTCCGACTGCGTGTCGCCTGGGTGAAGTCGGAATATTTGACCTTCACTGTAACTGTCTTACCGCTGACGCGCTGCGCCTCGCAATGGTGCCAGACTTTTTCGGCAAGCGGCCTCAACTCGGCAGTGGCGAGATCGAGGTCGTTGATATCGACGCTGAACGTGTCCTCGGCGCCCACCGATTTGCGAATGCGATCAGGCCGGACCTGCCGTTCATCGATGCCGCGAGCAATGCCGTAGAAATATGCCCCGGACTTGCCGAAATGCTCGGCAAGGAACTGCAGCGATTTGGACTTCAGGTCGGCACCCGTTTCGATACCAAACCGATGCATTTTCTCGGCGGTGGCTGGACCGACACCATGGAATTTCTTGACCGCCAGCTGTTCCACAAATGCCGGGCCGTTCTTCGGCGTTATGACGGCCTGCCCATTCGGCTTGTTGAGGTCTGACGCCATCTTGGCCAAGAATTTGTTATATGAGATACCGGCGGAAGCATTGAGACCGGTAATCTGCTTGATCCTCTCCCGAATTTCCGACGCAATTTCCGTAGCGATCTCCATTCCCTTCAGGTTTTCTGTGACGTCGAGATAGGCCTCATCGAGCGAAAGCGGTTCGATCAGCCGCGTGTATTCAGCGAATATTGCCCGAATTTGCTGGGATACAGCCTTGTAGACGTCGAATCGCGGCGGTACGAAAATCAGGTCGGGACACCTTCGGGCAGCGGTGACGGACGGCATGGCCGAGCGCACGCCAAATTCGCGTGCTTCATAGCTTGCGGCTGCGACCACACCTCGTGCAGCCGCACTGCCAACCGCAACCGGTCTGCCGCGCAGTTCGGGATTGTCCCGCTGTTCCACCGACGCGTAAAAGGCATCCATATCGACATGAATGATTTTGCGCATCGGTATTGTGGCTGAGCCTGTCATGGATTTCGTTCAATTGCGGACGGAAACAAAGAGAGAACATATCATCTGGTGGAAACGAATCCAAGGTGTTTCCAGACAGTTTGGCATTTGCTCGAAATCGAGTCACGACAGCGACATGGGTCGATCAAAGCGGGAGGACAGCAGAATATGCTGATGACAGCACGACCATGATGCCGACCGCCCTCGATCTTTGTTTTCTGATATCTGTAGTTGACGCATGCGGCCTGGGTATAGTTCGGAATTCACCCTTCCGCTTCGGGTGAGTTTTCGAACACCATCAATCCACGTAATGTGCCACATGTCGGGTCGGTTGCATCAAGCAAACGTTCCGGAGGCGTCCATCCGATTGATATGCCGACGGCCGTGGCGACGGCCCAGCCCGGCTCATTGTCCGCCCGTTCCACAAGGCGCGGCACCTGTGTGGCCAGGCACTCTCTCGATTGTTGCACAACTTCGACAGGGAGATTTGCACGTTCGAGAGCACTCTTCATCTCGGCCTGAAAGGGATCTACAACAAACAGGGTGAAAATCCATGCAGCGACGTCTGCAATCATGATGCTCCTCATGGCGCGGCGTAAATGTCGTTTTAGAGGTCCGACATCGCAAAAGCGCCGTAACTTTCACCAGAGGGGCCCGGACCAGCGGGTAGTTAGTCATGTGGGAAATGATCGGTACGCGTTCAAGTCTGACGAGGTCAGATGAGACAAATGAAATTTCCACGCGCATGTGTCGATGATCTCAAAGTTATGCTCTTGACGTACCGCAACGCACCATAAACATATGGCATCGGGTAATCGGCCGGAGACATGATGACATCCTCGAATTCCACTGTTCCCGACAGCCGGTCTGAGACGAAGAAGTTCCTCGTTCTCCTTCTTGGTTCGATTGGTGTTGTCTACGGAGATATCGGTACAAGCCCATTATACGCGTTCAGGGAATCGTTGCGCCCGTTTACGGCAAACGGTGTGCAGCACGAGCACGTCGTCGGCCTGATCTCTTTGATGATCTGGACATTGACCATCATCGTGACTTTCAAATATGTGCTTTTTCTCCTTCGCGCCGACAATGACGGTGAAGGTGGTACTCTCTCCCTGCTCGCACTTTTGATGAAAAAGACGGGCAGCTATATGCCGGTTCTGTTTTTTGGAGGCCTGATAGGCTCGGCACTTTTCATCGGCGATGCGATGATTACCCCTGCTCTTTCAGTCATGTCGGCACTGGAGGGCATGAAACTTGTCACGCCTGCCTTCTCCGATTACGTCCTGCCGCTCTCCGCGCTAATCATGGTAGGATTATTCGCCGTCCAGTCCAAGGGTACCGGCGCCGTCGCCGTCTTTTTCGGTCCGATTACGGTCGTTTGGTTCCTCGCAATGGCCTGGGGCGGTCTCATCCACATCGGCGACGACTGGACCATTCTGGAAGCGGTCAATCCTATCAATGCTCTGTGGTTCATAACCCATGCGGGATGGGCCGGACTGATCGTGCTCGGTGCTGTCTTCCTTACCGTGACAGGAGCGGAAGCGCTTTACGCTGATCTTGGACACTTCGGACGCAAGCCCATCAGCGTGGCCTGGTTCATTCTCGTCTTCCCGGCACTTGCCCTTAATTATCTCGGCCAGGGGGCTCTCGTATTGAGCAATCCCGCAGCGATCGAAAACCCGTTCTATCTGCTCTACCCGGAATGGGCGCTGTTTCCGATGATTATCCTGGCGACAATGGCGACTGTCATTGCGAGCCAGGCTGTCATCACCGGAGCATTTTCACTGGCACGCCAAGCGGTGCACCTCGGATTTCTGCCGAAACTAATGATCCGTTTCACGTCAGAGACCAACACCGGGCAGATTTACGTGCCGGCCGTCAACATGGTACTGTTCATTGGTGTCCTCGTGCTGATCTTCTCATTCGGGGATTCGGAATCGCTTGCGACCGCATATGGCATTTCTGTTACCGGTGCGATGGTCGTCACGACACTGATGGCCTTCCAATTTCTTCGGTCGATCAGAGGTAAGTCAGCATTCACTGCCGCGATCTTATTGGCACCGCTGTTTTCGATTGAAGCCGTTTTTCTGGCCGCCAATTTGCTGAAGGTCCATGACGGCGGTTGGGTACCGCTTGCCCTGGCAGGAGTAATCATCCTCGTGATGTGGACGTGGACAAAGGGATCGCGCTATCTGAGAGAGAAGATATCCAAGAATGATGTCTCCCTCGATACTTTTATAACCTCACTGGAACGATCGATCTCTCGCGAATCCCGCAGTGCTCCCGTTTTGGTGTCGGGAACCGCGGTCTTTCTCACAAGTGTGCCTGACAAGGCTCCAAGCGTTCTGCTTCACAATCTCAAGCACAATCACGTGCTTCATGAGCAAAATGTCATCCTGACGATCTGGACCCATGACAAACCCTATGTCGCTGACACCGACCGTGTGGAGATAACGCGGATATCCAAGCATTTCATGCGACTAGATATCAATTTCGGTTTTATGGATGATCCGAATGTCGTAAAGGCGCTGCCTCTCTGCAAAAAGAAAGGTTTCAAGTTCGAGATCATGCAGACCTCGTTCTATCTTGGCCGCCGCAACCTTATCGCCACGCCGAATACCGGCCTGCCTCGCTGGCAGGAAGATTTGTACATCGCACTGGCGGATTTTGGGGTTGATCCGTCAGCGTACTTCAAGCTCCCGCCCAATCGGGTGATCGAGATCGGTGAGCAGGTCGCGATCTAACAAAAAATCTTTTCAGGGTGGGAGCCAACCCGCATGTCGTCCGTCTGTGCCCCGGTCAATAGCCACCCGTCAGAAAGATTGTCTCTCCCGTCATGAAGCTGCAAGCCTCAGACGCCAGGAACAGAGCCGCCCCGACCATCTCCTCTGGTCGTCCAGCACGCCCCATCCAGTTCAATGTCCTCACATATTCATCCCAGCCCTCCGGATCTTGAGCGCGTCGGTCGGCGTTGCGGTCCGTATCGACAAGGCCGGGAGCAAGAGTGTTGAGCAACACGTTATCGCCAGCGAAGTCTCGCGCCTGGCTTTGGATCAAATTGTGCTGCGCAGCCTTTGTTGCAGCGTAGGCGGTGACAACGCTTTTGGGCCTCAGCTGATTGATTGAGCCTATAGAAACTACCCTGCCCCACTTGCGCGCCACCATTTTCGGCAGCGCAGATTGCAGCATATCGACGGTCGAACCCAGATTGACAGCCAGCTGAAACGCCAGATCATTCGGCGTCAACGCAGAAAGCGTCGCATTGATCTGTGCACTCGCGTTGATGACGAGAATATCGACGGGTGCAATCGCCTCGGCGCGCTCTATCAGATCGGTGCCAGCGCCGGCTTCGGAGAGATCGCCCGCCAGTTCCTGCGCTGTACCGCCGCTCGCGATAATCCGTTGTTGTACGGCCGCCGTGGAGCCCGGCTTTACGCCATGCAGAATGACATGCGCACCAGCGCCGGCGAGACCCTCGGCGATTGCCGCTCCTATCCCGCGGCTTGAACCGGTGACGAGTGCCGTACGGCCTCTCAATCCAAAGATCGTTTCGAGACGCATGCTTTATCCTTCAAACATGGCAATGCGCGCGCCGGAAATTCCCGGGCGGCATGAAAACAGGCCGCCAGACAGCGGCGCGTCGGCAAGTGTGGATGCAGGCAGTCGTGTGCGGGCGCTGGTGATGAATAGCGTCGACAGGTCCGGCCCGCCAAAGGCAATGCTGGAAGGGCGCGGCACCGGCATGTCGATCACCTGGTCCAGCTTGCCGTTAGGAAGATAGCGACGCACGCACCAGCCATCCCAGATCGCGCACCAGACACCGCCTTCCGCATCCACGGCGAGACCATCCGGCCGGCCATCGGCCACCGGAATGCGGGCGAATTCACGGCGCTGCGACAGCGCACCCGTCGCCGGATCGCAATCATAGGCATGGATGAGGCCGGGCACGGTATCGACGAAATAGAAGGTCCTGCCATCTGGGCTCCAGCCGAGACCGTTGGAGACGATGATGCCGCCTTCCTTGCGCTCGGATGCGCCGTTGGCGTTGATACGATAAAGCGCACCCGTGGGCTTGGAGGCATCGATGCGCATCGAGCCGACCCAGATCGCGCCATCCGGCCCGCATTTGGCATCGTTCAGGCGGTTGTCGGCGATGCCGGCCTCCGGGCTGACGAACGGGGTCAGCCGGCCGGACGCGAAATCCAGCCATTCAACGCCATCCTGCGACGCGACCAGCAACCGTCCGCCGGTGACCGGTATGACGGCGCTGACCAGCTTGCCGGTCTCGCAGGTTTCGTTGCGGCCAGTGGCGGGATCGAAACGGTGTACGGCAGGATGGAGAATATCCACCCAATAGAGCGCATCTTCGCCCTCGTGCCAGACCGGACTTTCCCCCAGCTGCGCACCCCATGGCAGAATGCAACTGAGTTCGGCGCTGGGGCGGCCCGTTGCGGAACGCGGGCGTGGTCGCGAGCTGATCGCCACGGCCCCGGCGGCGCCGGTAATCCGGCGGGCGGCGGCAATCAATTCCCGACCGGCGGGATGAATATTGGAGGAATCGAGCCGCGATGACGGCCCAAGCGCAACAAGCACACCCATCGGCGTATTGTCCCGGCCCATGACAGGCGCAGCAACCGAATTCACGCCCGGCAGATGTTCTTCATAAGAAATCGAATAACCCCTCGCCCGCGTCAGCGTCAGATCGGCCTGCAGCGCATCGAGGGTGGTGATGGTCTTGGCTGTCTGCAGATCGAGTGTCAGGCGATCCAGCAGGGCGCGGCCGACAGCGGGATCCTGAAACGCGAGCAGCGCCTTTCCCGGCGCCGTGCAATGCAGGGGAACGCGGCGTCCTACCTCGACGCGCACGGAAAGACCGTTCGGCGAGCGCTCGGCGAGATATTGCGTCATCGTGCCGTCAAGCCGGCACAGCGCAACCGTCTCCCCCAGTTCGGCGGCCAGCCGCTCGAGTTCCGGCGTCGCTGCCGAGACGAGATCGAAGCTCTCCCAGACCTTATGGGACATTTCCAGAAAACGCTGGCCGAGAACATAGGTGCCACGGGCCTCATCCTGACGCACGAGGCCATAGGCGATGAGGGTCCGCAGGATGCGCGCAAAGGTCGGCTTCGGCAGGCCGGAGGCGCGCAACAACTCGGCAAAACGCGGCGGTTCAGGCGCATCGGCAACCATGTCGAGCAGGGTCAGACCCTTGGCCAGCGCCGCCGTGCCGCCCGGCGTCTCGGGTTTCATCGCCTCTGCTCCTTCGCGAGCCGTTGCCGCCTTGCGGTGGCCGCTTCTTCCAGCATCCTGTCCATCGTCCATTCTGCTTCAAACCCCAAAGTGTTTCTGATCCGCTCATTGGACGTATGGTAATAAACGCCGTCGCCGGGAAAATCGACTGTCACGATGGGAAGGCCGGTCAGCGCCGCAATTTTCGGCAGAAGCGCGGCGAAATCGGCCGGTTCATCGGCACCGAGATTGAAGGTGCCGCCCGCCGCTTCGGGGTGATCGAGAGCGAGCAGAATCCCCGCCACCATGTCACGCGTATCGGTTATATGCATACGGAACGGTCGGCCGTTTTCATTACGCGCCAGAATGTGCGACGGCTCACCGATATCGCGGGATTGGAGCAATTCGGCGATGGCAGCGTTTCCGAAATTCTGCTGCTGGTGAATGCGCGGCCGCAGGAAAAACCGGGGACCGGAAAAGAAACTGTCCTCATCCAGCAGCTCTGTCGCATCCTGCGTATGCGAAAAACGCAGGATCACCGTTTCCATGGCGCCGCTTCGCTGATGAAATCGCACCAGCTCTTCGCCCAGAAGCTTGGTCAGACCATAGGGCGAATTGGGGCAAAGCGGATGGTCCTCGGTGACCGGCAGGAACTCCGGCCGGTTTTCCGGATAGACCTCACCCGAGGAGGCGAAAACGAACCGCCGCACACCAGCCGCCGAAGCCGCATCCAGAAGCCGGCGCGTGCCCTCGACATTGACGGCAAACATGCGGTCGCGATCCGCCGGAGCCCAGGACATAAAGGCGCCAAGATGCAGGACGGCGCTGACGCCCATGATGGCATCGGACAGTGCCTGCCCATCCTCCAGCGACCCGACGACCTCCTCGCCGCCGGTTCCCGATGGCCTGAGATCAAAACCGCGAACGGTGCGGCCCTGTGTGCGCAAGGCGGCAACAACGGCACGGCCGACACGGCCTGCCGATCCGGTGACGAGGATCATAGCCGTGCTCCGGTCTTTGCATCGAAGAGATAAAGCTGGGCCGGATCGAAACCGAGCCGGAGCGCCTCATTGCCGGGAAGGTTACCGGTGTGCGAGACGCGTGCGATCAGCCCCTTGGACTTGCCCTCCTCACCGTCAGCGACCCTTGCACCTTCCGCATCGAAATAGACGTATTTTTCAGATCCCAGGCTTTCTACCAGCGTCGGCCGAACATCGAAGGTGACCGGCGCGTCGCCCAGAACGAGATGTTCCGGCCGCAGGCCGACGATCACGCTGCCCTCCCGGCCGACAGCGCCCGGCAGGGAAACCGGTTGCCCAAACAGGGTCACCGCGCCGCCGCGCAGTTCCGCGTTGAGGAAATTCATGCCGGGCGAGCCGATGAAACCGGCAACGAAAAGATTGGCCGGATTGTTGAAAAGCTCGTCCGGTGCGGCGATCTGCTGGATGATGCCGCCCTGCATGATGACGACACGGTCCGCCATCGTCATCGCCTCAACCTGATCATGCGTCACATAAACGGTTGTGACACCGATGCGCTTGTGCAATGCGCCGATTTCCGCACGCATGTGAACGCGCAGCTTGGCATCGAGGTTGGACAGCGGCTCATCCATCAGGAAGGCCTGCGGCTGGCGCACGATCGCACGGCCGAGCGCGACGCGCTGGCGCTGACCGCCCGACAGATCCTTGGGCTTGCGATCGAGATAGGGTGTGACTTCCAGAATGCGCGCCGCATCATCGACCCGCCGGTCGATCTCGGCCTTGTCCGTGCCGCGCATCTTCAGGCCGAAGCCGATATTCTGGCGAACGGTGAGGTGCGGATAAAGCGCATAATTCTGAAACACCATGGCGATGTCGCGGTCACCCGGCGCCAGATCCGTCACCTCGTTGTCGCCGATGAAAATCTGCCCTTCGCTTGCCGGTTCGAGACCGGCAAGGATTTTCAACATCGTCGACTTGCCGCAGCCGGACGGCCCGACCAGCACAACGAACTCGCCGTTCTCGATCTCAAGCGAAAAGGGCCTGAGCACGTTCAGCGCGCCATAGGACTTGCTGACGTTGCGAATGGAAATATTGGCCATGCTTATTTCTCCGCGCCAGCGGTGAGACCGCCGACCAAATAACGTTCCAGGAACAGGTAGATTGCGATGATCGGCAGCGCGATGAACACGGATGCGGCGGAAATGTCGTTCCAGTAGGTGACATATTCGCCCTGCATCGTGGTGATGCCGAGATTGGCCGTCCAGTTGTCCGGCGAGTTGACGAGGAAGGTGCGCGCATAGGCATAGTCTGCCCAGCTGAGCACGAAGGCATAAAGTGCGGTGGCGGCAAGCCCCGGCGTGGCGATGGGAAGCACGACGCGCACCATTGCGCCGATCGGCGAGCACCCGTCCACCATGGCGGCCTGCTCCAGCTCCTTCGGAATGGTGTCGAAATAGCCTTTCAGCATCCATGTGGCGAAAGGAATGATCATCGTCGAATGCGCCAGAACCAGTGTCCACAGGCTGCCGATCAGGCCGAAGCTCGAAAAGATCGAAAACAGCGGAATGACCAAAAGCGTCGCGGGCAGCATCTTCGCCGTCAGCACGAAGAGACCCATGGTCGCACCACCCCTCATGGAATATCGCGACAGCGCATAACCGGCGCTGACCGAGACCAGCATCGACAGCGCCACCGAGCCGATGGCCGCCAGCATCGAATTCCACAGCCATAGCAGGATCGGTTTTGCCGCCCAGACCCGGGCGAAAATGTCCCATTGCGGATCGTCCGGCCAGAAGGTCGGCGGCAGGCGATAGAGCTCATCGGTGGTGGAAAGTGCGGTAACCAACAGCCAGTAGACCGGGAACAGGACCATCACCAGCGTGAAGATCACAGTCGCGTAAAGGGCAAGGCTCTGTAAAAATGTCCGTTTCATCAAAGCCTCCTCAATAGATGGATTTCGAACGCCGGCCGAGCATCAAAAGGCTCGCGACGATGCAGATCACCAGCGTCAGCACGCCGACGGCGGCGGCGCGGCCGAAATTGTGATATTGGAAAGCCTGGTCATAGGTCATGATCGACAGCGTCTGGGTCGAACGCAGCGGCCCGCCACCGGTCAGAACCTTGATGATGGAGAAGTCGCGGAATACCCACAGCAGCGTCAGCACCAGCGTCACGCCCAGCACCGGCATCAAAAGCGGCATGGTGATCCAGCGGAAACGCTGCCACACACTCGCGCCATCGACCTTCGCCGCCGCATAATAATCGGCCGGGATGGACTGCAGGCCAGCGAGACACATGATCGAGACGAAAGGAAAACCCTTCCAAACCATTGTGATTGCCACCGCCCAGAAAGCGGCCGTGGAACTACTGACCCACGGGATCATCTGGTCGGTAAAACCAAGTTTGATCGCCAGCCAACCGAACAGACCGAAGGACGTGTCGAACATCCACGCAAAGATGACGACCGCGATGATTTCCGGCACTGCCCAGGGCAGCGCCATTCCCAGGCGCGCGACGGACCGGCCTTTGAACCGGTTGTTGGCGAGAAGCGCCGTGCTGAGCCCAACGGCGACGCTGCCGGCGGTAACGACCACGACCAGCTTCAGCGTTACCCAGCAGGAGAGCCAGAATTCCGGCGACGAGAACAGCCATGTATAGTTGCTCAGCGAAAACGGCCGACTGGCGCCGCCGAGCCTTGGTATCTTCACCTGCTGGAACGACAGGTCGATGGCCAGAACGAGCGGCCAGACGATGATGGCGGCAACCATCAGGACCGCGGGCGCGATCAGAATATAGCCGAGGAGATGTTGTCGGCTGGGACGCGCAAGATCGAAGAACTTGCGACGCCCAGCCCGAACGGGTTCGGTCATGGATGGTCCTCCTGCCAGATGCGGATGATGGCCATGGCCCTTTGCGGGCCATGGCAGGACAACAAGATCAGGACAATGGGGGATCAACCCTTGATGGCTTCGGCCTTTGCCTGCATGGTTTTCGCCACCTCTGCGGGATCAAGATCCTGAATGATCATCCGCTGGCTTTCTTCCATCACCATCTTGCTGAACTCGTTGTAGAAAAGTTCAAGCCCGGTCGGAATGCGGTCGATACCCGCCTCGGACGCGGCCTTCATCGTCTCGATCAGCACCGGAAAATGCGGGATGGTCTTTTCGACGCCCGAGACGTCGGCCTTCGGACTTGGCGGGGTGTTGCCGCCAAGGGTTGCGTAACTGCGCTGGAATTCCGGCGTCATCGTCAGCTTGATAAAATCCCAGACCAGTGCCTTCTGGTCATCGGGAATATCGGCCGGCATGGCCAGCACGTTGGACGATCCGCCAAGCGGCGGATGAAGCGGCGGCGCGACATAAACGATGTCGCTTTTGGCCGAACCCTTCTCGGTGGTGCCGTAAAGCCAGGGCCCATCGAGCCGCATGGCCATCTTGCCATCGGCAAACAGCTTGCGCACGTCACTGGCGCTCATGTCGACCGGGCTGATGCCGCTCTTCATCACGGTTTTCCAGCGTGAAAGGCCTTCGACCATCTGCGGCGTATCGATGGTGATATTACCGTCCTTGTCGGTCCAGTAGGCGCCGGCATCGAGGATATAGTTCAGCATTTCCGTCAGATATTGCCCCGGACCGCCCTTGGTTTCGTGGCCGGTTCCGAACTGGTCGATGATGCCGTCGCCGTTCAGATCCTTGGTCGTCGCTTTTGCCGCGGCCAGAAACTCGTCATAGGTCTTCGGAACCGCAACGCCCGCATCTTCCAGAAGCTTCTTGTTGTAGGCCATGACGAAACCGAAATAGTTGGTCATGATGCAGACGGTTTCGCCGTTCCATTCGCATTTTTGCTGGCCGGCCCAGCCCGTCATGTCGATGCCGTCCTTCTTCAGCCACGGATCGAGCGGTTCCAGCCAGCCACTATCGGCAAACATCTGGAACTCGAACGACGCCAGATGCACGATCTGCGGCGGCTGGTTGGCGGCAAAAAGCGTGGTCATCGTATCGGCGCAGGAACTGCGCTCCGCCTTGGTGAACTCGATTTTCACACCCGGATGCTGTTTCTCGAAGGCGACGATGGCGGAGCGCCACCATTCCCCCGTTCCGGCATCGTCGGTCTGCCAAGAAATGAATTTCAGCACGGTATCGGCCATCGCAGGCGCGACAGCGCCCATCGTCATCAAAACGGCGGTCGCGGTGCCCAGCGCCAGCTTTTTCATTCTTTTGGTCATGGTTTCCTCCTCCAAAAAACCAAATCAGATACGTTCAATCAGACCGAGTGCCGCCTCCGACGGTCTTACCCCAAGTCCCGGTCCGGACGGCAGGTGATATCTGCCCTCGCGGCAATCCATGTCACCTTCCAGCAGACGGCGGTTCGGCTCGAAGATCGAGTGCTGGAATTCGTGTCCCTTCAGCATCGACAACGTCGATGACGCCTGCAGGCTGGCGGCAAGGAAGATGCCGGCGCCGACGGTGGCGTGCGGGATCACGTCAATGCCGTGTTCGGCGGCAAGTGCACCGATGCGGATGAAATTGGTGATGCCCTTATGGCCCATTTCCGGCTGCACGACCGCGATGCGGCAGCGTTCGATGCGGGCGCGCATATCCCAATGGGTGCGCCATTCCTCGCCGACGGCAATCGGCACGTCGGTGTTCTTAGAAACCTTCTCCAGACCGGCAATGTCCTCCGTCCAGACGGGAGCCTCGGCGAACCACGGGTCAAAGGACTGCATTTCGGCAATCAGTTCCAGCGCCCGTTCCGGCGTCTGGTTCCAGTGCATGTCGGCGGCGATCTTCGCCTGTGTGCCAAGCACCTGCCGGAGATTGGCAATTTCCGCCGCCGGGCCGTCATCAGCTACCGGTGTTGCGAATTTGAAAGCGTTGAAACCGCGATCCTGCCAGTATTTCGCCAGCTCCCCGCGCGCCTTCAACGTTCTTTCAGGCAGGCCGGAAACATAGGCCGGAAAACTGTCCACGCCGCCGCCGAGAAGGTCGTGGATGGATTTTCCGGCTTCCTGCCCGGCAATATCCCAGAGCGCAATATCGAGCGCGGCAAGTGCATCGACGTAAAAGCCGCCGGTATAACCGCGCACCCGCATCATGTCATAAAGGTCGTCATAAACAGCCGAAGGATCGGACGCATCACGGCCGATCACAAAACCGGCGAGAAGATCATTGATGAGGGCGGCAACCGCGCCGGGGGCGACGATACCATAGGTCTCGCCCCAGCCGACAGTGCCGGCCTCCGTCGTCATGCGCACCAGCACGCTGCGGTCGAAGGTGGGGTAGACCGTGCGATTGCCCTTGCGCACGATATAGCCGTTGGGATTGACCACCTCGCCTTCCCTGAGCGCGCCAAGATAGGGAACCTTGCGCGGCTGGGTCAGCGTGAAGACTTCGACGGTTGCGATGGGGCTGTTCATGCGGCCTCCCCGGCAACAAGGCCGAGTTCGACCAGATTGGCGTCGATATCGGCAAGCGCCGCCGTATCAAGCTCGGGTGTCGGGGCACGCACGCCGACGCCGTCGATCACGCCGCGACGGGCGAGCACATATTTGGTCAGCCGCATGCGATAGACCGCCTGCAGAACCAGAAGCGGAAGGGTACGGACATAGATCCGGCGAGCCTCTTCCTGCCGCCCGGCAACAAGCGCCCGGTCGATGGCCACATGTTCCTCGGCGATCTCCAGCGCCGGCATCGCGGCCGTAGCACCTCGGGCATATTCGTCGAGAATATAACGCGCGCCGCCGCCACCGATGACGCCCTTCAGCGTCGAAGGCGCATGGGCGATAATGTGGCTGATGGCCGGGCCGGCGGGAAGCGTTTCTTCCTTGACGTAGGTTACCTGCGGCAAGGCGCGCACGATCTCCACGATCGCCTGTGGCGAAAGATCGGAGCCGCGCGGTGCAGGCGCGTTCTGCAGAATGATTTCAACCTCGGGCAGCGCCTCGACGATCCTGCCGAGGAATTCGATCAGCGCTGACGCATCCGTGCCGACCGATTTGGGCGGCTGCACCATCAGGTGGCGAATGCCAAGCGCCGATGCCGCCCGCCCATGCCCGACCACCTCACGCCAGTCGGCCGCGCTTGCACCCGCCACGACCGGCACGCGGCCCGCCGCTGCGTCCACGACGATCTTCAGCAGCGCCGCGCGCTCGGCGGCATTCAAAGTCTCCACCTCGCTGGCGAAACCGGGAAACACGACACCATCCACGCTCTTGTCGAGCGCAAAGACCACCAGCCGCTTCATACCCGCTTCGTCAATACCACCATCAGCCAGAAACGGCGTGGGCAGAACAGGCAAGATCCCCTTGAGGCCAACCACCATCTTTCTCCTCCCATTTAAGTATCATATATTGATACCTTGAATTCACTAATTGACACTACATAGACTTGCGCCGTATGACAACCCCCCAGATGAAATGAACGAGGAGGTTCACGAAATGGCATCACAGGCGACATCGATCATCGTCGATTGGGGAACGACATCACTACGGGCAACGCTCGTTGGTGAAAGCGGCGAAGAACTCGATTATCTTGAAACTACCGACGGCATTTCGAGCCTTGGCAAAGGTCAACACGAGCCTGCACTGATGACTGCACTAGCCCCTTGGTTCTCAAGCCTGGGCGCCCTGCCCGTCGCCGCGTTGGGTATGATCACCAGTCGCAACGGCTGGGTGGAAGTTCCGTATGTGCAATGCCCGGCAGGCCCGGCGGAACTTGCCGCCGGTACAGTGCGAAGGTCACTGCCGAATGGGTCAGAGCTCGTGTTTTTACCCGGTCTTCAGGATCCTCTCAGAAAACCTTTCCCAGACGTTATGCGAGGGGAAGAAACGCAGGTCATCGGCCATGGTCTCGACAAGGACATTACGATCATCATTCCTGGCACGCACAGCAAATGGGCGCGTGTGAAAGCCGGGAAAATCGACTGTTTCCAGACCTTCGTCACGGGTGAAATCTTCAATCTGCTCATCAATCACTCCTTTGTCGCCCGCGGCTCTACCCAGCCCGCCGTTGACGACGCTGACGCCTATCTTTGGGGACTTCACGAGGCCAAGCAGTCCACCGCCATGTCGTCCCTTCTGTTTTCAGCCCGTACAGGCACTCTTGCGGGCAAGCTGTCGGCGGATCAATTGAGGTCGTTCGTCAGGGGGCTGGTCATCGGGCAAGAGTTCCGGCAGGCACGGGATGCGAACTGGTTTGGGGAGAATGGTCGGGCGACGATCGTGGGTAATGATGGCCTGAATGACCTTTACGTGCAGGCAGCGGAAATCTTTGCTTTGAAAATATCGTTGGGTGCTGACGACGATTTGACCAAAGGCGCTCTGACGGTCCTGCATCAGGCACTTTCCTGAGAATTTGAGGGCGGGACCCAACACGTTCCAGAATAAAAGGAGTGATGATGTACGACTTTCCAGCCAGCATCGGCACCAACCGCTATGATAGTGATGTTATTGTCGTCCTGACGCGACTCCAGCGCCTCGGGCTGCCGGACGATCCGATCGCATTCTACGGCTCCTCGTCGTTCCGACTGTGGAACTCGCTGGCCGAGGACCTGAACTCGCTCAACGTTGTCAATCTGGGGTTTGGCGGGGGAACATTTCTGTCCGCCATCCACTACATGGGCCAGCTTCTTGTGCCCCTGAAACCAAGACAAACGCTCCTCTATTTCGGTGAGAACGACATTGCGAGCGACGGACAAACGGCTGAGACCGCGTTTCGCCATTTCCAGACACTGATGAATCGCATTTCTGAAGGGCTGCCCCAAACGCGCTTATACATTCTTGCGATCAAACCCAGTCCAGCGCGCTGGATTTATCGCGACGAATTCGACCGTTTCAATCGATTGACGCAGGCTTGGTGTGAAAACCGATATAAGGTGACTTGGCTTGACCTGAGTGGCGACCTGCTCGGTGAGAACGGCTTGCCGATGTTTCGCTATTATCAGCCCGACCTCGTTCACCTCAATGCGGCCGGCTATGCGGTCTGGGCGCAGTCTCTCAAGACTGCTCTCGGCATGAGGCCATCGGTTGACAGGCCTGAACGTTAAAGAGCCAACCGGAAATCGGGTTTTCAGTACCCCGTCATTTCCAGATAACCCCGCCCGCTGGTGGTTCCGCTAAACTCTATCGGCCCCTCCCAATAAGGCATCGAGGTTGCCATCCATGCCTGCTCATTGAGAGCCACTGTTTTGATATCAAGACCACGGCTCGGAATCTTCACGTTCCATTCCACCGGCATAACCCTGCCGTTCACAGTCGCGGTCCGCAATGGAGATAGCTGCACATCTGCCGGATTTATGGGTGATGTTTTGCCATCGGCCGAAATCCAGTTGGCGGAGATATATTCTCCTTGCTCTTCCCGCAGCCGGAACGCCATGAGCTTTTCGCCGGATGCCAGATGGAGGGAAAACCAGTCCCATCCCTTCTGGTTTGACGCCAGCGGCTGCGAAGACCATTCCCGATCGAGCCAGGCTTTGCCAGTTACCTCCTGGTTCTTACCGTCGAGACCGATAGTGCCACTGACGTCGTAAAATGGCTGGGAGTAATAATAGCTTGCCTGTCCGTCCGCCGATTTCACCGAAAAACCTCTTTCCCCCTAGGGCCCGCGGGCCTGAAGTTTCAGTTGATAATGGAAGTCCTCGCCGCCAGCGTTCAGATCAATTTGATCCAGCTGATCGGCGAGGCCGGTCGTTGCCGCCTTCATCTGCCAGTTGTCGATCCAGGCTTCGAACGGTTCGGCTTCGACAGCCGCCTGCCCAACGCCGCCCCGCGCCAGTCTTTCCGCAACATAATGGCGGCTCGCGGTCGTGACGGCGGCATGCCCCAGCCATATCTGCGGATCTGCCCATCCGGCGCGCCGACCCGGTTGAAGCGCCGAGCGAAAGAGCGTCCATTGGACGCCCAGTTGTTCGCCACCCGCTGTCTGCAGGTTTGCGGTAACATACCACCACTCAATCCTGAAATCTGGATGCGGCCCGTGGTCTCGTGGAAAAGTCGGAGCGACCCCTCTTTGGGGAATGCTAAAGCCCTCGGCGCTTGAGCCGAGGCCGGCAAAACCCTGTCCAACGGCCACGGCAGGTGCGGGCAAGGACAAGGCGCAAAGAAGAAGGATGCGTTTAACGTTCATTGGCAAATATCCTCAACAGATCGGCCGGCGCTGTTTTTGCCAATTGACGCACCGGAATCAAAACGGAAATCACAGCAGCGAAAAGCGCGACGAGGCCGAGTTTCACCCATTCCCAGGGAAACAGGATCATCGGCAGGCGCCATCCGAATGCCTCCACATTGATGATCGTCAGCAGAACCCAGGCCAGAGCGAGGCCGACGGGAATGGCGGCTACGAAGGTAACGAACCATAATGCCAGCGCGCGAATAAATTCCAGCCACGCCAGATCGCGGCGGCGAAGCCCTAGCGCCCAGACAGGAGCGAGTTGCGGCAGCCGCAGCGAGGCAAGCGTCAAAAGACTGGAAAACATGGCAAAGCCGGCAACGGCAAGCGTCAGTATGTTCAGTGCGCCGGTCACCGCGAAAGTCTGTTCAAAAATGGCGGCGGACTGCCGTTTGAGTGAGGCCTGATCCACGATATTGTCTTGTGGCAGGCCAAAGTCGTCTATCAGACGTCGGCGAAAATCAGCCGCATCATCAGGTGCCACGCGAAGACCGTAACGCAGCTTTTCAACATCTGGATAGTGTTGATTAAGAGCATTGATACCGATAATCACTTGCCCCGTCGGATTGCCGTAATCCGAAAAAATACCGACGACCGTGGCGCTCCAGCCGCCTGGCAAGATGATTTTCTGACCAAGCGAAGCATTTCCGCTTCTCCAGAACTGCTCGTTGACGAGCGCTCCGCGCCCGCTCGCAATTTCATCCCACGTTGTGGCAGAGCTAAGAATCAATGGCCAGTGATCTCTGTATGTAGGATCATCGGCGACACCGAAAATCTGAACCTGTGCCCCGGAGACTTCGCCACGGGTGCTCCAGATCGGGAGGACTGCCCTTGCGTGATCTGGAAACCATTTGCGCAGGCGGGCAGCTTCGGCCTCATCGCGTGCCGTCACGTAAACCTCCGCCGCAAGCCGCTGATCGAGCCACCCCAGAAACGTCTGCCGAAAACTGGAAACCATCGTGCCGACGCCGATGTTGGCCGATAGGGCAAGTAACAGTGCCATCAGCGCGAGAGAAAGCCCCGGCAACTGCTGCCTTGTGTCGGCAAAAAACCATCGTGCCAGCACATGCCGAGACGACCGTTCACCTGCCCTCAGAGCCAGGGCCAGCAGTGGGGGAAGAATAAATGCCGCGCCAAGCAGAAAGGCCGCAAGTATCGCAAATCCCGCCAGAAGCCCACTGCCGATCCAGATGAGCAGGCTGGACAACGCGATTAGAAATATCCCTGCGATCGCCTGAAGCACCAGACTTTTGACGGATGCTATGGTCCACACCCGGCTATGTGCTGTCGACAATATCGGCATTCTCCAGACGCGATAAAGATGTTGCAGCGAAGAAAGCCACGTCCCGACCAATGCCATGCCAAGACCAGTCAGCCACCACTCGGGGCGAATGGAAAGTGAGCCTGCAACACGCGCGCCATACAGGCCGCTCAACGTTGCTGCCACGCCGGGCAGAAGCGTGGAGGCCACAACGTAGCCTAGGACAACGCCGAGAGCGCCCGCCACGAGGGCGAAAAGCGTTATTTCGATAACGAGCATCGTCGTCAGCGAACTTAGCGGGATACCGAGCGACCGCAAGGTCCTGAACGTACCGCGCCTCTGCTCGAATGACAGTCCCGTTGCGGAATAAGCGATAAAAAGTCCCACCACGAAAGCCAGAAAGCCGAAGGCGGTGAGATTGAGGTGAAAACTGTCGGTGAGCCGAGCGACATCCGGCCTCCCGCCGGCCTCTTTCAGGGACAGTTCGGGTGCGACGGTCGCAACCGCCTGAATGTCCAATTTTTGCGTTGGAGAAATGACGATGCGGCTGAGGTTTCCATTGCGGTGCAGAACGCGGTCGGCTGTGGAAATGTCGACAAAACCTGCTCCGTCGGGAATGTTCGCAGCCGTTTTGATGGGAAGTCCTGAAGTGTCTTTCAACGTGCCGGCCGTAGCAGGCGATACGATCATCACGCCGGGTGCCGTCATGAAGTCTATTAGTCCGGATGGCTCCCCAACGGGTAAAACCCTTCCTTCCGATGGCATCGTCAACGGGTCGATCCCGATAAGCCTGATACGCGTTGTACCAAACCTGTGTTCACCCTCGATGATTGGCGACACATCAAGGCCAGCCCGGCGGAGGCGTGCATAAGTGTTGGAGGAAATCGTGCTGCCGTCCTTAGCTACCAGTTGATCGAGCTGGTTTTGCGCCAACACTGACGCAGCGCGGTCATAACTGGCGCGGGCTTCGGCATTGATGGCCTGCACGGCAGACCAAAGGGCGGTCGCGAGAGCCACTCCCACAAAAAGCGTGAAGAGTTGCAGGGGTCTATGGCGCCAATGCGAAAGCAATGCCTGAAACGCGGTGCGGTTCATTGCGAAACTTTCCCGCCGGTGAGCGTAATACGCCGATCGAGTTTCGCCGCCAGCCGGCTTGAATGGGTGACAAGCAGAAGTGCGATCTTGGCTGATTTCGCCAGTTGCAGCATAATGTCGATGACGATGTCCGCGGTCGCTTCATCGAGATTGCCGGTCGGCTCGTCGGCAAGGATCAGTGGCGGCCTTGCTGCAAGTGTCCGCGCGATCGCAACCCGCTGCTGTTGCCCGCCGGAGAGTTGCTCGGGATAGCGACCGAGAAACGATGCAATTCCGAGCGCTTCGACCAGTGTCTTTTCCCAGGTTGGGTCACACCGGCCAGCGAGCTTTGCGTGGAAAGAAATATTGGATCCGACATCTAGGCTTGGGATGAGATTGAACTGCTGGAAGATCAAGCCGACATCACGACGGCGAAACAGTGCACGACCTCTATCGTCCAAATCGACGATATTGCGATCCCTCACCATGATGATGCCACTGTCGGGGAGTTCAAGGCCCCCGACGAGGTGAAGGAGCGTGCTCTTTCCACTGCCGGACTCTCCCGTCAGGGCGAGGCTTTCGCCCGCATCGAGTGAAAGGCCGACACCATTGAGCACGGGTATTGTGCCCTCAGCGGTCTCGTAGGTCTTTCTGATGTCGCAGATTGCCAGGATCATGGGGCGTCGCTCTAATTCATCTTATACGATCGGATGTGTCTGCAGGTTTCAATCAATCTCTCTCGAGGATGTTCCGGTGATGCGCTGCATAGGATAATCCGCATTCGGCCTCTGTTCGGGTAGATCGGTTGTGCTCCATTATTACCGTTGCGTGCGATGCAGTCACGCCGCTTCCAACTACAAAAGCGCGCTCCACCCCCTGAAAATAGAAAGGTACGAAAATTGCACCGGGCCACGATGCCGACACCTGATATTTTCGTCAGTGAACTGTCAGTGATGCAGGCCCGGCGCGGCCTCACGCAATGTAGTTTTCCGGGCCGGAGAGATCGATGATGGTTGAAACGAAAGATGGCGGCGGCAGCAGCAGCCCCACTGGCGGTGGGCGTGACAGCGGAGCACCATAATCGATGTCACGACGGGGCAGTAACGTCTGGGATCGTCGGCGCGCACACGAACTCACGGCCCAACCGGTCGTGTAAAAGTCTCGCGCCAAAGAAACACGCTCGTTTATTTTGGACAGTCAGTAAAAGCGATCCCGCGACACCAATTGACCGGCGAATAAGTAGCTCGTTCGGCATTGGAACCGCGGGCTGATCTCCAGCAGCCCGCTCCCACATATTGCCCTTCGTCAATTTGCCTCAAGACACGCGCGGATCCTTGTCCCGGCGCGCGCGCGACGAGACGATGAAGTTCGTTTCCGGCGCCAACAGATCGTTCTTTTCAGCGAAGGCAAAAAACAGGCCGCGGGCAGTGTCTGCTTCGATTTCACCGCGCAACGCTGCGCCGCATGCCTTAAGCGCGACCGAATGCGCGTTATCTCTAAGGTCAGCCGGCCATTCGCTAAGATACCTGTAGGCATCCATCGCACTGCGCATCTCGGCCGGAACGCCCAGGCCGACAAGAATAGACACAGGCTCTTTGAACATATCGGGTTTCATTGCTTTCTCCTTCCCAACCCGCAATGTTGACGGGCGTCGCAGCAACGGCGCCCTTGTTTCTGTTATGCAGCCTTCTTTTCTTCGATCCGCTCCGCAGGAGTTGAAGGCTCAAGCTTCAGCGCAGTCTCGATGGCGATTTTTCGTGGTCTCATTTCTTCCGGAACCTCGCGAACGAGATTTACGGAGAGGAGACCGTTTTTTAGCTCCGCTGCGCTTACCCTGACATGGTCGGCAAGTTCGAAGCGGTGTTCAAACGATCGCGCGGCGATGCCGCGGTGGAGATAGGCTTCAGTAGACGCCTCATGCTTCTGGCCAGTCACGGTCAGAAGGTTGGATTGGAATGTTATGTCCAGATCGTCCAGTGCAAAACCCGCCACCGCGATAGCGATCCTATAGCTGTCATCGCCGGTCTTGATGATGTCATAGGGCGGCCAGTCGCTGATCGAGCGGGCACGCTGTGCGTTTTCGAGAAGATTGAGCGCCCGATCGAAACCGATGCTGTTTCGAAACAGCGGTGCATAGTCATAAGATGTTGCCATAGCCATATCCTCCTTGAAGCAACATGGGTACGGAGCGCTGAAAAACGGCGCGTCCAACAAGGCCAGCCCCTGACCTCAGCGGCTGGCGGATATCGATTTGGTTTTGGGAATTCCCGATTCAAGGGTGTGCTGGAAAAAATTTGCAGGTCTTTAAGACGCGACGATACTGATCAGTAATCGCGGTACGTTTCGCTTCCGGACTGCGCTTAAATTGCAGCAGAGCTAAAAGACGAGCCGGTTCTTGGCCTCCGGGCAGCGATTTGGGAAAGCAGCGGTAGCAGATTTTGGTTCGTCCGCGATATCAACCTCGGTCGCGACCAGTTGCAGGACGATAGCCTCTCGAACGTTTTTGCCGGGTTAACGTAAGAAAAAGATCGACTGCTTCTTCTTCGCGCTCGAAGTGATGCATTTTGCTCTGCCCTCGCTTCCCGATACGTCCCCATGAGCGGGTAAGGCAGGCGTCTCCGAACAGTGTTGTCGTGATTTCCATGGCATAATAGCGGGCCATATTTTTCTTGCAGTCCGTGCGCTCGACGTAAAGGCGATAAGGCTGTGTAATCATGCCGACAGAATCCGAAATTCCGTAGCATCCGTCCAACGCAACTTATGAATCGGTCGGCTCCAACCGATTCATTCTAGTGAAGTGATCCATATGACTGTCGAAGATCGATGACTGTCTCAGTCGAGCTTTGCGTCGGGCAGCACGACCTGTTGCGCCTATAGGCGTCCCAGATCACTGCATCACGACCAAGGTGGGTCTCGCGCCACTTTATCGTAGGCGTGATCCCGTATTTGTGGCCGACATCCCGTGTGGCTAGGATGCGTATGTGACTACAACCTTGCCTCTGGCCCGTCCGGTCTCGACATAGGCCAGGGCGTCGGGCGTCTGCGCAAATTGAAACACCTTGTCGACGACCGGACGGATAGTGCCGGCATCGATCAGCTTGGCGATCTCATGCAATTGCTGACCTTCGGCGCGCATGAACAGGAAAGAGTAATCGACGCCGCGTCTGCTTGCCTTTTTCAGGACACCACGGCTCAGCATTCTGACGACAAAGCGCAGGAGCGGATTCAGTTTCAACGATCTGGCAAAGGCAACATCCGGCGGACCGGAGATCGAAATGAGCTTTCCGCCCGGTCTCAGCACGTTCAACGACTTTTCCAGCGTCTTGGCATCCTGGCTGTTCAGGACGAGATCGTAGCCGGACAGCACCTGTTCGAAGTCCTGCGTCTTGTAGTCGATCACCACATCTGCGCCGAGGCTTTTGACCAGTTCGGCATTCGCGGCGCTGGTGGTCGTGGCCACGGTAGCGCCGAGATGCTTGGCAAGCTGGATGGCGAAGGTGCCGACACCGCCGGAACCGGCCTGGATGAAAACCTTCTGGCCGGACTTGACCTTGCCAACCTCGATAAGCGCCTGCCAGGCAGTCAGTCCGACGAGCGGGATCGACGCTGCCTGCTCCATGGACAGGCTCGTTGGCTTCAGCGCAAGGTCTGCGGCATCGACCGCAATGATTTCTGCGAAGGTTCCGACCCGGTGATCACGCGGGCGAGCGAAAACCTCGTCGCCTGTCTTGAACTGCCGTACATTCGCGCCGACGCGGATGACCGTTCCGGCCAGATCATGACCGAGAATGAAGGGAGGACGATAGGGCAGGAACAGCTTGAATTCCCCGTCGCGCACCTTGGAGTCGAGAAGATTGATGGCAGTGGCACGGATGCGAACCAGCACATCATTGGCGCCGATGACCGGATCGGGTATGTCGGCCAGACGCAGCGGGCCCTTCTTCTTGTACTTGTCTACGACGAAGGCTTTCACGGGCTTTCTCCAGTGTGAAACGTTTATCAGGTCAGGTAGCGAGGAAAGCCAGGGCTTTCGGCACGAACTCGGCATGGTATTGGAAGATCCCGCCATGGCCCGCATCCTCGTAGATCACCAGCTCGGCATTCGGGATGCGCCGGGCGATATCGCGGCTATTAGATGTCGGCACCATGATGTCATTGTCCCCGTTGGCCACGAGGACGGGAATGTGGATGCGTCCCAGATCCTGAGGTGCCTGACGACCCCAGGCCTTGATCGCCGCAAGCTGGCGCAGGAATGCGTGCGGCGTCGCTCCTTTGTCGCGCCCCATCTTGCGCTCTTTCAGGCGCGCGAGGAAGTCCTTCGCTGCCCGGCGACCGTTGGTAGTCGAGGTGAAAAACAGGTAGGTCTTTGGATCACGAAGCGTCAAAATGCCCTTCAGGATCAATGGCCAGGAGACGGCTCCGACTCGCTCAATACCTGCATCTCCCGCAGGGCCCGTACCCGTCAGGATCAACTTGCGCACCAGGTCGGGGGTTTTCAGCGCAATATCCTGGGCCACGAAGCCGCCCAGCGAAAAACCCATCAGATCGACGGTGGAGAAGCCTAGTTTGCCGATAACGGCGATCACGTCGCGGGCCATTTCATCGATAGTCACGGGGGCCGTTCCGCCGGAAAGGCCGATCCCCCTATAGTCGAGTACAACGATATGATGCGAGGATGCGAGTCCGTCGACAATCCGGGGGTCGAAGTTGTCCAGCACCGCGCCCCAGTGATTGAGCAGGACTAGCGGGGTGCCGCCGTGAGGACCAAGCTCGCGATAGGCAAAGCGGATGTTGCCTGCCGTAACAAAGCGGTTGGGCGCGTCGCGGTAGAAATTCGTAGATGTCGTCGTCATGGATGCGTCGGTCGCGGGTGCAGACGTCTGTCCATTTGATGCGAGGGTCGCCATAGCTGTTTTCTCGATCTGGCATGCGGTATCCGGCCGCGCTGCCTTGGAAATTTCAGGGATTGATGATCACTCGATTATTGTGGGTCGCACCGAGGCACGGCCCATGACGGTTCAACTGCCGGAAGCCTCGTTGAAGCGGGGATAATCCGTGTAGCCCTCAGCACCGCCGCCATAGATGGTGGCAGGATCGATCTCAGCCAGCGGAGCGCCGCTCTGCAACCGTTTCACCAAATCCGGATTGGCAATGAACGGACGACCGAAAGCGATGAGATCCGCCTTGCCCTCGGCTATATGCGTCGCTGCCAGCTCAAGATCGTAGCCATTATTGGCTATATAGGTCTTGGAGAAGCGGCGGCGCAACGATCCATAATCGAAGGGTGCGACGTCGCGCGGGCCGCCCGTCGCACCTTCAACGACATGGATATAGGCGACGCCGAGCGCATCGAGCTGATCGACGATATAGTCATACTGCGCCTGGGCATCGCTACAGGAGATACCGTTGGCGGGCGAGACTGGCGAGATCCTGATACCAGTGCGCGCAGGCCCGATTTCCTGCGCCACCGCAGCGGTGACTTCCAGCATCAGACGCGCGCGGTTTTCCACGGAGCCACCATAGGCATCGGTGCGGACATTTGCACCGTCCTTGGCAAACTGCTCAAGGAGATAGCCATTCGCCCCGTGAATTTCGACCCCATCGAAACCGGCATCGATGGCGTTGGCGGCAGCCTTGCGGAAGTCGTTGACGATGCCGGCGAGTTCCTCAATCTCGAGTGCGCGGGGCTCGGATACATCGACGAAGGCATTGTTGACAAAGGTCTTGGTCGCGGCGCGAATGGCGGACGGCGCCACCGGCTGGCCACCATTGGGCTGGAGGTCGATATGGCTGATGCGGCCAACATGCCACAGCTGCAGCACGATGCGTCCGCCTTTTTCGTGCACGGCTGCGGTCACCTTGCGCCAGCCGTCGATCTGCGCCCGGGTGTAGATGCCGGGTGTGTCCTGATAGCCTTGTCCCTGCTGCGAAATCTGGGTGGCTTCGGAGATGATCAGCCCTGCGGAAGCGCGCTGGGTGTAATACTCGGCGGTCAGATCGCCGGGCACGAAACCCGCCCCTGCCCGGTTGCGGGTGAGCGGGGCCATGACGATCCGGTTTGAAAGGCTGATAGCGCCGAGGGCGTAGGGTTCGAAAAGTGTCTTGTCAGTCATGATTTACCTATACTGTTGCCGCAGAAGCGGCCATCTATCGGGATGCATTCGCGCTCTTCAGGCAGGGTCGCGGTAACGTTCGCCAGGCAGTGCATTGCCGAAGTTGGCCATCATGGTCTTGCGGGCGAGATCGAATGCCTCCCACTGGCCGGCGTCCGGAAGCGGCGGGATGGTGACCGGCTCGCGGCGGTCGAATCCGACCAGGGCCGCATCCACGAGATCGCCTACTTCCATGACGTTGTTCAGGGTGTTGACGTCGGCACCGACGTGATCCCAGATCTCGGTCCGGGTCGTCGCGGGAAGCACAGCCTGGACGTAGACGCCCTTCGGTCCGAGTTCGTGCGCAAGCCCCTGCGACAGGAACAGAACAAAAGCCTTGGTCGCGCCGTAAACCGTCATGCCGAACTCGGGCGCGAGGCCAACGACCGAACCGATATTGACGATTGCTCCCTCGCCGGTCTTGGCAAGACGCGGAGCAATGGCACCGGCAAGCCGGACGAGCGCGGTCGCGTTGAGCGCAACGAGCCTGGTCATGTCATCGACGCTCTGGTCGACAAAGGTTCCGCCGATGGCCGTTCCTGCATTGTTGACGAGAATGCCAATGCGCTCATCGTCACGCAGCCTGGTTTCGACCTTTACAAGATCCGTCGCCTGGGTGAGATCGGCCGGTAGAATATCGATCCTTACACCGGTTTCCTGGCTCAGACGACTCGCGAGCGCCTCCATGCGCGCCATGTCTCGGGCGACCAACACGAGATCATGTCCGCGTCGGGCGAACCGCTCGGCATAGGTGGCGCCAATGCCCGTGGAGGCGCCGGTAATCAGGACTGCGGAAATTTGGCTCATCGGATTGCTCTTTTCTCTGCTTGAACCTATATTCATGACGGTCATCATGATTGATTTAAATATGATGGCCATCATATAAAAGTCAACGGGCGTTGCGGAGAATTTTGAAAATGAAGGTCAGCCGAGAACAGATGGCCGAGAACAGACGCCGGATCCTGGACGTCGCCAGCCGATTGTTTAAAGACAAGGGGTTCGAGGCGGTCAGCGTCGCTGAAGTGATGAAGGCGGCCGGCATGACCCATGGCGGGTTCTACGGGCACTTCACCTCAAAGGACGATCTGGTGGCGGAGACGCTGGCGCACGCGCTTGCGGCGGACAGTGACGGAGATGGCGAGTTCAGCGATTTTGTCCGATCCTATCTCGCGCCTCGCCACCGCGACAATCCGGGCAATGGCTGCCCGACGGCAGGTCTGGCCGCCGCCATTCGTCACCAGATGCCCGCAGCGAAAGCCGCCATGGCCGAAGGTCTGCGCGCACAGATCGCGCGGATTGAGAAAGCACTCCCGGCGCAGGACCCAGCCGACGGGCGCCGTACAGCGATCGGAAGCTGGGCGGCAATGGTGGGGGCAGTCATCCTCGCGAGGGCGGTCGACGACCCTGAATTGTCTGACGAAGTTCTCATACAGACGCGTGCTTGGATCGATAGCCGCACCGGATAGACCGGGTAGTTCCGAGCACCTGATCCGGTAAGGGACCAAAGTCTGCTTCATGAGAAAAGGTCTACACTGTGGATCTCGTCCATTGTCTCCCTAAGTAGGCCGTCCAGCGATCGCGGAATCGGCCAAGATGAACGATGGATTCGGGACCCCTTAAAAATTCGCCTCAAGGAAATGAGCAAGCCGGCCCTCTTGGGCGCGGCGCGGGGGCGAGTGGGCCGCGATGTGTCTTGGATCACAGCCAGTTAACTCGCCGACCCCCCCCGAAGGACACGGGCAAGTCTTGCAGTAGTCAAGTCCGCCGATCAGATAACGGATGCAACAAACACGGCGTGTTCGCCTTAACCCGCTTCTCGATATTGTCCCGGATTAAGAAGCCGAACCGGTCTTCTGGTAAAATACCGCTTTGACCATTCACCAGCAATAATGGCAACGGGCGCGCCCTGCGCATGGCGGCCACCATAATTGCAAAGCACCTTCGCCAATTGATCTGGCTCCAGCAGTTCGGCTAAAGCCAGGTCGGCGCGCCGCCTGCGCCGAAAGAAATCGCGTGACAGCGAGTGCGGCTCCAGTTTCCCAAGAATAGCGTCGCATATGTCTGGCAGCCTAGGGCTTCAATATCTGGCGACGCACACTAAGAGCACAGCAACATGCTCTTGGTCGTGAATGTCTGAAGGAAGCGGGTTGCTCCGGAGCATGAAGGCTCCGGAGCAGGTTCGTCAGAATTCCTCCCAGCTACCTTGTGTAGCGCCGAAAGCTCCTGCGACCCTTCGTGCCTTCGGCCTGCCGACAGCGACATCAGAGGACTGGGTTGCCACCGCGGCCATTGCATGTGCCGACTTGCGGAGCGCAGCAGATTGCGCCGACGCCATCCCGGTCAGATTAAATTGCGAAAGCTGCGCCGTGAGCGAAGCCGCCTCTTTTGCAAGATTGTGGCTGGCGGCAGTCGATTGCTCGACCATCGCCGCATTCTGCTGTGTGCCCTGATCCATCGCGTTTACGGCGGTATTGATCTCCTGGAGACCAATCGACTGTTCTCGTGCCGCTTCAACGATCGCGCTGACGTGCCGGTTAATTTCCTGAACTTCCGCCGAGATGTTTTCCAACGACCTGCCTGCATCTCCCACCAGGTTGACGCCAGCCTGCACATGGCCACCGGAGCCCTGTATAAGTGTCTTGATTTCCTTTGCGGCAATAGCCGAGCGTTGGGCAAGCTCGCGCACTTCCTGAGCGACCACCGCAAAGCCCTTCCCTGCTTCGCCGGCTCGAGCTGCCTCGACACCGGCGTTCAGCGCCAGGAGGTTCGTCTGGAACGCAATCTCATCAATCACGCCGATGATGTTGCTGATCTCCGTGGACGACTTCTCGATCGCCTGCATGGCGGCAACAGCATTGCGAACGACCTGACCCGATTGTTCGGCTCCCTGTCGGGCTCGCGCCACCAGAGCGCCAGCCTCTTCTGCCCGCCGTGCGGAGTCTTTTACCGCTGTAGTAATCTGTTCGAGAGCGGCAGCCGTTTCTTCCACGGATGCGGCCTGCTGTTCCGTTCGTTTTGATAGATCGTCAGCTGCGGCGCGAATTTCGTTGGCGCCGGCGTCGATCCCGTGAGCATTCTGACCCACCTGAAGCAGCGTGTCTTCAAGCTTTGCGAGCGAAGCGTTGAAATTCTCTCGCAGCCGATCTAGCTGTGTCACGAAGGGTACGTTTATGCGATAGGCGACATTGCCCCGGGACAGCTCTTCCAGTCCAGTTGCCAGACCATCCACGGCAAACTGCGTATCTGCAGCCTCGCGCGCTTTCTGCGCCTCACGCTCAAGCCGCTCTTTGTCAGATAGCGACCGGTTAGCGTCTGCCTCCTGCTCCAGTCGCATCCGTTCGATAGCGTTGTCTCGAAACACAGCCACTGCTTTGGCCATCTCTCCAACTTCGTCACGCCGATCGACCCCCTTGACCGGCGCTTCGCTATGACCTGCAGCGAGCGACAGCATACGTTCGCGAAGAGCAGCGATTGGACCCGTAATGCCGCGTGAGATAAGAAGGAGCGTCAGCGCGATGCCCACAGTGAAGACAGTGCCAACGACAGCCAGACTGTAGAAGATTGTGTTTCTCGTTTCCACGCCAAGCGCCGCCGCCTTGTCGGCTATAGTCTTGGAGTAGGTGTTGATCCAGCCGCGCATTTTCGGCAACGCCACCGCGACCTTCTCATCGGCCTGGGCGAGAAGCTGCTTTGCTTCTGTATTACGGTCTGCCGCTCCGGCCTCAATTGCCCTGTCTGTGATGCTAAAGATTTCCTTTGCGTCCGTTTCAAAGGCGGCGAAGCTGCTTACTTCGCTCGGCAGCAAACCTCTGGAATCGCTGACAAGGTCGAGAAATCGTTTCGTGCTTTGTTTGTAATCTTCCTGCGCTGCCATCAGACCGGTTGTCCCCGGGTCATAGGCAAATACCTGGTAGGCATCGTAGACGACAGCGACCAACCTCTGGCTAGCGATAGCCATATTGATTTCGGCAGCGGTTTCGTTGGAAATAAAGTCCGAGTATGTCTCGCCAGATGAACTGTAATTCTTCGCGATGAGAATGTCACCGCCAATGCCGACGAGGCAAAGGGGAAGTATCAGGGAAAGGATTTTAGTGCGGATACGGGCATGCTGAAGGAATGACATCGGGGGCTCCCCCTCAAATTTATGCGGGGACTGAGCAAGACAATCATCGTCTTGGTCGCGCGCGGGGCGGGTCAGCTAGATCGCTGTAATAAAAGTTATATAACAAATTTGTTATTTTACCGTTAAACCTTAATTAACTTTTTTGGTTGCGCCTATCATCAAATACAAATCTTGATTGTTATAAGCCGCACTCATTTCTGTGCTTGATATCACAACCGAATATTGTGCGGGCGTTCGCACTGGAAATCATACGATAGGTCGCGTGCTCCCAGGTCACTTTCTTGCCCCACCAATCCGGATTACGCTCAAGACCAACCTCGATGCCCTGCTTGAATGTCGTGAGGCGGAACGCGCCGGTGGCAATCGCGGCCTTGCCTGAATTATAGTCTGCGGTGTCTACCCGCTCGCCCGCGTGGCGTGACACAATGGCAATATTTGCGAGATCGCCCGGAAGCGTCGGTGCTGGTGCCTTTGTGTTGATGATGACGGCATTGTTGCCGTCCGCCTCGACGCTTGCAAGATTGCGCATGAAACCGCCGAAGCCACCGGGACTGTTCGGCACGCTGCCAGCACGACCAAGCGTGAAAATCACATCATCAGAAGTGAAGGGCTGGCCATCGTGCCACTTGACGCCCTCACGCAGGCTAGACGCCATTTCGTTTCTGAAACGGATCCCACTTCGTTGCCAAGCCTTCAACCAGTTGACCCTCGGCGGTGCGCTCCGTCAATCGGTCGAAAATCTGCATTGCAATCGAGTTGTTGGGCGAGGCATACAATACCTCTCCTCGCCGCTTGTCCACAATTGCGACGACGGCGAGGTCACCGCCGGTCTACGGGGTGATCTCGGTGAATATTTACGATCACGTCCTTGGTTATTGGACGTGAAATAAAAGCCCTTTAAGACGAAGAACATCGAACCGATCGACTGCGCAATTCAAGCGCACGACACAAGAGGAATTGGCCATGACAACACCCCGACGACCGTCCAATCCTAAAGACGCAGCTGAGGCGCTGTTCAAACCGGCAAAGAAGGTCGCAGCGCCAGCCGTTGAACGGCCTGCAATCCCCAACACCAAGGAGCTCGTATCATTGAAGATCGACAGCGATGTCCTCTCGCATTTTCAGGCGGACGGTCCAGGCTGGCAAGATCGCATCAACGATGCTTTGCGAGCCGCAATGAATGTGTCCAATTAAGCTCTTGAGCGGACTCGAACTCTCGGCATCATATGAAGCAAATTAACCGCCTGGCTTTCGGAGTGAAGGACGACCTATTCTCCAAACGGAAGTTCAATTTCTTCGCGGTATCTTTTGCGCCCTCGAGCAGGACCGTGTTGAGCAGCTCGGCATCTTGTGCCGACGGTGACAGGAAGTGAGATGTTCGTTGATGGGGGAGCCGCACAAGTGTGAACGACAACAGAACCTGCCTCGAGCTTTCCTGCTTGGGGCTTTTGCTGGTTTCTGGGGATGCACATGTTGAGTTTTGCTGTGATGTAAATTGCCGAGAGCGATGGGGTTTCAGCTCTAATTGTTTCAATTTTTTATATGATTTACGCGCACTCAGACTCTACAGCTATTTATCGATATGGGTTTACTCCGCACGGGACCATAAAGCCGCACGCCCACCGCACTATGGAATTCAAACGCCATACACATCCTCGCTCAGTCCGATCTGGCTGCCGGCCGCTTTTGGCGCTGAGCGGCAGATGCTTCCCGGTCCTTTACGGTTGTTCATCCCAACCATAATGTTCATGTTACGCTCATGTTTGCGGAAGGGACGTCGATGGCTGTTGTTCGTTGGAAGGATTGGGAAGGTCACGGGCTTGAGCACTGCCTGTACAGTGAAAGCGATGATGGTCTTGTTCTCGAAGGGGTTGTGGCTGGAACTCGGCACGGGACGTATGGCGGTTACTACTATGTTCTCACCGACACCAACTTTCAGACGCGCGAGGTTCGGGTCGTATATGTCGGCGGCCCAAGCCTGCATGTAGAATCCGATGGTCGCGGAAACTGGCGTGACGTGATGAGAAACAGGCCCTTGCCGAACCTGACTGGCTGCATCGACGTCGACATCGGCATCACACCTGCGACCAACACACTTCCAATCAAGCGCCTGAAACTTCAGGCGCAGGAAAGCAGCGACATTGTGGTCGCCTACGTCCCGCTTCCAGATCAGATTGACGGCGATTTTCTGCCCCAGCGGGCAGAACAGCGCTACACTTGCCTGACGCCAAATCGGCGCTATCGCTATGAGGGCCTGTTCCGCGCTTTCACAGCAGAGCTTGAGGTTGATGATGCCGGTCTCGTGCTTGATTACCCTCAGACGTTCCGAAGAGCTGTCATCGAATGACCGCTTCGTCCGCATGATGGCTTCGGCCCATAGCTGTCATCCGCTGATCGAATTATCATTCTTCATTGAATGAAGAGGACGTTTCACGGCAGATGCACTGGCTGGTCGAGAACCGAGGCGCTAACATAATCGTCCTCGGTGTTCGGTACCTTTTTTCGATTTTGAACGGCTTCACATTAAAGTCGATCTGTCATCGAGCGTTTGCTGTACCCGACCTGCTCAGATCGGGTACATCGTTTCGACTTAACCTCAGACCTGCCGCAAGCCGCCGTCGACGCACAATTCAGCACCAGCGATGTAACTCGCGTCATCGCTCAATAAGAACAAGGCGGCTGCAGCCACTTCGGAAGGCCGCGCCATCCGCCCCATCGGGATAGGAGCGACAATGGCCGCGCGCATGTCTGGCTGAACCGCAGCCATCATTTCTGTATCTGTAGGTCCGGGTGCAACGACGTTGACGCGGATGCCGACGGATGCGAGCTCTGCCGTCCAGGTTCGGGCATAGGAACGCACGGCTGCCTTGGTAGCAGCGTAGGTTCCGTAGGAAGCGTAGCCTCCACTATCGGCAATGGATCCGACAAGGACGACTGACCCGCCTTCCGTCATTGCAGGCAGAGCCGCCTGGAAGCCGAAGACCATCCCGCGGACGTTGACGTCGAAGTGGCGGTCGAAATGTTCAGGAGTTATCTCGGCGATCTGCGCAGGCTCAGAAAGACCTGCATTCAAGACGAGCGCGTCGATACGGCCGTGTGCCTTTCGCACTTTTTCGACAGTCGCCACCATATCTTCGGGGATCGCGGCATCGGCGGCGATACCGATCGCGCCATGACCAATAGCCGTTGCTGCCTTTTCGGCATCTTCGCTTCGACGACTGGTGATGAAGACCTTCGCCCCTTCCTCTGAAAGCCGCTCTGCAATTGCCAAGCCGATACCCTTGGCACCCCCGACGACCAGGGCAACCTTGCTACTCATTTGAGCCATCGTAAATCCTTTCAATTGATGGTCTCGCCATGATATACGTTATATATCTGGTATCAATTACGCACCTGAAGTAACCTAGATATGGATGAGTATACTGACCTTGAAGCACTTTCTCAGTGCGCCCTTAACGACATGGCGCGGGTTCGCCCGGTGCTCGACAAGATCGCGGACAAATGGACAATCCTGATCTTGACGGTGATCTGTCCCAGGCCCTCGCGCTTCAACGAGATCAAGCGCCGGCTCGACGGGATCACACACAAGGCTTTGGCCGATGCTTTGAAGAGGCTCGAGCGGAACGGCCTTGTAACAAGGACCGTCCTGCCAACGCAGCCTGTGGGCGTGGAATATGCCATCACGCCGCTGGGCCACTCGCTGCGGGAGCCGTTTGAAGCACTTTGTTCATGGGCCGCGGCCAACGGCAGCAAGATCGAGGCGGCTACGCTACGCTATGACGACGGGGGAAATCGCCGCTGACAATGTTGCTTATAACCGCTTGTGGCGCCAAGCCGCCACGATACCAGGTGGCCAGATCGGAAACCTCTAGCAGGCGAAGATTGCTATAACTGTCGGGTTTGAGCCGGCAGCTTATCTCACAGCTCGTGACTGGTCTGACAGAGAAGACGACCGAGCTTCCAGTCCTCACCGAGCCCTCGGCGGTCTCGAGCTTGCCATCTTACGCCGGATGCTGAAGGCATTCCCACCTAAGGCGCGCGCTATCTGTCATGTTTAGCGCCGGCGCCAAAATCCGCGATGATATTGCTGGTGCGTGTGAAGCGCGTTCGCGCTTATTTGGGCCAATATTTCTCGATGTAGCGGTTCATCTCCGACAGCATGAACTTGCCGGAGTGATCGGCCCTGTCTTCCCAAGCGAAGACGCAGGCCGTCATGGTCCCGTCAAAACCGATCTCCGCCAGAGTGCCGAAGAAATCGTCCCACGGAACCTCTCCCTGGCCAATATTCAGGTGCTGATGCACACGAGCCTGCGTTCCGGGTGGGTTCAGGATGTAGCGCAGGCCGGAGCTTGCCTTGTGATTGAACGTGTCGCCGACATGCACGTGAGCGAGAACATCCTTTGCCTCGCGCAGCATCGCCTTGGTATCATCGCCGAAGTAGAATGTGTGCGGCGCGCAATAGAGGAACTTCACATTCTTTGAGTTCACAGTTCTGATGATATCCAGAGCCGGCTGCAGTGTCTCGCACCAGTCTTCAGGATGCGGTTCGATATTAAGCTGGATGTTTTCACGTTCAAACACCGGCACCAATTCCTCCATCGAGCGCCACCAGGCATCCTCGCAGGCCTCGATCATCGATCCCGTGTGGCAGCAATAGCAGCTTCCCTTGTCGGGATGCGGTCCACGGCCGAACTCGGAGTTCATAGTGTCGATTTCCATCTCGACGGCAATTTCAATAGCCCGCTTCCAGTGCTTCACGGCCGCCTTGCGCTCCGTCTCATCGTTCGATGCCCAACGATACATGGGGAGAAGCGAAGCGATCTTGACGTTCTCAGCCGCCAGCGCCTTCTTGAACTCCTTCATGCGCTGCGGGAACACGCGCGGCGCCTTGAACCATTCGAGAAAATCGGCGCGTGGGCTCATCTCGATCCAGTCGTAGCCAAGCTCGCGCACCTTGCGCGGCAGTTCCTCAAGGCTCAAGTGACGATGCATGAACGGGTCTATTGCGATACGCATTTCTGCCTCCGGGTGAATATGTGTTGAGGTTGCGCTTTCTGGCGCGGTCTTAGCGGTTGCGGGCCTATGGAGGTGTGGCCCGCAACCAGAGGCTGCCTACGTCGCGTAAGCTCCTTGGAGTAGTCGATCATGCCGTTGCGTAGAACGGTCAGAAAGTTGTCGTCGAACAAACCGATGTCCTTGGCACGTGCAGTTCCAGCCATCAGACGACCATCGTACCCTGTTATCCAATCACTGATAATCAACCCAGACTCCGCCGAGGTCGGCGGACCGCACGCAATTTTCTACCCAACGAACGCCTTCCACCCCTGCCTCGACCCCCGGATACCGAAGGTTGGCAAGGCGTTCGCCATCGTTTTCGTTGCGCGCTTCCATGGCGATGGCGAAGCGGTCGTAAAGGTTCGCCCACGCCTCGAAGAGACCCTCCGGGTGACCTGCACCAATACGATCGTCGGCAAGCGCCTTTGCATGCAGATAGCCCATGCCACGCTCCAGGATGCGCACTGGTTCGCCTTGAATCTCAAATCGAAGCTGGTTCGGCTGCTCGTCCCACCATTCGATCGAAGCCTTCGAGCCAACGATGCGAACCTTCTGTCCGTGCATGGAACCCGCATTGATAGCGCTTGACCAGACCGTGCCAAATGCCCCGTTGTCGTATTCCATCAATGTCATGGCGTTGTCCTCAAGCGGCGCGCGCGTCTTGATGAAGCTTTGCCGGGCGCAAAGAAGTCGCTTGATATGAAGATCCGGTAGAATAACCTCGGAAATATAGAGCGGATGTGTTCCGATATCGCCAAGCACATAGCTCGGCCCCGCGAACCGTGGATCTACTCGCCACCGTGTGGCTGGGTTCTGGAGTTCGACAGCCTCGTTGTGGAAGCCATGAGCGAATTGAAGATTGACGAGCCGGATTTCGCCCAGCTCGCCTGCAGCGACAAGTTCCCGTGCATGCTCGATCACCTGATGCCCGCTATAGCCATAGGTCACGCCGACAATACGACCGCGCTCCTCTGCGATACGTTTGAGATCCTCGGCTTCGGCGACTGTGAAGCAGAGCGGCTTTTCGCACACGACATGCAATCCGCTTTCAAGGGCGGCCTTTGTGATTTCGTAATGGGTGTTGTTGGGCGTCGCGATCGATACCGCCTCGATGCCGTCTGGACGCTTTGCTTCCTCCGCGAAAAGCGTCCGCCAGTCCGAGTAGCATCGAGCCTCGTCCAATCCCAGCTCCACACCGAAGGCACGGCCACGTTCCGCATCGATATCGAAGGCGCCGGCAAAGAGATCGAAGTAGCGATCACGAAGCGCGGCACTGCGGTGAATGTAGCCAATCTGGCTGCCGCGGCCGCCGCCCACCATGGCCCAGCGAAGAGGTCGTTTCGTTTGACGAGTTCCGTAAATCATAAATTTCTGTCCCAGATTGTTAGAATCCAGCCGATTTGAGATAGTCGCGGCTGAGTTTCACATCGGCGAGGCTACCGCCGGCATTGCGAGGATCACGCTCTTGCTCCACCGTGATGAAGCCTTCATAGCCAAGCTCATCGAGAAGAGCCCGGATTGCCGGATAGTCGATGCAGCCGTTTCCAATCGGGCACATCACGCCTTGCCCGCAAGCTTCGAAGAAACGGATGTGTTCGCCCATGATGCGGTCGAAAACCGCCTTGTCGATATCCTTGAAGTGGATGTAGTCGAGGCGGTCGGCGTACTTGCGTAGAGTTTCGACAGGGTCCATTCCGGCATACCAGGTATGGCCGGTGTCGAGGCAAAAGCCTGCGACTTCCTGTGGAATGTCGGCGGCGAGACGGGCAATCTCGTCCTCGAATTCAATATAGCCACCGGCATGCGGATGAATGGTGGCACGAACACCATATTTGTCGCGGGCAAGCTCGGATATGGCCCGTATGTTGTTCATCATGCCGGCCCACGCGGCGTCATCGAGCCGCGGCGCTCTGTCGGAATGACCAGCTGCATAATCGCGCTCGTCGTGTCCCCAGTCCATCACGGTCAGATAGGGCGCGGAAAAGCGCTGGCCTGCGGATTTGGGCGGCCTTGGCAGGCGGGTGATCAGGGAGCAGATCTCGTCGGTCTGTCGCAGAAGGCTGTCGCGGTTTTCCGAAGCGACAAGGTCGTTGAAGATCGTTCCGGCCACGATATAGAGCCCTCGGCTCGTTAAAGCCGAAGAAACCAGGTCGGTGTCCAGAGGCACGTAGCCATAGGGGCCAAGCTCCATTCCGCCGTATCCGGCAGCCTTGACCTCATCGAACACAAGCTCCCATGGGGGCAGGTTCGGATTGCGCACGTCATCGACGCCCCAGCAACACGGTGCCGTGGTGACTGTAATATTCATGATGTTCTGGTCCTTCCCTGGCGCCGCTCACCTTGTGGGCGACCCTCCTCGACGCAGAGATTTAGCTTGAGATATTCGGTTTACAAAGTTCGATTTTGATGGGATTCCATCAGAATGAGCGGTGGAGAGGCAGATGGTTGCACGAAAGGTGAGCATTACGGATGTAGCGAAAGCAGCAGGCGTCTCGACTGCCACAGTCGATAGGGTTTTGAACAATCGCGGAGGGGTGCGCGCTGATAAAGAAGACCTCGTTCTGGCCACGGCGCGCGCGCTTGGTATTGATCGGGCGTTAGACCGGACGCCCTCTCGTGCCCTGCGCGTCGCGGTCCTCATGCAGCCTCCGGTCAATCCATTTCATGCAGCGTTGAGAGAAGGCATTGATCTAGCCGGGAGAATGTACACAGCGCTGAATGTGCAGTTCTTCGTCCACCACATTGATCCCCGCAAGCCCGCGGCTATTGCCGCAGCCGTCCGCGATTGTCGCTCATACGACGGTCTCGTCGTCACGAGCCCTGACGATATTCGCATCAGGGAAGCCGTAGCGGTGCTGTCCCGCAAGATGCCTGTCGTGACCCTGGCGACTGACCTGACGGATTGCGGACGCGCTGCCTACGTTGGACCGGACGATCGGCAAGCGGGCCGCGTAGCCGGAGACCTGATGGGACTTTTCCTGCGGGAGGGCGGGCGGGTGATCGTGATCGCCGGGTCGCGCGACATCACCGGCCACCGGGAAAGAGAGGAAGGCTTTCGCGCCGTCCTGACCGAACGCTATCCAGAGTGCAGCCTTGCTGCGGTTCTTGAGACGGGGGAAAATCAGGAGGAAGCAGGCAGAGTGGTGGAGATTGCGTTCCACGACGATCCCGCCCTGCGCGGCATATATCACCTGTCCGCCGGTGCGGTGCCGATCGTGAGCACCCTTCAACGCCTTGGGCGGATTGATGATACGGTGGTCATCACGCACGAACTCACTCCTGATCGACGAATGCTTCTGAAATCCAGGAAGATCAACGCGGTCATCGACCAAAAACCGCTCTTGGAGGCGCGACTTGCCGTCGAGACAATCTCGAAACTCCTTGGCCGCTTACCGGGCGATGGACTTTCTATCGCCACCAACATTCAGATCTTTCTGTCTGAAAATGCGTAGCGAAGGATCAGAACCGCAGAAGACTTTGCATCGATCTCCATTGTGAAAGCTGCTGGAAAGAGTGCTCTTGAGCTGCATCGCATGACGACGGCGCAATGTCCAAATCGACGCTCCTGAAGGGATGCAAGGCGCCGAACCCATTGTTAATTCGCTTGTAATGCTTTGAATCTCTCCCGCTCCGCGATTACCTACCCTGAGATGTCCGCTTCGGGCTGGTATATTGACCGCCTCACGGCCGAAATGAAGGCGCGAAGCTGATGGCACTTCCTCGGTCGGCCCTGAGCGTAAAAGAAAGTGATATGCACTTTCGACCATGTAGTGACGAGACAAAGGCTCACCGCGATCGTGAAAATAGGCCCAAGCCAAGGGAACAAACCGGACAAAAATTCCGTTGCTCGTTGCGATTATTTCTTTGGAGGCAGGTCATGAAACTCAAGCTGGCTTTAAGTGTGATTCTAAGCGTCACGTTCACGGCAGCAGTCGCGGAAGCGCGGACGCAATTGCATCTTTACGGTGCCGTCCCAGTGGCAGGTGACCCCGTCCTCGAGGACGCTTATCGTGCAGCATTCGATAGATGCAGTTTCGACTACTACTCATACGACCACGTCGGTTTCTATCGAGGCGCATATGGCTCTCCCGAGATGCGCAGTTGCATGTATACCAAGGGTTTTATCCTGGAAAATGGTGTGCCTTTCGCATATCCCGTGAGGAAGGCAACGTACCTTTCAAGGTAACAGGAATTCAAATTATATTAGAGTGAAGCTTCTGATAGTCGCCTTATCGATCGGGGTCGACCTGGCACCTTTACGATCCGCTCCTAATTGAGACGAAGCCATTTTGGGCCTGCTGGTTCACTAGCGTATTGAAAATCGCGTTTGGAATATCGATTTTCAGGGTAACCTGGAGGTCGGAATGATCTACATTCTTTTCGCGCTATGCGCGCTTGTCACAACATTCTTTGCTTGTCGGTACTACGCCGCCAGGACTTTACTTGCCGAACACGATATCGACAAAGCTATCGCACGGAGATTTGCGTCGAGTGGGAAGGCCATCGAGCTGGCGAAACTTCGAGAGGAGAACGCCGTGATCCGAAATCTTTTGCTCGACCTTTTGGAAAACGAAGCGGCTTTTCCGGTCCAGCAGGCAAATTTCTCGAAGGATGATTTATCCAGGATGAAAGCTGCCAAGATCCAGAGGTATCGCGAGATACTAGCCGAAAGCCGGCATGTCTTGCAGCAGCGTGAAGCCATGACCGTTTTCGAACACTCCAGCTCATTAAAGGGGGGCGAGCGCAGGATGTAAGGTTCAAAACTGCCCAGCGTAAAACTTCAAGAAACCGCTCAGCGGGCATAACCGTTGAGAACCTGTGACCAGCAACATCTGCTATCGGCCTATTGTGCTCATTTATGAGATCTCGTCCGGCATTTGAACGATGTGACGCCGGGTGATAGAGCTTCCGTTGGCCACAGATGGCGATACCAGCGATCCAGATCCTCGGAGTTTTGCAGGGGGCAACCGCCTGAAAGAACTGATCTTGCGTGAACTCCATCTGGAACTCTCCACGCGTTTTGAATATCAGGATAATGCATCACCTATCACCACAAATGGCGCGAAGCGCAAGACCGCAGTTGCATGGAAGCTGACAAAGGAACTCGGATGTCGATCAATGTACAGAGAACAATCCCTGCTGCGCGAATGCGCCAGTTTCATCAGATGGTTGATCGGTGGCTTGAAGAAGGTCCGATCAAGCTCGCAACAAATGCAACGATAACCGCAATGGATAATGCCGGCATTCCGAAGGCCGAACAGGCGGCGATCATCGAGGACCGGGATATCATCATGAAATACAATATGCGCCTCGGTGTGATCAGCGAGATATTCGGCCCGGCCATCGATAACGCGGTGGGGTCATACCGGTCAGGAAGTGAAGCTAAGGATGAGATCGCTCGGTTGATTGTGACCGCAATCGGTATCCGCCAGAACGATGACAGTGAACTGATCACATTCACCTTCACGACTCAAAACGAGGCAGATGCATTTGCCGAATCCACCTGAGATCATCGCTTCGAGCGTTGATGTCAGGCACCCCACGCCATGTTGGGGCCATTCATATTCCATCGGTCCTTTCCGTACATTTGCAGTGTGAGCCATTGAGGACGTCGGATGGATGAACGGAGTAATCGTCCGCGAGGCAGGATGGATGTTATCCATAGATGAGGAAATGGGACGGTTACCATCAACGGGATGGCAGGAACGACGATGCAACATGAATAGCCCCCGAGTTGCGTAGACACCATCGGGTTAGATTTTTTGCTGCTTCTCGAACTCGACGGGCGACAGCAGCCCGATCCTGAGTGTTTGCGTTTCGGGTAGAAACACGGTCCAGATCGACGTTAAGGGTTCGATAACTCTCGACGAACCGAGCCTTGTTAGAATAGCAACTCAAAAGGGCATTGGTCTTGGGTATGTTATGGAACCGGATGTTCGTGATGACATCGCGGCCGGCCGGCTCGTGCGCGTCCTTGAAGACTGGACACCCTCTCTCATCCGATTGGCATTGTATTACCCCGGCAGGCAGAATCCACCCGCTGCCGTCAGTGCCTTCATCAAAGCTGCTCGCCATTTCTCCAACGGCTGACCGCCCATGGCAGTTCTTTCGTCACATCTTTACCGAAACGTTGCCGCCGCAAGCCTCGGAAGCATGAGCCGAAAGGCGATGCTTCGAGCGCCCTGAAACAATAGCAGGGAAATCCATAGGCCATCGTTGCCATAAAGAGGCTGCAGGACCGCCCAGGCGGCAAAATAGATGATCAGCGATACCACCATGAGGTTGCGCATTTGCCGGGACCACGTGGAACCGATATAGACGCCGTCCATCTGAAAAGCGATGATGCCGATGACAGGCAGAACCACGACGTAGATCAGATAACTGTCAGCCAGTCTCGCAACGATATCTGTAGGCGCGGTCAGCGCGATGACCCAATCCCCGCCAGCCAGGAATGCCAAGGAAACCAGCGCTGCGAAAATGCCCCCCCAGAGCGTCGTCAGTTTGATCGTGCGATCGAAGGCAGGTCGATAACGTGCGCCGACGGCGCGGCCGGCAAGCTGTTCTGCCGCTGTAGCGACACCGTCGAGGAACGCGACGCCGAAGAAATAGAACCGCAACAGAATAGTGTTGGCGGCAAGCACCTCGATCCCGAGAAAGCCGCTCTGGCGCGTAAAAAAGGACAGGCCGATCAGCAATGCGAACGAGCGGATCATCATGTCGCCGTTGACTTCAAAGGATCGTCTGATCGCCGGTATATCAGGAAGCCGCCAGGCGGAGCGATCGGTCTTGCCCAAAATTAAAGCCGCATCTGCCACAGCAGTTACAGCTTCTGCAACCAGAGTGGCGATCGCGACACCTTCCACGCCCCAGCCCAGCCCTATGACCCAGTGAACGCTGAGGGCGGCATTCAGGCCATTCAGCAGCGTCTGGAGGATCATGCTCCACATGGCCTCACCGCGGCCAATAAGCCAGCCGAAGGCGACAAAATTGAAGAGAACAAAGGGGGCCGACCAGATTCGCCAGTGGAAATAGGTCGAGGCGACTTCGGCGACAATCCCGTCTGCGCCCATGACGCTCATGCCAAGCGCGCCGATCGGACCTTTGAGCAGCAACAACAACAGACCGGCCACCAGTGCGATGATGAGGCCGCTCAACAACATGCGCTGTTCGCCCACCCGGTCGCCGGCGCCCATTGCCTGCGCCGTAAAGCCGGTCGTGGCGCCGCGCAGGAAATTGAAGGTCACGAAGATGACGTCGAAGATAACCGAGGCCAGCGCCACACCGCCCACCAGCGCCTCGTTTCGCATATGCGCGATGACACCCGTCGCCACCAGACCCACAAGCGGCGTCGACAGATAGGCGATCATCATCGGTATCGCGATTTTAAGGACATCGCGGTGCGCGACGTCGAACGGGCGGACAGCTGCCTCGGTCCCCGTGATTGCCGTTGCCTTCACTTATTCTTTCCGATGTGGTTCACCCAACGTATGCATCAGCCGGTTCGCCCAACCGAAGATGGCGATGGAATGGATGAGATCGAGAATTTCAAGATCATCCAGACCGATTTCCCGCAAGTGATAAAATTGGTAGACCCCCACATTATCTGGATGGGCGGTCAGATCGACACCGAAATTGAACAGCGCCTGCTCGAAATCAGGAAGGTCGGCATCCAGCCCGTTCTTATATATCTCGTCCACGACCTCGGGCCGCTTCTCCAGCTGAATATAGCGGTTGGCGTGAACCGCGGCGCAGTAGATGCAGTGATTGACGAAGGACGCCGCCAGCGCGCCGATCTCGCGCCCACCGCGTGATAATCCGCCGTCACTATACATGATATCGTTGAAGAGCGGCGTGCGCTCGTTCAGCGCCTCCGCCTCATTGGCGAGCACCAGGACATAGGCCGATACCTTGGTATTGGAAGGGGTGACCTTCAGGGCCGACAATTGCTCGGGCGTCGCCGTCGCGAGATCGACAGGCTTGACGTAGGGATGCCATTCAAGCGCATCGAGCGTGAATTCATGGACAGGCTGTGACATATCAATTGTCCCTCATCATCTTGAGGCCGGCGACGACCAGCACCTGATAATTCACATAGGCAATCAGGCCGGCGAGCGTGACGATATCGCGGTCGTCAAGACCAACGGCGTAGAGTTTCTCAATGTTTTCCCGGGTCGCATTCTTCGGCGAAAGGGTCACGAGATCAACGTGGTTCAGGATGGCTTGCAGGCGGGAATCCGTGTGCTGAAGGACCGATGACGGATCGGCGACTGATGCGTGGTCGGAGCCTCCCTCCTCGGCAAGCCGCTCAATGTAGTGCGCATGGAGTTCTTTCGCCTTCCACAAAGCGGACATACGCGCGGCAAGCGCCGCCCGCAAGGCGTAGGAAAAGTTGCGTGGCTCTGCTGGCCTCAAAGCCGCAAGATAGCTGGTCTGCGTCAGATGTTTAAGCTTCGAACGTCGCTCGCGGAGTTTCAGGAGATCGGAGCTTTCATCGAGGCCGAGGACGCGGTCGATCACGTCTTCTGGAGGTGTAGCTGTCATAGTTTTTTCAATCCTCGGAAAGAGCGTCATCCAGAAAGGTCAGGCGGTCCTGCCCCCAATAGAGCGTGTCGCGATAAACCCAGGTGGGGGTTCCAAAGACACCACGCGACTGCGCTTCGGCGTGGCTGTCATGCCAGGCCGCCATGATCTCGGGCGTATCTTCGAGCGCACGTAGCGCACGACCATCAAGACCCAGGCTGTTTGCCACGGCAATGCGAACGTCCGGATCGGTCACGTCCTTCTCCTCCGCCCATAGGGCGCGCAGAAGCGCATGACTGAGTTCCAGTGCAGGCAAACCCTGCCTGTCGGCCGCAATCACCATGCGCGCGGAAAACTCGTTGTTGGTCGGATAATATCTCGGCTTCAGCACCAACGGCATGCCCAGACGCTTGCGCCAGCGGTCCAGTTCGACGGCGTGGTAGTCCTGCCGCGGCTGGGGTCTGGAACGAAGTGGAACGCCACCGTTTTCGGTGACGATGCGGGTGGGGCGAACGACGACATCAAGATCGTGCTTTTCGACCAGCGCCTTAAACTGTGGCCCGCCCAGATAGGCCCAGGGCGAACTGAGCGCATGGTAATAATAAACGGTTTTTCTGCTCATCGCCTTAACCTCAGGCTGTCTTCTGCATGGTGGGGTCGGCATCCGCATCGGTCCATTCGGACCCATCGAGTTCAGGCTTTTCGTAAGCCTTCAGCGCTTCCCAGTGATGATCGATGTCGGCGATGAACAGCGAAGCGGCGATACCTCGCGCGAGCCAGAGCGCACCTTCGCTGATGGCCGGAATATCGCCGCTGACTTTGCCCAGACTGACCGATGAACCGTAATTGAAACAATGGATGTGCTGCAGCCAAGGGGCGGCACCCGGCTCTTTCTCGGTGAAGGAGAAATCGTCTTGCAGCCAGGGAAACCGGCCAAGACCGGGGTTTTCCTCACCTGCTGGCGGTGTGTAGCGGTCCTCCCAGCAGGCGATCTGCCCATTGAACATTTCGAGTTCGGGACGACTGACGGGGTCGATTGAGAATCCCGTTCCCAAAATCACGAAATCGGTCCGAAAGACGCGACCGTTGATTGTCGTGATAACGACCTCGCCGCCCTCTTCCTTCATCGATTGGATACCGCAGTCGAAATGGAAATAGGCGTTGGAATGTCGGCTCACCCTCAGCGTCGAGTTGTGCGGGGCGGGTGTCTGCTGCTTGACGGAATAATCCATGAGACGCCAGCGCCACTCAGGGTCAATTTTCGCGAAGCCGGCGGTGACGCCATAGGATCCGATGCCCATCAACTTGTTGATTGTCGGCATTGTCTTGCGTCTGGCAAGGAGACGCACCTCACCGGCCCCCTGCTCCAGCGCTTCGGCGGCATTGTCCACGGCGGACGCCCCTACCCCGATGACAACGACGCGTTTCCCTTTCAGACGCTGAAAATCAATCATATCGGCGGAATGCGCCCAGCTGACGTGGCGCTGCATGCCCTTCACAAAATCCGGGATCGTCGGTTCTCCAAGACCATCGCGCCCTGTTGCCATCACTAGTTTCCGGGTGATGATCGGGTCAGCCTTCCCACCCTCGATCTCCAGCTCCAGAAGCCCATCGAGCCGCGGGATGACGCGGGTGACGTGGATATTGTTTTCAACCGGGATTTCCATCACCTGCCGGTACCAGCTCAGATATTCCATCCACATGGGTCGCGGGATGCGGAAGAGTTCTTCCCAGGCCTCTTTGCCAAAGCGGGCGGTGTACCAAGCCCTGAAGGTGAGCGACGCCATGCCGAGGGCCGGTCCGAGCAGGTTCTTGGGCGAGCGCAGGGTTTCCATGCGCGCGTAAGTCACCCAGGGGCCCTCCTCACCTTTTGCGGCGCGGTCCACAATCCGTATATTGGCGATCCCTGCCCGTGTCAGGGCATGCCAGGCAACGAGGCCGCACATGCCGCCGCCGATGATCACGACATCGCTGACAAGCTGACCGTCTGAGGTCGAGACCGGTTTCGACCAGTTTGCTGCGGGATAGTTGAGGTAGGACAGATCCTGCCTCACCCGGGCGTTGAGCGCAGCTAGTCTCTGCTGCTCGGTCCGGTCTTGCTGTTCCAAAGTCATCAGGTGATCTCCTGAAATATAGTGTTGCCCATCGGCACCGAAGGGCACGAGGATTAATCGGCGAGCACCACGGCATCGCGATCGCGCCAACCCACCCAGACCGTCTCGCCTTCGAGATTCGAGAGCGCCACCGGATCGAGCTGGGCCGACAGGAGGGCGCCGTTATCCAGACGGACAGTCAACGTCGTGTGCGCGCCCTTGAACACACGCCGCTCGATCTGGCCCTTGAGGGCAAAACGATCACTCGGCTGCTCGGGCAGACAGAACAGAGCCTCCGGACGCAGCGCAATCGTGACGTGGCTGCCAATGGCGTGATGGTGGCCGTTAAGATCCGCCCGGATCAAACTACCCTGCCAGTCGACCGTAGCGACCCCGCTCTCGGCAGACACCAAACGGCCATCGAGAAAGTTGCTCTGACCAATAAAGTCGGCGACGAAGCGGCTGCGGGGGCGTGCATAGAGATCGTCAGGCGCTCCCATCTGCTCGATCCGCCCCTTGTTCATCACCACCACGACGTCAGACATGGTCAGCGCCTCTTCCTGGTCATGGGTGACGAAGATGAAGGTTTTGCCGGTCGTCTGCTGGATCGACTTCAACTCGATCTGCATCTCATGACGCAGCTTGGCGTCGAGTGCCGATAGCGGCTCGTCGAGCAACAAGACATTCGGGTCCGGCGCCAGCGCCCGCATGAGGGCGACGCGCTGGCGCTGACCACCCGACAATTGTTCAGGCATGCGTCCGGCAAAATCCTGCAGCTTGACGAGACCGAGGAGTTCCATGACCCGGCGGTGGATGGACGCCGAATCCAGCCCCTTCAGTTCAAGTCCGAAAGCAATGTTGCGCTGGACTGACAGGTGCGGAAACAGGGCATAGTCCTGAAAGACGATATTGACGTTTCGCCTGTTGGGCGGCAGATGCGAGATCGGCTGCCCGTCAAGGTAAATCTCGCCGGAGGACGGCGTTTCGAACCCGCCCAGCATTCTCAGTGTCGTGGATTTGCCGCAACCGGAGGGGCCAAGCAGGGTAACGAATTGGCCCGGCGCGACCGCCAGGTCCAGATCGTCGACAGCAAGGGAAGCGCCGTAAGACTTGTTGACGTTTTTAAAATGAACAACCGGCTGCATAACTCAGCTCCTCGAACGGCGGGTGAAGTGCTCGGCATAAAGGCCGATGGCGGCGGTGACGATGAGAACGATGGTCGCCATCGCATTGATCTCGGGTGACATGCCACCCTGGACTTTGGCGAAGATGAGCATCGGTAGCGTCGGCTTGTATCCGCCCAGGAAGAAGGTGCGCACGAAATCGTCGATACTGGTCAGAACGCAGAAGATCATGCCACCAATCAGCGCCGGCAGGATGTAGGGGACCGTGACGCGCATGAAGGCGACAAATGCGTCCGCCCCGAGGTCTCTTGCAGCATCGACGAGATTGGCAGGCATGGAACGCAGGCGCGTCAGCACCATGATCACGACAAACGGCACCGCGTGTACGGTGTGGGACAGAATGATGGCGAAGGTGCCCGTGGGGATATCGACCATCCGGATGAATATCCGCATCGAGATGGCGTTGATCAGGCCGGGAACGACGGCAGGCAGGCAGGCGAGCGCAAAGAGAATGGCCTTGCCGCGGATGCCTTCAGTTGAAATCAGCAGGGCAATCCACACACCGATGACGGTCGCTCCGATCGTGGTGGCAAGCGCAATGCCCGCCGAATACACCGAAGCTTCGATGAACTGCTTGTCCTGCAGCACTTTGCCGTACCAGTCCAGGGTCCAGTTACTGATCGGAAAGGCGATGAAGTTTGCGTCCTTGAAGCTCATCGCCATCATCAGGGCCAGCGGCAAAAGCAGATAGATAACGAAAATGGCATAACAGGCACCAAGTGCCGTTTTCGGAAGGTCGTTTAAGGGGGACCGCATCGTCATCTCCTACATCAGCCGGACAGAGCGACCGCCAACGACGCGCATGAAGAGACCAACCGTTGTCAGCGATACGGCGAGCATCAGCATGGCGAAGGCAGCGCCCTCCGGCCATTTGTCGTTGGAGGAGTGGAAGAGCGTCGCGATCACCTCCGGAAAGATGACGGCGTTCGGGCCACCAAGCAGCAGAGGAGCCGCGAAGACACCGACGGCCGTGAGGTAAACCAGGCTGCAGCCGGACACGATACCGTCTTTCGACAGCGGCAGGATAACGCGGCGGAAGCGTTGGAAAGGGCTTGCGCCAAGATCCGCAGCGGCATGCACCAGCTGTACCGGGATCTTTTCTATGGCTGAATAGAGTGGGAGCAGCATGTAGAGCGCCAAGAGGTAGATAACGCCGAAGCTCAGCGAGAAGGACGTGTAGAGCATCGGGATAGGCCGATCGATGACGCCGATCTCGCGCAACAGAACGTTGACGGCTCCCCGATTGGCCAGCAGCATGATGACCGAGAAGGTACGGATCAGTTCTCCGGCCCAGAACGGGATGAGCAGGAGCAGCAGCGCGCGCATACGCTGCTTCGGCTGGAGCACCTTCGCCACGTAATAGGCAACCGGATAAACGATCACTAGAGTCGACACGGTAACGACGGCTGCAAATACGAGGCTGCGTATGAAGGGCAGCACGTAAATCGAATCCGAGAAGAACAGGGCATAGTTGGCGAGCGTATAGCGCGTGGCCTCGTTCGGTTGAGGCGGATAGTTGTCCGTGAAACTGATATTGGCCATTTGCAGGATCGGCCCGACATGCAGGACGAAAAGCCATATCACGGGTATCCCGGCAAGGAGTGCGAGGCGCGCATGCCGACTGTCCGCCAGCCGGCCTATGGTGGTTCGGTAAAGGGTTGAGCCTGTCACCTTGCCAATCCATCCGGAATAATGCGCCGGGGCTGGCGCGCTTTCCTCTCGCAGTTCAGTCATTGTCGTGTTCACCATGATCGTTCCCAGCTCTGGACAAGCTTTTTATTGGGGTCTGCGAACCCGGTACCGGTCGGGTTCGCGTCGCATCGCAACGGTAACTCAGGCAGCCTTGATTTCGGCAGCTGCCTTGTCGATCACCGCGTTCTTCATGGCCCGGTTGACCGAGCTGAAGAACTTGATGCGCTCCATCTGGTCCTGTGGAAGGGCCATGGCGGCCCGTTCGCGATCGTTCAGCAGCTTTTCAACGCCATCAAAGGCTGAGGCAAAGCCCGACTGCCGAACCATGGCAGCCCCGATTTCCGGTGAGGCGAGGATAGCGTCGAGGAAGGCATAGGCAGCATCCGCATTCGGACCGTTCTTCACCACGTTGAAGGAGTAGAGGAACCCGTAGGTGCCTTCCTTCGGAACCGACAGCTCGATGGGGTGGCCGTCCATGATCAGCTTGGCTGTCGGGCCGGACCAGGCTTGCGCGACGTAGATGTCCTCGTTCAGGAACATCTGCTGAACCTCGGAGCCCGCATCATAGTATTTGCGGACCTTGTCCTTTTGCCTGATCAGGAAGTCGCGCGCCTTGTTGGTGGCGTCCTGGGCAACGGCTTCCTTGCCCTCGTAGGTGACATAATCGCCGTCATTGCCTTGATAGAGCATGGTCAGCGAAAGGAAGTCCGAAATGATGTAGGACGTCAGACCCTTGTATTCATCGTCGAACATCGTGCCCCAGCTGTCGGAAGGCTTGGTGTACTCCGTATTGCGGGCCAGACCTTCAAAGCCCGCCAAAAGCGGAACGCCGTAGGTGGAGCCGTTGATGGTAAGCTGCGGCGCGCCTTTGTAGGCTGCAGCCAACTTGTCCCAATTCTTCAGTCGGCCGGTGTCAAGCGGCGTGAGGAGGTTGGAACCGATGAACTGGGAGAGCCGGTGGCCGGTTACCGTCACGATATCGGTCGATGGTGTGGCGCCTTCGGCCGTCAGGATGTTGTATTGCTTGCCCTGGTCGTCTGTCAGACGGATGCGGATCTCGATCCCCGTGTCCTTTTGAAACTGATCGATGAAAGACTGCGGCACGAACTTGTCATATGTCGTGATGTTTACGACCTTGCCTTGCGCGTGGGCGGAGCGCATCAGGCTGGGCGCCGCAAGGATGCCGGAGCCGGCGGCGAGCAGTTTAAGGGTGGAACGGCGGGTCGCATTAAACTCTTTCATGGCACTCTCCTTTGTTGTTTTTTGATGGCGTCGATGAGGCAGAGACATTATGATTTAGGGAACGTCTCCTTCGACGGTTCCCCCATAGGTGACATCCGCAAGACGTCCTGACGTGCGGGGATCGTGAGCGGTGAAATCGGGCATGCGTGCCGAGGCGACACGGATAATCAGCTGGATCAGCTCCTGGGCGGTGGCCGACAGCGGGCGCGCTGTTGCCGAGAAAATTCCCCAGAGAAACGGAATGTCGACGTCGAGCGGTCGGACAGTCACGCCCGCGGTCAAGGGACCGTAAGCGGTAGCCGGTTCAACGATCGCAATTCCCATACCGGTCGACGCGACCTGTACCGCACTCATCGCCGCACTCGTGGCGATGATCCGCCGTGCACGGACATTTGCCTCCTGCAGCGCCTTGTCAACGCGACGACGCAACCGGAATGGGTTTGCAAGCGTAATGATCGTCTGGTCGGCAAGGTCGCTAATAGAAACGACATCCTTGGCGGCCAGCGGATCGTTGACGGACAAGACCGCCACACAGCGGCCCTGGAAATAACCATGCGCCTCGAGACCCGGTTGCTCGGCCGGAAGCGACGTCACGCAGAAATCAGCGGTACGGCCTAGCACCGCCTGGACCGCAGCCTCGGCCGGCATGCTTCTTAAAAAAACCGTGTGCGGCAGAAGGGCTTCGGGTAACTCCGCAAGCGCGAGCGGCACCATTCCGGTTGCAAAAGCGGGGGTCGCCGCGATCTCGACCGGCTCAGGCTCCTTGAGACTGATGCGTTGGGCACGGTTGCGCAGATGCTCGATGCCGCTGATGAAACGCTCCGCTTCGGCGTGGAAAGCCACCCCCTTGTCACTCGGCGTAATACGCGGGCCATTGCGATCGAACAGCGGAAATCCAAGCGATGTCTCGAGATCCTGAATGAGGCGCGTCACCTGAGATTGCGAACGGTCAAGGAGGCGCGCAGCACCGGTAATGCTGCCTGCGGACATCACCGCCAGAAACGCCTCTAACTCGCGTATCTCCATCGCTATCATGCATCCTTTGCATTATGACAAATTTAATGTGCATTAAACGCATGATGTCTGCTAGTGACAAAAGAGAATTTTTCGTTCGACGAGCAGAAGATGAAAAATATGGCTCGCTGACTTCGAACTGTGCAGAAAACTAAGCTTCTAGCCTTGGCTTTTGCTAATGCAGCAGACGCTTTTACTCGAAGCAGTCATATCTGCTGAGGGGTTAGGCAGGGACGCGCGAATTAAACAGGCAGAGCACCCGAGCAAGCGGCTGTGGCAGTCGAGACAAGATGATGCATTTGCGCAACGATCGGCAGGCAAAGTTCAGAACCGGTTTGTGAGTTGCGCGAAGGGTAGTGACCAGAGGGTGGGGCCATGCCCACTCCTACAACCGAAAGGATAGATGACATGCGGATAGCCATTCTCGGTGCGGGATCGATTGCCTACGGCGTGGCGGCTTTTCTCGCCGAAGCGGGACATAGCCCGTCGCTGTGGTCACCCTCCGGCCGCAGCGGCAAGCCATTGTCGCAAGGCGAACCGCTCACCGCCACGGGGGCTTTGGACTTCGTCGGCCCCGTTGAGGTCGCAGCAAGCTGTGAGGCCGCCATTTCGGATGCGGATGCCGTCATCATTGCCATGCCAGCCAACGGGCATCGCGCGGCCATCGATGCAGCGCTGCCGCATCTACGATCGGGCCTGCCTGTCATCATCAGTTCCCATAGCTCCTTTGGAGCGCTTTATCTGTCGAAGCGGCTCGCCGAGCGACAGCTCCATTTGCCGATCATCGCCTGGGGGACGACGCTTCTGACGGCGCGCCGTCAGCCGGACGGGCACAGCGTCGTTGTGAACACCATTCGTCAGAAGGTGGACTTTGCCACCTTGCCGAAGTCTGCAGCTCATGAGGGCCATAGCCTGTGCACTGAACTCTTCGGTGATCGTTTCGTCGAGCGCGACGGTTTGCTCGCTATCGCGCTCTCAAACCTTAATCCGCAAAATCACCTCGGGATCGCATTGCTCAATCTGACACGGATGGAAAAGGCAGAGAGCTGGGGACAGGGTGAGCATGTGACCCCGGCAGTCGGACAGTTGATCGAAGCGCTCGACGCCGAGCGACTGTCAATCGCGGAGAGCTTTGGCCTTGGGGTGAAGACGGTCCGAGAGCACTTTTCTCTCTCCTTTCATGTACCCCTCGCCTCTGTGTCGGAAATGAACCAGCAGATGCATCGCGAGGGACGAGGCGGGATGGGACCTTCCTCCATCGACAGCCGCTACATCTTCGAGGATGTGCCCTTCGGTCTTTTACCGACGGTCCTTCTTGGCCGCATCGTCAACCGTCCTGCCATCCTCCATGAAGCCGGTATTCGCATCTTCACCGCGTCGGTCGCGCGCAACCTGGAAGCTGACAATGACCTGCTGCCGGAGCTTTCGCTTGATCATCTCGCTCCGGGGGAGCTGCGGGATCTTTGCGAAAACGGATTTTCGCCGGCGTAAGTAGCGCCCTCACCCCAGCAGGAAGCGGGATCATCTGAGCCCCATCACGCAGTCGAGAATACGTGCAAGCGCTTCGGTATCGATGTCGCTATCAACGCGGATACTGCGGCCACGTCCAAGTTCGATCGTTACATCGCTTCGCTTCCGACGAGAATGGGATGTCGGGGCAGTCCCGGTTGTACAGCAGGGACGGCCAGCGCGGTTTAGGCAACGATCACCGGCACCAAGGTGTTGCCGTCTCGATGTTCGGCTTCTCGATCCTGCAGAGCTCTTTGCGCCAACGAAGAGCTGGCTAACGTGAACCCCAGCATCACGCGCAACCTCAGAGATGATCGCTCCCGGTTCGAGGCAGGCAGCAACGAACTGCACCTTCCCCTCAAGAGACCAATGCCGACGTGGAAATTACCAATGCCGCCAAGAAAAAATGTGCAAAATACACTCGATTCCGCGTCATTACGCGATTTGCACGGCGCGCTGCTGGAGATCGTCAGTGCGATGAACCGGCCGCCGTAGCGTGATGAACATATGGTCCGGGAGGTGGGGATCGCGCTGAACCGCGCGTTGTTTCCGCTGCTGGTCATGATCGAGCGCCTGGGGCCGATCGGTATCGTTGATCTCGCTGACCGCGTCGGGCGCGACTACACCACCGTCAGCCGGCAGGTCTCGAAGCTGGAGGAATTCGGCCTTGTCACACGTTAGGAAAGCGCCGCCGACCACCGCATCCGCGAGGCAGCCATCACAGCCCAAGGCAAGACCATGACCGGCAAGGTTGATAACGCTCGGGACAAGATGGCTCGCGAGATTTTCGCGGATTGGGACGAAGACGAGGTCAAGGAGCTCGTCCGCCTTCTGCGTCGCTTTGCAGACGCCGTGACGGGGGGGAAGTTGACGTGTCACTCTGTGGGCAAAAAGGGACTTCCGGATAGTAGAAAGAAGCTCTTGATAGGATCTGAACCTCTGACCCGCTGGATTTTTTCACCAAGCTATTGAAATAGGTTCGAAGCGTTTACGGTCGATGCAGGAGAAAGCCTAATTGCCTACCTCCAACTTGAAGCAGTTCAGTTAGCTTTTCCGCAAGTGGGATCTGCCTACTTTCGCGCCGACACGACTGGGACGCATCAAAGGTAGAAAAGGCTCCGCGCGGAGGGGCCCAGATTTCTCTTTCTTCATGATGGGGGGTTCTGTGCAAACTTTCTGTCGATTTTACCAGCAGGTTCATCTCGGCTGAAGATGAGCAGATTTAGTTTGCCGATCATGGTCGATTCGCACGCACTAGACCAACCATGCAGGGCAAGAGGAGTTCCGATATTTAATATTTCGTGAGGAGCAATTTTTCGCTCAACGGTGCAGAGCGAGCAATGATGACGATTAATGCGCAAGATCAGTCCTAGTGCCGCTTGCCAAATTCCTTGCGAAGCTCCCCCTTCGCATCTTCCAGTACTTCTTTGCGGTCGTCCGATAGGGTCCGACCGGCGCGGTTGATGTAAAACACCAGCATCGACATCGCAGACCGGAAAGGGTTGGTCTTGCGCCTGTCAGATTGCTCTGCCGAGGCTTTCAGCGAACGTGCAATCTCCGAGGCATCGTTTTTTGTGAACACCTCTTTTTCAAGATCGAGCGCGTCGCTTTCCTTGGTCACCTTCTGCGACCATCTCTTTTTCTTTTTCGCCTTTTTCATTGGTTTTCTCCACGCCGCTCATGATTTTGTTCTGGGTCATGGGTGTGGTGACTGCCGCGCTCACCACCTCCTCCGGAAACCCTGCTCTTCGAACGCTTGTCGTTATCTGCGGCGGGTTTCTTGATTTCCAAGGGTGCCTTCGCGTTTTCATGCGATGCGCCCGGCCCGCCCTGACGGATGCTGGCCGGTGTTTTTGTTGAAGGGGACATGTCTTCCTCCTGTCGCAGCAGACGAGCCGCCGCTTACTGGTCGTCGCGCGTTTTCATCGCGTCGGAAACACGCTTCTTACGCGGGTCTTTAAGGTTCTCCCCAACAGCATCCCGATCGTGCTCGGGATCGTCGGCGGGCTTCATGTAGCCTCTGGGGCGGGTTTCCTTCGGCCCCTCCCAGCGGGGTGATTGGTCGGTGGTGCCGGGAGCCCCATCTCGTGGAGAATTATTGGTCATCATTGCCTCCGGTTGGGTTGCGAACCCACCCAACCTCTTTGCGGCGACGATGTTCCGCAAAGACCGCGACACAACAGGGGAACTTTTTTCGAAACAATTTCGCGTTGCCCCGGTTAGGCGCGAGAGAAAATTCAATCCGAGGGAACATGACGATGACGGACAAATCCGGCAAATCCGATCGCATCTCCAGAATAGCTTATGAGCAGTAGCAGGACTTTCTCAGGCGCTCGTCCCTGCAATTCCTGGAATGCGCTATCCATTTATGCGCGACAAATATGAGCATTTCCGAACTTGCTACCCGGCTTGAGAAACAAGCCCAATATTTGCGACACTTCGGCTGAGGACAAGCCGCGGTGCGCCTACGGCGACCATGTCTTTCCTGAGGAACCAACATGCCAAGATTTTTCTTCACCGTGATCAGCGGCAAAAACATCCTCGATGATCCGGAAGGCAGCGATCTGCCGTCGCTCGACCGGGCGATCGAGGAGGCGCTCCAAGATGCCCGGGCGCTGATGAGCGAGGCAGTCCTGCAAGGGCGCGACATCTCGGAAGGATGCATCATCATCCGGAATAAACAGCAGGAAGTATTGAAAGTCGTCCGCTTCGCCGACGCGCTAGGCAGAAATGACTGATGGCGTTGCAACGTCCGTCCGCATACGAGTTATCAGTTTTTCATATTCTTTTTCCGGGACGCCGTAGGTCGTGTCGGCGACGTCTTCCAATATGCTTCGATTGACGATCCGGACGTTTCCTCGGCTGGCACGGATGGCATGAATGCCTTCGAGAACATGCAGCTCGTTGGTGATGCCCGGCCGCCGCACGCCAAGAACCGTGGAGAGGAACTCATGGGTGATCGGCAGATCATCGGTATCGAGCCGGTCATGACACATCAGCAGCCAGCGCGCGAGCCTTTCGCGCAGACTGTACTGCCCATTTGCCAGCACAAGCTGGCCGACCTGAAGCAGACAGATATTGATATAGCCCAGCAAAAGCTCCCGCAGCCGCGCGTCGTTCTCCATCTCCTGTCGCAGTTCGACGGCGGGGATCAGAAAACCACGACCGCTGACACACATGACGGTTTCATCCGGCGTGGTTTCCGCGCCCAGAAGAGTGGGCCAGCCGGTGATCCCCTCCCGGCCGACGAGCACGGTTTCTATGCTTTTACCGCTATCGTCATGAACGACGGTGGATGCCAGACCGGTTTCGATGAAACAGAGATGGGAAACAGGCGTGCCAGCCGCAACGAGCTGATACCCCGCCGGCAGATCGACGTGCTCCATCCGGGACGCGAGCCGCGACAGCCCTTCCATGCCAAGGGTTTTCAATAGCAGGTTACAAACAAAAAAATCTGATCCAAGCATAGCGGTTCGCCCCTTGCTCGAAAACAACAATATGCGGCGGTCATATTAACGGCGGAAAATCGCATGGAAACAGTGAGTACGTTTCCGTACGAATTTGCAGGAGGGTCCCTTGCTGCATCGGGGAATGGCCGAAATTCCAAATTTTGGCCCATTTTCTAAGCAGCATCATACATCGCAATCGGGCCATTGGGTATGTGCGCCTGACCGACCAATCCGGGGGGCGACGGCCGAATAGGCGAAATTTTTGCCGGGACGACTTAGCGAAACCAATCCGCCGTATCCGCCTTCAATATCTGGAACAAGCTTTTCAATTCGTGGTTAGAGGCTACCAAACAGGGAGGCTTGAACATCATGAAAAAGAACATCGAATACCAGATCATGGCGCATGAAAAGGATGGGCCGTCGTCATCTCTGATGTCATAAGAGGCGTTTATCCCAGCCAACATCTGGCGCTCGCGGCAGCAAAGCTGCTGGAGAGCGATATGCTGCCGATCGAAGAGACGAGACGCTTCGCTCAAACCACCCATATAACCCCGACCGATACCGTAGCGCCCAACCGGGTGTCCCGGTCGCTCCAGGTAATGGTGGCGGTGCCCTATCAGGTGGATATTCCCCTGCGACACAGGAGTGGAGAAATCAGCTTTCCATCGTCGACTGGCGGTCTCGATCTGACGGCGGGCAAAGCCTAGGCGAAATGGCGGCCCGGTCCCGCCTCACGCGGCGCGGCCGGGATGCGTCGCTATCAAAAATAGAGCGAAATGGCGACCGCCAGTGCAAATATCACGAGCGCGTAGACCATCATGGTCTTCCAGGAAAATCCTGCTCAGGCCTGATGCTTTCCCGTGGCGCATCAGCCATTTCATTGTCTTTCGCCCGCATCGGATACCTCCTCATGGGCGCACGGCGTCCTAACCACGGCCATCCGCAATTGTTCCGCCCCCGAACCCGTGACGGCGGAGAGGAAAGCCATGGCAAGAGGTTTGCACCACCGGGACGAGATGCCCGACGCCGCGCGCCCCTCTCGCGCTTATTTGATAAATTCAGACTACGCGGCGGCTGAAATCATCCTGCTCAGGCGTTATGGTAGGCAGATAGGCACACGCATGCGGTGGTATGCGAGGAGTAAAGCATGCAGACTGTCAAACGCCTCACCATCGCAATCATTGGCATGACTGATACCGTGACGCCGGAAATCAGGATGGCCTGGTTTCACGCCCGGATTGGTCTTGAGGGACCGTATTCCGCCAGCTTTATAGAGAGTGAAGACGCTCTGAAATTTACCGCCGCGATTATCGACGTCCGTTACGAGGCGAACGTCCTTCTGCGCCTCACCGAGCAGTTGGATAGCGAAGCCATTCCCTATCTTTTTTTCGTGCCCGACGCGGTCATCGATAGCGAACCGGGACCTTTTGTCCTCTCTAGGCGTTCGGAAGACATTGAAAACATTGTTTCCGCCTTGATGGCGCAAGGAGGAGGCATCAGACATTAAAGCGAGGCACGTGTCATGCTGAACCAACCCGATAGCCATGGCGAAGCGAATATTCTGCTTTCTCATTTACCCGATGACGTCCGGGTTGAGGTTGGAGACGCGTGCAGGTCTATCAACCTCGCACTGGGCGACGTGCTGATACCCGCCGGCCGGGCCATCGAGGGTGTTTTCTTCCTGTCATCCGGCATAGCTTCCGTCGTTGTCGTCACCAAATCGGGACGCAAGACCGAGGCGGGAGTTGTCGGCAAAGAGGGGTTCGTGCCAGCGGGAGCCGTAGCAGGCGCGCAAACGAACCTGACCGAGATCGTCATGCAAGCTCCGGGCGAAGCACTTTTCATGGATATCAGGTCGTTTGACGCGCTTGTTTCAAAACATCGGGTATTCCTCGACATTCTCGTCTGCGCCCTGCACGTCTCAAGAACACAGATACAATTCACGGCATCTTCGAATGCCACCCAGTCCGTAACGGAGCGCCTCGCCCGCTGGCTCCTCATGTGCCACGACCGGGTAGAAAGCAATCAGTTGCAACTGACCCACGAGTTCCTGTCCACCATGCTGGCAGTCAGGCGCGCAAGCGTAACGGACGCTCTCCACGTGCTGGAAAGCCTTGGGTTCATTCGCTCCGAAAGGGGACGAATTACGATCAAGAACCGCGAGATGCTTGAGACCTATGCCGGCGATCTCTACGGCGTGCCCGAGGAGGAAAACAATCGAATGCTCGCCCGATTTATGCGCAAATACAGCTCTGATTCCGCGCTTGCCGACCTGACTGCTGTTGCGAGCGAGGACGTTCGCTAGGCCCGACGGCCGTTCTCAGTTGTCGTTGGTACGCTCGCGGACATTTACCTTTGGTCGTTTCTCTATAAGATAAATGCATCTTCCCTCATGCTGTGAAACGCCGAGCGCGTTTCAAGGATGTGAAATGCAAACCAATCACGAATACCTGAGTGCGGGAATTTTTCTGAACGAAGACATCAATATCGTTAAGGCAGCCTACGAAAATGTTGTGTCTGCAGAACGCGATCCGGCTCTATGCCCTGCCGAGGTCGCCCGCTATGTCCTGAAAATGTATGATCGCGGCGTTGTCGATCAGTCGAAACTCCAGCAATTGACCGCTCTCTACTTCCGAACCAAATTGCGTGTCGGCTGACGTCCAGGTCTGACGCGTGGCAGCCTGCCACGGTTTCAGCTCGGTTCTATTCAGAATAACCCCAGGTTTCCGATAGTCCTGCATCTCGCCATGCTGGTGGGCAGAACGTTGCCGTGTTCCGATCGTCGATCGATCCTTGAAACGACACGATCACGATATGAAAGTCAGCCGGCGGACCGGGAACAAACCTGCGTAGGCACGGTTCGGGTTGCTCCAAGGAACTCATACCGAACGAGGTTATCAAATGACCCGGAGAACTCTCCCTATTCCAGAAGACAACCGGAGCCACCAGGGCCCCGGTGACAATGGCCGCCTGAGCACGGAAGACGCCTCATCTGTCGAGGAACAGAAAGCTTCGACCCAGACGGGCCGGCAGGCAAACATAAAGATTAACACGACCCATCAAGGGCACCGGCAGGACAGGTAATGCCCGCCTGTTCCCGGCAGGCGGCTTGGTTGTCACCAACCTGTTTCCGGGCTCCTCGCAATCTAAGATCAATGCGGTTCCTGGAGGCGCCAAATGCGGATTCTTGCCGTGACGGCCGAAATGTTTCCATTCGTCAAAACCGGCGGATTGGCCGATGCGGCAGGTGCTCTGCCGGAGGCGCTGGCGAGACAGGGGGCGGATGTTCGTACATTGCTGCCTTTGTACCACAGGCTCACGCCACTTATCCGCGGAAAGGAGCCATGTCTGAGTGCAACTGTTCTTGAGCAGCCGGTATCGGTTTATCCCGTTATCTCAGACGGTCAACAACTGCTGCTTCTGGAAGCGTCGGACCTGTTCGACAGGGACGGCCATCCCTATGGCATAAAAGGCGAGCCTTTTTCCGACAACGATTTGCGCTTTGCGGTCCTTTCCAAGGTTGCAGCGGAAATCGCAGTCGGTGCGATTGACGGCTGGAAGCCCGATCTCGTTCACGCGCATGACTGGCACGCCGCCTTAACCTGCGTCTACCTCGCCGAGGCAACGCCGCAGGTGCCGTCCGTCCTTACCCTTCACAATCTTTCGTTTCAGGGACAATATCCACTGGAGCGGGCGGGTATGCTCGGATTGCCGCCCCACCTCTGCACCGTGGATTGCCTCGAATATTATGGCGACATGTCGTTTTTGAAGGGTGGCCTGACGACCGCATCGGCCGTGACGACGGTAAGCCCCACTTACGCAAGAGAAATCCTCACACCGGAAATGGGAATGGGAATGCAGGGCGTGCTTGCCAAGCGGCGCGAGAACCTGCGCGGCATCGTCAACGGCGTCGATCACGACGTCTGGAATCCGGCAACAGATCCGTACATTCTCGCAAATTTCGCGGCTGCCACGGCGACAAGACGGAGCCTCAACAAATATGCCTTGCTTCAGGCCCTTGGCCTAGCCCCTACCCAGGGCCCTGTCTTCGGCGTGGTCAGTCGCCTGACCTGGCAAAAGGGAATCGATCTCCTCCCTCACGTCGTACCCCTTATAATAGAAAGGAAAGGTAGGCTGATCGTCCACGGAGAGGGAGATACGGCACTGGAAGACAGCTTGCAGGCGCTGGCAAAGCGCTATCCGGAGCTGGTCTGCGCCCATATCGGCTATGACGAACGGCTGGCGCACATGATCCAGGCCGGCTCGGATTTCATCATCCAGCCGTCACGGTTCGAACCCTGCGGGCTGACGCAGCTTTACGCGCTGCGATATGGCGCGCTGCCCATCGTCAGCCGCACGGGCGGGCTGGCGGAAACCATTATCGACGCGAACGACGCGGCCATTGAAGCGGGCGTAGCAACAGGCTTTCAATTCGAGCCGGCGAATGAACACGATCTGCGCGCCGCGCTGGAGCGTGCCATTAGCGCCTATAACGACCGGGAACTTTTCCGACGGCTTCAGACGCAGGCCATGCAGGCCAATTTTTCCTGGGACAAGAGTGCCGCACAATATATGGCGCTTTTCGAGAGCCTTGTCGGCAACAGCACGCGCGAAACGGATGCCGTCGCCGACATCAGACCCGAGACTTTTGCAAAGATAAGAGCTGATAGGCGGCTGGCGGGAACCCCAGGATCACCAACAGGTTAGGCCACCGGCAACAGGAGGCTCTGGTGATGAATGCAGCGAATTATCGCAAATGGGGTGCGCAGCGCCATCAATCCGGCGACACGGATTTCAGCATCTGGGCACCCGCCTCGGCAACAGTGAAACTGTGGCTGAACGATGCGGAATTCGACATGCACACGGCTGGTGATGGCTGGCACGACATCACAAAACCCGCCCTCCCCGGCGATCGCTATGGCTTCGTGCTGGCCGACAGGACGAGGGTTGCAGATCCCGCTTCCAACCGGCAGCAGGAAGGCCCGCGTGGCCCCTCCCTGATCGTCAACCATGATTTCGCCTGGAAAAACCCGAACTGGAAGGGCCGGCCTTGGCACGAAGCAGTCGTCTATGAGCTCCATATCGGGACTTTTACACCCGAGGGCACCTTTGCCGCCGCGGCAGAGAAACTTGAATATCTTGCAGACGTGGGCATTACCACCATCGAACTTATGCCGCTTGCGACCTTTGCTGGAAGTCGCGGCTGGGGTTACGACGGCGTCCTGCAATTTTCACCGCAGCGGGATTATGGCACTCCAGACGAGCTCAAGGCTTTCATTGATCAAGCCCATGGCCATGGCATCATGGTGCTGTTGGATGTCGTCTACAATCACTTCGGCCCCGCAGGAAATACCCTTCAGGCCTACGCGCCGGCATTTTTCAAGAAGCATGAGACACCGTGGGGACCCGCGCCGGACTTCAACCGTGCCGAAGTTCGGTCGTTCTTTCTTCAGAATGCATTCTACTGGCTCGAGACCTATCGCTTTGACGGATTGCGGATCGATGCCGCAGATCATCTCGCTGGCGGCGACGGAGAGGTTGATTTCCTTATTGAGATGGCGCGGGAGGTGAAGCGCACAATAAGAAACAGGCATGTGCATCTGGTCATAGAGGATGCGAGAAACGCGGCCTCGCCAATGACACCCATGGCCGATGGGGCGATCTTGGTCGATGCGCAGTGGAACGACGATTTTCACCACGTCATCCACGTGGCGACCACGAACGAAGAGGGCGGTATCTACGAAGATTTCGCCAGTCGGCCCTATGAAAATCTTCGCCGCTCGCTGGCGACCGGCTTCGTCTATCAGGGAGAACCGCGGCCCTCTCGGAATTTTGCCGCCAGCGGCGAGCCGAGCGGGCATCTCCCGCCCCATCGATTTGTGAACTTTCTCCATAATCACGATCAGGCCGGCAACCGTTTGCGCGGTGAGAGGCTGCGTGCCCTCATACCGCCGCCGCTTTTCGGCACGCTCGAGGCGATCCTCTTGCTTTGCCCGCAGACGCCGCTGGTCTTCATGGGGGACGAGCACGGCTCGGCCAACCCGTTCTTCTTCTTTTCCGACCACCCCGACCACAACCGGGAACAGGAAATAAGGAACCGGCTTAAACAGGCGGAAAGTTTTCAGGGAGAACTCCCGCCAGATGCTTCCCAGATGGTAATGGACCCGAATGATCAGCACACCATGCAGCTCTCTACACTGAAGTGGACCCATGCAGAAACAACCGAGGGGAAACAGTCAAGAGCAGACATGGCCGCGTTGCTTGCAAAACGCCGCGGGCACATCTGGCCTCTCCTCTGCTCACACTTCGAGAAAGGCATTTCCCTTGATTGCGAGCCTCGGTGTCTTGCAATCGACTGGCATTTCAAAGCGGGACAGCTGGAAATGCGGGCAAACCTTTCGGAAAACATGTGCGAACTGCCGGCGGTGAAAGGAGAAATCCTTCACCGGAACGGCAGCATCAGTAACACGCGATACGAAGGTTATGCGGCGCAATTTGCGATCTATGCAGGCCGCTAGCGCATGTCCAGCAAATTGGGTTCGGACTGCGTAAAAACAACAAAGAGAAAGGTCATTTCCGCAGATCCGATTTTCACCGGAAATGCTTTAGTCAAGATTGCGCCGTAGCGATTCCCTTGCCCTGTTGACCCGGCTTTTGATGGTGCCAACCCGGCAGCCGCAAATCGCCGCAGCATCGGAGTAACTCGTCCCTCCGGCGAGGCCGGCGCCAGGTCTGAAATACCGATACGCAACACCTCTAGCTGCGTATCATTCAATGTGTTTCCGGAAACTCCACTCACAGCGTGCTTGGCCATTTTCCTATCCTTTCACGATGGAAAAATGTCTCGCGAGACGCTTGGCTGCCGTACGCCAACGTACAATCGCAAAATCAGTAACTCTCCCGCGTCGGTGTTCGAACAGTTGAACCGCTCCAAGCGTTAGTTCCTACAATTGATCGGCGTTTTCCGCGCCGCCAGCTGACAGCCGCTGCGGCCTCTGATCAATCATAAGTTCGGCGTTTTTTCTCCTTTGTTCCCTGTCTTGGCAGCTTTCGTGGCCGTTCCGGTAGAAGGCATCATCTGTACCGGGTTCTGGCTTGATATCTTCGTCTGGCTGATTCATCGCTTCATCACCGCTTGGGGATCGCGGAATAAATGGATTCATCCGGCGGTCTAACTGCGGCATCTGAAGGCAGTTCCAGCCCGATAAAGGCTTTGAGGGAACAGTGACGCGGGAAAACGGTTAGTAAAGGATCAAGGAGGACACGATGAACAAGGACGAAAAGCTGAAGCAGATTCACAAGGACAGCGAACCGCAATTTGCGCGCGGCAAAAAAACCTCTGATAACAACGGCGTGGTGAGTGCAAAGCCGCGCGTTATCACCGGGTCCGACGACGCAACAGCCAACAAGCTGCCACCCGGAGCCAAAAAACCCGAAAAAGACTGGGACTTGAACTACGACGAGCGAGACGCTAACGAGGGCGATTTCAGGGGTTAACCCGGTCCCGGAGTCCTGACCTTAGGCGCCAGGTCGTCGATTGTAAGCTCGATGGATTGAGGTTCGGCGCGCTTTCGTGTCTTGACCGTCAGAACACTGCCAGTGTTGAGGATACCCTCAAGTACCGTGCGCTTGCCCACAATGATTTTGATTACCTTTGGGGTCGCGGCCCGGGTGGCCTAACTTATCTCGGGCAATCTAGCTCCTCTCTTCGGTGGAAGCGCCCGAAGGAGCGTTGCCGTATCGCATACCTGCAGTTGCGTTGAAAAACGACCCGAGAGCAGCTTCATGGCTGCATCATGTGTTGCGTCCCTTCCGCTGCAAAGTGCATCCTCGACCAGAATGACGTAAAATCCCTGGTCGATCGCCCCAAGAACAGTAGCGAGCACGCAGACATCTGTTTCCCCGCCGGTAATCACCACGGTCGAAACCTGCTCCTGCCGCAGGATTTCGCCAAGGCCTCCATGTTGCCACGGTGAATAGACGCTTTTGCGGAAGATGCGGGCGGGCGGGATGTAGCGCGATAAAGAAGGGATGACCTCGATGAGTTCGGGAGCCAGGGCCTGCTGTGTCATCATCGGCCATTTTTCATAATAGGCTCGCCATGCCCCACGGGCCTCCTCTACAGACCTCGGCGGCACAAAACAGGTGAAGATGCATCGCGCGGGGTCGCTGTCAACCACAACCTCTACCTCTTCACTGATGCGGTCCATCCATTCGACATGCCACGGCGTATCTTCAGCGAAGACACGCTGCATGTCGACGCACAGGTGCCGCCAGTCCCCCTCCGCAGAAAACTCGATCAATTCCCTCCCCCTCTATCCGCCGGTCTCGCTGTGAGGCGCGGCGACGGGTTTCGATTCCGGTGACCCACGGAAGCGCAGGAAGATTGAAAGAACCACAAGAACTGCGGTCGAAAGAAACTCCGATTGCCAGTTCTGAAACGATTCAAACCAGAACTCTGTACTTCCCAGATGCGAAAACAGCGTCGTCTCGGGATTGCCGTGCATGGCAGTCTCCAGGGCAGCCGCGTCGGCACTGTATTTCAGATGCAGGACAAAACTGACAACAAAAAGGAAGAACAGGGCAAGCCCCAAAGAGTACGAATAGATGGCGCGGATAAATCCCCCTGCTCTCACTGCCCAGGGCGCCTCGGGATCATCTGCTTTTTGCGCAGGGTCTTCATCCTGTGACGCTGGCTCGTCGGGGTTTTTGGATTCGGACGAGCCTCGTTGAAACAGAAAAGCGGTCAGCATGACATACGCCGACATTTGCAAAAATTCGCTCTCCCAGTTTTCGAACAGTGCGGAAAGGAAATGGCCGCTTCTTGCGTAAGAGAATAGTGTGAGCGGCGTCGCGTGATGCTGCACAAGCTCCTTGTTGTAAACAGCCCAGCCAGTCGCAAGCATGCCTCCGATCGTTAACAGGGAAGTCAGGACAAGGACAATCGTCAATCCATTGTCGCGTACCAGCCTCATGATTCAACCTCGCATGAAAGAAATATTTCATAACGGACGTGCCGCCGGTTTCAGCGGCACGTCCGTATAACGGATCACGCTGCTTTGGATTTTCCCTTGATGTTGGCGCTTGCCTGAGCAAGCGATGAGAGAGCCGTATCCGTCGCGCTCTCTTCGCCCAGCGTCTGTTCGAACAGCTTGGCTGCTTCTTTCATGCCCAGTTCGACCGCCCAGGTCTTCAAAGTGCCGTAACGGGTGATCTCGTAGTGCTCTACCGCCTGGGCTGACGAAATCAGCCCGGCATCCAGCGCTGATGACCCCTTGAACTCCTCCATGATCTCCTCGCCTTCCGCGATAATGCCCTGGATCGCCTCACAGGTCCTGCCGCGTGCCGGCTTGCCGAGCAACTCAAAGACATTCTGCAAACGCTCCACATGAACCTCGGTCTCGTCCCTGTGCTTTTCGAAGGCGGCCTTCAGATCCGCTGACTGCGCAGCCCGCGCCATCTTTGGGAGCGCCTTCAGGATCTGCCGCTCGGCGAAATAAATGTCCTTCACCGTGTCGAGGAAAAGGTCTTTCAATGTCTTCTCAGCCATTTCAATCTCCTGTTGCTTGGTGGCGGTAAGCCAAAAGCCCACTCCCTCCGAGGAGCAAGGCAACGAAAACAGTTTTCTTCATCTGGTTTTTCCTCCACTAGAAACATGCTTGCGAGCCTCCCTTACGGAGTTTCCTCCAGTAGGCTGAAACCGGTCTCGGACAGCATGGGCGCTTTCCAAACAAACCGAAATGCGGAGAGTTCCGAAAATAATTAGTGGAAGGGAAAATGCCGTCTCAGCCGGATTATTGCCGTACCCGCGCGCCCGGCGCGACGTGGCTAACGGGCTATCTGTCGTTTTTATACGCCGTCCGTTGCGGCTATGAGTGGCGGCAGGAGATGGCTGCCGCCGCCGCTATCCGGGAAACTGTCCGACCTAACGCCGGGAAAGCAATCGCGCCATGGCATGATGTGGCGACGGCTTCTCGCCTTCGTGTCCGTTCTCCTTTTCCAGTCGAGAACGGATATCCTCGATTTCTTGGGCCGTGAGATGCTCGATTCCGATAAAATCCGCGCGAGCCTGCTCCACAGCCCTCAAGAGTTCGTCCAGCTTTGCTTCCATTGCAGCAGAATCTCGGTTCTGCGAGTTCTGTACGAGGAAAATCATTAGAAATGTCACAATGGTCGTACCAGTGTTGATTACCAGCTGCCAGACTTCAGAAAACCCGAAGAAAGGCCCGCTTATGCCCCAGGCGATGACGGTGCCGAACGCGACGACAAAAGCAGTCGATGAGCCGGCAAAAGAGGCAGTACGGCTCGCAAAAAGCGTAAAGAACTTGTTCACGGCGCTGCACCTCGCTGCTGACAACGGGGACCTGACCGCCAGAAGACTGGACAGTTAGCCAGGGCACGACGCGTCTTGGGTCCTCTAACAATGGAACTATGCGTTGGTTCCGAGGTTAGCGGAAAGGCGAAAGCGAGCAGTTTCCAATTTCAATTATGCGGGTGGCGATAACCGCAAATGTTCGGGGGAGAGAGCACAGCCGCCGACTGACGTTACCTGCCCTGTCTAGAAATCATTCCTGTGGAACCCGGAGCGACCTCGATGGTTTATCGCGCTCCCCCTGCAAAAGGAGAGAAAACATGGGAGACACCCGACACCCTACCCCGCCATATCCGGAACAACAGCAGGAGCCACCGGGCAAGACAGCCGAGATGAAACCCATCCCGGATCATGGAGAACAGTCCTACGTGGGTGACGGTAAGCTGAAAGGCAGGGTTGCCCTCATCACCGGAGCCGATTCAGGCATTGGCAAGGCTGTCGCCATTGCTTTTGCGCGAGAAGGCGCCGACATCGTCATTTCCTACCTCAACGAGGACGATGACGCCCGCGACACTGCAAAGTGGGTAAAGGAAGCCGGCCAAGGAGCTTTGTTGGTACCCGGCGACATCAAGTCTGAGGAACATTGCAAGAATCTCGTACATCGCGCCGTCAATGAGCTCGGTGCTGTCGACATTCTCGTGAACAACGCAGCGTTCCAGCGAACCTATGACGATATAGCCGATATTACCGCCGAGGAGTGGGACGAAACTTTTCGCACCAACATCTATGCACCTTTCTTCCTGTCGAAAGCGGCCGCTCCCCACATGAAACCGGGTAGCTCGATCATCAACACGACCTCAATTCAGTCGCGGCAGCCCTCGCCTCAACTTCTCGCCTACGCTTCCACAAAGGGTGCGATATCCAACTTCACTGCGGGTCTGGCGGAAATGCTGGCGGAAAAAGGTATTCGCGTGAATGCGGTCGCACCGGGGCCGATCTGGACCCCTCTCATTCCCTCGACCATGCCCGCTGAAAAGGCTTCCAAGTTTGGAGAGAATACCCTCATTGGCCGTGCCGGGCAACCGGCAGAGCTCGCAGGAGCCTACGTCCTGCTCGCTTCGGATCTGGGAAGCTACATGACGGGAGCCGTCATTCCCGTGACCGGCGGCGAGATCATGATCTGATGCGCACTCGGCCGCTGACCTGGGTCGCCGGCCACCGTCGACTTCATGATAAGCGCGGCCAACGACGGTCGGCGGTGATGAATGGCGCAAGCTGTCCATCGCCGCCGTCTTCAGTTGGTTCAGGAGGTCTTGAGCGTGACATGCCCGAGGGAAAATGACGGTCCTTTGAGCGCACTGCAGGCCCGGTTCCACGCGTGAGGTTCAGTTGCAAGCGCGGTATGAAGCCAGGCTAGCGTCAGACGTTTGGTTGCTTCGAGTACGTCAGGCAACTCGGTCTCGGTTTCTTTTGCGTCAAGCCCGGCGATGCCACCCAGCCCGTGGCCAGCGCCGTGCAGCATCAAAAGCGCTTCCGCCCCGGGAGCGTCGTGGAAGGCATCGGTATGCCATTCGGGACCGCGGGTCGTAAAATGGGGATTATCCGCATCGCCACAAACCACCAGGCAGCGTGTCACGATCTTTGAAAAATCGAGGTCGAAGAACGGGAACCGGGCGGCGCTTTCGGCGGTCATGTCCTTACCGCCGCGCCCGGGGGCAGCCATCAGAATACCGGCTGAAATCCGAGCATCTGAGAAGTCTTCTCCGTGGAGCTGTGCACCCAACAGCAGGCTCACCGTGTGGCCTCCAAAAGAGTGGCCGGCTGTAGCAATCTTCTGGTGATCCAATCGACCGGCAATTGCGGGCGCCTGGCTTTCAATTTGGGCAAGCTGATCGATGATGATCCTTATTTCCTCGACCCGGTCCCGCCAGAAGAATGGTGCTCCCGCCGCGTCCGCCGGAAGGCCGCCGACACGGGAACTGGCGTGCGTCGGCTGTATGACCGCAAAGCCGCATTCAGCCCAGAACTGCGCAAGGTGGGCATACCCGTCTTTCGAAGGGATATAGTTCGATGGACCGTACCCATGCGATAACAGGACGATGGGTAACTTAGCACCTGTTGACGGCGCGGTTAGCCTCAGTTCCAGTGGCTGGCGACCATCCATTTGAAGCTTGATCGGGGTATAGGCGACCGTGAGACTGGGTTCAGGCGCAGGGATGTGACGGGCCAAGTCGATCAGATTGTTCATGCTCAGTGTCCTCTGGGTTGGTCTGGATACGGGTCAAGTAAAGTGCTGTCCCCAGGATGGACGATCTCGGCCGGACTCTCTATATTCCGATATCCATTATTCTTTAGCATAAGTCCAGAATCATGACTGATCCCATCGCAGAGGTCGTCTCGCTACTCAAGCCGAGCCCGTCCATTTCAAAGCTCGTCACGGGCGGTGGTCGGTGGCGGGTCGAGCGAACCGAGCTTGGAAGTCCCTTCTATTGCGCGGTCGTCGAAGGGCGATGTCTGCTGACAGTTGCCGGAAAGGCACCGATCGTCTTGACGACCGGTGATTTTGTGCTGGTTCCAGAAATCTTTTCATTCACGATGAGCAGCATCGAACCACCGCCTCGGGGCGCGCTGTTGCAGCGCCTCGAAACCAGTCCCGGCGTGTTCAGACTGGGAGACCCCGACGCGCCGGTCGAAATCAAGGCCATGGTCGGACACTGCCTGTTCGGGTCGGATGACAAGACACTTCTCGTTTCGTTGCTACCGGAGATTATCCACGTTCGCGGCGAGCAACGACTGGCTCTGCTTGTCCAGATGATAAACGATGAAACAGGAGCCGAGCGGACCGCACGGGAAATGGTGCTTGGCCGATTGCTGGAGGTGCTACTGATCGAGGTGCTCCGTTCGACGGGTGGAGCTTCAGCACCACCCGGTCTTCTGCGCGGAATGGCCGACCCGCAATTGGCACCGACGTTGCGGCGAATCCACGAGGACCCCGGTCGAAACATGACGGTGGAGGGCTTGGCGCAATTCGCCGCCATGTCCCGCTCGACCTTCTTTGAACGCTTCCGACGAGAGGTCGGCGTGGCCCCGATGGAATACGCAACAGGCTGGCGCATGGCCTTGGCGAAGGAGCTCCTTAGAAAGGACGTCGCAACAGCCGAGATCGCACAACGGGTTGGCTATGGCTCGGCCAGCGCATTCAGCGTTGCCTTCAGCAGACACGCCGGCCAGACGCCCGGTGCCTATTCAAGGGCAGCCAGCAATGGATGACCGATGCGCCGGTGAGGGAAGCGCTGTAATTCAACCGCAGATCGTGAACTCCTTTTGCTATTAGCTGGTGCCTGCTCTGTGGGTGATCGCCTTTGAGGGTCAGGCAACGACAAGTACGATTTTGCCTTGGAGGCATGCTGTGCTTTTCTCTCTACTCAGCCGGCCACGCATTCACACAGCTCTACAGGCCGCTGCTCGACAAAGTCGGCCTGACTTGTCCGCAGTATCTGGTCATGGTGACACTCTGACATCGCGATGGCCAGACCGGAAGGGAGCTGGGGAAGACACTGTTCCTCGATTCAAGCACCCTGACACCGCTCCTCAACCGGCTGGAGGCGGCCGGGCTGATCACCAGGACCCGGAACCGCATTGACGAACGGGAGGTGCTCATTCACCTGACGGAGAAAGGCGGCGCGCTCAGAGCCCGTGCCGCCGATATCATGCGCTGTATCGACGAAGCCGTCGGAGTGGATGCCGAGGCATTGCGAGCGATCAAGCAATCACTCGACACCATACGGGACAAAATCAAGACGTAGCGCCAGCGTGGCCAAGTGAAGCGGTCGAACCCGACACTCGCGATGCTTCCGTAGCAGCTATATAAGGGGTGACGAGCGCGAGCCATCTCACACGAAAGTGGCCGCACGGTCGGAGCGGCCAGTGCCAATAATCAAGCCGCAACCACGGTGCAGGCGTCATAGTTGGCGGTCCATTGCAGCGATGGTCGCTCGCCGCAGCGCTCAATCCAGGCCTTGACCACGTCGCTCTCAGGCGTCGCTGCAGGGCACCAGGCAAAGGGCGAATGCAGCAGCAGATCAACGGCTGTGTATCGCTCTCCCATCAGGTAGGGGCAATCCTTGAGCGCGGTTTCGAGGCGTACTGCAAGCTCCGCCGGGCTGCGGAAGGTGAAATCCACAAAAGGATGCGAAATCCCGGCTGCCTGCATGATCAGCACAGGTTCGACCACGCCGGCATACCAAGCCAGCCAGCTGAGATACCTACCGCGCTGCGGATCGCCGGCAACAGGCGCCATCTTCTTTTCCGGGAAGATATCTGTCAGGTACTGAATGATCGCTATGCTCTCCCAGATGACGACGCCGTCATGGTCGAGCAGCGGCACCTTGCCTTCCGGATGCAGGTTCTTTGGATCTTTGCGACCGCTGCCGTCGCCGCGGGTGATGTCGACGATCTTTATCGCGACCTTGTCGATGGCGTCTAGTTCGCGAAGCAGGGTGACAATACGTGTGGAGCGCGAGCGGGGGGCGTGAAAGAGCGTTAGCATAGTCTGGATCCTCGGTTGCGTTTGGCAATGCGGATCTTGTAAAGTCCGCCAACTGCCAGTTTCCGTCAGTAGGCTTCATCTATCCTCCAAAGTCATGGCTCGTAGTGATCGTCTGTTCCGCCTGCTCCAGGCGCTTCGCACTCTCCCCTCCCCGGTGACGGCCGCGCGCCTTGCCGAGGAGACCGACGTGTCGTTGCGTTCGCTCTATAGGGACATCGAGAGCTTGCGCGCCGCAGGTGCCGTCATCGATGGCGAGCGCGGCTTCGGCTACAGGCTGACGGAAGACATCGCCTTGCCACCGCAGACGTTCACACGGCTTGAAATCGAAGCCCTGGTGCTGGGCCTTGCAGAGGTGCGGCATATGGGTGAACCGGCTCTCGCTGCGGCCGCAGGCGCTGTGCTTTCGAAGGTCACAGCAACGCTGCCCGACCGACTACAACGCCAAACACTGCATGCCGCCTCCCAGGTTTATCGATTCGAGCGCCGCGACCCGCCGCTCGCCAACGTCGGCCTTCTGCGCGAGGCCTGCTGGCAAGAACGCGCCGTGGTGATAAGCTATGTGGACGCGGAGCAGCGACGGACCGACCGGCAAGTTCTGCCGCTGGCGATCGTCTATCTGGAGAGGACGCTGGTGTTGCTTGCCTGGTGTTGCCTGCGCCAGGATTTCCGCAAGTTCCGCGTCGATCGCATCGCCGACATCAACATGACGGAGGAGAGCTTCCGACCGCGCCGGGTTCAGTTGCTCAGGGACTTCGTTGCCATTCTGAACGCCGGCGCGCCCGAAACATCAAAGATGATATTGGCCAGCCAGTAACCAAAACGACGATACGGCCGGCGTTCCACGTACCGCGGTCGGACTGCTGTTCGAAGATGCAGCAGATCCGAACGGCCGCACTGAGGTGCGATGCTGTCACCGCGAGTAGGCGGCATGAATTCGAGCAAAAATGCCTTGTCCCCGCCTTCGCCTTGAAGGTCAGAAGAAGGCAGGGGGATTGCCAAGCTGGCGACGTCAATTTTCAGGCAGAGCATCGGGCCATTGCTGCGCCCCGTGGAGGACACGCAATATCCGCACTGCCGCCTCCGTCATTGCGTAGGCCGCGACATACGGCGTACCAGTTCGCGTGTCCCCGCAATCCGGCCAGGACAGCCGCTTTCGGTAAAGTTCTGAAATCAACGGACCGATGCTAGGATATTGTCATCGACGGTGATGGCGGCGATCGGATTATCGGCCTCAATATGCGTGAATATACCATCGCGATCAGAGGGCGCGAAGGCGGACCAAGTGAGCTTCACTTTTTTAGATAGATACGTCGTCACTCAAAAAAGCTGGCCACATTAAAGTGAACCCATGCAACACGTGAGATTCTCGATAAGCCGAAGCAACGAGCGTGAAGGTGAACCAACGCTAGGCAAGCCGAAACATGCCGGGGAATGAAAAGGAAGCTGGCTCCAACTTAGAGAGGTTGATCTGGACCCTTCAAACTGGATCAGCTGACTGAAGTTTTGCCGCTTGACCTCCGGGTTGGTGTCTAGCGCGACGGATTATGACGTGCCTAAACAGGCTTCTTCATTTCATTATGCTGTGTCGTCCTCCAGGGGCCGACCTCCACGTACCCAGTTCTCGGTATGCCTGAGGAATTTCACCGGCACCGGCCCTTGAGCGTGAAGCCGCCATTGATATCGTGCCCGAACTATAGCGGCAGCATGTGTATTGAGGAGTACGCGGCCGCTTCCGGGGAGGATATCATGAAGTTTCTGTTGGCCGTTTCGCGCGCCATTGATGCAGCCAATTCAGCCATTGGCAAATGTATTTCCTGGCTGCTTCTTGCTGCCATTTTCATCAGCGCCATCAATGCCGCCATGCGCAAGGCGTTTTCCATGAGCTCAAACGCCTGGCTTGAATCCCAGTGGTATTTGTTCTCCGCCGTGTTTCTGATCGCCGCCGCTTACACACTCCTCAATAATGAGCATGTGAAGGTCGATCTGATTTACGGAGGCCTGCCGCGCAAAGGGCAATTGTGGGTCGACATTCTAGGGACGATCTTTTTTCTCATGCCTTTCTGCCTCATCACGGTCTACCTCTCCTGGCCGGTGTTTCTTCAGAAATTCGCCTCCGGTGAAGTATCGAATAATACGGGCGGCCTCATTCAATGGCCGGTCTGGGCACTGATACCGATCGGCTTCAGCCTGCTCTCCTTGCAGGGGGTGTCAGAACTCATCAAGCGCGTCGCCATCCTGCGGGGCGATATTCCTGATCCGGTTGCAGCGGCGGACGCCGAAGCGGCAATGCTCTGATCGAAGGAAAAATAATAATGGCATTCCTTGCGGAAAATCTCGCCCCGATCATGTTCGCGGCGCTCATCATCGTGCTGCTGCTGGGTTATCCGGTGGCCTTTGCACTCGCTTTTGTCGGCTTTTTCTTCGGTTTCATCGGCATTGAACTCGGCCTGCTACCGGCAACCCTGTTTCAGGCCATTCCCGATCGTATATTCGGCCAGATGTCGAACGAGACCTTGCTCGCCATCCCCTTCTTCACCTTCATGGGCCTGATTCTTGAAAAGAGCGGCATGGCGGAAGACCTTTTGGATACGATCGGCCAGTTGTTTGGACCAGTCCGTGGCGGAATTGCCTTCGCGGTGATTTTCGTTGGCGCTATTCTGGCGGCCACCACCGGTGTCGTCGCCGCCTCGGTCATTTCGATGGGCCTCATCTCGCTTCCGATCATGTTGCGTTACGGTTACGACCGTAAAATCGCCGCCGGCACAATCGCTGCTTCCGGCACGTTGGCGCAGATCATACCGCCAAGCCTCGTCTTGATCGTGCTGGCGGACCAGCTCGGTCGCTCGGTGGGTGACATGTACAAAGGCGCCCTCATTCCGGGCCTCATGCTCGTTGGCGCCTACACGCTCTACATCGTCGTGACCTCGATCATCAGCCCGGCAAAAGTACCTGCCCTGCCTTCGGAGGCGCGGACCCTGCGGGGCAGCAAATTACTTTTGAAGGTGATCACTTCGCTGGTGCCGCCGCTCGTCCTGATATTCCTCGTGCTCGGTACGATCTTCCTCGGCATCGCCACACCCACGGAAGGTGGCGCCATGGGTGCGGTGGGCGCCCTCGCCCTTGCGCTTGCCAATCGCAAGCTCAATTTAGGACTCATTCAGCAGTCGCTTTACGCGACGGCAAAACTGTCGTCCTTCGTCCTGCTCATTCTGCTCGGCGCGCGCGTCTTCTCCCTGACTTTCTATGGCGTGAACGGCCATGTCTGGGTCGAGCATCTGATGACTTCGGTTCCGGGCGGCGAAATCGGCTTCCTGATCGTCGCCAATCTGCTGGTCTTCTTCCTGGCCTTCTTTCTCGATTACTTCGAGTTGGCCTTCATTATCATCCCGCTTCTGGCGCCGGTCGCCGATGCGCTTGGCATTGATCTGATTTGGTTCGGCGTCATGCTGGCGGTCAATATGCAGACCTCTTTCATGCACCCGCCCTTTGGTTTTTCGCTGTTCTTTTTACGGTCCGTCGCGCCGACAAGGGCCTACAGGGATCGCATCACCGGACAGACGATCCAGCCGATCACATCGAGCCAGATCTATCTCGGCGCCATTCCCTATCTCTTTATCCAGCTTGCAATGGTCATCATCATCATCGCGTTCCCCGGCATCGTGATGCACTACAAGTCGGGCGCCAAGGTGGCCGATCCTTCCGCCGTTCACATCAACGTACCCATGCCCGGTGCGGGAACCGACGCCGATCCTTTCGCCAACCCGTTCCTCGCGCCCGGCAACACCGCGCCGAGCTTCGGCAAGCCAAGCACACCGTGACAGTTGACCGGGCACGCAAGTGCCCGAGCACGTCGCCCGTATTCAACAGGAGGAGGTAAATTATGAAGGATAATCCAGGCCGCAGACAATTCTTGTCGGGCGGTGTGCTTGCGGGGGCGGCTGCGGCTGCGTCGACGCTTGCAACACCTGCCATAGCCCAGTCATCGCCGAGCGTTCGCTGGCGTTTGACGTCAGGTTTTCCGAACAATCTCGACACGATTTACGGCGGTGCCGTTGTCATGGCAAATGCTCTGAGGGCCATGACGGGTGGCAAGTTCGACATCCAGGTCTTTCAGGCCGGAGAGATTGTTCCCGGCGCCCAAGCCATCGATGCCGTGAAGGCCAACACGGTCGAAATTTCTCATACCTGCGGATATTATTTCACAGGCAAGGATCCGACATTCGCCATCGGCTCGACGATCCCCTTCGGTCTGAATGCCCGTCAGCAGAACGCATGGCTTTACCATGGCGGTGGCAACGAGGCTTATAATGAATTCCTGTCCGACTACGGCGTCATCGGCATTCCCGGTGGTGCGACGGGCGCCCAGATGGGCGGCTGGTATCGTAAGGAGATCAAGGGCATCGAGGATATCAAGGGCCTCAAGATGCGTATTGCCGGGGTCGCCGGGCAGGTGCTTGCGAAGCTTGGCGCCGTACCACAGCAGCTTCCCGGCGGCGACATTTATCCGGCACTGGAACGTGGCACCATCGACGCCGCAGAATGGGTCGGCCCCTATGACGACGAAAAACTCGGTTTCTACCAGATCGCGCCCTATTATTATTATCCGGCCTTCTGGGAGGGTGGTCTGACGATCCACTTCTTCGTCAACAAAGATCAATATGCGGCCCTGCCTGACGAATACAAGGCAGCGCTTGATACCGCCTGCAAGGCCGCCAACATCAACATGCAGGCGCTCTACGACGTCAAGAACAAGGATGCGATCCGCTCGCTGGTCTCCAAGGGCACACAGCTTCGTCCGCTGCCCCGGGATGTGCTCGACGCCGCCTACAAGGCAACATTCGAGCTTTACGACGAGTACACGCAGAAATACCCCGCTTGGGCCAAGATTTATCCAGGCTGGAAGAAGTTCCGCGACGAGAGCTATGAATGGTTCCGAGTCGCCGAATATACCTACGACAGCTATGGCTATGCGATGCAGACCGCAGGCAAATAAGACGGAGTGACCTACAGCAAGGCCCCGCGGATGGCAACATTTGCGGGGCCTTGCTCTTTTATTTGGCTACGCCTTGATGAGCCCGTGATCTATCGCATAACGAATGAGGCCGGCGGTCGTCGCAATATCCAGTTTCCGCTTGATGTTCTTGCGGTGGGTTTCCATCGTACGCTCGGCGATATCGAGGGCCAGAGCAGCATCGCGGTTGCTTTTTCCCCTGGCAATCAAAAGCAGAACGTCCTGCTCGCGGGTGGTCAGTTCCTTCAGCCTGCCGGTGGAACTCTCCATCAGCACGTCCCGAACGCCTGAGGAGAAATAGGTGCCGCCGGCCGCAACGGTATCGATTGCCGCCACTATTTCCTCCGTAGCCACATCCTTCAGAATATAACCGGCGGCCCCATACATCACCGATGTCGAGATATATTCCCGGCTGTCATGCATCGACAGCATCAGTACCCGGGCGGAAAGCTGTCTTTCCTTGAACAGCTCCAGGGCATCGATGCCATTGATCTGGGGCATGTTGATATCCATCAGCACTACATGAGGTCTTGTGGCGACAGCCGCGTCAATACCCGCCATGGCGGACACCGCGGTTCCGACGACGGCAATATGCTCGTAAGTCTCGAGCACCGCCTTCAACCCGTCGAGGACGAGAGGATGGTTGTCGACAAGAAGAACCCGGATCGGATGACCGGTCACTCCGCAGCCTCCTGCAAACGAGGGCCATGATCCTTCATGGCCGTCATGGGAAGGACCGCCCGCAGGACGGTTCCCTTGGCGGAGCTTTCCACATCGAGCCTGCCGCCGAAATGGGTCATGCGTTCCTGCATGTTTCTGAGACCAAGACCCTTGTCGGCCGGCATCTCGTTCTCTGTTCGCGTGGCCGGAAATCCGCGGCCATTGTCGCTGACGACCATCTGCACCCGCTCATCCCGGCTGGAGAACCTGATGGTGACCCGCGTTGCATCCGAATGACGCTCGATATTGGTGAGCGCCTCTTGTGCGACACGATAAAGGGCGACACGGGCTTCCGGAACGAGCATGTGCTTGAAGGCCACCGATTCCAGCGTCGCAGCGATGCCGGTGCGTTCGGAAAAGCTTGAGATCAAGGCCTCCAAAGCTGCAGTCAGTCCCAGGTCGTCAAGAACGCGGGGACGCAGGTCGTGCGAGATACGACGGACCTCCTTGATCGCCTCGGTCAATGCCGACGCGCCTTTGCCGATCGCCTCCACCGCACCGACATTATCCGGCGTCACCTTGCGCCGCGCGAGATCAATTGCAAAACGCACGCCGACGAGATTTTGAGAAATGCCGTCATGCAGTTCCCGGGCAATGCGCAGGCGTTCCTCTTCCTGGGTATCGATGACCCGCTGCATCAGTTCCTTCAGCCGCCCGTCCGCCAGCCTCTGCTGGCGCAGATTGAGCAGCATGCAGGTGGCAAACACCAGGAGAACGGCGGGAACTGCAAACAGCGCCACGATCAGGAAATTCCATGTGATCGAGTGGCGCAATTCTTCTTTGGCTGCCGCCGTCGCCGCAAAAACGTCATCCAGATAGACACCCGTGCCAATCATCCATCGCCACTTGTCGAGGCCGGCCGCAAACGAAAGCTTGTCGGCGATCTTCCGGGTTGAAGGTTTCTCCCACTTGTACTGGACAAGGCCTCCCCCCTCCTTCGCCTTGACGATCAGGTCATAGATAACCCGATTGCCATCGGGGTCGTAGAGATCCAGCCAATTATTACCCGGACGGAAATTTTGCCGCGGATGAACGACATTCAACCCGTCATAGTCATAGACGAAGAAATAACCGTCCGTGCCATAATCAAGGTCCATCAGAATACGCTTGACCTCTTCCTTCGCGGCTTCGTCATCAGGCCCGGCCTTGTCATAAACCGAACGAATCGCGGAAAGGGCAAGATTGGTGAGGTTGAGGAGCTCCGCCTCCTTGGCAGCAAGCATATTTCGTTCGAAAGCGTCGATGCTGGTGCGCGCCAACGTCATTGACTGCCAGGTAATGAGCGCCGTGATGATGATAATGGCAAGAACGAGGGGGCCGATGGCCAATGCAAGGATCTGATTCCTGAGTCTCATGCGGCCCTCCGTCACATTAGCTCTTACTTACCCTCAATTGACAATACTTTATACGGCGAGTCGAGCCTGTCGGACATGATCGTAAGGCGAAATAGAGAAGGTGGTTCGGAAATCTGTAAAGTGAGGAAAAGCGTGACGTACTCGGAATAATCGCGCGGCATTAACCTGCTTCTTGGGCTCGACCGCGCTGAGCGGGACAGTTCATCGCAAGGTTCCCACCTCGTCAGCTCTACGGCCATATGTGATCGCTTACATGATATCGCCGGATCGAGCCTGCGGTGGGCGGCTCGGCACGCCGCCTCCTATTAGCGCTCTTGAGAAGGTGCAGCGCCAGACTGCAACTTTTCTTCGGAACAATCTCTGGATGGTGAAGTTACCCTTCTTCAGGAGGAGGACCATCCATGACTAACAAAGCCATTTTTGCGGGCGCATTCACCGCCCTGTCGATGTTTTTTTCCACTGCCGCACTGGCGCAGACCGACCTGACGATGTGGTATCACGGCGCGGGCAATGTTGAAGAACGCAAGATTTTGGCCGGCATCATCGAAGACTTCAATTCATCTCAATCAGATTGGCGGGTCTCGCTTCAGGAGTTCCCGCAGAGTGCCTATAACGAATCCGTCACCGCCGCAGCACTTTCCAACAAGCTGCCCGACATTCTGGATGTCGATGGGCCGAACATGCCGAACTGGGCGTGGTCGGGTTATTTGCAGCCACTGCAGATCGATGAGGCAAACCTTCAAAATTTCCTGCCCGGCGCGGTGGGCAAGTGGGGAGACAAGCTCTATTCCGTCGGGCTGTGGGATGCAGCCGTTGCGGTCTTCGCCCGCAAATCGGTTCTCGATGAAAACGGCATTCGCATTCCTACACTGGAACAGCCGTGGACCGGTGAGGAGTTCAATGCGGCGCTCGAGAAAATTGCGGCCGGCGGCAAGTTCGAATATGCGATCGACCTTGGCATGGCCGACAAAACCGAATGGTACAGCTATGCCTTCAGCCCGTTTCTGGAGAGCTTCGGCGGCAGCCTGATCGACAAGAAAGATTATCAAACAGCCGAAAACTTCCTCAACGGCGACAGTGCCGTCAAGTTTGGAGAATGGTGGCAATCTCTGTTCGAGAAGAAGCTGGCACCCGGAACGTCACAATCGCCTGCCGATCATGAAACCGGTTTTCTGGAAGGTCGCCACGCCTTGCAATGGATGGGCAACTGGGTTGCGGTGAAGGCGCTGGAGAAATATGGCGACGACCTGCTGTTCCTGCCTTCGCCGGATTTTGGGCAGGGACCGAAGATCGGTGCCGGATCGTGGCAATTTGGTGTGTCGGCCACTAGCAAGCATCCGCAAGGCGCGTCCGCCTTTATCGAATTCGCCATACAGGACAAATATCTCGCGCAGTTCTCCGATGCGGTCGGCCTCATTCCCGCCACCTCCTCTGCTGCCCAGATGACGAAGAATTACAGGCAGGGCGGCCCGCTCGAAGTTTTCTTCGAACTGTCCAAGCGCCAGGGAACGTTGCGTCCAGTCACGCCGGCTTACGCCTTTATCTCGCCGGTCTTTTCCAAGGCTCTTTCCGACATTGCCAATGGTGCGGATGTTGCCGATACGCTGGACAATGCAACGGATGAAATAAACAACAACATTGAACGCAATTCCGGTTACCAACCCAAATAGGGGTCGTGATCGATGGCGTTCTTTTCTTCAAAGGAGAAACTCACCCGGGACGGCGTCACGGGCTGGCTCATGGCTGCACCGGCCATGGTGCTGATCGGGCTGTTCCTGATCACGCCCTTTCTGCTGGGACTCGGTTTTTCCTTCACCAATCAGCGGCTGACGTCTCCCAATCCGACCGAGTTTGTCGGCGTTGAAAATTACACCCGGCTGCTGGGTATTGGCGTGCTGACGCTCCAACCGGAGAAGGAGGCGGACGGCAGCATCAGCCGGGATGCGGATGGCTCCGTCTCCTATCCGAGAATTCGCAATTTCACCCGCAACAATCCCGACTATCCCCATCTGGAAGGGATGCGGGAATATAAGAGCTTCAACTGGGGCGAGCACCAGATCATCATTCTGGCCAGGGACGTCGTGTTCCTGACCGCCCTTGTCAACACGCTTTCCTTCGTGGTCGTCGTCGCGCCTGTTCAGGCTGCACTGGCGCTATTTCTTGCCCTGTTGGTGAACCAGAAGATCCCCGGCGTCACGATTTTCCGAGCGATCTACTTCATGCCTGTCGTGCTGTCGGTGGTGGTGGTGGCGCTGCTCTGGCGGTTCATATACGCAGCTGATAACGGGCTCCTGAACAGCCTCTTGAGTTACATGAGCTTCGGGCTCTTCCAGCCCATCGACTGGCTGGGCAGAACTGACACCGCCTTATGGGCAATTCTGGTGATGTCGGTCTGGCAGGGCGTTGGGTTCCACATGGTCATATGGCTCTCCGGCCTGCAAACCATCTCTCCGGATCTTTACGAGGCAGCCGACATTGAAGGAGCGAGCCGCTGGCAGAGGTTCAGCATGATAACCTGGCCGCTGCTGCGCAACACAGCCGTGCTGATTGTCATCGTCATCACCATGCAGGCTTTTGCGCTTTTTGCGCAGATCGATGTGATGACCAAGGGGGGACCTCGCGATTCCACTCAAAGCATCGTCTACCAGGCCGTTGAGCGAGGATACCGACAGCAGGACATCGCAGCAGGCTCCGCAATCTCTGTCGTTCTGTTTCTGCTTGTTCTGTGCATTTCCTTAACCCAGCGATACATGACAAGGGAGAAGCAATGATGCAGGCCGGACAACGCAAGAGCCTCGCTTTTCTCATCGGCAACTATGTGCTCATGCTCGCCTTCGCGGCGATCTTCATTTTGCCGCTATTGTTCATGGGGTTCTCGTCACTGAAACCAAATGACCAATTGCTGAGTGACGCGACGTCGATACGAGCCTTCCTGCCGGTGGGATATCTCTCGCTTGAAAACTATACGGCAGCTTTCGTCCGGGCGCCGATTGCCACCTTCATATTCAATTCGGTTCTGGTCACGGTCGTTACCGTGTTTCTCGCCCTGCTTTTTGGCTCGCTTGCCGCTTTCGCCTTCACCTTTTTGAACTGGCGCGGAAAGGATGTTTTATTCTCGATCATCCTCGCCACTCTCATCATTCCCTTTGAAACAATTGCTGTGCCACTCCTGCTGGAAGTCAACAATCTGCCATGGATTGGCAGCGGTGGATTTACCTGGGGGTGGCTCAACTCCTGGCATGTGCAGATCATTCCGTGGATCGCAGACGGGCTGACGATTTTCCTCTTCGTGCAATATTTCAAGGATCTGCCGAAGGAATTGCTGGAGGCGGCGCGCATTGATGGCGCCAGCTGGCTGCGGATTTATACCCAAGTGGTGATGCCGCTCAGCGGCCCGGTCATCGCCACGGCGGCGATCCTGAAGTTTCTCGTCATGTACAGCCAGCAATACCTATGGCCGCTTCTCGTTACCCAATCCGAGGCATACAGGCCCGTAATGGTGGGGCTGCAATATTTCTTCCAGCTCAACACGCCCTGGGGTGAAGTCATGGCCTATCTCACCATCATCACCCTGCCAGTGCTGATCTTTTATCTGTGCTTGCAGAGACTGTTCATCTCCAGTATCGCGGCGAGTGGGATAAAGGGATAGCATCTAAGCCTGCACAGTATGTCGGGCACGATCTCCACAAGTCCTTTTTTGCCCGGTATTTCAAACTGCCGGCCGGACCCTGAACCAGATCGCATGTGAACGCACTCCAATCGTTACCGGCACAAGGCGGTTTTAGCGATGGGGACGGAGGCGTGAGGCTGACAGTCTTCAACCATGCTTTTCGTCGCTAATGCGGATGCCAGTGGTGGGGGTCTTGAGATCCCATCAGGGGTGAGTAGCGGCCTGCACCGTGGCAGAGTGAGGTCGCTAGAAAACTCTCTGGAGGCCAACCATGCCGATGACAGCAGATCAATCTCAAGCGCCGACCGCCACTCTCGTCGATCTTGGCGCAATTTTCATCTCCTTGGAATTAAGCAAGTCGACCTGGCTGGTGACAGCTCTGTCGCCTTGTAGCGAGAAGATGTCTCGCCACACCGTGGCGGGAGGTGATTTAATTGGCCTGTTCGAATGCTTCACTGCGCTTCGCCAGAAAGCAAAACGGCGGAAGGACAGACTGTACCCGTTGGTCGTAATTCAGGAAGCCGGACTGGATGGCTTCTGGCTAGGCCGGGTACTCGACAAGGAAGCCTGGATAGAAAGCCACATTGTCGAGGCCGGATCGATCGCCATGCCGCGTCGACATCGTCGAGCGAAGACTGATCGTCTTGATGGAGAAACTCTAATCCGCGCGTTGATTGCATGGAAACGTGGCGAGCCGCGGGCCTGCTCAATGGTGAAGCTTCTCTTGCCCGAGGAAGAAGACAACCGACGGATTGGACGGGAGCGGAAAACGCTGATTGCGGAGCGTGTCTTCCACGTCAATCGGATAAAGGGTCTGCTGTTCACACAAGGAATACGGGAGTATGAGCCCGTCAATCGGGATCGACGGCAGCGTCTGGAAGAGCTTCGGACAGGCGATGGACGTCCGCTATCAAAACACCTGAAGGCCGAAGTCTGTAGAGAGCTTGACCGCCTCGAACTGATACTCACACAGATCAAAGCTGTCGAAGCCGAGCGAGATGCCTTGATCGTTCAGGAGACGCCGGAAACGCCGAAAGAAGCGGCCGCTCTCTTGGGCATCCGAGGAATTGGGCCTGAATTCGCTACAATACTGTACACGGAAGGCCTGTTCCGCCACTTCGACAACCGGCGCCAAATCGCATCGTATGCAGGCCTTGCCCCCTCCCCCTGGCAAAGCGGTAACGTCAATCGCGAGCAGGGCGTGTCAAAAGCCGGAAATCCACGTCTAAGAGCAACCATGGTCGAGCTCGCATGGCTGTGGTTACGGCACCAACCGACCTCAACGCTATCTTGCTGGTTTAAGAAGCGTATCGCACAAAACGGCGGCCGTTTGAAAAAGCCGATGATTGTGGCACTGGCTCGCAAGCTGCTCGTTGCACTGTGGAAATACGTGAGCTCCGGCGTCGTGATCGAAGGTGCAATCATGAAAACTACCTGAGGCGGGAAGTGCCTGTGATACCAGAATTCAAATCCTCAGGGTGTGATCAGCCCTGACGGATCCAGGTGAACGGACCGGGATTCCGTTTGGCTAAGAGCCGGTCTTGAGATTGGTCCCGTTCTCCTGAGCCCGCGCCCGCGAAAGCGGGAAATTGGTGCTGCCGTTTGGAGCGGCGACCGTATGTGAGGTTGTACAGGCTCGATAGCGAGCCGGTAAAGCGATGGGCTCAGACCATGGATCCGCTAAAAAAGGACGCTTTGTGATGACAACAAAATGAACCGTTGACAAAAAACCTGATGTGAAAGGAATCGAACCGACGTTCACCTAGATAATGACTTTGGTGGTGTTCATTGGAGTGGCAGCGATTTATTTCTGCAATGACAGTGAGTACCGAGTATGCCGACGTTCACCCCTACGCGTCAGTGCACCGATCTCCACGAGCTGCTGAAGGTCGCGTGTTGCTGTAGCGCGGGATGTATCTGTGATCGAGATATAGTTCTCGGCACTTAGACCTCCCTTGAAGCCAGCCGTGCCTTCCTTGAAGATACGCGCGACTACCTTTTCTTGCCGCTCATTCAGCTTGTCCCGAAAACGATCATAGAACTTTGCTTTCTGGATGAAGAAATCTACGCGCTCAAGCGTCGCTCGTTGAGCATCCAGGATAGTCTCTGAAAAGAAAATGACCCAGTCGGTGATATCAAGCGTGCGCTGGTGCCGCTCAAGCTCTGAGTAATAGGCCTTCCGGCGCTTCTCGATTGTGAAGGCGAGTGAAATGAGGCTTGGCTGCCCTATGTTTTGCGCCAGGGATTTCTCGGCGAGCGCGCGTCCAATTCGGCCGTTGCCATCCTCAAATGGATGTATGCTTTCAAAGTAAAGGTGTCCTACTGCGGCGCGTGCCAAAGCTTGAAGCGACGTTTGACCATCTGGCCCGGATTGATTGAACCATGTGATGAAGGTCTCCATCTCAGCGGCAACCTGACGAGATGGGGGAGCCTCGAAGTGGATAGTGGGTTTGTCCAATCGACCTGATACGATCTGCATGGCGTCTTCATGCGTGCGGTAAGCACCAACCGTTTCAATATATCGGTTTCCGGCCATCAGCATTGAATGCCAATGGAACAGTCCCTCATGGCCCAGCGGCCTATGCCAGCTTCGATAGACATCCGCCATCATCTCGGCGATCCCCCGCTCTTGGGGGCGGATCTGTCTATCATCAGTGTTTAGCCCGAACTGCCGGCGGAGTGATGACTGGACACTCACGCGGTCCAGAAATTCCCCCTCAATCTCTGAGGTCTTGACCGCTTCGTCGCTCAGCAACTCAATGCGAAGTTGGTTGCTGTCGTCATCGTTGAAATGTCGAACAGCACCGATAACCTCGCCGGCGGACTGCAAGAATTTCTGCTCCAACGGTACTAGGCTTGCGGTGTCGTATCTGAAGTTTGGCCAGTCAGTGTTTTGCCAGTTCCATTTCATGAGTTATAGAATCCCTCTCTATAACTCATAATTATCGCCGTGAATGAGCTATTGCAAGCCCGTCTATCGCTCAGTACCACATTCTGCAGCCTCCACTCAAGAGGCAGCGATCGACAGGCAACCTCTTGCCCTAAACATATTTTGTTAAAGCTCGCCTCATATTCCCACTCGCCCTCGGCACTGGTGCCGAGAGAAACGGAATAAGCATGACCAAACACGACCTTTCATCACGACAATTTCAGCGAAAAATTTCGGAATTCTGCGACCTTCGCATCGCTCCAATCGTATCCAGGCGGGTGTTGGAGAATATACGGCCTTATCTGGCCAATCTGATTAATTATCGGAAATCTCCCCCGCTTCTGAATGGCCATATCGACTGGACGATTATCGGTCAGGCCTGTGGGATCGAAGCCGAGTTGACGGCAGAACTGAAAAAGCAGCTCCGGCCAGGCCTGGATGCAATCATCCGATGGCTCGGCGCACCGCTAATGGCCAAAGAACGACGACCGCCAAACCCGACAGTTAGCTCGGACAAAATCGCGCCCGCCCAAAAGGCTGCCTCCGCGACTTCAACCAGAAAGCCTCAACGCGCGACGACCGACGACACCATTGCTCCGTATGCATCTACTTTACGCGGACCGGCTCCAAAGCCGATCAGCCCTTTCCCGGAGCCACTGTTCGAAGCGACAGAAGATCCGGCGAGCTTTCAGGATGCACTGGTCTATCATATGCGTCGGTTCGGCGACACCTATTGGCAGCTTTACCGTGCCGTTGTTCATCTGAAAGAGACCTTCGACAATAAGACGCTGCTATCCTGGATCCAGGGAGCGCGCGTGCCCCGATCTGTTGCCAGTTTCAATATCCTCCGCCGCATCGAGCGACGCTATCGACTTCCAGAGGGATATTTCAAAGAGAAACTGCCACATCAGGCGCGCGCGCTGTATGGTCACGATCTCGGTGATATCAACCCGGCTGAGCGGCGACGGATTTCATTGCACCTGCCCGAGGACTTCAACAGCCTGCCCTTTACCAAGCGCGAGGAGATCCTCGATTGGGTGCGCCGGGTGATCATTTCCGGCTCTACGGAATATCGCCGCTATCAGGCGGCGGCCAGCAAGCAGCGATACGCCATCCGATTTCCCGGCGTCACTTATGGGAGCAGCTTTCTTTCCTCTCGATCGTTGGCCTCGGCGGCCGGCGCCAATCAGAACGTTGCCGCAGAACTTGATGATCCTGATTTGCTCTCCGGCGTTATCGACGCACCGCCGAGACTTGCCATGGAAATGGCTGATCTCATCCGCTTCAAGACTTCGACGCTGACGGCGATTGGGTTCCAACGGAACGGCGTCTGGGGTGAGGAAACGGCCTCCCAGAAGATTGAGCACCTCGGCTTGATGTTTGGTGCGCTTGCTGCCTCGCCAAACGGTGTCGTGAAGGGTTTCGGTGTGCCAGTCAGCCAGTTAAGCTTCGGCCTTCTCGTCTTCCCCGGCGTTTGGGACTGGTATCTGCAGTGGCGGGAACAGCGGCGTGGCTTCTACACCAAATGGGAAGAAGACATGCTGATGGTCGCCCAAGCCCTATCTCGCGCAGACGTCGGTTGGATCCGGCAGCATCCGGAGCTGCTTCGGAATGTCAGGCCCATTGCAGGTTTAATTGAGCAGGAAGAAATCGACTTTGCGGCTCGCGACTGGCATGGCGCCTGTGATGCGTTTCACCGACATGCTGCTAACCGTTCCAAGGAGATCCAGCGAGTGATGCGCGTGCATCGCGATCCATTTGAACCGATCATGTGTGTACTTGAATCGGACAGCCCGCTGGCGGAATATCGCAAGATCACGGACGAGATCGTGAGACGTATGCCGGATGAGAGCAGATATCCACGACCGGCCGCCGAAGCCGTTAGATCATTCCTATTGCTTCGGCTGGGCCTGCACCTTGGGCTCAGACAAAAGAACCTTCGCCAACTTCGTGTTTGCCCCCGTGGACACTATCCGACGTCAGAACGCCGGCTGGAGGATTTGAAATGCGGCGAGCTGCGCTGGAGTGATCGCGACCAGGGGTGGGAGGTCCTTATCCCGTCGGTCGCATTCAAAAACTCCGGTTCATCCTTCTTCGGACAGAAACCGTTTCGGCTGATATTGCCAGACCTGCTCGACCTCTACGAATATCTCGATGCCTATATCGACCGTCATCGTGGCGTTCTGCTCGGCGGTGCGAAAGATCCCCAAACGCTATTCGTCAAGACGGTGAAGACGACCAGTATTGATGCTGCTTATAATTCGACCACATTCTACGAGGCTTGGCGGACTGTCATCCAACGTTATGGCATCTATAATCCCTATACCGGACGGGGTGCGATCAAGGGCCTCTTGCCGCATGGACCGCATAACCTGCGGGACATTCTGGCGACGCATATTCTGAAGCAGACCGGATCCTACGAGCAGGCGAGCTATGCCATTCAAGATACGCCCGATGTCGTGCAGCAGCACTACGGCCGCTTCCTTCCGCAAGACAAGGCCGCACTGGCCGCCAAAATCCTCAATCAGGTTTGGGAAGCTGCGTAAGATCGAATGAGATGCTCGGCTCGGACACCCAGAACATGTTGCATCTGGGCCGAGCATCGTCGTCTCCCGCCTTGAAAAGAGTCGAACCGCCGACCCCGTGGTCCAGTGGGTTTTATTGACCTTCGCGATGCGGGCAACAGTTTGCTTGTCGGAGTGGCAGGTTTGGGGCCGGTGGCGGTCTGTCCGCTCTTGGTTGCCGCTTCTCGAAGGTAGTCATCAGCGTGAAGTGCGTCGACGGCTCATTTGTGGGGACAAGCGGTGACCAAATAGTCAGAACCAGCGGCGAACGTCGGCCTTGTAGCGGTGGTATTCTTCGCCAAACTTGTCTTCGAGATAGCGCTCCTCACGGGCGATCGGCCCGTCGAAACCGATCGCGAGGCCGGTATATACAAGTGCCATGCCGAGATACATGGGATTGCGGGTCCACCGATAGGGTCCGGTCGTTGCGATTTTGGTTGCTGGCTGTGACGGCCGAACGTTCGTGCCCAACCGTCGGAAGAGCCCCGCCGCCGCAAGCATCATCGCTGCGCCGGCAATGAGCAGCGGCGCGCCGGTTGCGATCAGCAAACGCCAGTCGACGCCGAACGAGCGAAGGGGAACAAACCGCTCCGCTGCCATCCCCAAAAGCAGCGCTCCCAGATAGACCAAGGGCGGAGGGAAACGCACGCGTGCGCTGTCAGTTTCGACGGCCATATTCTGCCCTCCAATCTGAGCTCTCAACGCAGCATCGACTGCTGAGCGAAGATGCCCGCCATCGCGCCTTGCCATGTTGGGGCCAGAACAAGAGCAGTCCGAAATCGTACGCTAAGGGCGAACGGATTGAGAACTTATGCGACCCGCCGTAGCCCGACTGGCAGACGGAGCGATCGAAATCCGTCGGGCATCTGGTGTTCGGCATCCCAGGTGTAGATGCCGGTAAGGTTGATGTGCTCCCAACTGAGCGGCGAAATATGCTTCAACAAAGTATCGGGAATATTTCGACCCTCTCGCTTCAACTGCGTGATTGCGCGGTCGAGATAGACTGTATTCCAGTGGACGATTGCACTGACAACGAGGTTGAGACCAGAGGCGCGGAATGCCTGGCTCTCGAACGACCGGTCGCGGATTTCGCCCCGCTCGTGGAAGAACACAGCGCGTTTCAGCTTATGAGCGGCCTCGCCCTTGTTGAGACCAGCTTGGCATCTCCGCCGTAGTGCCGGACTTGAGTACCATTCGATCATGAAGAGCGACCTTTCGATACGGCCGAGTTCGCGGAGCGCCCTCGCGAGATGGCTTTGCTTTGGCGTTGCGGACAATTTCTTGAGGATGGTAGATGGCACCACGGACCGCGTCGTGATCGACGCCGCAAGATGGAGCAGATCGTCCCAATGGTCGAGGATCAGATTGGCATTGATCGGCGCCCCGATGTGGTTCGACAGCGCCGGATATGCATCACCCTTCTCGAACGTATGGAACTTCCGATCTTTGAGATTACGCAGTCTTGGTGAGAACCGCTTTCCGATCAAGGCGAACAGCCCGAACATATGATCACTGGCACCGCCAGTGTCGGTAAAGTGCTCCTGGATATCGAGGACCGTGTCCTGATCGAAGAGCCCGTCCAGCACATAGGCCGCCTCGCTCTCGGTGGGACTGATGGGCAAAATGCTGAAGTAGCCGTATTGATCTGACAGATGGCTATAGAATTTCGATCCGGGCTCGCTACCGTAATGCAAATTGATGTCGCCGCGCTTTGCAGCCCGGTCGCTCGCACGGAAGAATTGGCCATCGGACGATGACGTTGTGCCATTGCCCCAAAGGCGCGAATGCGGATGCTGGGTGTGGGCATCGGCGATGCACGCTTGAGCCGTGCGGTATGTCTCCGATCGCGCGTGGAATGTGCGCATCCACCCAATCTGGTGAGCGCTAATCCCTTTGGAAGCGCCCGCCATTCGTTTGGGGCCAAGGTTCGTAGCATCGGCCAGTACACCAGCGAGCATTGCAGAGACATTTTTTGGTACGTCGCCGGTCCGAACATGCGTGAACTGATCCGCAAAGCCGGTCCATTCATGCACTTCCCTTAACAGATCGGGAACCTCGACCAACGGATACATATCGCTGATCTCGGCATTCAGTGCCTCGGCGGCCACAGGGATTTCGCTGGCAGTTGGTGTGATGATCAACGTTCCGGCCTCAAGACGAACTCCTTCGAGCTTTCCGGATCGTGCCCTGTGCGCCAGACGCTGCAGGTTGAAGTCGAGCATCTGACGCGCTTCGGCAAGCCACTGCGCGCCATCAGCTTGGACGCCTAATCCGAGACGATCCTCCTCCTTTAACGTGACGAATGTTGTTCGCGGCATCAAATGCTCGTCAATGGGCCGGAAAGATCGGCTGCCGTCGACCCATATCTCCGCAGATCGAAGCCGGTCTCGCAAAGCAGCGAGCGTTGCGATCTCGTAGCGTCGGCGATCAGGTTTTTCCCGTTCGAAGATGAGCCGCCGGTCAGTTTGGCTAAGGTGGGTGAGCGGGACGCGATCAGGGAGCGTCCGTCGCTTCTCGGCATGAAGCCGTTTAAGCAGCGCAATTGCCGCTAGAAGTGGATCGTGGCGAAGCGCCGAGCGGAACGTGAATGCCTGAAGGAATGCACCAGTGTATTTGTGGACGGTCGCATATTGCTCGGCTGCTACGATCAACGACGGCGCCTCGTTGTCGTCGACCATCGACTCGAGCTCAGGCTTCATCCGAAGCAGTCGATCCCAGCCGACTGTTTGGTCGAGAACATCCATTGCATTCCGACCATTGTTGTTGGCGGACTGCAGCGCGGTGATCGTATCGAGAAACATGCGCAGCGCTTTGGCGGTGTTCGCTCTGCAGTGCATCTGCCGCTGCTTCTTTCGGTTGTTGGCTTGCGAGAACAACTTACCCATCAGCTTGATGAACATCGTCACCGCATCGTCCGTGAGCTTCTGGCAAAGCTTGATGACTTGAGCCATAATCAGAGCCCGGCGACGGCTGGCATTGAAGTCGTTGGCAAGCCAGGCCGGGGTTGCGTTACCCTCCCGGATCATCTGGCCCCACCGTCCTGCTGATATGCGCGCCTGTAACGTCGGATCGATCTCCAGCCGCCGCAGAAAGGCTATCCGCTCTGTCAGCCCGACCAGATTCGACGCACCTGGCGCTTCTGGCGCCGAGCGTAGCCAATGGAAGCGCGTCTGGCCGATCGACGGGTCCACTTCTAACAGCCGGTCCAATGATCGGAGCGCATCGAGCGGGATGTCTTTAATCAGAGTTGTCTCTGCCCAACGGCGGGCTATCGCACGGCCGGCAAGGCCAATCCGTTCGATCGTGTCGATCGCCGGTAGAAGAGCGCCGCGTTCACGAAACGCGACGACAATCGAATTGACTATCGCAGCACCGTCGTCGGACGTCGCCGCCGCCTGAATTGCAGACAATAGCGCGGCGCGGCGATCTTGCAGCGTCGCGCTTCTCGTATCCAGATACATCACTAGCCGTGCTGTGTGATCCCGACGGGTTTCTTCACGGCGTGCATAGAGCGAAAAAGCTTCCGGGGCGGCGCCGATCTGATCAGCAACATATTTAAGCATGGCGCGTGGCGGAATTTCTTCTGCCCCCAGCACTCGACCCGGGTATCGCATCAGACATAACTGAATGGCAAAGCCAAGCCGGTTGTGATTGCGTCTGCGCAGTTCGATCTCCAGGCGATCGGCCGGTGACAATGAGTAGTGTCGGATTAAGCTGTCCTCGTCGACCGGGATATCGACTAGCTTTCGGCGATCTTGATCTTTGAGAAGCTTGCGCTTTGCCATAGCCCGACTCCATTCATAACCAATCTGCGCTTAGCGTTGTCGAGTCGGGCCGAACAGAGAAATCAAAACCAGCGAATATCGATGGCAATCCACAGAGATCGAACGTCCAAAATCCGAACTGCGGCATTGTTCATGCTTCGTTCGGCCTTAGCGTACGATTTCGGACTGCTCTTGTTCTGACCCCTAGATGGTACTATATTTCTTGCAGTGATGGACCCCCTTACGTTACAGATTCTGCATGACAAACACCCTCATCGGTTACGCTCGTTGTTCAACCGACAAGCAGGACCTCGCGGCGCAGAAGGAAGCCTTGCTGAAGCTCGGCGTTGCAACTGATCGCATCTACACCGATCACGGGTTTACAGGCGCGAACCGAACGCGGCCCGGCCTCGACCAGGCGCTCGCCGCCGTGCGCAGCGGCGATACGCTGGTGGTGCCGAAACTGGACCGGCTGGCACGCTCGGTGCCTGACGCTCGTCTCATCGGTGATGATCTTTCCGCACGCCGGGTGATTTGCAGATAGGGACCAGCGTGCATGATCCGTCCGATCCTATGGGCAGGCTGTTCTTCAACATCCTTGCCACCTTCGCCGAATTCGAGGCGGATCTGATCCGGATGCGCACGCGCGAGGGAATGGCAATCGCCCGCTCCAAGGGAAAGCTGCGTGGCAAGAAGCCAAAGCTTTCAGACCGTCAGCACAAGGAATTACGCCGCATGTATGACACAGGCGATTATTCGATCAGCGATCTCGCCGAGGTGTTCTCGGCCTCCAGGCCAACGGTCCATCGAACATTGGCCCGTGGACCGGCGGACAAAAGTTTAGGAGCGGTCGCACCATGAATTTTCGCGATGCCAAACCTGACGATCGGGAGGCTGTTACAGCGCTTCATATCGCCGTCAGCCAACAAACCTATGCCGGAATTCTCCCCGCAGATTATTTGGCCGACATCATGCCCGAGGAAAAGACTAGCCTTTGGCAACGGCGCTTGTCGCAGGACGTCGATCCTACCGAGATGTGCTTGAAAGTCGCAGAGGAAGCGGCAGTTGTGGCCGGGTTCGCATGTTTCCTGTTTGATGAGGAGACCGAGTTCGGGACCTATCTTCACAATCTATACGTGGCCCCGACCTATCAAGGAAAAAGCGTAGGGCAACGCCTCTTGGTCGAAAGTATCCGCGGTTTTTCCGCAGATCGGCTGGAACGGCCAGTTCATCTGCTAACACTTCGCGAAAATCATGCGGCAAGATCCTTTTACGAACGGATGGGCGGTCAATGGATCGAAGAGAAGCGAAACGTTATGACCCGCCTCCCGCACGTAGATTTCATACGCTACGAATGGCCCAGCGCCAGCAATCTCCTGGAAAAATCAGACTGGGTAGGTAGAGGGTGATGAACCGAAAGGAGAGGCGATGATTGTTCGACCCGCAGCAGTCATGGATGCGCCGCTTTGTATTGAGCTCGTCGAACGACGTAGGATCGAGTACGAGTCGTACGAGCCGCGTTTTCGGAAAAAGGCTGCAAACTCGGCTGATTCGACATTGCCATGGTTTGAAAAGCTCTTCAGCGATTCCGAAAATGTATGCCTGATTGCAATCGAGGGCGATCATGTGCTTGGTTTCGCAATTGCGCGAAAGTTTCCTACCCCACCTGTTTATGATCCTGGCGGCCCAACCGCGCTGATCGATGATTTCTGTGTCGGCTGCAAGGAGCTATGGAAAGATGTGGGGCAAGCTCTGCTGAACGAAACTAAGCAGCTTTTGAAACAGCGAGGTTTCGCCCAATTGGTAGTGGTCGGAGCGCGACAGGATATTGCGAAAACTCAGTTCCTAGAGAAGGCGAACTTATCGCTGGCATCGACTTGGTGGACCGTCGGACTACAAGGCGCCCAAGGGATAGATATCGATGATAGATAGTGCCAAATATCGATAAAGGTCACACGGATTTTTAATCGCTTGACTTGCGCATAAACCTGTTGCCAAATCCGCTGATTGGCAACAGGTTTATGCGGATGTTCATCGGCTACGCACGGGTTTCGAAAATTGATGGCCAAGAGACAGCCGCGCAGGTCAAGGCTCTCAAGGACGCTGGCTGCACCCGTGTATTTGAAGAGAAAGCCTCCGGTGGCCGATGGGATCGACCGGAGTTTCATCGGTTGCTCGACCAATTGCGGGGTGGAGACACTCTTGTTGTCTGGAAACTCGATCGACTCTCTCGCTCACTAAAGGATCTTCTGCACATCCTGGAAAAGGTCGAAGCCGCTGGTGCCGGCTTCCGGTCGTTGACCGAAGCCGTGGACACCTCAGGTCCGGCGGGTCGAATGATGATGCAGATGCTGGGGGCATTTGCAGAATTCGAGCGCGCCATGGTGCGGGAAAGGACCCGTGCAGGGTTGGATTCTGCGCGTGAACAAGGCCGCGTCGGCGGCCGGCGGCCGAAGTTCAATGATGAACAGCGCGCCGAGATTATCGAAATGCTCGAGGCCGGTCGGAAACCGGCCGATGTAGCGAGGCTGTTCAGTGTGCATCGAGCAACGATTGCGCGGCTGACTGCCGCGATGGAGTTTAAACGGGTTGAAGATTTGGACGACGCGCCTCCGGTCAGGGTGTCCATTCTAACGCCTAAATCCAGCGTTGACAGGAGACCTCCCTATGGCAAATGAGCGAGCCAGCGTCGATGAAATCCGGGGTTTTTATGCCCGGGTTATAGCCACCGCGAGTAAGTCCTCAGATCCTCGAATTGAGAGGGCATTTGAAACCGTTCCACGGGAGGCTTTCTTTCCTCCCGGTCCCTGGAAAATCAAAGTCGGCCGACAATATCTCGACACACCGAGCGCCGACCCAGTCTACCTTTATCAAAATGCCTTGGTGGCTTTGGATGCGAACAAAGGTATCAACAACGGAGAGCCTTCACTTCATGCCGCCTGGATCGGGACTGTCTCGCCTCAACGCGGGGAGGCTGTCACCCATATCGGGGCAGGAACAGGCTACTATACCGCTATTCTTTCAATGCTTGTGCTGCCAACGGGAACAGTCACTGCATTCGAGATTGAGGAAGGCCTAGTGGAAAGCGCGCGGCTTAACCTCGAACCCTTTGAAGGGGTCACCATCGTCAGCGGTGACGCGACAAAAAAACGGCTGCCACAGTCGGACGTGATCTATGTAAATGCCGGAGTGGCAGCGCCGCCCGCAGATTGGTTAAGGGCGTTGAAGCCCGGCGGGCGGATGATCTTTCCGTGGCGGCCGAGCGAGGAAGTCGCAATAACGTTGATGGTCCGCGCGGAAAGCGGGGGATTTAGCGTAACGCCCCTAATGCCTGTCTGGTTTATTCCCTGTGTGGGCGCATCGAGGGAGGTCCCTGCTTCCAGGGTGCCAGCCAGTCTCGCCGAAGCACGGACAATCCGCTCGCTTTGGAAAAATGCCGACCGGGGTCCTGATCAAAGCGCGATAGCTATCTATCCGGACGTTTGGTTCTCCTCGGAAGTGGCAGCTGCCATTCATTGAAATCAGCGTCGGCAGCAGCACGCCAAACTTGTGGCGAAAGTCAGCAGACCGTCTGAAAACTAAGACGGTTTAGTTGCGGCCATTGATGGCCGTGATGCCGTGCGTCCCCACCATTCCTGTAGATTTGCGCGTTGGCGGATGAGTTCCGCCCCGCCCCCCCGGATGTCATAAGGAAATAGTCAAACATGGGCGCGGCTTACAAATCGGCTAGCGTTAGTTGTGCGCCAACCAACCATGGGCCATTTCTCATCAATTGAGACATCGCCCGGCCTGGCTAACTCAGACCCTCGAGCGCATAGCCAACGGGTGGCCAAGCAGCCATCTCGATGCACTCATGCCGTGGAATTACGCGCGTTGAACGGTCTCTGCTTGCCGCTTACTGTTGAGCTGATGCGCAGCTTCGATAATACGTCTTTCATACTCCTTACCTGACGTGCCGGTCAGTAGCCAAACGAACATCGTTTTCTCCAGTTCGTCGGCAAGTTTGCTGAAGTTCGCAGGGGACAGGGAGCGACCAGCAAGCAGGAGAATAAAGTGCTGTTTTATGGACTTTCCGCCGAGGAGACGGGTGTTGATGATTCCCGCCTCTTCTTCGCCAGCGACGTTCCGGCCCTTCGCGAAGTGAGCATACGCCGTGACAGCGTCAAGCAACTTCCCGGCAAAATCGAGCGGTTTTTTTCGTGATTGGTTTGCTCCGCGTTCTTCCGAAACCAATCGTAGATCACGTCTTCACGAAGCCTTCCGTCTACGTCATGCGCAGCAAGCAGATAGTACCTCAAGAACCGTAGCGGCTTTTCGTTCGCCTGATAGATAGCATCGGTGAGCTGTTTCCACACAGCTTTCAGCTTGCTAAACTCCTCACCCTGTGTTTCGGCGTGGAATATTGACCCCTCTGGCGGGGTGATCGGCGTCCAATTTTGACCCCCCACCTGTTTCGTCTGACCATCTGTCTTTTGGTGACAGATGGAGAGGGAGTTGAAGCGAGTGGATACGATTGCGCGTGTTCGTCGAGCCTTCCATGTGCAGGGCTGGTCGGTGAAGAGGATCGTCCGGGAGCTGAACGTGTCTCGCAACACGGTCCGCAAGATATTACGATCTGATGAGACCGACTTTTCCTATGAGCGCGAACGACAGCCACTGCCGAAGACCGGAGCCTGGAAGGCTGAGATCGAGCGCTTCCTGGCCGCGAACGAAGGCAAGCCATCTCGCGAGCGGCTGACGCTGATCCGGATTTACGAAGAGCTTCGGGCGCTGGGTTACGACGGCAGCTACGATGCAATCCGGCGCTATGCGAAGGGATGGTCGAAGGATCGAGGGGCTGTGACCGCCGAGGCCTACGTGCCGCTCTATTATGCGCCCGGCGAGGCTTACCAGTTCGACTGGAGCCATGAGATCGTCCTGATCCAGGGCGTGACAACGACGGTGAAAGTTGCGCATGTCCGGCTCTGCCACAGCCGGATGATGTTCGCGCGGGCTTATATGCGTGAGAGCCAGGAGATGGTGTTCGACGCCCACGACAAG